>CAWGOY010000007.1:0-60501 GCA_963824355.1 uncultured Acidimicrobiaceae bacterium | reverse complement strand
ATGGGCTCGAAGGCGGCCGGCATGCCGTAGGTCACGTGGGGGTCGAAGAAGCTGGCGTGCTCGGCGGCGATGATGAAGTCGACCTCGCCGAGGATGTAGAAGGCGCCACCGCAGGCCATGCCGTTGACCGCGGCAATGACCGGTTTCCACAGCTGGTTGGTCTTGGGGCAGACGCTCTTGCCCGGGTCGTCGAAGTCCCAGGGGGTGTTGTAGCCGGGGAGCTTGCCCGGCGGCAGGTCATCGAACGACCCGATTCCCTCACGGTCGAGGCCGGTGGAGAAGGCCTTGTCGCCACTTCCGGTGAGGACCACGCACCGCACGTCGTCGTTGGTGCGGAGCATGGCCCACAGCTCCCGCAGCTCCCGCTGCATGGTGGGATTGAAGGCGTTGAGCGCTTCGGGACGGTTGAGGGTGACCCAGGCCACTCCGTCGGATTCGTCGTACAGCAGTGACTCGAGGTCGGGCATGGCGGCCATGGTACCGGTACTCGGTCACCGGTCACCGGGAGATGGCCGGTCCGGATCCGATCAGGTCGGAAGGCCGTTCAGCACCAAGCCGGCCACCCGCACCAGGTGGTCCCGGTCGGCCTTGGGGACCCGGGCCACCAGTACGTCGATCTCGGTGGTGATCGCGGAACCGAGCTGTCGCATGGTGGCCCGACCCGCGGGTGTGGTCCGCACCATGGTCACCCGGGCGTCATCGGTCGACGGGGTGCGTGCCACCAGTCCCCGCCGTTCCGCCCGGTCGACCAGTCCGGTCACCGACGAAGGGTCGAGGCCGAGATGTTCGGCGATGGCGGTCATGGGTGGTGTCCGGTCCCTGAGGATTCCGAGCAGCCGCAGTTGGGTCACCGACAGGTCGTAGCGGGCCGAGGCCCGGGTGAGGATGGCGTGGACGGCGAAGCTGAGCTCAACCAGGGAGTCGACCAGCTCCGGGGATATGGTTCGGCTGGTAAGGGGGACCATGGATTGATCCTATCCGGTGTAGTTGGTAGTACAAAGTATATGATTGGTGACACGAAGTATTGCTGACGTGAGCCGGCCGGGAAGGAACCCTCGTATGCACGCCGCTGTTGTCCGACGATTCGACCAGCCACCCCGCTACGAGTCGTTCGCCACGCCCGAGCTATCGGGCCCGCACGAGGAACTGGTCGAGGTTCTGGCCTCCGGGCTCCACCCTCGGGTCCGATCCCAGGCCGACGGATCTCACTACACCTCGACCGACGCTCTCCCGCTGATCCCCGGTATCGACGGCGTCGGCCGGCGCTCCGACGGTTCGCTGGTGTACTTCCTCCTTCTGGACACCGCCTCTGGGGCCATGGCGGACTATGCCATCGTCGACGCCCGCCGCAGCATCCCCCTTCCTGCCGATGCGAACCCGGTTCTTCTCGCCGCGGCGATGAACCCGGGAATGTCCTCGTGGGTGGCGTTGCACCTGCGGGTCGACTTCACCGCCGGACAGTCGGTCCTCATCCTCGGGGCCACCGGCTCGGCCGGGCAGTTGGCCATCCAGATCGCCAAGCACCTCGGAGCGGGCAACGTCGTGGCCGCAGGCCGGGGACCCGACCGCCTCGCTGCCTTGGGCGGGCTGGGTGCTGACGACACCATCGACCTCGCCGCCGACCCCGAGCAGGTGGGGCGGGACATCGCCGCCAAGGCGGGCGAGGTCGATGTGGTTCTCGACTATCTGTGGGGCATGCCGGCCGAATCGGCGATCGTGCCTTTGCTCACCGGGCGACGGGACCGGAGCCGGCTGATCTCCTGGATACAGATCGGCGCGGTGGCCGGACCGAATGTAAACCTTCCTTCAGCCACTCTGCGCCAGGCCAACATCCACATCCTGGGTAGCGGGCAGGGCTCGGTCGGTGCCGCGGCCATCCGGTCCACGCTTCCCGAGCTGGCTGCCGAGCTCGCCAAGGCATCCTTCGCCATCGACGCCGTCCCCCGATCACTGGCCGACGTCGAGACGGTCTGGACCACCCCTCCGTCCGGACCGACAGGACGGATCGTGCTGCTCCCGAAGCACTGAGATCCGCAGACAGCCCCGGCCTCCGGGCGGTGTTGCGGTCTGACAGTCTGACGGTTCAGGGGTCAAGTGGTTCAGAATTCGGGATCCGGTTCGAAGAACTCCAAGATGAGCGCATGGAGCCCGATGCCGAAGATGGTCCAGCTCTGGTCTTCCCCCTGCTCGCCTGTCGGCCGGGTGATCCCGACCATCTGGGAATCGACCCGGTCCCGGAGCGAGCACCCCTCGGACAGAGCACCGGCTGCGTTGAGGAACTGTTGGACCGTCAAGGGCTCGCGTGATCGGTAGCCGAGGATGCTCAGCAGGCCGCCGAAGGTCTGCTGCCCTTGCTCGTTGATGTGGTCGTAGCTCTCCATGAGTCGGGCCAGCACCCGTTCGTGCCGGTCGGGCAGGTCGCTGAGGACCGCGGTGGCCCACAGGTTGATCCATACTGACCAGCTGGCTGAATGGCGGAGTGCATCGCCCAGGGCTTCTCCGACCACCCGGCAGATCTCCCGAAGGACCTTGGCTCGGGCCTGAGGCGTGTCCAGCTGGCTCCGGGCCAGGACCTCGGTCACCAGTTCGGCCACCTCGGGGACGTTGGATCGGCTGGTGTCCGAGGCCAACTCGACCATCACGTCGGTCTGGTAGTCGGCGAGACTCTCCCAGGCCCGACCGATCACCGAGGCGTTGGTGAGTTTGATGCCGGTCTCCGACTCAACGCGCTCAAAGGCGTGCTTGAAGGTAAGGGCGTCGGCACCACTCCCGAGACCCTCTTCCAGCAGAATCGACCGCCCAGCGTCCATCAGGAGGTGCCGGATCTCCTCTCGCTTCCGCCGAGGTCGCCCCACCGTGCCCATAGCGACTCTCCTGAAACTTCATTGTCGGCCTGAATTGTCGGCCCGAATTGTCGACCGGACCTCGTCTGGGTACACCCCTGTGCCCCCCGGTAGTCCGAAATCTGCTCCCGCCATCGACCCTACCGAACAGCCACCCTGTCAACAAACGGGCCGGGGTCCGCCCCTGGCCGGAGTGAGGTAGGCCCGCCTACGCGAGCTCAGGCTGCGCTGCCGACTCGAGAGCGATCCGTTGCAGCCGCTGACTCCGGCCGGCCACGCTCTGGAGGGCGATGACCGCCCGACCGAGGTCGGGCAGGAGGCCGAGGAACGCTGAGTACCCCCCGGTCCCGCCGTTGTGCCAGGTGATGGCCGGAGCCGGCCCGGTCGGCCCGTCCACGATCCAGCACAGGCCGGTACGTCGGTCGGGGCGATCGGTCGTGACGCCGGGCAGCGGCTGGACCGCCGCCGACCCCGGAGCGGAACCGTCGAGGAGCGCCCGGGCCAGGCGGACCAGGTCCTCGACCGTGCTGACCAGGCCCCCCGCCGGTGTATAGCCCCCGAGAACCCACGGCTCGCGGGGCAGGCCCAGCGGTGACCGTCCCCACGGAGCGCACTGCCACTTCGTCGACACCCACGTGCCGTGCATACCCAGGGGGGACAGTATCCGTCCGGACAAAAGCGTCGGGTAGTCCGTCGACGCCGCGGTGGCCACCAGTTCTCCCAGCAGCGCGCCACCGAGGTTGGAGTATCTCCTCCCCCCGCGGCCGCGCAGTGGTTGCCGGGCGGCCAGGTCGATCACGCTGGCGGGACCGCCGCGGTAGGGATTGCGGCCGAGGAAGGCGAAGGCCAGGGCGCGGGGGACGTCGGTTCCCTGTTTGGGCAGGCGCGGGAGCCCGGAGGTGTGGGTGGCCAGCTCCAGCAACGTGACCGAGGCCAGATCGCTCCCCGCCGTCTCCGGCACGATATCGGCGACCGGTGTGTCCAGCCGGAGGTGGTCACGGCCAACCGCGTCGGCCAGCAGCATTCCGGTGAGCCCCTTGGTGATCGATCCGATCTCGAAGGGTGTGTCCGGCGAGGCACGGACCAGCGCCAGTCGGACCGGGGATGGAGACTGGGACTCGACGACCGCTACGGCCAGCCGGCCGGAGACGACTCCTACAATCTGGTGGAGGCGACCGAGGAGGTCGGGATCACCGCCCGAGGAAGGTTCGTCCGCCACGGGCGCCGACTCTAGCGACCACGGGTCCGACAACAGCGGGGTAGTCGGAGGTCAGCCGATTGATGTGAGGACGGCTTGGGCCCTGACGACCGGGGGTTCGTTGGGTTCGCTCACCGGCCGCCGGAGAGCCGGAGAAGGGGTCGGCCCGCTCAGTGGCAGTGGTCGGCGGGGGGAGGGAGGTCCAAGGTGGGGTTGCGGTCGAAGAACCCCAGCGGCACCAGGTGGAACCCGCAGTACTCGACGGGCATGACCGGCCAATCCTCGGGCCGGGGCCCGTGGGTGACCCCGAAGGTGTGCCAGGCCACGATGCGGGTACCTAGCAGTGACCGGTCGGCCTCGGTCCACCGCGGCAGGCCGTCCCCGCCCTCGTGCTGGTTCGGGTAGTCCCCGGCGGCCCGCCGCTCGTCGGCGGAGAAGGGCGTGACCCAGAGGTTCTCGGTGGCGAAGGTGGCCCGTCGGCCGATGCTCGATTCCCGTCTGGCCAGCAGCGTCGGGGTGGCCCCGGGCACCAGCTTGTAGGCCACCGGCTTGCCCAGGCCGTTGGTGACGGCCGGGTTGACGAACCGCCAGTGCCGGCCGGTGGCCGGATCGATGCGCCGTCGGGCCTGCTGCTCGGACTCGAGCCGGGTGGCCACGAGGCGGAATGCGTTGCCCCACGGATTGTCGTCACCGACGGGCAGCGACTCGAAGGCCACCTCGTAGGCCTGGTTGACCGGGCCGTCGACGGACATGTCGAGGCGGGCGCAGAACAGGTGTTGGTGGAAGGGGGCGGCCAGCCCCGGTGCCACCAGGGCCCCGAAGGGGACCTCGTCGTCCGGACCCACCGCTTGGGTGGACATGATCCCGGTCAGCTTGACCTCCAACTGGATGGTGCCGTCGAGGTAGAAGTACCAGTAGAAGCCGTACTCGTAGTTGCCGACGGTGGCGATGGAGGAGACCACCAGGCGCCGCGACCGTCGGACCTCGGTGCGTCCGGCGTTCAGGTCCTGGTGCTTCCAGAGGATCCCGTAGTCCTCCTCGTGGATGCAGACGGCGTTCTCGACCACATGGGGTCTGCCGTGCTCGGTACAGAAGGTGGCGTCGAGGTAGGTGATCTCCCCGAGGCAGTCACAGCCCACAGCCAGTGAGTTGGCCATCCGGCCGAGGCCCCACTCACCGACGTCGAATGCGTTCTTCCAGCCGTGCAGCGGCCCCGGATCGCCGTAGGGGACCACCATCTCGTTGACCGAGGCTCGGTGGACGATGGGTCGCCGGCCAGCACCGTCGTCGTAGCCGATGGTCCGGAGTACCAGTCCCTCCAGTGGCTCCATGGCCACACGGAGCGACCAGCCCTGCCAGGTCACCAGGTTCCCGTCGAGGGTGAAGCTCGGTCCCTCGGGCTGGACGATGTCCAAAGGCAGGAGACCGGCGCGCAGCGGCTGGTGGTCCTCGGGCAGGTAGCTGCCGGGATCGGCAGGCAGGGGGACGACGCCGTAGTCGACCACCTCGAGGACGACGCCACGGGCGGCGTCCACAGTGGCCAGCACCCCCTCCACCGGCTTGGCGTAGCCATTGTCGTCGGGTTGCTCCCGGTAGTAGGAGAGGCAGCGGGCGATGCGCTTACCCTCCTCGAGCGGATTACCGAAGTTGCCGGTCGGCCACGGGTCGATCTGGACCTTCTCGAAGTCGGTGATGCCACGCTTGCGCATGGCCTCCTGCCACCCGGGGTGTTCCCGTAAGGCCAGGATGGCCCGGTAGGAGTCGTCGAACAGGAGGGCGGGCCGGACCCCTGCGACCTCGGTCCACTCGAGGATCCGGCCATCGGGCACCGACACCAGCGCCTCGATCACCGAAGCCTCCGGACCGGGGACGATGACCATGCGGAGTCGGCGATCCACCGGATCGCCCGGCCGGTGGGCCTCGACCGCGTCGAGGTCGGGTTCGTCCACGGTGACCGTCGAGAACAGGGCGGCGGTGGTGATCCGGGCGTCCGCCCGCACCGCAGCTACCGCGGCCACGATCTCGTCGGCGTGGAGCGGGTCGAGCGGGTGGGTGGCCCGGGCCGGGGTCTCAGCCACGGTCGGTCGCCTCCAGGATCTCCTGCATGCGTTCGAGCTCGCCGGCCATCTGGACCTCGCCGTTGGCCACCAGGGTGTCGTCGTGGGCGATGGGGAAGTGGTCAGGGACGAGGAGGACGAGGTCGATACGGGTCAGGCAGGGCCGTGCGTCCGTACCTCCCTGAACCGGTCGCACCGTGAACCGCTCCCGGGCCGGCAGGGGCCCACCCATGTCGATGGCCACCAGTTCCCCGGGGACCGATTCGGTGACCCGGAGCTCGATGGGATGGGTGCCGGCCTCGGTGACCAGGTCGAACTGGTAGGTGGCTCCGACGGCTTCGTCCCGGTCACCTGCCGTGCTCCCGTCGCTGTGCCCGTCGATGCGCCGGATCCCCTCCACCGAGGCGTTGTAGTCGGGCAGGTTGCAAAAGTCGAGCCGGTAGGCCCAGATGGTGTGGGCCGGGGCGTCGATGATCCGGTCGACGCCGGTGGTCAGCTCGCGGATGGTGGTCCCTCCGATCGCCCCGCCGCCACCACGCCTGGGGCGCCGACGGTGACGGGGGCGGTAGTCTTGCTGCCGCGATGACAGAACGTACCGCGGCTCCGGTGCGGGGGGTGTCGGGCCATGCCAGCGGGGGTCCGGACCGTCCCGCCATCATCTTCGGCGATCAGGTCCGCACCTACGGCCAACTCGAGCAGCGGGCCCTGCGCTTGGCGTCGGTCCTGGCTGAGCGGGGCGCCGGGCCCGGTCGCCCGGTGGCCGCCGTCCTCCCCAACGGGATCGAGATCTTCGAGGTGGCAACAGCGGCGTCCATGCTCGACGCCCCCTTCCTGCCGGTCAACTGGCATCTCCGGGCCAACGAGCTGGCCTACATCCTGGCCGATGCCGGGGTGGCGGTGGCCGTGGGTCAGGTCGGCTCCGACGAGGAGCTCCAGCGGGCACGGTCGGGCCTCGACGTCACCTCGATCAGCGTGGGTCCCGAGTATGAGTCGGCCCTGGCTGGCGCCCCACCCCTGCCCGACGGGGACAGCGGCGGGAGCCCCGAACTCATGTTCTACACATCGGGGACCACCGCCCGACCCAAGGGGGTGGTTCACGGGGGTCTGGCCGATCGGGCCGGACGCACCCGGGGGATGGAGGGCCAGGTCGCCCTGTGGGGTTGGACGGCCGACGACGTCTACGTGATGAGCGGTCCGGCCTACCACGCCTCCCACCTCGGCTGGGCCCTCTGTGCCCTCTACATCGGGGCCACCGTGGTGGTCACCGAGCAGTTCGAGGCCGGGTCGTGGCTGGCCGAGGTCGAGCGGCGGGGAGGGACTCGCTCGTTCATGGTTCCGGCCCATTTCATCCGCATCCTCGAGCTCCCCGAGTCCGAGCGGACGGCGATGGATCTGTCCAGCCTGACCCTCATTGTCCACGCCGCCGCCCCGTGCCCGGTGCCGGTCAAGCACCGGATGATGGAGGCCTTCCCGAAGGTCGAGATCCACGAGCTCTACGGAGCCAGCGAGGGCGGGGCCACCAAGATCTCCCCCGAGGAGTGGCTGGCCCGACCGGGGAGCGTGGGGCGCCCGTGGCCCGGGGTGGAGATCCGCATCCTGGACGAGGACGGCGCCCCACTGGCCGCCGGTGAGCACGGTCTCGTCTACATCCGTCCGGCCGGGCCCCAGCGCTTCAGTTACCGCAACGACGACGAGGCCACTCGGCAGGCCTGGCACGATGACGCATTCACTGTCGGCGACATCGGCTTCCTCGACGGGGACGGCTATCTGTTCATCACCGACCGCATCTCCGACATGGTGCTCTGGGGTGGCGTCAACATCGCCCCTCGGGAGATCGAAGAGGTGCTGTTCGAGCACCCGGCCGTCGTGGACTGCGCTGTCTTCGGTGTCCCCGACGACCGGGACGGGGAGCACCTGTTCGCCATGGTCCAGCTGCGTGAGCCGGTGGATACCGACCAGCTGGCCGACCACGTCGGTGCCCGTCTGGCCAAGTACAAGGTTCCCCGTCAGTGGGAGGTGGTCGACGAGCTGCCACGCGACGTCAACGGGAAGGTCCGCAAGCGCCTGCTCCGTCAGGCCCACCTGGCCGACCGGACCGGTGGGCCGTAGCGCCGTGCTCCGGATCTCCATCGACCGCCAGCGCTGCGTGGGCTCGGGCAACTGCCTCTACTGGGCCCCGGCCACCTTCGACCTGGGCGACGACGGGTTCTCGATGGTCATCGACCCGGTCGGCGACGACGATCAACGCATCCGGGTGGCGGCCGAGGGCTGTCCGACCCGGGCCATCTCGGTCGAGCCTGTCGAGGAGCCGCCCGCCCGACGACGACGAAGGGGGATCCCATGCCGATCGCGCTCTCCGATGAGCACGAGGAACAGCGCCGGTCGGCCCGGAGGTGGCTGGACGCCCACTGCCCGCCGTCCGTGTCCCGGGCCCTGCTGGACGGGGAGGAGGAGCTCCAGCCGGTGTGGAAGGAGATGGCCGGCGAGGGTTGGCTGGGCATCCACCTGCCCGAGGAGGTGGGCGGCCAGGGCTTCGGCCTCTTCGAGTTGGCCGTGTTGCTGGACGAGACCGGCTGGTCGGTCGTCCCCGGACCGTTGCTACCCACCGTGGTCACCTCGGCGCTCCTGTCGGAGGCCATGGGCGAAGGTGCCGCGTCGGTCCTCCCCGCGCTGATCGACGGGAGCGTGGCCGCCGCCCTCTCCTTCGGGGAGGCCCACCTCGACGTGGTGGACCAGGGTGGGGCCGCAGAGCTGATCGTGGCCGGTGAGCTGCGTCCGATGCTCGGAGCGGTGACGGCCGGCGTGGTGCTGGCCCCTGCCCGGCATCCGGACGGGTCGGAGACCTGGTGCCTGATCGATGTCACCGGTCCCGGGGGAACGGTCGCCACGTCCCCGCTGGACAGCCTGGACGCCACCCGCCGGGTGGGGGTCGTGACGGTGGAGCGAACCTCGGTCCCCGTTGACCGGCAGCTGCCTGCCCTCACCACCCGCCGGGTCCGCCAGGTGGCGGTGACCCTGCTGGCCGCCGAACACGCTGGCGGGGCCCGATGGTGCCTCGAGACGGCTACCGAGTACGCCAAGGTGCGGGTCCAGTTCGGCCGGCCCATCGGGCAGTTCCAGGCGGTCAAGCACCGACTGGCCGACATGGCCGTCCGGGTCGAGCAGATGACCGCCCTGGCTTGGGATGCGGCCATCGCCGTCGGATCCGGCGATGACGACGGGGCCGAGCTGGCCGCGGCGGCGGCCGGGGTGTTGGCCACCGACGGCTACGTGCAGTGCGCGCAAGAGGCCCTCCAGCTGCTGGGCGGCATCGGCTTCACCTGGGAGCACGACCTCCATCTCCATCTGAAGCGGGCCCATGCCGACCGGCAGCTGCTCGGGGTGGGCGACGCCTTCGCGCTGGAGGTGGCGACGGTGGCCGGGGCAGGGGCAAGGCGGGCGTTGGCCGCCGATCTGCCCGAGGAGGCCGATCAGCTCCGGGACGAGCTGGCCCCGCTGGTGGCCGGGGTGGCCGCCCTGCCGGCCGAGGAGCAGCGGGCCGGACTTCTCGACGCCGGTCTGGTGGCTCCCCACTGGCCCGAGCCGTGGGGTCGGGACGCCGGAGCGGTCGAACAGGTGGTCCTCGACCAACTGATGGCCGCGGCCGGGCTCCATCGTCCCTACCTGGGCATCGCCGCCTGGGCCCTGCCGGTGATCATCGCCCGGGGCACCGAGGATCAGTGCGAGCGCTGGGTGCGCCCCACCCTCCTCGGCCAGCTGGCCTGGTGCCAGTTGTTCTCCGAACCGGGAGCGGGCAGCGACCTGGCCAGCCTGACCACCCGGGCGGTCAGGGTCGACGGTGGCTGGAGCCTGACCGGGCAGAAGGTGTGGACCTCCATGGCCGGACAAGCGGACTGGGGGATCTGTCTGGCCCGGACCGATCCGTCGGCACCCAAGCACGAAGGGATCACCTTCTTCATCGTGGACATGCACACCCAGGGCCTCGACATCCGACCCCTCCGCGAACTGACCGGTGCCGCCCTGTTCAACGAGGTGTTCTTCGACGCGGTGTTCGTGCCTGACGACTGTGTCATCGGCGAGGTGAACACCGGATGGTCGGCGGCCCGGATGACCCTGGCCAACGAGCGGATCTCGATGTCCTCGGGTTCGACCTTCGGCACCGGTGTCGAGTCCTTGCTCCGCCTGGCCGAGCGCAGGGCCGGGTCGATCACCGAGGCGACCCTGGTGCGGATGGGCCGGCTGCTTTCCGAGGCCCAGTCGCTCGGACTGATGGCCCACCGTTCCACGCTGCGGTCGCTGGCCGGCGCGGACCCCGGGCCGGCCGCCGGGCTCCGCAAGCTGCTCGGCGCCGAGCACGAGCAGCGAGTCCAGGAGCTGGGCCTCTCCATGCTGGGCCCCGAGGGGGCGACCATCGAAGGTCCGGCCAAGCGTTGGGTCGAGTCCCTGCTGTTCACCCGGTGCCTGACCATCGCCGGCGGCACCAGCGAGGTCCAGCGCAACGTGATCGCCGAGCGGATCCTCGGTCTGCCCCGCGACCCCGAGCCCGAGAGCTGAACTCCGGACCGGGGCCCTCAGACGATCCCGGCCCGCTCCAACGCCTCGAGTTCGTCGGGTGTGAGTCCGACCAGTTCGCACCAGACCTCGCGGTTGTGCGAGCCCAGTCGGGGGGCGCCGCTCGGCACCGGCGTCGGCGAGCCGACGAACCGGGGGAAGGGCGCCTGTTGGCGGAGGGGACCGGCCACCGGGTCGTCAACGGCTACCAGGTCGCCGCGGGCGGCCATGTGGGGGTCGGCGAAGATGTCGGCCGCACTGTAGGCCGTCCCCACCGGCACATCGTGGGCGATACACACCTCCTCCACCGCCGCTGCGGTCAGCCCCGACGTCCAGGCGGCCACGATGCCGTTGATCACGTCGCCGTGCTCGGATCGCAGGGCCAGGGTGGCGAACCGGGGGTCCTCGGCCAGGTCGGGGCGGTCCATGGCCCGGCACAGCCGGTGGAAGTTGGCGTCGGAGCCGGCCACCACGCACACGTAGGCTCCGTCGGCGGTCGGGTAGTTGTCGAGCGGGGCCGAGTTGCGAAGTCGGTTCCCCTCGCGGCTCCGGACCGTACCGGTCCGGTCGTAGCCGGCCAGGGTCCACTCGAGGACCCGGAGCACGGCAGCATAGAGGGGGGCGTCGACCACCGCTCCCACCCCGGCGCCCTCCTCAAGCGGCGGCCGGGTGTCTCGCCGGTAGAGGCCGGCCACCGCGGCCATGGCTGCGAATACCCCGGTCAGGTAGTCCGAGATGGTCACACCGGGCCGGACCGGCGGGCGGTCCGGCTCCCCGGTCAGGTGGAGAAGGCCGCCGTAGGCGATCCCCAGCCGGTCGAGGCCGGGTCGTTGGGAGTACGGCCCGTCTTGGCCGAAGACGCTGATCCGGACGTAGACAAGACCGGGGTCGAGCGAGCCGGGTCCGATGTTCCACTTCTCCACCGTCCCCGGCCGGAAGTTCTCGCAGATCACATCGGCGTGGGCGGCCAGTCGATGGAACAGGGCCTGGCCCTCCTCCGTCCGCAGGTCGCAGGTCACGCTGCGCCGGCCCCTGCCCTCCACCGACCAGAACAGGGAGTAGGGCCCGTCGTCAGTGGGGATGAACGGTCCGATGGTGCGCATGAAGTCGCCCTGGCCGGGCAGCTCCACCTTGATCACGTCCGCTCCCAGCTCGCCGAGCAGGCCGGCACAGAAGGGAGCCGAAATTCGGGTTCCAAGGTCGAGAACCCGGACGCCGGTGAGCGGACCGTTCCCTCCGGTCGTTCCCGGTTCCGGCACGACCGGATCAGGAGTCAACGACGGGCCGATCCCCTCGGTCCCGGTCGGCGAACACCTCTTTCATCGAGCCCCGCGACTGGCGCTCTTCCAGGGCCCGTTGGGCGGTGGAGGAATTGTGCATCCAGTGGTGGGCCATGAAGTGGTACTTCCATGAGTCGGTCTGGCCCATCAGTTCGCCGGTGTGGTTGAGCGAGTCCTTGACCAGCTGGGCGGTGGCCGGCGGGACCAGTGAGATCCGTTCCGCCAGTTGCCGGGCCCGCTCCATCAACTGGTCCCTCGGCACGATCTGGTTGACCATGCCCAGCCGCCAGGCCTCCTGGGCGTCGATGGTGTCGCCGGTCAGGAGGAACTCCTTGGCCTTGCGGATTCCGAGCTCCCACGGCTCGACCAGCAGCTCGACCCCGGCACCGGTCATCCGCAGCACCGGGTTGGAGAAGGTGGCATCGTCGGCCGCCACGATCAGGTCGCACATGCAAGCCAGCATGAGGCCGGCGGCCACGCAACTCCCCTGGACGGCGGCGATGGTCGGCTTGCGGAAGTCGTGGATCTTCTTGCACCGGTCGTAGTACATGATCTTCTCGTGGCGCATCTTGCCCTCGGGGGTTTCCCGGAGCTGCCGCCAGTGGCTGTCGTGGCCCTCGGCGATCAACTCGGTGAGGTCGTGCCCGGACGAGAAGTGCTTGCCCGCCCCGGCCAGGATGACCACCCGGACGTCATCGTCGTCGTCTGCCTCGTCGAATGCGGCGTCCATCTCGTCGATCAGTTGGGTGTCCTGAGCGTTGGCCTTGTCCGGGCGGTTCATGGTGATGGTGGCCACCGTGCCCTCCACCTGGTAGAGGATCGTTTCGTAACCCATGGACACCATCCTTACCGCTCTGTCCCACCCTCCGTGTCACCTGGGCCTTTGATCGGCCCGAGCCGAGGCCAGCCGAGCCGGTTCAGTCCCTCGGGAGCCCGAGCACCCGCTCGCCGACCAGGGTGCGCTGGATCTCGTTGGTGCCGGCGAAGATCGACGACGCCTGATAGTAGAGCCACGACCGCTGCCACATGCCGTCCCCTGGGTTGTGGGTCGCCCCCTGCCACAGTGGAGCGGACGGACCCAGCACGACCATGGCAGTCTCGTGGAGTCGCTTGGACATCTCGCTCCAGTACAGCTTGAGGGCGCTGCCCTCGGGACCGGGGTGCTCGCCCCGCTCCAGGCGGGTGAGGGTGCGCCAGTTGTTGAGCTGGAACAGCTTGACCTCGATGTAGGCCTCGGCCACCCGTTGGCGCACCTCCCAGTCGTCGAGTCCACCCGGGCGTGCGGCGGCCAGCTCGAGGAGTTCGGCCAGTAGCTGGACGTGGATCCCGAGCTGGCGGGGATTGACGCCGCGTTCGTGGGAGAGGGTGGAGTTGGCCACCGTCCACCCCTTGCCCTCTTCGCCGACCAGTTGGGCCTCGGGGACGAACACGTCGTCGAGGATCACCTCGTTGAACTCGGCGTCACCAGTGGTCTGGACGAGGGGTCGCACCTCGACACCGTCGGCGTGCATGTCCACGGCCAGACAGGACATTCCCAGCTGACGCTTGGGCGCGTCGGGGTCGGTGCGGGCGGCACAGGCCCCAGTCGGCGAACTGGGCGTAGGAGGTCCATACCTTGTGCCCGGTCACCCGGTACCCGCCGGGGACCGGCCGGGCTCTGGTGACCAGGGAGGCCAGGTCACTGCCGGCTTCCGGCTCACTGAACAGCTGGCACCACAGCTGCTCGGCCCCGAGGATGGGTGGGAGCCACCGTTCCTGCTGGGCCGGGGTTCCGTGGGCGAACAGGGTCGGACCGACCAGGTTGATGCCGATGCGGCCCACCAGTTCGGGGGCCCGAGCCCGAGCCATCTCCTCGGTGCACAGGAAGTGCTCAGTGGGTCCGAGGCCGCGACCGCCCATCTCGACCGGCCAGGTGATCCCTACCCAGTGGTCGCTGGCCAGCTCGGACTGCCACCGGCGACCGAAGGCCACCACCTCGCCCAGATCGGCGGACCGGGTCGGTGGTTCGGTCCCGTACCGCCAGGGGAGGTGGGCCACCAACCAGTCGTGCAGCTCGGCGCGCAGCTCCTGTTGGGCCGGGGTGATCTGGAGATCCATCTCGGCCAGCTTGGCACAGAGCCCGAAACACCAGGCGGGGTGGGACGGTTGCCGTGCACCCGACCGCCCTGTACCGCATGCGGGGACCGTATGCTTCGCCGCTGTGGAGTTCGAACTGTCCCCCGACCAGCAAGCGCTGGGTGACGCCGCGGCCGCACTACTCGACAGGCTGGCTTCGCGGATCAGGTCCGGGCCTTTGTCGGCCCGGGGGTGGCCACCGAGTCCGAAGCACGACCGAGGCACGCGCCCCCGGCTTCGACCGGCGGCTGTGGGAGGCCATGGCCGATCAGGGCTGGCTGGCCGTCGAACAGCCGGAGGCCGACGGCGGACTGGGGCTGGGCATGGTCGAGGTGGCCGTGCTCTGCGAGCAGCTGGGTCGCCACGTCGCTCCGGTGCCGTTCCTCGGAAGCGTGCTGTGTCTGGGCGTGGTCCAGTCGGCGGCATCCGACGAGACACTGAGCCCATCAGTCCGCCGGTCAGCGTCCCGATGGGCGGCGGGACTGTCCACCGGGGAGTCGGTTGGCTCCCTGGTGTGGGCGGCCAAGCCGGGCACGGTCAGCACGAGGCCAGTTGGTGAGCAGTGGAACCTGACCGGTCGGCCCGAGCCCTCCCTCCACGCATCGGTGGCCGACGTGAAGGTGGTGGTCACCGACGAGGGCGTCTTCGTTCTTGACGATGCCGACAGGGTGGGACCGGCGGAGCGAGCCGGCCATGGACCGGACCCGACCGCTGGGCTGGGTGGAGCTGGACGACACACCCGCCCACCGGGTGGGGGACGCCGCCGCCGCCGCCCAGCTGGTCGACCGGGCGGCTGCCGGTGCTTCGGCCGAGCTGTTGGGAGGAGCCTCCCGGGTGCTCGATATGAGCGTGGAGTACGCCAAGGTGCGACGGCAGTTCGGTCACCCCATCGGCAGCTTCCAGGCAGTCAAGCACCGGCTGGCCGACGCCCTGGTCGACGTGGAGGCCATGCGGTCGTCCTCCTACTACGCGGCCTGGTGTCTGGCCACCGGGGACCACGGGGCGTCCCTGGCCGCCTCGTCAGCCAAGGCCTGGTGCTCGGACGCCTCACGTCGGGTGACCGCATCGGGCATGCAGGTCCACGGTGGCATCGGGTTCACCTGGGAGCACGACCTGCATCTCTATGTGAAACGGGCGGAGCTCGATGCCACGGTGTTCGGTGGAGCGTCGTGGCACCGCGACCGGGTGGCCGGTCTGTTGCAGCAGCGCCTGGCCGAGGGGGTCGCTCCCTTCTGACCGGCCGTGGTGCCGAACCGTAATCGATCGGGTTGGGCGCGCTCGCCCGCGAGCGATGACTAGCTCGCCTTCTTGGTGATGACCTGGCCCTTCGGGTTGAGCACGTACCAGAGTCCGCCGTTGTTGTTGACTGCTTGGCCGGTTGCCTGCCCCGGCTCGGAGTCGGTCACCCACAGGTACAGGGGCCAGCCGTTGTAGGTCACCTGGACGGTGCCGTCGGTCCGCTTGGTCGTGCCCAGCAGATTCGGGTTCACGCCCGGGCCGTAGATCGGGGCATCGGTACCGGTCAAAAGGAGAGGAGGCCAGGCGGTGGCGCAGGCGTTGTAACACGTGGACACCCCAGACCGCTTGTCCGGGACGAACATGTAGAGGGTGAAGCCGTTGCCGGCCACCAGAACGGTTCCGAGTCCGGAAACAGTGCCGGTGGCCACCTCGTCGATCGGTTCGATTCCCGAGGTCGGAGCCGGAACCGGCTGCCCGCCGGAGGTCGTAGTGGTCGGCTGGCCGGAGGTCGTCGTTGAAGCCGGTGCACGCGGGGATGTTGATCGCTCCGTGGTGGTCGACGAACTCGACGAACTACCGCAGGCGGTCACCACGAGGGCTGTAACCCCGAGCACCACGATGGCCATCGGGGTCGGTCCGTGTCTCCGGCGGGAACCCCGACCTGTTCGGCTCAACCATCGATGGCTCATGCGATCCTCCTCTCACCGGTCACGGTACAGGAACACCAAGTGTGCGTTGCTGCCTCTTCGGCGGACCTACGGGCGCGCCCTCGGCGCGTCAAGGCAGTGGCCGGTAGCCGGCCTTCCAAGTCGATCGATCCGTTCCGGCCCGGCGTAGGCGGGGGCAAAGGAGATCAGCTCGGGCTACACGGCCCCGGTGGCGGTCTCCTGCTGGATCTCGATGGTGTTGCCGGCCGGATCGGCGAACCAGATCTGGATCACGGTTCCCTGGGCTCCCTCGACGTAGCGGATGCCGGCCCGCTCGAGTTCGGCCACCGCCTCGTCGAGGTCGGCCACCGCGAAGCACACGTGGGGCCCGGCCGGCTGGATCACGTTGGGGCCGGCATCGGCATCGACCAGGTGCAGCTGGGCATTGCCCACGCCGAACCAGTGCCCGTCGATCCCCGGGATGACCGGCCTGGCGTCGTCTGGCAGCTCCAACAGACGTTGATAGAACTCGGTGCACTCGTCCAGGTGCCCCTCGACATTGACGCTGTGGTGCAGGGTGCGGGTGACCTTCACAAGGCCCAGGCTACCTTCGGCACCGGTCAGACGGCATCGTCAGGTCGGACGCCATGGTCAGGCGGCACGGCGCCTGGGACGGTGGCGCGGCGGTCAGCTCCCCGGGGTGCCGGGGTAGCCGCCACCACCGAAGCGGCGGTCGAGTTCGTCGTAGTCGATGGCCCAACCTTGTTTGGGCAGGCGGTCGACGAACTCCACCGCGCTGGGCTTCTTGTAGCTGGCGATGCGGGTCCGGCAGTGGCCGATCAGTTCCTCGGCAGTGGCCGAGACACCGTCCTTCGAGCACCACTACGGCCACCACCCGCTGGGTCCAACGCCGGTCGGGCACGCCGATGATGGCCGCCTCCCGCACCGCCGGGTGCTGGACGAGACAACCCTCGACCTCGGCCGGGTAGATATTCTCGGCCGCCGACTTCACGATGCGGGTCAACGGGGCCACGAAAGTGAGGGAGCCGTCGTCGTGGCGCCGCCCGAGGTCGCCGGTGTGCCACCAGCCGCCGCGGAAGCGCTCGGCGTTGAGCTCGGGCCGGTTGTGGTAGCCGTTGGTGACGATCGGACCCCGGGCCACGATCTCGCCGGTTTCCCCGTTGGGCACCTCGTTCCCGTGGGGGTCGACGATCCGCACCTCGGCGAGGGGTGACACCCGACCGCTGCTCCCCTCGGTACCCACGCCCAAGGCGTTGAAGGTGAGCATGCCGGTCACTTCGGTCTGGCCGTACCCGGCCGGGTGGAGACCCCAGGGGCTGTCGTCCACGGTGACCATGGCGTTCCAGGCCGGGCTTCCTCCGAATGTCCGGAACCCGGATAGGTCGAAGCGTCCCTCGGCGTTGACCTCTGCGACCTCGGTGGCCGTGGGGCCCATCACGAAGCCGTAGTTGCACCCCTCGGCCTCGATGACCCGGCAGATCTCCTCGGCGTCGACCCGTCGGGTGAGCACATTGGTCCCGCCCATCTGGAAGGTGGCGAAGGTGGTCATCAGCGTGGCCATGTGGAACATGGGGCCGGAGTTGAGGTAGATCGTGTCGCCGGTCACCCGCTGGAGCATGGCCACCATCACCGACTGGGTGACGATGGCCTGATGGGAGAGCAGGGCGCCGTTGGGGGTACCGCCGAACGCGCCGGTGTAGAGCTGGAGCACGGGATCGGTGGGGGAGCGAGGCGCACCGATGAGCGGCATGCCGTCGGATGGGTCGCCGGTGGCCAGAAACTGCTCGTAGCCGTCCGCCCCATTCGGGCTGTCGTGTTGCAGCCATAGGGCGTCACCTTCCCAGCGGGATCGGGCCTCTTCGACGGCCGAGCCGATCTCCTCGTGTTGCCACAGGACCACGTCGGGCCGCGCGTCCTCCAACAGGGTGACCATCTCGGTGGCACTCTGGCGCCAGTTGGCCGGGACCACCACCGCCCCGATCTTGGCGCCGGCCAGCCAGGTCTCGACCAGCCGGTGGCAGTTCTGGCCCAGCCACACCAACCGGGATCCGACACCCACGCCCGACCTCGAAAGGGCCAGAGCCAGTCGGTCGGTCCGGTCGTCGAGCTCGGGGTAGGTCCATCGGTCACCACCGCAGACCAGGGCGGTGGACCGGGGCCGGCTGCGGCGGTGCTCGGCCAGGACACCGGGCAGGGTCAGGTGGTGGAAGGATCCAGTCACCCGGCCGAGGCCTGGCCGGGGGAGTCCTGCCGTGATCGTTCGGCGTACTGCTGGCGCAACTGTTCCTTGAGGACCTTGCCGGTGGCGTTACGGGGGACGGCGTCGACGAAGATCCAGGTGCGAGGCACCTTGTACTTGGCCAGGCGTTCCAGGGTGTGCTCGCGTAGTTCTTCGTCGGTGGCTTCGGCGCCGGGCCGCAGGGTGACGAAGGCCACCACATCCTCCCCAAGTACCGGATGGGGTACGCCAACCACCGCTACCTCGCGGACGGCCGGGTGGAGCTGGATAGCGTTCTCCACGTCGGTCGGATGGATGTTGTTGCCGCCCCGGATGATCACGTCCTTGCTGCGTCCGACGATGTAGAGGTAGCCGTCCTCGTCGATCCGGCCCAGGTCACCGGTGACCAGCCAACCGTCGACCCAGGTGTGGGAGGTGGCCTCGGGGTCGCCGTAGTACTCGCGGGGACGGCCGGGGATCCGCATGCGCACGTTCCCCACCTCGCCGGCGACCACTGACTGTCCATCGTCGTCGACGCAGACGATCTCGGCTGGGGGGACCGGTTTGCCCACCGACCCGGGCCGCTTGACCGCTTCGCCCGGCGGCATCAGACAGTAGACCGATCCGGCCTCGGTCATCCCGTAGTTGTTGGAGACGAGGGCAGTGGGCATCCGCTCCTGGAGGCGCTCGAGCACCGACGGGGCCAGTGGGGCGCTGCCCACACTGCACAACTGCACCGAGGACAGGTCGGCGGTGTCGAAGCGGGGCTGCTCGAGGAGCAGGGTGGCCATAGCGGGCACCAAGAAGACCGATCCGGGTCGCTCCCGCTCCACTGTGTCCAGCCAGACTTCGGCGTCGAAGCGGGGCATGTAGAGGGCGCGCAGGCCCAACTTCATCGGGGTGTAGACGAAGGCGATCCCGGCGAAGGTGTAGGGCGGGCTGGCGTGCATCCAGCCCCCGCCACTCCAGTTGGGCTTGCCGAAGGGAATCAGCGAGTAGTTGTCGTGCCGGACGGCCACCGCCTTGGGCTGTCCGGTCGTTCCCGAGGTGTAGAGGATGTCGGCCAGGTCACCCCGATCGCGGGGCACCTGAAGGTAGTCGGCGTCGTCGCTCAGGACGTCCGACCAGGCCACCGCCGAAACAGACTCGGCAGTCGGTCCTTTTGCAGGGTCCCCGTAGGTGCTGTCGGCCGGGGTCGGGACGGTCACGACCAGAGCTGGTCGCCCGGCGCGGTAGCGGGATGCCAGGTTGTCCTGGGTCACCGTGGCCCTTGCTCCCGAGTGCTCGATCATCCGCGACACTTCGGGCTCGGTGAGTTGGGGGTTGAACGGCACGGCCACCCCTCCGGCCCGGTGGATGGCGCTGTAGGTGATGATCCAGTACAGGGCGTTGGCCGGCTCGAGGTGGATGGCCACCCGGTCCCCGGGTGCCACGCCGGCCCCGATCAGCCCGCGGGCCAGACGACTGGCCGAGCTGTCCCACTCGTCGAAGGTCAGTGAGCTCACCCCGACCACGGTGTAGGCCACCTGGTCCCCGAAGGCGAGGGCCATGGAGTGCAGCTGCTCGGGGGGGAGCTGTGGGGTGGTCAACGGAGCCGTCCGGTCGGAGGCGTGGGCTGGGGAGGCGGCTGGGGGCCGGTCGGCTCGGTCGTCTTGCGCTCTGGCATGCTCCCCCAACTCCGTCGATGACCGACCGGGACGGACTACTTCTTGTTCCCGAGCAACGGGTGGGCGGGCATGCCCACCGCCTGGAGGTGCTGGCCCAGGACCTCGTGGAAGTGGTCGGCCACCTCGGTGGGTGTCCAGCCGCCCTCCTTGGACATGATGGCCACCTGTCGTGGCGTCTGAAAAATGGTGTACCCGAACCCGGTCCGACCGAACACCTGCCCGTTGATGCCTGCCGCCGCTTCCGAGGCCAGGAAAGCCACCAGCGGCGCGTTGAGGGCGGGATCCTGGTCGGGTGGCGGCTCGGTCTCCTCGTTGAGCCCGGCGGTCATCCTGGTGGCACCGGCCGGGGCCATGGCGTTGACGGTGATCCCGTAGCGGCCCAACTCGACGGCCCACACGAAGGTCATGCCCATGATGGCCGCCTTGGCCGCCCCGTAGTTGGTCTGCCCGAAGTTGCCCCGTAGGCCGGCTGACGAGGTGATGTTGACGATCCGGCCGTACCCCGCCTCCTTCATCAGCGGCGCGGCGTGCCGGGCCGTGTTGAAGGTGCCCTTCTGATGCACGGCCACCACCGCGTCGTAGTCGGTCTCGTCCATCTTGACCAGGGTGCGGTCGCGGACGATGCCGGCGTTGTTGACCAGGATGTCGATCTGTCCGTAGGTGTCGACAGCGGTGCCGATGATCCGACCGGCACTATCGAAGTCGTCGACGGGGTCGCGGTTGGCCACCGCCTTTCCTCCCCGGGCGGCGATCTCAGCCACAACCTGGGCGCCCGGGTCCTCGTCGGTCCCGTCGCCGCCCAGGGACACACCGATGTCGTTGACCACCACCTTCGCCCCTTCATCGGCCAGGCAGAGCGCGATCGCCCGCCCGATACCGCGACCGGCTCCGGTCACCACTGCCACCCGTTCATCCAGCAAGCCCATGGAGGTCACCTTAGGACAACGTCGAAGCCGGTGGCAGCGCCTGGCTGGGTGCTGTGACACGTGGTGGAACCGGCGCAGCCGTTGACGCCGGGGTGCGGTTGCCGGCAGTAGCATCGGCCCGTTCCGCCGGGGAGCGCCAAGGCATGGGGAGAGTGGATGGAGACGGTGACACCGGGCCCGACCAGCGAAACAAAGGCCGCGCCACCCGGATCGGGCCGGATCCGGGTCCGGCTGGACGAGCTCGGGCTCACTCTCTACGGGCCCCATCCGCCGCACCATCCGCTCGACGCAGTGGTCGTGCATTCCGGGGTGGCCCGGACTTCGGGCCAGCTCCCGCGGATCGACGGTGCGCTCACCTGCGTTGGCACCCTGGGGAGCTCGGTCACGGTCGAAGAGGGCACAGCCGCCGCCCGGGTGTGCGCGCTCAATGCCCTGGCCGTCCTCGAAGCGGAACTGGGCACGCTCGACCGGGTGGAACGGGTACTCACCGTGACCGGCTTCGTGGCCTCGACCCCCGACTTCCACCAGCAGCCAGCCGTGGTCGACGGGGCCAGTGCCGTGCTCTACGACGTCTTCGGCGAGGCCGGGCGGCACACCCGCTCGGCCATCGGCGTGGCCGCGCTGCCCCGCGGCGGTGCGGTCGAGATCGAAGTGACCGTGGCCGTACATGACTGATCCCGGACCTTCGATGAGCCCACCCGACATTGTGGCCGCGCTCACCAAGCTCGGGGCGGCCACCCTCGGGGAGTCGGGAGCCCTGGCCATGCCGTCGAGGATCCGACCGGTCTGGCCGGGGGCCCAGCTGGCCGCACCGGCCTTCCCGGTCCGCTGCACTCCCGGGGACAACCTGGCCGTGCACGTAGCGGTGACGCGGGCACCGGCTGGATCGGTGTTGGTGGTCGACGTGGGCAACGTACCCGGCCGGGGCTACTGGGGCGAGGTCCTCACCACCGCTGCGCTGGCCCGGGGCTTGGCCGGGCTGGTCATCGACGGAGGGGTGCGAGACGTGGCCGCCCTGGAGCGTCTGGGCTTCCCGGTGTTCTCGCAAACCGTCGCACTGCCCGGGGCCACGAAGAACCTCCCCGGAGCGGTCGGCGTGACCACTTCGGTGGCTGGTGTGCCGGTCAACTCTGGTGACTGGGTTGTCGGCGACGTGGACGGGGTGGTGCTGGTGCCCGGCGCGTCGCTCGAGGAGGTGCTGACCGCGGGCCACGGTCGCGAGGAGAAGGAGAGGGGCTACTTCGCCGCGTTGCGGGACGGTGCCACCACGGTGGGGCTGCTGGGTCTGGACGCCACCCTGGTGGAGGACGGCACCTCCCACCCCTGAGCGGTGCCGGTCTCGACCCGGCCAACCGGGTGCGGTCGGAGCGGGTCCGGTCGATTGTGTTCGGTCGATTGTGTCCGGCAGTGAATCAGGCCGGGCTGATATCAGCCCTCGTGGTTGGTGTAGTCGATGGGCCCCGAACCCTTCACGCCGATGGCGAAGCAGAAGCAGTGGATGGGGGCGTGGTCGGTGATGGGTCGGAGACTGTGCACCTCGTCAGGAGGAATGTGGACCAGGTCGCCCTGGGCGATTTCGCGATCCTCACCGGCGATGGTCATGATGCCACGGCCGCGCAGGACGTAATAGAACTCGTGGGTGGGGTGTGAGTGGGGATAGACGTAGCCGCCCCCGGCCACCTCGAACTCGTTGACCAGCTCGAGGAACCCGCCGTCGGTCGCCTCTTTCATCTCCCTCGAGTTGACCATCCACCACACCGGCACCGTTCCGTTGTGCTCGGCGACCGGGGCGGTGTTCTCGATGTTGCGCACGTCCATCACCATGGGTCTCCTTTGTCGGTGGGCTCCCGACGCCGATGTTAGGTTCGGAGCGGTGGGCCGTGACAGTCGATGGTTTCGGGAGGGTACGAGATGGCAGAGCCAGTCCGCCGGATCACCCCGGTATCCCTGACCGCCGAGGCCTGGGCGCCGTTCGGGTGGCTGCCGGTGGCTGACACCGATCCCACCGACGGAACCCACCGTCTGGAGTTCGCCTGGTCCGACGTCCACGTGAACCGGATCGGCCATCGGCGCGATGAGGTGCCCGAGGTGGACGGCTGCCTCCGCTGCCAGGTGCTCTTCCGTCATGCCACGCATACCCAGGTGGTGATGCCCCTCGACGTCACCGCGGTGGTGGTGGTCGCACCCCCGGGCCTGGACATGACTGGTTCGGGTGCGATCGACCAGGTCGAAGCCTTCGTGCTCGATCCGCTCACTGCCATCGTGCTCGACAGGAGTACGTGGCACTGGGGCCCCTACCCGGTGGGCGCCGAGTCGGTCGAGCTCTTCAACGTCCAAGGCCTGCGCTACGCCGAGGACAACCAAAGCGTGGACCTGGCCGCCCTCGGCACACCGGTCGACGTGGTGATGGCCTGACCGTGGATGCCCGGCCATCCGCACCCGAAGGTGACGGCCTCCGCCCGTGACCGAGGTGGGCGTCTCGCTCAGCGACGCGGTCGGGCACCACGTCGGCGAGGGCGACGCCGTCCACATCATGTTGGGGCACAGCCGATGGACGGCCGCCGCTCGCGAGCTGGCCCGTCAGCAGTGGGGGAACGACGCCGGACTCACCCTGATCATGACCAGCCTCGGGGCGTTGGGCGCTCTCTTCTTCCGGGGGGGGATGGTGCGCAAGGTGGTCACGGCCTACTCGGGGAACAGTTTCCCGTCCTACGCACCGAATCCCATCTTTCAGCAGGGCTACCAGTCCGGCGAGGTGGCCGTCGAGCACTGGTCCATCCTGACCATGGCCCAGCGGCTGGAGGCCGCCGCCCGCGGCCTGCCGGCCATCGTGACCGGCTCCCTCCTCGGATCGGACATGGCCGACAACGACGGCTTCACCACCGTCGAATCCGAGTTCGGCCCGGTCGGCCTGGTGGCGCCCCTGGTGCCCGATGTCGCTCTGCTCCACGCCGCCGTCTCCGACCGCCACGGAAACCTGGCCATCTCCGAACCGTTGCTCGAGGGGGTGTGGGGGGCGTGGGCGGCACGGCGTGGTGTGGTGGCGACGGTCGAGTCCATCGTCGACGATCTCGACGGGCTCGGCCACCGAGTGCGCATCCCGGCCCATCGGGTGCTGGCCGTGGTCGAGGCGCCCTTCGGGGCCCACCCGGGCGGCTGCTATGTCCCCGACCTGCCTGTTGTCGGCTACGGGGAGGACATCCCGTTCTGGATCGACGCCGCGGCCGCCGCCCGGGACGACTTCGACGCCTGGGCGGAGGAGCACGTGCTCGGGCCGCCTGATCACACCTCGTACCTGCGCCGGCTGGGCGACGACCGGCTGATCGGCCTGCGGTTGCTGGCCGATCCGGACTCGTGGCGCCGGGACGCCGAGGCCAATCCACTGCCCGAGGACGAACCGATCAGCGACTGGGAGGTGGCGGCCAGCCTCGGGGCGAGGGAGGTGGAGGCGCTGGTGGCCGATCTCGGAGCCGACGGAGTCCTGGCCGGCGCCGGCGTGGCCAATCTGGCCGCCTGGGTGGCGGTAGCCCGAGCCCGTGCCGCCGGCTCGGCGGTCAGCCTGACCGCCGAGCTGGGCCTGTGGGACTACACGCCCACTCCGGCCGATCCCTACATCTTCAATCATCGGGTCTTTCCGGGCACTTCGCTGCTGGCTGATGCCGCCACTGTGTTGGGCATGGTGGTGGGAGGACCCGGAACCACCACCATCGGGTGCCTCGGTGCAGCCGAGGTGGACCGGCACGGCAACCTCAACTCGACCCGATTGAGCGACGGCCGGTTCCTCGTCGGTTCGGGAGGAGCCAACGACGTGGTCAGCCGGGCGGCGGCCTGCGTGGTGGTGACGCTGGGCCGGGCAAGACGGATGCCGGCCGAGGTGGCCTATGTCACCGCCCCCGGCGAACGGGTGGTCAGCGTGGTGACCGACCGGGGGGTGCTGCGCCGGATCGACGGACGGCTCAAGGTGGCCGCGGTCCCGTCAGGGCCCGAAGCGTTGGCCGAGCGGGTCCGAGCCATGGTGGCCGCCTGCGGCTGGGAGCCCGAGGTGTCCCGTGACCTCCACGAGCTCCCTCCGGTGACCATGGACGAGGCCCGGAATCTCCGGCAGTTCGACCGCCGCCGGCAGTTTCTCGGGTGACCGCCGTCTGGGGCCGGAGTGCACCGGGCGGGCTGGTGGACACCGGTGCACTGCGTGGCAGCTGATTGGCCGTTACCATGCTGTTCACCAGGCCAGCCAGGGAGCGGTCGGTTGACACCGGGTGCAACGGTGTTTTAAGAAACAGGCTCGACGGTCGGCCACTTCGGGGGGTTGCTTCGGCGGCGGTCCGGGGGCAGATCGCAACTAGGGAGGGTGGACATGGGGAAGCGCCTGGGCAGAGGGGTTGTAAGTGGTGTGATCGCTGCCGCGTTGGCCACGGTGGCTGGCGGCACGCTGGTGCCGGCGACCGCGGGAGCCAGCACGTCGGTACCGGGGGTGAGCGCCACGCAGATCAACATCGGGGCCATCTCCACGAAGACCGGTCCGATCGCCAGCCTGTTCGACGGCCTGGCACCGGGCATGATCGCCTACTTCAAGGTGCTCGATGCCAAGGGTGGCATCAACGGGCGCAAGTTGGTGCTGACCAACAGCCTGGACGACGGTGGCTCGCCGAGCCAGTTCACCCAGGACACCCACACGTTGATCGACCAGGACCACGTCTTCGCGGTGGGTGTGGCCTCGGCCTGGTTCACTCCCAACTACTTCGTTTCCACCAAAACCCCCACCTACGGGTACAACGTGACCGGCAACTGGCAGACCGCCCCCAACCTGTTCGCGGTGGGTGGCTCCACCCAGATCTATTCGGCTGGGTTTCCGGCGATGTCCTACTTCCTCCACAAGATCAAGGTGAAGTCGCTGGCCGTCATCAGCTACGGCCCCTCCATCGCCTCTTCCTATGACGCCTGCAACGCCTACGCCAACGGGATGAGGAAGATCGGGTTCAACGTCAACTTCGTCGACGTGGGCGCCCAGCTCGGCGGCAGCTACTCCTCCGACGCCCAGCGGATGCAGCAGGCCGGATCCCAGGCCCTCATCAGCTGCATGCAGTCGACCGACAACGTGACCCTGGCCCGGGCCATCCAGCAGTACGGGGTCAAGATCAAGCAGCTATGGCTGGACGGCTACGACCAGTCGCTGCTCAACAAGTTCAACAGCCTGATGCAGGGTGTGTACGTGAACGTCACCGGTAGCGTGCCCTTCGAGGCGGCCAACAAGGCCCGCTACGGCAACACCTACCCGGGCATGCAGACCTACCTGTCGGCCATGAACAAGTACGAGCCGGCCTTCACCCTCAACGGGGTGGCCTTCCAGGGCTGGCAGTCGGCAGCCCTCATCGCTGCCGGGGTCAAGGCGGCCGGCAAGAACCTGACCCAGGCCAGCCTGGTTGCCGCCACCAACAAGCTCACCGCCTTCAACGCCAACGGAGTGGCGGCCCCGACGAACTGGGCCACCAACCACACCGGGTACACCGTGCCCGGTTGCAGTGCCTTCGTGCAGGTCCAGGGTAAGAACTACGTACCGGTGTTCGCCCCCGGCAAGCAGGTCTTCATCTGCCTCGGGTCGAGCGTGAAGAACCCGGTGCCGGTGACACCACCCCCGGGGACTCCCGGAGCGTGAACCGACTGACCCTCCGGTACGGGTAGGGACCGGCAAGGGAGTGGCGCACTTCCTCGGTTTCGCCATACCCGGGGTCCCCTTCGGCTGCACCTATGCCATCGTGGCCGTGGGGCTGGTTCTCACCTACCAGGCCACCGGCGTCTTCAATTTCGCCTACGGTGCCCAGGCCTACATCTCGGCCTACGCCTTCACCAAGTTCGTCCAGGTACAGCACATGCCGGTGGGTCTGGCCTTCTTCCTGTCGGTGGTGGTGCTGGGGCCGGTCATCGGCCTGGCCTTCGACCGCCTCCTGTTCAGGAACATCGCCAACAGCAACACCACGGCAAAGCTGGTTACCGGGATCAGCCTGTTCGTGGGCATCCCGTCGTTGCTGTCCGTGCTGTTCGGGAACGCCGACACCTACGATCCGCCGGACATCCTGTTCAACCCCAACACGGTCTACTTCCACATCACCAGCACCCCGGTCAACGGGATCGACCTCACCACCGTGATCACCACGGTGGTCATCCTGGTCGCCCTTTTGGTGTTGATGCGCATGACCAGCCTGGGCCTTCAGATGCGGGGGGCAGTGGAGAGCCGGCGGCTCATCGAGCTCGACGGCGTCAACGCCGGCCGTGTGGTGGCGGTGGCCTGGGCTATTTCGGGGCTGATGGCCGGAATGGCCGGCGTGTTGCTCGCCCCCATCTACGGTCAGCTCCAGTTCGACAACTATGCCGCACTGATGGTCGCCGCTTTCGCCGCCGCCGCCTGGGCGGTGCTCCGCTCCATGCCCATTGCCGCTCTCGTCGGGGTGGCCATGGGTGTGCTGTCCACCGTGCTCCAGGGCTACCTCCCGTTGGGCAGCGTGTGGTCGGCGGCCGCCCTTACCTCGCTGCCCTTCATCGTGCTGATGGTCGCCCTGCTGGCCGTGCCCGGCCTCCGCAGCCTGGACCGCACCAAGGACCCGCTCTCCTCGGTCGATCCCCCTACGCCGCCGTCGACCGCCACCCTGCGGGCGCCTCAGCTGGACCGGGTGATCAAGGTGGCCTGGTACGTACTTCTCGGCGCCTTCATCATCTCCATGCTCACCTGGATCCCGACCACCTGGGAGAACGTGTTCAACGGGGGCCTGGTCTTTTCGATCATCTTCTTGTCCATCACCCTGATCACCGGGATGGGTGGCCAGCTGTCCCTGGCTCAGGCCACGTTGGCCGGTGTGGGTGCGTTCACCGCCGCCCAGCTGGCCAACCACCTCGGACTCAACCTGTTGCTCGGTGCCCTGGTCGGGGCGGTGGCCGCTGCACTGGTGGCCACCGTCCTGGCCTTCGCCTCGGTCCGCTTCCGCGGTCTGGGCCTGGCCCTCATGACCATCGCCGCCGCTCTGTTCTTCGACTACTCGGTCTTTCCGCAGTTGACGGCCAGCAACGGTCAGGGCCTGGACATCAAGTCGTCGTGGGTGGGCTTCGGCATCTTCAATCCCAACGGACATGCCTTCTTCGTGCTGGCCATGATCGTCCTTTTGATCTGCATCGGCGGGGTACAGCTGGTCCGACGGGGCACCACCGGCCGGTTCCTCGGTGCCATGCGCGGGAGTGAAGCCGGTGCCGCCGGCCTCGGGATCAACTTGACCTGGCAGCACATCGTGGTCTTCGCCCTGTCCGGTGTGGTGGCCGGAATCGGAGGCACCATGCTCTCCATCCAACAACAGCAGGTCAACCCGGAACTTTTCAACTACGAGATCTCGCTGGTATTCGTGGTGGTTGTGGTGACCACCGGGACCAACAGTGTGGAGGGGGCCATCCAGGCCGGATTCGGATTCGTAGTCCTCCAGCAGCTGCTGACCTACGTCCCCTCCCGCTTCGGGGGCAACAGCCTGGTCATCGTGTTCTTCGCTTTTGGGGCGCTCACCTACGCCCGCCATCCCGAGGGCATCCTCGAGTTCCAGAAACGTCGCTGGACCCTCCGGTTCCAGAATCTCATCTTCCGATCATCCGACCCGTTCGGGCCGACGTCGGGGCCGCTGCTGGGTACCGCCGGCGCTGGTGCCGGCGGTACCCCGGTCATCGGTGGCGCGGCCGGGGTGGAAGCGGACACGGTGGTGACCGATCGTGGCTGAAAGCGCATCCGGACTGCTGCAGATGCCCCCCGAACCGGTGGCTGACCTGCTCGAGGTCCGCGAGGTGTCGAAGACATTCGGGGGGATCGCCGCGGTCAGCGCGGTCAGCCTGTCGGTGGCCCGGGGCGAGAGCGTCGGTCTTGTCGGGCCCAACGGCGCCGGTAAGACCACCCTGTTCAACTGCGTGGGCGGCCAACTCCGGCCGGAGCGAGGCACCGTTGAGCTCGAAGGTGTCGACTTGCTCGGGCTCCCCACCTACAAGCGTGCCCGCCTGGGCATCTCCCGCACCTACCAACGCATAGAGGTCTTCCCCGACATGACCGTGTGGGACCATCTGGTGGTGGCGGTCCGGGCCCGCTGGTGTACCGGGCGCATCTGGAGGGACCTGGCCAACCGGAGCTCCATCACCGCCGAGGAGCGGAGTCGGGTCGTAGAGGTCCTCGACCTGGTGGGTATCACCGACCGGGCCGATACCCCGGTGTCCGCCCTCGGCCTCGGACTGTGCCGGCTGGTGGAGCTGGCCCGGGCCTTGGTTTCCGAGCCGGTCCTGCTGATGGCCGACGAACCATCATCGGGTCTCGACGTGCGCGAGACCCATGAACTGGCCCAGGTGTTGCGCAAACTCCAGCATGAACGGGGGATGGCCATGCTCCTGGTCGAGCACGACCTCGGCATGGTCGGTGAGGTGGTCGACCGGACCGTGGTGATGAACCTGGGCGTGGTCATCGCCGACGGTCTGTTCGACGAGGTGATGGCCGATACCGAGGTGCGTCGGGCCTACCTGGGGCTCAGCGCGTGACGGTCGGCGAGTACGGCCTGCCCGGGGGGGGCACGATGGCCACCGGCACGGCCCAGGCCCTCGAGGTCATCGGGGTGAGCGCCAGCTATGGCCCCTACCGGGCCCTGTTCGAGGTGAGCTTCTCGGTTCCCGTCGCCGGCATCACCGCCCTCATCGGCTCCAACGGTGCCGGCAAGTCGACGGTTTCGCGGGTAGTGACCGGACTCCTCCCCAGTACTGCGGGCACCATCCGGCTGAACGGGAGCAACGTCACCGGGTTCCCGGCCTACAAGATCGCCCGGGCCGGGGCCGCCCACGTACCCGAGGGCCGGGGGGTATTCGCCAACCTGACGGTGGAGGAGAACCTGAAGCTCGCCTTCCGCCAGCGGGGGGGCCGCAGGAGCGTGGCCGCTTCGCTGGAGCGTTCCTACGAGGCCTTCCCGGTCCTGGGTAGCCGGCGCCGGCAGGCCGGGGGGACCCTCTCCGGCGGCGAGCAACGCATCCTGTCGTTGGCCAAGGTGCTGGTCGAGCCCCCGCAGCTGCTGGTGGCCGACGAGATCTCCCTCGGCCTTGCCCCGGTGATGATCGACGCCGTCTACGACGGGTTGCGCCGGATCAACGAACAGGGCACAGCCCTTATGATCGTCGAACAACAGGTGGACCGGGTCCTTGACATCGCCAGCACCGCCGTGGTGCTGGAGCACGGAGCGGTCGCCTACAGCGGAGCGGCCGGCGGTGCACTTGCCGCGGTGGAGCGAGTCATGGCCAGCCGGGGCGAACGGACTCTGTCGGTGTCGGGCGGGCAGCCCGGTGCCACGGCGACCGGATGGGGCGACGGCCGCCAGGCCAACGGCAGTGCCCCGGCCGATTCGGCACCGTAGCCGGGCCGGACCGGAGTCACGAGGGAACGAGGGAGAGAACACCGTGAGTAACAGCGAACGCGATGCGGTCATCGTCGATGTGGTGCGAACCACCCTGGGTAAGCGGGGTGGTGCCCTCGCCCACTGGCACCCGGTCGACCTGTTGGGTTTCGGTCTCACCTCGCTCGTGGAGCGCACCGGCATCGACCCGGAGACGGTGGACGATGTCATCGGTGGTTGCGTGACCCAGTCCGGCGAACAGAGCACCAACGTGACCCGGAACGCCTGGGTGGCCGCCGGTCTCCCCCAGAGCGTCCCGGCCACCAGCGTCGACCGCCAGTGCGGGTCGTCCCAGCAGGCCATGACCTTCGCCGCCGCCGGCGTACGGGCCGGCTACTACGACCTGGTGGTGGCCTGTGGCGTGGAGAGCATGACCCGGGTGCCCATGGCTTCCAATGCCCGAGGGGGAACCGGGCCCTTCCCACCGTCGTTCCTCGAGGTGATCGACGGGCGCCTGTGGGCCCAGTTCCGGGTGGCCCAGGTGCTGGCGGACCGGTGGGGGATGAGCCGCGAAGAGATGGACGAGTACGCACTGGAGAGCCACCGCCGGGCCGCGTCGGCCTGGGACTCGGGCCACTTCGCCGGCGAGGCCGTGCCCGTGCCCATCAAAGGCGAGGATGGCTCGTTCACCGGAGCCGTGCTCGAGGAGGACGAGGGGATCCGCCGCAACGCCTCGGCAGAGGCGCTGGCCGGCCTGCCCCCAGCCCAGAACTGGGAGCCGGAGACGGCCCCGGACATCACCGCCGGCAACGCTTCGCAGATGACCGACGGAGCGGCGGCCATGCTCATCGCCGAGCGGTCGGTGGCCGAGCGGCTGGGCCTGCCCGTGCGGGCCCGCTTCGCCCACGCCACGGTGGCGGCCGAGGACGCCGCCATCGTTCTGTCGGCGCCGGTGCCGGCCACCCACCGCCTGCTCGAGCGGTCGGGCATGAAGGTCGAGCAATTCGACGCCATCGAGTGCAACGAGGCCTTTGCCGCCATTCCCCTCATGTGGAACCGCGCCTTTCATGCCGAACCGGAACGCCTCAATCCCCGGGGCGGCGCCATCGCCATCGGGCATCCGCTCGGGGCCAGCGGGGTGCGGCTGGCGGCCACGCTGCTCAACGAGCTGGAGGCCACCGGAGGACGGTACGGGTTCCAGACCATGTGCGAAGGCGGGGGCCAGGCCAACGCCACCGTGCTGGAGCGGCTCAGCTAGGCAGTCTTGCTTTCTCGTCAGTCGGTATTCCGTTCACGAGGCCTGGTCGCGGGCCCGCACATAGGCGGCGGTGCCGGCCAGGAACCCATCGGTGTCCTGGGCTTTCTGGGAAGCGAACTCGCTGAAGTACCCGGGTACGTAGACCGAGAGTTTGCGCTCGGCGATGCCCGAGAGGATGGCTCGGGCCGCCTCCTCTACAGTGATCGACTCGACGTCCCCGGCGAAGGGGTCGTTGTCCGGCAGCGTGAACAGCTCGGTGTCGACAACGCCGGGATAGACCACCGAGACGCGGATCCCCTGGTCCCAGAGATCCACGGCCATCGATTCGGAGAAGACAGCCAGCGCCGCCTTGGATGCCGAGTACGCAGACTCGCCCGGCGGGCTGAGGGTGGCGGCCACCGAGGCCACCGACACGATCGTCCCCGACCCGCGGGCCAGCATGTGGGGGAGGAGGGCCAGGGTCAGCCGGACCGGCGAGAGGTAGTTGATGGCCATCACCGATTCGACGGTGGCCGGGTCGAGGCGGGTTACGTGGCGCCGCTTGGGGATCCCGGCGTTGTTGACCAGGATGTCCACTCCGCCGAGCTCCTCGACCGAGTCGCGTGCCAGTCGGTCGACCGCCCCGGCGTCGGCCAGGTCGACCGCCCACATCTTCGACTCGGGGGACCGGGTCCGGCACCGCTCGAGGACCTCGGCCAGCCGGTCGGCCCGCCGGGCGGCGATACCCACGGTGGCCCCGGCGGCGGCGAAGGCCTCGGCCAGTCCCGCCCCGATCCCCGACGAGCCGCCGGTGATCAGCACCCGGGTACCTTCGAAGTCGGCGACCGGTGGCTCTCCCGTCGGATCCACCGTCACCGGTTCTTCCAGACCGGAGTGCGCTTCTCGGCGAAGGCTTTGGGGCCCTCTGTGGCATCCTCGCTGGAGAAGACCTCCTGGGAGATGGAGGATTCGATCTTGTAGGCCTCCCGCATGTCTGTGGCCAGTCCCCGGAGCACCGACTCCTTGGTCTTGCGCACGGCCAGCGGTCCGTTGGCGGTGATCCGCTCGGCGTAGTCGAGGGCCCGCTCCATCACCAGGTCGGGTCGGCAGACCTCGTTGACCAGACCCATCTCGTAGACCCGGTGGGCCGGGACGCGGTCGGCGCACAGGAGTAGCTCCATCGCCGCCGGGAAGGGGATCTGACGGGGCAGGCGCACCGTGGTCCCACCGCCGGCGAACAGCCCCCGCTTCGGCTCCATCACCCCAAAGGTGGCGGTATCGGCGGCCACCCGCAGGTCACAGCCTCCGAGCATCTCCATGCCGCCGGCCACACAGGTGCCGTTGACCGCGGCGATGATCGGCTTGTACAACTTGACGTTACGAAGCACCGCTTTTGTGCCGTCGTCGAGGCGGTAGCCGTCGATTTCGGTCACCCCGTCCTTTTGCATCCGGGACTGGAGCTTGGTGATCTGGGGAATGTAGGTCTTGAGGTCGGCCCCCACGCAGAAGTCGAGACCCACCCCGGTGATCACCGCCACCCATGCGTCGTCGTCCTCACCGAACCGCTCCCAGGCCATCCGGAGCTGGGCGAAGTGCTCCATGTCCAGCGAATTGCGGGCCTCGGGCCGGTCGATGGTGATCCGAACGATGTGGTCGTCACCCGGTTGATAGTGGATGGTCATGGTCGTCCCCGTCGTGTTGGTGGTGGCGCACCGTGCGCACCGTGCACACCTGCGCACCGTGCGCACCGTGCGCACCTGGCGCACCTGCGCACCGGCGCTCGAAGGCGGAGCCACCGTAGCAAGACCGGCGCCCCCCGGTCCGGCCGACCGGCATTGGCGCTCAGCGGTGGGCGGCGACCCGGCCCTTGCCCTCGGGGACCAGGGTCACCGTCGCTCCGACCAGATCGTCCCCGTCCCCGGCCGGCTGGTCGAGTCGGGCGTAGGAGCGAGAACCGTCGGGCAGGTCGCAGATGAGTGAGGTGGCTTCGGCACCCTGCCGGCTGTAGACGGTGGAGAAGGTGACCACCCGGCCCGGACCGTCGGGTTGGTTGGTGACCGGCAGGCTGGGGAGGGTGTCGGGCGTGGAGGGGGGAGGGAGCGGTCCGGGCTCGGACGACCACAGGCTGGCGGCGTGGCTGGTCATGTGCATACCCACGCCGGAGACGAGGCCGAAGGCGCCGGGTTCGGCCCGGAGCACCTGGGCCATGGCCGCGAGCGAGTGGGTGGCGTAGTTGCTCCCCGGGCCTCCGTGGTAGGGGAGGCCGCCGGTCACGGTCAGGCTGCGATCGGGGGCGATGCCGAGGGCGTCACAGGCGAAGGCCAACGAGCTGGCAAAGCACGAGTACAGGTCGAGATGGCCCACGTCGTCGATGCCGTGGGATCCGAGAGCGGCCTGCATGGCCCGGGCCATGGCCGGTGAGCGCCAGGGTTCGGGTCGGCTGGCCATGGCCGCCGGCTCGGTGTCGGACCCGGCGCCCCGGAGGTAGACCCGCTGATCGGGTGGTACCCCCAGGGCGTCGGCCCGCTCGTCGGTGGCCAGGAGGATGGCGGCGGCCATGTCCACGTCCATGATGGCCGTCATCAGCTTGGTGTACGGGGAGGAGACCATCCGGTTGGACGGTGAGGGGATGGCGATCTCGTCGGGCGCCCGGGCCACCGGGAACCAGGCGTGTTCGGGATGGGCGGCGGCCACTGCCGACAGCGGGGCCATCAGCCGGCCCAGGTGGCCTTGGTGGACGGCCGGGCTCTCCCCGAGATGGGCCCGTCGGGCGGTGTCGAGGAGGGCGAAGGTCAGATAGGCCTGGAAGATGCCGTTGGCCGCCTCGTCGCGGTCGATGCTGATCGGGTACGGCCGGGGCGTCTCCGGTCGGTGGGACCAGGCCGGATCGGGAAGGTGTCGCTTGGTGGCCAGGGCCTCGCCCCCCACGATGAGGGCGGAGTCGAGGTGGCCGTCGGCCATGGCCCGGGCCGCCTCGGTGGCCAGTCGGACCGGTACCGATCCTCCCAGTCCCGAGTAGGCCGACACCGCCGGGTGGGCTCCCAGTCGGTCGGCCAGACGGCCACAGGGATCGTCGTACTCCCACGACTGGCAGTAGACCACCTGGAGGCTCCCGAGGTCGGCGAGGGCACCGGGGCTGCCGGCATCGTCAGCCGCCGCCCGGGCCGTGGCCTCCCACATATCGAGCGGTTCTGGTGCTGGTTCGGTGCGCCAGGTGTGGCGGGCGACTCCGATGATGCACGGTGCCCGTGGGTCGGTGGGCACCTCAGGAGAGGCGGGACTGACCGGGGAGTTTGATGGCCCGGTCGGCGATGATGTTCTTCTGCACCTCGGTCGAGCCGCCACCGATGGTGCTGTACCGCTGGAAGGAGTAGAGCCGGGTCCATTTGCCCCGGTCGACCGCGTCGGGTCCACCCCGGGCCAGAACCCCGGCCGGACCGAGCAGGTCCACCGACAGCGCGGCCAGTGTTTGGGCCAGCGCCGACCAGGCCAGCTTGGCGAACGGCACCTCGGGCCAGTTCTTCTCACCCTTGATGATCTTGCTCAGAGCCCGTAGCGAGAGGAGCCGGGCCAACTCGATGTCGGTCCACGCCCGGGCGATGCGCTCCCGTAGCGAGGGATCGGCCAGGGCTCCGGGGTTGACCGACTGGGCGGCGGTGACCATGGCGTGCAGGTCGGCGCCCAGGAGGGAGATCTGTCCCGCGATCCCCACCCGTTCGTGACCGAGGGTGCCCATGGCCACCATCCAGCCCTCGCCCTCGCCGCCCAGGCGGCTGTCCACGGGAATGGCGGCGTCGTTGAAGAAGACCTCGTTGAACATCTCCTCGCCGGCCATGTCCCGGATGGGTCGGGCCTCGATGCCGGGCGTGTGCATGTCGATGATGAAGGCGGTGATGCCCTCGTGCTTGGCCCCCCGCTCGATGGCCGTCGGGTCGGTGCGCAGCAGGAAGAGTCCCCATCGGGCCAGGTGGGCGGTGGAGATCCAGATCTTCTGTCCGTTGACGATGTAGCGGTCCCCGTCCCGGATGGCGGCGGTCCGGAGGTTGGCCAGGTCGTTGCCGGCGTCGGGCTCGGAGAACCCCTGGCACCAGTGATCGGTGGCGTCGAGAATGGACGGAAGCCAGCGGGCCTTCTGCTCCTCGGTGCCCCAGGCGATGATCATCGGGCCGATCTGCCAGAGCCCGTTGGGGTTGAACAGGCCCGGTGTCCGGTACTCGGCATTGACCTCGGAGTAGATGATCCGCTGCATGGCGGTGGCGTTGCGGCCCCCGTACTCCTCGGGCCAGTTCACGGCGGCCCACCGGCCCTCGTTGAGCACCCGCTGCCAGGCCGCCCGGCGCTGCTGGGACTTCTCGCCCGAAAGGGAGGAGTCGTCGGCCAACTCCTCGCTGGCCAGGAAGGGCGGCAGGTGCTCGTCCAACCAGGCCCGTAGCTCGTCGCGGAACGCCTCGTCCTCTGGTGCCAGTGCGAAGTCCACGGGAGTGGAGGTTAGCCGCGGTGCCGGCCGGACTGCCCCTTTCCGAAGCCCGGCGACGTCCGACTCACGCACCGTCGGACCGGATCTGCCCCCCAGAGGGCGGGTGTCTACACTGTCGCCAACAGCAGCGATGCCACTCCGGGGGTGGACTGTGGATTTCACGTTCGATGCCGAGCAACTCGCCCTTCAGGACGTTGCCCGGCGAGCCATGGGTGAGGTCGGGGGGGACACCCTCCGCCAGCTGGCCGACGACCCCACCGGGTTCACGCCCGAGCTCTGGGAACGCTTGGTGGCCCTGGGTTGGACCGGCATGCTGGTACCCGGTGAAGGGGCCGGACTACTCGAGATGGCCATTGTCCTCGAGCAGATGGGTCGGGTGCCACTACCCGGACCCTTCTTCTCGTCGGCGGTGCTGGCCACGCTGGCTGCCCGGGCTCTCGGCGCCGACGAACTGCTGGCCGGTCTGGCCTCGGGTGAGCAGCGGGGCACGGTGGCCCTCCATGAGGAGGGAAATGGCCATCCCCTGGACACGGTGCGGGCCAGGGCCCGCCGTAAGGGGGCCGGCTGGGTGGTCACCGGCCTCAAGCCCATCGTCCTCGACGGCCACACCGCCGACTGGGCCATCGTGGTGGCCCTGGCCGAGGACGGGATCCGGTCGTTCCTCCTCCATGCACCGAAGGCCGAGGCGGTGCCCTGTCTCGATCCCACCCGCAAACTCTGCCCGCCTGCTCCTGGACGAGGAGCCGGTTGAGGTGCTCGGCCCGCCGGGGGACCAGTCGGCACTGTGGAGGGAGGTGCTCGACGACGTCGTCGGTGGGACTGGCCGCCGAGCTGATCGGCGTGTCCGCCCGCGCCCTGGACGAGGCGGTCGAGTACGCCAAGGTGCGGGTGGTCTTCGACCGGCCCATCGCCTCGTTCCAGTCGGTCAAGCACCGGATCGTCGACATGTATCACGCCCTCGAGATGGCCCGAGCCGGGGTGCACTTCGCCGCCTGGGCGTCGGACACCGACGCACCCGAGCGGTCCCGGGCGGCCACCATGGCCGCCGCCTACGCCGCCGAGGCCGCGGTCAAGGTGACCGGTGACGACATCCAGATCCACGGTGGCGTGGGCTTCACCTGGGCCAACGACGCCCACTTCCTGTTCAAGCGGGCCAAGCAGAACGAGGTGTTGATGGGCGGATCGAGCCACCAGTGGAACCGTCTGGCCACCATGCTGGTCGAACGGGTCTGACGTGCCTGACCGGCCCGGGCCGGCCGCTGTCGGTGGGACCGGGACCCCGGTGGTGCGACCGTCCGGACTGGAGTTCCACCTCTTCCTCCCCCAGATGCGGCTGGCCCCCGCAGCCCTGGTTCAACGGGCCCAGGCGGCCGAGGCGGCCGGCTTCGACGGGATGGTGCTCATGGACCACCTGGCGCCGCCGGCCGCCCTCGACCAGCCCATGTACGAGGCCTTCACCACCGCCACCTGGTTGGCCGCCCGCACCGACCGGCTCCGTCTCGGTCACCTGGTGCTGTGTGACTCGTTCCGCCACCCGTCGGTGCTGGCCCGCCAGGCGGTGACGCTCGACCACCTCTCGCAGGGACGGTTCGAACTGGGCATCGGCTCGGGATCCACACCGGCCGAGCTGACGGCCTTCGGACTCGAGGGCCCGGATGGGGCCGGCCGCACCGCCCGGCTGGCCGAGACACTCGACCTGCTTGCGGCCTACTGGTCGGGGGAGCCGGTGCACCACGACGGCCGGTTCTTCCGGGTGGAAGGGGCCCGACAGCTACCGGTGCCGCTCGGTTCCATCCCCATCGTGCTGGGTGGGACCGGCCCGACCACCCTCGAGTTGGTGGCCCGTCACGCCGACTGGTGGAACGTGCCCATGAACCGGGTCGACCGACTGGCCGAGGGGCGACTCCACATCGGTGACGCCCGGATGTCGGTCCAGCTGCTGATCACCCTGGTCACCGACGAATCTCGACGGACCGAGGTCATCGAGCTGGCCCAGCGCCGCTTCGGACGGATGGGGGAGGGCGGTCACCTGGCCGGCAACCCTTCCGAGCTGGTCGACGCACTGACCGTCCTGCAGGGTAAGGGGGTGGAGCGTGTCTACCCCTGGTTCACCGACTTCGCCGTCCCCGAGACACTGGCCGCCTTCGGCGAGCAGGTGATCGCCGCCTTCCGCTGACGGTCGGCCTGCTCCGTACCGGCCCCGGTTCTACACGTCCGGATCAACCACTCGCTTGGCCTTATAACCAGCGCGCGGGAGAGTGTCCCGGGCCAGCGACTCGACGAAGGCGTCGACGCCGAGCTGGCTGTGGATGGCCGCTCGGAGCCGCTGAGCCACCGACCGACGTTCGGCCGGGTCCTCGGTGGCCACCTCGACCTGCACCCGGAGGGGTGCCGACTCGTCACCCGGCCGGGTCACCTGGTACTCGAGCGAGGGCTGGGCGCACAGGGGCTCCTTGCGGCAGGACGGATTCCAGCTCGGAGAGCTGGAATCGGGTGCCCTGGCACGCCAGTAGATCCTTGAAGCGCCCGCCCCACAGGCCCCGGATCGAGGTCTCGCCGCAGGGCACGGCTCACGGAGGATGGCGCAGGCCTCTTCGAGGTCGTAACGAAGCAGTCCGTTGTCCCGGTCGAGTGTGGTCACGGTGAGATTGCCCCATTCGCCGTCGGGCACCTCGCGACCGGTAGCCGGATCGACAGCCTGGACCACCGCCCAGTCCTCGTGGATGTGGGCCCCCGGCGACTCGCCGCAGGGTCCCCCGACGTAGGCGTAACACTCGGCACCGGCAGTCATGAGCGGCATCCCCCCGCGGCCGAGCCCGAACCCGGGCGGCGCCTTGAGTCCGGTGAGCCCGGCGTCCTCGAGCGGGATGCCCAGCTTGGCCGCCACCTCGAGGAAGCGGCCGGTGGCGAAGCCCATGAACGGGATGTCCGGGGTGACCCGGGTCCAGAACCGCATGGCCTGCTCGGCCAGTTCGTCGGTGTCGGGTGGCGGGACCCACAGGGACAGAAGACCCAGATATTCGTAGGTTCCCTGGAGCATCACCCCGCCCCCGTAGAGGTAGGCCGGATGGGCATGGGTCACGATCGTCCCCGGCCGGTACCCCATCCGCCACCAGTTCCGGGCCCCTGACTCATACTCGATCCACAGGTCCCGCCGGGTCCACACCGTGATGGTCGGCTGACCGGTGGTGCCGGTCGAGGTCCCGAGCCGCACTGCGTACCGGGGATCGGTGAACCGGTAGCCGCCCCAGGGCGGCGCGGCCGCCTCGGAGTCACGCAGGTCCTGTTTCACCGTCGACGGAACTGAGGCCAGGTCGTCCACCGACGTGATGTCCCCGGCCGCCTCGACCCCGGCCGCAGCCAGCTTTTCCACGAAGAGCGGGACCGGGCCCGCGAAGATGCGTTCCACCATGTGCCGGAGGCGGGCGTTCTGGAGCGCCCGGCGTTCGTCGGGGTCCATGGCCTGCTTGCCCGGGTCCCACAGGAACTGTCCGTCGGGCCGCGGCTCGGGCCCCAGCGACTCCGGCCCGAAGGGCGGGGTCGAAACCGGGCTCCGGGGTTGGTCGCTGGTCGGTGGCGAGCCGGGCATGGGCGTGATGGTAACCGGCTCTCCCGTCCGGACGCCGCGTCGCCAGGGTGCCCCGGCTCAGTCGGCCGGCCGCTGCTCGAGGAGTGCGGCGACCTCGTCGGCCCGGGTGCGGAAAACGGTGGTGGCATCGCCGTCGTCGAGGACGCCGGCCACGTGTTCGAAGAACAGTCCCACCAACAGGCTGCGAAGCATACGGGCCATGGCCGCCTGTTCGCTGGGCGGGCAAAGGGGGGGCTCGTGCTCGTTGAGCCAGTGCTCGAGGGATTCCTGCGTGGCGACGAACAGGTCGTTGCCCACCGCGTGGGCGGTGTCATCGCCCCGCATCACCTCGCCCATCATGAGGCGAACGAAGTCCTCCACCTCCAGCATGGACTGGAGGATGTCGTTCAACAGGTCAGCCAGGTCGGTAGCCGGATCGCGGGACAGCTGGGGTTGGATGGGGGTCGGGTTGTCCACGAATCCCCGTTCCTCGAGCACGGCCACCAGCAGATCCCGTTTCGACGGGAAGTAGTGGTAGAGGGAGGCCACATTGAGCCCGGTGGCCGCGGCCAGGTTGCGCATGCTGGTCCCGTCGACCCCCTGTTGGGCCATGAGGGAGAGCGCGGTGGACAGAATGTGCTGGCGCTGGCTGGAGCCGCTGGCGCGGGGTGCGGGCGCGTCGTCACTGGGGGGCACGGGCTCCATTGTGACCTCTGTCCCCCTGCCGCGGCTCCTCGTGGCCCCTGCCCCCGTCCGGGGGAGCTTGGTGGTTCCAAACGAACGTTTGGCTTAAGCTGAGTGAGGGCCACGCTGGCCCTCTGTGGGAGGAGCTGGTCAATGGCCATCAATACCGAGGACCCGGCGACCGGGGACACCACGTCGGGGAAACCCGGAGAGATCGACGGCCTGGCCCGGTTCGACCCCTTCGAGCTCGAGGACACGGTCTCCGGCAACATCCGCGACCCGTACCCCCGAATGGCTGAGCTGCGCCGCCAGGCGCCGGTCCATGTGGGTCCGGTCGACCTGGGTGACGGCGCCTCCGAGGTCGATCCCACCAAGCCGCAACCGGTCACCGTGTTCGGCTTCGACGAGGCGGTGCAGGTCCTCCGGGACAACGAGACCTTCTCCTCCACCGTCTACGAGGGGATCATGGGAGCCGTGATGGGCCGCACCATCCTGCAGATGGATGAGCCCGAACACCGCCTCCACCGGGCCCTGGTCAGCCCGACCTTCCGCTCCAAGGTGCTCGAACAGTGGGAGGGGGACCTGGTCCAGCGGGTGGTCAACGAACTCATTGACGGATTCGCTGAACGCGGCACCGCCGATCTCGTCCAGGAGCTGACCTTCAACTTTCCCGTCCAGGTGATCGCCCGCATTCTGGGCCTGCCCCGATCGGACTTTCCCATGTTCCAGCGGTGGGCCATCGGAATCACCAGCGTGGCCTCCGACTGGGAGCGGGGGATGGCCGCTTCCGAGGCCCTGCGCGACTACTTCGCCGGCGTGCTGGCCGAACGCCGGCTCCGGCCGGCCGATGATCTGATCAGTGAGCTACTGGTGGCCGAGGTGGACGGGCGGACCCTCGACGACGAGGAGATCTACTCCTTCCTCCGCCTGCTGCTGCCGGCCGGCGTGGAGACCACCTACCGGGCCTCGGGAAACATGCTCTACGGCCTGCTGACCAACCCTGACCAGCTCCGGGCGGTGAGGGACGACCGCTCGCTGGTGCCCGACGCCTTCGAGGAGACCATCCGCTGGGAGCCGCCGGTCACCGTGATCCTGCGCCGGGCCATCCGAGACACCGAGATCGGTGGCGTGCCGGTCGAGGAGGGGGCCGACGTGGCGCTACTGCTGGGCTCGGCCAACCGGGACGAGCGCAAGTACGACCACCCCGACCGGTTCGACATCTTCCGCGAGTCTCGCGCCAGAGCGTGGGCTTCGGCTTCGGCGTCCACGTGTGCCTGGGCATGCACCTGGCCCGGATGGAGACCCGGGTAGCCGTCAACACCCTGTTCGACCGCCTCCCCGATATGCGTCTCGACCCCGAGCCCGGACAGGACCTGCACATCAAGGGCATGGCCTTCCGTTCACCGATCGCCTTGCCCATCGCCTTCACCGCCGGCGTGAGCGACCGGCCCCGCTGGTACATCGATGGTTCCGCCGCGGTCGCCGGTCCCCTTGTAGGGTGACCCGATGCCCGTCTGGCTGACCGACGACGAGTTCCGGATCCTGTCAGCCGCCTGCGAGCGGCTCATCCCGGCTACCGATGCCGGCCCCGGGGCGGTGGCCGCCGGTGTGCCCGAGTACATCGACGGCCTGCTCGGCGCCTTCACCTTCGACCCACCCCGGATCTGGGCCGGTGGACCGACCTCGGGCCGTCATCGGGGGAGAGGCCGCCTTCGCCCGGTTCCATCCGCTCTCCCCCCTCGACGAGCTGGCCTGGCGCATGCGGATCGAGGGTTCCCTCGGCATTGCCCGAGCGCGAGTTCAACGGGCCGGTGGTCGGGCTCCAGGAGCGCTACCGCGAGGGCCTGGCCGCGCTGGGCGCCGACTTCCCGGTTGTCGCCCCCGACGATCAGGACGCCCGGCTCCGGGCCGCGCCCGATTTCTGCGACCTCCTCTACGGCCACGTCTGTGAGGGGATGTACGGCGATCCCGAGTACGGCGGCAACCGCGACGGCAGGGGCTGGCGGGCCATCGCCTTCGCCGGAGACGTCCAGCCCCGGGGATGGACCGACGTCGAGGTGGCCAACCCGTGACCGTCGACGCGCGTGATCATCGGCTCGGGACCCGGGCGGCGCCACGGTAGCCGACGTGCTGACCGCCGCCGGATGGACGGTGACCATCGTCGAGAAGGGTCGGAACCACCTGCTCGACCCCGACGACCTCAGCCGGCCGGCCTTCGACTACTCGAACGACGAGATCAAGTTCCTCAGCCGCCACTTCCTCGGCCCCGATCCTCTCATCGAGCCCCGCACCTTCCGGACCGACGAGGCGGACGGTGACCACGTCCATGTGGGTGAGGTCAACTCGGTGCCCGACCACGGTGGGCGGCGGTGGTACCCACGCCGACGGCAAGGTGCCCCGGTTCCAGCCCGGTGACTTCCGGCTCCACTCGCTCCTCGGTCCCCAACCCGGCGCCGACGTGGCCGACTGGCCCCTCGACTACGACGAGCTCGAGCCCTACTACGCCGAGGTGGAGCGGGCCATCGGCGTGGCCGGAACCGAGGGCGCCAACCCGTTCGCCGGTCCCCGGTCGGGACCCTTCCCCATGCCCTCGGGCCCACCCATGTTCGGGGCCACCCGATCGGCGGCGGCCGCCGAGAAGCTCGGCTACCACCCCTATCCGGCACCGACGGCGGCCAACAGCGTCCCCTACGACGGCCGGCCGGCCTGCAACAACTGCGGCTTCTGCGCCTTCTTCGGCTGCCCCATCCACGCCAAGGGCGACCCCATCGCCATGCTCCAGCGGGCCATGGCCACCGGACGGGCCGAGCTGCTGACCGAGACCTTCGTCTCCCGGGTCCGCTTCGACGGCCGCCGGGCCACCGGCGTGGACGTGATCGGTCCCGACGGGTGCGAGCGCTTCCTGTCCGGCCCGCCACGTGGTCGTGGCCGCCGGGGCCATCGAGACGCCGCGCCTGCTGCTACTGTCCGGCATCGACCATCCACTGGTCGGTCGCTACCTGATGACCCACTTCCAGACCATCGCCGCCGGATCGATGCCCTTCCGCACCTACGCCGAGCGGGGTCGGGCGGTGACCCACGTCCACGACGACATGATCATACGGTGACGAGGCCACCCGGGCCGCAGCCGCCGAGGCCGGTCTGCCCTGGATCGCGGGGCGGCCTGGTCGAGCACGGCGGGGCCGGCCTGCCCATCATGGAGGCCAAGCACCTGCCCTGGGGCGAGCACCATCCCGCCCTCATGGCCGACTCGCCCATCCGGGCCCGCCTGTGGGCCTTCATCATGCAGGGCGAGGACCTGCCCTACGCCGGCAACCGGGTGGACCTCGACCCGACGATCCGGGACGCCCGGGGTTTTCCGGTGGCCCGGATCACCTACCGCCCTGGTCGCCACGAGCTGGCCGCCTCGGCCCACTACGGCCCCCGTCTGGCCGCCATCCTGGAGGAGATGGGAGCGGAGTGGACGGCCTCACCTCATCGCCGGGCACCGGTAACGCCGCGTCACCAGAGGCCATCCCCGAGAGCCGTCACAACATGGGGACGGTACGGATGGGCGTTGATCCGGCTACCTCGGTGGTCGATCCCTACGGCCGGCTGCACCAGTCGACAACGTGGTGGTGGCCGACTCCTCGGTGTTCGTGACCTCGGCCGGCTACGGACCGACCCTGACCCTGGCCGCCCTGGCCGCCCGGGCCGCCCACCACCTGGTCTAACGCCGGCAGGGCGCACCGCCGGCTGTCGGCCGGAACGACGAGGATTGCTGCTCAGCCCGGTCCCCGGGTGAGCAGCAGCGTGCCGGCGATGGGGCCACCGCCGTTGCTCACCGCTGCCACCTCGGGGAGCGAGCCACCCCGTCGGAAGACCTGGCGGTCGCCACCCTCGCCACGCAGCTGCACGCAGGCCTCGTGGATGAGGCCGAACCCGTGCAGGCGTCCGCCCGACAGCTGGCCCCCGGCCGTGTTGAGGGGGAGCAGACCGTCGCGGGCGATGGCCGTCCCGCCCTCGACGAAGGGCCCACTCTCGCCCCGCCCGCAGAAGCCGAGGGCCTCCAGCCACACCATGGTCAGGATGGAGAAGCCGTCGTAGAGCTGGGCCACGTCGACATCGGAAGGCCGGAGCTCGGTCCGCTCCCACATCGAGGCGGCCGCGTCCCGGGCGGCCATGGTGGTGACATCGTCGAACTGGTCCCAGCTGGCCCGGCCTCGCAGTGCGGTGCCCACCGCGTTGACGTGGCAGGCCTGACGGGGAGCGTCGGCCGCGTAGTCCCGGTGGGAGACCACCAGGGCGGTGGAGCCGTCGCTCGGGGCGTCGCAGTCGAACAGGCACAGCGGAGTGGAGATCATGCGGGCGGCCAGGTAGTCGTCCAGGTCCATGGGATCGCGGTAGACGGCGTGGGGATTGTCGCCGGCGTTGCGACGGGCGTTGATGGCGATCTGGCCCAGCTGCTCGCTGGTCAGCCCGAACTCGTAGAATGCGGCGGTCGGCCACCAGGGCCAGCCAGTTGACCGCTGACACCGCGCCGAAGGGCAGTGTCCACTGCAGGAATCCCGAGAAGCGGGGCACCCCGCCGCCCCCGCCGCCCGAACCCGCCGATGCCCTGGCGTCCGCCCGATCCCTGGGCGGTCGACTCCGAGACCGTCCGGTAGACGAGGACGTGACGGGCCAGACCGGCGGCCACGGCCAGGCAGGCGGCGATGACCGCCCGCATCTGACCGGGACCCTCGCCGCCTCCGTCGTGCCAGTTGAGCCGGAGCCGGAGGGCGTCTTGGACCTCGGGCGAGCGAGGGCCCGGCGAAGCCGGCCGTGCCCGCTCCCATCCCCGGATAGGTGGCCAGGCCGTCGATGTCGTCGCGGGTGAGCCCGGCGTCGGCCATCGCGGCCAGGCAGGCTTCGACGGTCAGGTCGATGTCGCTGCGCCCGAGGTGGCGTCCCAAGGCCGACTGGCCGATTCCCGAGATGACCGCTCGCCGCTCCAGGGGCGGCTCGACGGTGCTTCACCGCCCAGCGCCGCCGGTCGATGACGGGCGGAACAGCGGAAGGTACACGTCGTCCACCTGTTCGAAGACCACCTCGACGGGCATGCCGGACCGGATGTCCTCCGGCTCCACGTCGACCAGATTGGTGGTGAGACGCACGCTGTCCTGCTCGTCGATGGCCACCAGGCCGATGACGTAGGGCTCGCTGCCCGGTATCCACTGCTGGATGTTGACAGTGTGGGCGACCACGGTGGCCCGGCCGCTGACCACCTCGGGGGAGACCTCCTCGGACAGGCATTGCGGGCAGCGGGGCGCCGGAGGGTGGACGTAGTAGTCGCAGTGAGCGCAGCGGAGGAAGCGCAGGTGGCCGTCGGCGCCGCTGGTCCAGAAGAACGCGCTGTCCTGGTCCAGGCGTGGCAGGAGACGGATGGCAGGACCGCGGGCGAGCACGGGCAGCAGCTTAGGACGCCCCGGCCCGGGCGGCGGAGGTGCCGACCCGACCGCTCGCCCCGGGGCCCACCCCCGCCGGTCACCCGCCCAGGACTTCGGGATTCACGATGTTGAGGGGTCGGGCCCCGGCCAGGAGCCGGCACAGGTCCTCGGCGATGATCCGAGTGTGGTTGGACTCGGTGTCGTAGGTGGCACCCCCGATGTGCGGGGTGAGCACCACCGAGGGGAAACTGGTCAGCGGATGGTCACTGGCCAGGGACTCGCCCTCGAAGTGGTCGAGGCCGGCGGCCGACACCTTGCCCGACTCGAGGGCGCCCACCAGGGCGTCGGTGTCGTGCAGGGCGGCACGGGCGCTGTTGAGGAACACCACTCCGTCCCGCATGGCCGCGAACTGGGCAGCACCGATCATGCGGTCGTCTCGGGGGTGACCGGAGCGTGCATCGACACCACGTCGGCACGGCCCAGCAGCTCGTCGAGGGTCACCGTGGCCTCGTCGGAGTACGGGTCGTAGGCGATGACCTCCATGCCGAGGCCCCGAAGGCGCCACCGGAGGGCTCGGGCCACCGCGCCCAGCCCGACCAGGCCGACCGTCCGTCCGGACGAGCTCCCAGGCCCGGAAGCGCTGATAGGGGATGGTGCCGTTCTTGTAGATCTCACCGGCGCGGACGTCGGCGTCGGCACCCACCACGCCTCGGGTGGCGGCAAACAACAGGGCCACGGTCAGCTCGGCCACCGCGTCGGCGTTGCGACCGGGTGCCCGCAGCACCGGAACCCCGGCCTCGGTGGCCGCGGCCACATCCACGTTGTTGGGATCGCCGCGGCAGCTGCACACGGCCAGCAGGTCCTGGTCGAAGAGGGGAGCAGCACAGCGGTCGCTCTCCACCACCACGATTGACGCTCCCTCAGCGGCCACCCGCTCCGCCAGCTGCTCGGCGTTGTAGATGCGCAGACTGGGTTGGTCGAGCCACGAGTCGAGGGTGAGGTCGGCCAACTCGCCGAGCAGGGTCAGTCCTGGTCCGCGGACGGCCGCGGTGACCAGCGCCCTCGGTCGGTTTTGCGCCATGGTCTGAGTGAGCTCCTCGGTCGGTCTCCGGCGGGCCGGAGGACGGCACCGACCTCGGGGCCGGTTCGGGTCCATAATGTCGTCTCATGACGGGATTGTCAGGTTGACCGGCCGACCACGAGGTGCGGGCTGCACAGTGGGTGTGGATGTGGGCACCACCTCGGTCAAGGCGGTAGCCGTGGACGCCCGCGGGACGGTGGTGGCCCGGACCCGGGTGGCCCACCGGGTGGCGACGCCTACGGCCGGGCTCTTGGAGCACGACGTGGCCCGGGCCTGGCGCCGGGGACCCCGCCGGGCCTATGCCGACGTGATCGCCGGCCTCGACGGTCCTCCGGCCGGCGTGGCGGTGACCTCCATGGTGCCCTCGATCACCGCGGTCGATCGCCGGGGCAACCCCAGTTGCCCGGTCTTCTCTACGGCGACGAGCGGGCGGCCGACCCGGGGGCCGAGGGCGGCGATCTGGCCCGCCGTCAGCAGGCCGAACGCTTCCAGGGCCGCCGGATGCTGGCCTGGGCGGCCGCCGAGCGACCCGATGCTTCGGGCTACTGGAACTGCCAGGCCATGGCCACCCATGCCCTGACCGGCGTACCCGCGGTGGACCAGGCCACCGCCACCTCCTTCGGCGGTCTCTACGGCGTCGAAGGCTGGGACAAGGCGGCCCTCGGCGAGATGGGCTTGGACGAGTCCCAGCTGCCGGTGGTCGGCCCGATGGGTGGGGGGATCGGCACGGTACCCGGGACTCCCACCGCCTTCGCCGGCGGGTCCATCGACGCCTTCTGCGAGCAGATCGTCGCCGGCGCCGACCAGCCCGGCGACGTGCTCTGCATCTTCGGGGCGACCCTCATCGTCTGGGTGGTGGCCGAGGAGTGGCGGGACGTGCCCGGGCTCACCACGCTGCCCAACCTGGTGGCCGGCCAGGTGATGATCGGGGGCCCCAGCAACGCCGGGGCCCTCTTTGCCGACTGGGCCCGCTCGGTGGTCGGCGGGCCGGACCGGGCGGCGCCCGATGACCCAGGACGGAATTCCCGACGAGGAAGCCAGGGACGGCGATCCGGCCGGGGTACCGGTGTGGCTGCCCTATCTCCGTGGGGAGCGGACGCCCGTTCCATGACCCGGGGCTGCGGGCCAGCCTGCACGACCTGGACATCGCCCAGGGACCCGAGTCGCTGCTGCGGGCAGCCCACGAGGCCAGCGGATTCGTGATCCGGCGGATCATCGAGCGTTCCGGCTTCGCTGCCCACCGGATCGTGGCCACCGGCGGTGGCTCACGCTCGCTGCACTGGATGCAGGCGGTGGCCGATGCCACCGGACTCCCGGTCGACACCGTGGCCGTACCCGAGGGTGCCGCGCTGGGCGCGGCCTTCCTGGCCCGGATGGCCGCTGATCTCGAGCGTTCCTTCGATGCGGCCGGCCACTCGGTCGGGGAGGAGCGCCACCATCGAGCCCGATGCGGCGTGGGCCGAAGCGGCCTCCCGGCGGTTCGCACGGTTCGAGTCCCTGAGCCCGGCCGGCTGACGTCCCGCCTCCTGTCGTCCGTGGCGGTCGCCGCCGAGCAGGAGCGGGCGAGTGACCTTGGCTTTGGCTCTGGCTTTGGCTTCGGCTTCGGGACGCCCTAACGTTTCCGGGCATCCGCGCCGCGGTCGATCTCGAAATTGACGCTCCTCCGGACAAGGTCTGGGGGCTCGTCAGTGACATCACGAAGATGGGCGAGTACAGCCCAGAGGTGATCGAGGCCGAGTGGATGGATGGTGCGACCCAGCCGGAGGTCGGTGCGAGGTATCGGGGGCACGTGAAACGAAACGAGAAGTGGCCTGTCTACTGGACCACGTGCAAGATCACCGATTGTGTGCCCGGGCAGGTGTTCGAGTTCGCGGTCATCATGGGCGACCGCCCTGTCAACACCTGGCGCTACGAGTTTCGCGCCACGGACGACGGAGGTACCGACGTCACCGAGTCATTCGACCTCGGCGACAACTTCTTCACCAAGGTCTGGCGCCCACTAGGCGGATTCCTACGTGAGCGGCGCAACCAGCGGGACATGCTCCGCACTCTCGAACGGGTCAAGGCCGTCGCGGAATCTCCCCGCAAGGTACCGCGAACCTGAGGCCGCCCCACCTCGATGAGTCGCTTTCGCTTGAGCATCTTGCCAGCCGAGATGCGATGAGCACCCGGACATGTACGGCTGATTTCGGCCCGCCACGGGGACCTGCTTCTTCAGGTGACGGACGGGACCGACAGCAGCTCGCGAATTACTTCGTCGGCGTTGGCCTCATCGGATGCCCGAAGGGCATCGAGTTCGGCGAGGTCATCGAATGAGAGTTGCTGGTGGATCGGTGCCCTGCCCTGCACCACCTGGTCTGGTGGCATCCGTGAACGCTACCCAGCGGACCAGCGGGTGTAACGGATGCCCGATAGGGGCTCAGCTCTCAGAGCCCGTCTCGGTGCTCAGAAGGGTCTCGGCTGAGGCCTTGCCGGCCTGAGCCACGTCGACCGTCAGGCCCTGACCCCGTTGGGGACGAAGGTGGCCTTGAGCACGCCGCTCTCCTCGGGGCGGGCCAACGTCTTCAAGGCGTCCCACCAGTTCTCGAGCGGGTAACGGTGGGTGACCATGCCGGTCGAGGTCGATCCGGCCGTCCTGCACGAAGTGCAGGTAGTGGTCGAGCGCGTGGCGTCGGACCCCCTCGAACTCCTCCATGGCGAAGGCGTTGGAGCCGACGATGGTGAGCTCCTTGAAGTAGACGGGCGTCCACTCCCACCGGCCGGGGACGGCCACCCCGGTGTAGACCAGCCGACCCCGCTCGGCCAGCACCCGCACCCCGACCTCGAACGTCTCGGGCTTGGCCACCGAGTCGTAGACCACGTCGACGTGGCCGGGATGGGCCATGGGCAGCCCGTCGAAGGCCTGGTGGAGCACGCCGCCCGACCAGTCGGCCAGCGCCTCGACCAGGGCCAGCCGGGGCTCGTGGGCGAAGACCAGCGAGGCGCCGAACTGCCGGGCCATCGCCCCTGGGCCGGGAACCGGGCCACCACCGCCACCTCCACGTCGGGTAGAGGCGGTGGAGGATGGCCACGCTGGCCAGGCCCAGGGCGCCGGCCCCGAAGACCAGCACCCGGCCCCCGGGCGGCGGCGGATTGCGGACGATGGCGTGGAACGAGACCGAGAAGGGGTCGGCCAGCACGGCGGCCTCGTCGGAGACGTCGTCGGGCACCGGGATGAGCATGGAGTGGTGGGCGGCCAGGCAGCTCGGCCCAGGCGCCGGGTGCCCCGGTGACCACGCCCGACGTGGACCCCGGGACTGATGTCGCCCTTGGTGAACGACCAGCACATGTTGAGGTCGCCGGCCTGGCACGGCGGGCAGAGGGGCTCGATGCCCCGGGGGGCGCAGCTCAGCCAGGGGTTGAGCACCACCCGCTGGCCGACCTCGACGCCCCGGGCCTCTGGGCCGAGGGACACCACCTCGGCGACCACCTCGTGGCCGGGCACGTGGGGAAGCGAGGAGAAGGCGGCCATCGGATTGTCGATGTCGCCGTCCTCGAACTCGCCGAGCACCAGTTTGGTGTCCGAGCCGCACACGCCCGAGATGATCGGACGGGTGACCACCCAGTCGGGGTGGATGGGACGGGCGTCCTCCAGGTGGTGCAGCCCGAAGGGAAGTGCGGCCAACCGCTCCTCCAACTCGTCGGTGGGCACCGGCCGCGGCTCGTCGGGATCGGGTCGGGACCCGAACAGCAGGGCCTTCATCGCCGGCTCCCCCGCTGGCATCCGGGGCTGCGGCCATGGCCCGTCATGCCGGCCATGAAGCCGTCGAAGTCCTTGGTCTTCATCTCCACCACCGCGCTCATGTCGGGAATGTAGTGCTCGAACCGCCCGCTGCTGATGCAGTCGACGATGCCGGCAGCCACCTCCTCGGCCGGCGCCAGCGGCCCGGCGTAGGACGGCGGGTCGTTGTCGGGCTGGTCCCAGATCTCGGTGTCGATGGCGCCGGGCAGCACCAGGCGCACGTTCACGCCAGTGCCCTACAGGTCGGCGGCCAGCGACTCGCTCCAGCCGGCCAGGGCGAATTTGGAAGCGCTGTAGGCCGCCTCGTGGGCGATGCCCAGCCGGCCACCCAGGCTCGAGACGTTGACGATGGTGCCCGTAGCCACGCGCCAGCATCCGGGGGAGCAGGGCGAGGGTGATGGCCACCGGTGAGAGGTAGTTGACGGTCATCACCCGCTCCACCTCGGCCATGGTCAGGCGCTGGACCGGCCGGCGCATGGGGATGCCGGCGTTGTTGACCACCACGTCGAGTGGTCCCAGCTCGTCCCAGATGGCCAGAGCGCGAGCGGCGGCGGCACCTCGGGTCGGCCAGGTCGGCCGGCCAGGCCCGCGACGCCGGGGCGCTGGCCGGCAGTCGTCCGCCACCTCCTCGAGGCGGTCGGCCCGCCGGGCCACCAGGGCCACGGTGGTCCCGCCGGCGGCCAGCAGACGGGCGGTGGCCGCCCCGATGCCGGACGAGGCCCCGGTGACCAGGGCCACTCTCCGGTCCGACGCCGGTGCCGTCGACGGAGCCGCCGGTGCCGGTGGCGCTCAACCCGGCTCCCTGTCGCACGGAGGTCGGACGGCCGTCACTCCGTTCGGTCATCGTTCATCGAGATCATCGGCTGAGGTTAGGCGCTCCCACCCCGGGCGGCGGCGGGGCTAGCCGCCAGTACGGCTCGGGGACGTTGGCCGCCAGCCGTTCGGTGAGCAGGTGATCCCGCTCGAGCGGTCCGATCTGGCTGGTGTACTCGCCGATGGCCTTCCGCTTCCGGTCCATGTCCGGGCGGATCGGGCACCACGGCCGGCGTGGGCCACAGCCCACTGCGGAAGAGCTTGGAGATCCGCCAGGCCATCAGGCCCGGAAGGTGCTTGTAGCCGGCGTCCTCGTAGCAGAACCATGACGGGGTGTCGGACTTCGCCTCGTCCTCGAAGCCAGGGCAGCCCGCACCAGCAGGCCGGCGTCGTGGGTCAGCACATGATCGGGGTTGGCCAGGCCCAGGGGGAGGAAGACCGCGCTCGGGTCGAGCCGCCGACGATCGCCTCTTCGAGGGCCGGGGCCACCTCGCTCGGGTGTCGGTCGGTCCTCGGGGGCCAGGTACTGGTGGTCGGGGAAGTCGAGCCACACGGGGTGGCCTCCATCGAGGCCATGGCGGCCCGGTCCTCCGCCTGGCGGACGGCCACCACGTCGTCGCCGGGCCGGAAGCCACCGGCCGCGTCCCAGTCGGTGACCTCGTCGGGATAGGCCGGCGGCCGCCCGGCCAGCACGGTGATCACGGTGCTCCCCGGATAGGTGGTCGAGCAGGTGGGCGGCGCCGAGGGCGGCGTCGTCGAAGTGGGGCGAGACCACCACGATCTTCTCCAGTGTCGACGGGTCGAGCAGGCCCCAGAGCTCCTTGTCGTCCATGGCCGCAGCGTAACGGGGTCGGTGCCGCTACCGGGGTCGACCGTGCACACCGGGGGGCTCAACCGAGCGCACGCCGGATGAAGCCGACCATGCCCACCACCATGAGCACCGCCAGAGACGCCGACAGCCACCACGAAGCAGATCCAGGTCTGGATGTGGGGCACGCTCGGGGCCATCAGCCCCCGGAGACCCTCGCTGACGTAGGTCATCGGGTTGAGGGCCGAGACCACCTGGAACCAGCGGATGTGGCCGAGCGATGGCCAGGGGTACTGGCTGCGAGCCGGTGAAGATGAGCGGGGTCAGGACCAGGGCGAAGGTCACGTTGATCCGATTGGGCGGGACGTAGGTGCCGAGGATGAGGCCCATGGCCGCGCCGAGCAGGGCGCCAAGGATGATCATGGCCACCACCGCCGGAGCCGTCGACGCCTGCCAGGGAATCGAGCCCAGGATCCATACCCCTACCGGGAACATGACGGCGGCAGCCACGCAGGCCCGCATGGCCGCGAAGACCACCTTCTCGACCGCCACCGCACCGATGGGCAGGGGCGCCAGCAGCCGGTCCTCGATCTCGTTGCTGTAGGAGAACTCGATGACGAGGGGCAGGGCTGTGCTCTGCAGTCCGGTCAGCACCGCGGCCAGGGCCACCAGGCCGGGGAACAGCACCTGCTCGTAGCCGGGACGGGCGTAACCCAGTTGGGTGAGCACCTTGCCGAAGACGAAGAGGAGGAACAGAGGTTGGAGGATGACCTGGGCCAGAAAGATGGGAAACTCACGACCGGTGACGAACAGGTCCCGGCGCAGGATGGCGAGGCCGGTCTTCCACGGGCCCCAGGGGGCGAGGCTCGACTCCGCCGGCCGGCAGACCCGGCCGACCGGCAGGCCGGCGACCCGGCAGGACCGGTTGCCGTCTGGCTCACCGGAGGGCCCTTCCGGTCAGATGGATGAACACGTCTTCGAGGTTGGGCTCGCCCAGGCGGACGTCGGTCAGCCGGCCTCCTCGGGTCCCGATGGCCTGGGCCACCGGAGCCACGAACGGCGCCGCCTCCCCCTCGACCGAGATCCGGTAGCGCCATCCGTTTCCGCCGGGGTCGTCGACGTGTTCGACCTCGCCGACGCCCTCCAGGGCGCGTAGCGACCGAGTGATGGTCTCGGCCACGGCCCCCGATCCGGGCTCGACCGTGCAGTCGAGGGTGCGGTCTCCCGTCATACCCCGCACCAGGGCGTGAGGGGTGTCGAGGGCCAGTAGCTTCCCGTGGTCGATGATGGCCACCCGATCGCTCAGCGTGGCTGCCTCGTCCATGTCGTGGGTGGTGATCACCACCGTGGTCCCCGATGCCTTGAGCTCGCCCACCTTCTCCCAGAGAAACAGTCGGGCAGCCGGGTCGAGGCCGGTGGACGGCTCATCCAGGAACAGCACCGACGGGGAGTGCATCAGCGCTCGGGCGATCATCATCCGTTGGATCTGGCCGCCGGAGAAGTCGTCGGGTCGGCCATTGGGCCGATCGGCCAATCCGAACTGATCGAGGAGCTGATCGGCCAGGCGCTGGCGCTTGCCCCGAGGCACGCCGTGGTAGCTGGCGTGGAACACCAGGTTTTGTCGGACCGAGAGGGACCGGTCGAGGTTGTTCTGCTGGGGCACCACCCCGAGTACCCGCCGGGCCCCGACCGGGTCGGCCACCACGTCGACCCCGGCCACCAGGGCGCGACCTCGGGTGGGGCGGATGCGGGTGGTCAGGATGCCGATGGTGGTGGTCTTACCCGCTCCGTTCGGACCGAGGAATCCGAAGACCTCCCCCTGGCGCACGGTGAAGCTCACTCCGGCCAGGGAGTCCTTCGGAGCCTTCGGGTACCGCTTGACCAGGTCGGCGACCTGGACGGCCACCCAGGTCCCTTCGGGTGCGGTAGCGGAGCTCGACTGGGCAGGGTCGGGGTCGAGTACCTGCTTTCCGCCCCGATCGTGGGATCCACCCTCCATCTGCTCAGCGCTCCTTGTCGATCCCTGTCCGGCCCCCGGCCCGACTGCTCGGCCGTCATCCAGGTCCGACGGGCGGTGGGATGACGAACCCGCCCCAACCTAACCAAGGGTCCTATGGGATCGACAGTCCGGCCGTCTGTCCGATCTCCGTCCGGCGACCGGCGGCCCGGGACCGTCGGCGAGTACGCTCCGTGCGGCACATGAAGGAGCGATGCGCATGAGCGGGCTGTCACGCTGGAACCCGCTGAGGGGGCTACGCCGGTCATGGGGCCACTTCGTGCGTCGGCCCCGAGGCACCCAGATCCGCACGCTGGTCATGGTGGTCACGGTACTGGTCGGCCTCGGGATTTGGGTGGCGACCGCACCACCGAGCTCGCCGTCCGAGTCACCGTCGACCACCGGTTCACCGGCGTCAGGTGCCAGTGGGAACGGACCGAGCCCGGTCAGCCGGGCCAGTACCTCGATCCGGGGTGTGACCAAGAACACCATCAACGTGGTGTTCCCGGTGGTCTCGCTCAATTCGCTGGCCGGCCAGGAGGGGTTCGCGTCCGACGTCGAGTTCGGCGAGCAGACCAAGGCCATTCAGCTCTACGTCAAGCAGATCAACGACTCGGGCGGGATAAACGGTCGCAGGATCAACCCGATCATCACCACCTTCGACCCCACCAGCGAGTCCGACATGCGCGCTCTGTGCAAGACGTGGACGGAGGGTTCGCCAGCCGCCTTCGCCGTACTCGACGGTCTCGGTGACTGGACTGGTGACAACCAACTCTGCGTCGCCCAGGAGGGCCACACCCCGTTCATCGGCCAGTGGACCACGGTGACCAACTGGACGAACGAGGGCTCGCCCTATCTGTGGTGGACGGGACCCGATCAGGCCACCATCCTCCAGGCCGTGGTCAACTGGGGATTGAGCGCCGACCTCATCGGGGGCACCGTCAAGGTCGGCGTTATCGCCGGGGACCGGGCTTCCGACCAGGTGGCGCTCAATCAGTACCTCCTGCCTGACCTGCAGCGGGCAGGCGTAACTCCGGTGGTCGAGACCATCGCATCGGACCCGACCGAGACGGCCACCACGGACACCCAGGCCCCGCTGGCGGTCCAAGAGTTGCGTAGCGCCGGCGTGACCTCGGTGATCCCGCTGATCCCCTTCAACGTCTTCTATCCGGTTCTCCAGGCCGAGACCGACCAGCAGTACTTCCCGAAGCTCCTGCTCAGCGATTACGAATCGAGCATCGAGACGGCCCTGGGCCTCCTGCCGGTTCCCTACGCCAAGGCCCTGGACGGCCAGGAGGGCCTGACCACCGAGACCCTAGGCGGCATCGACGACGATCGTCCGCAGAGCCAGGGTGGCTACGACCCCCAGGTTCGGTCCTGCTGGATTCCCTGGCACAAGGCCTATCCCCAGATCCCTCCGGGTAACCTTTCCGACTATCTCGAGGAGCAAGGACCGGTCGTCGGTTGGTGCCAGGTCATCCGGCTGTTCGCTGAGGCGGCCCGCAATGCCGGGCCCGACCTCAACCGGCGCACCTTTGTCACCGCCATGTCGAAGATCACCAACTTCCCCGGAACCTACAGCCCGATCCTCAGTTACGGGCCGGACAAGCGCTACGGCCCGACCGAGTACCAGGTGGTTCGACTGCATATCAACTCGCCGGTCTCCTCCCTGTGCAAGATGCCCAAGGACAAGATCCCTCAGTTCACCTGTTGGGTCAGCGTCCAGCCGTTCGCCCCTCTGCCCAGCGGGTGAGCGTGCCGGTACCGGTGCCGAACTCGACGCCGCTTTCGTCCGGAGGACCCGACAGCACGTGTCGCCGCCTGTAGGTCGCCGCTGGTATACCGGGTAGGTGGACCAGGGCGTGCTCCGCGCTGAGCAACGGGAACAGTGGCACGAGGACGGTTGGTGCGTGCTCGAGCACTTCCTGCCGGCTGACCAGATCGCTGCCGCCCAGCAGGCGCTCTCCGGCCTGTTTCCCTCGGCCGAGGTGGTAGGCGCGGCCCGGGACGATCCGACGAGAGAGCCGTACGACGCCCGATGGGACGCAGCCAAGCCGGTGTTCCCCTTCGAGAGCATGGCCCTCAACCAGTTGGTGGTCCACGACGCCCTCATCGACCTGGCCGAGGATCTCCTCGGGACCGATCAGGTTCGGCTCTACCAGGGCACTGGCCAGTGCCAAGTACTCAGATGGTGCTCCCGATTACGAGCAGCTGCTCCACGTCGACTACGGCAACCACACGCTGGTGGTGCCCAGGGCCGACCCCGGGTACCAGCACCTCGAGCTGTTCATCTACCTGAGCGACGTGACGCCAGAGACGGCCGCCACCCGGGTGGTGTCGCGGCGGATGACCGGCGACATACCGGTCGAGCGCACCTACCTCGATCTGACCGAGTATGCCGACCTTTACGCTGCTGAAGTGCCGGCATCGGGCCCGGCCGGTTCGGTGCTCGCCTACCGTCCCGACGTCTACCACCGGGGCACCTCCCTGTCGGCGCCGGGTGGTCGCCCGGTTCATGCTTCACGTGGCCTACAAACCGCTCGACACCGACTGGCTGGGTTTTCAAGCCTGGCCCCAGGCGGCTGAGGGATCGGCCTGGCACCGGTTCATGCGGCACACCAACCTCCGCCAGCTCACCGTGCTCGGCTTTCCTGAGCCTGGGCACCCCTACTGGAACACGGAGACGCTGGACGGCGTTGCGCTCGCTACCCGAAACTCGACATGACGCCCTGGCGCCAGGCCCTGACCGGCGCTTCGGTCCCGTAGCATGACCGACCGACCGACCGGTGCTGTCGAGTCCTCATGGCCACATGGCGAGGGCCCCTGGTGGCGGACCGGGCTGCTCTATCAGATCTACCCCCGCTCGTTTGCCGACTCCGACGGAGACGGGAACGGCGACTGTCGCCGGCATCGTCGAGCCATCTCGACCATCTGGCCTGGCTGGGCGTCGACGGCATCTGGCTCAGCCCGGTCACCGTGTTCACCCAATGCCGACTGGGGCTACGACGTGGCCGACTACCTGGCGATCCAGCCTGATCTGGGCACGTCGACGACGTCGACCGGCTGATCGCCGAGGCAGAGCGGCACGGCATCCGGGTCTGATGGACCTGGTCCCCAACCACACCAGCGACCAGCATCCCTGGTTCGTCGACTCGCGCTCGTCGAGAACGGCCGACCATCGCCACTGGTACGTGTGGGCCGACCCCAAGCCGGACGGGTCGCCGCCCAACAACTGGGTGTCCAGCTTCGGCGGGCCGGCCTGGACCCTCGATGACACCACCGGTCAGTACTACCTTCACAACCACCTTGACGAGCAGCCCGACCTCAACTGGTGGAACGAGGAGGTGCGCCAGGCCTTCGACGGGATCATGGAGTACTGGATGGACCGGGGCGTGTCCGGCTTCCGTATCGACGTTTGCAACATCATCATCAAGGACGCGCTCCTACGCGACAACCCACCGTCCACCGACGATCGACCCCCTGGACGTCCAGCTGTTCGGGCAGAAGCCCGTCTACAACGGAAACCGGCCCGAGGTCCACGAGGTGATCCGGCACTGGCGCCAGCTGGTTGATCGGTACCCCGACACCGTGCTGGTGGGGGAGACACCGGTGCAGCCGGTCGAAGCCCTGGCCGCCTACTACGGGACCGGACAGGACGAGCTGCACCTGGCCTTCAACTTCCCGTTCATCAGCTCGCCCCTCGAGGCTGCGGCCATGCGGTCGATCGTCGAGGACACCGAGCGGGCCCTGCCCGCCGGAGCCTGGCCGGTGTGGACCGGGTCCAACCACGACATGTCCCGACTGGCCACCCGCTGGGCTGAGGGTGACCCGACCCGGACCCGGGTGGCCATGGTTGTGCTGCTCTGCCTGCGGGGCACCCCGGTGCTCTACCAGGGTGACGAGATCGGCCTGCCGGATACCGAGGTGCGGAGGGAGGACCTGCGCGATCCCCTGGGTGTCCGCTACTGGCCGGCCTACGCCGGGCGAGACGGCATGCGGACCCCGATGCCGTGGGAGAACGTCACCGGAGGCGGCTTCACCAGCCCCGGCGTCCGTCCCTGGCTGCCCTTCGGTGACCTGGCCGCCTGCAACGTGTCCGATCAGCGCTCCGACCCCCGGTCGATGCTCCACCTCACTCGCGATCTGATCGCCCTGCGCCGGCAGGAACCCGAACTCCACGCCGGCGACTACCGGTCACTGGCCGCACCCGACGGAGTCTGGGCCTGGGGTCGGGGGGACCGATTCGTGGTGGTGGCCAACCTGTCCGACCGCGATGCCGTGGTGGACGTGCCGTCCGGAACGGTGCGGCTGGCCACCGTCCGAACACGTGAGGGCGAACTGGTGGCGGGCACCGTGACGGTCGGCGGTTGGGAAGCCCTTGTGGTGCAGCGGGAAGCCTGAGGCTCCCATCGGTCGGGTCCGGGGCTCCGGTAATCGAACCCAGGAAGTTCAGCCGGCGGTCACCCACCCGAGGCCGCCGGTCAGATGCCGGAGGTAGACCGGGCTCTCCCAGGCGTGGGGGAAGTGTCCGAGCGAAGTGGAGAACACCTTCCCGTCGCCTTCAGTGAAGTACCACGACAGGGGATAGGCGAACCGTGCCCCTTCACCGACACGATGCTCCGCCTCCGCATCCGGCTCCGAGCCGGCCAGCTCGGCCGGTCGTGCTGCCAGCAGGATTCGGGCGTCGGGACGCAACTCTCGGAACTGGTAGACCTCGTCGTGCCACGGCCACGTCGCTCCGAGATGGGCCACGGCCGGATGGTCGGGTTCGATGACATCCAATGTGCACGACTGGGTCCACGGATGGCCGTTGAAGCGGGCTCCGACGAGCAGCCTGTAGTCATCCCACCCGTAGCAGGAGTCGGTGGCCGAGTGCAGGGCCAGGATCGAGGTCGACCCGCTCCGGACCGAACCTGAGGAGCACCGACCGCTGTTCGGCCGACCAGGGGGTTTCGCCGATGGTGAACAGGGCCACCACCCGGCCGGACGACAGGGCTGTCGTCTCGAGGGTGCGTACGTCGGTCACCCGGCGGAAGTCGAGTCCAGCTGCATCGGCCAGCTGGGCCAGAGCGGTGGTCGATTGGTCGAGCACGCCGTGGACGCCGGCCGGCCCGTCGTGGTACGGGGCGACCTGGGTCACGTACAACAACGAGGGTGCGGCCACCGGCCGATCCTACCGGTGGTACCGCGGTGGCGTGATGGCGCGCATTGACTCACCAGAAACCTCCGTGTAGCCGTATTCGTTGCCTCATCTGAAAACCTCCGCCTGGGGACCGGCCACGACTACGCCAAATCCATGGAGCTTTCGATGGGTGAGCGACGTGCCGTGACCAACAAGCTGGCGATCCAGTATCGGCGAGGGACACGGAAGGAGAAGTCGGCCATCTTGGACCAGGTGGTCGATCTGACCGGCTGGCACCGTGACTACGCCCGGGCCCGATTGCGGAATCCTGGCCCGACTGAGCGGGTGCGGAAGCGGTCGTCCCGCCCGGTGATCTATTCCCCGAGAGTGGTCTCGGCCCTCGAGCTGTGCTGGCGGGCAGCACGGGCACCGGCTGGCAAGCGACTGGCACCGATGCTCCCGGTGCTCGTCCCCCTCCTGCGCCGGGACGGGGAGCTCGACCTCACCGACGAGGAGGCAGTCCTGCTCTTGGCCATGAGCCCGGCAACCATCGACCGCCGACTGGCCGGCGCCGAAGGTCCTGGCCGAGTTCCGTGCCCGCGGCCACACCAAGCCGGGTTCGCTGCTGAAGTCCCAGATCCCCATCCGCACCTGGTCGGAGTGGGACGAGGCCCGTCCCGGGTTCGTCGAGATCGACCTGGTGGGCCACGAAGGGGGTAACTCCTTCGGCGAGTTCTGCTTCACGCTCACCGTCACCGACGTGGCCACGGGCTGGACGGTCAACCGCTCCATCCGCAACAAGGCGGCGGTCCAGGTCATCGGGGCCATGGAGCACGTGGTCTCGGTGTTCCCGGTCCCGATCCTCGGCGTGGACTCCGACAACGGCAGTGAGTTCATCAATGCTCCCTTCGCTGAGTGGTGCGCTTCCCGGAGGATCACCTTCACCAGGTCACGGCCGGGAAACAAGAACGACGGCTGCCACGTGGAGCAGAAGAACTGGACCCACGTCCGAGAGCTGGTCGGCTACCTGAGATTCGACACCGACGCGGAGTGGAGGGTCCTCAACCGGATCTGGGAGCTCGACCGGACGTACACGAACCTCCTCCTCACCCAGCAGAAGCTGGTCAGCCGGGAACGGGTCGGGGCCAAGGTCATCAAGCGCCACGACAAGGCCCTGAGCCCCTATCAGCGCTTGGTGGCCGCAGGCGTACTCACCCCGGCCCAGCAGTCGGGCCTCACTAGGGCCCGCAATGCCCTGCACCCGGTGGCGCTGCAACGGGAGATCGCAGGCCTCTGCGCCCAGCTCCAGCGCCTGTCGCTCCAAAAGCCGACCACTGAGCCCCGACGGGTTAACCGGGCCTTCACAGGACGGGATTAG
>CAWGOY010000006.1:0-18825 GCA_963824355.1 uncultured Acidimicrobiaceae bacterium | reverse complement strand
GTGTCGTCTACTGGTTGCGCAGTTACGTATTGCTGGCCGGTTCGGTCCTGTTGGACGGGGAGAGCCTCGTCGAGTACCTCCCCGAGGAGCGCTCCGCTCTCGGCCTCGTCCGTTCGTTCCAGGACTGCCGGCTGTTCCCCGAGCTGTCGGTGGAGGACGTGTTGCTGCTGACCCTCGACGCCCGGCGGCCCGTGGGCGTGATCTCCTCGACCCTCCAGCTCCCCTGGGCCCGCCGCTCCGAGCGGGACAAGCTCGACGCGGTGGGCCAGGTGATCACCTCCTTCGGGATCGAGCGGTTCCGGCGCCACCGGGTGGCCCAGCTCTCGACCGGGACGCGGCGGGTGGTCGACCTGGCCTCGATCGTGCTGGCCAAACCCCGGCTGCTGCTGCTCGATGAGCCCACCGCCGGCATCGCCCAACGTGAAGCCGAGGCGTTCGTGCCGCTTCTGCAGCGACTGCACCAGTTGGCTGACACCACCATTGTCCTGGTGGAGCACGATGTGCCGTTGGTGTTCGCCCTGTGCAGCCAGGTGGTAATGATGGAGACCGGTGCAGTGGTGTCACAGGGGACACCCGAACAGGTGGCGTCTGATCCCCGGGCACTGGCGGCCTATCTGGGTGCCAGTGAAGAGGCACTCGCCGTGTCGGGGGCAGTGCCCTCCTCGGTCCGAACCGGCCCGTCCGATGCCGCCGCGGTCATCGCCTCGGCCACGACCGGAGAGGCCGAAGCCGAAGGGAGCTGAGCGGGCAGGGCCGCCCACCGCTCCTGATCGCGTGGAACGCCACGGCGGTGATCGCTCCCTTCCGGTCGGCAGACCGGTCCGGTCAGCGACGGGGCATGGCCGGGCCGAAGGGCACGTCGCCGCGAAGGGTGACCCGGTGGGCGATGCGGGTGGCGTCGCCGTAGTCGTCGAGCGCGTAATGCAGCGTGGCACGGTTGTCCCAGAACGCCACTGACCCGGGTTCCCAGTGGAACCGGCAGGTCAGTTCGGGCTGCTCGCAGTGCCGATAGAGCATGTCCAGCAGGGCGTTGCTCTCGATCTTCGACAATCCCAGGATGGACTGGGTGAACTGGGGGTTGACGAACAGACCCTTGCGGCCGGTTTCCGGGTGGGTCCGGACCACAGGGTGGAGGGCGGGAACCAACTTGTCGTAGTGGGTGCCCTCCCACTCGTAGCCGCCCCGGGCGTCGACGTCGGCGGCGAACCAGGGGTCGAAGTGGATGGCGATGAGCTCGTCGCACAGCCTGCGGACTGGCTCCGACAACCGGTCGTAGGCGTCCTGAAGGCTGGCCCAGGTGGTGTCCCCTCCGACCTCGGGAGCGGTGAGCATGTAGAGAATCGACCCGAAGGCTGGTGCTTTCAGGAAGGTGACGTCGGTGTGCCACCAACTGGCCCGATCTTCGCGGCTGTCGATGGCCAGCACCTCGGGATGGTCAGCCAGGCACGGGAATGACCGGGTGCCCCTCGGTGACCTCACCGAACTGGCGAGCGAAATCCGCCTGCTGGGCGGGGGCCAGCTCCTGGTCGCGGAAGAACACGACATGATGGGTATTGAGTGCAGCGCGCACCTCGGCCACGGTCGATGCCGGCAGGGGACGGGACAGGTCGATGCCGTGGATCTCCGCCCCGATGATCGGCGACAGGGGTCGGATGTCCAGTGCGGTGGTGACCGTCATCGGTCCAGCATGCCCCAACCTGGCCGGGTGCTCAACCGGTTGGCGACCCGCACAGAGGACCACCGGCTGCTTGTGCCGGGAGGTCCGACCCGTGAGGATGGACGCTCATGAGCCTCTCCATGTCGCCGTTTCCCCCGCCGCGCCGGAACTTCTCGCCCTGGTACCAGGTGGTGAGTCGGCTGATGGCAACCGAGGAGGAGGACGGTTTCCCTGATGAAGACCCGACCGCCTTCGATGCGTGGCGGACGCGCTTCTCCGAGCGTCTGGAATCGACGCTCGGTCCCTGGCCCGACCAGGTTCCCCTCGAGCTCGAGTTCACTGAAGAAGAGGTCGGTGACGGGTACCGGCGTCATCGAATCGTGTTCGACACCGAGGACACCATGTCGGTTCCTGCCTACCTGCTGGTGCCCGACCACCGCCGGACTCCCGGTCCCGCCGTCTTGGCAGTCCACGGTCACGGACCCGGCAAATCCCGGGTGTGCGGACTCGACCCCGAGGCCGCACCGGGCAACGACTACGCCGTGGCGCTGGCCCGGCGAGGCTACGTGGTCCTGGCCCCCGACCTGCGGGCCTTCGGGGAGCGGGCCGACTGGAACCCACCCGACCACTACGGCTGTGACACCAACTTGGTCCACCAGGTGATGAGCGGGTGGAGTCCGTTGACCCAGAATCTGTGGGACCTGTTCCGGTGCCTCGACGTACTGGAGTCTCACCCGCTGGTCGATCCGGCCCGGATGGGCATGGTCGGCTTCTCCTACGGCGGGACGATGACCCTGTTCGGCGCAGCCCTCGACACGCGGGTGCGGGCTGCCGTGGTCAGCGGCTACTTCTCGTCCTGGGCCGAGTCGCACAAGGTCCCCTGGAACATGTGTGGATCACAGGTGCTCTTCGGCATGCTCGGGCAGATGGAGCACGCCGACCTGGGCGCCCTGATCGCCCCCCGGCCCTTGCTGGTCGAGTCGGGTCGTGAGGACCTGTTGTTCCCGGTGGCATCGGCTGAGGCCTCGGTGGCCCGTCTGCGCCGGCTGTACGAGCTTGATGGTGCCGGTGAGCGGCTGGCCCACGACATATTCGACGGGGAACACCAGTGGCACGGCGCGCTGGCCTACCCCTTCCTCGACCGGTGGTTGGGTCTCGACCCTGCCGGCGACCCGAGCTAGCCCGGGTCGTCACCGCCGGGAGTCGGAGGGCTCGGGTCTGGGGTGGTGCAGCAGGGCGGCGGCGTCAGGGTCGAGGTAGATCGAGGCCTGCCCCGTCCGTTGGAGCACCGAGGCCGGACAGGCGGTGGTGACCGGTCCTTCGAGGGCGTCCCGGACCGGGACCGCCTTGCGGGCCTCGGGCACGATGGCCAGGACGCGCCCGGCCCGGAGGAGCGCCGGAATGGTTACGGTGATGGCCAGGGCCGGGACGTCGTCGTCGGCTGGCGAAGTGGCCCTCGTTCACCTGCTGGCGCCGGCAGGCATCGTCCAGCTCTACCACCTTGAGGTCGACCGGGTCATCGAAGTCGGCCACCGGGGGGTCGTTGAAGGCCAGGTGACCGTTCTCACCGATCCCGAGACAGCAGAGATCCAGCGGATTGTCGATCAGTAGCCGGGCGTAGCGATCGCACTCCTGGGCGGGCGGAGCCAGCCCGTCGAGGTAGTGCACGGCCCGGGGCCGGGCCGGCACCTCGATCCTGTCGTGGATCCAATGGCGGAAGCCGGCCGGGTGGTCAGGACCCACCCCCACGTACTCGTCCATGTGGAAGGCGACCACCTGGCTCCACGGAACCGATGGGTCGGCCACCAGCGCGGCCACGAAGGCCAATTGCGAGTTGCCGGTGGCGAACATGGCGTTGGCCGTGCCCTTGACCGCCACCGCCTGGCGCAGGATGGCCGCGGCCGCCGCCGCGGCGGCGTCGGCCATGGCCCGGGTCGTCGACAGCACCGAGAGGTCGGGTCGGCCCATGAGAGGACTGTAGATGTCCCCGAGGCGTCGGGTGGCTCTGCAGCCTTCGATCTGCCTGTCCTCGGGTCGGCGCGCTACGGTGCGCACCGGGCTCGGCGTCGCCCACCCGGTGCGATCGCCGTGGTGGTCGCGGGTCCCGCCCGACGAAAGGAGAGGAGCCCAGGTGGCTGACGACATCCTGAGCACGATCATCGGCAAGCCCACGGGTACCACGGTGGTGACCGTGGAGCGCGGGCAACTCGGCCTGTTCGCCGATGCGGTCAAGGACAGCAGCCCTATCTACCGGGACCCAAGGGCGGCCGCCGAGGCCGGACTGGCGGGTATTCCGGCCCCGCCCACCTACCCGTTCGTGATGGAGAATTTCGGGGCGTACCCGGAGCTCCAGCCGACCGATGCACCCGAAGGGAATCCCATGGCCGAAGTCCTGGGGCCGCTGATGGCCAACGGCGGGCTGATTCTCCATGGCGAGCAAGAGTTCACCTACCGCCGGCCGATCGTGGCCGGCGACGTCCTGGTGGGAAGGGTTCGGTGGTCGACGCCTATCAGAAGGAGTCGAAGGGCAAGACGATGACGTTCATCGTGGTCGAGACGGCGTGGAGCGAGCAGGCCACCGGCGAGCCGGTCTGCACGTCGCGGATGAACATCATCCACCGGGTGTGATGGCCGATGACCGACGCGACCGGTAACCCAGCGAGGACCACGTCCCCCGGCGGATCGAGGACGGGGTGGCCTGGATCACGCTCAACCGGCCCGAGGCCGGCAATGCCATCACCCCGGCGATGCGCGAACAGGTGATCGTCTGGTTGGAGGAGGCCTCGGCCGATCTGGCCGTCCGGGTGGTGGTGCTCACCGGAGCCGGCGAGAAGGGCTTCTGTACCGGAGCCGATCTCCGCGCCTCGATTCCCGGCCCGGCCCGGCCCGAGGGCGCCCCCGACCGCGCCGTCGGCGAGGCCGCCCGCCTCATCCGCGAGGGATGGCAGCGGCTGATCACCGCCATCCTCGACTGCGAGAAGCCGGTCATCGCCGCGGTCAACGCCACCGCGGCCGGCGGGGGCATGCACCTGGCCCTGGCCTGCGACCTGGTGCTGGCAGCCGAGGAGGCCAAGTTCATCGAGGTGTTCGTCCGACGGGGGATCGCTCCCGACGCCGGCGGCGGCTACCTCCTTCCCCGGCTCATCGGCCCTCAGCGGGCCAAGGAGCTCTTCTTCTTCGGGGACGATCTTCCTGCCCGTGACGCCGAGCGACTCGGACTGGTGAATCGGGTGGTTCCCCGGGCCGAGCTCTTCGCACTGGTCGCCGACTGGGCCGGGCGTCTGGCCGCCGGCCCCACCAAGGCCATCGGGATGGCCAAGTACCTGACCAACCGATCGCTCGACACCGATCGGGCGACAGCCCTGTGGGACGAGGCCGTGGCCCAGGAGCTGGTGGTGGGGACCGAGGACTCACGGGAGGGCCTGGCCGCCTTCGCCGAGCGTCGGTCCCCGGTGTTCAAGGGCTGGTAGGGGGCGTGTCGGGACGAGAACCGGTTCTGGTTTTGCCCGGCGGGAATGGTAGAACCTGTCCCATGCAGACCCCGACAGCCGCTCGGACCGGTGCCCGACCGACGGCCAGCCTGGTCACCGCGGCGCCGGTGATCGAGGCCGACCGAGGAACCGGGAGCTGACCGGTGCCCATCGGGATCCTCGACGAACACGAGGAACTGCGTGCTTCAGTGCGCCGCTGGATCGATGCCGCGGTGCCCACCGGAGGTGACGAGAGCAGCCCTCGACGCCGAGACCGACACGCTGCCTCCCTTCTGGGAGGAACTGGGTGCCCAGGGTACGCTCGGCATCCACCTGCCCGAGGAGTTCGGTGGCCAGGGCGGCGGGATGACCGAGCTGGCCGTGGTGGCCGAGGAGTTCGGTCGGTGCGCCGCGCCGGGGCCCTGGAGCACCACCGCGGTGGTGTCGGCGGTGGTGGCCGAGATGAGCCGGTCCGGTCTGGCCAAGGAGCTTCTCCCCGGGCTGGCTGACGGGACGCTTCCCGCGTCACTGGTCGTACCGACCGCGGCCCCGGACGGAACGGCGCAGTGCCGTCCGGGTTTGACCGGTCGACCCGGACCGGACGGATCCCTCGTGGTGATCGGTGCTCTCCAGCCCGTACCGAACGGAGCATCGGTTCAGTTGGTGCTGGCCCCGGTGCACGACGGATCGACCGTGCGTTGGGTACTGCTCGAGGACGGCGATGCGGTCAGCGTCGAGCCGCTCCCGAGCTTCGATCCCACCCGCCGGTCGGCACGGTGGTCGGTGGACGGTGTCTCCGTGCCAGCTGACCGCATCCTCGAAGGGTCCGACACCGAGCGCATACGCGACCTGGCCCTGCTGGTGGCGTCGGCCGAGGCGGCAGGTGGCGCCCGGTGGTGCCTCGACACGGCGGCCGAGCATGCCCGGACCCGCCAGCAGTTCGGTCGGCCCATCGGCCAGTTCCAAGGGGTCAAGCACCGATTGGCCGATCTGTTGGTGGCCATCGAGCAGGCGGTGGCTGCCACCTGGGACGCCGCCTCGGTGGTCGACCACGCCCGCACCGCGCTGTCTGAGCGGGCCGGTGAGCAGGATCCCGACGAAGGCCAGGTCCGGATGGCCATCCAGCTGGCCGCCTCGCTGGCCCTTGACGGTTACGTGGGGGCGGCCAACGGGGCAATCCAAGTGCTCGGTGGCATGGGGTTCACCTGGGAGCATGACGCCCACATCCACCTGCGACGGGCCACCACGCTGCGCCAGCTGGTCGGAGGGACGGCACCGTTGCGGGCGGGCTCGGCCGCCCAGGCGGTGGCCGGTCGACGCCGACGACTTTCCATCGACCTTCCCGCCGAGGCGGAGCAGCTCCGTGACGAACTGAGCGTGGTGGTGGAGTCGATCGCCGCCCTCGACGACCCCGACGAGCAGCGCAGGGCCCTGGCCGATGCGGGACTGCTGGCCCCCCATTGGCCCTCGCCGTGGGGCCGGGATGCCGGGGCCGTCGAGCAGCTGGTCATCGATCAGCTCTGCGACCAGTTCGGACTCCGGCGCCCCAACCTGTCGGTGGCCGCCTGGGCACTGCCCACCATCATGGCCCACGGCACGCCCGAACAGACCGAGCGGTGGGTGGCGCCGACCCTCCGTGGCGACATCATCTGGTGCCAGCTGTTCAGCGAGCCCGGCGCCGGATCCGATCTGGCCTCGCTCAGCACCAAGGCGACCCGGGTGGAGGGTGGCTGGTCACTCGACGGTCAGAAGGTGTGGACGTCGGTGGCCAGAAAGGCCCACATGGGCATCTGCCTGGCCCGGACCAACCCGGACGTGCCCAAGCATCGGGGCATCACCTACTTCCTGGTCGACATGAAGTCACCGGGGATCGAGATCCGTCCCCTCCGGGAGATCACCGGTGACGCCCTGTTCAACGAAGTGTTCTTCGACGGGTGCTTTATCCCCGACGACTGCGTGGTCGGGGAGGTCGACGGTGGTTGGCGCTTGGCCCGGACGACGCTGGCCAACGAGCGCGTCTCGTTGTCCAGCGATTCGGCCTTCGGTGGGGCGCTGGAGGGGGTGCTGGCCCGTGTGGCGGCCGATGCCTCCCTGCAGGACCCGGTGACCCTCGACCACCTGGGGGCCTTGTTGGCCGAAGCGCAGTCGCTGGCCCAGTTGGGGATGCGGGCCACGCTCCGGTCGGTGGGCGGTCTCCAACCCGGTTCGGAATCGAGTGTCCGCAAGCTGTTGGGTGCCGAGTTCGAGCAGCGGGTCCACGAGTTCGGTCTGAACCTGGCCGGGCCCGACGGCGCGGTGACCGCGGGCGATGCGGCGGCGTCGGCCCACGGTGTCCTCCAGAGCAAGTGCCTCACCATCGCCGGGGGCACCAGTGAGGTGCAGCGGAACGTGATCGGTGAACGGCTCTTGGGACTGCCCCGTGATCCCGAACCGGGACGGTAGGCAACCGTGGTGACGAAGAGGCCCGTGACCTAGGATCGCGGTGGAAGAAGGGAACGAGATCCGATGGGTGATGCAGCGCTGTACTTCGAGGACGTGACCGAGGGGGACGAGGCCCCGGAGAAGTCGCGGGTCCTGACCCGGACCGACCTGGTGATGTACGCCGGTGCGTCGGGTGACTTCAATCCGATGCACCACGACGAAGTGGGGGCCAAAGCCGCCGGCCAGCCGAGCGTGTTCGGCCACGGCATGTTCTCAATGGGATTTCTGGGCACCGCCCTCACCGACTACGTGGGCATCGGGAACGTCCGGAGGTTCCAGGTCCGGTTCGCCAAGCAGACCTGGCCGGACGAGGAGCTCCGGACCAAGATCGTGGTCAGCGGCAAGCGGACCGAGGGCGACGACCACCTGGTGGACCTCGACGTCCGGCTCCGTAACGCCGACGGTGAGGAGAAGGTTGTCGGGGCGGCCACCGCTGTGATCCCCAGCCGCAGCTGAACGGCGTCGAGCGCCTCGGCGCGCTGGCCTCAGCCAGCAGTCAGGCGCGAAGCTCGACTCAGAGCGGCCCCGATGGTGTCCTGGTGAGATGGTGACCCGGTGAAGGGACGAGGGCGCCCCCGGTCTAGAAGAAGCTGAACTTGGGGATGCCCGACGAGGCCTCCTTGAACAGCTCGCCCTTCGCCCCGGCCAGCTCTTTCGGCGTCCACATGGAGTCGCGGTGGATCTCACCCACGGGATGGAAGCCGCCCATGGCCCAGACGCTTCCGCCGAAGACCACGAAGTTCTGCCCGGTCACATCGGAGGCCTCGTCCGAAGCCAAAAAGGCCACCAGCTGGGCCACGTTTTTCGGATCCCACTCGTCGAAGCCCTCGGAGGCCTTGGCCATCTCACCGAAGAGGTTCTCGGTCATGCGGGTCCGGGCCCGGGGCGAGATTGAGTTGACGGTGATGCCGTACCGCTCGAGTTCTCGGGCCAGCACCCAGGTGAGGGAGGCGATCCCGGCTTTGGCCGAAGAGTAGTTGGCCTGGCCGGCGTTGCCGTACAGGCCGGCCTCCGATGAGGTGTTGATGATGTGACCCTGTACGGTCTCGCCCGCCTTGGCCCTGGCCCTCCAGTAGACGGCGGCATGGTGGGCCGGTGCGAAGTGGCCCTTCAGATGCACGCGAATGACGTCGTCCCAGTCGGACTCCTCCATGTTGAAGCTCATCTTGTCCCGGAGGATCCCAGCGTTGTTGACCAAAATATCCAGCTGTCCGAAGGTCTCAACGGCCTGCTCGACGAGCTCCTTGGCCCCCGACCAGGAGCTCACATCGGACGAGTTGACCGCCCCGTCGCTCCCGCCGGCTTTGATGAGTTCCACGACCTCTTCGGCGGGGTGCTTGTCGCCACCCTCGCCCTGGACGGAGGCTCCGACGTCGTTGACGATCACCTTCGCTCCCTCGGATGCCAGCAAGAGGGCCTCTTCCCGCCCGATTCCCCTTCCCGCTCCGGTGACGATGGCCACCTTGCCGTCGAGCATTCCCATGATGTCCTCCCGTATGTGGATTCCGAGTGTGTTCCCAGAATTTGTGGTCCGTGTCGCAGCAGTACGCCGGCGGCTGACGGCCATCGTGGCCGGCGGCCACCAAGCGGTGGTCCGCGACGGCGATGGAACCGGGGAAGCATGGCCGAATTCCGACCTCCTCGGCAAGACCGGGGGCGGGTTCGGCGGCTTGACGGCTGCCAGGCCGCCCCGGAACTGGCGGCCCGCGGGGCCCGAGCGGTGACCGCCGGTGCGGTGCGGCGACCGTCGGTTGCCGGCCGGACTCAGGCGTGGGGTCCTAACCTTGGCCGTCGCACGGGCAGACACGGCAGACACGGCAGACACCAGCAGACACGGGCAGATCAGAGCGCGATGGTAAGTTCGCCGAGTCCGGTAGTCAGCGATCGGAGACGGTGTGAGAACGCAGGGACCCGAAGTCGACCACGGACGCAATGGGCAGGCCAAGGCCGGGGCGACCGGGGCGATGGAGGCGGTGGCGACCGCTGGACCGATGGCGACCGCTGGACCGATGGCCAAGGTGACTCCCCAGCTCCACCGGATCGAGCGCAAGGTGAGGCGGGAGGCAACCAGACTGGCCGCCTTGTCCTTCACCCAGCTTCCTCCACGTGAGGCAGTCCGGATGGCCTACAACGTCCTGCTCCGGCGCGAGCCCGACGAACCGGCCTGGACCGAGCAGACCGACGCCATGCTGGCCGGTCATCTTTCGCATGCCGACGTGGTCGACCGGATCCGCTGCTCAAGCGAGTATCGCACCGAGGTGCCGGTGGGTCCGGCCGGTCTCCACACCTCGCTCCACGCCAGTCGTTGCGAGTTCATCATCGGGTTGCCGCCGGCCCGGCGGATCGTTGACCTGGGTGGTGGCGCCACCCTGGACGCACGCGGGGCGCTGGTGGCGCTGGGCTATCCCTATGACTTCGAGGAGTTGGTGGTGGTGGACTTGCCACCTGACGACCGGCACCCGCTCTACCGTTCGGAGCGGTTCGGGACGATCGACTCCGAACGGGGGCGGGTCCGCTACGAGTACCGGTCCATGGCCGACCTGTCCTTTGCCGGCGACGGCACGGTAGATCTGATCTACAGCGGCCAGTCCATCGAACACGTAACCGAGTCCGACGGCGACATCGTGCTGCAGGAGTCCTTCCGGGTCCTCCGGCCTGGCGGATATATGGCCATAGACACTCCTAATGCCGTGGTCTGCCGGCTGCAGCAGCCAGCGTTCATCGACCCGGACCACAAGGTGGAGTACAACCTCGGACAGCTGCGCTCGAAGGTGGAGGCAGCCGGGTTCACCGTGCTCACCGAACGGGGACTGAGCTGGGGAGGCCCCTCGGTAGCCCGCCAGCAGTTCGACCCGGTGGCGCTGGCCGCCAACCGGGGCATCTACTACGACACCGAGTCGTGTTACCTCCTCGCCTTGATCATTCAGAAGCCGGACTGAGCCCACGTGGTCCTGGCCGGCTCGAGGTCGGCGACGGGCACCTCGCGGTCAACCCCACTCTGTGCGGGCGAGAGTGTCTGGTTCCATCACTTAGTGGACAGCATGTCCCATGACATCGTGGACACCTACTCAGGTGGTGTCCATGGACCGTGCTCGTTACGCAGTCGATGCCGTACTGGTGGAAGGTCAGTCCCTCCGGTCAGTGGCCTCCTCGATCGGGATGTCGAAGTCGTGGGTGGCCAAGCAGGTGGCCAGATTCAACTCCGGTGGTTACGAGGCCCTGGTCCCGCTGACAACGGCCCCCCATCGTCGGCCCACCCAGACGTCGGTCGAGCTGGAAAACGAGATCGTGACCATGCGCAAACACCTCGACGAGGAGGGCCTGGACGCCGGCCCCCTCACCATCGGCTACCACCTGCGCCAGCGCCACGGGAAGGCCCCCGGGCGCTCCACCATCCACCGGGTACTGGTCCGGCGGGGGTTCGTCACCCCCCAGCCCCAGAAGCGCCCACGGACCTCGTGGGCCCGGTTCGAGGCGTCCCTTCCCAACGAGACCTGGCAGGCGGACATGACCCACTGGGTGATCGACGACGGGACCGAGGAGGGGATGAAGGTGGAGATCCTCGACTTCGTCGACGACTACTCCCGCATGGTGGTCGCCGCCGTGGTGGTGCCAGTGGCTACGGCCGCCGATGTAGTCGCTGCCTTCTATCAAGCCACGTCTACCTGGGGGTTTCCCGCCTCGATGTTGACAGACAATGGCGGAATCTTCACCGCTCAGTTCCGCAACGGACGCTGTGGCTTCGAGACCGAACTCACCACCCTGGGCATCGGCATCAAGCACGGCAAGCCCTACCATCCGCAGACACAAGGCAAGATCGAGCGCTTCCACAAGACGCTCAAGCGCTGGCTGCGCAAACGGGACCTCGCCACCTCCATCGCCGAGCTCCAGGGCCAGATCGATACTTTCGTGCGCTACTACAACGAAGAACGGCCCCACTCGGCCCGGGGCATGGTGCCTCCGAGGAAGGCCTACGACGCACTCGAAAAGGACAACCCGGACCCGAACAAGTACCCGATGACCCCTCACACCCGGGTGCGCCACGACAAGGTCGACACGACCGGGGTCTTCACCCTGCGCCACGGCACGAAGCTCCACCACGTGGGCGTCGGCCGGGCCCACACCGGACGCCGGATCATCGTTCTGGTCTGTGACCTCGACATCCGGGTGCTGAGCGAGGCGGGTGAGCTGCTCCGGCACCTCACCCTCGATCCCACCAGGGACTACCAGCGCCTGGGCACCAGCCCCTGATCATCTACCCTTCGTGGGTTCGTCTGTCCGCGATGTCATGGGACAGAACACTGTGCGGGCGAGAGGACTCGAACCTCCATCCCCGAAGGGACCGGGACCTAAACCCGGCGCGTCTGCCAATTCCGCCACACCCGCGGCAGAGCCAGACTACTTACGACCGGGGCCGCGGCCCGCGGGACGGGGCGTCTGCACCAAGCGATGGCAGGGACCCAGAGGGGCCCTGGCTATAGTCACGATGTGCCACCAGCGCAGTCCCCCACGCCTCCGGTGGCCTCCAACGAGGGTGAGGTTCCGGAGGTCGCTGAAGCGTCGGACCGGGTGACCTATCTGCACCAGGTAATGGAAGAGATCGATGCCGAAGTAAACCGGCGCCGGGCGTCGGGGGACCTGCCGGCGGGTCTCGAACAAGAACTCGATGAGCTGTTCCTGGAGTTCTCGCCGGTTGGGCTGCACGGCCGGGCACGGCTGCGCGACACCCTGTCGTTGGTCGACCGGTCCGCCTACGTTGACATCGCCGTGCCCGTCGAGTCACAGAAGCTCGTCGGGCATTTCGTCAAACGGCTCATCCGCTCGGCCCTTCGCTGGTACATCGGGTTCATCGTCCATCAGATCGTGAAGTTCGCATGGGCGGTGTCGAGGATGTTCCACGTGGTCGTCGACCACGTGGAGGACCTCGAAGCAGCCGTGGCTGTCCAAAAGTCCCCCGAGGTGCCGGCCAGTGCCGTTCCGGAAGTCGACCCCGGAGCACGGTGGTGGGCACCCCTGGCGGTCAGCCGCGCTGGCTGGCGTGCGGGGTCGGGTCCTCCAGGCCGAGTGCGGGCGCGGGGGTCTGTTGGACTCCCTGGTGGCGTCGGGGACCGACGCCTACGGTGTGGACCCCGATCCATCGCTCATCGAGCCGGCCCTGCAGCGGGGACTGGACGTCCGGGCGGAAGCCGTCGTCGAGCATCTGGAGGTGGTCGCCGACGGGGCGCTGGCCGGCATGGTGTTGACCGGCTCGATCCAGTGGCTGCACCCCAATCTGAGGGAGCGGGTGTTGGACCTGACGTCCACCCGGCTGGCCGTGGGCGGGATTCTGGTCGTCCACTCGGCCACTCCGGAGTCGTGGATGGCTGCGAGTTCCCACCTGATCAGCGACCTGGCGCCCGGTCGACCGCTCCATGCCGAGACCTGGAGCCACCTCCTCGCCGGGCGGGGGTTCGGTGTGGACAGCGTCGCCTACGGCGGGGACGACCGAAGGATCGGCCACGTGGACGCCTCGGACGAGGGTGCAGCGGCGATCAACGCCACCATCGATGCGGTCAATGCCCACCTATTGGGCCCAGGCGAGTATCTGCTCATCGCCATCCGGGAGCGGTGATCGTCGTCTGTTGGGCGCCCGTGTGCTCGGTGACGGGTGAGCCGATGGGCGAGGGGGGCCGGTGTCGACGGGCGGCCGGTGTCAACGGCGGGCCGGCGGCGGAGGAGTGAAGCTCACCTTCGTCACGCCCCGCTACGGCACCGAAGTCATTGGTGGCGCGGAGACGGCGGCGCGCATGTTGGCCGAGCGACTGCGACAGCGCCCGGGCTGGACGATCGAGGTGCTGACCAGCTGTGCTCTCGACCACCTCACCTGGGAGAATACCGAACCGGCCGGGACCACCCGCATCAACGGCGTCACTGTCCACCGCTTCCCGACGGTCAGCCGACGACTGCTCGAGTACTTCGACTTGGATGCCAAGATCCGACTGGCCCCTTCAGCGGTCCCGCTGTCCGAGGCCCGGCGCTGGATCGCCCTCAACGGACCCATGTGCCCCGGTCTGGTCGACGCAGTGGCCAGCACCGATGCCGACGTGGTGGCCTGCTACCCGTATCTGTTCGCTACCACTGTGGACGGGATCGCGGTGTCGCCAGTGCCCACCGTGCTTCACCCAGCCGCCCACGACGAGCCGGCACTGTATCTCTCTGCCTTCCGGCAAAGCTTCCGTCAGGTCGATGGGTTCGTCTACCACACCGATGCTGAGCGGCAACTGATGGAGTTCGCCTACGGGATTGCGGCCAAACCCCAGATCGTGCTGGGCCTGGGCGTCAACGAACCGGTGGGCGCTGGCCGCAGGGGAAGCGAGATCCTCGGAATCGGGGACCGGCCCTACCTCTGCTATCTCGGACGGGTGGACGAACACAAGGGTTGCACGATGCTGGCCGAGTACTTCGCCCGCTACAAGCTGCGTCATCCCTCCGATCTGGCCCTGGCCCTGGTGGGGCCCGTGTCGGGCACCATTGCCGAGCACCCGGACGTCGTGGCTACCGGCACGGTGTCGGAGGAGGACAAGTGGGACATCCTGGCCGGCGCCGAGGTGATGGTCATGCCTTCGGCCTACGAGTCGTTTTCCTTGGTTCTGCTCGAAGCGTGGACCCTCGGGGTTCCGGTTTTGGTCAACGCCTCCTGCGCCGCCACCATGGAGCATTGTCAGCGCTCCGGCGGAGGGCTGTGGTTCGAGTCCTACCGGTCCTTCGAGGTGGCTGTGGGGCGCTTGGTGGGTGACGCGGGCCTGCGTTCGACGCTTGGCGAGGCGGGCCGGGAGTACACGCTCCGCCACTACCGGTGGCCGACCATCATCGACCGCTACACCAACTTCTTGGAGGGCGTTGTCGACCGGGGTCATCGGATCCCGGTCAGGCCGAGGCGCCTCCCGCTGCCCGAGGGTGGCACGCTCTACATGCGGGACGATGCGCGGCGGGGCTGACTCTGCATCGAACGCCCAGCTAGAACCCCCCTGCCGGAGCCGGAGGCCGAAGATGACCCGCCAAAGCATCGCCCAGGTTGCGGCCGGTGCGGCTGACCGGTCTTTCGACCATTCGGGCGCTTTCAACCGCTCACCGGGCCTGTCGCCACCACCCGACCCTGCGTCCATCGGCAGGCCCAACCCACTAGGCTTTGGCCCCATGGACAACACCCACCACCTGCGTTCGCATGCCCTGGTTGCCGATTCGATGGGCGTGCCCGCCGAGATGAAGACCGGTGCAGAGGTCGGGCCAGGGTCCGACATCTTTCAGCGGCTGTTAAAGGAGCGCATCGTCTTCATCGGTTCGGCCATCGATCAGAACACGGCCAACCTGGTCTGCTCGCAACTGATCCTGCTGGAGGCGGAGAATCAGGAGCGGGACATCGCCGTCTACATCAACTCGCCCGGCGGGTCGGTCACCGACGGCTTGGCCATCTACGACACCATGCAGTACGTGCGCTGCGACGTGCGCACCATCTGTGTCGGCCTGGCTGCGTCGATGGGTCAATTCCTCCTGTGCGCAGGAACCCCGGGCAAGCGCTTCGCCCTGCCCCACAGCCGAATCCTCATGCACCAGCCATCCGGACAGATGCAGGGTCAGGCCTCGGACATTGCCATCCAGGCCGAGCAGATCATCTACCTGAAGCGCATGATGGCCGAGCGGATCGCTTTCCACACGGGTCAGCCGGTAGAGCGGATCGAGGCTGATTCCGATCGCGACCGCTGGTTCACCGCCGAGGAGGCCAAGGAGTACGGCTTCATCGACGAGGTGATCCAAAAGGACGCCATGGAAGTTCCAACAGCCGGTGCCGGGGCAGCCAGCTAGTGAGTCTCGGCATCGAGAAGCCGGCACCGGCCGAACCCGAGCGCGTGGCCACGATCGGTGGAAGCACCCGTTTTGTCCCCGGCCAGAGTCATGACCAGATCACCGTCGTCAATGGCAAGGTCCAGTTGGGCCAGCGCCTCAAGGACCTGTGGACCAACCGTGAGCTGCTCATCTTGCTCACGCGGACGGAGCTGAAGGTCAAGTACAAGGACTCGGTCCTCGGCTACCTGTGGTCGATGCTCAACCCGGCCCTCGTCTTGAGCATCTACTACGTGGTCTTCAAGATCATCGCTCGGAACCACCAGCCCAACTTCGCTATCTGGCTGTTCGCCGGACTGTTGGTGTGGAACCTGTTCAATACCGCCTCGATGGGAGCGACATCGGTGGTGGTGGGCAAGGCCGGCATCGTGAAGAAGGTGGCCTTCCCCCGCGAGCTGTTGGCCCTCTCCGTTGTGGGCGTGTCCATGGTGCTCTTCGCCATCCAGGCGGTGGTGCTGGTAGCCGCGTTGCTGCTGTTCGGCATCCAGCCCGACTTCACCTATGTGGCTATTCTCCCGCTGGCCATCGTGGCCCTTGTGGTCTTCACCGGTGCCATCTCCATCTTCCTGTCGGCGGTCAACGTCTACCTTCGAGATACGCAACACCTCACCGAAGTGCTGCTGATGGCTTGGTTCTGGGGAACCTCCATCGTCTACACCTACGGCCAGATCTTCCTGTCCGGGGAGCAAAAGCACCATCCGTCGTTGAACTGGCTGCAGTACGTGTTTCTGGTCAACCCGATCACCCCGATCGTGATGACCTTCCAACGAGCCATTTACGGTGTGACCCAATACTCGTACCAGGGCGTGGCCCACAACGTCCTGCCTACGTGGGGGGTGGGTACCTACGCTGCCCTGGTCGGTGCAGTCCTGGTGGTGAGTATCGGTCTTTTTCTTCTGGCTCTGATTGTCTTCGGCCGGCTCGAGGGCAACTTCGCCGAGGAGCTCTAGACCGTGAGCGTCGCCATCGAGGTCAGAGACATCTCCAAGCAGTTCCGCCTCTACAACGAGAAGCACACGTCGCTGAAGGAGCGGGTGATCCACGGTGGCAAGATGCCGTTCACCCCGTTTTGGGCCCTCCGGGACGTCAACGTCGACATCAACCAGGGTGAGACGTTCGGCATCCTCGGTCGCAACGGCAGCGGTAAGTCCACGTTGCTCAAGTGCGTGGCCGGCATCCTCAAGCCAACGTCCGGCGAGATCAGGGTCCGGGGCAGTTTGGCCGCCATGCTGGAACTCGGTGCCGGATTCCAGCCTGACCTGTCTGGACGAGACAACATTTTTCTCAACGGATCTCTGCTCGGTTTGTCGCACGCAGAGATCGAGAAGCGGTTCGACGACATCGTCGCCTTCGCCGAGCTGGAGGGTTTCATCGACAACCAGGTCAAGTTTTATTCGTCGGGCATGTATGTGCGCCTCGGGTTCGCAGTGGCCGTCAATGTGGAGCCCGACGTACTCCTTGTCGACGAGGTACTCGCGGTGGGCGATGTCAACTTCCAGCGCAAGTGCCTCGACCATGTGCGGAAGTTTCAACGCGAGGGCCGGACCATCGTCGTGGTGAGCCACGGGACCGACACCATCCGCCAGAACTGCGAGCGAGTCATGGTGATGAACCACGGCAAGGTGATCACGGTGGATGAAGCCGGTGAGGGTATCCGGGCCTACCTGGCCGATCTTCTGGGCGTGGGCACACTGGAGGGCTCCGAGTCCGGTGGGATCAAGGGGAACGTCTTCGCCATCGGAACGGTGCAGGCTGAGCACGGCGGCAGTGGAGCGCGTTCCCACCTGTACCCCGGTGAGTCTCTGACCGTCACTGCGGACGTCGACAGTCTTGCCGCTGTTCCCAATGCCATGGCCACCATTGCCATCCACGACGACAGCAATGAGCTGGTCTTCGCCTCCGATCCCGACGATCCGGTGTGTGCCATGGAGATTCCCGAGGGTGGGGGGATCATGCGATTCCACTTTCCCGAGGTCCCCCTGCTGGATGGGACCTACTCGGTGAGTGTGGGCGTCCGCAGCCTGACCGACACCGCCATCTTCGACTGGAAGGACCAGGTGACCCAATTCGAGGTGGCCAATCCGGGTCGGGCCACCGGCCGGGTTCGTCTGCCCTTCGATGTGAGCTTCCGGCTTCGCTCCAACGGTCACACCGGCGAGGTCCCGGCGGTGAGCGGAGCTCCGTTCGCTCCGCTGGCCGGGTGGGAAGAGTCCGCATCATGACCTCGCGGTGACGGTCACCCGCATCGATCAGGTCATACCCTCGCTGGCCAGCCGCGACGCCATCGGTGGACACGCCCTCCAGCTGCAGGGCCTGCTTCGTTCCCGCGGTTATCAGTCGGACATCTTCTACGGGAACGCCACGCCGGATCGGCTCGACCGGGGATTTCCGGTGGATCGCCTAGGCGATCACTCGCCGACCGGACGGGTACTGCTTTACCAGCTCTCCATCGGGAGTGGAGTGGCCGACATCTTCCGGGAGCGTGGGGAGAGGAAGTTCGTCAACTACCACAACATCACGCCGGCCGACCTCCTCGAAGCCTGGATGCCCGATGTGGGGGAGGAAGTACGGTGGGGTCGTGCCCAACTCCGCGACCTGGCCGCGGTCACCGAGTTCGCCATTGCCGACTCCAGGTTCAACGAGCAGGAATTGCGGTCGTCCGGATACCGGTCGACCGCGACGGTGCCACTGTTGGTCGACCTGAATAGCTTTGCCGGGGCGGCCGATCCGGTGTTGGCATCCCGACTGGCCGAACGGCGTTCCCATGGAGGAGCCGATCTGCTGTTCGTTGGGAAGGTCTCCCCGCACAAGGGTCAGCACGATCTGATCAAGGCACTCGCCACCTACCGGCAGCTCTACGATCCAGAGGCGCGGCTCCACCTCGTCGGTAGTGCCATCAGTGAGGAGTACCTCACCGCCGTCCAGCGGTTTGCCGACGAGCTGGGATTGCTCGATGCCGTCAACCTGGCCGGCTCGGTGACCCACGAAGAGTTGGTGGCTTATTACACAACCACCGATGTCTTCGTCTGCCTCTCCAACCACGAGGGGTTCTGCGTGCCCCTATTGGAGTCGATGTATCACGGAATACCCATCGTGGCCTATGACAACACCGCGGTTCCCGAGACCGTCGGTGCCGCTGGCCTGGTGCTGCGGGACAAGGATCCGGCCCGTGTGGCGGCGGCTATCGACCGGGTGGTGCGCGACGCCGAACTGCGGTCTGTCCTGGCGTCGGCAGCCGCAGAGCGGGTGGCCGACTTCGCACTGCCCCGGGTACAGGCCGGATTTTCCTCCGCTCTCGAGGGCGCCCTCGTCGCCTGACAGCCAGGCATGGAGCCT
>CAWGOY010000005.1:0-291988 GCA_963824355.1 uncultured Acidimicrobiaceae bacterium | reverse complement strand
TCGGCTTGGTGCCATCATCGGCTGACGTCAGTACTGAATGTCCAGGGCGTAGCGAAGTGCCTGATCGAGCACGGCGCGCTTCCCTACACCCAAGTGGCCAACAGCATCCTCAGTGAGCATCGCCTTGGGAAGGGTCACGATATTGTCGCACGTGATCACACTGGCATCCGGAAGCCCTTCATCGGCTCCCACAGTGATCTCGGAGCGAATCCCACGAATCGTTCGGGTGATGGGTGCACAGGTGACTGCAGAGAGAACCTCGATGGCCGCTTCACGGGTCAGAATGCAAACTGGCCGCCGCCCCGCAGGGCCGCCAAGGTCTGCCCACACAATGTCCCCTCGGGTTACCACTCCGGCATGGTCGCAGTGGCCAGCCGCGTCGCCATGTCAACGACGTCCGGATCCTGCGGAATCCGGCGGTAGGCGGCTTGGAGCTCATCATCGGCACGACGCAGGTCAGCTGCATCGAGAACGGCGACAGCTCCTCTGCGTAGGAGCTCAGACCGACTCGTCCCTCGCTCCGATGCCAACTGATCGAGCCGGGTCACCAAATCATCATCGAGCTGTACGAGCACTTCCCGTCGACTCATGGACCATATGATACACCATATGGTCCATGATGATTCTGCCCGGGGTTTCGTCGTGGACGCGCCACAACTAGTCGCTCCCCAGTCACTTGGTGGCGCCGCACTCCCACTCACGTGCCTCGAGGCCGCTCCATTTGTTACTTCGCGTTGGCCGCTGCTGCAGCTTCTACTGGGTACGTGCTACCGAGCGGGCCGAGGATTGTGCGGCGTAGCTGTCGATTCAGCTGGTCCACGACCCGGGGGCATGGTCGTTTCGTTGCCGTGGCGCCACTGGCGGCGGCGTCGAGTTTCCTCGCCTCAGCGCCTACACGGCGGCAAAGCACGGCGCCGTCGACCTCTCCGCAGCCTGGTTGCCGAGCTCGGCCAGGACGGACAGCGGGCTGGCGCTTCGACGTCAGAGCGACATCGGTAGCGGCGGGGTAGGTTCGAGCCGCTCGGCTGCCATCGTCGCCGCCCCGTGTGACGAGATCGTCACCGTCACCCGCTCCACGTGTCCGCGGCGCACGCGGAACAACGTCACGTCGAAACCTCCCCCTACTCCCGGTTTGGCCACCGCTGGAGCGATCTCGCGCGCGTGTCGGGCCAGGAACTCGTCGCGTTCTCCCCGCTCGATGTCATCGAGCGGGGGGCGCATTCTGATGTCCGAGGCGGACTCGACCCGGTACTCCGGCTGGTCGAATGAACGGGTCGTGTCGAGCAGGGCGATGACGTAGGCAACCGCCGTGTCGACGTCCGCAATTTCGGCAGCGCTGGCCTGCGCCAAATCAGTGAACGCGTCAGGATCGCCGGACAACTGTGTTGCGCTACCGGCCCGTACTCCGAACCAGGCTCCTCGCTCGCCCCATGGCTCGTTGATGACGACTTGGACGGCAATGGCATCAAATGGCAACGACCGCTCGGTCACCCGGGCCCGGCCATTAGCGATCGCCTCGGCAGTGGACGGGTCGATGCCGTGTAATACGCCGGCCAGGGTCGCCCGATCGAACGTCATCACTGTGCGGGGGGCTTGTGCACGCCGTCCCAAGCGATGCCGTAGTAGTCGGCATAGGGCTGATTGGTGGTCGAGGTGACAAAGGTGCCGTCAGAGAACCAACCCACGACAACCAGGCGAGCTGCCGCGTCCGCGGCCGCCTTGTTGGCGTCGTCCCCACCGGAACCAGACCCTGAACCCGCACCGGAACCGGCCGACTGGTCAACACCAGCCACGGGGCCCGCTCCGGCATCGCTCGGATCCGCGCTTCCCGACGCTCCCGGTCCAGACCCTGATCCACCACCGGTACCGGGTCCCGCACCCGCACCCGCACCAAATGCCGCCTGCCAGGCCTGCTGGTAGGCGCGAAACATCGCATCAGACGGAATCCCTCCGGGGCCCGACGTCTGCCCCTGCTCGATCACCAGTGCAATCTGGTTGACGACCGCGTTCGTTTCCTCGTCGATCATGGCGGTGATGTACTCGGCTCGGGACAGGGCATTGATGTCTGCCGTGTGCTGAGTGCGGGAGGACCAGGCGTGGAAGGCCTCGTGTACAAAAACATTGGCGGCGGTACCCGCGTCCAACGAGTTGTTGAGGTGAATGGCGTTCTCACTCGGAGCGAAGAACGAACCGGGCGAGGTGCTCTTGGTGAGCACTGTCGTACCTAAGGTGGCAGTCGTGTTCATCGACCATGTACCGTGAGGGTGGCCACTCAGCGAGCTTTGAATTGGCGTCCAGCGAGTGACATCGTCCACGCTCGGGGCGCCGCCAGTCCCCCCGCCTCCATCAGGCCCTGGAGTAGGTGTCTGGTTCGGCTGCGGTCCGCCGGGAGCGGCGACCGCGTCCATGCCGTCGGGCGTTCCCTCGGCACCGCCTCCGCCACCGCCTCCCGGTGCGCCAGCCTCGGCAACACCGGCCACCGGGCCTGCGCCAGCGTCGCTCGGGCCCGTGCCTCCAAACACTTGTGACCCCTGCCCCGCACCTCCGTCCGAAGCGCCCGCCTGGTCAGCCCCTGCCATCTGGCCCGCGCCGGTGTCGCTCGGACTCGGGCTCGCCTGGTCGGCCGGAGCAGCCCCCTCCTGTCCGGTGATGCTGGGGCCATCATGGCGTTGCACGACCGCCGCGACAGCCGGATGTTCGGGGGACGTGTTGCTCGTATCCGGTCTTTCGCGCGTGTATCAGTTGGCTCGCCGTGGCCTCAACCTCCTGCTCGGACGAGTCCGACGGATCGCTCACTGATATTCCTGGGCCGACATCGGTGCCCGAAACTGGCCCCCTGCGCTGTTGCTGGACATGGGTCAACTCGTGAGCCAGGGCGTGCTTGCCCTGCTGACGAACAGGATCGAAGGCACCCTCACCGAAGACCACGTCGTTCCCGACCGTATAAGCCCGAGCCGCGACAGCTGCCGCGGACTCGGCGGCCTTGGCGTCGGTGTGGCGGCGTACGTCAGAGAAGTCTGCGTCGAGCTGAGCCTCCATTTCCGCTCTGAGGGTCGGACCCATCGGCTGCCCGCCTCCCTTGCCGCCGACATCAAGCACCGGTGACATCCCGGGTTCGTCGTCCTCCTCCGCCGAGGCAGCACGCTCACGCTGAAGAAGGGAGGCGACAGCTGTATTGCCGACGGTGCGCTGAAGGCGCAGCATCGCCGCCGGGCTACACGAAGAAACCGGCAACCGGCTCATCTGCCCGCTTGCCAGTCCGGCGACGTAGAGGGTGGGCGCCTCAGCCGCACGCCCGATGCCGACCCCTTGCTTCGGCTTGGCGGACTGCTTCGTCTTGGCAGGTTCGAGGGCTGTCTCGTGCTCCACGCCGCAATTACTGGCGGCTTGGTTTCAGCCGTCAACGACGACCGGGGTGAATTGCACGAACGGGCAGCTTCGCTCCACCAGGGTGGGCTGAAGGCGACGAGGCTCGTTCTGGTTCGCGAGTCGTGTGGAGCGCCACCATCTTCGGGCTACCCCACATCACTCTGTTCGTGGCATTCCGGCAGGCAATTGCGACTTCGCAGCATCCAAATTCGATCGAACCACCGCCGTATTCGGCTCACTCCGGACTCGGCGTTATCGGTGTCAGTGGCCAGACGTTGAGCATTCCGACGGTCGAACATCAAGCGGCTGGCGGCGAGACGGTCCGGCCCTTGGTCCAGCGCTGGTTCTAACCGGCTTCGGATGTTTCGTACTCGCGGACTCGGGCCCGCATCAATACCTTGAGAAGTTTGATGGGCAGCTCGCGCTTGTAAGGGAGCTTGATGAAGCCTTCACCGGATTCGAAGCCGGCGGCCTCGACTGCGGCCTTCTGAGTGGCAAAGAACGGTGGATTGAACCGAAGCGAGCAGTGGTTCTTGAAGTTCTGCAGCATCCACAGATTCGTGTTCTCGCCGCGCACATATACGGGAAGGTTCCACTTGAGCACCTCCCGGGCCTCTGGGTCGACTTCGGAACTCAACGTGCGGAGCGCTTCGAGATGCGGCCGCTGGACGTCGCTCAGCTGGGCGAAGTAGTCATCGACGCTTGCACGTTTGGGCATTGGCATGGGCTCACGATAGAGCCGGAGTGGAACATCGGACCAGCGAGCGGAGTCAACAGGCTTGAGCAGCCGCTCACCAGCGAACCGCCCGGCGGTTCGAGTTCCGGCATGCGGGCAGACGATTCACTCAAGCACCGAAGCCTGCGACCATGACGGGTGTGGGAGAAGAGGAAAACGTACCGTTGCCCATTTCACCGTTTTGCCCGTAGCCCCAGCAAGCGATGCCGCCTGACGACAGGAGCGCACAGAAGTTTCCGTTGCCGCCACCTCCTGTGATGCCGGTGACTCCGGTGAGTTCGCCGGTGCCGCCAACACCGGACACCGCTACCGGCGTATACCCGTCATCGTTGGCTCCGTCTCCGAGTACACCGAAGTTCCCACTTCCCCAACAGGCGAGGCCGGTAGAACTCAGTAGTGCGCAATACGTAGCGAAAGAATCGTTGGCCATCGATACGACCCCTGAGAGTGTGCCGCTGCCACCGATGCCCGAAACCGCAACGGGAACCACCGAATCGGCTTCCGAGCCATTACCGAGGGCTTCCCGACCCCAGCAGTCCACGCCACCCGATGTCGTGGCCGCGCAGTTAGCGGACGATGAGGCGCTCACATTCGCTACTCCGGTGAGTTGTCCACTTCCACCGATACCAGAGACAGGTTCAGGAGTAGCAGAAAGGCCCATGCCGGTATCGGCATTGCCAACGTCATAGGACCCCCAACAGTCGACATCGCTCGAGGTGAGAACGGCACAAAACGTCGTAGAGTTGGTGATGGACTGGTTCGACAGGCTGGCTATGCCGGTCAGTATTCCGGTCCCGGTGACGGCAGAGACAGGTACCGGGGTATCTCGGTTGGCGGTGCTTCCGTCTCCCAGATCACCAATGCCACCCAATCCCCAGCAATCCACCTCACCAGTGGCTAGCAATGCGCAAAAGGTCTGTTGGCCGTTGGTGTAGAGGTGTGACACCCCGGTAAGGGTGCCACTTCCGCCAACCGCGGAGACGGCCACCGGGATTGCACTGCGTTTGGTCCTGCCGTTCCCGAGCTGTCCGTCGATATTGGCGCCCCAACAGTCGACACCACCCGAGTTCAGCAGAGCACACGCGGTGAAACTAGCGCCAACGCCAGACGCAACGACACTGGCGACCCCGGTGAGTGCCCCAACTCCACCTACGGCAACCACCTCCACTGGGACGTCGCTGTCATGTACCGAGCCGTTTCCGAGCACACCACGGCCCCAGCAATCAACGCCGCCACTCGTGAGTTGCGCGCAGTATTTGGACGAGCCCAGGTTGCTCGTAAGGCTCTCGACGCCGGTGAGCTGACCGCTTCCCCCAACGCCGGAAACTGGCACGGGAACTGCGCTGTTGCTCTTGCTTCCATCACCCAGGGCGCCGTCACGTCCACTTCCCCAGCAGCTCACTGCAGTAGATGTAAGCAAGGCGCAAAAGCCTCGGCCGTCGGTGACGATGGAGATTGCCCGTTGACCCGAGCCAGTGGCTCCCGCGGGTGCCTCGTTGGCGACAGCGAAGAACAGCGATGAAGAGGCGATGGCGATAAATCCAACAGTGACTCGTTGAAATCGCACGCACTCTCCCGTCCCCGTGCCGTTGGTCGAAGGATACATCTGTCAGATCCAAGTGTCCTGGGGCCCCGAGGTGCCGGTGGGCAACGCCGACAGGGCCACCCGCTCCGAGCGTGTACCGAGCTTCAGGCAGACTCGAGAGATGGACAACGAACAGAATTCCCTTTTGCTGCGGCGTTTGCAGCCATTCCTTGGCCGCTGGACGATGGAGGCCCTGTTTCCCGGGGCGGAGCCCACCGGATCTGCCGGACTTTGTACCTTTGAGTGGATGTTGGGGGGAGAGTTCCTACTTCAGCGGACTGAGTTCTCAGTGCCCGGCCCTCCCGAAGGAGTAATGATCGTCGGCCCCGATCCAGGGGGTGCGCACTTCACGCAGCACTACTTGGATGCTCGTGGCGTATCCCGCCTCTACTCAATGACAGTTGAAGACGGTATCTGGACACTCCAGAGAGACACCCCGGACTTCACATCCTTGGCGTTCCGTCAACGATTCGTGGGCAGCTTCAGCGACGACGGCGGCAGGATCGACGGACAATGGGAACTGTCCCACAACGGAGCTGACTGGGAGCACGACTTCGAGTTGATCTACAAGAGGATCACGTGACCGTGCTCCCCGGTCGAGGAATTGGAAACGGTGAGGGGCTTGACTAAAGGGTCCCGCCTGGCCTGCCGATTAAGCAGAACGTGCGACGCACTCCCGGCGGCATCGAGTCCTCGGCCAATACCTCACTCCCAGCGCGCTGGCAGGCTGTCGGGCAACAGAGGCGGACGTGAGCGCCGGCCCTGGCCCCGCGGCGCTTGTCAGTACAGCTCATCTCGCCCTCGGCTGCGTCACCAGCGCGACCGGCCAGACCGTCTGTAACGGCACGTCGACTGGGTTCTTCGCGGGGCTCGGTGCCTTCTTGTTCGTGTACCTGGCCATCCTGGTCTTGGGCATCTTGGCTGCGGTGAAGGTAGTGACGAAGGCGGGCTACTCGGGCTGGTGGGTGCTGATCACGTTCGTCCCCCTGGTCGGGACGGTGTTCGTCCTGGTCTTCGCTTTCTCCACCTGGCCCGTCACGCGGGAGGTGCAACTGCTCCGAGCGCAACTTGCCGAGCACCGCGGCCAGGGGGGTTATCGAGGCGCGGCCGGCCGTGGAACAGGACCAGGGGGATCGAGTCACGGGGTTTCCGATTCGGCCGGACCAATCCCAGCGGCACCGGAGAACTCCCCGGGCGAGCAGGCTGCGCTACCCGCCTTCGGCGCATTTCTCGCCGGGGGAAAGTTGTCCGTGTTGACTCCCCCTGGCGAGTCACCATCCAGTGAGCCACCGCCCACCGGGCTCCCGTCGGCCGGGTGGTACCCGAACCCAGGAGATGCGCTGGGGCAGCTTCGCTACTGGGACGGCTCGACCTGGACCGACCAGTTCCGAACGCCATAATCGCCTGCCTAAGCTGCAAACACCTAGTCCGTGCCTGGGCCGACCAGATCATGCCATCCGCTGTCCACTGTGGTAGGCAGCATGAGGGACTAGGCCCGAGTCCAGATCGGTAAGCCCCCCGAGCCGCCGTTTGGTTGAGCACCGACGAGCGAAGCGAAGTCAGTGGAGGGTGATCGTGGTTCCGAGCGACTATCAGAGCTTTTTTGACGCAGCGTCACAAGCTGCCGGCGCACTCATCGGTCTGCTCTTTGTGGTGATCGCTTTGAAACCGGGAAAGATCGTGGGCGATCGCGCCGAGCCGACCTCCAGGCGACTCGCGGCCAGCAGCTTTACCGGTCTCGTGAACGCGTTCTTTGTCTCACTACTGGCCCTCATCCCCGGTCACAGCATCGGCATCGGCGCGGCCATCGTGGCGGTGTTCAGTCTGTATCACACCTTGCGATTGCATCTCGGCCATCCCGCAGCCAGGCACATCGTCATATTCGTCGTCAGCCTGCTCGCCTACGGGACGGAGTTTGGCGTCGCTATCGCGTTGGTGTTGCACCCGCACGACAGTGACCTCGTGGAAGATCTCGGCTATGTACTGATCGGTTGTTTCGCAGTGGCACTCAGCCGAGCGTGGCAACTCATGGAGAGCACCACCGTCGGAACAGACGGAGTCCCTACCGGAACGGACGGAGTCACTACCGGAACGGACGGAGTCCCTACCGGAACGGACGGAGTCTCTACCGGAACAGACGGAGTCCCTACCGGAACGGACGGAGTCCCTACCGGGGACCGGACAGGGGAGGACGCGGAACACTCCGGCAGTGGCAGCCAGCCGGTGGAGCACCGTTCAGCCCGATAACGCGGTAGCTGTCGATCCCCATGCTGTGCTACCTGCCGGTGCGCTCGCGGTGCCTGCAACCTGGCCAGCAACAGGGTCGGCGCTGGCCTTCCTCCAGTTCCTCCTGGGTCCGACGAATCCGGCGTTCTCGGGTCACCTTCTGCTTGGCATCCTCGACCCAGCAGATGAACTCGTTGCGGGCCAGTGGGGTGATGTCCTTCCAGGCCTCAAGAGCCGTTGTATTTCCGATCAGGGCCTGATGCAGGTCGGCAGGAAGCTTGTGCACTACTCCACCGGGCACACGAGCGTTGTTCACGGGGCCACCGTAGCGGCTCAGGGCGGGCCAACCTCTCCATGAGCGCAGCACTTTGTGTCCGCTCGTGACCAGTCGGCCACCGTCCGTGGAGCATCACGGATAGCCGGCGGTACGAACCGGTCGGGCACTTCGCTCCCGGAACTTCGAGGCTGTGTGGTGTTCATCGACGCCTGTCGTGGAACGCCGCCCGGGCGGGAAGACACCTCACCATGGGCCCCGCCGTGCTTGCATGGCAGCCAGTTGCTACGGTACGAGGGAGGAGGGACTGTTGATGAAGCGAAATGAAACGGCGGGTCGGACAGGGCCAATGGAGGGCTTGAGGGGGTCTTGGCGTTCGCTTACCGGAAAAGTCGTGATAGCCACCGTGGTGATGGGGCTGTTGCTCACCGGAGTGGCGGGGACTGCCGGCGCAGCCAGGTCTACGAACTCGACAGCACCACCAACACAAAAGGCGGCCAACAAGGCGGCGCACGCCGTCGCCGTCGCCGAAGGCCATTTCAGCTGCGCCAATGCCTCGCAGGCAGTGAATGCGGTGCAGCAGCTCAAGAACAAGTTCGCGGTGGGGCTGGCCAATCTGGCTACCGACCAGGCCAAGGCCCAGTCCAAAGCGGCAACCCTCACCAATCCCAGGCGCAAGGCATACCAGAACTATCTGGCCACCTTCTACGGGAAGCGCATCGCCAAGAGGAAGAAGTACGAAGCTCACGTGCTGAGTCCGCATTTCCTGGCCCGGGCGGCCAAGATCGCCAAGATCGCCCAGACCAAGTGCACCTGAGTTCCCCTGCGCCTGTCTGACCGGATCCGGGGCGGTCAGCGCTCCGCTTGTTGAAGCTCGCCGGCGATGCGATCGACGATCATCGCAGCGGGCAGGGCGGTGATCCGAGGCCATCCGGTGCCGGCCCACAGGTTGGGGACGCGGGCATCGCCGTTGTGGGTGGCCGCGGCCCGCAGTGGGCGGGTCAGGTGGTGGATGTGGGGATAGGCCTGGGGTGCTTGGCTGTCGTGGGCCACGGCGAATTCATTGGCCAGTCCTCGGGCGAAGCGCCCGCTGTAGGCCCGGGTCACGATGGTGTCGGGGTATCGCCGCTCGAGCAGTACGCGACGGTAGATCACCGAAGTACCAGCCTCGGGCGCACAAAGGAACGCCGTGCCCAGCTGGACGGCAATCGCCCCGGCCCCGAGTGCGCCGGCAGCGTCGGCGCCGTTCATGATTCCTCCTGAGGCGATCAAGGGCAGCCGTACCGCCTCCCGAAGTTCGGTCAGAAGGGGAAGAAGCGGCCGGTGGTTGATGCTGAGTTCGAGGAATCCCCCCTGATGGCCGCCGGCTTCGGTGCCCTGCACCACCAGCAGATCTGCCCCAGCCGCTTCGGCCAACCGGGCCTCGGACACTGAGGTGACCGTGACGGCGATCCGGGAGTCGGCCTGGTGCAACCGATCGACGACAGAGGAGGTGGGGCACCCGAACGTGAAACTGACCAGAGGCACGCGGTGGTATCGACCACTTCCAACTTGGCGTCGAGAGCGTCGTCGTCCCAATGCGGGTCCCCCAGTGCCACGCCCAGCCGTTTCGATTCCGGTTGCAGGCTTTCGGCGTAGGCAGTGGTGTCAGCGGCACCGTCCGGGTCCGACGGCAGGAAGAGATTGACTCCGAAGGGTGCGCCAGTCAACCGTCGGGTGGCGGCGATCGATGCGGTCAGTTGATCGGGGGTGAGGTAACCGGCGGCGAGGAAGCCGTAGCCGCCGGCACCGGCGACAGCAGCGGTCAATTCCGGAGTCGAAGGACCACCGGCCATGGGCGCCTGGATGATGGGCACATCGCTCAGTGTGAACACGGTCCGGACGGATCAGTGGTCGAGGCGGGCTCGTCGCATGGCCAACAGGCGCTCGACGGGATCGGCCAGAAGGAGGCTGAGAAGGGACCACAGCCCGACCACGGGAACGGTAATGCTTACCACCAGGGCGAATGCCATCAACCCGCTCAGAACCAGGGCGGCGTCGATGTGCAGATCCTCACCTTCGGGGTCGTGGCGTAGCTCCGGCCACCGGATGAGGGTCCACTGCTGGACCAGGATGGCAAGCGACGCCACCACCATGGTGCCGATGTAGAGCGCATGGGCCGCAGTGGCGGCACGGGAATCCGAACCGATCAACTCGGTGGGCAGCGGGAGGAAGACGATGGTGAAGAGCCAGACGAACATGGCCGCGATCAAGGCCGGGTTGTATCCCTTGGCCCGCTCGAGCAACTGGTGCTGTCCCCACCAGAACCGACCGATGACCGCGAAGCTCAACGCAAAGGCGATCAACCTGGTCCGGTTGTCGTTGAGAAAAGTTCCCACCCCCGCCGATCCGATCGATCCAGCTGCGTCGACCAGAGGGAGGATGAGCAGTGTGATGGCGATGGCCACCACCGCATCGCTGAAATTGACGACGCGGTGAAACCCGCGTTCGCTGCGCATGGTCCCATTGTGGCAAACAGCCAGGACGGCTCCTGGTATGGCACCGGGGGCCCGCACTCGGCTCCATCCTGGTTGTGGCATCGATCCGACTGGACGAGGATGGCCCGATGGACGCCTCGCCCAGCACCACGGCCATGATGACCGCGGTGGCCCGGGGTCGCCACCGGCTGGAGGACCCTCCGCCCTGGATTCTCGACGATCCCTTCGCCCTGGTTCTGGTGGGCCCGGCATGGCAGGACATCGCCACCCGTTCCACCCGCCTGTCCGATGAGCTCGACCGACAGATCAGGGGCGCCGTCGTGGCCCGGTCGGCGTACGCCGAACACCGACTGATCACGAGAACGTTCGAACAGTACGTGCTGTTGGGTGCCGGGCTCGACTCCTTCGCCTGGAGGCGGCCGGATCTGCTCGCTGCCCTGCGGGTCTTCGAGGTCGATCACCCGGCGTCGCAGCACTGGAAACGGCAACGGGTGGCCGACTTGGGACTTCCGGTCAGCCCGCGGCACGTGTTCACGCCGATCGACTTCGAACGCCAGTCGTTGCGCGACGGGCTGGACGCCGTCGGCTTCAACCGGGGTGCTCCGACCCTGTTCTCGTGGTTGGGGGTGATTCCCTATCTGACTCCCGATGCGGTGGAGGCCACGCTGCGGACGGTAGCCACTTGTGGTTCCGGTTCGGAGGTGGTCTTCGAGTACGCGGTGCCGGAGTCGGATCTCGACGACGTCGGTCGGGAGTTCCGTACCTACTTCGTGCCGGTGGCCTCCCGGGTGGGTGAGCCGGTGCACTCCCGCTGGTCGGCCGGAGAGGCCGAACGGTTTGTCGCCGGTTGCGGACTCCAACCGGTCGACCATCCCACCCGGAGCGACATGGTGGACCGGTTCTGCGGCGACCGGACCGACGGGCTGCGACCGTGGACGGTGACCCGGTTGATGACCGCGGCGGTGCCGTAGCGGGCACGGGACATGCTCCGAGGCGGTCAGCTGCCGTCGGGAAAGCCACCCCGATGAAGGACCATCGGGTAGTGGGGGAGCGCGTCAGGAGGGCGTGCCGACGCCCGCCAGCCGTCGGCATAGGTCACCAGCCCCTCCCAGAGTGGGGGCGGGACCGCGCCGGGCGGCCCGACCAGGCCGGAGAGCACCTCCCGGAGTCCGGCAATCCGGTCGTCGCCGAACCGATCGCTCCACTCGATGTCGACCTGGGCCAGGCGACGCTGGTAGGCCTGTCGGGCTTTCTGGCCGGAACGGGTCAGGCCAACCCGCCTCCCCCGGGGCCTGGTGGGATCGGAATCGATGGCCAGGTAGCCCCGCTTGGCCAGGTAACCGGTCATCATGGCCGTGGCTTCCTTCGAAACGCCGGCCCGGCCGGGCAACTCATGAACGGGCACCCCTCCGGGATCAATGACGCGGAGACAGTCGGCTCCCATCGGCAACGAGAGCGGAGATCGACGTTCGAAGTCGACCGCCCAGGTCATCAGGGCCCGGGACAGCAGAGTGGACAGTTCGTCGGGTGACCCGGGATGGCCGTTTCCCCACGGAGAGGGGCTCCGGTGGGCGGTGGGCAGGACGGTGGACATCCCCTGGTAGGCCACCGGCAGGTATCGGGGCAGCCTCGGGTCGCATGCCGGGGCGAGTCCCTCGAGGATCGCTCGGAGTTGTCCGATGACGTCGTCGCCGAACCGTGTCCGCCACCGTTCCTCGACCAGGGAGGCCAGTGGTCGCCACACCTTCTGGGCCCGCCGTCCGTAATCGGTGGGGCGCACCAGCCAGTTCCGGCGAGGAGCCTTCGTATGGCGGTCGGCCGGATCGGGGCCCACCTCGATGTAGCCCCATCGGGTGAGGCCGGCCAGGTTGGTGACGGCGACTGGACCGTCCAGGTCGCCCAGTGGCACGCCGGGCTCCACGACGAAGCGCATGAAGTTCTCCCACATCGCCTGGGACACCAACCAGGGCCCCTGCCGGCGGCCGGCCCCGCCGTTCCGGGTGGTCCGGTGGGGCATGCGATGTTCGAACTCGTTATCGAACTCGATGGTGAAGGCCACCAGCACCTGGGACAGGAGCGCCGAAACGGGGAGCGGCGTGGACATAGAGCAATGATGTGGCGCTCCGGCGATGGTGGCAACCCCACCGCGACGGGCGGAGGAAGGTGGTGGTGGTCAGCACACGTCGGCGCACCGGCGCACCGGCGCACCGGCGCACCGGGACAGCGGGCGAAGCCACGGCTCAGGAAGCGTGCCTCCCGATACGACGAGCCGTCCGGGACGCCGGCTGGGTCGGCAGGGCGAGGATGGAGGCCACTCCCTGGCGGTAGTCGGGGAGTCGAGGAGACCGGGCAGGGGGCGCGTCGGCCCAGGCTCCGGGGATCGGGGCCCGCTCGCTGCGACGACGACCGGCCTGCCAGAGCGTGGCACTGGACAGCCCGACCAACGTCTCGCCGTTGATCGCTCCCCAGTAGACAACCTCCTCGACATCGCCAAGACGGACCACCTGACGCCAGGTGCAGGTCGGATTGGGGCAGTCGAAGGTCACGCTGCCCGACTCGGGTGTGTCCAGGCGCACCCCCCGTCGCACCAAGGCGTCGAGCGTCGGTCCGGCATGGTCCGGGCCCCCTTCGTCGACATCGAAGGTCTTCCACGCCCCCAGGTTGCGGTTGCACTTGGGACACGAGAGGCTGACCGTCCGGGGATGACCGGCCTTGTTCATCTTCATGCTCATGGAGGCCTCGCACAGCTGGCACGGGAACGACGTGGAAATGGTAACCCCGCGCCCTCAGAAAGTGGTGCATGGCCGGGAGCCGTCGGCGGGCCGAGCTGTCCGCCGCCCGGAGCCTCCCCGAGGGCTAACCGAACTTGCCCAGTGCCCGCAACCATGTGGTGGTGGCGGTGAGCCCTTCGTCGAGGCTGACCGGGTCGTAGCCCAGCCGCTTGTACGTCTTCGATTCCGCCAGCGGTCGACGCGACGGCCGCTCCTCGGCCGCCTTGGTGGCGATGGCCACCAAGGTCGGGCCGAACACCTCGGCCAGCTCGGGTTGACCGGTAGGGTCGATGTCCTCCACCCGGTGGTCGATACCAGCCAGTTGGCAGATCCGGCTGCACGCCTGAGCGATGCTGACGATGTCTTCGGGCTGTCCGTCGAGCATGTAGCGCTCGCCCGACACGCCGCGGTCGAGGGCGAGGATGCACCCGCGGGCCACGTCCTCGGCGTAGACCCAGCTGACCGGAAACCGGAGGTAGCGGTCGATGCGTTGGCGGAGAGCGGACAGAAGCACCCGGTTGAAGCTGGTCCTCCCGAGGGCGTTGCTGATCACCGGGGAAGGCCCGAAGATGGCACCGGGGTGAGTGGTGACCACGTCGCAGCCGGCGGCAGCCCGGGCCATGGCGTCCTCGAAGGCGGCCATCTTGGTGACGGTGTAGGGATCCGAACTCGGTTCCTTCGAGACCGGCGCATCCTCTCGTTCGAGGCCGGTCGAGGTGTCGAAGAAGGTCCCCGTGCTGACGGCCACCGCCCGGCGCAGCCCGAGGGCTTCGGCCGCATCCAGCACATGGCGGGTGCCGTCCACGTTGACCGCCTCGAAGTCGGGCAGGTTCTGGCTGGCCCCGCCGAGGAGGGCGGCACTGTGGATGGCCGCATCGCTTCCCTCGGCGGCCCGGAGGACGTCGGCCGCCTCAGTGATGTCCCCGGCGATCACCTCGACCCCGAGGGCGACCAGCGGTTCGGTGTCCGCGCCCGGGCGGGCCAGGGCCCGGACCCGGTCACCCCGCTCGATCAGCTGTTGGCAGATGTTGGCGCCGGCCAGACCGGTGGCCCCGGTGACGAAGACGGTCTCGCTCACGCCGGTGCCTGCTCACGCACGTCCGGATAGGCCGCGTCCACCTGCTCGGGATCGAAGGGGATCACCGGCGGACCCGATCCGAACACGTCGAGGGTGTGGATGAACCGGTGCAGTCCCATCGAGTTGGCGCAGGTGAAGCCGAGCTCGACGATCTGGGCCGCGGTGAACACCTCGCCGAGGCGCCGGTAGAACTCGTCGTCGATGGCGTGATGATCAGCCGACAACAGGTCGAGGAACTCGACGGCCAGCGCCTCCTGTTTGGTCAGGTCCGAGTGACCTGGGGCGATCAGGCAGGCCACGTCCTCATCGGTAATCGAGTCGTGCTTGCGGGACTGCATGCACGGTTGGCACTCGCCCAGTTGGGCGCTCCGGATCCGGATCAGCTCGAGGATGCGGCCCCCGAGCAGGCTGTTCTGGCCCCAGGCACCACGGGCGGCGTTGGTCATGAGGATCTGGGCGGTGCGGTAGGCGAAGATCTGGAGGGGGATCGGTGTGGCGTACGTACCGTCGGCCACCCCGTCCTCGATGATGCGGCGCGGCTCTTCGGCCATCGCCTCCAGCGGAATCGGCTCTATTCTGGGCATGCGTCCCCCTCCTGGCCGGCCAGGCCGGACCGTCGACACCTCACTCTCGAAGCTATAAGGCTGGTGAACCTATGTCCATGCAACCGTCGTCCGTGCTGCTCGAAGGGCGGGTGGCCGTGGTGACCGGAGGTGGCGCCGGCATCGGCCGGGGAATCGCCCGGGGCCTGGCCGCCTTCGGGGCCACCGTGGCCATCTGGGAGCGCGATGCCGATACCGCGGCAGCGGCCGCCGAGGAGGTGGGCGGCCTGGGTCTGGCCACTGACGTCCGCCAGTCGGAACAGGTGGACGAGGCCCTGGCCCGTACCCGCCAGGAGTTGGGCCCGGTCACCATCCTGGTCAACAACGCCGGCGGGGTGTTCTTCTCCTCACTCCTCGAGACCTCGGAGAACGGATGGAACGCCCTGTACCGGGCCAACTTCTCCCACGTGATCCTGTGCACGCAGCGGGTGGCCCGGATGATGGTTAACGAGGACACCGGCGGCAGCATCATCAGCGTCACGTCCATCGAGGGGGTCAGGGCTGCCCCCGGCTATGCCGCCTATGCCGCGGCCAAGGCCGGGGTGATCAATTTCACCAAGACCGCCGCCCTCGAGTTGGCCCCCCACCGGATCCGGGTGAACGCCCTGGCCCCGGACATCACCCTGACCGAAGGGATGGCCACGGTGGCGCCCCCCGGAGCCGAGGAGCACTTCGGTCTCACCATTCCGATGGGTCGGCCCGGTCATGTGGACGAGATGGCCGGTGCCGCCGTGTTCCTGGCCGGCGACCTGTCCAGCTACGTGACCGGGCAGACCATCCACGTCGACGGCGGGACCCAGGCCGCTTCGGGCTGGTATCACCATCCCGATACCGGCGCCTACATCCTGGGGCCGTCCTAGTCCTCTTGGTCCATCCGGCCGACGTGGGCGGACATGCCGCCGTCGATGGTGATCATCTGACCGGTGATGTACCGGGACTCGTCCGAGGCCAGAAAGACCACCAGGTTGGCGATGTCGTCGGGCTGGCCCAGATAGGGGGTCAGGGTGGCCCGGGACAGGGATGCCAGGACGGGCTCGGTCAGGTGGGCCCGCACCGCGTCGGTGATGATCAGACCGGGAACGATGGTGTTGACCCGGACCCCGTCCTTGCCGTGGCCGGCTGCCACGTACATGGTCAGGGTGTTGACCCCGCCCTTGGAGACGCCGTAGGCGGTCCGGGTGCGGTCGCCCTTCAGCGACGCCCCCGAGGACATGTTGACGATCGAGCCCCCGCCCCTCCGGACCATCTCGGGTATGCAGTGCTTGCAGGTGAGCATCTGGCTGCGCAGATTGACGGCCATGGTCCGTTCCCACACCTCAACCGAAAGCTCGGTGACCCGGGTATCCCGGTCGAGGAAGTCCGAATCGGTGAGGGCGGCGTTGTTGTGGAGGACGTCGAGGCCGCCGAACTGCTCCACCACGGTGCCGATGGCCGCTACCACCTCGGCCTCCTCGGCCAGGTCGCAGGGCACAGCGAGCGCCCGGCCACCTGACTCGGTGATGGCGGTGGCCACGGTCCGGGCGGCAGCACCGTCGATGTCGACCACCGCCACCGACGCACCCTCCCGGGCCAGAGCCCGGGAGGTGGCAGCACCGATGCCGCCGGCTCCACCGGTGACCAGGGCCACCATTCCTTCCAGTCGTCCATTGGCCTGTTCCGCTGTCGGCATGGGCTTCCTCTCCGGTTCCGTGCTGTCCCCCCGCCGAAGAACCGGCGGCCTCTCAGCGTGCCACTGCCCGGCCCTTGGCGCCCATCCGGTCGGTGCGGTTGCTCCGGTCGCATGAGGTACGAGGTGCTACCCCGCGGTGTTGTGTCGCCTCGTCACCCGGATCAGTGCGTTATGGCGCGACCAGCACCAGTGAGAAAAGCAGGAAGGTCATGGCCCCGAGCAGGACACCCGAGGCACCGACCACTGCCGCGAACCAGTTCGCCTTGGTCCACCGAGCCAAGGCCACGACGAGCGGGAAGGCGGTGAGCAGGACGCGGGGACGAGCTCCGAGCAGGCTGGATTCGAAGGCTGCCACCAGGATGCCCAGGGTGAAGATCCAGATCAGCACCGGGGGTCGCCACTGCACCATCAGCACCAGACCGATCACTGCGAACACCAGCCCGATGGCCGGCACGATGCCGTCCTGGAGATCGTGGGGGTGGGTGAACGACGTGCGGAGCACATCGACCGTGTTGCGGGTGAACCCGTCCCGTACGTGCCAGATATTCCGCTGCACGTGATACCAGCGCAGCAGGTCGCCGGTGCTTGACCACAGGTAGGCGAAGTAGCCGACGATACCGGCGACCGACAGCACCGGAGCCACCAGCGCCCACCAGTCGCGGTCTCGCCACAGAGTCACCCCGGCCGCCCACAGGCAACAGGCCACCAGTACCAAAGCGTCGGGATGAACCCCGGTGGCCACGCCGGCGGCCACCCCGGCGATCCACCACTGCTTCCGCAACAGGGCCAGCAGGCAGGTGGCGCTGAGCAGGATGAGCAGTGCCTCGGAGTAGACCATCGACAGCACCACCGATCCGGGAAAGAACACCCAGAGCACCACAGCCCGATCGGCCACCGACTCGTCGCACAGGTCACGGACCAGATACCAGATAGCGACGGCTGCTGCCGCGCCGAGGACGAAGACCAACACCGCCCCCACCGCGATGGTGGACGCCCCGGTGACATCGGAGACACCTCGCAGGACGAGCGGCCACACCGGGAAGAACCCGATGGCCGAGCCGGGCACCATCGGGTAGAGGCGGGTCGAGACGAAGTAGCCGTGGTTGGCGATGAGGAGGTACCAGCTCCCGTCCCAGGACCCCAAGGCCTGGAGGAACAGGGGTGCCTTGGGTGGCGCGGGCCAGGGCCCGGTGAAGTGGACGGCCGACAGGCCCTGCCCGATCTCGAGGACGCCCCCGATGGCCAGGGCCACCACCGCGCGTGACAAGGCGAAGAAGCCGACGATCCGACCGACCGTGGCCAGGGTGGGTCGTTGGTGCCCTCGTTGCCGACGGGGGACGGCGGGGGACGGGTCGGCCCTGGAAGGGTGGGGATCGGGGGGTTCGGTCGGGTCGGCGACCGGCAGTGTGGTGGTGCCGTCGGAGGCGGGACCGGTCACTCGGTCATCCTACCGGGCCGCCCCCGGCCGGCCGGGGAGCGGCCAGGTCGACGGTGACCGACCGGGACCGGCGGTGGGAAAACCGACCTTCGCCAAAACCATCGTTGGTAGAGTCGGACCACCGTGAAGACACTGATGTTGCGGAGCTGCCTGCTCCGGGCAGGGGGCGCCGAGCTCCCGACAGCGCGGTGACCCCCGACACCCTCCTCACCCCGGTGGAAGAGGAGGGACCGGAGACCGACCGTCCCGACCAACCGGGAGATGCGGTTCTCGCACCGGACGACCCGCCGGATCGGCCCGAAAGGCCCACCCACGCGGCCCATAGCTGGCTCATCGCCCTGGCTACCTATCTGCCGTTGGCGGCCGTGGCCTTCCTGCCGTCGTGGATCCACTGGTCTCAGCAGATGAACGGGTGCAACTGCTGGGACCAGATCCTCGACGAATGGGGTCTGGCCTCAATGTCGACCTCCCTCTCCGCCGGCCATGTGCACCTGACTACCTCATTGCTCGACGCGCCCGGTGGGGTGAACCTGATGTGGAACACCACCATGCCCCTGCTCGGAGCGCTGACCACGCCGTTGCAGCACACCATCGGGGTGGTCCGGACCTTCGCGGTGCTCGAGGTGGTGGGTTTCGCCCTCTCGGCCAGTGCCGCCTTCGCCCTCCTGCGGGCATGGACCGGTCAGGTCATCGGGCCGTGGGCGGGCGGACTGGCCTACGGCTTCTCCTGTTATGCCGTAGTCGAGGGTTCCGGGGCCCACGCCAACCTGGTGTTCAATCCGGTCCTGCCCCTCGTCCTTTTGGTGTGCACCTGGCTGGTCACCGAGCGGCAACCGCCGGTGGCCCGCCGCGGCGTCCAGCTCGGGTTGTTGTTGGTCGCCCAACTGCTCATCTCACCCGAGCAGCTGGCCGTCTTCGTGGTGGTACTGGTGCCCGGCCTGGTCGTCCTCGTCCTGTTCCGCCGGGGGGTCTGGCGCCGGGCATGGCCGGCCTGTGCGCGGGCGGCCGGATGGGCGGTGGGCACCTTCGTCGTCCTCGGGGCCTACCCGGTCTGGGTGATGTTCTTCGGCCCCTACCAGTTCACCGGGGCCGTGCAGTCGAAGGCCCAGTTGGCCGTGTTCAGCTCCGACCTGGCCAGCATCGTGTTGCCCACCCGGCTCTTCTGGCTGGCACCGGGATTCGCTACCGGAGTCTCCGACCGGTTCGATGGTGCCAACCTGGCCGAGGCCACCGGCTATCTCGGTCTCACCCTGTTGGCTGTGGTGGTGGTGGGCGTGATCTGGCTACGGCGCAAGCCGCTGGTGGTGGCGGCCGGGGTCACCGTCGTCGTCTCCTTCGTCTGCTCGCTCGGCCCCCGGATCGTGGTCGCCGGCCACCACACCGGCGTGCCCGGTCCCGACGCCGTTCTCACCCACGTGCCCATCCTCGACAGCGTTACCCCGGCCCGGTTCGACCTCGGTGTGGCGCTCGGGTCGGCGGTCATCTTGGGATTCGTCCTGGCCGAGGTGGAGATCCGTTGGGCCGGCTGGGGCGCTCGGGGAAGCCACTCCCGACGCTCGTCGGCGGTCCGGCGCGGCCGCTTGGTGGCGCTGGCGTTGGCTGCGGTGGCCCTGTTCCCGCTGTTGCCCGCCTGGCCCTATCTGTCGGTGCCCGCCTCGGTGCCGTCGTTCTTCACCACCACCGCGGTGGATCGGGTCGTGCCGGCCGGGTCGGTGGTGGCCATCTACCCGGTGCCCCGGGAGGCCGACGACCAGGCCATGCTGTGGCAGGCCGTCAGCGGGATGCGCTTCCGGCAGCTGGGTGGGTTCATCATCGCCCGAGGTCCGGATGGGACAGCCAGTTTCTTCGCCGATCCATCCACCATCGAGGCCTGCTTCGACGAGCTGTACGCCGGGGGCAGTGCGTCGGCGGCGGTGTGTCAACCGGACGAACTGGTGGCCAGTCTCAACCGGTTGCAGGTGACCCGGGTGCTCGTGCCCACCGAGGTGGGCAACGCCGCGGTGGCCGGAGCCGTGGTGACCAGGGCGGTGGGATCCGATCCGGTGGCCGACGACGGAGTGTTGTACTGGTCGTGCCGACCGACGGCCACCGCCGGTTGTCGGTGGTCGGCCCCGGCCTCCTGAAGCGCTCGGCTGTCCGACCGGTCTCGCCCGATCGTCGCCTAATCGGCTGCTTCGGCCAGGGCCTCGGACAGCGTCGGATGGACCAGCATCGACTCGACGATGTCGTTCACCCGGAGCCCGCCGGTCACCGCCACGGCCAGCACCGAGATGAGTTCCGAGGCGTTGCGGCCGACGATCGACCCGCCCAGCACGATCCCGGTGGCCGGATCGGTCACGATCTTGACGAACCCCCGGGGGTCGTTGTCGATGAGGGCCCGGGCGCTGGCTGCGAACGGCACCTTGGTCACCCGGATCTTCCGGCCCTCGGCGAAGGCATCGGCCTCGGCCAGCCCGACGTCGGCGATCTCGGGATCGGTGAAGATGGCCGACGGAGCGCTCTCGTAGTTGGGATGGCTGTGGGCCACCGAGTGCCCACCGACCACGTACTCGGCCACTTTGCGGCCCTGCATGGATGCCACCGAGGACAGCGGCAGCTTTCCCGACAGATCGCCGGCGGCGAAGATATGGGGAATGTTGGTCTGGCAGTGGCGATTGATGGTGACATAGCCATCGTCGCCAACGGCCACCCCGGCCCGCTCCAGTCCCAGTTCCTCCGCATTGGGTACGGAACCGACGGCCAGCAGGGCATGGGAGCCCGACACCACACGGCCGTCGTCACAGGTCACGGTGACGCCGGCCGCCGTACGCTCCACCCCGCCGGCCCTCGCCCCCTTCAGCAGGTGCACTCCACGCCGGGAGAAGTCGGATTCGAGGACCGCAGCCACCTCGGGGTCCTTTTGGGGCAGGACCTGTTGCCGACTCACGATGAGACTCACCTCGCAGCCGAGCGAGGCGAACATGTGGACGAACTCGACGCCGGTGACGCCTGAGCCGATCACCACCAGGTGGTCGGGGAGGACCTTGGGAGGATAGGCCTGGCGGGTGCTGAGGATCCGGTCTCCGTCGAGGGCGGCCCATGGCGGGATCCGGGGTCGGCTGCCGGTACTGAGCAGAATGGCATCGGCATCGATGGTCCGGTCGCCCTCGGCGGTGCGGGCCAGCACGGTGTGGCTGTCGACCAGCTCGGCGCTTCCGCGCAACAGGGTCACGTGCTGGCTGTGCAGGATCTTCTCGTTGGTCGCCTCGAGGTGGTCGACGAGGGTCCCGATCCGATCTCGCAGGCGTTCGAGGTCGAGTGAGCCCTCGGCTCCGACCACACCCATGCCGGCGATCCGCTGAAGCGAGGCCATGGCCCCACCGGTGGCGATCATCGCCTTGGAAGGGATGCAGTCCCACAGGTTGGCCGCGCCTCCGACCACCTCGCGCTCGATGAGGGTGACCTCGACGCCCAAGCGGGCCGCATGGGTGGCCGCCTGGTTTCCGGCCGGTCCACCCCCGATGATCACGAACCGCATGGCTCCATCGTACGGGCTGCCCACCGGGTCGGACCCCGAGCGCCACCACTTCGGGGGCCCACCTCGGTACCATCACCGGTGGCATTCCGGTCCAGGATCGACCCCGAACCGGCTCTCGCCCACCGGGGTTCAGATCTTCCGATCAGAACTCCTCCCACCAGAACTGCAGGCAGACCATGTCCCGGGCCGACCGAAAGCGACGTAGACAGCTGGCCCGCCGCCGCAGGACGGCGGCGTTCTTTGTATTGGTGGCGGCGGCCGCGGTGGTGGCCGTCGGCTGGTCCCTGCACGCCAGCACGGGCGAGGGCCAGGAGGCGGGGACCCCCCTCGACCCGGCCACCTTCGCCACCGGGTCGTGTCTGGCCTACCAGCCGACGGCCGGGAACCGACATCTCACCGTGTTCCTCGACGCCGGCCACGGTGGGATCGACCCCGGTGGGGTCGGGACCACCCAGTCGGGAGCCACCATCGACGAGGCCACCCTCAACCTGCCGGTCGAACTGGAGGTGAGCAACCTCCTTCGGGCCAAGGGGTTCCGTGTGGTGGTGTCACGCACCACCGACTCGACCGTCCTCCGCCTGGATCCGGCTGACGAGAGTGGGGGAGAACTCACCCTGCTCGGGGCCCACGACGACGTAGCCGCCCGTGACGTCTGCGCCAACCTGGCCCACGCCGACGTGCTGGTGGGGATCTATCTCGACGCCGGGTCTCCCAGCGACGGCGGCAGCCTCACCGCCTACGATTCCGACCGCCCGTTCGCTACATCCAATCTCCGGTTGGCCACCTTGTTGCAGACCGACGTGGTGGCTGAGATGAACGCCCAGGGGTGGGGTATCCCCGACGACGGCGTGCAGACCGACGACGAGCTGGGCTCCTACGTCGCCGGTTCCAGCGGATCGGTCCTGGCCGCCGAGGCGGCCGCCTACAACCACCTGATGCTGATCGGCCCAGCCGCCTCGGGCTACTTCTCCACGCCCAGTCAGATGCCCGGCGCGGTGATCGAGCCGCTCTACCTGACTGATCCGTTCGAAGGATCGATAGCCGACAGCCCGACCGGCCAGCAGGTGATCGCCCGGGGTATCGCCACGGCCGTCGAGCAGTACTTCAGTCCGACCCCGACACCCACCACCGGGTGAGGGTGGCTGCTGCCCGGACGGGAGCGTGGCCGAGGTGAAGGTCCGGTCGCTGGCGTTTCGCACCGACCTCATGGTTCGCCGACTGGCCGGTTCGACCATCGTCGACCGCGGGGACCATCTGGTCGTGCACACACCGCAGAACCCCTGGTACTACTGGGGCAACTTCCTGCTTTTGGAAGCCCCACCGGTCGGGGCGGCCATCGAGGAGTGGATCGCCCGCTTTGATCAGGAGTTTCCTGGTGCGGGACATGTCACGCTCGGGATCGACGGCAATCAGTTCCGCCCACCGTTGGAGTTCCCGTCCTCGGTTGGACTGGAGGTCGACCTGGGCGTCGTCCTCACCGGTGGTCGGCCACCCACTCCGTGTCCGCTGGCCGACGAGTACGCGGTTCGGCCCCTGCGGACGGCTCAGGACTGGCACGAGGAACTGCGACTCCGTCAGGAGGAAGGCGCCGAGAAGGGCCGTCTGATGGCCGGTCATTCGGAGTTCCTGGAGCGCAGCACGGCGGAGGCGGCCCGGCTCACCGAGCAGGGGTGGGCCGCCTATGTAGGGGCGTTCGAAGGCGACCGGCTGCGGTCGGTGACCGGCATCGTCTCGGACCGGCGGGGGGTGGCCCGCTATCAGAACGTAGCCACCCACCGGGAGCACCGGCGCCGGGGCCTCGCCTCCCGGCTGGTCGCCGAGGCCGGGGTCTTGGCCGTCTCCACGCTGGGGGCTGCCCGGCTGGTCATCGTGGCCGATAACGGTGGTCCCGCTGCCCGGCTCTACCAGTCCCTGGGCTTTACGCTGAGCGAAACCCAGCTCGGCCTGTCGGTCTCCCGTTCGACCGAAGAAGAAGGGCCCGCCAGCCGCTCATGGGGAGCTGGTCAACCGTTCGAGCCGGAAGACGGGTGAGCGCTCCACGGCCGAGAAGCGAAGCTCTGACCCAGAGCTCGCACGAATACTCTGTAAATTCTGCCCTTTCTCCTTGCAATTGACTGTCCCGTGGCCAACTGTGAACGTACGGTGACGGCCGGTGGACGAACCGGTGTGGCCTGTGCGATTGCACTACGGTGCACCCGGCCGAGGGTTGAACGGGCCGAGCGAGTGAGAAGAGGGTGGCCGTGGAGGTCTCCGGAAAGACAGGGTTCAGGATGCGTCGTACCGGTCGTAAAGGGAAAATCCGCAAGGCGGTCGGGACCGGGCTGGTCCTGGCCGCAGTGGTGGCCGGATCCCTCATCCTGGCCCCGACAGCAGAGGGCGGCGCAGCCACACCGACCACCGTCACCTTCGCCGAGCAGCCCCAGGCTCCGCCCAACTACATCTTTCCGTTCATGAGTCTCGCCTTTTTCAACGACTACAACATCTCCCAGTTCCAGCAGCTCATGTACCGGCCGCTCTACTGGTTCGGCAACGGTTCGACCCCCAACCTGAATCTCTCACTCTCGCTGGCCCAGAACCCGACTTACGCCACCGATGCCAAGTCGGTGGTAGTCGACCTCGATCCGTACAAGTGGTCGAACGGTGAGACGCTCACGTCGGAGAACGTGATGTTCTGGATGAACATGCTCCACGCCGAGAAGGCCAACTGGGCCGGCTACTCACCCGGGGCGCTCCCCGACGACGTGCAGTCGATTGTCGTCAACAGCCCCACCCAGCTCACCTTCAACCTGACTGCTCCGGTCAACACCTACTGGTTCACCTACAACGAGCTGTCCCAGATCACCCCGATGCCCAACGCCTGGGACATCACGGCCAAGGGCGGGGCCCCCAACTCGGGCGGCTGCGCGGCCGGCGCCTACGGCACCGTCGACAAACAGTGCAAGGCGGTTTACAACTACCTCACCAAGCAGTCCAACTCGCTGTCCACCTACGCCACCAGTCCCATCTGGAAGGTGGTCGACGGTCCCTGGAAGTTGTCCAGTTTCAACGCCACCGGCAACGTCACCTTCGTGCCCAACCCCACCTACTCCGGACCGATCAAGCCGACGTTCAAGAAGTTCAGCGAGTTGCCCTTCACGACTGATGACGCCGAGTTCAATGCCCTGGTCGGGGGCAAGGTGGACGTGGGTTACCTGCCCCTCCAGGACGTGACCACACCGACCTCCAACCCCCTCAAGGCGGGGCCGAACAACCCGCGCTTGAGCGGCTTCAACATCGATCCCCTCTACACCTGGTCGATCGACTTCTTCCCCTACAACTTCCACGCCAAGGGGACGGCCAGCAAGATCTTCGACCAGCTCTACTTCCGCCAGGCAGTGCAGTACCTGGTCGACCAGCCCCTGTATAACAAGAAGATCTACAAGGGCTATGCCGTAGGCACCTACGGCCCTGTCCCGGTGACCCCGCCCAACTCGTTCGTGTCCCAGGAGGTCCAGAGCAACCCGTACAAGTACAACCCGACCACGGCCATCTCGCTACTCAAGAGCCATGGCTGGAAGGTGGTCCCCGGCGGCACCTCCACCTGCAAGTCGCCGGGCACGGCGGCCAACCAGTGTGGGGCGGGCATCCCGTCAGGGGCCAAACTCTCCTTCAACCTGCAGTACGCCAGTGGAACAGCGACGTACACCCAGCTGATGGCGGCCGAGAAGTCATCGTGGGCCCAGGCCGGGATCAATGTGACCCTGTCACAGGCCTCCTTCAACACGGTCACCGGCATCGCCGTCCCCTGCAAGTCGTGCTCGTGGCAGCTGGAGAATTGGGGGGCCGGGTGGATCTTCGCACCCGACTTCTACCCGTCCGGCGAGTCGATCTTCCAGACCGGGGCCGGTTCCAACTCGGGGAGCTACTCCGATTCCATTAACGACGCCAACATCCTGGCCACCAACACCACCCAGGCGCCGCTCACCGCTTACGAGAACTACCTGGCCGAACAGCTCCCAGTGGTCTGGCAGCCCAATCCGGTGACCTCGTTGACCGAGTACAGGAAGGGCCTCATGGGTGTCACTCCCCAGAACCCGATCCAGGCCATCAACCCGGAGAACTGGCACTACTGACACACGGCCCTGATCCGCGCCACCATCGATCAGGACCGTGACGGGAGATGGTTCAGCGACCGGTGACGTACGCTCCGGCCGGGTGGCGTGAGCCCGACCAGCGCTCCAGGGAGGATGGATCAGATGGCTGGTAGCCGGTGACCGGATACCTCCTCCGTCGGGTCGGCCAAGCCCTCATCGTGATCCTCGGGGTGATCCTGATCACCTTCGTGCTGGCCAAGCTCATCCCCGGCGGAGAAGCCAAGGCGGTTCTGGGGCCGAAGGCCACGCCAGCCACCGTCGCCCGCTTCAATCGGCTCAACGGACTCGACGCGTCCCTCTACCTGCAGTTCTGGCGGTACGTCGAGGGGATCGTCGCCCACCTCAACCTGGGCTACTCGTACAAGTACAACCAGGGGGTGCGCCAGGTCATCGGCGAGCGACTGCCCAAGACCCTCACCTTGGTCGGGGCCTCGGTACTCCTCGCCCTCGTCGTGGCCGTCCCGCTCGGCATCCTCCAGGTGGTCCGCCGGAACAAGCCCGTCGACTACGTGCTGACCGGCAGCTCGTTCTTCTTCTATGCCATGCCCGACTTTCTCCTCGGAACTCTCCTGATCATCTGGTTCTGCTTCGACCTCCACTTGTTTCCGGTCTCCCCACCTTCCGACGCATCGGCCTGGGCGGTGTTCACCGACCCCCGGGCCTTTGTGCTCCCGGTGGTCACCCTGGCCGCCACCACCGTGGCCTCGTTCAGCCGGTACATGCGCTCCTCGATGATGGACGCGCTGGCCGAGGACTACATCCGGACCGCCCGGGCCAAAGGGGCAGGTAACCGACGGGTCCTCTACGGACACGCCCTCCGCAACGCGCTCATCCCGCTGATCACCCTGCTCGGGCTGTCGCTCCCCGCCATCGTCAGCGGGGCCCTCATCGTGGAGGACGTCTTCAACTACCCCGGAATGGGCCTGCTCACTGTGCAGTCAGCCTTCAACGACGACATCCCCGTGGTCCTGGGGACGACATTGGTCATCACCGTGGCCACGGTGATCGGGTCGCTGGTGGCCGACATCTTCTACGCAGTGGCCGACCCCCGCATCCGGCTGGGGGGTGGATGAGGTGAGCGGCCGCGACGACTTCGGTCCTGACCCCATCTTCAACGACGAGGAGGACCACACACCGCTGCCCATCGGGAACGGGCCCACCATGACGGGGGGAGAGCTGATCGAGAGCGAAGCCCTGGTCCCCGAAGGAGGGGAGGCCCGGACTACCGGCGGAATCCTCCGCCAGATGTTTCGGGTGTTCCGCGAGAACAAGCTGGCCGTGGTGGGAGTGGCGGTGATCGTCTTCTTCCTCCTGTTCTGCTTCGTCGGCCCTCACCTCTACTCGACTAATCAAACCGACGCCCAGCTGGCCCTGCAGAACTCCACCACCAACACTCCGCCGGGGAACGGGCATCCATTGGGTACCGACGAAAGCGGGTTCGACATCCTCGGCCGGCTCATGTACGGCGGGCAGGCCTCGCTCATCGTCGGTCTGGCCTCGGCCTTGGTGGCTACCGTCTTCGGGACGATCTACGGGGCCATGTCCGGATTCTTCGGCAACTGGTTCGACTCGCTGGCCATGCGGATCGTCGACACCTTCCTGTCCATTCCGGTGCTGTTTCTCCTCATCGCCCTGGTCACCATCTACCACCAATCCGAGGTACTGCTCATCCTGGTCATCGCATTCGTCAGCTGGCTTGTGCCGGCCCGGCTCATCCGAGGCGAGACGCTCTCCCTGCGGAACCGTGAGTACGTCCAGGCGGTCCGGGTCATGGGAGGGAGTCGGTCCCGCATCATCGGGCGACACATCATTCCCAACTCGATCGGCACCATCGTGGTCTTCGCCACCTTTCAGGTGGCCGACTCGATCCTGTTGCTGGCCGCCCTGGGATTTCTGGGACTAGGGGTTCCCGCGCCCGGGACCGACTGGGGAACCATGCTGTCCAACGGCGTCGATGCGGCCGGCAACGGCTACTGGTGGCAGATCTATCCGGCCGGCCTGTGCATCGTGCTGGTGGTCATTGCCTTCAACTATGTGGGCGACGCCCTGCGGGACTCGCTGGAGGTCCGGCTCCAGCAACGGTGAGTTTGCGGAACGAGTCGGCTGTCAGCCGGGTCACCGTGAGGCGGCGGCCGACGCCGACAAGGTCACCGGGGTCTGCAGCGGGAAGTGACAGGCGGCCAGGTGGCCGCGGCCGAAGTCGGACAATGGCGGTTCCACCTCGGCGCACACGGCTTGGGCGGCCGGGCAGCGGGTGCGGAACCGACAGCCCGACGGCGGGTTGATGGACGACGGCAGCTCGCCTTTGACAGTGGTGGCAGCGCGGGCCTTGGCTCGGGCTGCCACCACATCGGCCACCGGTACGGCTTCGAGTAGACCCCGGGTGTAGTGGTGGGCCGGTCGGGCGTAGATCTCATCTGCCGGGCCCTGTTCGACGATCTTCCCGAGGTACATCACCCCGATGGTGTCGGCCATGTAGCGCACCACGGCCAAGTCGTGGGAGATCATTACGTAGGTGAGGCCGTGTCGACCCTGGAGGTCGCGCATGAGATTGAGGATCTGGGCCTGGATCGATACGTCGAGGGCTGACACCGGTTCGTCGGCCACGATCATCTTGGGATCGAGGGCCAGCGCTCGGGCCAGGCCGATCCGTTGGCGCTGCCCACCGGAGAACTCGTGGGGGTAGCGGTCCACCGAGGTCCGGCTCAAGCCCACCTCGTCGAGCAGCGTGGCAACTTTCTCGTCCCGGGTGGTTCGCGATCCCACCCGGTGCACCTTCAGGGGTTCGCTGATGATGGCACCCACCCGCATGCGAGGGTCGAGCGAGGCGTACGGGTCCTGGAACATGAGCTGCAGGTCGCGGCGCCGGGTGCGAAGCGCGGATGCACCCAGTGACGCCATCTCATCCCCCTCGAAGCGAATGGAGCCGGAGGTGGCCCGGTCGAGGGAGACCAGTATCCGGCCCAGGGTGGTCTTGCCGCAGCCCGACTCACCCACCAGGCCGAACGTCTTGCCTCGGGTGATGTCGAAGGTGACCCCCGAGACCGCCTTGACGGTGCCCACCTGGTGACGGAACACCGCGCCGGACAACACCGGAAACTCCTTGACCAGATCGCGGACCTCGACGATGTGGTCGGTTCGATCAACCCCACCGTCCGGTGCCAGGCCCTGCGCCGGCCCGTCCACCACCGGGGTGGGAGAGACCGGCTCGGCAGGTTCGCCTCGGTCCGGCTGGTCCACGGGATGGAAGCAGGCGTACCGGTGGACCACCTGACCACGGGCGTCAGCATCCACGAGGGGCGGGTCCTCGGTCCGGCACCGGTCGGTGGCATACCGGCACCGGGGGGCGAACCGGCAGGCGGTGATGGCCACGGAGAGATCTGGCGGCAGACCGGGGATCGACGCCAGCCGCTCGTCCCGGCTCTGGTCCACCTTGGGTACCGAGGCCAGGAGGGCCTCGGAGTAGGGGTGGCGGATCCGGCTGAACAGTTCGCCGGTTTCGGCTTCCTCGGCCACCTTGCCGGCGTACATGACGACCACCCGGTCGGTGCGCCCGGCGATCACCCCCATGTCGTGGGTGATGAGGATCACGGCCATGGCCAGCCGCTGGCGGAGCTCGTCGATCAGGTCGAGGATCTGGGCCTGGATGGTGACATCTAGCGCGGTGGTGGGCTCGTCGGCGATCAGAAGCTTCGGTTCGCAGGCCAGGGCCATGGCGATCATCACCCGTTGGCGCAGGCCGCCCGAGAGTTCGTGCGGGTACTGGTCCAACCGTTCGGCGGGCTGGGGCATCTCCACCAGCCGCAGCGCCTCGAGGGCCCGGTCGCGGGCTTGCTGGCGACTCGCGTCCCGGTGGAGTCTGACCCCTTCGGCGATCTGGCGGCCGATGGACATGGTCGGGTTGAGGGAGGTCATCGGGTCCTGGGGGATGAGGGCTACCTCGTTGCCCCGCACCTGGCGCATGGCCTTCTCGTCGAGCGTGGCCAGATCCCTGCCCAGAAGCGAGATGGTCCCCCCGGTCACGTGGCCGTTGCCGGGCAGCAGGCGCATGATGGACAGCCCGGTGGTGCTCTTACCGCAGCCGGACTCCCCGACGATCCCGACGCTCTCCCCCTCGGCCACGTCGAAGGACACCCCGTCGACCGCCACCACCGAACCGGTGCGCATCCGGAACTCGGTCCGGAGGTTCTCCAGCGTGAGTACCGGAGCGGGCACCATCACCGGAGTGTAGTGGGCTCCTCTTGGTACGGACGGAGGGTGGAGGGGGCAGGCGGGGAGGGCGGAGCCGCGCCGACCCCGGCGATCAGACAGCCACGCCGGCCTGAAGCCGCTCGGTGGCCTCGATGTACTCCTCGACCATGGAGAACACCACGTCCTTGGCCTTGCGCACCGTGGTGGCCCGGCCGATGACCTGGCCACAGGGGTTGAAGTTCACGTCCTTGGCCTGCTCGGGATAGCGGTGGCCCCGGGACACGGCCTCGATGGCCACCATCATCTGCAGGGGCATGGGCAGCGGGTCGGGGGTGTCCTCGGCCTCCCAGGCATCGGTCCAGTCGTTCTTGAGCATCCGGCACGGCTTGCCGGTGAAGGACCGGGACCGCACGGTGTCGCGGCTGGAGGCGGCCAGGTAGGTCTCCATCTGCTTGGGCGGGATGTCCGCCTCCTCGACGGTCAGCCACAGCGTTCCCGACCACACCCCCTGGGCCCCGAGGGCCAGGGCGGCGGCCATCTGGCGGCCACTGCCGACACCGCCGGCGGCCAGCACCGGGATGGGGGCCACCGCGTCGATCACCTCGGGCCACAGCACGATGCTGCCCACATCGCCGGTGTGGCCACCGCCCTCCGACCCCTGGCAGATGATGAAGTCGAGCCCGGCCGCCTTGTGGTTGAGGGCGTGCTTGACCGAGCCGGCCAGGGCTCCGATCATCAGGCCGGCCCCTTGGACCCGCTCCACCACGTCGGGCGGGGGGGTGCCCAGGGCGTTGGCGATGAGCTTGACGTTGGGGTGGGCGCAGGGCCACGGTCGAGCAGTCCGGCGGCGTGGGCCGCCGTCCAGCCGATCATGCCGTTGGAGCGGCGCTCGGCCTCGGGGATCTCCGGCACCCCGTGGTCGGCCAGGATCTTGAGGGCGAACTCCTTGTGCTGGGGCGGCACCAGGCCCCGGATCTGGGCCTCGAGCTTGTCGGGGTCCATCTCGTCCATGCCCTCGTACTTGGCCGGGATGACGATGTCGACGCCGTAGGGCTTGTCGCCGACGTGCTCGTCGATCCAGGTCAGCTCCACCTCGAGCTGCTCGGGGGTGAAGCCGATGGCCCCGAGCACGCCGATGCCGCCGGCATTGGTGACCGCGGCGACCACGTCGCGGCAGTGGGTGAAGGCGAAGATGGGGAACTCGATGCCGAGCTTCTGGCGGATCTCAGTGTTCATGGTGTGTGCTCCTTGCGTGGATGGCTGGGTGGGAAGGATAGGACTGCTTGGCGGACGGTGGAACCGGCGGCGCTCGTCCGAGGTCGGCCGGTCGATCGGGAGGCCGACCAGAGCGGCCAGGCCCCGCACGGCCAGATCGTCGCTGACCGAGGTCGGGCTCGAGTCGGCGCTGCATGGCCAGACCGGTCAGCAGGGCCTTGACCAGCACGGCCAGGTCCTCGGGCGATCCGGCCGGGTCGGCGTCGACTGGCTGGTCCAGGCGGCCAGGCTGCCGGGCGCTGTAGCGCCGGGCCTCGGCGTCACGGATCTGGAACAGCTCGGCCACCTCGGGGTCGCGGGCGGCCCGCAGCCACAGTTCGTGCTCGAGCAGCGACCACCGGGCCGATGTCCCGTCGTCGGTCGTCCGGCCACGTTGTCCCACACCGCCGCCAGCTGGCCGGCGGGGCGAGTCGGTGACCGCCACCTCGGCCAGCAGCACGGGCCAGCACGGAGTCCTTCCACGAATCGAGCAGCGCCAGCAGCAGACCCTGCTTGCTGCCGAAGTGGGCGTAGACCGCTCCGGAGGTGCGGCCGGCGGCCTCGGCCACCGCGTCCACCGACACGGCGTCGATGCCCTGGTCGGCGAAGAGCTCGGCCGCCGCGGCCAGCAGGCGCGCCCGGGTCTCCGCTTTGCGCTCCTGTTGGGTCTGGGACACGTTCCCCCGTGACCGGCGACGACGACGTACGTCGCAACCTACATATATCGGAAGCGTTATGCAACATGCTGCCGGTCGCCCCGGTGCCGTGGTCGAGCGGCCGGAGCGGCCGGTCGTCGTCGAACGGCCAGACATACTGAGACCAGAGATACCTAGAGTGGGCGGCGTCCCGGGAGGAGGAGCACCATGCCAGCCATGAAGCAGGAGATCCGCGACGCGCTCTACATCGGAGGGGCCTGGGTGCCCTCGACCGGGACCGGCTCCATCGAGGTGATCGACTCGACCACCGAGGAGGTCATCGGCACCAGTCCCCGAGGGCACCCCCGACGACATCGACCGCGCGGTGGCCGCAGCCCGGGCCGCCTTCCCGGCTGGTCGACCAGGCCGGTGGCCGAGCGCACCGCCATCCTGACCAAGGTGAGCGAGGCCCTCGGTGCCCGAATGGAAGACCTGGCCGATCTCATCACCCACGAGGTGGGCATGCCCCGGTCCTGTCCCAGCTGGTGCAGGTGGGTCTGCCCATCGGTTCGTTCGCTTCCATGGCGCCAGGTGGCCGACGGACTTCACCTGGGAGCAGGACGGTCGGGCAACTCGCTCGTCGTGCGGGAGCCGATCGGCGTGGTCGGGTGCCATCACCCCCTGGAACTACCCGCTGCACCAGATCGCCGCCAAGGTGGCGCCGGCCCTGGCCGCCGGATGCACCGTGGTGCTCAAGCCCAGCGAGGTGGCGCCCGCTCAACGCCTTCGTCCTGGCCGACATCATGGACGAGGTCGGCCTGCCCGCCGGCGTCTTCAACCTGGTGACCGGCTTCGGGCCGGTGGTCGGCGAGGCCATCGCCGCCCATCCCGACGTGGACATGGTCTCCTTCACCGGATCCACCCGGGCCGGCGCGCGGGTGGCCGAGGTGGCCGCGGCCACCGTCAAGCGGGTGGCCCTCGAGCTCGGGGGCAAGTCGGCCAACGTGATCCTGGCCGACGCCGACCTGGCCAAGGCGGTACCCGACGGGGTCGGCAAGTGCTACCTCAACTCGGGCCAGACCTGCAGCGCCCTGACCCGGATGCTGGTGCCCCGGGAGCGGCTGGCCGAGGTGGAGGAGCTGGCCCGGACGGCGGCCGAGGCGTTCACCCCGGGCGACCCCTTCGACGAGGGCACCCGGCTCGGCCCGCTGGTGTCGGCGGCCCAGCGGGACCGGGTCCGCAACTACATCGACAAGGGCGTCGGCGAGGGGGCCACCCTGCTCACCGGCGGGGCCGAGCCACCCGAAGGGCTCGACCAGGGTTCTTCGTGCGCGCCCACCGTCTTCTCCGTCGGTGACCCGGGACATGACCATCGCCCGCGAGGAGATCTTCGGGCCGGTGCTGGTGATCATGCCCTACGACTCCGAGGACGAGGCCGTCGACATCGCCAACGACACCGACTACGGCCTGGCCGGCGGCGTGTGGTCGGCCGATCCCGACACGGGCCAAGGCCGTGGCCCGCCGGCTCCGCACCGGCCAGGTCGAGGTCAACGGCGGGCGGCTTCAACCCGCTGGCCCCGTTCGGCGGCTACAAGCAGTCGGGCAACGGGCGGGAGTTCGGCGCCTTCGGGCTGGAGGAGTTCCTCGAGGTGAAGTCCCTGCAGCTGTGAGCACATCGGCGGGCCCGACCGTCAGCGGCGCCGCCGGCTCACAGGCCGAACTGGTCCTCGATGAGGCCGAGGTGGATCCGGGCGGCGTCGGTGTAGGTCTTCTCGCCGATGAACACGTGCTGGGTGCCGGTGTACATGTCCCGGAAGGCCCGCTCGAGGCGGCTGCCCTCGCGGATGGCCGTGGTCCCGGCGGCCAGGTGCGCCCACTGCACGATCTCCCGGCTGGCCTCGGTGGCGTAGGTGGCGGCCACCCGCATGTCGGCCCGCATGGTGGGGGTGAGTTCGCTCGCCCGTCGCCACCGCCGCTCGACCTCGGCGAAGGTGGTCGAGGACCAGCAGCCGGGCCGCCTTCCACATGGCCGTGTGGTGGGACAGGTCGCGCTGGAAGGTGGCCCGGTTGGCGATGCGACGCCGTCGTCGCCCATGCGCACCTTGGTCATGGCCAGTTCGGTGACGTCGTCGAGCATGCTCTTGGCCACACCCAGGGCCCACGAGGCGTGGCCGGCCGCGGTGATCGGCATCAGCCCCATCCGGAAGGCCGGTGAGCCACCCCGCTCGGGGGGTCCGGGTGAACAGCTCGAAGGTCCGCGTCTCGGGCACGAAGAGGTCGGTCACGTTGTAGTCGTAGCGAGCCGGTGCCCTTCAGCCCCTGCACGTGCCAGCCGTCGGTGAAGACGATCTCGTCGTGGGGGATGACCGCCACCAGCAGCGGGGGGATGCCGTCGTCGCCCGACCACCATCTCGCCGTCCACGGTGGGCATGAAGCCGGCGGCCACGTACTCGGCGTGCCCGGTGCCCGAGCCGAAGTTCCAGGCCCCGGTGATCCGGTAGCCGCCGTCGACCGTCTCGCCCAGCCCGTTGGGGAAGAACTGGCCTCCGACGGTGACCCGGTTGTCGTGGCCGGTGAACACCTCGTCGAATCCCGTCGTCGGGCAGGTAGGCGGCACAGGCCGCGGCCGAGGGGAGGTTGGCGATGCCGATCCAGCCGAGCGAGCCGTCCTGCCAGGCCAGTTCGATCCAGGTGTCGATCATCTCGGCGAAGCGTCGGCTCGTCGCCGCCGGCCTCGGCCGGGTTGCACCACTGCATGAGCCCGCTGTCCCACAGGGCCTCGACCGTCCGGGCGGTGAGGGTGCGGTCGCGCTCGGAGGCGGCCGACTCGGTGGCCACCAGCTCCCGCAGTGAGCGCGCCGCTCGACCCGTCGATGGTGGCCTGGCTGGTCATGGTCGAGTCCTTTCCTGGGTGCGTGACGGTCGGTCGCGATCCGAGATACGCGCTCACATGCCCAGCTGGTCGAGGAGGCCGACCCGGAGCCCGGCGGTGAACCCGCCGTCCACCACCAGGGCGTGCCCGGTGATGAACGAGGCGTCCTCCGAGGCCAGGAAGGCCGCCGCCGCGGCGATCTCCGACGGCCGGCCGAACCGGCCGAGCAGGTGCCGCTCGCGCATGCGTGTCGCGGTAGAGCTCCATGCCCTCGGCGTCGATGATGTCCGTGAGCAGCGGGGTGTCGATACCGCCCGGGCAGATGCAGTTGACCCGGATGCCCCGGCGCCCGTAGTCGATGGCCATGCTCTTGGTCAGCATGACCACGCCGCCCTTCGAGGCGTTGTAGGCGCTGCCTCCCTCGGTGCCCTCGAGCCCCTCGATGCTGGCGATGTTGATGATCGAGCCGTGTCCCTGGGCCAGCATGTGCATGGGCGCTGTACTTGTCGACCAGGAAGGTCCCCTTCAGGTTGATGTCGACCACCCGGTCCCACTCGTCGGCTTCCAGCAGGTGGACCGGGCCACCGCCGGCCACCCCGGCCGCGTGGACCACGAGTCGAGCCGGCCGTGGTCGGCCGACCACCGTCGGCGAAGGCGCCGCTCCACCGCCGGCTCGTCCCGCACGTCGAGCACGTGGTCGACCTTCCGGTGATGTCGAACGTGGCGACGGTGGCTCCCTCGGCGGCCAGCCGCTCCACGCAGGCGGCACCGATGCCCGACGCTGCGCCGGTGACCACGGCGACGGTTCCATCGAGTCGTGCCATCGGGCCTCCCCCTGGTCGTCGATCGGACCAGACCGAACGTAGGGTGCGCCCTACGGGCGTCCCGGGTCAAGAGACGGGGCGCCTGGTCCGGCGAGCCGAGGATCAGGCGGGGAGGCCGGTGAGCATGTGGTGGCTCACGTCACCGACCAGGTCGATGAAGAAGCGACGCTCGGTGAAGTGCCAGCCGTCCTCATCCCGGGCGAACCGGTCGTGGTAGCGGCCGGCCAGGATGGGCTGGAGGGGAAGGCCGGCGACCGCCTGGAGCACCGTGAAGTACGAGCGGGCAGGTGGCGGTTCCGGCGTCGTCGTCCACCTCGAGATGGAGGTTGGTGGTCACGTGCTTGGTGCCCGGGGTCCCGTCGGGGTAGCGCCGGGTGGTGGCGGTGAACATGGCCGACGAACGGCGTCCCGGCCGGTGAGCGAGGATCGTCGCCGGCGCCGACCCCGGCCCGGCCCAGCAGTCGGCCAGGCCGTCGAAGTCGCCGCTGTCGATCAGCTCGGCGTAGCGGGCGATCAGGTTCTGGCCACTCTGGGTGGCGCTGTCCACGGTCACCTCCGGTAGTCCCGGCAGTCGTTCCAGCGCACGGGTCAGCCGAACGTGACGTCGGCGTCGTCCCAGTAGGCGTGGACGGAGGTGAACAGGCCGTCGTCGGCCGCCTCGAACACCTCGATGCCCGTCGATGGTCATGGTGCCGCCGCCCGACTCCACGGTCGATGGTGAAGTCGATGGCCACCGTGGACGCGCAGGTGTGGACGGCCTTGGCCGTCGAACGTCCACCCGCTCGCTGGCCGCGATCCGTTCGGCGAAGAAGGCGGCGATGGCCGCCCGACCGACGTTGGGCGGTTGGACGCCGGATCGGCCTGGACGGCGTCCTCGGTGAACAGGGCGGCGATGGCCGCGGGTCCCGCCCGTTGATGGTGTCCACGTAGGTGGTCGACCGGCGGCCCGGAGCTCGGTCCGGGTCGTCGGGGCCGCGGTCAGGCGCCCATGGCGTGGACGCCGCCGTCGACGTGGAGGATCTCGCCGGTGGTCATGGGGAGCAGGTCGGAGAACAGGGCCACGCAGGCCCGGGCCACCACGTCGGTGTCGAGCACGTCCCAGCCGAGCGGGGCCCGCTCGGCCCAGGTGTCCTCGAAGGCGGTGAACCCGGGGATCGACTTGGCCGCCATGGTCTTGACCGGACCGGCCGCCACCAGGTTGACCCGGATCCGCTCGGGCCCGAGGTCGCGGGCCAGGTAGCGGGCCAGCGACTCGAGGGCGGCCTTGGACACGCCCATCCAGTCGTAGGCCGGCCAGGCCACCGTGGCGTCGAAGTCGAGGCCGACCACCGAGGCCCCGGGTCGGCCGTCGGTGCCGGCCGCCACCAGCAGGGGGCGGAACGCCTCGACCAGGGCCTTCAGCGAGTAGGCCGAGACGTGGAGGGCCACCTGGACCTGCTCCCAGTCGGCCTGGAAGATGTCCCCGCCCAGGCACTCGGGCGGGGCGTAGCCGATGGCGTGGAGCAGGCCGTCCATGCGGTCCCACCGTGCGGCCAGCTCGGCGGCCGCCGCCGCCAACTGCTCGGGCTCGGTGACGTCGATCTCCAGCACCTCGGCCTCGACCGGGCAGCTTGCGGGCCGTCCGCCGGGTCAGCGACAGCCCCCGTCCGGCGCCGCTGAGCACCACCTCGGCCCCCTCCTGCTGGGCCGATCGGGCCACGGCGAAGGCCAGCGAGGCGTCGGTCAGCACGCCGGTGACCAGGATCCGCTTGCCCTCGAGGAGTCCCATGCGCCGACAGGGTACTGCCGGCTCGACCGGGGGTCATGCCGTCCGTGGGCTCGACCGAGCGTGGACCGTGCGTGTCGGGCAAGGGTGTGCAAGGGTGGCCCATGCGCATCGGAATTCTGGGAGGAACCGGCCCGGCCGGGCGGGGCCTGGCCGTGCGGCTGGCCGCGGCCGGCGACGCAGGTGGTCATCGGGTCGCGGGACGCCGAGCGGGCCGCCGGGGTGGCCGCCGATCTGGTCGAGGCGCTGGCCCGACACGCAGCTGGCCATCACCGGGGCGTCCAACGAGGACGCCGCCGCCTGCGACCTGGTGGTGGTGGCCACCCCGTGGGACAGCGCCGTGGCCACGGTCAAGCCGCTGGCCGCCGCGCTGGCCGGCAAGGTGGTGGTGTCGATGGCCAACGCCCTGGTCAAGGAGGGCCGGGAGTTCCTGGCCCTGGTGCCGCCCCGGGGCTCGGTGGCCGCCACCATCCAGGCCGCGCTGCCCGAGTCGCTGGTGTCGGCCTCCTTCCACCACCTGCCGGCCTCGGAGATGGAGAAGCTGACCACGCCCGATGGCCGCCGACGTGCTGGTCTGCTCCGACCACCCCGAGGCCACCGAGGCCACCGTGGCCCTGGTCGACCGCATCGACGGGCTGCGGGGCGTCGACGCCGGCAGCCTGGCCCAGGCGGCGCGCCATCGAGGCGTTCACCGCCGTCCTCATCACCGTCAACATCCGCCACAAGGTCCACGCCGCCGTGCAGCTGGCCGGGCTACCCGGCGACGCGCATGAGCGGACCGGGCGACCGGCTGACCGACCGGTGATCCGGCTCTACGACACGGCCCGGCGGCGAGGTCGTGCCCGTTCGAGCCGGGCCGGCTGGTCACCCTGTACTCGTGCGGGATCACCCCCTACGACTCGGCCCACCTCGGCCACGCCCAGGTGTACCTGACCTTCGACATCCTCCAGCGCCGGCTGCGCGACCTCGGCCACGAGACCCGGTGCGTCCGCAACGTCACCGACGTCGACGACGACATCCTGCGCAAGGCCCGCGAGCTCGGCGTCCACTACCTCGACCTGGCCGCCGAGGAGATCGCCCGGTTCGACGCGCGACATGGCGGCCCTCGGCCTGATCCCGGCGTGGTCCGAGCCCCGGGCCACCTCGGCCATCGCCGAGATCCTCACCCTCATCGGCGCGGTGCTCGACTCGGGCCACGCCTACCAGGCCGGCGGGGCGGTCTACTTCGACGTCACCACCTTCGCCGCGCTTCGGCGAGGTCAGCCACTTCGACCGCGCCGACCATGCTGGCCATGGCGGCCGAGCACGGCGGCAACCCCGACGACCCCAACAAGCGCCACCCGCTCGACTTCGTGCTGTGGCAGCCGTCGCTGCCCGACGAGCCGTCGTGGGAGTCCCGGTGGGGCCCGGGCCGGCCCGGGCTGGCACATCGAGTGCTCGGCCCTGGCCCTGCGCGAGCTGGGCGAGACCATCGACGTCCACGGCGGCGGGCGCGACCTGGTCTTCCCCCACCACGAGTGCGAGACGGCCCAGTCCGAGTCGGCCACCGGCGCGCCCTTCGTCCGCCACTGGCTGCACGTCGGCCTGGTCGGCCTGGACGGCACCAAGATGTCCAAGTCGCTCGGCAACCTGGTCTTCGTGGGCGACCTGCTGAAGGAGTGGGAGCCGGCCGCCGTCCGGCTGGCCCTCCTCGACCACCACTACCGCCCCGACTGGGAGTGGACCGACGACGACCTGGTCCGGGCGGCGGCCCGGCTGGCGGCCTGGCGGGCGGTGGCGGCACCGGTCCGACGCGCCGACCTGGCCGACCCCGACGGACGCCGGGCTCGGACGACGACGGCCTGTGGCGGGTCCGGGCCGCTCTCGACGACGATCTCGACACCCCGGGCGCCCTGGCCGCCCTCGACGACGAGGCGGCGCGGGCCGCCCGGTGGTCCAGGGCGCCGCACTGCTGGGCATTACCCTGTAGTCCGGTCCGCCGCGGATCCGGCCGCCGGGCCGGCCGCCACCGCCGGTGCACCGGTCCCGCCCAGCCGCCCGCGCACCGGAGCACCGACACGAAAGGCACCCCCATGGCAGCCGTCACCGTCCGACTCCCCGATGGCATCGACCAAGGAGTTCGAGCCGGGCACGACCGCCCTGCAGTTCGCCGAGTCGATCGGCCCCCGCCTGGCCAAGGCGGCGGTGGCCGCCACCTTCGACGGCGTCCCGGTCGACCTGTCCGCCCGGCTGCCCGACGGGGCCGAGGTCACGCGTCGTCACCGCCGACTACCGACCGCCGGCCGGGACGTCCTGCGCCACTCGACCGCCCACGTGCTGGCCCAGGCCGTGCTCCGGCTGTGGCCGGGCGCCCACTTCGCCATCGGCCCGGTCATCGAGGACGGCTTCTACTACGACTTCGAGCTGCCCGGCGGGGCCCACTTCACCGACGAGGACCTCGAGCGGATCGAGGCCGCCATGCGGGAGATCATGGCCGAGGACCAGCCGTTCGTCCGCCACGAGCACACCATCGACGAGGGCCTCGAGCTCTTCGGCGACCAGCCGTTCAAGCGCGAGATCATCGAGGCGGTCGGGGCCGGCCAGGACGAGGTGGACGCCGCGTCGGAGGGCGGCGGCCGAGCACGGGGTCTCCACCTACTGGAACTCGCCCGCCTTCACCGACCTGTGCCGCGGGCCCCACGTCCCGTCCACCGGCCGGCTCGGGCCACTTCGCCCTCATGCGGGTGGCCGGGGCCTACTGGCGGGGCGACGAGAAGCGCCAGCAGCTGCAGCGCATCTACGGCACGGCCTGGGAGTCCGACGAGGCGCTGGCCGAGCACCTGCACCGGCTGGAGGAGGCCGAGAAGCGCGACCACCGCAAGCTCGGCGTCGAGCTCGACCTGTTCTCGCTTCCCCCACGAGATCGGCTGGCGGGCTGGCCGTCTTCCATCCCAAGGGCGGCATCGTCCGCAGGCTGATGGAGGACTACAGCCGCGCAGCGCCACGAGCGACGGCGGCTACGAGTTCGTCTCACCCCCCACCTGGCCAAGGCCAAGCTGTTCGAGACCTCCGGGCCACCTCGACTGGTTCTACCGGGACGGGATGTACCCGCCCATGGAGATGGACGACGGGACGCTACTACCCGAAGCCGATGAACTGCCCGATGCACTGCCTCATCTTCAACAGCCGCCAGCGCTGCTACCGCGAGCTGCCCCTCCGGCTGTTCGAGTTCGGCACCGTCTACCGCTACGAGACAGGCCGGGATGGTCCACGGGCTGATGCGGGTCCGGGGCTTCACCCAGGACGACAGCCACATCTTCTGCACCGAGGACCAGCTGGCCGACGAGCTCGCACTCGCTCCTCGACTTCGTGATGAGCGTTCTGCGCGCCTTCGGCCTCACCGAGTTCACCGCCAACCTGTCCACCAAGGACCCCGGACAAGTACGTGGGCACCGACGAGATCTGGGAGAAGGCCACCGAGGCCCTGCGCCACGCCCTCGAGTATGGACCTCGCCCTACGAGGTCAACGAGGGCGGCGGCGCCTTCTACGGGCCCGAAGATCGACATCGACGTGCCGCGACGCCATCGGCCGGACCTGGCAGCTGAGCACCATCCAGTGCGACTTCAACCACCCCGAGCGCTTCGAGGCTCGAGTACGTGGGGGCCGACAACGCCCGGCACCGGCCCGATCATGATCCACCGGGCCCTGTTCGGGTCGATCGAGCGGTTCTTCGCCATCCTGCTCGAGCACTACGCCGGGGCCCTGCCCACCTGGCTCGCGCCCGAGCAGGTCCGGGTCCTCGGGGTGCGAGGACGACCACCAGCACTACGCCGACCAGGTGGCCGATCGGCTCCGGGCCACGGTGCCCGGGTCGCGGTCGACCCGGCCGACCGAGCCTCTCGGCGCCCGGATCCGCCGGGCCAAGATGGTGAAGATCCCCTACATCCTGGTGGTGGGGGACGACGATGTCGGCGCCGGCACCGTCGGCGTCAACCGGCGGGGGACCGACCACCCCCGAACGGGGGTGGAGCTGTCGACCTTCACCGAGGCACTCGAGCGGCGAGATCGCCGAGCGGACCAGTCCCGAAGCCGCGTGAGTCTCGACCACCTGTGGGCCGGGTGGCGGAGCGCGTACGTCATCGGTGCAGGTGGCGAGCCTGAGGAGCGACAGGACCCCTGGCCCGCTCCTGACGATCCCGAGCACTGCGTGTTCTGCCGGATCGCAGCCAGCGGGCCGCCGTCACCTGACAACGGGGTGCTGTGGGTCGGACCGCTCACCTACGGTGTCCTCAACGCCTACCCCTACGCCAGCGGCCACCTGATGGCGATGCCCCTCCGCCACGTAGGCTCGCTGGCTGAACTGACCGAGGCGGAAGGTGCCGAACTGTGGTCGGCCCTCCGCAGAGCGGTGGCCGCCCTGGAGGACGGCCTACCAGCCCGAGGGGATCAACCTGGGGGCCAACCTGGGTCAGGCGGCCGGGGCCGGCATCCCCCGCCACCTCCACCTTCATGCCGTACCCCGCTGGCTGGGCGACACCAACTTCATGACCGCGGTGGCGGCCACCCGGGTGCTTCCCGAGACGCTCGGCGCCAGCTGGGAGCGGCTGCACGCAGCCTGGCCGGTGTCATGACACGGTTTAACGAGCACGGTGTGATCAGCACGGTTTAACGAGCACGGTGTGGTCAGCACGGTGTGAAATGGACACGGTGCGATGACCACCGGGGACGTCGGTGGCCGGAATCGAACCGTTCGCCAGGGTGTTCCACCGTACGTGAAGGTAAAAGAACTCGGGCATCTGGTGCTCTATGTGAAGGACGTGGAGCGGTCAGCCGCCTTCTATCGGGACGTCCTGGGCTGGGAGCCGGCCTTCCCGGTCGTGGCCGGTCTACCGGCGGCGGCGTTCTCGTCGGGTCGGACCCACCACGAGCTGCTGCTCATCGAGGTGGGGGAGGAGGCGGCCGCCCAGCCGGCCGGTCGCCGGCTCGGCCTCTACCACTTCGGTCTGAAGGTCGGGGACTCCGACGAAGAGCTGCGCGAGGCGGTGGTGCGACTGGGTGAGGCCGGGGTGACCATCGTCGGCGCCAGTGACCACACGGTCACCCACAGCCTCTACATCCTCGATCCCGACGGCAACGAGATCGAGCTCTACATCGATGTACCCGGCGTCGACTGGCGCACGGATCCCGGACTGATCATGGCCCCGATCCGACCGTTGGCCCTCTGAGGACCGACTACCACCGCTTTTCCAGCCTGGCGGGTGCTCACTCCAGCTAGCGGATGGTAAGGTGGAACGAGCTTTCTGGAGGAACGCCATGTTCGACGGGCGATGGCGCGACACGGTGGACCGGACCACCGGTCCCGTGGGTCGCACGCTGCAGCACATCGGGATCACTGCCGACATGCTGACGGCCACGGGGCTGATCTCGGCTACGGCCACCGCGGTCGCCGTAGCCACCGGCCATCTCCACCTGGCCATCGTGCTGCTCATCCTCACCGGACTGCACGACCTGCTGGACGGACCGGTAGCCAAGGCATCGGGGACCTCGTCGGTCCGCGGCGCCTTCTTCGACTCGGTCACCGACCGGGTGGCCGATGCCCTCATCCTGGGCGGGGTGGCCTGGTACCTGTCTTCTACCCACCCCGGCCATCTGGCCCTCCTTCCTTTCGCCGTGCTCGGTGCCACCTCGCTCGTCTCGTACCAGCGGGCCAAGGCCGAGTCCCTCGGCATTTCGGCCAAGGGCGGGCTGATGGAGCGGGCGGAGCGGATGATCCTGCTCGGCATCGGCTTTCTGTCGTCCTCCTTTTTGGTACCCGTCCTGTGGATCATGCTGGGTCTGACCCTGCTCACCGCGCTGGGACGGTTCGTGAAGGTCTGGAAACTGGCCGAAGCGCCCGTCCCGGTAACCGTGGTCCGGCGCCCGCGTCGGGTCCGCTCCACCAGCCGTGCAGCCGGCCGCCTTTCGTCGACCTCGCGGTCCCGCTGGAGGGCCCGGCGCCGGGGTGAACTGGCCAGCCGGTCCGGTCGGACCTGGCGGGCCCGTCAGGACCGGCAGGGCATCCGCCAGCGCACCGGTCGTCGTCACACCTGAGTCGGCTAGCCGGCCAGTCGGATCGAGAACGAGGGCTCGTGAACAAGGGACAAGCGGTCTACCGCACGTACACCACACTGGGGCGCTGTCTGTCCGCGCTACCGGAACCGGTTGCGTTGGGGGTGGCCAACGTAGTCGGAGACATCCTGTTCGAGGTGCGCGCCGACCACCGTCGGGTGGTGTCCAACAACCTGCGTCGGGTGATCGGTGCCCACCAGGGCGTCGAGGACCAGGCGGTGGTCGACCGTTGGGCCCGGCGTGCATTTCGGGCCTACGCCCGCTACTGGGTGGAGGGGGCACGACTGGCCAGCACGCCCCCCGCCGAAGTGGAGGAACGGACCTTCGTCCAGGGACTCGAGTACCTGGTCGACGGGATTGCCGCCGGCAAGGGGGTGGTCATGGCCCTGCCTCACGTGGGTAGCTGGGAGTTCGGCGGCGCGTTTCTGGCCACCCAGGACCTGCCGATGACCTCAGTGGCCGAGCGGCTCGAGCCGCCGGAGCTGTTCGAGTTCTTCGTGGAACAGCGGGCGGCCATGGGGCTGACCATCGTCCCCCTCGACGCCTCGTCGGGCCCGGCCATCATGGCCACGTTGCGCGCCGGTCGCCTGGTCGGCCTGCTCAGTGATCGCGACGTTGCCGGCAACGGCATCGAGGTCGAGTTCTTCGGCGAGACCACCACCATGCCGGCCGGGCCGGCCACCTTGGCCCTCCGGTCCGGAGCGCGGTTGGTCACCGGTGCGGTCTACAGCGGCCCGGGGGCCGACCACCGGGCGATCGTCGAGTCGCCGCTCGACACCACCCGGCAGGGTTCCTTCCGGTCGGATGTGGCCCGGCTGACCCAACAGATCGCCACCCGCTTCGAAGGGCTCATCCGTGAGGCCCCCGAGCAGTGGCACGTGTTCCAGCCCCTGTGGACGGCCGACCGGCCGGAGGTGGCGGCATGACCAAATTCGAGAGCCGCCCGGTTCCCGGCGACCGTGAGTTGGAGGGTCCCTTCGAAGTGTTCGGCGTGCCGTCCGACGGCGGCACCGTCGACGACGGTGGGCACGAAGTCGCTGGTGTGAACGGCACCGGATCCGATGGGCGACTGTCGGCGCCGGCCCGTGAGGTGTCCGGTAACGGGCGGCCGGCACACTCGGGCGAACCCCGGTTCCGGGCCCTGGGCGAGCACGAGTTCGACGTGATCGCGGTGATCAGTGACGAAGGCCGGTTCATCTTCGTCAGCCGCTCCGCCGAACGGCTGTTCGGCTACGACATCTCCAACGTGGTCGGATCGGACGCCTTCGAGCTGTTCGACAGCTTGAGCGTTGAGCCGGTGCGGGCCCTCTTCAACGACCTGGTGGCCCGCCGGCGGCTATCGGTGTCGTTGGAGATGCAGACAGTCCGGGCCGATGGTGAGGTCATCGACCTCGACGTGGTCGCGGCCAACCACCTGGCTGATCCCATCGGCGGCATCGTGGTCAACATCCGCGACATCACCGAGCGCCGCCAGGCCGCGGCCGAGATGCTCGACGGCGAACGCCGCCAGGCCGCGGTGGTCGACTCGCTGGCCGACGGCGTGATGATGGTGGACGGGGTCGGTCGCATCGTCCGGGTGAACGAGGCCTTCGAGGTGATGTTCGAGTCCCCTCGCGTCCGCACGGTGGGTCGCTACCTCGAGGACCTCCTCTCGAACGGGTGGGCCGGCGGCGTGTCCATGGTGGACGGGGCCGGCGAACCGCTTCCGGTCGGCGAGCACCCGGCACTGGTCGCCCTGCGGACCGCCCGCCGCTCGGTCGGGGTGGTCCTCGGCCTCCGGCGGGAAGGGAGGCCCCCGATGTGGGTTCGGGCCAACACCCAGCCCATGGTGGCCACCGACGGGACGGTATCCGGAGCGGTGGCCTCGTTCAGCGACATCACCGCGGCCCGGCATGCGGCAGCCGAGCTACACCGCGAGGAGCAGTTCCTCCAGGTGCTGTTGGACACCCTCGAAGAGGGCATCGTGGCCTGCGACGACGAGGGCCGGATCACCGTGTTCAACCCGTCGGCCCGCCGTCTGCACGGGCTGGCTGAGGACGCCGATCCCATCGGGCAGATCCCCAGCCAGGAGGGCCTCCGCCATCCCGACGGCTCACCCATCGGCGAGCGGGAGAACCCGCTGATCCGGGCCTTGTCAGGCGAACAGCTCCGAGATGTCCAGATCGTCCTCGAATCCGAACAGGGCAACCGCCGCAAGGTCAGCGTCAACGGACAGGCCCTGGTGGACGAGGACGGGTGGCGGCTGGGCGCGGTGGTGGCCATGCACGACGTGACCGAGCAGAAGCGCAACGAGGAACGGCTGGCCGAGATGGCTCTGCACGACCCGTTGACCGGACTGGCCAACCGCACGCTTCTGGCCGAGCGGCTGCAGAAGGCCATCGACGGCCTGATCGGAGTGGCGCCGGGTGGACAGCGGGGAGTGGCGGTGTTTCTCCTCGACCTCGACGAGTTCAAGGAGATCAACGACGTCCTTGGCCACGACGTGGGAGACGACATGCTGATCGCGGTGGCCCGCCGCCTGTCGGCCATCGTCCGTCCCTCCGACACCGTCGCCCGGTTGGGGGGCGACGAGTTCGTGGTGGTCTGCGACATCGAGAGTGGCGAGGAGGAGATGGTCCGGATCAATGAGCGGATCTCCACCGCCCTGGCCCGGCCCTACCGGATCGACGGGCGCACCCTCAGCGTGCTCGCCTCGGTGGGGGGCGTGTTCGCCGACAATCCGGACACCGATCCCTCCAAACTGCTCAGCCGGGCCGACGACGCCATGTACGGCGTCAAGTGGAGTCGCCGTCGTCAACGACGGTCCATGGTGCCCACCGAGGGCGAGTGAGGTGCGGGGCGCTCAGTCCCACCCATTTGCCCTACTCTCCGGTTGGTGAACCCGACCACCGGCCCGGACTCCTCGTCCCCTCTCAGGATCGCCCAGGTGTGCCCGTACAGCCTGTCGCGCCCGGGTGGCGTCCAGAGCCAGGTACTGGGTCTGGCCCGGGCCCTCGAGGCCCGGCACCACCGGGTCACCGTGTTCGCACCCCTCGATGATCTGGACGATGCCCCGAAGGATGTCGAGCTGGTGGCCACCGGACATTCGTACCCCCTGCCCGGCAACGGGTCGGTGGCGCCGGTGACGCTGTCGGTACCGGTCATGGCCCGGGCCGCCCGGACCATCAAGGCCGGGGGGTTCGACGTCATCCACGTGCACGAACCGTTCACGCCGGGCGTGGCCTACGGCCTCCTGCTCACTCGGAGCCTGCCCCCCCTGATCAGCACCTTCCACCGTAGCGGGGGCAGTCCCATCTACACAGTGCTGCGACCGCTCACCCGCCGGCTGACCGGTCGGTTCGCCGTGCACTGCGCCGTCTCCGAGTCGGCTCGGGCCACCGCTTACAACGCCCTCGGTGGCCACTACGAGGTGGGATTCAACGGAGTGGAGATCGACCGGTTCGATGCCGTCGACCCCTGGCCCACTGACCGGCCCACCATCCTGTTCCTCGGTCGACACGAGGAGCGGAAAGGTTTGCGGGTCCTTCTGGAGGCCGTTTCCGCCCTCGACCGCACGACCAACGGCCCGGTGTCGGGCCGCCCGGTGCTGTGGGTGGCCGGTGACGGCCCCGAAAGTGCGGAGCTGCAGGTCCGTTATCCCGAGTCCGAGGACATCCGCTGGCTGGGCGTGCTTCCCGAAGAGGAGAAGCACCGTCGACTGGTGGCTGCCGACCTGCTCTGCGCACCGTCCCTGGGCGGGGAGTCGTTCGGGGTGGTGCTCCTGGAGGCCATGGCGGCTCGGACGCTGGTGGTGGCCAGTGACATCGACGGATATCGCAACGCGACTGGTGGCCACGCCCGGCTGGTGCCTCCCGGTGACGTCGGGGCCTGGGCCCAGGTGCTGGCCGAACTGCTCGGTGGGGCCGGTTCGGGATCCGATGATGGCAAGGCCAGGCTGGACGAGGCATCGGAGTGGGCCGCTCACTGGTCGATGGGACGCCTGGCTCAGTGGTACGAATCCATCTACCGGTCGGTGTTGGTCGGGTCGACCGACTGACTGGCCGTACACTGCTTCCCATCATGGACACCCCTCCGCAGACCGACGGGCCAGGATCGACGGGTGATTCCGATCCGGACAGTTCCCCCTCCCGGTCGGCCGGGTCGGGAAACCGCAACCGCAACCGCAACAGGAACCGCAACCGCAACCGTTCGGGATCGGGCTCCGGAGGCGGCAACGGACCGTCGGGTCCCGCTGGCAGAGCGGGCAGCGGAGCCGGCGGTGGCGCCCGTGGCGGCGGTGGGGGAGGGAACCGGAACCGGAGCGGTGGGGGATCGGGACGGTCTGCGGCTCCGAACCGGTCGGGTCCGCCGCCTGGCCGGAGGCCCGGCGCGCAGGGTGGCCGGGGGCCGTCGTCCCGTTCGGAAGCCGACCGGCCGACTCCAATCGTCGCCCCGGCGGTGGACCGGAGCGCCGAGTCCAGCGACGAGGCAGCCACCGTGCGGGGCAACCGGCGCCGAGCGGTGCGGATCACCCTGGTGCCGGGCGTCATCCTCGGCGTCGTGGTCGGGGTGGTGCTCGTCGTCGCCGGGGTTCCCGGGTACCTAGGTGCGGTCGGGCTGGTGGTGGTGGCCGTCGGGCTGTCCCTGTGGCTGTGGCAACGGGCCCCCGGAGCGGTAGTGCGGGCGGTGGGCGCCCGGCCCAGCCAGGAGGCGGACCGACCTCGACTGCACAATCTGGTCGAGGGACTGTGCGCCACCATGGGGCTCCCCCAGCCGGCCATCGCGGTCATCGACAGCCCGGTCCCCAACGCCATGGCCGTAGGGCGCGATCCGAGCAGGGCCACGTTGGTGGTCACCTCGGCCCTGGACCGGTACCTCGATCTGGTCGAGCTGGAAGGCGTGCTGGCACACGAACTGGTCCACGTGAAGCGGCACGACACGGTGGTGGCTGGCCTGGCCGTGGTGGTTGCCGCCCCGTGGTCGGTGCTGGTAGGAGTACCGCGGGCTACCGACCGGGTCCACGCCCTGATCGGTCCGGGCCGCGAGTTCTCCGCTGATCAACGGGCCGCCGCCGTGGTGCGTTATCCGCCCGGCGTGGGGTCGGCACTGGAGGCGATGGTGGAAGGCGCCGATCCCGCCTACCGGTGGTCGCCGGGCGCGGGCAGGATCGCCGCCTTGACCCGCTGGCTGTGGATCGACCCGATGGTCGGTGTCGAACCACAGCCCTCACCCGAGGGCAATCTCGACGACACCCGGGTACGGGCCGCCGCCCTCGCTTTGCGCTAAAAGCGCACTAAGTAGCGGCAATCTTCGCCCCTTGTGGCGCGGAGCCGGCGGTTCTTCGATCGACCCCGACGACGTCGGATGGTGTTCTTGCCACCCCGTCACGCCCTATTCCCGCCGTGGCGTCGTGTTCCTCAGCCGGTTGTGGAATCCACAGAGGACCCTGCCGTTCTCCTGAGTGGTGGGGCCACCTTCCGCGTAGGGCACGATGTGGTCGACATCGCAGTCCGATGCCCGCACCTCACAGTAGGGGTGGGTGCATTGGCGGTCCCGGAGCATGATGGCCTGTCGGGTGGCCCCGGTGAACAACCGTGCGGTGACCCCCACCTCCACCCGACGCTCGGGTCCGAACACCACCCGTTCGATGGTTGCCTCATCCAGCCAGGGGAGCAGCGAGCCGGGGGTGACCACGGCTCCTTGGGCCAGCTCGCAGATGCGCCCGTGCAGTGTCTCGTAGCCGACCAGCACGCTGAACAGCGGAGCCGGGCGTCTGCCGTCGGCCGGGGCGGTCTGCGACCTGGTGGCCATCTCGACCAGGGCGTCGGCCCGGCGCTGGCCGGGGGTGCGGGCCAGATCGGTGACAGTGGGCTCCTGGCCGAGGGTGGCCCGGGCGTCGGCCCAGTCCTCCTCGAACAGTTCCCGCTCGAGCCGAGCCAGTTCGTCAGAGACGATGGCGCCGGCGATGGGGTCGAGGGTCATCTTGCCCAAGAACATGCCCCCGAAGCTGGCCTCGAGGTAGACGTCCCGCCGGGCGTGGCGCTTGGCCTCGTCACACTCGGTCCCGTCGGGGTCGGCCAGCTGTTCCCAGTAGCCCACCACCCGGGTGAACGACTCGTAGGGGAGCTTCTTGGCCTGTTCGACCAACACGGCCTCGTCCCGTTGCAGTGCTTCTTCAGTCGACTCCCGGCGGACCGCGGCCAGGGTGTCCACGTGGGAGGCACAGATCTCCCCTGTGGACCAGGCCCGGGCCGTCTCGGGCAGGTGGCGGAGCTCCCTGCCCCTCCGCACCATCTGACGGGCCCGGGCCCGGGGCAGGCGGCACCGGGAGGCCAGCCAGGTGGCGGCGTTGCGGGCACCGTCGGGCGCCCAGTTGGCCGAGGCGTCGAAGGAGGCGGTGGCCTCGGTGACCAGGGACTCGAAGCGCGAGAACTGGCGGTACAGGGCCACGATCGACTCCCCGTCGGCCAACGACGACGGGTCCAGTTCGCTCAGCTGATCAAGTGTCAGGGCACCGAGTTCCATGGTCACAGTCCATCACCCGGGTGTGACAGCGGACCGGGGCTCGGAGGGGGGACCGGTTCCCGCCAGTCACCGGCGGGGGAGGGGAGCGCCGCCAAGCTGCCGCCGCCTACCCGAGGGGGTGGGACCGGCCGACCGGTTAGGGATGTCCCGGCCGGGTGTTGTTCTAGTCAGATCCGGGACAGAGATCGTCATCCTCGTGGCTGATGCTCCACTCCGATCCCGACCGGTAGAGATGGTCGCGAAGCCGGCGCAACAGTGCGGCCAGGGTCTCCTCCTCGCCGGGGGTGAACAGGTCGCTCAGCACCTCGTCGACGTGAGCGATGTGCTCCGGAATGGCCTGGTCCATCAGTTCCTGTCCGGCCGGGGTGAGTAGTGCGAAGGACCCGCGCCGGTCCTCGGGGCAGGTGCGCCGGGCCACCAGACCCTGCTCGGAGAGGCGGTCGACCGAACGGGTCAGGCCACTGGGGGTAAGGGATGTCTGGGCGGCCAACTCGCTCATGCGGAGCTCGGATCCTGGGCTGCGGGCCAATCGGATGAGCACGTCGAAGGACTGATTGGAGAGGGCCTGTTGCTCCTCCAGACGTCGCTGGAAGACCCGTCGCAGTCCGGCGGCCGACTCGAGGAGGAGGCCCACGGTGGTCAGACGGGTATCGTCGATGACCTGGCGCTGTTCCATGGGCTCATGCTATCAGGATCTGACAACTATTTGCATCCGCAAGTAGTTATGCTATAGTTGCTTGTACAAGCAGTTTCGGTGCAACGTGCGCCGGAAACACGAGATCAGGGAGTTGCCATGGCCGGAGAAACCGAAGTAACCAGCAGGACCGTCGACGGAGTCGAATACCCGGCGGTCGGGACCTATGCCATCGATCCGTCGCATACCGAACTGGGATTCGCCGTACGCCATATGGCCGTGTCGAAAGTCCGCGGCCGTCTCGAGCAAGTTCGAGGGCACTCTGGTGCTGGCCGAGGATCCGGCCGACTCCAAGGTCTCGCTGACCATCGACGCCACCAGTGTGGACACCCGTGACGAGAACCGGGACAACCACCTGCGCACCAACGACTTCTTCGACGTCGAGAACCATCCCACCTGGAAGTTCGAGAGCACGTCGATCAAGTCCGAGGGCGGCACCGACTTCAAGGTTGACGGCGACCTCACCATCCGCGGCACCACCAAGCCGGTGACTCTCGACGTCAGCCTCGAGGGTGTGGTGAAGGACCCCTACGGTAACCACCGGGTCGGGTTCAGCGCCTCGACGTCGATCAACCGTGAGGACTTCGGAGTGGCGTTCGGTGCGGTGATGGAGGCCGGTGGCCTGGTCGTGGCCAAGAAGGTGGACATCCAGATCGAGCTGGAGGCAGTGCTCCAGGCCTAGTCCATCCTGGCCGGACCGCAGCAACTGCGTCTGGCAACCCGCAGTCGATACGACGGCCGCCCTCGGGCGGCCGTCGTGCGCGCCGGGCTTCGGCCGATCGGGCCGGAGGTAGCATGGAGACATGTCTGAGCACGGGGTTGAGCCAGGGTCGACGAGGGAGCACCAGGGCCCGACCGAGGAGCAGCGGCCCACCGGAACCTTCACGGTCAAGCGGGGCCTGGCTGAGATGCTCCGGGGCGGCGTGATCATGGACGTGGTCGACGCCGACCAGGCCAAGGTGGCCGAGGACGCTGGCGCGGTGGCGGTGATGGCCTTGGAACGGGTTCCGGCCGACATCCGGCGGGACGGCGGGGTGGCCCGGATGAGCGACCCGGCCCTCATCGAGGGGATCAAGGCGGCAGTGACCATCCCGGTGATGGCCAAGGCCCGCATCGGCCACTTCGCTGAGGCCCAGGTCTTGGCGGCACTGGGCGTCGACTACATCGACGAGAGCGAGGTGCTCACCCCGGCCGACGAGGCCCACCACATCGACAAGTGGCGTTTCGACATCCCCTTCGTGTGCGGTGCCACCAACCTCGGTGAGGCCCTTCGTCGCATCTCGGAGGGAGCGGCCATGATCCGTTCGAAGGGCGAGGCCGGCACCGGAAACATCGTGGAGGCCGTGCGCCACCTGCGCTCCATTCTGGGTGATCTCCGGAGGGTCACCGAAGCTGACTCTGCCGAGCAGTACGGGTGGGCCAAGGAGCTGGCCGCACCGATCGGACTGGTCCAGGAGATCGCCGCCACCGGACGCCTGCCGGTCCCTTTGTTCTGCGCCGGTGGCATAGCCACTCCGGCCGACGCCTCGCTGGTCATGCAGCTGGGGGCCGAAGCCGTCTTCGTCGGCTCGGGCATTTTCAAGAGCGCCAATCCCGACCAGACGGCCAGGGCCATTGTCGAGGCCACCGCCCACTTCAACGACGCCGCCCTGGTGGCCAAGGTGTCCACCGGCCTGGGCGAGGCCATGCCCGGCCAGGAGATCGGGACGCTCGGGGTTCATCTGGCCGAGCGTGGTTGGTGAACGCCGGACCGGTCGCCCGCACCGGAGGTCACCGCGGTGACGGTGGGGGTACTGGCCCTCCAGGGTGACGTCCGAGAGCACACCTTGGCGCTTTCGTCCCTGGGCGAGTCCGTCCGGCCGGTGCGGGTGCCGATCGACCTCGACGGGCTGTCCGGCCTGGTGATCCCCGGTGGCGAGTCGACCACCCTGTCGCTGCTTCTCGGCTCTTCGGGACTGTTCGAACCCCTGAGCGAGGCCCTGCACTCGGGCCTGCCCGTCTTCGGTACCTGCGCTGGAATGATCCTGCTGGCCGAGCGGGTGGTCGACGGTCGTCCCGATCAGCGGCGGTTCGGGGTGATCGATCTGGTGGTCCGTCGCAACGGCTACGGGAGCCAGCAGTCCTCTTTCGAGTGCGACCTGGAGGTGGCGGTGGTGGGTACCGATCCCCTGCACGCGGTATTCATCCGGGCGCCGGTGGTCGAAGAGGCCGGACCCGAGGTGGAAGTGCTGGCCCGGCTGCCCGACGGACCCGGGACGGCCCACCCGGTGCTCTGCCGCCAGGGCCCGGTGCTCGTGAGCTCGTTCCATCCCGAGCTGACCGCAGACCGTAGGCTGCATCAGCTATTCGTGGAGATGACCAAAGAGTGATGACCAAAGAGGAGAGGCGCTAGGCGATGTCGGGACACTCCAAGTGGGCCACCACCAAGTATCGGAAGGGCGCCCAGGACTCCGCCCGGGCCAAGGTGTTCGCCAAGATCATCCGCCAGGTCGAGGTGGCCGCCCGCGAGGGGGGCAGCGACATGACTGCCAATGCCAGCTTGCGCACCATGTACGCCAAGGCCCGTGACGCCTCGGTGCCCATCGACACCATCGAGCGGGCCATCAAGCGTGGCTCGGGCGAGCTGGAGGGCGTGCGCTACGAGTCGATCTCCTACGAGGGCTACGCGCCGGAGGGTGTGGCGGTGATGGTGGAGTGCCTGTCCGACAACCGCAACCGCACCGGGGCGGAGATCCGGAACCTGTTCAACAAGAACGGCGGCAGCATGGCCGAGCCGGGTGCGGTCAGCTGGCAGTTCGAACGCAAGGGCGTGATCGCCGTCCCACGGACCTTCGACGAGGAGCGGGTACTCGAGGTGGTGATGGAAGCGGGAGCCGAGGATCTGGCCGACGAGGGCGAACGCTGGCTGATCACCTGTGGCCCGGGTGAGGCCCACGCTGTCCACACCGCGCTCGAGGAGGCCGGCCTGCAGCCGGCGGCCGTCGAGCTGTCCATGGTGCCCACCACCACCATCGAAGTGACCTCGGAATCGGAGGCCAAACGGGTGCTCCGGTTGATCGAGGCTCTCGACGACCACGACGACGTCCAGAACGTCTATTCCAACTTCGACATCCCCGATTCGGTGATGGCCGCCTACGAGGGTTGACGGTGGTGGCCTCGGTCCGCCTCGGCGACAGGGTCCCCGGTGGTTTCGGGTCGGCCATCCCCGCCCCGGGCCGACCGGCAGGATAGCATCGAACGCATGTTCGTCCTGGGGATCGATCCGGGTCTCTCCCGGTGCGGGTACGGCGTGGTCACTCGGCGCGGCGGCGATCTGGTTGCCGTAGCCGGAGGCGTGATCGCCACCGACCCGGACATGGCCCTTCCCGACCGCCTGCACATCCTCTCTGACGAGTTGCGGGCTCTGGTGGCCGAGTTCCGGCCCGAGTCGGTGGTGGTGGAACGGGTCTTCTTCCAGGTCAATGCCAGAACGGCCATGGCCACCGGACAGGCCGCCGGGGTGGCACTGGTGGCTGCGGCCGAGTCGGGGTGCGAGGTGGCCCAGTACACGGCCAACGAGGTCAAGCAGGCCCTGGTCGGCTACGGGTCGGCCACCAAGGATCAGGTGCAGCGGATGGTGGCCTCGGTACTCGGTCTGGCCGAGCCGCCCCGCCCTCCCGACGTGGCCGACGCTCTGGCCCTGGCCGCCTGCCATCTGACCGCTCAGTCCCTGCGCCGGGCGGTGGCCGCCGCCACCTCGGAGACACGGTGATCGGCTCGCTGCGGGGGACGCTGCTCGACCGGCCGTCGCCCGGCGAGGTGATCGTCGAGGTCGGGGGCGTGGGTTACCGCGTATCGGCTCCCACTTCGTTGCTGGCCGGACTGGGCGGATCGGGCAGTCCGGTGTTCCTCCACGTCCACACGCACGTGCGGGAGGACGCCATCGTCCTCTACGGCTTTGCCCACGCCGACGAGCGGCGGTGTTTCGAAGCCCTGCTCGGGGCCCACGGAGTCGGACCCTCGTTGGCCCTGGCCATCCTGTCGTCGATGTCTCCCGCCTCCCTATCCACCGCGGTGATCGAAGACGACGTGGACACCCTGTGCCTGGTGCCCGGAGTGGGCAAGAAGACCGCGGCCCGACTGCTGCTCGAGTTGAAGGCTCGCTTGGACCTGCCCTCGCTCGATGGCGACGGTGGCGGTGGAGGCGGGCCCGGCTCGCCCCGCAACGAGGTGCGCGCCGCCCTCACCGAACTCGGTTACGGGCCCGACGAGATACGCGGGGCGCTCGAACTGGTCGATGAGGACGGCTCGGTGGCCGACATGGTCCGCTCGGCGCTACACGAGCTAGCCCGTAACCGATGAGCACTCCGGCCCGACGCGAGGTGCTGGCCGGACCGGGACCGACCGAGGAACCGGTACGGGCGGTCGATCCGGTGGCGGCGCCGTCGGAGGAGGCCGACGACGCCGGGCTCCGACCCCGTTCGCTGGATGAGTTCGTCGGCCAGCGCCAGCTCACCGAACACCTGCGCATTGTTATCGAGGCGGCACTGAAACGCCACCAGCCGGCCGACCACCTGCTGTTCGCCGGACCCCCGGGACTGGGCAAGACGTCGTTGGCCGGGATCGTGGCCGCCGAAATGGGCGTCGGCCTGCGGATAACCTCGGGTCCGGTCCTGGTGAGGGCCGGCGACCTGGCCGCGTTGCTCACCGACCTGCAAGAGGGCGACGTGCTGTTCATCGACGAGATCCACCGGCTCCACCGGGCCGTCGAGGAGATCCTCTATCCGGCCATGGAGGACTTCAAGCTGGACATCCTGATCGGGAAGGGACCTACCGCCCGAAGCATCCGTCTCGACCTTCCCCGATTCACCTTGGTGGGAGCCACCACCCGCACCGGGTTGGTGGCCGGACCGCTCCGCGACCGGTTCGGGTTCGTCGGACGTCTCGATTCCTACGATATCGACGAGCTGCAGGCCATCGTGCTCCGCTCGGCGGCCATCCTCGGGGTGCCGGTCGACTCCGAGGGTGCCCTCCGCATCGCCGAGCGGTCGCGGGGAACGCCGCGCATCGCCAACCGCTTGTTGCGTCGGGTCCGCGATTTCGTGGAGGTCCGGGCTGAGGGCACCATCACCTCCGACGCCGCCGTCACCGGGTTGGAGGTATTCGGGGTCGACCACCTGGGCCTGGACAAGGTCGACCGGGCCATCCTCGACGTTCTCTGCCGGCGGTTCCCGGGGCGGCCGGTCGGCCTCACCACCCTGGCCCAGAGCATCGGCGAGGAGCCCGACACCATCGAGGACGCCTACGAGCCCTATCTGCTGCAGCAGGGACTTCTCCAGCGCACCTCCCGCGGCCGGGTGGCCGGACCACGGGCCTGGACCCACCTCGGGTTGGCCCCCGAAACCCCCACGCTCCTCTGACCAGACGCTCCTCTGCGTCCAGCGGTGCGAACCGGGTCTGCCACCATGGTGTCCATGTCCGAGGCTGGGTCGGAGTCAGAGGCTGGGTCGGGAGCCGTACCGGGACAGGCACCGATGAGCGCCTACGACTACGGTCTGCCGCCGGAGTCGATCGCCCAGTCCCCGGCCGAACCGCGCAGTGCGGCCCGCCTGCTGGTGGCTCCCGGGGTGGCCCCTGACGGTGTTCTTCATCACGCCACCGTGGCCGACCTGCCCTCCCTGCTCGGGCCGGGGGATCTGTTGGTGGTCAACGATACCGAGGTACTGGCCGCCCGGCTGCACCTGACCAAGACCAGCGGGGGTGCGGCGGAGGTCCTCCTCCTCCAACCGGTTCCGGGCGAAGTGGACCGGTGGGAGGCGCTGGTCCGGCCGGGCCGGCGCCTACCGGCCGGTACCCACCTGCATGAGCAGACCGGGGGTCCGCCGGTGCTCGAGGTGGGTGGGGTCCCAGAGGACGCCGAGGACGGACGCCGGCAGGTCCGGCTGCTGGACCCCGCGCTGGTCGACCGGGCCGGGGTGGTGCCCCTACCCCCCTACATCCATCGCCGTCTGGACGACCCCGGCCGCTACCAGACGATCTACGCCACCCCCCACCGGATGGAGGACCGGTCGACCGCCGCCCCCACTGCCGGACTGCACTTCACGCCGGAGGTGCTCCGGGCCTGCCAACAGGCCGGAGCCGGCCTCGCCCGGGTCGATCTGGCCATCGGGCTCGACACGTTCCGGCCGATCACCGCGGCTACTGCCGAAGCCCACGCCATCCACACCGAGCGCTACTGGGTGCCGCAGGCCACCCTCGACGCCTGCCGGGAGGCTCGCCGGGTGGTGGCGGTCGGAACCACCGCGGTGCGGGCCCTCGAGACAGCGGCGATCTCCGGGGAACTCGCCGGCCGGACCTCGCTGTACATCCACGGCGACTATGACTTCCAGGTGGTCGACCTGTTGGTCACCAACTTCCATCAGCCCCGATCCACACTGTTGCTGCTGGTGGAGTCGTTCTGCGGACCGGTGTGGCGCGATCTCTACGCCACCGCCCTGGCCGAGGGCTACCGGTTCCTGTCCTTCGGGGACGCCATGGTGGTGGCCAGGAACGGCGGGAAGCGATGAGCCCGAGTCGGGCCACCCTGACTCTTTCGGCCACCGACGGATCGGCCCGCACCGGTCGAGTGGAGACAGCCCGAGGCTCGTTCGCGGTGCCTGCCTTCATGCCGGTGGGAACTCGGGGCGCAGTGAAGGCGTTGGACAGCGCCGACCTCGAGACCCTGGGGGCGGAGGTGATCCTGGCCAACACGTACCACCTGCTGTTGCGGCCTGGCGCCGACGTGGTGGCCCGCCTGGGGGGGCTGCACCGGTTCACCGGGTGGTCGGGCCACACCCTCACCGACTCGGGAGGGTTCCAGATCCACTCCCTCCGTCCCGAAGTCGACGACGACGGGGTGACCTTCGCCTCGGTCTACGACGGGAACCGGTTGCGGATGACACCGGAATCGGCGGTCGAGGCCCAAGGACTCCTGGGTGCCGATATCCAGATGGTGCTCGACGTGTGTGTCAGTCTGCCGGCACCGGCGGCCGAGCTGTCGGTGGCGGTCGACCGCACCGCGGCCTGGGGGGCGAGGGCCCGACTCCACCACCGGCGGCTGGAGGCCAAGCCGGAGGGCCAGGCCCTGTTCGGCATCGTCCAGGGAGGCACCGATCCGGCACTGCGGGCCCAAAGTGCGGCCCGCACCGTGGAGCTCGACTTCGACGGGTACGCCATCGGGGGACTGTCGGTGGGTGAGCCCCGCGAGGCCATGTTGGAGGCGCTGGCCGCTACCACGCCCCACCTTCCCGTCGACCGGCCCCGCTATCTGATGGGGGTGGGTGACCCGGTCGGGGTGATAGAGGCGGTGGCCCTCGGGATCGATCAGTTCGACTGCGTGGCCCCCACCCGGATGGCCCGCCACGGTACGGTCCTCACCGCCACCGGGAAGGTCAATCTGCGGAACGCCGTCCATTCCGACGACCCCGGTCCGCTCGACGGGGCCTGCGACTGCCTGACCTGTCTGCGGTGGTCGAGGGGCTATCTGCGCCATCTGCTGCTGGTCGGGGAGCCCACCGCCTGGCGCCTGTTGACCATCCACAATCTGGCCTTCATGCTGGGCCTGATGGTCGACATCCGGGCTGCGGTGACCACCGGGACACTCGACATCCTGCGTGCCCAACTACGCGATGTCTGGGGCGCTTGAGGACCGGCGGCATCAAGTTCCGACAGGGCTGGGCTACAGTCAGTCCGCTGTGCGGACCTCAATCCCCTCCCTTATTCCTCGGTGATGGCTGCCCTGACGCTCCTCGCGTCCCTGCTGGCCACCACCGGGACCAAGTCTGCGCCCAAGGCCAGCGGCAGTCCGATCCTTTTGATCTTCATCGCCATCGCCGCGGCCTTCTACTTCCTCATCTACCGGCCCCAGCAGCGCAAGGCCAAGGCCCTGCGCGAACAGGGGAACGCCTTCGATGTCGGGGACGAGGTGCTGACCGCCGGCGGCATCGTCGGCAACGTGATCGACATCGATGGTGACCGGGTCACCCTCGAGACCAGCGTGGGGGCCTCCTTCGTCGTCCTGCGCCAGTACGTGCTGCGCAAGATCGAACCGCCGATCGACCCCGACGAAGACGAGGAGCACGACCTCGACCACGACCACGAGGCATTGCCGGCCGGCCACCAGGGTGACGACGAGCAGGGTGACGACAAACAGAGCGACGACGAGGATGGCGACGCCGAAGACGACGACCACTCGACCGGCGACGAGCACGACGAAGATCACACCGAGAGCGCGGTAGACGGGGATGCCGCCTCTGATGAGGGCACCCCGCCCGGGTCGACCTTCCGGTCGGCCCGGGGCCGGCGCAAGGCCAAGGGTCCTAGCCGAGGCGATGAGGGAGATGCCAGCGACGACGCCGGGGCCACCGACGGTCCACCCAGCATCTGAGATCCCATGAAGAACAAGCGCTCCCTGTGGATCAGTCTGCTCTCGGTGGTAGCGGTGGCGGTCATCGCCCTCGGCGCCACTCTGGCCGCCGGCTCGTCACCCAAGCTGGGCCTCGACCTCGACGGGGGCCTGTCGGTCGTCTACCGAACCCACACCAAGGTCAGTGCGGCCCAGCTCGACACCATCGTGAGCATCCTCAGCAATCGGGTCAACGCCGGCACCAGCGGGGCCACCGTAGACAGCCAAGGGCAGAACCAGATCTCGGTGGCCATCCCCGGTGAGAAGAACACCCAGCAGGTGTTGGCCACGCTGGGCAACACCGCCCAGCTCTTCTTCCGCCCCGCCCTCTGCTACGCGCCGGCCCTGACGCTGGCCAAGGGAAAGAAGGCCACCACCGGCCCGCTGCCCACCTGTGCGGCGGCCACCCAACTGACCGCCACCAACCTGCAGGTCACCCCGGACTCGAGCAGTGACCAGGGCTACACCAGCAACGACAACATCGAACCGGACTCTCAGTTCGCCACCTACCAGAACACTCCCTCCCTCCAAGACAACAAGAACGAGACGGTCCTGCTGCCGGGCACGGCGGCCGAGGGGTCCGGTCGCTATGTGCTCGGTCCGGCCGGGATGACCGGCACTGCGGTCAAGTCGGCCAACGCCTCGCTCAACAACGGGCAGTGGGCGGTCAACCTCAACCTGACCGGTCCGGGATCAGCCCAGTGGGACCTCCTCTCCAAGCAACAGTTCCACGCCATCATCGGTATCGACCTCGACGGCCAGGTCATCTCGGCACCGATCACCCAACCCACCCAGTCGGCCTGGTCGTCCTTCAACGGCCAGGTCCAGATCAGCGGCAGCTTCACCGAGAACGAGGCCAAGACCCTGGCCACGGACTTCACCTACGGTGCCCTGCCCGTCAAGCTGGACCAGTTGGATGTGAATTCCGTTTCCCCGTCCCTCGGGAAAGCCTCCCTTCAGGCCGGGCTCATCTCCGGCCTGGCCGGGTTGGCCCTGGTCATGCTGTACATCGTGTTCTACTACCGCCTGCTTGGTCTGGTGGTGCTGGCCGGACTGGCCGTCACCGCGGCCCTCCTGTGGGTGATCATCTCGTTCATGGGCCAGAGCCTCAACACCACGATCGACCTGGCCGGCGTCATCGGGCTCATCGTGTCCATCGGGATCACCGTCGACTCCTATATCGTCTATTTCGAGCGATTAAAGGACGAGACCCGCTCGGGCCGGACCATCCGGACCAGTGTCGAGCGCGGCTTCCAGAGCGCCTTTCGGACCGTACTGGCCGCCGACGCGGTATCCCTGTTGGCCGCACTGGTCCTCTACATCTTCTCGGTCGGTGACGTGAAGGGCTTCGCTCTGTTCCTCGGGATCTCCACGGTGATCGACGTCTTCGTCACCTACTTCTTCACTCGTCCGTTCGTCATCCTCCTCGGCACCGGCCGCAGGGGATCCGATGTACGGGGCATGAGCATGGCCAGCGGACTGGGTGTGACCAGCGGGGTGTCGTCATGAACCGCAACCGCGGCAACCCCAGCAACCCCGAGGGTGACGGCTCGGTCGACGACCAAGGCGACACAGAAGTCGACGAGGAACCGGACGGCCCGACCGAAGAGGACGCAGCAACGATCCTCGAAGAGGACTTCGACGAGGAGCTGGAGCTGGCTGCCGTCGAGGAGCAGGCCAAAGAGACAGGGGAGAAGCGCCCCAACGTGTTGGTCCGCCTCTACCGGGGCGAGACCTCCTTCGACTTCATCGGTCGGCGCAAGATCTGGTTCACTGCCTCGGCCATCGTGATCCTGCTCGGAATCGTCTCCCTGTCCACCCGAGGACTCAACCTGGGCATCGACTTCAAAGGTGGCCAGTCGTGGCTGGTCCAGTCACCCACGTTGACCGTGGCCCAGGCCACCGCGGCGGCCGAGTCGGGCGGGGCCACCCAGCCCACCGTGGTCCAGCTCACTGACCACAAGACGCACGCCAGGCAGATCCAGATCACCACCGACCTCAACTCCAAGTCGGCGGCCGAACAGATGGCCATCGAAGGGAAGGTCATTACCGCACTAGCCAGGGCGGCTCACACCACACCGAACGCCATCGGTGTCCAAGAAGTCGGTCCGACCTGGGGATCCGAAGTCACCGACGCGGCCATCAAAGCCCTGATCATCTTCTTCATCGCGGTGTCTCTGTACATCTCGGTCCGGTTCGAGTTCAAGATGGCGGTGGCGGCCATCGTGGCGGTGATCCACGACATCTTGGTGACGTTGGGCATCTACTCGCTGGCCGGTTTTCAGGTGAGCCCGGACACGGTGGTGGCTGTGCTCACCGTGCTCGGCTACTCCCTGTACGACACCGTGGTGGTCTTCGACCGGATACGGGACAACGCGCAAGGGTCTCGGCGCGTCCGGACGGATCACCTACTCGGAGATGGTCAACCTGTCGATGAACCAGACCCTGGCCCGGTCGATCAATACGTCCCTGGTGGCTATCATGCCGGTCCTGTCGGTGCTGGTGGTGGGCTCCGTATTTCTGGGAGCCACGTCGCTGCAGGACTTCGGGCTGGCCCTGGTCATCGGTCTGACCAGCGGGGCCTACTCCTCCATCTTCATCGCTTCGCCCCTCCTCGCCTGGATGAAGGAACGGGAGCCCCGCTACATCACCATCCGCCAGCGGATCGAAACCCGCGGCGACCGTACCGGGGTGCTCACCCCGGCCATGGCCGCGGCCATGGCCGGTGCCGGTGGGCGGGGAGGTGCACGGGGACGGCCCCAGACAACCGGGGTCGATCCGCCCGGGAGCGGCCTCGACGGCCCGGCCGCGAGCGCTGCGACCAAAGCCAAGAGCACCGCCACGAGTACCCCGGCTTCGGGTGGGGGGACGGCCAGCACCTCGTCATCGGGTCCGCAACGGCCGCCCTCGGGGTCCACCCGACCGGGAGGCAGCCGGCCACCGCCCCGGCCCGTAAGGGCAAGGGTGGCAAAGGCGGGAAGGGCAAACGGCGCTGACCGGCCAGGCCTTGACTAGGGCGGTGCTGACCGCGGCGGCGGGTAGCCGTGAGGTACCGGTCGGGCGGCTTCGACAGGTACCGTAGAGGGATGGCTCTGGCCACACCCGTCCCCGCTGAGGGGGCCGCGACCTCCGTCGAGGAGTACGTCGCCGGCTCGTCGGTACCCGCCGATGAGGCCGCCCTGCTGGTGCCGGTATCCAGGCGATTCCTCCGGCGCCATCCCGGTGACGACACCTCGCTCATCGTCAGGGCGGCCGAACTGGCCACCGTGGCCCACGCCGGGCAGCTGCGCCGCTCGGGCGAGCCCTACATCACCCACCCCATCGCCGTGGCCGGCATCGTCGCCGACCTGGGTCTCGACGCCAAGACCGTGGCCGCCGCCCTCCTCCACGACGCGGTGGAGGACACCGGGGTGACCACCGAGGTGATCGACCGCGACTTCGGCCCGGCCGTGGCCCTGATCGTCGACGGGGTGACCAAGCTCGACCGTCTGCAGTTCGACTCCAAGGAGGCCCAGCAGGCGGCCACCGTGCGCAAGATGTTGGTGGCCATGGCCAACGACTGGCGGGTCCTGATCATCAAGCTGGCCGACCGGCTCCACAACATGCGCACCCTGGCCGTGATGCCCGAGTGGAAGCAGCGCCGCACGGCCCAGGAGACCCTGGACATCTACGCCCCGCTGGCCCACCGGCTGGGCATCCAGGAGGTCCGCTGGCAGCTGGAGGACCTGTCCTTCGCCACCCTCCACCCCAAGCGGTACGCGGAGATCGAGCAGATGGTGGCCAGCCGGGCCCCGCTGCGCGACGAGTTCCTGGCCCGGGTGATGGTGTCGGTGCGTGAACGCCTGGCCGCCTCGGGAATCGAACGCCGAGGTCACCGGCCGACCGAAGCACCTGTGGAGCATCTACGAGAAGATGGTGGTCCGGGGCAAGGAGTTCGACGACCTCTACGACCTGGTCGGCATCCGGGTCATCGTCGAGTCGGAGAAGGACTGCTGGGCCGCCCTGGGGTCGATCCACGCCATCTGGCCACCGGTGCAGGGCCGGTTCAAGGACTACATCAACTCGCCCAAGTTCAACCTCTACCAGTCGCTGCACACCACGGTGATCGGCCTCGACGGCAAGCCCATCGAAGTCCAGGTCCGCACCCACGAGATGCACCGTCGGGCCGAGTACGGGATCGCCGCCCACTGGGGCTACAAGGAGAACCCGGGCCGGCCGGACCGCGCACGTCGAAGCGGCGACGGCAAACCGGGCCCCGGGCACGACCGGGCAAGCGGTCGTGGATCGGCAAGTCCGGTCGGCCGGAAGCCGACGGTCGGCCCCGGTCGAGGCCGAGGCCACCAAGAAGGGCAACGGGATGACCGCGGCCCAGCGGGCCGAGCTGGCCGAGCGGGACCGCCGGGCCGAGCGGCTGGCCCTGGCCAAGGAGACCTCGTCCACCACGGCCGAGATCGAGTGGATGCAGCGCATCGTCGACTTCCAGAACGAGACCACCGACCCCATCGAGTTCCTCGAGGCGCTTGAAGCTCGATCTCGAGGAGGACGAGGTCTACGTCTTCACCCCCAAGGGCAAGGTCATCGCCCTCACCGCCAACGCCACCCCGGTCGACTTCGCCTACGCCATCCACACCGAGGTCGGCCACCGGTGCATCGGGGCCAAGGTCAACGGACGGCTGGTCCCCCTCGACACCCGGCTCAACTCGGCCGACACCGTCGAGATCTTCACCTCCAAGGCGCCGACGGCCGGTCCTTCCCGGGACTGGCTGGGCATGGTGGCCTCGTCCCGGGCCCGGACCAAGATCCGCCAGTGGTTCTCCCGTGAGCGGCGTGAGGACGCCATCGAGTTCGGCCGCGAGGAGCTGATCAAAGAGCTCCGGCGCGAGGGTCTCCCCGTCCAGAAGCTGGCCTCCGAGCATGCCCTCGCCGAGGTGGCCACGGCCATGAACTACGCCGACCTCGACGCCCTCCACGCCGCCATCGGCGACAACCGGGTGTCGGCCCGGGCGGTGGCCCAGCGCATCCTCCGCGATCTGCGGGGCGGGGTCTACGAGGAGCAGCTGCCGGTCACCGCCCGCCAGCAGCCCACCGCCCCCCGGCCGGGACGGGGGTCGGCGGTGGGGGTCTACGTGGAGGGCCTCGACGACCTGATGGTGCGGCTGTCCCGCTGCTGCACCCCGGTGCCCGGGCGACGAGATCGTCGGCTTCGTCACCCGGGGCCGCGGTGTGTCAGTCCACCGGGCCGACTGCGCCAACGCCGCATCCCTGGCCAGCCGGTCGCCGCGAGCGGCTCATCGAGGTGGAGTGGGACCACCGGTCCTCGGGTGTGTTCGTGGCCACCATCGAGGTGGTGGCCATCGACCGGTCCCGCCTGCTCACCGACGTGACCAAGGTGGTCTCCGAGCACCACCTCAACATCGTCTCGGCCAACACCCAGACCGACGCCGACCGGATCAGCCGGATGCGCTTCGACGTCGAGCTGGCCGACCCCGGCCACCTCGAGTCGGTGCTCAACCTCATCCGCCATCTCGACGCCGTCTATGACGTCTACCGCATCCTCCCCGGCAAGAAGGACTGAGCCCCGGTGCCCGACGAACCCCTGGCGGCGCGCGCCCCGAGTGGCACCCACGACGTGCTGTGGCCGGAGTCGACCCGCTGGGAGGCGGTGCTGGCCGCCTTCGCCGCCCAGGTGGAGGCGGCCGGCTACGGCCTGGCCCACACCCCCATCTTCGAGGACGTCCGGGTCTTCCGTCGAGGCATCGGCGAGGGCAGCGACGTGGTGGGCAAGGAGATGTACGAGTTCGAGGACCGGGGCGGCCGGACCCTCGCTCTCCGGCCGGAGGGGACCGCCCCCATGGTCCGGGCCTTCGTCCAGCACCGGCCGACCCTGCCCTGGAAGGCCTGGTACGCCACACCGGCCTTCCGCTACGAACGGCCCCAGGCCGGTCGCTACCGCCAGCACCACCAGCTGGGGGTGGAGGCTCTCGGCCCGGGCGATGCCGACCTCGACGTCGAGGTGGTCTCCCTGGCCGACGGGTTCTTCCGCTCGCTCGGGCTGACCGCCTTCGGCGCTGCGGATCAACTCGATGGGGGACGGGGTGTGCCGGCCCGGCTACCTGGATCTGCTTGCGGGAACTTCCTCGCTGCGCGGCCGACCAGCTCTGTCCCGAGCACCAGGACCGGGTCGACGCCAATCCCGCTCCGGGTACTCGACTGCAAGCGGCCCGCATGCCGGGAGGCCACGGCCGACGCCCCGGCCCTGGTCGACCACCTGTGCGACCCCTGCCTGGCCCACTTCGACCGGGTCCGGGCCGGCCTTTTCGCCCTGGCGGTGCCCTACACCCTCGACCACCGCCTGGTGCGCGGCTTCGACTACTACACCCGCACCACCTTCGAGTTCTCGTCCACTGCCCTCGAGTCGGCCCAGAACGGTATCGGCGGGGGTGGCCGCTACGACGGCCTGGTGGAGATGCTGGGCGGCCCACCCACCCCGGGCATCGGGTTCGGCATCGGGATCGAACGGCTCCTGCTGGCCTGCGACGCCGAGGCGGTCTTCCCTGTGTCGCCACCGCCGCTCGACGCCTTCGTCGTCGACGTGGTCGGGGGCGAAGCGGCCCGGGACCTCACCGTCGCCCTACGCCGGGCCGGGCTGCGGGCCGACCGAGCCTTCGACGGCCGGTCCATGAAGTCCCAGCTGAAAGCGGCCGACCGCTCGGGTGCCCGGGTGGCCCTCATCGTGGGTCACGACGAACTGGCCGCTGGCACGGTGTCCCTCCGGCCGTTGCGCGAAGCCGGGGAGCAGCGCTCGGTGCCGGTGGCCGAGGTGGCGCGACGCCGGTGCGCTCGGAGGCCGCCGACGATGACCGCCGGCCCGGCGCCCTACGGTATCTGCGGCCCCCCTGTCGGGTCCGATCCCCGAAAGGACCTGTGGTGACCCTCCCCGAGCCCTCCGTCCAGACCACTTCGTTGCGTACCCGGCTGTGCGGCACCCTGCGCGGCGACGACGTGGGAACCACGGTCGTGGTGTGCGGGTGGGTGGCCAAACGACGGGAGCACGGGGAGCACCTGGCCTTCATGGACCTGCGCGACTACTCGGGCATCATCCAGTGCGTCATCCCTGGCACCGTCGACGTGCGCAGCGAGTACGTGGTGGCGGTGGAAGGGGTGGTCCGTCCTCGACCGGAGGGAACGGTCAACCCCGAGCTGCCCACCGGCCAGGTCGAGTTGGGCGACTGCACAGTCACCGTCCTCAACGTGGCCGAGCCGCCCCCGTTCGCAGTGGACGACCGGGTGGAGGTGGACGAGGTCACCCGGCTCCGCTACCGGTACGTCGACCTCCGCCGCCCCCGGATGCAGGCCGGGCTGCGCACCCGGGCCACCGTCAACCGCGCCCTGCGGGCCGCCATGGACCGCCAGGGGTTCGTCGAGGTGGAGACCCCTCTCCTGTGGGCCCCCACCCCCGAGGGGGCCCGGGAGTTCGCGGTGCCCAGCCGGCTCAGCCCGGGCAGCTGTTATGTCCTGCCCCAGAGTCCGCAGCTGGCCAAGCAGCTGCTGATGGTGGCCGGGGTGGACCGCTACTACCAGATCGCCCGCTGCCTACGGGACGAGGACCTGCGGGCCGACCGGCAGTTCGAGTTCTCCCAACTGGATGTGGAGGCGTCGTTCGTCAACCAGTCCGACATCTTGAGATTCGTGTCCGAAGCGGTGCTGGACGCGGCCGAGGCGGCCACCGGTGTCCGTCCCGACCAGGTGCCGCAGATGACCTGGGCCGAGGCCCTCGATCGCTACGGTACCGACAAGCCCGACCTGCGATTCGGCATGGAGCTCATCGACCTCACCGCGGTATTCGAGGGAACCGGTGTGAAGGCTTTCTCCGCCCCCTGTGTGAAAGCGCTCCGTCATGAGGGCGGGGCCACCCTCAGCCGGTCCCGGTTGGACAGCCTCACCGAGCGGGCCAAGGGGGCAGGGGCCAAGGGTCTGGCCTGGTTCCGGGTCGGTCCGGCCCCCGACGACGGTTCGGCTGCCGCCAGCCTCGATTCCCCCCTCGACCGCTTCCTCGACGACGACGAGCGGGCCGGTCTGCTCGCCGCCACCGGGGCCCGGCCCGGCGACCTGGTCCTGGTGGTGGCCGACCAGCATCGGTTGGCCTGCACCGTGCTCGGTCAGCTTCGGGTCGAACTGGGCGGCCGACCGGTGAGCGAGGGCCCCTACCGCTACTTGTGGGTGGTCGACTTCCCCCTGTTCGACGGGGTGGACGATCAGGGCCATCCGGTGGCCGCCCACCACCCGTTCACCATGCCCCATCCCGAGGACCTCGACCGGCTGGAGTCCGATCCCGCCTCGGTGCGCTCCCAGGCCTACGACCTGGTTCTCAACGGCTGGGAGCTGGGCTCGGGCAGCGTCCGGATCCACCGGGCCGACATCCAGAGCCGGGTGTTCTCCGTGCTGGGTATCGACGAGAAGGAGGCCCAGTCGAGGTTCGGGTTCCTGCTCGGTGCCTTCCGCTACGGGGCCCCGCCCCACGCCGGGTTCGCGGTGGGCATCGACCGCCTGGCCGCCATCTTCGCCGGCGAGGACAGCATCCGTGAGGTGATCGCCTTCCCCAAAACCCAATCAGGCTCCGATCCGATGACCGGCGCCCCCAAGCCCCTCGCTCCCCGGGCCCTGGCCGACCTCGGCCTGCAGCCCGTCCCACCCCGGGACTGAGCCGCCGGTCATGGCCGGTGACGACCTGTTCTCCGGTGCGGCCGAGGAGCGGCTGGCCTCGCGGGCTCCCTTGGCCGCCCGCCTGCGTCCTGCGACCCTCGACGAGGTCATCGGCCAACAGCACCTGATCGGGCCGGGGGCCCCGCTGCGGGCCCTCATCGGGGCCGACCGGCTGACCTCGGCCATCCTGTGGGGACCGCCGGGCACCGGCAAGACCACCCTGGCCAGGGTGGTGGCCACGGCCACCGCCAAGCGCTTCGTCCCCCTGTCGGCGGTGTCGGCCGGGGTCAAGGACGTGCGGGAGGTGGTGGAGGGCGCCCGCCGCCTGCTCGGTGAACAGGGTCGGGGGACCATCCTCTTCTTGGACGAGGTCCACCGGTTCAACCGGTCCCAACAGGACGCCCTGTTGCCGTCGGTGGAAGAGGGCCTGGTCGTCCTCATCGGCGCCACCACCGAGAACCCCTTCTTCGAGGTCAACGCCCCGCTCCTTTCACGGTCGACCCTGTGGCGGCTCGAGCCCCTGTCCTCCGACGAGCTCCGTCAGGTGGTGGCACGGGGACTCGCCGCCGAGGGTGCCGACGCCGAGGAGGAGGCGGTGGTCGCCCTGATCGGCCTGGCCGACGGCGATGCCCGGGCCGTGCTCACCACCCTGGAGGTGGCGGTGGCCCTGGCCGGGTCGGCCCCGGTCACCCTCGAAGACGTCGAGCGGGCCCGCCACTCGCGACTCCACCACTACGGCGAGGACGCCCACTACGACCAGATCAGTGCCTTCATCAAATCGGTCCGGGGTTCGGATCCCGATGCCGGTCTCTACTGGTTGGCCCGGATGCTGGAGGCTGGGGAGGACGCCCGGTTCATCGCTCGGCGCCTGGTCGTCCTGGCCAGCGAGGACATCGGTGAGGCCGATCCCCTGGCCCTGGTGGTGGCCGACGCCGCCGCCCGGGCCGTCGAGTTCGTCGGTCTCCCCGAGGCCCAGCTCAATCTGGCCCAGGCCGTGGTCCACCTGGCCACCGCACCCAAGTCCAACCGGGTGACCGTAGCCCTCGGTCGGGCCCAGCGCGATGTGCGGGAGGGACCCCGCGGCGAGGTTCCCGCCCACCTGCGTGACGCCCACTACAAGAGCGCGGGATCCATCGGTCACGGGGACGGGTATGTCTATCCCCACGATCGTCCCGATGCCTGGGTGGACCAGCAGTACCGTCCCGACGAGCTGGCCGCCAACCGCTACTACGAGCCGAGCGACCGGGGCCACGAGGCTGTCGTGGCCGATCGGCTCCGGTTCTGGCGCGGCGGTAACGACGGGTCCGGGCATGACGTTGCCGACCCGGCCGAATAGGCCAGACTGTCCCCCATGTCGAGGCAGGGTACCCGCCGCTCTCTGGCCACTGCACTGGCCCCTGCGCTGGTGGTGGCGGTCCTCGCCACCGTGACCACCGGCACTGTGTTGCCATGGGCCGGCACGGTGGCCGGTGCGACCGCCGCCTCGGTGCGGTTGGCCGGACCGACCCCGGTGCTGCCCGCGGGGGCATCGGTCCTCGGCCCGAGTGACGGCTCCGCCTCCATCGCGGCCGACCTCTCCCTCAAGCCCCGGGATCCGGTCGCCCTGTCGGCCTTCGTGGCTGCGGTGTCCACGCCCGGGTCACCCGAGTACCGCCACTTCCTGGCTCCCGGCCAGTTCCTGGCCTCGTTCGGCCCGACCGAGGGCACCATCGCCGCCGCCCGGGCCTGGCTGACCGGAGAGGGGCTGCAGGTCGGGACCACCTCGCATGACGGCCTCCTCATCCCGGTCTCTGGGACGGCAACCCAGCTGTCCCGGGCCTTTTCGGTCTCGCTGGTCGACACCCGGCTGGCCAGCGGGAGGGTGGCCCGCTTCTCCGAAGACGCAGCGGCCGTCCCGACATCCCTGGTCGGGTCGATCCAGGGGGTGCTCGGCCTCAGCACCGTGGCCCAGGCCGAGGCCCAGCTGGTCCACGGCCCCCGCAACACCGCCACCTCGACCGGCACCAGCGCGGCGCCACAAGTGGTGGTGACCCCGCACACCGGGCCGGGGACCTGCGGCTCGGCGGTCAGTCTCGGCGCCGCTACCGGCGCCTACACGGCCAACCAGGTGGCCTCGGCCTACGGGCTCTCCACCCTCTACGGCCAAGGTGACGACGGAACCGGCCAGACCATCGGCATCTACGAGCTCGAGCCCTACACACCAAGTGACATCGTCAACTACGAGAACTGCTACGGCCTTCACAACACGGTCACCGAGGAGTGCCCGGCGCTCCCCATCGGCTGCGCCACAGGAACCCAGGCAGGAGAAGCAGCCCTGGATATCGAAGACGCCATCGGCTTGGCGTCGGGGGCAAACGTCATTGTGTATTCCGGAACCAACAGCACTCAGGGGCAGGTCGCTGCCTACGAGCTCATGGTCAGTGACGACACCGCCAAGGTGCTCTCGACGAGCTGGGGGGTGTGCGAGCCCCTGATGGCCACCAGTCCCGGCCAGCAGGCCACCGAGTCCACCATCTTCGCCGAGGCCGCGGCTCAGGGACAGACGGTGGTGGCTGCCTCGGGCGACTCGGGGTCGAACGACTGTTACTCGCCGGGGTCCAACCCTCCCGACGACGACACCGAGGTCGCCGTGGACGACCCTGCCGACCAGCCCTATGTGACCGGGGTGGGAGGGACCTCGTTGCTGTCGGTGGGCCAGCCACCCTCTGAGACCGTGTGGAACAGTTTCCAGGGTTCAGGCGGTGGGGGCGTGTCCTCGGATTTCTCCCAACCCTCGTGGCAGTACGGCCCCGGCGTCGACGCATCGGCGGCTGTGGCCCAGTGCGCAGCCGTCGGCCGTTCGAGCTGCCGTGAGGTGCCCGACGTCTCAGCCTCAGCCGATCCAGCGCACGGGTACGCCATCTACTTCTCCCAGGACGGCGCGGGATGGCAGGCCATCGGCGGCACCAGCGGGGCGTCACCGGTATGGGCGGCCACGGTGGCGGTGATCGACCAGGCCATGGGGGCCCGGGCCGGGTTCCTCAATCCGATCCTCTACCTGGCCGGCTCCTGCGCGTCCACACCGTTCAACGACGTGACCAGCGGCACCAACGCCTTCCGCCCTGCCAGTGACGGGCGCTTTGCCGCCACCGCCCACTACGACGTGGCCAGCGGCTGGGGCTCGCCGGTGGCCTCTCGCCTGGAAGCCGCGCTCGTGTCGCCGCCCACCTGTCCCCAGGTCACCGGAGTGGCCCCGTCCAAGGGGGCGCCGTCCGGCGGTGGGACGGTCACCCTGACCGGCGCCAACTTCTACGGGGCCACCGGAGTCCAGTTCGGGGGCACGCCGGCGTTCTTCACGGTCACCTCGGGCACCTCGATCGTGGCCCGGGTGCCGGCCGGTCCCGTCGGGGGGTCGACTGTTGACGTGACGGTGACCAACGCCCAGGGGACCAGCCCCTCGGTGGCCGGGGACCACTTCACCTACGGTGTCCCCGGCTACTGGCTGGTGGCCAGTGACGGCGGCATCTTCACCTTCGGCAGCGCCGGGTTCCTCGGGTCGACCGGGGGCGAACCCCTCAACAAACCGATCGTGGGGATGGCCGCCACCCCCGACGACCGGGGCTACTGGTTGGTGGCCAGTGACGGCGGCATCTTCACCTTCGGCGACGCCGGGTTCTACGGCTCGACCGGCGGGATGCACCTCAACCAACCCATCGTGGGCATGGCGGCCACGCCGAGCGGACACGGCTACTGGCTGGTGGCCAGTGACGGCGGCATCTTCACCTTCGGCGACGCCGGGTTCTACGGCTCGACCGGCGGGATGCACCTCAACCAACCCATCGTGGGCATGGCGGCCACGCCGAGCGGACACGGCTACTGGCTGGTGGCCAGTGACGGCGGCATCTTCACCTTCGGCGACGCCGTCTTCTACGGCTCGACCGGCGGGATGCACCTCAACCAACCGGTGGTGGGCATGGCGGCCACGCCGAGCGGCCACGGCTACTGGCTGGTGGCCAGTGACGGCGGCATCTTCACCTTCGGCGACGCCGTCTTCTACGGCTCGACCGGCGGGATGCACCTCAACCAACCGATGGTGGGCATGGCCGCCGACCTGACCGGACACGGCTACTGGCTGGTGGCCCGTGACGGCGGCATCTTCGCCCTGGGCGACTCCGGATTCTACGGCTCCGAGGGTGGCACCCATCTCAACCAGCCGGTGGTGGGCATGGCCTCGACCTGACCGCTGCCGGTCGGGCTCGGGTCCGGTGGCTCGGAGGGCGCGAGCCGTACCCTCTAAGCTGATCGGATCATGTCCGCCGGTCAGATCGCCGTCCTCGCGGCCAGTGGGGCCTGTTGCCTTGCGGTGGTCGGCCTGGTGGTGGTCACCGTGTCGCTGCGACGACAGATCCACCGGCTCGAGCGGGTGGCCGACGATCTCTCCGGCCGGACGGTTCCCCTGGTGGCCGACGCCCAGCGAGTTGTGGACCAGGCAGCCACCGAGATGGAACGGGTGGGGGCGGTGCTCGACTCCACCGAATCGGTGCACGCCACCGTGGATTCGGCCTCCCGACTGGCCTATCGGGCTTTCGCCAATCCTGTCGTGAAGGTGCTGGCCGTCCGGGCCGGCGCGGCCACCGGCATCCGCCGGCTGGCCGGTTCCGGTTCCGGTTCCGGTTCCGACGGGACGTTGACCAACGGCTCGGCATCCCACGACGGACCGGCCACCGGTTCGCCCCGTTCCGGCAACGGCAACCGCTGAACGATGCCCAAACGGACCTTCTGGTTGGTGGCCGGAGCGGCCATGGGTGTGGGCTCCACCCTGTGGGCCGAACGCAAGGTGCGCCGGACCGTGCAGGAGACGGCGGCCCGGCTGCAGCCCGACGCGCTGGTGGTCGAGGTGTCCCGATCGGCCAAGCAGGCGGCCGGCAGTGCCGGGGACCGGGTGCGTGACGCGGTGAGCTCGGGACGCGACGAGATGCTCCGACGGGAAGAGGAGCTGTGGGCCGAGTTGGCGGCCCAGGGCGTGGAGCCGGGGCCAACGGCGGGGATAGCGGTGCGCGACGCAGGGATGGCTCCGAGGAGCCGCCGCGGGATGCGGCTCCTGGCGACCAGATCAGCACCCCACTCGGGCACGTAGGATCCCGGCTCGTGACTTCCGGCACGGCGATCGACGCCGACCACCTCCGTCAGGCCTTCCTCGGATTCTTCACCGAGCACGGCCACACTCCGGTCCCCTCGGCCAGCCTGGTCCCCCATGATCCCTCCGTGCTGTTCACCATCGCCGGCATGGTGCCGTTCAAACCCTTCTTCCTCGGGGACGAGGTGCCACCCTGGCCCCGGGCCACCTCGGTCCAGAAGTGCTTCCGGACCGTCGACATCGACGTGGTCGGCACCACCCACCGGCACTGCACCTTCTTCGAGATGTTGGGCAACTTCAGTTTCGGCGACTACTTCAAAGCCGAAGCCATCCCCTACGCCTGGGAGCTGGTCACCGAGGTGCTGGGCATCGACGGCGACCGGCTGTGGGTCACCGTGTACGAGAGCGACGACGAGGCCGAGCAGATCTGGCGGGACTCGGTGGGCGTACCCGCCGATCGCATCCAGCGCCTGGGCGACGACAATTTCTGGAAGATGGGGGACACCGGTCCCTGTGGTCCGAGCTCGGAGATCTTCTTCGACAAGGGTCGTGACTACGGGCCCGACGGCGGGCCGGCTTTCGGGGGCTCGGAGCGTTTCGTGGAGATCTGGAACCTGGTCTTCATGCAGTACAACCGGAGCGAGGACGGCTCCACTTCGGACCTGCCCCGGCCGAGCATCGACACCGGCGCCGGCCTCGAACGCATCCTGCCGGTCCTCCAGGGCGTGGATTCGATCTTCGCCACCGACCTGTTCGTGCCCATGCTCGACGACGGCCCAGTCGCTCACCGGCTTCACCTACGGGGAAGACGAGCAGGTCGACACCGGGTTGCGAATTCTGGCCGACCACGGCCGGGCCATGGCCATGCTGGTGGCCGATGGCGTGCTGCCGGCCAACGAGGGGCGGGGCTACGTGCTCCGCCGGGTGGTCCGCCGGGCGGTGCGCCGGGCCCGCCAGCTGGGCTTCGACGGCAGGGTCACTCAGCCCCTGGTCGACGCGGCGGTCGGCATCCTCGGTGCCGCCTACCCGGCGATGGCCGAGCAGCACCAGTTGATCGCCGACGTGGTCACCCGGGAGGAGGAGGGGTTCGTCCGCACCCTGGCCACCGGGTCGACCATCCTCGAAGAGCAGCTGGCGTCGGGAGCGGACGTCGATTCCGGGCGAGTTGGCCTTCCGACTCCACGACACCTACGGCTTCCCCATCGAGCTCACCGTGGAGATCGCCGAGGAGGCCGGGGTGGCTGTCGACCTCGAGGCCTTCGAGGCGGCCATGGAGGTCCAACGCAGCCAGGCCCGTGCCGCGGCCGGCAACCGGGCGGTGGCCGGGACCGAGGCCTACCGGTCGGTTCTCGACAACGAGGGCCAGACCGCGTTCGTTGGCCAACGGCCCGACGGTTACTCGGCCCCGGCCCGGGTGGTGGCCGTCCTGGAGGACCACGATCCCGAACACCCGGGCCAGGTCGAGATCTTCCTCGACCGCACGCCCTTCTACGCCGAGGGAGGGGGACAGGTGGGCGACATCGGCACCATCGTCACCGAGACGGGCACCGCTTCGGTCTACGACACGGTGGCCGCCCTGCCCGGTCTCACCTCCCACCGGGCCGCGATCACCGGCGAGATCTTCGCCGGACAGGACGCCCTGGCCACCATCGACGGACCCCGGCGAGACGCGCTCCGCCGCAATCACACCGGCACCCACCTGCTCCACGCCGCTCTGCGCAACGTGCTGGGTGACCATGTCCGCCAGCAGGGTTCCCTGGTGGCGCCCGACCACCTGCGTTTCGACTTCAGCCACCACGGCAGCGTGGCCCCCGAGGAGCTGGCCGCGGTGGCCGCCCTGGCCAACGCCGATGTGCTGACCGACGCCGAGGTCATCGTCGAGGAGACCACGTTGGCCCAGGCCGAGGCCATGGGGGCCCTGGCCTTCTTCGGCGACAAGTACGGCGAGCGTGGTCCGGGTGGTGCGGCTGGGGAGCACTCGGTCGAGCTGTGTGGCGGCACCCACGTGGCCGCCCTCGGCATGATCGGGCCGATCACCATCATCTCCGAGACCTCCATCGGGTCCAATACCCGGCGCATCGAGGCGGTGACCGGATCCAGTGCCCTCGAGCGGGCTCTGGCCCGGGAAGGCCTGCTGGCCGAGGCGGCGGCACTGCTCCGCACCGAGCCCGAACACGTGCCCGAGGCCATCGACCGCCTGCTCGAACGGCAGCGGGTGGCCGAGAAGGCCCTCGAGCAGGCGCGGGCCGCGAGCTCCAGTCCGAGGCGGCGGCGTTGGCGGCCGAGGCCACCGACGGAGTGGTGGTGGCCCGGCGCGACGGGCTCGATCCCGGACCGCTGCGCGACCTGGCCCAGCGGTCCGCAGCAGGGCCGACCTCCGGGTCGTCGTCCTCGGGGGCAGCCCCGACGGGGACCAAGGCGTCGGTGGCGGTGTCGGCCGACAGTCGGCACCGCGCCGGTCCACGCCGGCGACCTGGTCAAGCAGATCGCCCCGCTGCTGGGCGGCGGGGGCGGCGGCTCGCCCGAGCTGGCGGTGGCCGGCGGCAAGGACCCGTCCGGCATCGACGCGGGCCCTCGACGAGGCCCGACGATCCTCGCCGGTGGCTGACCGCCGATGACCCCGGACGCCCCGGCCCGGCCCGGGCGGGCCGTGGGCGTCGACCTCGGCTCTCGGCGCATCGGCATCGCCGTGACCGACTCGGCCGGCACCTCGCCATGCCCCGGACCACCCTCGTGCGCACCGGGGACCCCGAGCGCGACCGACGGGCTCTGGTCGACCTGGTGGTGGAGGAGGAGGCGGTGGTCGTGGTGGTCGGCCTCCCGCTGTCCCTCGACGGGACCCGGGGTCCGGCCGCCACTGCGCCGCCGAGGACGAGGCCGACGGCCCTGCGCCAGCCCTGCTCGCCGAGCGGGACGATGCCGTCGAGCTGTTCGACGAGCGGCTGACCACCGTCATCGGCCCATCAGGCCCTGGCCGCCGGCGGCACCGAGGGACGGGCCAGCGGGCCGTGGTCGACCAGGCGGCCGCCGCGGTATGCTGTCGGCCTGGCTCGATACCGGCAGGCGAGGGTCGTGACCGACCCCGGGAGGGCCACCGTCCGGTCCGGAGCCGCCGGGCGATCCGTCCTGGTCGGTCGACGACCACGCGTGCGTCCGCGACGATGGCGGCTCTGTCCGACGGACCGACTCTGTCCACGGCGACTCTGTCCCGGCCGACCGGCCCGGCCCGCCGGTCGGGGCGGCGGCGGGTCCATCCCTGGCGCATCGCCGCCCTGGTGTTCATCGTGATCGGCCTGGTCGTGCTGGTGGGCGGCTACCTCTGGGTGCAGCGCCGAGGCCAATCCGTCGGGACCGCCCGGCGCCCAGGTCATCGTCACCGTGCCGGCCGGGCGCCGGGGTCAACCGACTGGCGTCCACGCTCGAGACGCAAGGGGGTCATCGGCAGTTCGTTGGCCTTCCGGATCTGGAGCCAGTTCCACAGCCATGCCCGGGTGCAGTGCCGGGCGCCTACGCCTTCAACAAGAACTCCTCGTTCGACCGACAGTCGACAAGGTGATCGCCGGCCGGGCCCAACGTGTTCCCGCTGGACGTGCCGCCCGGCTTCACCGTGGCCGAGGTGGCCGCAGCGGGTGGGCCAGCTGCCCGGCCACGACGCCGACGCCTTTCTGGCCGCTGCCACCGGCGGCACCGTCCGCTCGCCCTGGCAGCCGGCCGGGGTCGACCAGCCTCGACGGCCTGCTCGGCACCGGCACCTACATCGTGGTGCCCGGGGAGACCGACCGCGCAGCTGCTCACCGACATGGTCGACCGCTTCGACGCACCTGGCCGACACCATGCGGTCTGGCGGCCGGGGCCGGCGGTCTCGGGCTACACGCCCTACCAGGTGATCACCGTGGCCTCCATCGTGGAGAAGGAGGGGGTGATCGAAAAGAACCTGGGCCCGGTGGCCCGGGTCATCTACAACCGGCTGGACAGCGACATGCCCCTGCAGATGGACTCGACCGTCCTCTACGCCGAGGGTCGGGACGGCGGGCCGGTGACCAGCCAAGACCTGCAACTCGCAGTCGCCCTACAACACCTACCTCAACAAGGGGCTGACCCCCACGCCCATCTGCTTCCCTTCCGCGGCAGCCCTGTAGGCCGCCCTCCACCCGCCCGACCGGGTTCGTGGCTGTACTTCGTGGTGGTGCACAGCCGACGGCACCGAGGCCTTCGCCGACACCTACGCCGAACAGCAGGCCAACGAGGCGCTGGCCAAACAGCGCGGCCTGGGCTGAGCGGGTGCAGACTGAGACCATGCCAGTCCGCCGCTCCGACGCAGCGCCGTGCCTGTCGGCCGCCACCACGCGTGGTCGGGGTCATCGGCGATCCGGTGGACCACTCGCTCTCGCCCCTGCTGCACAACACCGCCTTCGCCGAGACTGGGTCTCGACTGGGTGTCGGTGGGGTTCCCGGTGACCGCCGGGTCGGGCCGGCGCGGCCCTGGTCGGTGCCCGGGCCCTCGGTGTGGCCGGGCTTGTCGGTGACCATGCCCCACAAGGAGGCGGTGCCGGCCTGGTGGACGTGCGGTCGCCCCTGGCCGAACGGCTGGGGGCGGTCAACTGCGTGGTCGGCGAGGGGGACGGTTGGCGGGGGGAGAACACCGACGGCGCCGGCCTCGTGGCCGCCCTCGCCCGGGGTGGCCGCTTCGACCCGGTCGGGCGACGCTGCCTGGTGGTCGGGGCGGGGGGTGCGGCCCGGGCGGTGATCGCCGCCCTGGGCGATGCCGGGGCGGCCGAGGTGGTGTGGTCAACCGGACGCCGGAGCGGGCCCGGGCTGGCCGCCGCCCTGGCCGGGACCCGGTCGGCCGGGCGGCTCCGAAGATGCCGGTGACTGTGACCTGGTGGTCAACGCCACGCCGGTGGGCATGGACGGGACGTCGACCGGGCACGGGGCATGGCCGGTCGATCCCGCGCTGCTCGACGCCGGCCAGGTGGTGGTCGACCTCGTCTACCACCCGCGCGACACACCCTGGCTGGCGGCGGCCCGAGCTCGGGGGGCGACCATGGCCAACGGGCTCGGCATGCTGGTCCACCAGGCCGCCCTGCAGATGGCCGCCTGGACCGGTCGGCGACACCCCGGTCGAGGCCATGTGGCGGGCGGTCGCCGGCCCGGGAACGACCCGGGTCCCGTCCTGACACCGGGTCGCCCGGGAAGCGAGCCCCGACGGGGACAGGTAGCCTGGTCGTCCGGAGACACCTTGGTGAACTACGCACCCTGCAACCGTCGCCACCCGTTCGAGCCACGTGTCGGCCCGGTTCGACCTGGTCCTGCTGGTCACGACTCGGCGATCCTGGCCTCACCGGAGTGGTGATGATCTACTCGGCCACCAAGGGCAAGCTGGCCCTGGCCGGTGAGGACCCCCGCTACTACCTCAAGCGCCAGGCCGCCTATCGTGGTCATCGGGGTGGTGGTGATGGTGGCCCTGGCCCTCTTCGACTACCGCCGGCTCGAGCAGATCAGCACCATCCTCTACGTCGGGATCGCTGCTTGGCCCTGCTGGCCGTGCTGGCCACGCTCGGCAGCGGCTGGGGGCCCAGCGGTGGTTCCCCCTCGGGCCCCTCCAGCTCCAGCCGTCCGAGTTCGCCACCCTGGTGCTGATCATCGCCATCGCCACCTACTGCGCCCGACGGCCCGAAGGCCTCGATTTCCGCGACCTGGTCCGCCTGGTGCTGATGGCCGGCCTGCCCATCCTGCTGGTCATCAAGCAGCCCGACCTGGGACGGCCATCGTGCTGGCGGTCATCCTGATGGTCATGCTGGCCGTGGCCGGCATGCCCGGTCGGTACCTGTCCTGCTGGTGGTCGGGGCGGTGTCCTGGTGATCTGGTCGCCCTCAACGTCGGCCTGCTCCAGCACTACCAGATCGAGCGCCTGACCAGCTTCATCTCGCCCAACGGGGCCAGCCAGGACGGCCACCTACAACGTGACCCAGGCCAAAGAGGCCATCGCCGCACGGGGGCATCTTCGGCCAGGGCCTGTTCCAGGGCGCCCTGACCAACCTGGCCTACGTGCCCGAGCAGCAGACCGACTTCATCTTCTCGGCGGTGGGGGAGCAGCTCGGCTTCGTGGGGGCCGGCGTGCTCCTGCTCGCTGTACGGCGTCTGGCCTGGCGGGTCCTGCGGACCGCCCAGTTGGCCCGGGACACCTACGGACGGCTGCTGTGCTCGGGGGTCTTCGCCCTGTTGTCTTCTCGGTGTTCGAGAACGTCGGGATGAACATGGGGATCATGCCGGTGGCCGGCATCCCCCTGCCCTTCCTCTCCTACGGCGGGTCGGCCATGATCGGCTTCTTCGCCGCCATCGGCATCGTCATCAGCGTGCACTACCGGAGTGTCCGGTGAGCGATGCCGACCGCGGCCGGCCCGGAACCGGTCGACGCTGCCGGCGAGCAGGGAGCCGGACCGCGGACCCCGAGCGAAGCCGGTGCAGACCCGGCGGCGATGGACGCCGAGCCGGACGACCGGTAGCCGACGCCCCGGGCCCGGACGAGCCGGCCGATGGCGTCCCGAGCCCGGACGACCCGGTCGACGAGCTCCCACCGGGCCCGCCGGCAGCCCGACTTCCGGATGGCCCTGGTGTCCTCGGTCACGCGTGGACCTGCCCAACCAGCACCCGACGGTGGTCCTCCGGGAGTCGGAGTCTCCCCGCCGCCAGCTCGTCTTCTCCGTCGGGCTGCAACGAGCGGTGGCCCTCTCCCACGCCATGCGCCGGATCCCCACCCCCCGGCCGCTCACCCACGAGCTGCTGAGCGAGCATCCTCCAGCGCTTCGACATCGACGTGGTGGCCGTGCGCCTGGTCGGCCGCAGGGGGCCGTCTACTTCGCCGAGCTGGACCTGCGGGGTCGCAGCGGCCGGTCGGTCCACTCCTGCCGGCCCTCGGACGCTCTGACCGTCGCCCTCCTCCAGCCGGTGCCGGTGCCCATCCTCATCGACCGCCGGCTGTTCGAAGAGGTCGGAGACGTCACCCCGGCGCCAGCCTGAGCGGTCACTCGCCGCTGCCGAGCAGCCGCCGGCGCCGCTCCTCGGATCTGCTCGAAGCTGGCCTGGTCGGCGGCATCGGCCGCGGCGCCGCCCTCGTCGGAGATGCGCATGAGCAGGGCGATCAGGACGTAGTTGGCGATCAGCGCCGAGCCGCCGTAGGAGACGAAGGGAAGGGTGATCCCGGTCAGGGGCAGGAGCCGGACCACGCCCGCCGATGATGAAGAAGGCCTGGAACCCGATGATCATGGTCAGCCCGACCGCGGTCAGCTTGGCGAACTCCGACCGGGCCGCCTGGGCGATGCGGAGGCCGGCACCGGCCAGCAGCAGGAAGGCCACCACCACCATGGTCGAGCCGAGCAGGCCCATCTCCTCGCCGATGACCGCGAAGATGAAGTCGGTGTTGGCGTTGGTGATCTCGTAGGCGCCGGCGCCGAGGCCGAGACCCGACCCGCCGATGCCCCCGCTGCCCAGCGAGTACCACGCCTGGACGAGCTGGCGCCCGGATCCCGTCGGCGTACTTCCACGGGTCGAGCCAGTCCTCGACCCGGATGTGGGTCTGGCCGAAGTAGCGGGCGGCCAGGTAGGCGCCGACGGCGAAGAGGACCACGCCGAGCACCAGGTAGCCGGTCCGGCCGGTGGTCACCCACAGCAGGCCGATGAACAGGGTGAACAGCAGGGCGGAGAAGCCGATGTCGTGCTCGAGGCTCATCACCCCGATGGCGAAGACCCAGGCCAGCAGGATGGGAACCAGGGGCCGGGGGTCGAGGACCAGGCGGTTGCCGAATCGGGCGGTGGGAATGGTCAGCAGCTCCCGCTTTTCGGCGAAGTAGGAGGCGAAGAAGATGCACAGGACGATCTTGGCCAGCTCCACCGGCTGGAACTCGAAGCGGCCCGAACTTGACCCACAGCCGGGCGCCGTTGATGGTCGAGAGGCGGGACGGCGACCAGGGGGAGCAGCAGCAGGACCACGCCCAGGGCCAGCAGGAGGTAGCGGTAGCGGTCGAGGTCGCGGGAGCGACGGACCACGGCCAGGGTGACCACGTAGGCAGCCACGCCGCCGGCCGTCCATGCCGCCTGCAGCGGGGCGTAGTTGGTGCCCGTGCCCAGGTCGATGCGGAGGATCATCACGTAGCCGAGGCCGTTCAGCAGGAAGGCGATGGGCAGGACCACCGGATGGGCACGGGGCACGAAGATGCGGTTGGCGATGTGGGCCACCCCGCCCAGCCCCAACATGGCCACCAGCAGCGGGACCACATCGGCCGGGACCTTGGCCGTGTTCCCCAGGATCATCAGGGTGTAGGCGGCCACGATGATCACCGCCGCCGCCACCATCAGGCCCAGCTCGGTCCGCCGCCGGGCCTTGAAGGCGCGGTGGGGGCGCTTGGTGGTCGCGGCGGGCGACGTCAGGACCGGCACGCGGGCGAGCCTACCGGTGGGGACCGCTGAGTCGGTGGAGCCGCGGCTCCGCCCCGGGGGTACCCATCCCGTGGTTACCATCCCGTGGGTACCCATCCCGTGGGTACCCATCCCGTGGTTACCATCCCGTGGTTACCATGGGGCGACCATGCGATCCCGGCCGTGACATCCCCCTCCGACCTGCCCACCATGACCGATCACCGTTGAGCGAGCGCACCGCGGCCACGCCCATCCCGGTGCCGGCGGTGGGGGCCGACAGCCGACAACCGACCAACAACCCCGAGCGTCCGGCCGGCTGGTTGCCCCCGGTGGGTCACCCTGCCGCGCACCGCTCCGGCACTGGTGCCCTCGCTCCCGAGCTGGCCCGCCCCCAAGAAGGGCGGTTCATCAACCGCGAGCTGTCCTGGCTGGACTTCGCGGCCCGGCTCCTCGACCTGGCCTCCGACCGGCGCCTCCCCCTGTTCGAACGGGTCAAGTTCGTGGCCATCTTCGCCGAGGGTCTCGACGAGTTCTTCCAGGTCCGGGTGGCCGGTCTCGAGGACCAGGTGGCCGCCGGTCTGGTCACCCGGTCCCCCGACGGGCTCCGACCCCGCCAGCAGCTGGCCGCCATCACCGCTCGGGCCACCGAGCTGGTGGCCCGCCAGAACACCCTCTTCCACGACGAGCTGGCCCCGACCCTGGCCCGAAACGGCGTAGTGGTGGCCGACTGGCACACCCTGGAGGCCGGTGACCGGGCCACCCTCGGTGACCTGTTCGACCGCGGGATCTTCCCCATCCTCACGCCGTTGGCCGTCGACCAGGGCCACCCCTTCCCCTACATCTCCAACCTCTCCCTCAATCTGGTGGTCCGGGTGGCCAATCCGCGCACCCACGAGGAACGGATCGCCCGGGTCAAGGTCCCGCCCCTGCTCAGCCGGCTGGTGGGCCTGCCCGATGCGGGGCGGTTCGTCCCGGTCGAGCAGGTCATCGCCGCCCACCTCGAGCGCCTCTTCCCGTCGATGGACATCCTCGAGCACCACGTGTTCCGGGTCACCCGCAACGCCGACCTCTCGGTCGAAGAGGACGACGCCGACGACCTGCTCGCCGCTCGTCGAGCTCGAACTCCACCGTCGGCGGTTCGGCCAGGCGGTCCGTCTGGAGGTCTCGGCCGGGATCGCCACCGACCTGCTCGACCTGCTCATCGCCGCGGTCGACGTGCCCGAGGGCAACGTGTACCTGTTCGACGGGCCCCTCGACCTGGCCGGGCTGTCGCTCCCTCACCAACCTGGACCGCCCCGACCTGGCCGCCCCGGCCTGGTCCCCGGTGGCACCTGCCGGCCTCGAAGGTGGCGGTGATCTCTTCGCCGTGCTGGCCGAACGCGACGTGCTGGTCCACCACCCCTACGAGTCGTTCGCAGCGACGGTGGAGGCCTTCGTGGCCCTGGCCGCCGACGACCCCGAGGTGCTGGCCATCAAGCAGACCCTCTACCGGACGGGTGCGGACAGCCCGGTGGTGGCCTCGCTGATCCGGGCATCGGCGGCCGGCAAGCAGGTCACCGCGGTGGTCGAGCTCCAGGCTCGGTTCGACGAGCAGGCCAACATCGCCTGGGCCCGGGCCCTGGAAGAGGCCGGGGTGCAGGTCATCTACGGCCTGGTCACCTTCAAGACCCACGCCAAGATCTCCCTGGTGGTCCGCAAGGTCGGCGACGACGTCCGGCGCTACTGCCACGTGGGAACGGGGAACTACAACTCGCAGACGGCCCGCAGTTACGAGGACCTCGGTCTGTTCACCGCCGACCCCGACGTCGGGCCCGGACCTGGCCGAGCTGTTCAACCTGCTGTCGGGATCGGGACGGCCACCGGTGTTCAAGCGGCTGGCCGTCTCCCCGCTGTCCACCCGGGCCTGGCTGCTGGCCGCCATCGGCGAGGAGACCCGGGCCGGTCGCCAGGGCAGGATCGTTCTCAAGACCAACGGGCTCACCGACCCGAGGATCATCGACGCCCTCTATGCCGCCTCGGCCGCCGGAGTATCGGTGGACCTCATCGTGCGGGGCCGCTGCTGCCTGCGCCCCGGGGTGCCGGGCCTGTCGGAGGGGATCCGGGTCCGTTCCATCGTGGGACGCTACCTCGAGCACTCCCGTGTGTTCCGGTTCGGTGGCACCGGTGGCCGCCCCCTGGTGGTGGCCATCGGCTCACCCGATCTGATGGAACGCAACCTCGACCGCCGGGTGGAGGTGGTGGTGCCGCTCAGCGATCCCGACCTGTCGGCCCGGGTAGTCGAGCTGCTCGACCTGGCTCTGGCCGACCGGGCCAACTCGTGGACCCTCGGACCCGATGCCGGCTGGACCCGGTTGGCCGGTCCGCCGGGATCGGGAAGCCTCGGCCTCAACCTGCAGGATCAGCTCCGAGCACGGGCCCTCGAAGCGCTCCGTGCTCGCCGTGAGGCGATACAGCATGATGCGATACAGCGGCCCCCTTCGGTTCGACCGGAGGGATCGGCGGCTGCTCCCGTTCCGGAGGTGCCGCTCGCTGCACCACCCCGGCGGTGGCGTTGGTGGAGGCGCGGTCGGGCGAACCGGTGAACGCCACCACCACCGGTGCCGAATCGTCCTCGGTGGGCATCCCGGCCTGCCGCCTCTGGGTCATCCGGTGGTGGAGCGACGTGCGGATCCTCCGGTAGGTCGGCCACCGTTCGAACTCGAGGGAGGCATAGGCCAGGCCTCCGAAGGGGATGGGCAGCCAGAAGTTCACCGCCCGGTAGGCCAGCACGGCCGACAGGGCCTGGCCGGCGGTGGGGCCGAAGGTGGTGATCATCGATACCAGGACGAACTCGACCACCCCGAGACCGCCCGGCGTGATGGGGATGGCGGCCAGGATGTTGGCCAGTCCGTAGGCCAACAGCAGGTCGACCGGCGAGATGAACCCCGAGAAGGCAGCCACGAATACCCACAGGGAGGCCGCGTCGAGCAACCAGTTGGCTGCCGCCCACCCGATGGCCCGCCGGGTGAGGGACCGGTCCCGCATGAGGACGGCGAACCGATCGGCCAGGTGTTCGACGAGGGCGGTGGTGCGGTCGGCATCGAGGAACCGGATGCGGCCGGTGACCCGTCGGACCACCCGGCTGGCCCGCTCCTGGCCCCGGGTGAGGAGGTAGAACAGCCCACCGAAGGCGCCGAGGAGGATGACCCCCACCAAGACGGCCACGATGACCAGGATGGAGGCCGACTGGGATCCATGGTGGCTGGACGGGACGTGGAAACCGTGGGTGACCAGGAAGGCCACCAACGAGCACCAGAACAGCACGTTGAGGACCACCGCCGAGCCGATGCCCTGGGTGCCGAGGGCGAATCCGGCATCCGACCCGGACACCCCCGACTGGGTGAGCAGGCGGTAGCCGAGGGCGGCACCCGGGGCGGTGCCGCCGGGGGAGACATGGCTGAGGGCCAGCGTGGACATGTTGATCCGGAACAGCCGGAAGCGCTTGGGCCCATCGGGGGGGAGCACGGCGTGGGTCAGCTGCGTATAGGCGGCCAGGGCCCCCACCTCGAGCAGCACCCCCAAGGCCAGGTAGGCGATGTTGATATGGGCCAGAGCCCCCACCTCGGCCCGGTGGCTGGCCAGGAGGGGCAGAGCCACATAGAAGAGAAAGAGGAACACCAACAGGGTGCCCACGCTCCAGCGCACCTCACGGCGCACGAAGGGACCCCGATGCCACCAGCGGTGACGCGGACGGGCTGCTCCCTGTGCCTGCTCGTCCACCATCACATCCATGTTGACACGCCCGACCCCCATGGACCTGACATGCTGATTGTGTGGTCGAGTCGGTCCCCACCCAGCCAGAGGTCGTGCCCGCCGGTCGGGGGAACGGTCCGAACGAACGATCGGCCACGCCCGCCTCCTCCGGGGTACCGGTGACCCACGTGACCGCTCATGGCCCGCCCACTGTGGTCAACGAGACTCCGGTCGAGCGCTCGGACCGGGAGGTGGGACCGGACGCACCCCGTCGCGACCGCCTGTTCGCCGCCGCCTCGGCCAAGGGGGTGCCGCTGCGCACCATCCTCACCGTGGACGCGGTGGTCATCGCCACCTGGGTCCTCTACCGACTGTTGGGCCGGCTCCGCGAGGTCATCCTGTGGATCTTCATCGCCGCCTTCATCGCCCTCGTGCTCAATCCCTCGGTCAACTTCTTGCAGCGGCACCGGTTCCGACGGGGAACGGCCATCGGGGTGGTGTTCGCCGGGGCGGTGCTGGTGTTCGCCGGACTGCTCGGTCTGTTCGGCTACCCGCTGGTGAACTCCGTCACCCATGTGGCCACCGAGCTGCCCACCATGGTCCGCCAGGTGGAGAAGGGTCACGGCTGGTTGGCCCATACCCTGCAACGGCTCCATCTGCTCACCTGGGTCCAGAAGAACGCACCCAAGCTGCAGACCGCGGCCAATAACCTGGGCAAGCCGGCCCTCAGCGTCGGTACCAACTTGGGCAAGGCGGTGTTCTCGACCATCCTCGCCCTCACCACCATCGCCTTTTTGTCCTTGTTCATGCTGCTGGAGGCGCCGGGCCTCCGTCGCGGGTTCCTCAACACCCTGCGGCCTGACCGCCAGGAGCTCATCGAGAAGGTGGCCCACCGGGTAGCGAAACAGGTGTCGGCCTACGTGCTCGGGACCTTCGCCCTGTCCCTACTGTTCGGTGTGGTGATCCTGGCGGCGCTGCTCGTCCTCGGGGTGCCCTTCGCCCTGCTGATCGGGCTGTGGGTGGCCCTGGTGGCCATGATTCCGCTGGTCGGAGGATTGATCGCCGGAGTGCCCACCGTGGTCATCGCCCTGCTGCACTCCCCGACGGCAGGCGTGGTGGTGGCCATCGTGTTCGTGGGCTTCCAGTTGGTGGAGAACCACTTCCTCTATCCGGTTGTGATGAGCCGCAGCGTCCGGATGAACCCCCTGTGGGTGCTGCTCTCCGTGCTGATCGGCGCCAACCTGGGCGGTGTGTTCGGATCGGCACTCGGCGCCCTGACCGGAGCCCTGGTGGCCATTCCGGTAGGAGGGGCTATCCAGGTGATCTTCCGGGAGATGTGGCAGCACACCCGGGCCCGCTCGGAGCCGGGGGGCCCGCCGGACCCGGCCGACGCGGCCGACCATGCCGGCCGGAATGGTGGGACAACGGCCGAACCTCTCCCCGCCGGTTCGTCGAGCCGATGACCTCATGGCACGGGCACCTGTCTCGTAAGCTTCCCGCATGAAGGTGCTGGTGGTCCTGCCCACCTACAACGAGTCGGAGAACATCGACCGGGTGCTGCGCCGCATCCGTGACGCACTGGACGAGGCCACCGTCCTGGTGGTGGACGACGGCAGCCCCGACGGCACCGCCGACATCGCCGAGCGGCTGGGCAAGGAGCTCGGCAACATCGAGATCCTCCGCCGGCACGAGAAGTCGGGTCTCGGCAGCGCCTACCGGGCCGGCTTCCGCTGGGGCCTCGAGCGGGGATTCGACGCCTGCGTGGAGATGGACGCCGACCTGTCCCACGAGCCCGAGGCCCTGCCCGGACTGGTGGGGGCTCTGTCCCCAGGGTGCGAGCTGGCCGTAGGGTCGCGCTACGTCCCGGGCGGCTCCATCCCCAACTGGGCCTGGCACCGCCGCCTCCTGTCCCGGGGCGGCAACGTCTATGCCTCGGTCCTGCTCGGTCTGGGGGTGGCCGACTCCACCTCGGGGTTCCGGGCCTACGCGGCCACCGTGCTCCGCCGCATCGAACTCGACCGGATCCGGGCCGACGGCTACGGGTTCCAGATCGAGATGACCTACCAGGCCAAGCGGGCGGGAGCATCGGTGGTCGAGGTCCCCATTCGCTTCGTCGACCGGGTGGAGGGCGAGTCCAAGATGTCGTTGTTCATCGTGGTGGAAGCGCTCGGCCTGGTCACCTGGTGGGGACTCCTCCGCCTGATCCGCGGCGGGTCCGACCGGACCGAGGTGAACGAGCAGGTGTCGATCCGACCATGACCACGGCTACCCGCGTGCTGGTGGTGGACGATGAGCCCTACATCACCGACGTGGTGACCGCTGCCCTGCGGTTCGAGGGGTTCCTGAGCGAGGAGGCGGCAACCGGCTTCGAGGCCCTGGAGAAGGCGCGGGCCCGGACCTGTGACCTGATCGTGCTCGATGTGATGCTGCCCGACATCGAGGGATTCGAGGTCTGCCGCCGGCTGCGGGCCGACAACATTTACACGCCAGTGCTCTTCCTCACCGCACGCGACGCCGCCGCTGACAAGTTGGCCGGCCTGGCCCATGGCGACGACTACGTGACCAAGCCGTTCAGCATCGACGAGTTGATGGCCAGGATCCGGGCCATCCTGCGCCGGACCACCCTGGAAGGCCTCCCGTCCGAGGGTCGGCTGCGTTTCAGCGACCTGGTGATCGACGTCAGTACCCACGAGGCGTGGCGCGGCGACCATCCCATCGAGCTGACAGCCACCGAGTTCCGACTCCTCCACTTCCTCATGCAGCACGCCCGACAGGTCCTGTCCAAGGCTCAGATCCTCGACGCGGTGTGGGACGAGGGCTTCGGTGGCGATTCCAACATCGTGGAGATCTACGTCTCCTATCTCCGCAAGAAGATCGACTGCTACGAACCGGCGCTCATCCACACCATCCGGCGGGTGGGCTACAGCCTCCGGGAGCCCCGCCGGTGAGGCTGCGCCGTCGGATGATGGTGATCATGATCGGGGTGGTCGCCCTGGGCCTGGCCGTGGTCGACGTGGTCACCTGGACCTCGTTGCACTCCTATCTCTACGGCCGGGTGGACGACCAGCTGAACGGGGCCTCCCGTCAGATGACCACCTTCGTGGCCCACGCCGAGGCCAAGCATTTCACCATCACCCCGGACTCCATCGGATCGCACGTCAGCCCGGATCTGTATGTGGCCATCCTCGACCACGCCGGCAAGATCACCGTGGCCCGGCCGTCGGACACCGAGAGCCCGTCCGATCCGCCCCCGGTCCTTCCTGGTTCGCTCAGCCGCCATACCGTGGCCGTGCAGCACGGGCCCAGGGAGACCAGAGCGCCAGCGCCCTACCGACCCGACAACTCCGCCCTGGTGGTCGGATCGGTCGGCGGACGCGGCCCGGTCTACCGGTTGGAGGCCATCTCGCTGCCCGATGGCCAGACCTTGGTGGTGGCTACGTCCCTCGACTCGGTCAACGCCACCCTCGACTCCCTACGCACGGTGGAGTTGGCGGTGAGCCTCGGGGTGCTGGTTGCCCTGCTCATCCTCATGACCCTGCTCGTCCGCCAGGGACTCCGGCCCCTGGAGGACATGGCCCAGGACGCCGACGCCATCGCCGCCGGAGATCTGGGCCGACGGGTGCGACCCACCGACGGGGAAGGGGAGATCGCCCGGTTGGGACGGGCGCTCAACGGCATGCTGGATCAGATCGAGACGGCGTTCGCCGAGCGTGCCCTGTCCGAGGAGCGCCTGCGCAGCTTCTTGGCCGACGCCAGCCACGAGCTGCGAACACCGCTCACCTCCATCCGCGGCTACGCCGAACTGTTGCGCAAGGACGCCTTGGGGAATGCCGAAGCCCGTGACCGGGCCCTGTCCCGCATCGAGAAAGAGGCGGCCCGGATGGGCGACCTGGTCGGTGATCTGGCCGTCCTGGCCAGGGAGGGTGAGCGGCCCCAGCCGGTGCCCTACCGGGTGGATTTGGCCGCGGTGGCCGCCGAGGTGGTGGCCGACGCCAAGACCATCGATGCCACCCGGCCCATCGAGTTGCTGGCTCCGGTGGAGGTTCCGGTGGCCGCTGACGATGCCCGTCTCGAACAGCTGGTCCACAACCTGATCGGCAATGCGCTGGCCCACACCCCGGCCGGCACTCCGGTGGAGGTGGGAGTGGCCGTCCAGGGTGGCCAGGCGGTGCTCCAGGTCCGAGACCGGGGCCCGGGGATGAGCCCGGACCAGGCCAGCCGGGTGTTCGACCGCTTCTACCGTGGGGATGCCGAGAGACTGGACGGCGGCTCCGGCCTGGGCCTGTTCATCGTGGCCACCCTGGCCCGGACCTTCGGCGGCGAGGCCAGCGTGGACACCGCGGTAGGCAAGGGCTCGACCTTCCGGGTCGTCCTGCCTGTCTATCCGCTCGACAACGGGAATGGTGCCCATCGGGACCCTCGCCTCAACTGACCGGGGGAAGGGACCGGTGGTGGTCCTGCTCCACGGCCAACCAGGGAGCGGAGCGGCATGGAACCCGCTGGCCGCGCGGTTGGAGGAACGGTTCCGGGTGCTCGCCCCCGACCGGATCGGCTACGGCGCGACGAAAGGGGAGGCCCGGGGACTGGCCGGCAACGCCGATCTGGTCGCTGCGTTCCTCATCGAGCGCGAGGCGACTCCGGCCACCGTGGTCGCGCACAGCTGGGCCGGAGGGGTGGCGGTCCTGTTGGCCGTCGACCATCCCGAGCTGGTCAGCCGGCTGGTGCTGGTCGGGGCGGCGTGCACCCCGGACAGTGTGAACGCCCTCGACCGCTGGCTCACCATTCCGGTGCTGGGGCCGGCCCTGACCGTCGCCGGCCTCCTCGGCATCGGCGCCGTCCTCCCGCGTCTCGCCCCGTTGGTCCGGTTCGTCCCGGCCGGCCACCGCCGCCAGGTGGCTACGGCCCTTCCCGACCGGGGTGCCCTCGGAGATCAGCGCGGGGCCCTCGGACGCCAGCGTCGCACCTTCCTCACCGAGCAACGGGCCCTCAACGAGGAACTCCCCGACGTGACCGCGGCACTGGGCCGGCTCGACGTCCCGGTAGCCGTCGTATCCGGTCAGTGGGACGTGGTGGTGCCACCCCGGGCGGCGGTTTCCCTGGCCCGGGCCATCCCCGGTGCCGAACTCACCCTGCTGCCCACCGCCGGGCATTTCGTGGCCCGCGACGATCCGGCCGGACTGGCCGAGGTGATCGAGCGGGATAGCGACACCACCGGTCGGCGGCAGCCCGCGGTCAGCTGACCGCTTCGGCCTGGGGCGGGATCCCCGACGTGGTGAAGGGTTCGCCGGGGGCCAGGGCGTCGAAGGCGGCGGAGAGCTTGAGGGTGGTCTCGGCCAGTTCGGTGGCCGGTCGGGAACCGGACACGATGCCCACCCCGGCAGCCAGCCGGGCGGTGCGGTCGCTGACGGTGAGCGCCCGGATTCCGAGCATCCACCGTCCGTCGCCTCGGGCGTCGAGGGTGCCGACCGCTCCGGCGTACGGGCCGCGGGGCTCCGGCTCGAGGCGGCCGATGAGCTCGATGGCCCGGCCGGTGGGGACGCCGCCCACCGCCGGAGTGGGGTGGAGCAGGGCCAGCAGCTCGAGGGCGGAGGGGACCGTGCCGTCGGGGCGGACCCGTAGCGTGCCGTGCACCGAGGTGCCCAGATGGGTGATGGTGTGCAGGTGGACCAGGTCGGGTCGATCCGGCGAGGTCAACGCTTCACACCAGGGAGCGAGGGCGGCCTCGATAGCCTCGACCACCAGGCGGTGTTCGGCTCCGTCCTTGCGGGAAGCCAGTAGCTCCCGGGGAAGCACCCCGCCCACCCCATCGGACCGGTCGGTGGTACCGGCCAGGGGCCGGCTGTGCACCGTCCGGCCGGAGCGGTCCACCAGCAGCTCGGGACTGGCCCCGACGAAGAGGCCGTCCGCGGTGGGCAGGGAGAACACGGCACAGCTCGGCTCGAGCTGGTGCCAACGCCTGAGCAGGTCCCCCACGACGATCGGCTCATCCATGACCACGTCCACCTGGCGGGCCAGTACCACCTTGTCGACCCAGCCGGTGTCGACCGCGGAGACCGCCTCGGTCACCATGGTCACGAAGGCTTCGTCGGTGGAACGGGGCAAGACGTGGGGGGATGAACGGCCACCACCGGCCACCGTCGGCCCCGGAACCAGCGGCGCGGTGGTCGCGCCGACCAGCCGGGAGCGCAGGTCGCCCGGGCCGGTGGCCAGGTCCTCGGGGTCGCTGGAGATGACGGTGACCCACTCCTCGCCGGAGCGCTCCCGGCCATAGGTGACCGCCGGGACCACCAGTGAGGCCGAACGCCACCGGTCGAAGGGAAGCGAGCCAAATCCGATAACCCCGCAGGTGCCGAGGCCGGTCCGGTCGTCGCAGGGAATCGACGTCAGCCGGCGGTGAGCGGCCGCCAGCTCTGCGGGGTCGTCGAGGCCATGGGGCAGGGTGAGGATGGTGGCCTCACCCAGGCCGACCAGTACCCGGCCGTCGTCGTGGAACAGGACGCCCTCGGTCCCGACCAGGGCGAACGGGTCAACGGCCGGTCCCGGCCCGAGGAGGAACCGCACGCCACGCAGATCGGACGGCGCCGTCCGGGGCCAGGACGGGGCGGTCACCGACGGCCGGTCCGGGTGGCGGTGATCAGCTGGCTCAGCCCGCCGGTGAGGGCCCGGTGGTTGACCGAGGAGAAGCCGGCCGCACCGAGCATGGAACGCAAGTCGGCCGTCCCGGGCAGGTAGGCGGTCGACCGGGGCAGGTAGCGGTAGGCGGCGCGGTCGGAGACGAGGCCACCGATGCCGGGGCACCGCATGGCGGAACCAGATGCGGTGGCCGGTGCGGAGCAGCGCGTGTTCGGGTTCGGCCACTTCGAGCAGGCTGATCCGGCCGCCGGGGCGCACGACCCGGCCGAACTCGGCGAACACCCCGACCAGATCGGTGAAGTTGCGCAGTGCGTAGCCACAGGTGATCCCGTCGACGGTGGCCGTGGCCAGGGGCAGCGCCGCCCCGTCGGCCTGAGCCAAGGGGCGCCCGGCGCGGTTGGCCGCCAGCATGCCCCACGACAGGTCCATGCCGACCGGCACCAGACCGGCGGCGGCCAGCATGCCGAGGAAGTCGCCGGTGCCACAGGCCAGGTCGAGGACCCGGGCACCGGCGGGCAGGCCCAGGGCCCGGACCGACCGCCGGCGCCACCGGACGTCCAGCCCGAAGGTCATCATGCGGTTGACCAGGTCGTAGCGGGGGGCGATGGCGTCGAACATGGACCGGACCATGGCCGTCTTCTCGGCCCCGGTGGGTAGGTCGGCCTCGGCCGCTCGGGCGGCGGCATCGAAGGTCGGGCCCGGCCCGGTGCCCGGCGGAGCCGGCTCACCGTCCGGCCACGGGAGCCGTCGGTTGCGCCCTGTCGGTGGCGTCCCGGCCCACCTGGTCCCACGACGGCCCGGCGTTCGGCCGTCCGAGCCGTCCTGTTCGACGTGGTCGAGGGCCACCTTGACCAGGGTGCGGGTGAAGTGGTGGCCGACCAGTGTGTTGACCGCCGGCAGCAGCTCGGCGTAGGCCTGGAGCAGCCGGTCCACGTGGGGCTCGTCCGACCCCTCCGGCCCGGCTCGGTGGCTCGTCCCGCACGGGCACCGCGATGTGGGTGGAGAAGAGGGAGACCGCCTCGCGGGCCACCGCCTGGGTGGCCTCGTGGTGCCGGCGGGCCAGGTCGAGCAGGGCGGAGAGGGGGACCCCCCACTCGAGGAGCAACAGGGCGGCACGGCAGGCGGCCACGTCGTCCTCGGTGTATAACGGTCCTGCCCGCCGATGCGACGGGGGATGAGCAGTCCCTCGGCCTCGATGGCCTTGAGGAGCGCCAGCGGCACCCCGGTCGAGTCGGCCAGCTCGGCCAGGGTGAGAGGTGGCCGCCCGCCCCTGCGGTGCCGGCGACAACCGGGCCATTCTCGTGGCCGGCCGCCTTCCGGAGCGGGGGGTGGAGTGGGAATGTTGAGGCCGGAGAGCTCCCCGAGCAGGGCCTCGTCGGCCGCGTCCAGGTCGCCGGAGACCAGGCGGGCGATGGTGGCGAGGGTGAAGCCCCGCTGCTGGAGGGACCGGATCCGGGCCAGGCGGTCGAGGTGGTCCTCGTCGTACCAGGCCACCCGGCCCTCCCGGCGGGGCGGGTCGAGCAGGCCCTTGTGCTGGTAGTAGCGGATGGTGTCGACCGGCACGTCGGACCGCTGGGACAGCTGCTCGACCCGCATCTCCATGCCACCACTCTAGGAGTAATCGCTCACACCATCGGAGCGGGCACCCGGTCGGTCCGACCGGCGAGCTGTGCTTCAGCGAAAGTAGCGGTACACCACCTGGGCCACGCAGCTGGGCTTGGTCGAGCCCTCGGTCTCGAAGGTCAGGTCGAGCGCCACCTGGACGCCGCCCGTCACGTCCTCGACCCCGGCCACGGTCACACCCAGACGGAGATTGCTGTCCACCGGTACCGGGGACGGGAATCGCACCTTGTTGCAGCCGTAGTTGACCCCCATGGTGGTGCCCTGGACGGTCAGTACCTCGCCCAGCAGCACCGGGGCCAGGGACAAGGTGAGGTAGCCGTGGGCGATGGCCGTGCCGAACGGTCCGCTCTTGGCCCGCTCGGGATCGACGTGGATCCACTGGTGGTCACCGGTGGCGTCGGCGAACAGATTGATCTGGGCCTGGTCGATACGGTGCCACTCGCTGTAGCCCAGGTGCTGTCCGACCAGTTCGTGGAAGTGTTCGATGCCCTGCACGGTGGTAGCCATGCCCCGACTGTACGGGAGGCGGAGCCCACTTGACCACCCCCGACGGCCGACGGCGGGCCGGCTTGGTGGTTGCCTGCGGTCGGAGTGAGGCACTCCTAGACCGCCACGCATGGTGCCCTAAGGGGACCCCGGTCGGTACGCTGCCACCGTGGAGGTCGGACACCATCACCGGAACCTGCAGGGCGGAGGGCCCCGCGCCGCCGTGTTCGGGATCAGCGACGGCCTGGTGTCCAACGTGGCCCTCATCTTGGGGATGGCCGGAGCCCACGCCTCGGCGGGGGCGGTGCGACTGGCCGGTGTGGCCGGCCTGATCGCCGGATCGTTCTCGATGGCCGCGGGGGAGTACGTCTCCATGCGGGCCCAGTCCGAGCTCATGCAGCGGGAGCTGGACGTCGAGCGCCAGGCCATCCGCCACGATCCCGAGGTCGAGCGCAGGGAGCTGGCCGCCATCTACCGTAAGCGTGGGCTCGACCGGGTCATGGCCGACGAACTGTCGGTCAAGATGATGCGGGATCCCGAACTGGCCCTCGAGACGCACGCCCGAGAGGAACTCGGCATCAACCCCGAAGAGACCGGCAACCCCATCCAGGCCGCGGTCTCGTCATTCTTGACCTTTGCCGTCGGGGCGTTCATCCCCCTTCTGCCCTGGTTGATCACCTCGGGGACCAGGGCCACCCTGTGGTCGGTGGTGCTGGGCGCGGTGGCCGCTTTCAGCGTCGGTGCCGCCCTGGCCCTTTTCACCGGGCGTTCCTGGCTCTGGTCGGCCAGCCGACAGCTGCTCATCTCGGCGGTGGCCGCCGGGGTCACCTACTCGGTCGGCCACCTCATAGGAGTCGGCTAACCGGACAGCGGCCCGCGGGCCGGAACGTCGGCCAGGTAGGCCCGGTCGGTGTGGTCCTCTGCGAACCCCAGCGACCGGTAGAGGGAGACGGCGGCCCGGTTGGCCGCGTCCACGTAGAGCATCCCGACAGAAAGCCCCCTGTCGGCCAGCCAGTCGAGACCGGCCCGGGTGAGCGCCCGGCCCCAGCCTCGCCCGTGGAAGTCGGGATCCACCCCGATGACGTAGATCTCTCCCAGGGGCGGTGTGGTGTCGGCGTGCACCTTGGTCCAGCACGAGCCGGCCATCCGGCCGTCGTCTTCAAGTACCCGGAACCCGTCGGGGTCGAACCATGCCTCCTGCTCGCGTTGGAGCAGCGTGGTCCGGTCCCAGTGGCCCTGCTCGGGGTGGCCGGCGAAGGCCCGGTTGTTGGCCACCAGCCAGGACTCCTCGTCGTGACCCGGCCGGAAGGCCCGGGTGGCCACCGCCGGCGGACCGACGTCGGGTGGCAGGGGGAGTGGGCAGCGCATCTGGAGGAGTTCGCGTTCGACCACGAATCCGTGGGCGGCAGCCAGGCGGTCGTCGTCCACTGAGGCCTTGGCCACCCACAGCCGCAGCCGGCGGAGACCGATCCCGGCTGCCACCGCCACCGAGGCCGACAGCAGGGCGTCGGCCACCGCCCGCCGGTTGCCCGTCCCGGGGTCGACCACCAGCTCGACCGCGGCCTCCGGTGACGAGGGATCCCGGCTCACCTGGGCATAGCCCACCGGATCGGACCGGTCCTCCGGTCGGGCCAGGATGCCCAGGTAGCGTGGTCCGCCGCCCGGGGGCGGTTCGTCGGGACCCGGGGACCGCTCCAGCTCGATCCGCTTGTGCTCGCTCAGTGCGGGGTGACCGGCCGCCTGGCTGGCCCGGACCACCAGTGTGTCGATCCGTCGACGGTCCGACCGGTCGGGGGCGGTCACCGTCGTCAGGTCGAGGCCCTCCATGGCCCGCACGCTATCGGTAGTGTGCGCCAGGTGGCCCGACCCCGAACCCCGGCCGGGCGGGCGAGGCTGACCAATGAGCGCCTGTCCCGCCTCTACCCCGGTTCGGCGGACCTGTTGTGCGCGCTCGACCACCACGGGCCCTTCCAACTGCTGGCCGCCACCATCCTTTCCGCCCAGTGCACCGACGAGCGGGTCAACAAGACCACGCCCGAGCTGTTCGCCCGCTATCCCGACCCGCCCTCGTTGGCCGGGGCCCGACTCGACGAGCTGGAGGCGATCATCTACCCCACCGGCTTCTACCGGGCCAAGGCCCGCAATCTGGTGGGGATGGCCACCGGCGTGGTGACGCGGTTCGATGGGGACGTACCGTCGAAGATGGCGGATCTGGTCACTCTGCCCGGTGTGGGACGCAAGACGGCCAACGTGGTCCGGAGCGTCGCCTTCGGGCTTCCCGGCCTGCCGGTCGACACCCACGTGCAGCGACTGGCCGCCCGGCTGGGGCTGACCACCGAGACCGATCCGGTCAAGATCGAGCTGGCCCTCAACCCGATGGTCCCGGCTGCCGACCGGGGCGCCTTCAGCTTGCGCCTCATCCTCCACGGCCGAACCGTGTGCCCGGCCCGCACCCCGCACTGCGGGCGCTGTGTACTGTCCGACTTCTGCCCGTCGGCCACCGAGATCATGCCGACCCCGGATCCGCCGCCTTCGGTTGCACCAGGCGGGCTGCCGCCTGCTTGAGCGGGGACAGCCGGTGGCGGACCGCCGAGGTTGCCGCGGCGGTGGCGGCCCGGCGCCAGGCCGCATCCCTGATCCCGCCGGCCGGGAAGGCGTCGCGGGGCTGCCACCGGATCAGCTGCTCCAGCTGGTCGAACTGCCGGGTGAGGACCACATCGGCGGCGAACCACTGGGTGAAGGCGTCGCGTGCGGCCTCGGACATCACCGGGTACTCGTCGACCCGCGCCTCCAGGTGGGCCGGCAGGTCGGCGATGGCCGACTCGGGCCAGCGAATGGAACAGTCGGCCCAGTTCGGCCCGCGGGGCGGCTCCCACTCGTCGGCGATGATCACCGGCACCTTACCGGCGGCCAAACACTCGTAGAGGCGGATGGACGAGGTGCCCGCACCCCTCGGGCACAGCACGAACAGGGAGCGGTCCATCACCTCTGCGTAGCGCCGTCGGCGTTCCGCGAACCGGTCCGAGGAGTTGTCGTAGAAGATGAAGCCGTTGACCTCTTCGATGTGGGACCGAGGATGGGACAGGGCGAACACGTCCCGTCGGCACGGCGCGGTGGGGGAGCCCACGAAGCTGAACAGGAGATCGGGTGGCTGGGTGGACCGTGGTCGGGCGGGCTCCTCGATGGCGTAGTAGGCCACCGGCACCTGCCACCGGCTGTGGAACGAGCTGGCCGGCATGCTGGCATAGAGGCCGGGGAACCGGCACCACGGCGTGTCCCGTTCGTCGTAGACGTAGATCTTGTCGGGGTAGGCGTGGGCCACACCGCTGGTGGCGAAGCGCTCGAGGCGCCAGTCGGCGCCGGCCAGGTGGCAGTCGGGGAAGAGGATGACGTCGGCCAGGGACGGGTCGTCGCACAGGGAGTGGGTGGTGTCCCGCTGTCCTGTCAGCAGTGCGGTCATCGCCGGCACCGCCGACGGACCGGGACGGTCGGTGCCGGAGGTCACATGAACTCGCACCGACCGCTCCTCCCACCATCGGACACCCGGGGTCCGGTCGACTCTAGCGGGTCACCCTTCCCGCACCGGCGGGCGGGTCCTCCGGTCGGTGTCGCTCCACGGGCCGCAGCCGGGCGAGGGGCCGAGCGAGCGCTGCACCCCCGTGTCGGGAAAGCGGAACCCAGACTCCGCCGGACCGAGGGTGAAACGCCACAGCGAACAGGGACTATACCGGCGACTGATGGGCCGATCGGCGATGAGCATGGATCATGACTGGAATTCACGGGCAAAACGTGATCTCCTAGAGGTCTCGGAACCGGTTCCCGCCAACTGGTTCCGCTGAGCGGTGTTCGGGATCCGCCGCCCGACCCGCTCGCGCGAAGGCACCCTTCGGGGTGCCTTCGCCGCGTCCGCGGACCGGTGCGCAGGGATCGGGGCTCACCGCCGGCCGAGTGTCACCGCCAAACGGGTCAGCCGGCGGTTGGCGCTGGTGAGGGCGCGCTCGATGGCGAACAGCTCCCGGGCCGTCTCCTCGTCCTTGGCCGCGTCGGCGGCGTCGGCGTGGACGGTGACCCGCCGGTCAGCTCGTCGAGGGCGGTGGCGAGCGAAGACAGTTCTGCGGAGCTGATGGACATGGACCGATCATGGCACCCCGCATCGCCGCTCACCGGAGGGCCGGCGGTGGAGCCGGGCGGGGCAGCGGGCGGGGTCCGGTAGCATCGACGGGCTATGGCTCTCCGTCGCCTCGATCTCCGCGGCTTCACCGGCACCGCCGGGCGCTGCGCGACGCCCTGCCCCGCCCGGTCGACGAACAGGACCGGTCGTCGGCGGCGGTGGCCGACATCATCGACCGAGGTGCGGGCCGAGGGGGACGCCGCCCTGCGCCGACTCACCGCCCAGTTCGACGGGGTCGACCTCGACGAGCTCCGGGTGCCCGAGCCGACGAGATCCAAGCCGCGCTCGGCCCGGGTTCCCGCCGCGCTGCAGGACGCACTCGACGTCGCCCACGACCGCATCCTGGCCTACCACGCCCACGAGTCGGCCGCACCGGCGCCCGGTGACTTCGCCTCCGGCGGCATCGACGTCCGCCACCTGGTGCGTCCGGTCGCCCGGGCCGGGTGCTATGCCCCCGGCGGTCGGGCCCGCTACCCCTCGACCGTGCTGATGTGCGCCGTCCCCGCCCAGGTGGCCGGCGTGGACGAGATCGTCCTCTGCGTGCCGCCGGGGCCCGACGGACGGATCGACGACGCCACCCTGGCCGCCGCCGCGGTGGCCGGGGTGGACGAGGTCTACCGGGTGGGCGGGGCCCAGGCCATCGCGGCCATGGCCTACGGCACCGAGTCGATCGCCCCGGTCGACGTGATCGTCGGCCCGGGCAACCGCTACGTGGCCGAGGCCAAGCGCCAGGTCTCCGGGGTGGTCGGCGTGGCCTCGGCCTTCGCCGGGCCGTCCGAGGTGGTGGTGGTGGCCGGTCCGGACACGCCGGCCGACCTGGCCGCCATCGACCTGGTGGTCCAGGCCGAGCACGGCCCCGACGGTCTGGCCTGGCTGGTCACCTGGTCCGAGGAGGTGGCCGAGGCGGTCACCGCCGAGGTGCGACCGGATCGTCGGGCGAGTCCCCCCGGCGGGCCGACCTCGAGGCCACCCTGGAGTCCGGCGGGCTACGCGGTGCTGGTGGACGGGCCCGACCAGGCCTGTGCGGTGGCCAACGTCGTGGCCCCCGAGCACCTGGAGCTGCTGACCGACGAGGCCGAATCGCTGCTCGACCGGGTCGCCTCGGCCGGAGCCGTGTTCCTCGGCCCGACGCTCGCCGGCCAGCGTGGGCGACTACCTGGCCGGGCCCAACCACGTCCTGCCCACCAACCGCACGGCCCGGTTCGCCAGTGCCCTGCGGGTGGACGACTTCCGCCGCCACATCCACGCCGTGACGGTCGACGAGAAGGCCCTGGAGACGCTCGGTCCCCACGTGGTCACCCTGGCCGAGACCGAGGGCCTTCCGGCCCACGCCGACTCGGTCCGGCTCCGATGGTCCCGGTAGCGGCGACGGGAGGCGACCGGCTTCCTCCCGTCCGTCCCGACCTGGTCGCGCTGACCGGCTACCACTCGGCCCAGGTGGACGTCGAGGTCCGGCTCAACACCAACGAGTCGCCGCTGCCGCCCCCACCCGAATGGCTGGAGGCATTCCGGTCCGGCCTGGCCTCGCCTCGAGTTCAACCGCTATCCCGACCGCGAGGCCACCGACCTGCGGGCCGCGCTGGCCGGCCAGTCACGGCGTGGACGCCGACCAGGTCTTCTGCGCCAACGGCTCGAACGAGGTGCTCCAGTCCCTGCTGCTGGCCTACGGCGGTGCCGGGCGCACCGTCGCCCTCTTCGAGCCGACCTACACCCTCCACCGGCACATCGCCCGGATCACCGGCACCGAGGTGGCGGCCGGCGCACGGACCGACGACTTCGCCCTCGATCTCGACGAGGTACGCCGGGTGGTCGACGGCCAGCCATCCGGTGATCACCTTCCTGTGCTCGCCCAACAACCCGACCGGGCGGGCCGATCCGCTCGACCAGATCGAGGCGGTGCTGGCCGCCACCGCGGGCTGGTGGTGGTGGACGAGGCCTACGGTCAGTTCGCCCCGTCGTCGGCCCTCGAGCTGGTCGCCCAGCGGTACGCCGGGGTCCGACCGACTGGTGGTGGTCCGGACCTTCTCCAAGACCTGGTCGATGGCCGGGCTCCGGCTCGGCTACCTGGTGGCTGCACCCGAGGTGGTCGAGGCCTGCGAGCTGGTGGCCCTGCCGTACCACCTGGACGCGGCCAAACAGCTGGCCGGTCGCCTGGCCCTCGAGTTCGTGCGACGAGATGGAGACGCGGGTGGCCATGCTCAACGAGGAGCGGGGCCGGATCGCCGCCGCCCTGGCCGACCTGCCGGTGGAGACCTGGCCGTCCGACGCCAACTTCATCCTGTTCCGGCCCTCCGCCCGGACCGCCGCCGAGGTGTGGGCCGACCTCCTCGCCGCCTCGGTGCTCGTGCGAGACTGTTCGAGTGGCCGGGGCTCGCCGGGTGCCTTCGGGTGACCGTGGGACTCCCCGCGGAGAACGACCGGTTCCTGGCCGCCCTGGAACGAAAGCCTGCGATGACCGCCCCGACAACCACCACCCCGGCCCCGCCGGAGCGGCGCGGTCCACCGGGCCACCAAGGAGACCTCCATCGAGGTCGTCCTCGACCTCGACGGCGCCGGCGTCACCGAGGTCTCGACCGGGCTGCCCTTCTTCGACCACATGGTCAGCCAGCTCGGCCGCCACGGCGGGTTCGACCTGCCGTGGTCCGGCCCGGGGCGACCTCGAGGTCGACGCCCACCACACGGTCGAGGACGTGGGGATCACCCTCGGCGAGGTGCTGGCCGAGGCCCTGGGCGACAAGGCCGGCATCCGGCGCTTCGGCTCGATGTCCCTGCCCCTCGACGAGGCCCTGGTCGAGGTGGCCCTCGACCTGTCCGGCCGGCCCTTCCTGGCCTACGACATCGAGTTCGCGCCGGACACCATCCCGCTGGGCACCCCGCCCTTCGACCCCCAGCTGGCCGAGGAGTTCTGGCGGGCCTTCGCCACCGTCGGCCGGGCTCACCCTGCACTCCGGCTGCGGACCGGCAAGAACACCCACCACATCATCGAGGCCTCCTTCAAGGGGGTGGCCCGGGCCCTGCGCGACGCGGTGCGCCGCGAGGGCGAGCGGCATCCCCTCCACCAAGGGCACCCTGTGAACCTCCACGGCCGACGGTACCGGTGCGCCGTGCGAGCACCCGGGTCGACCGCCCACCGGCAGTGATCGCCGTCCTCGACTACGGCATCGGCAACCTGCGCTCGGCCGAGAAGGCCCTGCAGCACCTCGGCGCCGACGCCCGCCTGGTCGACGACCCCGACCGGGCCGCGGCGGCCGACGCCGTGGTGCTGCCCGGGGTGGGGGCCTTCGGCCGCTGCGCCCAGGCCCTGCGGTCGAGCGGGCTGGACCTGGCCGCGGCGGAGGCCGTCGAGCGGGGGTGCCCTTCCTCGGTATCTGCGTCGGCTTCCAGCTCCTCTACGAGGGGTCCGACGAGGATCCCGGACACGCGGGCCTGGGATCCTGCCGGGCACGGTGCGCCGGCTGCCCGACGGGGTCAAGCACCCCCAGATGCAGTGGAACCAGCTCGAGCCGTTCGCCCGCCACCCCGACCGGCCTGCTGGACCGGCCTGCCCGATCCGGCCTGGGTCTACTTCGTCCACTCCTTCGCCCCCGAACGCACCGCCGACACCACCTCGATGTGCCACTACGGACGGGCGGTGGTGGCCACCGGCCGAACGGGGCCCGGTGTGGGGCACCCAGTTCCACCCCGAGAAGTCGGGCGGGTCGGTCTCGGCATCCTGGCCAACTTCGTCGACGCCGTGGCGCCGGTCGGTCGGAGCTGATGGACCTCTACCCGGCCATCGACATCCGCGACGGTCGGGCGGTCCGGCTGACCCAGGGCGACTTCGACCGCCAGCACGACTACGGCGATCCCGTGGCCCTGGCCCGCCGCTTCGCCGCCGCCGGCGCCCCCTGGCTCCATGTGGTCGACCTCGACGCCGCCCGGACCGGCGACCCGGTCAACCGGTCCACCGTGCTCGCCATCGCCGCGGCCGGTGGACATCCCGGTCGAGACCGGCGGCGGCGTGCGCACCGAGGACGACGTGGACGAGCTGCTCGACGGTGGGGTGGCCCGGGTGGTGCTGGGCACGGCGGCCTCTCGATCGACCCCGAGCTGGTGCGCGGGTCTGGCCGGCCGATATCCGGGCCGGGTGGCGGTGGGCCTCGACTACCGCCGCGACGACCGACGGGCGGACCGAGGTGGCCGTTCGCGGGCTGGGAGCGGAGGACCGGCCGCACGGTGGACTCGAGTCCTGCTCCGAGTTGGAGGACACCGGGATGGCGGCGGTGATCGTCACCGCCATCGACCGGGACGGCACCCTGACCGGGCCCGACCTCGACGGGTCTGCGCCAGGTGCTCGCCGCCACCGACGGTCCGGTCATCGCCTCGGGTGGGGTGGGATCGGTGGCCGACATCGCGGCGCTGGCCCGACTGGAGGTGGCAGTGCGCGACCCGGACACCCCCGGGAACTCCGGCGTGCGCCGGCTGGCCGGCGCGATCACCGGCAAGGCGCTGGTGGACGGCCGGATGACGGTGGAGGAGGGGGTGGCGGCGTGCGCACGTGTCCGGGTGATCCCCTGCCTCGACGTCGACGCCGGCCGGGTGGTCAAGGGCGTCCGGTTCACCGATCTGTTCGACGCCGGCGACCCGGTGGAGCTGGCCGCCCGCTACGACGCCCAGGGCGCCGACGAGCTGGTCTTCCTCGACATCACCGCGTCCTCGGACAAGCGGCAGACCATGGTCGACGTGGTGGCACGCACCGCCGAGGAGGTCTTCATCCCCTTCACCGTGGGCGGCGGGGTCCGGTCGGTCGACGACGCCCGGCGGCTGCTGCGGGCCGGGGCCGACAAGGTGGGGGTCAACACGGCGGCGGTGGACCGGCCCGAGCTGATCGCCGAGCTGGCCGACGGAGTTCGGGACCCAGTGCGTGGTGGTGGCCGTCGACGCCCGCCGCGCGGACCGGCGGTACGGGCTCTCCGGACCCGGCCTGGGAGGTGTTCACCCACGGCGGCCGCACCCCGACCGGCATCGACGCCCTGGCCTGGGCCGAGCGGTGCGCGGCCCTCGGGGCCGGCGAGATCCTGCTCACCTCGATGGACCGGGACGGCACCCGGGACGGGTTCGACCTCGAGCTCACCCGCCTGGTGGCCGAGCGGTGCCCGGTGCCGGTGATCGCCTCGGGCGGTGTCGGCAGCCTCGAACACCTGGTGGAGGGAGCCATCGATCGGACGGGCCGAGGCCGTGCTGGCCGCCTCGATCTTCCACCTCGGCGAGTTCACGGTGGCCGAGGCCAAGGCCCATCTTGGCAGCGGCCGGCGTGGTCGGTGCGACCGGCGTGAACTCCCGGTGCTCGGTCTGGGCGGTCCGCGCGCCTGCGGTAGCCTTCGGGCATGGCCACCACCACCGCCGACGTGCCGGCCACCAGCCAGAATGGCGCCGACCAACCGGCGAAACTGGCCATCACCGTGCTGGCCGACCGGGTGCTGGTCCAGGTCGGCCAGGCCGAGGGCGAGCGGCGGTCGCGGGCCGGAATCCTCATTCCGGCCACCGCCCAGGTGTCCCGGCGCCTGGCCTGGGCCGAGGCGGTGGCCGTCGGACCCCACGTGCGCTCGGTCAAGGTCGGGGACAACGTCCTGTTCAATCCCGAGGACCGCTTCGAGGTCGAGGTCCAGGGCGAGGAGTACGTGATCCTCCGCGAACGGGACATCCACGCCGTGGCCGCCACCCGGATCGACGGCGGCACCGGCCTCTACCTCTGACCGACCGACCTCGTGACCCAGCCCATCAGTCCGCCCGTCACCCGACCCACCTCAGGAGTGCGCTCCCGTGACCACCACCAGAACCCAACCTTCGAGCGCCGCCCCCGTCCCCTTCACCGACGACGAGCTGGACCAGATCGCCTTCAACGCCGACGGCCTGGTCGGGGCCATCGTCCAGGACGCCTCCGACGGCGCCGTGCTGATGTTCGCCTGGATGAACGCCGAGTCCCTGCGCCGGACGCTGGAGACCGGTCGGACCTGGTTCTGGAGCCGGAGCCGCCAGGAGTTCTGGTGCAAGGGGGAGACCTCCGGCGACCGCCAGTACGTGCGGAGCGTGCGCTACGACTGCGACGGCGACGCGCTGCTGGTGGTGGTCGACCAGGAGGGGGCCGGGCCTGCCACACCGGGAACCGCACCTGCTTCTACCGCGCCTTCGGCGACCCGGTCGACCGGACCATGACGCGCCCGGACCCGGGTCCGACCGGGCCCGGGCCTCGACGGGTTCCGCACCCTGGCCGGCCAAGCACCGCATCGTGCCGGTCTGGCGCGAGCTGGTGGCCGACACCCTCACCCCGGTGGCCGCCTTCCTCCAGATCGTCGACCGGCGACCGCCACCGGGTTCCTGCTCGAGTCGGTCGAAGGGGGCGAGCGGTGGGGCCGGTACTCCTTCGTCGGGCCGCAACCCGCTGGCCACCATCACCGCCCGGGGCCATCAGGTCACCACCGGTGGCCGCCTCGACCTGGACGCGGCCACCGGCGGCCGGGTGACCGGAGACCGGGGCGTGCTGGCCGCCCTGGAGGCCATCCTCGACGCCTTCGACTCCCCCGACCTGCCCGACCTGCCGCCCCTGCACGCCGGACTGGTCGGCTACCTGGGCTACGACGTGGTCCGGGAGGTCGAGCACCTGCCCGACATCCCGCCCGACGACCTCGGCCAGCCCGACGCCTGCTGGCCGTCATCGGCCAGCTGGCCGCCTTCGACCACTGGCGCCAGCGGGTGGTGCTCATCGACAACGTGGTCGATCGACCCGGCCTGGGGCGACCGCCGAGCTCGACGCCGCCCATGACCAGGCGGTGGCCCGCCTCGACCAGCTGGCCGCCGACTGCTTCTCGGCCCCTCGACGAGGCACCCCGCCCGCTGCCCGACCGGATCGGGATCACCCGACGGACGTGACCCGGACCATGTCCGACGCGCTCTACGAGGATGCGGTGCGGGCCGCCAAGGAGCACGTGACGGCCGGGTGACGTCTTCCAGGTGGTGCTGTCCCAGCGGTTCGACCTCGACGACCCTCGGCGCCGACCCGTTCGACGTCTACCGGGTCCTCCGCCTGGTCAACCCCAGCCCCTATCTCTACTTCCTGCGCTTCCCCGAGGTCACCGTGGTCGGCGCCTCGCCCGAGCCGATGGTCCGGCTCCGCGACGGGACGGTCATCTCGCGGCCCATCGCCGGCTCCCGCCCCCGGGGGACCACCCCCGAGGACGACCTGCGGCTGCGAGGGCGAGCTCGTCGAGGACCCGAAGGAGGTGGCCGAGCACGTCATGCTGGTCGATCTGGCCCGCAACGACGTAGGCCGGGTGGTCACCTTCGGCACCGAGGTGGTGGACGAGATGATGGTGGTCGAGCGCTACAGCCACATCATGCATCTGACCTCCCAGGTGTCGGGCCGGCTGGCGCCGGGCAAGGGCCCGATCGATGTGCTGCGGGCCACCCTGCCGGCCGGCACGCTGTCCGGCGCGCCGAAGGTGCGGGCCATGGAGATCATCGACGACCTCGAGCCGACCAAGCGGGGGGTCTACGGCGGGGTGGTCGGCTACCTCGACTTTTCGGGCAACCTCGACACGGCCATCGCCATCCGGACCATGACGGTGGGACCCGACGGCCGGGCCTCGGTGCAGGCGGGGGCGGGCATCGTGGCCGACAGCGACCCGGCCACCGAGAACGCCGAGTGCGCCCACAAGGCGGCGGCCATGCTGGCGGCGGTGGCCATGGCCCGGGCCGCCGGGCATCGGTCGCACCGGGCCCGGTGGCCGGGGACGGTGCGCGATGACCGGGCCCACCGAAAGCCGCCAGGAGATCGTGCGGGGCTACGACGCGCTCCGGACCAGTGCGGGATGCCACGTGGTCGACCGCGACGTGGTCTCGGTGACCGGTGCCGACGCCACGGACTACCTCCAGGGCCAGTGCAGTCAGGACGTGGCCGCCCTGGACCTGGTCAGAGCGCCGAAGCCCTGCTGCTCAGCCCACAGGGCAAGGTGGACGCCTTCGTGCGCGTCACCCGGTCTCGGTGCCGACGAGTTCGTGGTCGACACCGACGGTGGATTCGGCCCGGCGGTGGTGGCTCGCCTGCTGCGCTTCCGCCTGCGGGTGAAGGTGACGGTCGAGCCGCTCGAGTGGTCGTGTCTGGCCGTGCGGGGCCCGAAGGCCGCTCGACGTGGTGGTGGGGGACCCGACGGTGACCGCGCCGGTCGAGTGGTCGGGAGCCGTGGGTGTCGACCTGCTCGGGCCCCCTCCGCCGGGTGGGCCGACCCGGTGGGTCGACGACTCGGTCGAGGAGTGCGGCGACGGGGCCTTCGAGGTGGCGGATCGAGGCCGGAGTCCCGGTCAACGGACGCGGAGCTGACCGAGGGGACCATCGCCGCCGAGGTCGGCCTGGTCGACCGGACCGTCTCGTTCACCAAGGGCTGCTTCACCGGCCAGGAGCTGGTGGCCCGGCTGGACGCCCGGGGCTCCAAGGTGGCCCGGCGGCTGTGCGGAGTGGTGGTGCTCGACGAAGATTCGGGACGGTGGGACCGGCCGGGCAGCGAGGCGGTGCTGGTGGGCGCGGCGGTATCGACGGCCGACTCCCAGCACGAGGTGGGACGGATCACCTCGGCGGCCTGGTCGCCGCGGTTCGGGCGACCGGTGGCGCTCGCCACCCTCCACCGTCGCGTGTCGCCCCCGAAGGTGTGCTGGTGGCCTGGGACGGCGCCCGACGCGGTCCGGTCCGAGGCGGCAGCCCAAGCCAGGCCGCTCCCACTCGACGGCTGAACACGCTGGGGTCGGGGGGGCCGAGTCGATGGGGGGTGCCGGTGGGATAAACAGCGGCCTCTGGGATGAACTCGGCCTTCGGGATGAACTCGGCCTTCGGGATGAACTCGGCCTTCGGGATGAAGTGGTAGACCGTTCCGATCTGATGGGAGCGTGGCCAGCAAGGGGGAACGGGGAGCGATGAGCGAGGAAGTATCCGGTGCGCCGTCGTCGGCCACCAAGGACGTCGTGCCGTCGTCGGCCACCAAGGACATGGACGCCGACCACATCACCACGTCCACCCGGGACCCGGCCGAGCTGGCCGCCCGTCTCACCACCTGGCTGGACGATCTTCTGGGCGCCGGTAGCGACCCGGCCATCACCGAGGTCACCAGCCCGGAGAGCAACGGGATGTCCTCGGAGACGCTGCTGTTCACCGCCACCTGGGGCAAAGGCGACCACCGGGCCGACCACCGCCTGGTGGCCCGCATCGAGCCACCGGCCACCGACTATCCGGTGTTCACCACCTACGACCTCGACATGCAGTTCAAGGTGATGCGCCTGGTGGCCGACCACACGTCGGTGCCGGTGCCCGAGACCCACTGGTACGAACCCGACCCGGCCGTGCTGGGCGGGCCCTTCTTCGTGATGTCCCGGGTGGATGGCCTGGTGCCCCCCGACGTCATGCCCTACACGTTCGGTGACAACTGGGTCTTCGACGGTACCGCGGAGGCCCGTCGGACCATCCAGGAGTCGGCGGTCGAGGCCATGGCCGGGATCCACTCGCTCACCCCCGGACACCACGACCTCGGCTATCTCGAGCTCGGCATCGCCCGGCTCCAGCTCCCTCGAGCGTCTCTTCAACCACTGGAAGGAGTATTGGCACTGGGTGGTGAAGGACACCCCGTCCCCACTCCTCGCGGATTGCTTCGACTGGCTGGCGGACCACTTCCCCGACACGACCTCTCCGGATGCTCTGTCCTGGGGGGACGGCCGTATCGGCAACATGATGTTCCAGGACAACCGGGTGGTCGCCGTGCTCGACTGGGAGATGGCCTCAGTGGCTCCTCCCGAGGTCGATCTGGGCTGGATGTGCTACCTCCACCTGTTCTTCCAGGACCTGGCCACCGACCTCGGGGTGGCCGGGCTGCCCGACATGTTCCGGCCCACGGACGTGACCGACAGCTATGCCACCTTCGCCGGTCGGCGACCCGAAGACCTGACCTGGTACCTGGCCTTCGCCGCCATCCGGCACGGGGCGATCATGCGCCGGGTCACCGAGCGGGCCATCTTCTTCGGCGAGGCGGAGATGCCCGATGACGTGGATGACCTGATCATCCACCGGGCCACCCTCCGGGCCATGCTCGACGGAACCTACTGGGCCGGCGTGGCCCTCTGAGCCCTCCGAGTCCTCTGATCACCGGGACGGCGAACTCCGGCCACCCTGCCTGGCCCGGTGCTATTTGGGGTTGAGCTTGGCCTCGATGGCGTCGATACGGTCAGCCAGGTCCTTCAGTCCCCCCTGGGTGTGGATGTCCAGCCGATCGAGGATCATCACGGTGTCGTCGTAGGTGTGCTGCGAGCGGAGATCGCTGGCCTGGCTCTGCACGTTCTGGCCCACCATGATCACCGACAGCAGGACCAACTGGAGGAAGGTCTGGGCGATCCACGCGATGATGCCCTCGCCGCCCGGCTTGAGCGCCGGACCCAACCCGATCAGGGCGATGACCCCGAACACGTAGGCGCACCACATCGAGCCCACGATGTTGGTGAGGAACACGGCGATCTTGGCGTTGACCCCGTTGGCCTTCTGGACGTCACTGGCCAGGCCCCGGAGGCTGATGGCCTGGCCGATGAGATGGTGGTTCTTGACCGGTCGGGCGATCGTTTCGTTGGGCATGCTGCTCTCCTTGCTGGTTGGTTTGTGGCGGTGGGGATACGGGTTCGAGGAAATCGACCGACAAGCGGCCTGGGTGGGGGCGTCGGCCTACCAGAACGAGGACTCGGCGCTCAATCCTCGGTCGGGAAAGGCGCCGCACATCATCGGCTGGCAGTTGCCCCAGCCCTCGGCTCCGGTGACCGGATCGGTGATGTGGACGAAGGTATCCCGCAGCTGATGGAGCTCACGGGCCAGATCGGGTTGGCGGCAGTCGGCCAACCGCTCGCCGTCGACATGGAGTTCGCCGCGCCATTCGCCGTGGTGGTGGCCCTGCCATCCGAAGTAGAGGCCGGCACCGAGATGGAACCCGGTGTCGGTGGGCACCTCGAGCCGGAAGCGGCGGGCACGTGCCGTCCTCGAGGGTCACCGCCACCTCCCCGCCGAGCAGCCGGCGGTTGTCCGGGTCGAACGCCAGGTCGGGCCGGATGTCGGCCATCCGCTCCACCCGGCCGTCGGTGTGCTCGATGGCCCCCATCACCGTGCGGTGGTGCGTGCCGAATCCGGCCACGTCGACCAGGTGCATGAACAGGCCCCAGCGGGTCCCGTCGGGGTCGGCCATGAGGGACGGGCACCAGATCATCTGGAAGTCCATCGCCGCCACCGGATTGAAGGGGTCGATGTCGGTGGCCGGCGTGCCCACGTCGTAGCGAACGCCCCACGAATGGTCGCGGGTCGATACCCACTCGTCGGGGTCGATCTCGTGGCGCTGGCCGTCGATCTCCAGCCAGCCCGACGCCGTGCCGATCTGGTGGTACCGGACCAGATCGGCGCTCACCCGGTAGCCGAGCGGGGCCCGCTGGTGGGTCCGTTCCTCGGCGGCCGGCGGCAGGACCGCCTCGAAGGTCCAGTCGAAGGACAGCGGCTGGATGTCGTTCGGCTCGAGGGCGAAGCGCACCCGACGCATAGGCTCGAGCACCTCGTAGGTGATGGGGCCGACCGAAGTGTCGTCCGGTCGAGGGAACAGTCTCCGGCTGCCCCGCACGGTGATCTGCTCGGCGCCCCGGGACAGTCCGGCATAGCCGTCGAGCACGTTCCGGTTGGTGTACTTGCCCATCCCGAAGCCGAGCTGCAGGCTCCCGTCCTGCTTGGCAGCCATGGCGCACACCTTTTCTGTCCACGACGGGTCGCTCGCCCCGACCGTGGCGAAGGTGTCAGGGATCTGGTGGTCGAACCGTTCGTCCGACGGTCCGAGAGGACCGATGGGATTGGCCATGCACAGCCTCCTTTTGCCACCGGCCGGAGGGTGACCAGGGTCGGGTCAGACGCCGAGACTACCCTTGGCCGTCTTCGGGAACGGGCACCGGGGTCATTCCCCGATACCTCCGCCGTTTCCCGCTCCGGCCGACTCCCGGCCGACGGCCAACGCCGGCGCCGGAGCCGTCGGGAGCGATTCCAAGGGGTGCGGAAGTGGTCGGAACCAGACGACCATTCGGGTACCTCGACCCTCGGCCACTGGCGACTCGGCCCGGTACCGACGCCCCCATGGCCGAGGCCAGCTCGGACACGATGGCGAGGCCGAGCCCCGAGCCCCGCCGCCTGCCCCCTGACCGGTCCGAGGTGAAGTGACGCTCGAAGACCCGGGCAAGCTGATCGGGAGGGATGCCCGGTCCGTCGTCGACCACCCACAGGGCGGCCAGGCCTCCCGTCGTCCCGGCACCGACCACGATGCGGTGTTCGGCGAACGAGGAGGCGTTCTCCACCAGGTTGGCCACCACCTGGCCCAGCCGGTCGGCATCGGCGTTGACCCACAGGGCATGCTCCGATCCGGGTGCGGTGACCAACTCCAGGCCGAGTTCGGTCAGCCTGCGGTCGGAAGCCGTCGGCCACCTGGCGGATCACCGCGGCGCCGTCCACCGGCTGGAGGTCGAGCGAGAACCGGTCGGCGTCCAGCCGGGCCAGGTCCAACAGATCCTGGACCAGGCGTTCGAGTCGCCGGGCCTCGGCACCGATCACCACGGCAGCCGCCCTCGGGTCCTCGGCCGCGCCGTCGACCACCGCGTCGGCGTATCCCCGGATGGAGGTGAGCGGGGTGCGCAGTTCGTGGGAGACCGACAGGATGAACTGGCGCTCCTGGTCGCGGGCCCGAACCAGGTTGGCCCCCATCGAGTTGATCGACTCGGCCAGCCGGGCGAACTCGGGATCCTCGTGGGGCCCGACGTCCACGGTGGCGTCGAGATCGCCGGAGGCGATCTTCTGGGTGGCGGTCCCGGCCGGCTATCAGTGGCCGGGTGAACCGACGGGCCAGGGCCGCGGCCACCAAGGCCGCGATGAGCAGGGCGATCACGCTGACCAGCCCGAAGTAACGCAGCCCGTTGGCCGGGTTGTGGATCTGCCGGGTGACCACCAGCACCGGGGTGTAGGCCTGCACCTTGGCGATGGGGGTGGGCACCGCCGAATAGGCCAGAAGGGACCGGGTGTGGCCGGTCACCTGCTTTCCGGCCTGGAGGAGCGGGGACGTCGATGGTGGCCAGCGGTGACGCCTCCGGGCAGGTTCCCGACAACCGTCCCATCGGGATGAAGGGCGAGAAAGGCGATCCCCGAGAACGCCCCCGAGGTGGAGATGACCCTGAGCTCCTTTTCGAAGATGGCCCGGGTCCGGGGTGTCGGCCGGAGAAGGTGTTGGAGATGGCCCGGGCCTGTCTCGGCCAGATCCTGCTGGGTGGTGGCGATGGCGGCCCGGCGGATGAAGAAGTAGCTGCCGATGGTCGAGACGACCAGGGTGGCCGCCACCAGACAGAGGATGGCGATGGTGAGCCGGCGTCTCATCCCAGGCGGTAGCCGACGCCCCACACCGTGGCCAGCGGCAGATCGTCGCCCAGCTTCTTGCGCAGCTGGCGGACGTGGACATCGACGGTGCGCTCGTCGCCGTACCAGTCGTCCCCCCATACCCCGTTGAGCAGTTGCCGGCGGGACAGGGCCAGTCCCAGGTTGTCGACCAGATAGGCCAACAGGTCGAACTCGCGGGTGGCCAGTGCCACCACCTGGCCGGCCCGGCGGACCTCCCGGCGGCCGGTGTCCACCTCGATGGCCCCGAGCTCGAGCACCACCGGCCGGTCGCCGGCCGGTGGCCCGCTGGTCCGCCGCAGGATGGCGTGGACCCGGGCCACCAGCTCGCGGGCCGAGAACGGCTTGGTCACGTAGTCGTCGGCCCCCAGCTCGAGGCCGAGCACCCGGTCGACCTCGTCGTCCCGGGCCGAGAGAATGAGCACCGGCGTGTTGGTTGAACCGTCGCCCCGCAGGCGGCGGCACACGTCGAAGCCGTCCAGATCACCGGGGAGACCGATGTCCACGATGACCAGCGTGGCGCCGTCGCGGGCCACCAGGGCCAGCCCGTCCTGGCCGGAATCGGCCTGCAGCACCCGGAAGCCGTCACGGCGCAGGTACATGGCCACCAGATCCGAGATGTGATGGTCGTCCTCGATCACCACCACGGTTTCCTCACTCGCCACCATGTCCTCCAGCCTGCCACCGGACACCCATGGTCGCCGCGCATCGTTAGGAAAGTGTTAGCCCCGGCACGCCAGGTAGCGTGGCGGCGCCTCCGAGAGCGTAGGGCGTGGACCTGGGGGTTGGTAGGATCGGGCGGCCATGACCGCCTATCTCGACACCATCGTCGCCGCCCACCGGGCCCAGGCGGATGGTGACGACCGCGATGTCGACCAGGCTCTCGAACGGGCCCAACGGGCCGGTCGGGTGCGGCCGTTCGCCGCGGCCATCCGGTCGGCGGCCGCCGACCGGGGCATGGCGGTGATCGCCGAGATCAAGCGACGATCGCCGTCCAAGGGCGACCTCGACCCGACCCTCGATCCGGCGGTGATGGCCACCGACTACGAGAGGGGGGAGCCGCCTGTGTGTCCGTGCTCACCGACCGGGAGTTCTTCGGGGGAAGCGCCGACGACCTCCGGGCCGCCCGGTCGGCCTGCGGGTTACCGGTGCTGCGCAAGGACTTCACGGTGAGCGCCCTCGATGTGTGCGACGCCCGGGTCATGGGGGCCGACGCCATCCTGCTCATCGTGGCCGCCCTCACCGATGACGAGATGGTCGGGTTCCTCGACCTGGCCGACCGGTGCTCGCTGGCTGCACTGGTCGAGGTGCACGACGCCACCGAGCTCGAGCGAGCACTCGGCGCCGGCGCCCGCATGGTCGGTGTCAATCAGCGGGACCTGCACACCTTCGACGTCGACGAACGGCGGGCTCTCGACCTGGCCACACGCATACCGGCCGACGTGGTGGCCGTGGCCGAGTCGGGCATCGGCGACGGCGCCGCCGTCCGGCGCCTGGCTGAGGCCGGCTACCAGGCCGTCCTGGTGGGGGAGACACTGGTCCGGGCCGGTGACCGGCGCTCGGCGGTAGAGGCCCTGCTCGGGCCGGACCGGTGACGGTGGTGCCGCCGGTCGGCGACGCCGATGGGCTGTTCATCAAGATCTGCGGCATCACCTCGGAGGCGGATGCCCTGCTGGCCGTGGGCATGGGGGCAACCGCTGTGGGGTTCATTTTCGCCCCGTCTCCCCGGCAGATGGCCCCCTCGGCGGTGGCTGACATCGTGAAGCGCCTACCCCACGAGACGATCACCGTCGGGGTATTCCGGGACGAGTCCCCCAAGCGGGTGGTGGACATCGCCAACCAGATCGGGCTGGGCGGGGTCCAGCTCCACGGCGTGGAATCGACTGCGGACACCCAGTGGGTCCGGGCCCGCACCCGCTGGACCATCAAGGGCTTCCCGGCCGGGCACCGCAACATCGAGCGGTTCGACGAGTACGGGGCCCAGACCCTGTTGATCGACGGAGCCAACCCTGGGTCGGGGCAGCTGTTCGACTGGCGGCTGGCCGAAGGGGTGGCGGATCCCCGACGGCTGATCGTGGCCGGCGGTCTGAGACCCGAGAACGTCGGGGCGGCCATCGATCATCTGCGTCCGTGGGGCGTGGACGTGGCCAGCGGGGTGGAACGGTCGGTCGGGGTGAAGGATCCGGTCAAATTGAAGGCGTTCATCGGCGCGGCCCGCGCCGCGGCCGCAGCAGTGGCCGCCTCGTCCGGCGAGGACGGCGCCACCTACGCCAGTGCCGCGGCCGGCGGGGCACCCGACACCGCCTCGGACCTCTTCGACTGGCAGGACGAATGACCGAGCTGATCATGGGGGACCCCGGTCCCACCGGGCGGTTCGGCCAGTACGGGGGTCGCTTCGTCCCGGAGTCACTGGTGCCGGCCTGTCTGGAACTGGAGGCGGCCTTTCGCGAGGCCTGGTCGGATCCCTCGTTCCATGCCGAGTACGAGGACGTGCTCCGCCACTACGGGGGGAGGCCCACCCCGGTGACCGAGTGCCGGCGCCTGTCAGCCGAGCTCGGCCTGCGAGTACTGCTGAAGCGCGAGGATCTGGCGCACACCGGCTCCCACAAGCTCAACAACGTGATCGGCCAGGGCCTGCTGGCCCGCCGTATGGGCAAGCATCGCCTGATCGCCGAGACCGGCGCCGGCCAGCACGGGGTGGCCACGGCCACCGCCGCCGCCCTGTTCGGCATGGAGTGCACCGTCTACATGGGCGAAGTGGACACTCAGCGCCAGGAGCTCAACGTGTTCCGCATGGAGCTGCTGGGGGCGGAGGTCCGTCCGGTGTCCAGTGGCAGCCGCACCCTCAAGGACGCGGTGAATGAGGCGCTGCGCGACTGGGTGGCCTCGGTGGGGGACACCCACTACTGCCTGGGATCGGTGATGGGACCGCATCCGTATCCGTGGATGGTCCGCGAGTTCCAGCGGATCATCGGCACCGAGGCCCGGGACCAGTGCCGCGCACTACTGGACGGGGGTGACCCCGACGTGGTGGTGGCCTGTGCCGGGGGCGGATCCAATGCGGCGGGCATCTTCGCCGGCTTCGCCGACGCCACCGCCGCGTCGCTGGTGGCGGTGGAGGCGGCCGGCGGGGCGGCCCTGACCAACGGCATCCCCGGGGTGCTCCACGGGATGAAGAGCGCCCTCATCCAAAACGAGGAGGGTCAGATCAACGAAGCCCACTCCATCTCGGCCGGACTGGACTATCCGGGCATCGGTCCCGAGCACGCCCATCTGGCCGAGCTGGGACGGGCCCGGTACGTGGCGGCCGGAGACGCGGAGGTGGTCGACGCCTTCTGCCGACTGGCTCGGACCGAGGGGATCATTCCCGCCCTCGAATCGGCACATGCCCTGGCCTGGGTGATCGCCGCGGCCGGCTCCGACGAGCTGGCTCCGGGATCGACCGTGCTGGTCAACCTGTCCGGACGCGGGGACAAGGACGTCGCCCAGGTGCGCGACCTGCTGGCCCGGTGACGATCCCGCCGCCCGGGTCGGCCCTGACCGACGACGCCGGTGTCCTCCAGTCGGTGCTGACGGCCCGACGGAATGCCGGGGCCAAGTTGCTCATCCCCTACGTCACCGGGGGGATGGACGATCAGTGGCTGCTCACCGTGGAGGCGTTGGCCGGGGCCGGGGCCGACGCCATCGAGGTGGGGATCCCCTTCTCCGATCCGATGATCGACGGTGCCACCATCCAGGAGTCCTCGCTTCGGGCGCTGGAGCGGGGCACCACCCCCGACGGCATCCTGGCCGACCTGAGCCGGATCGATGTCGGGGTGCCGCTGGTGGTCATGACCTACTACAACCTGTTGTTCCGGGCCGGGCACAGCCGTATGGCCGGACTGATGGCCGAATCGGGCGTGTCGGGGGCCATCGTCCCTGATCTCCCACTCGAGGAGCTGGACGACTGGGCCCGGGCCGCCGACGATGCCGGGGTGGCCACCGTGCTCCTGGTGGCCCCGTCGACACCGGACGACCGGCTGGCCGAGGTGTGTGCCCGCTCATCGGGCTTCGTCTACGGCGTCGGGCGGATGGGGGTCACCGGGGAGCAGGCGGTACTGGCCGATTCGGCCCGGGAGGTAGCCGGGCGCCTGGTCGGTCGTACCGACCTCCCGGTTTGCGTGGGTATCGGGGTGTCCACGCCCGAGCAGGCGGTCACCGTGTGCCAGGTGGCCGACGGGGTGGTGGTGGGCTCGGCCTTGGTCCGCCGGCTGCTGGAGGGAGCCGGACCCGACGGGGCCGCCGAGTTCGTCTCGTCCCTGCGCCACGCCCTCGACCAGCTCGCCACAGTCTGACCGACCAGGTCAAAACCGGCGTTGACCAACGGATCAGGACCGTCGACGGCGGATACGGTCGATCACCGCCCGGAGCAGTGAGGGCCGCTGGCGGTGCTCGGTGCGCTCCTGGAGCCGGCTGCGGATGAGCTCGCGGCGCTCCTGCAGGTCGCGGAAGGTGATCGGATCGGTCTCTGAGGCAAAGCCCATGGCCGCCCGGTAGCCCTCGAGGTCCACCGGGCTTTCGGCCAGCTCTACGCCGACTTCGCGGGCGATCTGCTCTCCGTGGCGTTCGGTGAAGTAGGTGACCACGGCCAGGATCTCACCCAGGATGTCGACGTCGGGGGCCATGGTGGCCATGGCCCCGTTGAGGAACAGGATGTCCTTCACGAACAGCATGAGCTCCTTGGGCATGCGGGCTCCGTAGCCGAGAAGGGCCTTGGTCACGTCCCGGAGCTCGTTGATCATCTCGTCGGCGCTGAGGGTGGTCGGATCGACCGGGGGTCGGTCGAGGCCGAGGTCGACGATGACCGCGGCCACGTTGGTGTCGGCCGGCAGGGCACCCAGGTCGCGGAGGGCCTCCACCTGGGTGGTGAGGTTGTTGGCCGTGGCCCCCATCTGCAGGCGGAGGAAGGCCAGGCGCTTGCGCTCGTCGAGACGGCCGGTGATCCCGAAGTCGAGCAGGGCCACCGTGCCGTCCCGCTGGACCAGCAGGTTGCCCCCGTGCAGGTCACCGTGGAAGACCCCGTAGAGGAGGGCACCCTCCAAGAAGGCGATGAGGCTCGAGCGGAGCACGGCGGCGGTGTCGATGCCGGCGGCCCGCATACCCTCGGCGTTGCCCCAGGCGAAGCCGTGGAGATGCTCCATCACCAGGACCCGTCGGGTGATCAGCCGGGGGTGGGGCCGGGGGACCACAACCGAACGCTGGCCGGTGCCGGCGAAGACCGCGGCGATGTCCAACATGTTCTGGGCTTCGAGCCGGAAATCCAGTTCCTCGACGATGGTCTCGGCGAACAGCTCGACCAGTGCCGGCGGGTTGGTGAGGGTGGCGACCGGGATGCGACCGACCAGCATGGGGGCGATCCAGGCCATGGCCGCGATGTCCAGTCGGACCAGGGAGGCGACGGTACGTCGCTGGACCTTGACCACCACCGGCTCGCCGCTCCGCAGCGTGGCCGCGTGGACCTGGGCGATGGAGGCCGAGGCGATCGGGTCACGGTCGAAGGAGAGGAACACCTCGGCCAGTGGCCGGCCCAGATCCTCTTCGATGGTACGGCGCACGGTGGCGAACGGTTCCGGCGGCACCCGGTCGCGGAGCAGCCGAAACTCCTCCACCAGCTCCTCGGGGAAGATGCCCTCACCCGAGGAGATGATCTGGCCCAGTTTGATGTACGTCGGCCCGAGTCGCTCGAAGGCCGGACGGAGCCGACGGGACAGACCGGACCGGGAGGCGGGTGTCCCCCGGTCCCGCCAGGCCCAGCCGAGGAGGGCCGATCCCAGTTCGTAACCGACGGTGACCACCCGACCCACCGAGGGCAGGTGCTGGGGTCGGACCAGCCGGCGGGCCAGGGCCGCCGCCTCGGCCCGCAAGGTGTCGACGTCGGGCTCGGCGCCGCGGGCGAACCGCCAGACCATGACCGAGGGGTCGACGGTCCAGGGGCCGAACGGGGTGAACGCCCCGAGGTCCAGATCCGGACGCTCGGTGCCCTGCGAGCGACTCAGCGGCTCAACCATTGTTCAACGGTAGGGGGCGGAAGGCCGGGACGGTGCAAGCCCGGCCGGGAACTCAAACGGGCGAGATCACCAGGCAGCCGTTGTGACCACCGAACCCGAAGGAGTTGGACAACACCGGACCCGGACGCCAAGGGCGGGCGGCACCGGCCACCACGTCGAGGTGGATCTCCGGATCGGGCTGTTCGTAGCCCGAGGTGGGCGGGATCAGTCCGTGCTGGATGCTGAGCACCACCGCCACCGCCTCGATGGCGCCGCAGGCCCCGAGGCCGTGGCCGGTGATCCCCTTGGTGGAGGTGACCGGCGGCGAATCGGCCCCGAACACCTTGGCTATGGCGTCGGACTCGGCCTTGTCGTTGAGCGGTGTCGAGGTGCCGTGGGCGTTGATGTGGCCGATCTGGCCGGGAGTCACCCCGGCATCCTCCATGGCCAGGGTCATGCAGGCAGCTGCGCCCGAGCCTCCGGGGATGGGGGCGGTGACGTGATGGGCGTCGGCGGTGCTGGCCGAGCCGGCCAGTTCGCCGTAGATACGGGCACCCCGGGCCACGGCATGGTCCCAGTCCTCGAGGACCAGGGCACCGGCCCCCTCGGTGATCACGAACCCGTCCCGCCGTACGTCGAAGGGTCGGGAGTTGCCTGAGGTGGACAGCGCGGTCATGTTGGAGAAGGCGGCCATGCCTATGTCGACCATACCGGCTTCAGCCGCACCCCCGATGGCCACGTCACACCGGCCCGAAGCCACCAGCCAGGCGGCGTGGCCGATGCTGTGGGCTCCGGCGGCACAGGCGGTGGTAATGGTCTCCGAGGGGCCGTGCCAACCGGTGCGGATGGACACCGCGGCGGCGGCGGCATTGGACATCATCATGGGCACCAGACGGGGGGAGACCCGACGAGGCCCCTTTTCGCCCAGGACCAGAATCTGGTTCTGCAGGGTCTCGAGGCCTCCCACCCCGGTGCCCATGACCACGCCCGAGCGGCCCGGGTCAGCACCCGGGTCTCCGGCATCCTCCAGGGCCATGGCGGCCACGGCCACGCCGAACTGGGCGAAGCGGTCGACCTGTCGGGCCTCTTTGGTGGTGAACCACTGCTCGGGATCGAAGTCGGGTACCCTGCGTTCACCGACCGGCGGGGTGCCGTTGAGCCCCGTCCACAACGCCTCGGTGCCGATGCCGCAGCACGACACCACGCCCAGGCCGGTGATGGCCACCCGCCGGCCGGCCATCGGGCCGTCGGGTCCGACACCCAGCCGCATCAGAGCTTGGCGCTGATCAGGTCGAACGCTTGCCCGATGGTCTCGATGCCCTCGAGCTCGGTCTCCTCCACCGACACGTCGAACGTCTCCTCCAGGGCCATCACCAGCTCGACCAGGTCGAGGCTGTCGGCATCGAGGTCCTCGGCGAACCGTGCCTCCCGGGTGACCTTGTCGGCCGGTACCTGCAGCACTTCAACCGCGCACTCCTTGAACTTCTCGAATGCAACGTCGTCGCTCACGCACTTGCTCCTTGCTCGTCGGTTCTGTCATCGATTCTGTGCTCATCGATTCTGTGCTCATCGATTCTGTGCTCATCGATTCTGTGCTTTTTGGTTCTGCCCATGGTTGTCCACGGTTCGGGCGGCGCCCCCTACCGGTGGCACCCCCGCTGCCTGACGATGGTAGGCCAGACGCGGCCCGCGTGCTGCCCACACCCCGTCTACAGGCCCATCCCCAGTCCCCCGTCCACCGCCAGGACGGCTCCCGTGATGTAGGAGGCGGCGTCGGAGGCCAAAAAGCCGACAGCTTCGGCGATCTCGGTGGGTTGGCCCACCCGGCCCAGAGGAACCTGGGACCCCAAGGCGGTGGTCCGCTCGTCGCCCAGTGCGGCGAGCATGTCCGTTGCCACCAGTCCGGGGGCGACCACGTTGACGGTGATCGACCGGCTGGCCACCTCGCGGGCCAGCGCACGGGCCATGCCGACCAGACCGGCCTTGGACGCCGCGTAGTTGGCCTGGCCCGGGGAACCGATGAACGCTCCGACTGACGAGATCATGATCACCCGACCACGGTGGAGCCGGAGCATCTTGGTGAGGGCCCGCTTGGTCACCCGGAACGCTCCCGACAGGTTGGTGTCGATGACCTCACCCCAGGCCTCCTCGTTCATCCGGAGTACCAGGGTGTCACGGGTGATGCCGGCATTGGCCACCAGCACCTCCACCGGTCCCCAGGTCTGCTCGACGGTGGTGAAGGCCGCGTCCACCTGGTCCGGATCGCACACGTCACAGGCCAGGGACAGGAGGCGCTCGGTGGCGGTGGCGGAATCGGACTCGACCACGCCGGACCGGGAGGTCACCGCCACCCGGTCGCCGCGGGCCAGGAACCACTCCGCACAGGCCCAGCCGATACCCCGGGACCCTCCGGTGACCAGCACCACCCGTCCGGCGTCGGCCCCGGGGGCGTCGGCATCGGTCACGACTGCTTCGATCAAGACACCGTTCCCGGAGTGCGGATCCAGGCCACCGGCTGACCCTCGGCCACCCGTTCGCCCCGCACGGCCAGCCATCGAATCAGGATCCCTTCGAACGGAGTCCGCACGTCGGTGAGTCCAACCGTCCCCACCCGATCGCCCACGGCCAGCACGGAACCGGGCTCGGTGCCGGCACCGCTGCCCGGGGCGGCGTTGGCCTCGGCCAGGGCCGACGGCTCGAGCGCGGCCAGCTGAACGTCGGGCTCGAACACGCCCGGAGCCGGGGACACGATGACCCGCTCTGAGGTGTAGAGGTGCTCTCCCTGATTGGCGGTGGCCGAGACGGTCCACTCGTCGGTGCCGGCCACCGTGTCCATCAGCTTGTCCAGGTCGGCCGGGACGGCCACGGCCACGCCCCGTACGTCCGGGATGGTGCGGCGCACCATACCGGTGAGCACACCACCGGGGCCGAGCTCGGCGAGCACGGTGGCACCCCGTCCACTGAGGGCCTCGAGCGACTGTCGCCACCGGACCGGGCTACACAACTGGGCCGAGAGCAGGCCCGGCCATTCCGCCGGGTCGGTGTGGACCCGGGCGTCGACGTTGGCCACCACCGGGACCTCGGGGGAGTGGAAGTCGACCGCCTCGAGCGTTTCGCGCAGGCGGGTGCGAGCGGGCAGCATCAGCTGGGTGTGGAAGGCACCGCCCACCGGGATGGGCAGCACTTTGCGGGCACCGAGCTCCTTCGCCCGGTCGGTGGCGGTGGCCACCGCCTCGACGGTGCCGGCGATCACCACCTGGCCGGGGGCGTTGTAGTTGGCCACCCACACCTCGTCCTCGGCCCGCTGGCAGGCGGCCTCGGCGTCGTCGTCGGCGATGCCGATGAGGGCGGCCATGGTTCCGGGTCGCTCGTCGGCCGCCGCCTGCATGGCGTTTCCCCGTTCGACCACCAGTTTGGTCCCATCGGACAACGACAGGGCCCCCGACGCCACGAGAGCGGTGTACTCCCCGAGGCTGTGGCCGGCGCACGCCGCCGGGAACAGTCCCAGCCGTTCCACGGCATCGAGCACCACCAGACTCATGGCGAAGGTGGCCAGCTGAGCGTTGGCTGTCTGGGTCAACTCTTCCATGGGGGCGTCGAGCAACAGCGCGGTGAGGTCACGACCGGCGATGGCCGATGCCTCGGCGATGACCTCCCAGGAGGGGTGCTCGATCCAGGCATGACCCATCCCAGATCGTTGCGATCCCTGTCCCGGGAAGGTAAAGGCCAGCACCTACCGACTCCTCTCACATGCCCCCGATCCGGCTGGACCGCGATGCGGGACAAGTGTGACACGGCCGCAGTGGCCACCGGTGCTTACCGCTGAGTCACCGGGATGCCGGTGCCCCCTCTCCGATCGGGGACGGTAAAGGATCTGGCCGAACGCGTCGATGAGAGGGGCAGAGGGGTCACGATCGCATAGGGAGTCCTTCATGGACCACCACGAGCCCGCAGCCTGCCGCCTCTGCCTACGGAACGACCGGCTGCGCTTCGACGAGACCACCGGTACCCACTTCGTCCCCCACGACTCGGAAGCCGCCTTCCCGCTGTTCAGGCTGTACCCGATCGTGGCCGAGGGGTAGCCCAACGGCACTCAACCGTCCCCGGTGTCCGGGGCGGACAGACGGGCGAACGTCTCGCGGTCGATGGCCAGGGCCCGGTGGATGGCGGCGGTGGCTGACTCCCTGGCGTTGGCCTTCGTCGCGGCATGGGCCGCCCGGTCCAGCGTCGCCAGCTCGGTGGCCTTCTCCAGCGCCGTAGGAAGCAGCGCCGGATCGTCAACCAGCCGGTCGAGAAATCCGGCCGTGACACCGTCCTCGGGTGCGTAGGTCTCGGCCAGGAGGACCGCCCGATTGAAGTGAGCCGGCACCAGGCGCTGCCGGCAGATCTCGATGGCTGCCCAGGGCATGGTGAGGCCAATGGCCACCTCATTGGCCACCAGGCGGTAGGGACCGGCCACACCGATCCGGAAGTCGCCGCACAGCAGCAGGAAGCTGCCCATGGCCACCGCGTGCCCGTTGCAGGCGACGACCACCGGACTCGGATGCTCCAGCAGTCGCAGAGCCAGGAGGAATCCCTCCTCGAGCATCAACGCGGCATCGGGGCCTCCGCTGCGCAGGACGCGGAGATCGAATCCCCCCGAGAAGATCCCGGTGCGTCCGGTCAGCACCACCACGGACCTGTCGGAGATGGCCTGGTTGAGGGCCCGGTTGAGCTCGGCCAGCATGGAGAGCGAGAGGGCGTTGGCCTTGCCGTCGTCCATGGCGATGGTGGCCACCCCCGCTCCGAGGTCGTAGGTCACCAGATCACCCATGAGCCCATCCTTCCACGGCCGTTCTCCTTCCCCTGCCGTTCCCCGTCCCCTGGCCGGCCGAGTAGTGAGAGGGCGGTCTCAGGAGCCGGTGCGGGTCTTGGGCACCGGCTTGACCACCCAGTGGAACGAGATGGTGGCCGAGTTGAAGGTGTCCGAGGCGGTGATGGTCACGTGAGCCCGTCCCCGCACCGTCGGAGTCCCTGACACCATCCCCGAGCTCGGATCGATCGACAGCCCGACCGGCAGGCCGGTGGCGCTGTAGGTCAGGGTCTCGTCGGGCGAGGTGTCGACCCCGCTGATCGCCAACCGGACCGGGGCGGAGAGGAACGTGGTCTGGTCACCGGGATCGGTGACGGTGATCGGCTGCCAACAGGAGGTGGGCGGGGAGAAGATGGGAACCGTGGTGACCGGCAGGCCGGCCGGAGGGTTGACCAGGATCGTCGGGTTGTCCGGATCGGTGACCGAATCGGCACGGGTCCAGGTGCTCTCACAGTGGAGGAGGGCGTGGCGCTCGGGTGCGTGCCGCGATGCGGCATCGCCGCCGGCCCACATGTCGAACCGGTACAGGTGCTGCTGGCTCCAGTCGGTGTCGCACTGGCTGCACTCGTCCTCGTGGATGAAGTACCGCTCCATGTAGGGGACGTAGATGATGGTGCACCAGGGCAGTTCGTCGACGTCGGTGGCGAAGGTGATCGGGTTGCCGTAGGTGCCGGTCCCGCCGGCCGCGGTATGGATGCAGGGGTGGGCGATGCCGGTGCCCGACGGCGAGTTGTCGACGAAGCCGTAGAGGGTCATGAAGGCCTGCACGGTGGTACCCGAAGCGGCTGGCGTCGATGCCCGGGCCACCGGGGCGGAAGCGCAGACGAGGACGGCGAGCACCAACAATGCACCGAAGGCGATCCCCGTCCGGCGGGCCTTCCCACCGCCCCACCTGGCGGTCGTAGGCCGATGTTGGTGTGCTGATGACACGGGACCCCCTGAACTCTGCCCGACGGTCGATGCTAGCGACCGGTGGCCGCCGGCGCCCAAGCCTCGACCTGGTCAGCGCGGCCAGTCCGCGACTCACCGCGGCGCTCAGGTGTCGACGACACCCCAGCCGACATCGTCGAGGGCGATCCGGATGTTCCTGATTGCCTCGCGGTCGTACTCCTGGACTTCGTGGTCGAGGTCCCTCCACGGCTTGAGGTGGGGTGACGTGAGCCGTCGTAGGTGTCGGTCCCCGCTCCGCCAGCCCGCCTCGAGTCGTTCGACGTTGAACCGACCGTGCTCGACTTCGGCCAGCACCTCGACCTGTTCGGCAGTGAGCTCGAGGGGTGGTCCGCCCTTCACCAGGCGCTTTCCGACCATGGCCAGTTTGTTGGGAATGTCGTCAGCCTGGGCAAAATCCGACGCTTTGAGGGACGGGGACAGCCGGTCCCAGGGCAACAGCGCGGGATCGTTGGCCGTCTTGCGGTTCGGCTTGAGTTGGGCCAGGCGGTATTCACTGTGTATGAATCGGGCAATCGGCTCACGCACCTCATCGGGGGCGCGGGTGCGATGGAGAAAGGCCCGGATGGTCATGGCGTCCGGCGGGATCTCGAGCACTCCACCGGCCCCGAGCGGGAGGAGGTCGTCGAGAGGTAACGACAGCTCGGCGGCAGGATCGAGCCAGGCGATTCGGGCACCCATGGCTCGGGCCAGGAGGAGCTCAGCGTAGGTGAGAGGACCGCCAGGACAGGCCACCACCTGCACGCCGTGGGCATCCAGACCGGCAGCCAGGATGTGGCTCCACATGGCCAGTGGCTCGAGAATAGTGAACTCGGTTGCTCCGCGGGTCTCCCAGAAGTCCGTGTAGCCCGGGCACCGGGGCCGGCCCTCGGGCAGATAGCCCACCGCCCGCACTTGGAGCTCATCCGCCATCAGGCCGACGATGCCGGGAAGCCCGGCCGACGTTCCACCCGACAGCAGCACACCGTCGTAGCCGGCGAGCGCTGGTCGGAGCAGATCGCCCATGGCCACGGCGGTGTGCGGCGCCATGTGGCCGGCTCCGCCCGCCACGATAAGGACGTGCTCCTCGCCGGTCAGCGGATTGGGTTCGACGTCGAGCGACTCGATGGCCGAACGATCGCCGAGAGCCGCCTGCGCCAGCTGGAGGATGGTGTCAGCAATGGGATAGCCCGGGTAGCACTGCAGCTCGGCCCGGGCTTGTTCGGGGCTCTTGTCCCCCTGGCTCTGCACCGAGCGGACGTACTCGCACCAGCCGGCCACCGCATCGAGGGCGTGAGGGTGATCAGGTTGCTGGAGGGCACCCGAGAGCTTGGTCGCGGTCAGGCGCAGGGTCTCCGACTCGTTGAGATCCACGGCCAGTCGGGCTCGCACCAGCGCGCTCACCGGCACCGGGTGGACGAGCGGCTGGACCAGGGCCAGTCCGCTACGGGAGACATGCCAACCCGAGTCGGTGCGCAACACCGGCTGGTGGCCATCCCCGAGTACCTCTTCGGCCTGCTTGGAGGCCAGGCCCCGATCGATGCCCAGCTGCTCGAGGGCGCTGGTCAGACGCTCCTGTTGGGAGATGCCCTGCATGGCCTGGCGACCGGATCCGAGTTCGGCCAACTGGCGTACCTCGACGTTGGCCAGCGCCGGGCTGGCCTTGGCCCGCTTCTTGATGTGCTCGTCGAGTTGGCTGACGGGCAGTGCGGTAATACGGGTGAGTGGGACACCGGGTCCCAGGGCCCGAGCCATCCCGAGGGTAAGGGTGATGGCGTCGAACTCCTCCCAACAGGCGCTGAACGCCTGATCGGCCTCCCTCCGCTTGTGTAACCACTCGTCGGCTTCCACGGTCGTCTCGGTCGGATCGGTGTCCTTGGCATCGAGTTGGAGTATCTGCGATTCGGGGAGCCAGCGGCGCTCGATCTGGTCGACCCGGGCCATGGCGCCCGGCCCGTAGACACTGATCCGGAGGGGTGGCATGTCACCCTCGATACCGGCGGCCAGACCGGACCGATCGCCCACCTCCAGTTGGCGAAGCATCTTGGCCTGCCAACGACGCAGGGCGGCCAGGATCACGGCGTCGAGCAGCGGGTGATCGCCGGCCAGGATCAGATGGGGTCGGGCAATCGCCTCGATCTCCTGGGCCGGGGATCCCACGTTGTCGAGCAGCCAGTCGGCAGCGATGGCGTTGGCGCTGAAGGAGATGACCCTCGGCTCGGTGCTCGATGAGGGTCCGTCTCCGGCCAGATCCAGTTCCTCTTCGAGATCCTCCTCGAGAAATCGGGCCAGGGTCGGGTCTTCGACCTGCACGAGCAGCAACAGGTCCCTCCGATGCCTCAAGGTGGCGATGGTGGAGACGATCTGGGAGTTGACGACGTCGTCCCCGGCGATGGCCACCACCCAGGCCGCCCGGGCCACGCCGGCGGCCTGGAGGGTCGAGGCCTGGGTGGCGTCGCCGATCACCTGCCACTCGTGCACTCCGCGGTTCTGGAGACCTTGGGCCTGCGGGTCGAGGTCGATCACCACGACATCGCAGTCGTTCGACAATTCTCCGGCCAGCGCCATTCCGTGGACACCGGCTCCGCACACGATCACGTGGTTGCGCAACCAGTGCCCGGTCATCCATGTTCGCACGCGGGCTCCGACCAGGGCCCAGGCGGCCCGGCCGACCAGAAAGACGGCCAGACCGAGCGCCACCAGCAGCTGCCAGTTGGGTCGGTACCCCGGACCGACACCGGCGGCCGGGCCCCAGTCGAGGGTCAGCAACTTCACACTGTCGTAGGTGCTCTGCAGCCAGCTGAGTTGGGTCATCTTCAGCCTGAGAAGATGAAAGCCCCATATACCCAGACCGATCATCAACGCCACGCCGGCGCTGTAGAGGATGACCCGGATGCGCCGCCACTCCAGGCGATGCAGGCGGCCCTCCGGTCGGGCCAGACGACGCAGCCATCCGATCACCCGACGGGGTGGCCCGGGCTGGGGGGTGTACTCCACGAGGAGCACCCGGTGGCGGGAGCTCCGTCCGGTCGACCCGGCGGTCGAATCGTCCGGGATGGTCATCGAGGTGCACGGGCCGCGGTACGCACCGGCCTTCCGGTCCGCCCGGCCACTCGTCCCTCGCTCCCACCCGTGCACCGAGGGCGCATCGCTCTCCCGTCTCGATACGAGGCCACCGCTCCGAAGGGAAAATCCTGGCACGAGTTCTCCGGCCACGCCACCGTGACCGGGGCGATCACCCGGCCCGATCGTCGCCGCGTAGTGCCCGGCGCGTAGCAGAGTCCGGGGGCTAGTCTCGTGCACGCGGAACACGGCGTAGGCGTGCGATTGAACCTCTGGAAGTGCGGAACCCATGGTCAGCAGTGAGATCGACGTCGGCGTCGCCCGACGGAAGCGACGGCCACCGCCGGTTTGGCTGGCTCTCGGCGTGGTTGTCGCCGCCTTGGCCGCCGGCTCCGGTGCGGCAGCGGGGTCGCTCCTACCTCCCTCAGCGGGCGCCGTGTCCAGGCCCCGCACGGATGTCCGCCCTGCTTCTGCCACCGGTCTCGGCACCAGGCTGGGACCGACCGATGTCTCGAACATCTCGTTCCCGGTACTCCTCCGTTCCAGCCAGAAGCCGACGTGCCTGGAAGGCTGGGCTGTCCACGCCCACCTGAGCGTGCGATGGACCAATGGTCAGTCGTGGGTAGTGGTCAACGGCACGCCGGCGGCCATCGACCGCGGCTTCGCTATCTCGATCGACAACTACCGGTCATCCGACGGACGAGTGGTCTACGCAAGCGATCGGCCGGCAACGGTTCCGCCGGCCGTATGCCGCGAAGTGGCAGCGGTAGGGGTCATCCACTCGTTCGTGCCACCGACCACCTATGACGTTCCCGGATCAGGGCTGCTGCCCCAACAGCTGGCCACCACCTACGACGCCGCGCCGCTGCTCGGTCAAGGGTTGCGCGGACAGGGGGAGACGGTCGTCCTGTTCGAGGTGGACGGCTTCAGCGTCAAGGACCTCCAGTCCTTCGCCAAGCTGCTGCCGGTTGGCAGCCAGGGGCCCTTCGACGTCGACGTGGTGGGCGGCAACCCGTCGCTGACCTCGGGGCAGGCCAGTGAGAGCACCATGGACATCGAGACCGTGCACGAGGTCGCCCCCGACGCCAAGATCGTGTACGTCAACCTCACCAGTCCGCTCTTCAACGGGAATACGACGGCGGCAACCTTCATCGCCGCCTTCCAACTGGCCGACAAGCAGTGGCCCGGAGCGATCTGGAGCGTGAGCCTCGGGATCTGTGAGACCGGCGGAGCGTGGGACACAGCCGATCTGGTGTCGATGAACGACGCCATCAGCGCCGCTGAGGACCACGGGACCACCCTGTTTGCGGCCAGCGGTGATGGGGGGGACTCGACTGCACCCCCTCCGCCTCGTTTGGTCAGCCACCCCAGAGCTCCTGGCAGGGCGTGAGCGTGCCGGCCTCGTTGCCGGCTGCGACCGGAGTGGGCGGTACCACGCTCAGCACCACTGCCTCGGGAGGCTACGTGGGTGAGACGACCTGGTCTGAGCCACTGCTGTCCCAGGGCAGCGGCGGGGGAGTCTCGGCGGTCTTCACCCGACCGTCCTGGCAGACCGGACCCGGCACCGGCGGCCAGTACGACACCAACAACGGCCGCCAGGTTCCCGATGTGGCCGCCGACGCCGACACCCGCACCGGAACGGTCGTCGTCGAGAACGGTCAGGACGATCAGGGTGGGGGTACGTCGCTGAGCACGCCGATCTGGGCCGGCTTCACCGCACTGATCGACCAGTACCTGAGCCGGCACGGTGGTCATGCGGTCGGGTTCTTCAATCCGGCGCTCTACGCCCTGGCCAACAGCTCGCCAAGCTATCCGCCCTTTCATGACATCACCGTCGGTGGCAATGACTTCTATCCGGCGAGTCCTGGTTACGACATGGTGACCGGACTCGGATCGCCGGACGTCTGGAACCTGACCCGTGACCTGGCCGCGAAGGGGGACTGAATGACCGCTCCGCCCACCAGCGCCGACCTTCCGGTCCTTCCCACCGTCGAGTGCAGCTACTGCGGGGTCGTCGTGCCCGACACCGGGTTCTGCGGGGCCTGCGGCGCCCACCTGGTCCACGAGGGGTTTCGCGGTTCCCAGAGGCTCCACTCCTACGCGGCATTCCCTGACGAACCGGTCATCCGGATCTCGCAGGTTTCCTCGCTGTTCCCCCATCTGTCCCACCGGGCCAAGGCGCCCTTCCGGGCGGCGCTCGGGGTGGTCATCGTGCTTCTGGGAGTGTTCGCCGTCACCGGGACGGCGGCGCCGCTGATCGCGGTGTGCGCCTTCGGTATCCCGCTCCTCTTCGTCCTCTACCTGGTCGAAGTCGATCCCTACGAGGGCAGTTTCCTACTGCCTACCGGCATCTGCGTGCTGGTGGGAGCAGGACTCGGAGCCGGCTGGGCCCTGATCGCCGGACCCTACGTGAACCGGGCCCTGCAGCCGTCGCCACTGTCCACCCTGACCGGCCAACCGGCCCTGGTGGCCGCGGTGCTGGTACCGGCGGTGGCGCAACTGTTGATGTGCGTTCCCGGAGCGGTGGTGTGGATCATCCAGCGAAAGCGGTTGCGGTCCCTCGACGGATTCGTCGCCGGAGCCACTGGCGCACTGGGGTTCACCCTGGCCTCTACGGTGACCCTCCTCTCCCCCTGGCTGGGAAACGGGCAGTTGCTCCACGAGCCGGTCATCACCAGCCTGGCCCAGGCCGTATTCCGCGGCCTGTCCTGGCCACTGATCAGTGCCATGGTGACGGGACTGGTCGGCGCCGCGTGGTGTGTGACCCTGGGGAGGGGATCGACCGCGGCCCGGGGACGCTGGCTGGCCGGTCCGCTACCGGCCCTGGGCTTCGCCCTGGCCGTTCAGATCGGGCTCGGTTTTGTCGCTGTCGCCGTCTTGCCACCCCTCGTCATCGTCTTGACCAACCTGGTGGCCATCGCCGCCGTGATCATCGTGATGCGGATCGTCATTCACCACGTCCTCCTGCACGAAGCCCAATGGGTGACGGTCGGACCGCCCCGCGTCTGTCCGCAATGTTCCCATCTCGTGCCGGTGATGGCCTTCTGCCCCAACTGCGGAGTGGCCGATCGGGCCGTTGCCCGATCCCACCGGCCGATCGATGAGCCGCCCACGGCCCCGGCTGCGCCACCGGAGTCACCGTGACCGAACCTTCCGCGTCGGCCCTCGAGGGCGGATGGCCCACCGCTCCGCCGGGAAGCGATGTGCCTCACGTCGGGTTTCCTGAGCTTCCCCGTCCGGCCTCCGCCGGTCACCGGATGAGCCATGCCACCATGATCGTGCTCCTGGTGGTCGGCCTCGGCCTTCTGGCCGTCATCCTGATTGTGGCCTCCCGCCTGAGCGAGGCCCCGGCCAAACCGTCGTGCCCTCCGCTCAAGTGCCAGGGGCCTCCGATCGGCAATCCCTTTGACGCATCGGTCGGTGCCCCGGTGGTCAACGGGACCCTCTACCGCAACCAGCAGGGCTTCAGCTTGCGGTATTACCAGCTTCCGGGACTAAGTCCCAGCGTGGCAACGACCACCCAGCAGATCACGCTGACCTATCCGTTTGACCCCAGTGACGGTGGTTCTGGTGTGCTGGCCGTCATCGGTGCACCGGAATCGGACGCGACTCCTCAGGGAGTCGTCCAGGATCTGGTCAATCAGCTGGCGCCCGGCGCCCAGCCCGTTTATCAGCTACCCGGGGCTCTCGTCGGCTACCAACTGGGCGTGGGGGAGGCGTTCAACGTCCAGCCGGTCAGCTCGACCGGCTCGACCCAGACCGACCGCCTGATCATCATGGCCGCCATCAAGAACGGCTTCGTGATCGTGGTGATCGCCGAGGGGCAGTTGCTCCCGCCCGTCGTGCCCGGATCCACGTTCTGGAATGGACATCCGTCCCCGGCAAATCTCAACGTCGCCTACGTCGCCGATGAGACGGTCAACAGCATCCGATTTCCTTCGTAGGTACCACCTCAGCGGTCCCTAGCGACGGCGTTGCCGCGCAGTCCGAGCCCGGGATCGGCGCCGATCCCGTTTCGGGGTGAGATGTCGGGCCGGCCCGACCTGGTCGTCCCACGGGGTGGACACCTCGGGACGGTTCAATCGTTGCAGAAATGCCGGTCGGATCCAGCCGGGCTCGATCCCGCCGTTTCTCCAACTGTTGATCTGGTCGATGGCATACCGGTCGCCTCGAGGCACGACGGCCACGTTGTAGCGGTGACCCTGGGGATCGTGAACGATGACCAAGAAGAGGGATCCGGCCAGCACGTCATCGATCAGCGTGGCCGTGCAATTGCGCATGACCCGGCCGTTGTGACGAATGTCCTCGGCCGTCCGCGGAAGGGTGACCCGCCATCGGTGGGCGGCCGGGAAGTCGGCCACCTCGAGCCGGCGTAGGGGCTCCGGGTACCAGACGACGGTCCCCACCGACGGGGCCGAAGGCGGCGAGGGGCGGAGCCGATCCCAGGGGAGTGGCGGTCGCTCGGCCGCCGACAGGCCGGGACATGCCGCCACCCAGGCGTCGCCGCAGGCTGCCGCACAGGCCAGGTCGGCGGGGACCAGCTGGTCGAACGGCAGGTGTCGCATGGCCGCCCTGGCCACCGGCGGGGACCCGAGGGCAACCAGCTGGCGGGCATGGTCGGGGGGCACCGAGCCCCGCGGCGAGGCGTCGAGCAGGGCGGCGACCACCCCGCCCTGCGGATGGCGGAGTGCTACTTCGGTGATGATGTCGAGCGTTTCCGGGGTGGCGGCGGAACCGAGAGCGGCTCGGCACAGCCGTCGATCCTCCAGATCGAGGTGGCGCAGCCGGCCGGTCACCAGTGCATCGGCCGACAGCAACCCCAGCTGCCGGAGCGTATCGACGGTCTGGACCGGCACCGTAGAGACCAGGGATTGGAAGGTCTCTTCGGCCAGGTCGGCCAGCATCCTCCGCAGCCGAGATGCATCGCAGTACTCCGGCCCGGCTCGTACGGCGAGTTCGAGGGTTGCCGGGTCGTAGGGATAACGAACCCGGTCCCGTAGCTGCGGAGGACAGGCACGGTTGGCCAAGGTCGTCCGGGTGGCCTGCACCAGGCACACGCCGACCGCCCAATCGTCCAGGCTGAACAGGCCCTCCTGTCGGGCCAGGCGCTCGACCTCAGCCGGGCTCGCCGCCTCGACCAACTGGCGCTGTTGGTCGGGGCTCAGGCCAGCCAGGGTGGTGGCATCGAAGTCGTCCGCCGATGTGCCCTGGCGGAGCCACTGGGCCAGGTCTTCGTCCAGGTCCCCCCACTCCTCGGTCAGTTCGGGCTCGTCCTGGCGCCGGTAGTCGAGATCCGGGTCGTGGAGGTGGTTGCGGGATCGGGTCCACAGGTCGCAGAGGGTCTGGGCCGTCCACGGATTTCGGTCGGGCCCCAGCGTCTGGTCGAGGACCGATTGGTTGCCCAGGGACCAGGGTCGATAGGTCCCCGGCGCCTCGAGGGCGAACTCGAGGAAGGTCTCGACCGTGGCTGTATCGACGGCTCCGGTGAGACTGGCCGACCAGGTGAGTGCCTCGGCGGCGACGGCAGGGCCGAGACGGTGACCGAGAAGCGCTCCTACCGCTCGGATCACCCGGCGGGTGGCGTGGCCCCCCGAGACGGGGAAGCCGAGTACCTGCTCGGCCAGGCGGCGGGCGGTTCCGAACCGGACTTCGACTTCCGGCAGTGTGCGAGCGACCGCCAGGTCGTCCAGCGCCCTGCGAGCTTCGGGGATCCAGCCGTCGGGACCCGGTGTGATGCCGGTGAGGGGTGACGTCGTACTGCTCCTTTCTCGTTGGCGATGGCCGGACCGTTCGACCACCTGCTGTCTCCAAAGACGAACCAGCGGTGGATTCGTTACCCGACCTCCCCTGACCACCCGACCGAGCCATACTGGGGCCATGTCCTGACCGATCCGTCTTTCCGACTTCATGGTGCGGCGCTGTGCCGCGCCCTGGTGCAAGGAGGATGGACGTGGACGAGCAGCAGGAACTAGCCGATGGTCTGGGGGCACAGCTCGGGAGAGTCCGGGACGAAGATGCTGTACAGGACGGCTATCTCCGGGTGGTCCAGCGCCGGGGATCGGGGCACCTGGCCAACCCCCAGAGCTACTGGTACACGGCATCCCGGAACGCGCTCCGTGACCGCCATCGCCGACGGGCAGCGGAGGATCGGGCCATCCGGAAGTGGCTCGAGATCCAGAGCCCACAGCCCGAGCCCGACCGGTGGTCGGACCAGCAATGCTCCGATCTCCATCAGGGGATCGCCCAGCTCGAGGGCAGCCGGCGACAGCTCGTCGATCTGGAACTTGCGGGATTGCTCGAGGGCCGGGCCCTGGCCGCCGCGCTGGGGATTTCGGAAGGAGCGGTGAGGGTCCTACGTCACCGGACCTACCGGCAGCTGCGGGCGCTGCTCAGCGGGTGAGCATTAGCTCACGGCGCACAGAGGCCAGAGGGGTGAATCCGAGCCGCGGGGGCTCAGGCCGCATCGTCCGAGCCGGTCCAGTCCCGTCGGCAATTCGGGAGTCGATGTACCGAACGCCCGACCGTTCCATGAGCCTGACCGCGGAGAAGCCCCCACCCATAAGGATGGGGGCTTCTCCGTGAGGCTGTGGTTCTTACTGGATTACTTGGCGACCAATGGCTTGAGGGCGCTCAGCGATCCGCTAGCTGAAATGCATACTGCACCCTTCAGCTTGCCCGGAACCTTGATGCCGTCCCCGACGTCGCCGGTCACGGTTCCCGCCACCTTGTCAGCGGTCGGGTTGGACGAGGCGCCCTTCACGTAGCCGGGGCACTTCTTGGCGCTGGTGGACGTCAGCGTCGGTGCACCGATGGTGATCGATCCCCCGCTGAGCCAAGTGATTGTCCCGCCAGTGGCAAGGGATGCCGAACTGAAGGATTGTGAACCGCCGCCGGTGTTTCCACCGGTGCAACCACTCACTGTGGAAGTACCCGTGACAGTGCCGGAAAACGTGGTACAGGTGATTGTGACACCTGCTACAGCCTCACCGGCGAACGCGACGGTTGTCACCCCAGCTACGGGTATGAACAATGCCGCTGCTAGTAGTAGTGCTCTGCGCATGCTTAGCCTTCCTCCTGTTTGTCAACCGTGCCGTTGAAGGGAGTCCCCCCAAGGACCTTCCTGCACTGCGCAGACTAGACCTTCTCGATCGCCCATGCTCACGTAATCCAAAAGGAGGGAGGAGCAGGAGAAATGGCAGGCCACGCCACCTTGACCTTCCTATCAATGGCAGGTGTCGATGGGCGGGGGAGCATTCGTCGATGTGGGCGTCTCGACACCAAACCTCAGTGTCAGTGCCACGTTTGGCACCGACGGAAACGCTATCGAGCGGCTGTTTCGAACTCAGCGGCCACCGTGTACAGCCAGATCGCCACACTGGCGGTCGATCAGTCCACTACGTAGGGGTATCCACGCTGGACGGGTCTACAGCCGCAGCAGTCCGGGCCGATTGGTCATGACTAGGTGGCCTGAACCGGTACCTACGACGAATAGGCCTGTTCCTGATGGCGCACCAAGGACACCAGATTTCCGAGGGCTAGATTCACGTCAACGAGGTGGAGCCCCCACCGCGGACCTAGGACAGGCTCGACGATTGGTCGTTGGTCGTCAGGGCTGCTGATGGTAGTCACCTGCAGCCAGCTGGCTCCATTGCTGTTTTCACACGACGCTTGGTAGAGGTCGGGGTAGCTGACCCAAGGTGTGCGCACGTTGACACTGGACCCCGACGAGAGGGTGCCCCGTGCGCCGGGAAACGGCTTCGTCACGAAATAGGGGATCAGTGCTCCTGTGCCTCCGACGAGCGATGCCGGGTTCGTGCACAGTACCTGGAGGCCGGTGGATGTGGTCGTACCCAATCCTGAGGCCGCAGCGATACCGGAACCAGGCCGTCCGAAGAAGCTGTCGTCTGGTGGTGTCGTATCGAAGCTGGAATAGGCAACCACACAGCCGGTCTGTCCATTCGACTGGCAGGCGGGAATGTTCTTGAAGTCCCCGCCTACCGATTGGCCGACGGGAACGGTGACATTTCCGCCCATCAGCAGTGCGGAGACCAAGAGGTGGCGCTCAGCGGCGCTGGGGTCGATCTGGCTGCGGATGAGGGGAATCAGCAGTGACGAACCTTGGGAATGACCAATCAACACCACACCACGTCCGTGGTTGTAGTGGGCGAGATAGTCGTGCCAAGCCGAGAGGACTCCCAGGTAGGCGATAGCCGCGGCCTTGGGGTCGATCTTCGTTCCGCCGAGACCGATAGCCGATGTAGTGAGTTGAGGATACATCGGGGCATACACCCGGCAGACCTGCGAGAACCGAGATGCTTGCGTAATGGCCACCGCAGTCTCCTCCGGGTCGATGTGGAGATTGGCGTTGGCGGTCTTCTGTGTACTGACGGTGGGATACACATAGAAACAGTCGACCGGTGGATTCGTAGCGGGCGTCGCTCTCTGGATCGTCCTCTTCCCATTGGCAGTGACCACAGTTGCCGTCAGATTCGCGGTGCAAGGATCATTGGCTAGACCGGGCCGACACAGCCATACCGTCCCTGACGCGTCGGGCCGTCCGGTAACCGTCGGGGAGGATGGCACCGCAGCATGCGGGGTGGCGGTTGAACTACAAGAAGCAGTGAGCGTCGCAGCCAACAGGATGACCAACGTCGAGGTCATCAATGGCCGACGGGTGTGAGTCATCGCAACGAACACATCTCCTTGCTGGCCCTGAGTACCTGCCCATCCTGGCCGCTGCGCCGAACACTACGAGAAACGGCTAGGCCCCAAGTCTTCCCCGCATCGGTGGTGTACTCAAGCGAGCTAATGGAGGTCCCTATGGCGACATCACGCTCTCCTAACATGTATCCGCGAATATGGCTGGTGGGCTTCTCGAGCCGACTGGGTGTGACGTCAGAAGGAGTGGGGGATGAGAAAGATGGGGTTACCCAAACAGCTAGTGGCTACAGCGTTGGTCGCCGCCGCTCTCGTGCTCGTGTTCCCTTCCGGGGCTACCGCAGCCAGCGCTCCCCAGACACCCACCGAGTACTACATGGCTCTTGGTGCGTCGCTCGTAACCGGCACCGGATCGACAGGCGGGGCCGACTACGTGAACGACCTGCTCTCCTACGCCCAGCCTCTGATTCCGGGGCTGCAGGTCAACAACCTCGGCTGCGGTGGCGAGACGACGACAACCATGCTGCACGGGGGCCACTGCACGAAGTACACGACCGGGAGCCAGCTGGGAGACGCCGAAGCCTTTCTTGAGGCTCATCCGGGCCAAGTGGCATTCGTGACCATAGACATCGGTGCGGATGACGTGCTCGGATGCGCGCAGGGGGGAATCATCAACCAGTCGTGTTTTGAAAGTGGACTGACTCAGGTCGAGGCCAATCTGCCCCTGATCGTCAGCGGACTGCGTGCCGCCAGCAGGACCGTCCCGATCGTCGGTATGACGTACTACGACCCCTACCTCGCGTTCTGGCTTGATGGCACCAGCGGTGAGCAACAGGCTCGGATGAGTGTTCAGCTGTTGCGACAGTTGAATGACACCCTCAGCTCGACGTACGCAAGCGACGGGGTGACCATTGCCTCGGCGTTCAAGCAGTTCGGCACCACTGACTTTGGCGGTTCGGCCACCTGGGACGGTCAGCCGGTGCCAACCAACGTGGCCACCATCTGCAACTGGACCTGGATGTGCACTCCGGGTGGCCCGACCATCCACACCAATAACACCGGTTACACCCAGCTGGCCGACGCCTTCGAGAAGGTCCTGGTCGTGCCACCCACCATTTCGGGCACGCCCCCAGCGGCCATTGTTGGCCAGTCCTACTCGTTTGCTTTCACCGTCGGTGGCATACCGAAGGTGAGGGTCCACCACAATGGCACGCTCCCCAAAGGGCTCAAACTGTCCAACGAGGGAGTGCTGTCCGGCAGCCCGTCAAGGTCAGGTACCTATCCCTTCACCGTCGAGGTCTCCAACAAAGGAAGCACGGTGACCGCCTCGGAATCGGTGACAGTGGCATCCACCTGAGGATCCGGGGAGTATGGCGCCGGCGTTGAACCCGGGGCGTTGGCCAGTGGGCGGGAGGCCGAGGAAGTCCTAGCCTGGGCACTATGAGTGATGTGTCCTTTGCACCGGTGCCCAAGACCGAGGAGGCGATGGCATATCAAACCCTGGTCTCAGCATTCAGGGATGACCCGGTCGAGCGTTGGCTCTATCCCGAGTTGCCCGAGTATCTGGCACACTTTCCTCGATTCTTGGCGGCATTCGGCGGTAGGGCCTTCGAGGAACAGACTGTGTGGCGTCTTGGCGACTACTCCGCTGTCGCCCTCTGGCTACCCCCGGGCTCAGAGCCTGACAGCGATGCCATCGCCGCGGTGCTCACCGAATCCGTTTCGTCGGATAAGCACGGTGACACCTTCGCCGTTCTCGAACAAATGGGCGCCGCCCATCCCACGTACCCGCACTGGTACCTACCGTGGTTCGGGGTCGACTCGGCCTTACAGGGACAAGGGGTCGGAGGTCAGTTGATGGACCAATGTGTCGACGAGATCGCCGAAGCGGACCCTGTTCCCATCTACCTGGAAACTCCCAATCCACGCACGATCTCCTTCTACGGGCGTCACGGGTTCGAGGTGACTGGCATGGCACAAGCCGGAGACTGCCCGCCGATCACATTCATGCTCAGAGGAGCACCCTGATCGTCGTTCAGGGCGTGGTGCCTGGCCTTGCGGCCCGGGGCCATCGCACGTTGATAGGTGGCTCAGGTGATGGTCAGTGGAATGGTGGCCTGGACCGTCGTCTTGGTCTTGACCTTACTTCTCACCGTTGAGGGTGATCACTGTCTCGGTGACTTGAGCCACCACGGAGTACGCCCCCGGAACCACCTTCGTCTCGACAACCTGGCACGATCCTTAGAGAATGCCCGAGACCTCATGCACGTCACCACAGGGGACTCCCAGCGCCTCATGATGCTTCTTCACCGCATCGGCGTCTGGTGCCTCTACTAGGCAGTAGACCTTGCCATCGGGGTTGTGGAACAACTCAACCTGGCGAACGCCGAACTGATCGGCCTTCTCGTCTTTCGTGTCCTTCGTGATCTGCTCAATCGCTTCGTCGGGCAACTTCAAGTCATCGTGGAAGTCCATGAACTGGGGCATACGTACCTCCTCTGATACGGGGTCGCCAGAAAGGCGATCGAATGACTCCAGCATATTTTTGTCTGGTGGCGTGCGCTCGGCCCCAGGGTTTGGCCGGCGAGTGCCTATCCCTGACCCCCGGAGGGGGCGGTGGCTGTGGTCCGGCATGGACTGGTTAACGGAGCGAGCCGTCCACACCGTCCCCGGTGGCCTTCTGGTCGGGTGTCTACGAACGGGCAGAGTTCGGGGGCACGTTCCGGCCGTGTCTCCCTCCCTGCGGTACATCACAAGCGTGCCCGGGGCGGGAGTCGAACCCGCACGCCCTTTCGGACAGTGGATTTTGAGTCCACCGCGTCTGCCATTCCGCCACCCGGGCCGTAACGGCGAAGCCTATCCCTGGGTTACTCCGCCCTTTGTCTCCGGATCGAGTACTGCCGACCGGACAGCCGTAACCTGCCGACCATGGTTGCTGACAGCCCGCCTGGCCCGCTGACCGACCGGTGGATGACCATCGGAGGCGACCAACGCGCGGAACTGGCGGCTGTCGAACTGTGGCGGGTCGACCTCCCGTTTCTGTCCCCGGTTCTCACGGCCCGCGGTCCGGTCGATCGCCGGCCCCTGGTCCTGGTCCATCTGCTGGGCGCAGCCGGGGGATCGGAGGCGGAAGGTTGGGGGGAGTGTGCCGCTCTGGCCGACACCTCCTTCGACACCGAGGACGTCGAGGGATCGTGGATGGCGCTGGAGAACCAGCTGGTCCCGGCCCTCCTCGGCACCGTGGAAAACGGAGGGGGAGCCCTGCCCCGACCCTCCCGATTGGAGAGGGTTCGGGCCACGGCTCCTGAGGCTCCGTTGGCCTTTGCCGCCCTGGAGATGGCGGTTGCCGATCTCCACCTGCGGACGGCAGGCCGATCGCTGGCTGGCGTGCTGGGGGTGGAGGGGCGTTCGGTGGAAGTTGGCGCAGTGGCCGGCCAGGCCAGCTCGCCCGCCGCGTTGGTCGAGCGGGTGGCCTCACTGGCCGCCGAAGGGTTTGCGCGGGTGAAGCTCAAGATCGGACCAGGATGGGACGTGGATCCGCTCAACGCGGTGACCGAGGCGGTGCCCGATCTACGGCTCCAGGTCGACGCCAACGAGGCCTACCGGCCGGCCGACATGGACCATCTGGTGGAACTCGACCAGTTCGGTCTCCTCTGTTTCGAACAGCCCTTCTCCCGCGGCGATCTGGCCTCGCACGTCGAACTGGCCACACGGATCCGCACACCGGTCTGCCTGGACGAGGGTGTCGATTCACCGGACGCCATCCGGCGGGCCCTGGCCCTCGGGGCGTGCTCGGCGGTATGCGTGAAGCCCTCGCGGCTCGGCGGGATCGGTCGGGCCCTCGAGGTCATCGACCGGTGCAGGACCGAAAGGGTTCCGCTCTGGATGGGGGGGATGTTCGAATCCGGCTACGCCCGGATGGTCACGACGACACTGGCCGCCCTGGACGGGTTCACCTGGCCCGGGGACTTGAGTCCGGCGCGCTCCTACCTGGAGGACGATGTGATCGAAGCTCGGCCACTGACCCGGAGCGGAGGCGCCGGCTACCTCACGGCGCGTCCGCAGACCGGCCCGGGCATGGGGCCTCCGCCCGACCCAGACGCCCTCCACAGGATGGGTGCCCGGGTGACCGCCATCCATTCCCGGGCCGCCTGACCAGAGTCCTCGGACCCCAGTTCCCCGGCCGGATGGTGTCTCAGCCGGTGCGGAGCCGCCACCATGCGTAGAATTGTCCTTCCATGCACCGCACCACCCTCGAACGCCGGCTCAGTGATGCCCACGCGCGCTTGGTGCGCGCCCGGGCCGAACTGGCGGTCCTGGACGAACAGTCGGTGGTGGTGAACGAGATGGCCGACGACACCCGGATCCGGGCCCTGGTCGCCGAGACTCCGCTGGCCGCCAAAGAGCACGACGAGGCCAGCCGCCACGCCACGGTGATGCTTCGGAGCCGAACCGCCCTGGTCGAACAGATCGCCGATCTCGAGCGTCTGCAGAACGAACTGCTCGACCAGTTGGTCGCCGATCCCGGCCGGCCGGCCACCGCGTGAGCCAGCACCGGTTGCCGGGACAGCCCCGGTCAGATCAACCTGGGCACGTACACCTTTCCCGATCGGAGCACCAGTGAGTCGACGCGTGGTCATCGCCGAAGACGAGGCCATCATCCGGCTCGATCTGAAAGAGATCCTCCTCGACGAGGGCTATGACGTGGTCGGGGAGACCGGTCGCGGTGACGAGGCGGTGGAGCTGGTCCGCTCACACCATCCCGACCTGGTCATCCTGGACGTGAAAATGCCCGGATCCGACGGCCTGGCCGCGGCCCGGGCTATCCGGGACCTCGAGGTGAAGGTGGCCGTCCTCATCCTCACCGCTTTCAGCCAACGCAACCTGATCGACGAAGCTCGCGACGCCGGTGTGGCCGCCTACCTGGTCAAGCCGTTCCAGCGGATCGAACTGATCCCGGCCATCGACCAGGCCATGGCCCGCTGCGAGCAGGAGTGGGCCATCGACGCCGAAGCTCAGCAGGCCACCGACCAAGCCGGTGGGGGAGGTCGGGCCACCGCCGAGGACAAGCTGGAGACCCGGCGGTTGGTCGACGGGGCCAAGGGGGTCCTGATGGAGCGGTCGGGCATGACCGAATCTGAAGCCTTCGGCTTCATCCAGAAGACGGCCATGGGCACCCGATCGAGGATGATCGACGTGGCCCGCCAGGTGCTCGAAGGATCCCTCGCTCCGTAGGCCGGACCGAGTCCATCGTGCCCACCAAGGACGCCAACCAGCCGGCCAGCCCACTCATCCTTCTCGACGGGATGTCGCTGGCCTTTCGGGCCTACTTCGCCCTGCCGCCCGACCTGGCCACCAGCACCGGCGTGGTCACCAACGCCGTGCACGGCTTCGCCTCGATGGTGGCGTACCTGATCCGGGAGCATCGGCCGGTGGGTCTGGCTGTGGCCTTCGACCTTCCCGGGGACACCTTCCGCGACGAGATCGTCAGCGACTACAAGGCGGGACGGGCCACCGTCCCACCGGATTTGCCACCGCAGTTCGAGCTGATCCGTTCGGTCCTCGCCTCGCTGGCCATCCCGGTGGTGGAGGCCGAGGGCTTCGAGGCCGACGACGTCCTCGCCACCCTGGCCACCGAGGCGCGGGACCGCGGTCACCCGGTGATCATCGTCACCGGCGACCGGGACTCCTACCAGCTGGTGGAGGACCCCTTCATCCGGGTGCTCTACAACCGGCGCGGTGTCTCCGACTACAGCCTCTACGACGAGGCCGGCATCGAGGCGCGCACCGGAGTCCGACCCGACAGGTACGCCATCCTGGCCGCCCTGCGCGGCGATCCCTCGGACAACCTGCCCGGTGTGCCGGGTGTCGGGGAGAAGACGGCGGCCAAGCTGGTGAACGAGTACGGGGACCTCGACAGCCTCTTCGCCCACCTCGACGCCTTGTCACCCAAGCTCCGGGAGAACCTGGCGGCGCACGCCGAGCAGGTGCGGCTCAACGCCGAAGTAATCCCGCTGGTCCGGGATGTCCCCCTCGATGTCCACGTCGACCAGCTCCGGCTGGGCGGATGGGACCACGAACAGGCCTTTGCCACCTTCACCGAGCTCGAGCTCAAATCGCTGTGGACCCGCTTCTCGGCCCTGATGGACGAGGGTGCCCTGGGCCAGCCGCGCTCCGGAGGGGGACGCCGGGTGGGAGCCGATGCCCCGCCGGGAGAGCCCACCACCGGGCGAGGGGACAGCACGGCACCAGCGTGGTTGGCGACCATGGATGTTGCCGTGCCCCTGTCTGCGGCCGAGGCCAGCCAGGCCCTGGACCGGCTGGTCGACCTGGCTCGGAAGGCGACCGGCAACCTGGCCCTGTTCGCCCAGTGGTCAGGAGACCCGGGCCGGTCACCGCTCACCGCTCTGACCCTCGGCCCCGAGGCCGGACCGGAGCATTCCGAGCCCCTGCCGCTGGTGCGGCTGGAAGCAGGCGACGGGACCGGACCGTTGGCCGACCCAGCGGTGTTGGCCGACCTGGCCCGGGCGGTGGGCCCGGGCGGCCTCGGTGTGGTGGTCCACAACGCCAAGGAGGTCATGCGATCCCTGCTTCCGGTGGGTGTGGACATCACCAACCTGGTCCTCGACACCGCGGTGGCCGCCTACCTGCTCGACACCTCGACCGACGACTACCGGCTCGGCGATCTGGCTTCGCGGTACCTCGGGGTGACGATCGACGACGGTAGCGGCAGCAAGGGTCAGGGCACCTTCCTGCTCGAGCCGCCTCGTGAGGGGGAGGGTGACGAGCCGGGTGGGTCGGAGCTCCACGCCGCCGGTCAGGAGGCGGCGCGCCTGGTGGCCGTGGTGTCGCGACTCCGCCGACCCCTGACCGAGGCATTGACCGTGGAGGAGGAGGAGGGACTGTCCCAGGACATCGAGCAGCCACTGGTCCGGGTGCTGGCCCGCATGGAGGTGGTGGGGATTCCCGTCGACCGCCAGGTGCTCCGGACCATCGCCGCGTCGCTGGCCGAGGAGGTTGCCTCCCTTGAGACCACCATCCACGATCTGGCTGGCGGACCGTTCAAGATCAACTCGGTGCCCCAGCTCCGGTCCGTGCTCTACGACCAGCTGGGCCTCACCCCGATCCGCAAGACCAAGACCGGATTCTCCACCGACGCCCGGACCCTCGAACTGCTGCGCGACCAGCACCCGGTTGTCGAGGCGCTGCTGCGTTACCGGGAGGTGGAGAAGCTCCGCTCCACCTACGGTGAGAGCCTGGCCGCCGAGGTGGCCGACGACGGGCGCATCCACGCCACCTTCCGCCAGACGGTGGCCCGCACCGGACGCCTCTCCTCGGACCGGCCCAACCTGCACAACATCCCGGTGCGCACCGACGAGGGGCGCCGATTCCGCCAGGCCTTCGTGCCCTCCGCCGGGCGACGCCTGCTGGTGGCCGACTACGACCAGGTCGAACTGCGTGCCATCGCCCACCTGTCCGGGGATCCCGGGCTGTCCTCGGCCTTCGCCGCCGGCGAGGACATCCACCGCACGGTGGCGTCCCGGGTGTTCGGGGTGGGTCGCGACGAGGTGACCCCCGTCCAGCGGTCCACGGCCAAGATGGTCTCGTACGGCTTGGCCTACGGCATGGAGGCCTACGGGCTGTCCCAGCGGTTGGGCGTCCCCGTCGAGGAGGCCCAGGGCATCCTCCAGTCGTTCTTCGACGGCTTCCCCTCGGTCCGCGAGTACATGGACCGGGCGGTGGCCGAGGCCCGGGTGGCCGGGTACACGGTGACCGCCTTCGGTCGTCGGCGTCTGCTGCCCGACCTCACCTCCACCAACTACCAGGTCCGCCAGGCCGCCGAGCGGCAGGCCATGAACGCCGGTATCCAGGGTCTGGCCGCCGACCTGTTCAAGGTGGCCCTCATCCGCCTCGACGGCGGACTGGAGAAGGGCGGCCTTCGGTCCGACCTGGTCCTCCAGGTCCACGACGAGGTGCTGGTCGACGTGGTGCCCGAGGAGGCCGATACGGTGGCCGAGCTCACCGAGCGGGCCTTGACGGGTGCCGTCGAGCTGTCGGTACCGCTCAAGGTGGCCATGGCCTGGGGCTCGTCCTGGGCCGAGGCCAAAGGCGCCTGAACAACTCCGACTCAGTACCAGTGGGTGCGGCCGTCCCGGTAGTGGGACCGGTGGACTACCATTGCTACCCGGCCACATCGTGCTGGCCCTGTCTTCACCACCGGACTCCCGCCGGGAGCCGATGGACCCGTCCGGAAAGCGAGCTACCTACTTCATGTCCGATACCCAAGTCGTGCCCGATGGCACCGCACTGCTCTCCCCCGAAGCCATGGGGACCTTCGACGAGAACGGGGTATACATCCCCCGGCCGGTGACCGAGGACGACCTCGGCGGGGCGTCGCTGGAAGACGCCATGGCCGGGACCATCGTCGAGTTCGAGGACGGCGACCTGGTGGAGGGCACCGTGGTCAAGATCGACCGCGACGAGGTACTGCTCGACATCGGCTTCAAGTCGGAGGGCGTCATCCCGGTCCGGGAGCTGTCCATCCGCAACGACGTGGATCCCTCGGAGATCGTCACCCTGGGCGAGGCGGTCGAGGCCCTTGTCCTCCAGAAGGAGGACAAAGAGGGCCGGCTGATCCTGTCCAAAAAGCGGGCTCAGTACGAGCGGGCCTGGGGCACCATCGAGAAGCTGAAGGAGTCCAACGAAGTGGTCACCGGTCCGGTGATCGAGGTGGTGAAGGGCGGCTTGATCGTCGACATCGGACTGCGGGGCTTCCTGCCCGCCTCGCTGGTCGAACTCCGCCGGGTCCGCGAGCTGCAGCCCTATGTGGGTCGGGTCATCGAGGCCAAGATCATCGAGCTGGACCGCAACCGCAACAACGTGGTCCTGTCCCGGCGAGCTTGGCTGGAGGAGACCCAAAAGGAGCAACGGGGTGAGTTCCTGGTCAATCTCAAGCCCGGCGAACGGCGCAAGGGTGTGGTCTCCTCGGTGGTCAACTTCGGTGCCTTCGTCGACCTGGGCGGGATGGACGGCCTGGTCCACGTGTCCGAGCTGTCGTGGAAGCACGTCGACCACCCGTCGTCGGTGGTGTCGGTCGGGGACGAGATCGACGTGGAGGTGCTCGATGTCGACCTGTCCAAGGAGCGCATCAGTCTCTCCCTGAAGGCCACCCAGACCGATCCCTGGCAGGAGTTCGCCAACTCCCACCAGGTCGGAGAACTGGTCTACGGCCGGATCACCAAGTTGGTCCCCTTCGGCTCGTTCGTGCAGGTGGGCGACGGGATCGAGGGCCTGGTCCACATTTCGGAGATGGCCGGCCACCATGTCGATCTGCCCGAGCAGGTGGTGACCCCCGGCGAGGAGCTGTGGGTCAAGATCATCGATATCGACCTCCAGCGCCGCCGGATCAGCCTGTCCATCAAGCAGGCGGCCGAGGGCGGCGAGGTGTCCGAGGAGTACCGCGAGGCGTTCGGCGAGCACGCCTACGACGCCGAGGGCAACTACGTGGGACCCTTCGAGTTCGCCGAGGCCGAGTTCACGCCGGAGACAGAGGCCCAGGCCGCCTGGGCCGACTACGTGGCCGAGCACGGAACGTCCGAGGGCGGTCCCGAGGCCCCCGCCGAGCCGGCCCCCGCCGAGCCAGCTGCCGAAGCTGCCCCGGTCGAGGCGGCCCCGGTGGCAGAAGCTGCGCCGGTCGCGGAAGCCGCGCCGGTCGAAGCCGCGCAACCCGAGGAGACCCCAGCCGGCTGACCTGAAGTGGGCCGGCCCAGTCGGGCCGGCGCCGGTTGCTCAGGGTTGCCCGGTCACCGTGACCACCGGGTCGGCCACGACAACCTGAGCGGCGGTGCCGTTGGTCTCGGGTGCCCCATGGGGGAGCGGGAAGTGACAGGCCACCTGATGGCCGGGAGCGATCTCCCGCAGCGGGGGTTCCACCTCGGCACAGAGCGCTTGGGCGTAGGGGCATCGGGTCCGGAACCGGCATCCCGATGGCGGGTTGAGCGGCGAGGGGAGCTCGCCACTCAACCCCTTGTGGTCGGACTGCTGGTCGGGATCCGGCTCGGGGATGGAGGCCAACAGGGCCTCCGTGTACGGATGGGCAGCGGTGCGGTAGAGGTCGTCGGAGCCGGCCACCTCCACCAGCTTGCCCAGGTACATGACGGCGACCCGGTCGCTCACGTTCTTGACCACGGCCAGGTCGTGGGCGATGAACACCATGGTCAGGTGGAACCGGTGTTTGAGGTCGGCCAGCAGGTTGAGGATCTGGGCCTGCACCGACACGTCGAGAGCCGACACCGGCTCGTCACAGATCAGGAGATCAGGCTCGGCCATGAGGGCGCGGGCGATACTGATCCGCTGGCACTGGCCACCGGAGAACTCCTGTGGCCTGCGGTCACCGGCGGTATCGGGATCGATGCCCACCGCCTCCATCATCTCCCGCACCCGCTGGGTCCGCTCCTCCTGCGTGCCCCGTCCCCAGATGTTGAGCGGCTCGGCCACGATGTCCCTGACCCGACGGCGGGGGTTGAGCGAAGAGATGGGATCCTGGAAGATCATCTGGATCTTGGTCCGGACCCGCCGGAGCTGACGGCTGGACAGTGCTCCGAGCTCCTGGCCCAGGTAGCGGACGCTTCCCGAGGTGGGTGGCTGGACCTGCACCAGAGCGCGTCCCGTGGTCGACTTGCCACAGCCCGACTCGCCGACCAGGCCGAGCGTCTCGCCTCGACGGACGTCGAAGGTGACCCCCGACACGGCGTGAACGGTCTGGCGGCCGCTCTTGAACTCCACCACCAGGTTGTCCACGCTGAGCACCACGTCGTCGGCGGCGCCCGGAACAGACGGGGCAGAACTCACGGGGATACCTCGGCGCCGGGACCGGATCCGGCCGGTGGCGGTGTCGGGGTCAGGGGCACCGGGGTGGTGACCGGGCCGGTGGCGGTTGCCCTGGACCAGTGGGAACCAGCAGGCGAACAGGTGCTCGGGTGATCCGGCGGTCCGCAGTGGGGGTTCGCTCTCACGGCACTTGTCCTGGGCGTAGGGACAGCGGGGGGCGAACCGGCAACCGACGGGGGGATGGATGAGGTCCGGGGGGCCGTCCGGCGATGGCGTGGAGCCGGGTCCCGCTCGGGTCGGCCAGGCGGGGGATGGAGTCCATCAACGCCTGGGTATAGGGCATGTGGGTGTCGTGGAACAGAGTGTGGGTGGGGGCCCGCTCCACGATCTTGCCGGCGTACATGACCACGATGTCGTCGGCCCGGTTGGCCACCACCCCGAGGTCGTGGGTGACCAGGATCACCGCCATATGCCGTTCCCGCTGCAGCTCGGCCAGCAGGTCGAGGATCTGGGCCTGCACGGTCACGTCGAGGCCGGTGGTCGGCTCGTCGGCCATGACCAGGCGGGGGGCACAGGCCAGGGCGATGGCGATCATCACCCGCTGGCGCATCCCGCCCGACAGCTGGAAGGGATACCACCGCACCCGATCCTCGGGCGAGGGGATGCCCACCGACCGGAGCAGCTCGACGGCGGTGGCGTTGGCCTCGTTTCCGTCCATGCCCAAGTGCAGGTGGAGCGACTCGGTGATCTGGCGGCCGATGCGCTTGACCGGGTTGAGGGCGGTCATCGGATCCTGGAAGATCATGGTCAGCTCGGCCCCCCACACCTGGCGGAGCTGATTGGTGCTCATGGCGGTCAGTTCGTGACCGGCGAAGCGGACCGTGCCGCTGCGGATGACGTCCCGGGGCGGCAGGAGGCCCATGATCGACCGGGACAGGACCGTCTTGCCCGAGCCCGATTCGCCCACGATGCCCAGGGTCTGACCCCGGTTGACGGTGAGGGAGACGCCGTCCACCGCCCGCACCGTGCCCCGACCGGTCCGGAACGAGGTGTGGAGATCCTTGACGACCAGCAGCGGCTCGCCGGGCACGCCGATGTCGGGGAATTGGAGGGTCTGGCGACCCCGCCTGGCCTTGGTGGAACCGGTCACCGTCGGCCTCTCACAGCAGTCCCTCACGGATGTCGAACCGCTGACGCAAACGGTCACCGATCAGGTTGATGGACAGCAACAGCAGGAACATGGACAGCACCGGCCACAACATGATGTAGGGATTGGTGCTGGAGGTTCCCGTTGGAGGTGCCCTCGGAGATGATGTTCCCCCAGGACGGGGTGGGGAGGGGTACCGACAGGCCGAGGAAGGCCAGCGACCCCTCGATGACGATGACGCCGGCCACCGAGATGAGCCCGAAGGTGACCGCCACCGGGATCACGTTGGGCAGTATCTCGCGGAAGACGATCCGAGTCGACGTGGCCCCGAGGGTGCGGGCGGCCACCACGAAGTCGCGGTTGGCGAAGGACAGGCTCGAGGCGCGCACCACCCGGTAGAGGAGCGGGATGACCGCCACCCCGATGATGATGGTGATCTTGAGCAGTGACTGCCCCCAGAAGGCCACGATGGCGATCACCGCCACGATGGCCGGGAAGGCCAGAAGGACGAAGGCCCCGGCGTTGAGGGATACGTCCAGCCGGCCACCCTTGTACCCGGAGACGAGACCGAGGGTTCCCCCGACCAGCAGGCCGATGGCCACCGAACCGAATCCGACCACCAGGGACACCCGGGACCCGTAGATGACCCGGCTCAGGAGGTCACGACCAAGGTCGTCAGTGCCCAGCAGGTGGTGGATGCCGGGTGGGGCGTTGATGGCCGAATAGTTCTGGAAGTCGGGATTGGGCAGGGGGAGGAGGTTGGCGATGATGGCCAGGAGGATGATCAGGCTCACCCAGGCCAGGGCGATCCAGAACAGGATGCCCAACGGCTTGCGGACCAAGATGTCGTCGGAGTCGAGGGTCTCGCTCAGTCGGGACACGATCATCTCATCGGTGGCGGCCACTCCGGGTAGCCCGTCGGCCAACAGGGCGGCCGAGGCGCGGGTGTCAGCGAGTTCGCGGTCGTCAGGCATCGGTCACTCCCTCGTCACCCGGGGATCGACCAAGGTGAAGATGAAGTCGATGATGAACTGGAGCACCACGTAGGCGATGGCCACCACCAGGGTGATGCCCTGGACCACCAGGTAGTCGCGCTGATTGACCGCCACCACCAGCGAGTATCCGAGACCGTCGAGGGCAAACAGGTACTCGACGATGAAGGTCCCGGCGATGAGGGCCCCGATGTTGACTCCGGCCGCAGCCAGAAGCGAGAACGACGAGGGTCGGAAAGCGTGGCGCCACATGATGAAACGGGAGGACAGGCCCTTTGACCGGGCCATCGTGATGAAATCCTCCTGCAAGGTGCTGATCAGGTCGGACCGGAACAGGCGGTAGTAGACGGCGATGGATCCGGCAGTGATGGCCAGCGACGGCAGGATCATGTCGTGGATGTTGGTCGCCAGATTCTGGGACAACGGCACGTAGCCGGTGGCCGGGAACCAGTGGAGACCGACGGCGAAGACGGCCACCATGATCGGGGCGATGACGAACGGGGGGAGGGCCAGCATGCCGAACGTGGCCGTGGTGGCCACGTTGTCCACCGGCCGGTTGGGCCGCCGGGCGGTGATCAGGGCCAGAGGGATGGCAACAGCGAAAGCGATGACCTGGGAGATGACGATCAGTTCGAGGTCGATGGGCCACCCGGTGGCAATGATATGGGTGACCGACTCGTGGTTGAGGTAGGACTGCCCGAGGTCCCCGTGGAGGACGTTCTTGAGCCAGATCCAGTACTGGTCGAAGAGCGGCTTGTTGAGCCCCAGCTGTTTGAAGAGGATGGCCCGGTTGTGGGCGGTGTCGTTGGGGCCGAGGATGGTGACCGAAGGATCGCCGGGGAGCAGGTGGACCAGCAAAAAGACCAGGACCGAGATGATGAAGGCCACCACCACCAACTGAAGGAACCGCCGGAGGAGGTACTTGCCCATGTGTACTCGAGGTCGACCCGGTGACCCGAACCGCTACCCGGCCAGCCAGATCTGGGTGGGATTGAAGACGCCTTCCGGGTAGTAGGGGGCCCCGGGCTTGCCACCGGGCAGGGTGGGGTTGGCGAAGTTCTGGACCCGGTCGTCGGCCACCTCGGAGAACAGGTACTGGTCGATCCACAGGTAGGGCAGCTCCTTGGCCAGCTGCTCGTTCACCGTCCGGTAGGCGGTGACCCGGGTGGCCTGGCTGGTGGTGTGCCGTCCGGTCAGCATGGCCGACTCGATGGTGGGGTCGTCGAGCCGGGTGAAGTTGAGGCCGATGGCCCCAATGGGTGAGATGGTGGTGGTGCTCCACCACACGTAGTTGAGATCGGGGTTGACCGCGCCGAACTGGTAGGAGGTGACCGCCTGGAACTTGCCCAGGACGAAGTCGTCGATGAGGGTGGCCTGCTCCACCTCGTTGACCGCGATGTCGAAGCCGGCCTCCTCCCACATCTGCTGGACGATCTGGACCAGTTTGATCTCCAGGGGATCGGGGATGGTGGTCAGCTGCAGGGTCGGAGTTCCGTGTTGGGCCTTGTACGCTCTGACCAGCGACTTGGCCCCGGCCAGATCGTAGGTGGGGTAGCCCGTGTTGCTGTAGTACGGCGAGTTGGGCAGGAACAGCCCGTTGGTCGGCCTGGCGAACCCGCCGCCGAAGATCGTCTGGATCTGCGCCTGGTCCATGGACTTGGCCAGGGCCTGGCGGATGCTCAAGTCGTTGGTGGGCGATACCGCGGTGTTGAGCATGATGAAGGCCACGGTGGGCTGACCGATGATGCCGGTCCGGGTGTCCACCAACTGGTAGCCCGAGCCGCCTGAACCGGAGAAGCGGTTGATGGTGTTGGGATCGGTGGACTGGATCATGTCCACGCCACCGGTGCGCAGGGTCGACTCGCGCTGGGTGGTGTCGGGGATGGGCTTGAAGGTGATGGAGTCGAGGTAGGGGAGACCGCTCCGCCAGTAGTTGGGATTGCGGGTGGCGGTGAAGTGGTCGTTGGGCTGCCACTGGGAGTAGATGAACGGACCGGTGCCCACCGGCGTGGGTGCCGATTGGGGGTTGGCGCTGGCCTGCTGGATCATGGCCTCGCCGACCACGTAGCCCACCTGCGTGGTCAGCCCGGCCGGGAAGGTGGGGTTGGGCCCGGTCAGCGTGTAGACCACGGTCATCGGGTCCGGCGTGGCCACCGATGCCACCTGCTTGAGGGCGGTACCGGTCAGCGCCGAGGCGGCCAGGGCATTGAAGTTGGCCTTGACCACCGACGAGGTGAGGGCCGAACCGTCGTTGAACTTGATGCCCGACCGCAACACCATGGTCCAGGTGTCATAGGTGGCGTTGGGAGTGATCGACTGGGCCAGGTACGGCTGGATGGTGCCGTCGGCGGCTACCGCCATCAGCGGGTCGTAAATGGCGTTGGCGTAGAGGTAGCCGTTGGTGTCCCAGTGGTTGGTGGCCGGATAGAAGCCGTCGATTTCGGCCAGGGTGCCCACGGTCAGCGAACCACCCCGCACCGGAGTCCCCGTGCCCACTCCCGGTTTTGCATTGCTCGCAGTCGTGGTGGAGGACGACCCCGAACTACTCGAGGAGCACCCGGCCAGCGCCGAACCGGCCCCGGCCCCGAGCATGACCACGCCTCCGGCCGCCGCGCCCCGAGACAGGAACGAACGTCGGCTCAACTCGTTACCGGATGTCACAGAGTTCCCCCTTCATGTTCCCCTGCCCACTACCGATCATCCTGCCCAAGTGCCGGAGGCACTGTGCCACAGGTTGCGGCTGCCGTGGAGGCAGGTTACCCGCAGGGAGTCCCCTGGTCCACGACTCGAATCGAACCGCAGCACCGTCCACGACCTCGGAGGATTCCCACTAGCCTGCATCGGAACGACCGGTCACCATCCGGATCGCACGGTCCGGATGGCTCGGTCCGGATCGCGGATGAGCCGATGGAGAGCGCGATGGGGGATCGCGGCGGCCCTGGCGCCGTCGGGGGCAGAATTGGGGTGGCGCCGACCGGCAACGGTGGCCGTCCGCCGAACGACAGGAACGGAATCCAGCCAGTGGCCGCAGGATACAGGGAAGTCGGCACCTAGTGGGGAGGGGAGGGGCAGGATGAATCAGGGAGCCCAAGGTCCCGAACCGGGAGCCGACGGCACCGAACCCGGCCTCGACCTCATCCTCGAGGAGATCGAGACGGTGACCGAGGGGGTCACCGAGTCGGTGTCCATGGCCCCGGCGGTGGGGATTCCGGTGGCCGGTGGCCCCATGATCACCCTGCCCGAGGAGGAAGGCACCGCCGCCGGCCACGGCGACTCGATCCGCACGGGACTGACCACGGCCGGACCGGTGGCCATTGCCGGGATGATCGTCAACGCCGCCGGGGCCCTGGTGGTGGTGGCGGTGGCCCGACTGGTCACCCCGAGCGCCTACGGGGCCATCGCCCAGCTGCTCGGGCTGTTCTTCATCTTGTCCATGCCCGGCTCGGCCATCCTGGTCGGGGTGGTCCGGCGGGTGACCGCCCTGCAGAACGCCGGGCGCACCCAGCTGGTGCGTCGCTGGGTCGGCAAGATCCACCGGATCGTCCTGGCCTGCATCGCAGTCGAGTTCGTGGCCGTCCTGCTGCTCCAGAACTGGATCGCCCACCAGTTGTCCCTGCCCAACAGCGACGGCGTGGTGCTCATCCTGGTGGCCGCGGGCATCTGGATCCTCCTGTGTGTGGACCGGGGCCTACTCCAGGCCCACCGGAGCTACCGGGCCCTAGCCGGCAACCTGCTGATCGAGGGGGGGATCCGCACCTTCTTCGTCCTGGGCTTGGTCGGGACCCACTTCGGTGTGGGCGGCTACGCCTTCGGCGTGTTCATCGGCGAGGTGGTGGCCACCATCCACGCCCACTGGTTGGCCACCCGGGCCTGGTCCACCGACCGGCCGGTGACCGTGCCTCCGGCCGGCTACGACGCCCGAGCCGATACCAGCCTGGTCCGCCGCCGGCTGATGGCCGACGTGTCCGCGGCCTTCGTGGGACTGGCCTTGCTCGGACTGCTCCAGAACGTCGACGTGATTCTGCTCGGTCGGCTCGACCACCACAACGTGGGTCCCTACGCGGCCATCTCGGTGGCGTCGAAGGCCCTCGTCTTCGGGGCCCTGGCCCTCGGTGCCTACCTGCTGCCGGAGGCCACCATCCGGTGGAACGAGGGGGGACACGCAGTGCGCCAGCTGGGCGTGACCCTCATCTTTTTGGCCATACCGGCCAGCGTGTTGCTGGTCATCTCGGTCTTCATCCCCAAGTGGTTCCTCACCCTGGTGTTCTCGGCCAAGCTGAGCGCCGCCGCCCCGGCCTTCGCCTCGCTGGTGGTGGCCATGATCTTCCTGTCCTTCTCGGTGCTGGTCACCAACTATCTGTTCGGGACCGGTTCGCGGTGGATCGTCTTCCTGCTGGCCGGCGGATCGATCGTGACCACCACGCTGATCGCCGTGGCCGACGGGAAGTCGGTGGCCACCGCCCGGGCCGATCTCGTTGGCCAGGGAATCCTGGCCCTGGCCATGGGCGTGGCCTTCGTGGCCATCCACCGCAAACACCGCGGGGAACACTGGATCCGGGCCGGCCGCCGGCCCGACGCCGGAATCGACTCCGGCGTCGATGGGGGTAGGGCTGACGCCTCCACGGTGCGCGGTGAGGAGCTCGAACGGGATGGCGGTGATTCGGGGCCAGGGGTCCCCGGTCAGTAGTGTGGGCGGACACAGCCGAGACTCCCGGGGGGACCAGATGAGCACCGACCGTTCGGATCCAGGGGCGCCAGGAGTGCTGGACGTCATCAAGCGGGACCGCTCCGGGAAGCGGTTGACCGGTGAGCGTCCCATGGAGGGGGTCACCCCCGATTCGCTGCTGGCCCTTCACGCCGCCGGCTACCGCACGGTCATCGAGCGGCTGGGCCCCGGCACCATGCTCGACGTGGGCTGCGGCCAGGGCTTCGAGTCGGCCCGGTTCCTCAGCGAGGACCGGACGGTGGTGGGCGCCGACTACAGCGCCGACGCGGTGGACGCGGCCGGTGGCCGGTGGGGCCCCGATGGGCTGCTCGTCGCCCAGATGAACGCCCTCGCCCTCGGCTTCGCCGAGGGCGGCTTTCGCTGGGCGTGCTCCTCGCATCTCATCGAGCACTTCGACGACCCCGAGGGCCACGTGTCCGAGCTGTCGCGGGTACTGGCCGACGACGGCACCGTGTTCTTCCTCACCCCCAACGCCCCGGCCGACTTCGAGAACCCCTTCCACGTCCACCTGTTCGAACCACCCGAGCTCACCACCCTGCTCGAGCGGTACTTCCACGACGTGACGGTGCAGGGCCTCGACGCCGTCCCCCACGTAAAGGCCGACTTCACCGCCCGCCGGGTCAAGGCCCAAAAGGTGCTCCGACTCGACTTCCTCGATATCCGGCACCGGATTCCCCGGTCCTGGTACGTCGGGTTCTACACGCGGGTCCTGCCGGTGGCCTACAAGCTCATGGCCCGAGGAGACTCGGGTGGATCCACCGGCATCACCGCCGACGACTTCTTCGTCACCGACGAACTCGACCGGACCACCATGGTCCTGTTCGCCACCGCCTCGCGACCGCGCCGGCCGGCCTGAGGGACCGACCCCATGCTGGCGGTCGGCCTCACCGGGGGCATCGGGGCCGGCAAGTCGACGGTGGCCGAACTGCTGGTGGAACACGGCGCCAAGTTGGTCGACGCCGACCGCATCGCCCGGCAGGTGGTCGAGCCCGGGGGTCCGGCCTACCAGCCCCTCATCGAGCGGTTCGGAACCGGCATCGTCGACGCTGACGGCCTCATCGACCGGCCTCGACTGGCCCAACGGGTCTTCGGCCACCCTGAGGCCCTGGCCGACCTCAACGCCATCACCCATCCCACCATCGGGATCGAGATGATCTCCCGGCGGGACGACTACGCCGACACCGACGCCATCGTGGTGCTGGACATCCCGCTGCTGCGACCCATCCACCGGGAGACCCTCGACCTGGCCGCGGTGGTGGTGGTGGACACACCCACCGATCTGGCCCTCGAGCGTCTGGTCGGCCAACGGGGCATGGACGAAGACGACGCCCGGGCCCGCATCGGCTCCCAGGCCGACCGCCAGACCCGGCTGGACGGCGCCGACCTGGTCATCGACAACTCGGGCGACCTCGAGTCGCTGCGCGGTGAGGTGGACCGGGTGTGGTCGACACTGCTCGCCCTGCGGGCTGCGGGGGGCGGGAACTCCGACTCCCCGGTCGGCTGAGCGGATCCAGCCGACTCCGCCACCACCTGAGCGGATCCGTTCGAGTGTCAGCCCGGTACCATCGGACCGTGCCCGAATTCAAGGTGGTGTCGCCGTTCCGGCCGGCGGGGGACCAGCCCGAGGCCATCGCCGGCCTGGTCGAGGGCCTCCGCCGCGGGGACCGTTACCAGACCCTGCTCGGGATCACCGGGTCGGGGAAGACGGCCACCGTGGCCTGGACGGTCGAGGCGGTGCAGCGTCCGACTCTGATCATCGAGCCCAACAAGTCGCTGGCCGCCCAGCTGGCCGCCGAGCTGAAGGAGTTCTTCCCCCGCAACCGCGTCGAGTACTTCGTCTCCTACTACGACTACTACCAGCCCGAGGCGTACGTGCCCTCCTCGGACACCTATATCGAGAAGGACTCCTCGATCAACGACGAGATCGACCGGCTCCGTCACGCCTGCACCTCCTCGCTGTTGCTGCGACCCGACACCATCGTGGTGGCCTCGGTGTCCTGCATCTACGGGCTGGGCTCGCCCGACGAGTACCGGGACCGGATCGTGGCCCTGCGCCCCGGGGAGGTCCACGAGCAGCGGGCTCTGCTCCGGCGACTGGTCGAACTCCAGTACTCGCGCAACGACGTCACCCTGGCCCGAGGCCAGTTCCGGGCCCGGGGGGACACCGTCGAGATCCATGCCGCCTACGAGAGCCAGGCGGTCCGCGTCGAGTTCTTCGGCGACACCGTGGAGCGGATCCGTCCCTTCGATGTGCTGACCGGGGAGATCGGCGACGAGCTCGACGAGCTGGTGGTGTTCGCCAACACCCACTACGGCACCGGGGACGAGCGCCTGAGGAAGGCGGTCGAGTCCATCGAGGCCGAGCTCCGGATCCGGCTGGAGGAACTGACGGCAGCGGGCAAGCTGCTCGAGGCCCAACGGCTGCGGATGCGGACCGAATACGACCTCGAGATGCTGGCCGAGACGGGGGTGTGCAGCGGCATCGAGAACTACAGCCGGCACCTCGACGGCCGGGCGGCCGGCGAGGCGCCGTTCACCCTGCTCGACTTCTTCCCCAAGGACTACCTGGTGGTGGTGGACGAAAGTCACGTAGCCGTGCCCCAGCTCCGGGGCCAGTACGCCGGGGACCGGTCCCGCAAGGAGACCTTGGTCGACCACGGGTTCCGGCTGCCCTCGGCCATGGACAACCGGCCCCTGCGATTCGAGGAGTTCATCGAGCGCACCGGCCAGGTCATCCTGCTGTCGGCCACCCCAGGTCCCTGGGAGTTCGAGCACAGCGCCAACGTCGTCGAACAGGTCATCCGGCCCACCGGACTGGTCGACCCCGAGGTGGACATCGTTCCCACCACCGGCCAGATCGACGACCTGCGGCTGCGCATCGACGCGGTGGTGGCACAGGGCGGCCGGGTGCTGGTCACCACCCTGACCAAGAAGATGGCCGAGGACCTGACCGACTACCTCGCCGAGCAGGGCGTCCGGGTCCAGTATCTCCATTCGGATGTCGACACGATGGCCCGGATCCAGATCCTGCCGCGAGCTGCGCCTCGGCAGCTTCGACGTCCTGGTGGGCATCAACCTGCTTCGCGAGGGCCTGGACCTACCCGAGGTGGCCCTGGTGGCCATCCTCGACGCCGACAAGGAGGGATTCCTGCGGTCGGCCTCGTCCCTCATCCAGACCATGGGCCGGGCGGCCCGCAACGTCAACGGTCGGGTGGTCATGTACGCCGACACCATCACCGACTCGATGACCACCGCCATCGGCGAGACCCAACGGCGCCGAGCCCGACAGATCGCCTACAACACGGCCCACGGCATCGATCCGGTGACCATCACCAAGTCGGTCACCGACATCCTCGAGCGGGTGCGGGGCGAGGGCTCGGGGTCGGCGGCCATCACCTCGGGGGCCAACGAGCGGTCCGGGTCGGGTCGGGGGCGCCGTGGCCGGCCCGGCGGGGTGGACCCGAGAGCGGCCGCGGCCGAGCTGGCCCGCGAGCTCGGTCCGGACTCCGACGAGCTGTCCGGCCTCATCCACCGGCTGGACGCCGAGATGAACAAAGCGGCCGAGGAGCTCCGGTTCGAGGAGGCGGCCCTGTTGCGGGACGAGATCGCCGAGCTCCGGGCACTGCTGGTCCGTGACCCGGTGGACGGCACCGCCGCCGTTGGTGGGGAGAGCGCCCTCCCCACCGGTAGTGATCCGGGGGACGCCGCCGACACCGGTGTCGGCGTAACCACCGGCGCCCGGTCCTGAACCGGCCACCGGGCCGCCGGACCCGACCTCCCGCGCCGGTATCCTCACCGGATGGCTGATCGTCTGGTGGTTCGTGGTGCGCGCGAGCACAACCTCCAAGACGTCTCGCTGGACCTGCCCCGCGACCGGCTCATCGTGTTCACCGGGCTGTCCGGGTCGGGCAAGTCCTCGTTGGCCTTCGACACCATCTACGCCGAGGGCCAGCGCCGCTACGTGGAGTCCCTATCGGCCTATGCCCGCCAGTTCCTGGGCCAGATGGACAAGCCCGATGTCGACTTCATCGAGGGCCTGTCCCCGGCCATCTCCATCGATCAGAAGTCGGCCTCCCGCAACCCCCGGTCGACCGTCGGGACGGTCACCGAGGTCTACGACTACCTGCGCCTGCTCTACGCCCGGATCGGCAAGCCCCACTGCCCCAACTGCGGGCGGCCGGTGGCCCGCCAGAGCCCCCAGCAGATCGTGGACCGGATCCTGGCCATGGACGAAGGCACCCGCTTCCTGGTGCTGGCCCCGGTGGTCCGGGGCCGGAAGGGGGAGTACGGCGCCCTCCTCGACGATCTGGCCAAGCAGGGGTTCGCCCGGGCCCGGGTGGACGGGGACACCGTGGAGCTGGCCGACCGCAGCCAGCTCGACCTGGCCCGGTACGAGCAGCACACCATCGAGGTGGTGGTCGACCGGCTCGATCCGCAAGGATGACATCCGCCGCCGGTTGACCGAGTCTTTGGAGACCGCCCTGTCCCTGGCCGACGGGGTGGCCGAGGTGGTGGTGGTGGACGACGACGGGACCGAGCAGGAGGCCATCACCTTCAGCCAGCACCTGGCCTGTACCTCCTGTGGACTGAGCTTCGAAGACCCGGCCCCGAGGAACTTCTCCTTCAACTCGCCCTACGGCGCCTGCCCGGCCTGCACCGGCCTCGGCACCCGGTTCGAGGTCGACCCCGAGCTGGTGGTACCCGATCCCACCAAGTCGCTGGCCGAGGGAGCCCTCGCCCCGTGGTCCGGCGCCCGGAGCGAGTATTTCGGCCGGTTGCTCGGCGCGGTGGCCGATCTCGGGGGCTTCTCCCTCGACGATCCGTGGGAGAAGCTCAAAAAGGCCGAGAAGAAGATGGTCCTCTACGGCGCCGGGACCAAGCAGGTCCACCTCAAGTACCGCAACCGCTACGGGCGCCAGCGATCCTTCACCACCGCCTACGAGGGCATCGTCCCCTGGCTGGAGCGGCGCCACACCGAGGCCGACTCCGAGTTCCTTCGGGACAACCTCGAGGTCTATCTCCGGGAGGTGCCCTGCCCGGTCTGTGGTGGGGCCCGGCTCCGGCCCGAATCGCTGGCCGTGACCGTAGGCGGCTACAACATCTTCGCCCTCTGCTCCCTGTCCATCGGCAAGGCCGTCGAGGTGGTGGCCGCCCTGGATCTGTCCGACCGCGACCACCTCATCGCCGACCGGGTCTTCCGCGAGGTGCGCGAGAGGATGCAGTTCCTTTTGGACGTGGGCCTCGACTACCTGACCCTGGCCCGGTCGGCGGCCACCCTGTCAGGAGGCGAGGCTCAGCGGATCCGGCTGGCCAGCCAGATCGGCAGCGGCCTGGTCGGAGTCCTCTACGTCCTCGACGAGCCCTCGATCGGCCTCCACCAGCGGGACAACCAGCGCCTGATCGGCACCCTCAAGCGCCTGCGGGACCTGGGCAACACGGTGATCGTGGTGGAGCACGACGAAGAGACCATCAGGGTGGCCGACCACGTGGTCGACGTGGGTCCGGGCGCCGGCGAGCACGGTGGCCGCATCGTCCACTCCGGCCCGGTGACCGGTCCGGGGGGCATCGAGTCCAACCCCGACTCGGTAACTGGGCAGTACCTGTCCGGAGCCAAGTCGATCCCGGTCCCGGCGCTGCGGCGGAAGGGGAGCGGGGACTCCCTGGTGGTGAAAGGGGCCACCGAACACAATCTGCATGACGTGGACGCCGAGTTCCCGCTGGGCCGCCTGGTGGCGGTGACCGGGGTGTCCGGGTCGGGCAAGTCGACCCTGGTCAACGACATCCTCCTCCGGTCTCTGGCCAAGCAGGTCCACCGGGCCAAGACCCTCCCCGGCCGGCACCGGGGCATCACCGGGGTGGCCAACGTGGACAAGGTGGTCGAGGTCGACCAGGCCCCCATCGGTCGGACCCCCCGGTCCAACCCGGCCACCTACACCGGCGTCTTCGACTACATCCGCAAGCTGTTCAGCCAGACCCAGGAAGCCAAGGTCCGCGGCTATCAACCGGGGCGGTTCTCCTTCAATGTGAAGGGCGGCCGCTGCGAGGCCTGCGCCGGCGACGGGACCATCCGCATCGAGATGCACTTCCTGCCCGATATCTACGTCCCCTGCGAGGTGTGCGAGGGGGCCCGCTACAACCGCGACACCTTGGAGGTCACCTTCCGGGGCAAGACCATCGCCGACGTGCTCGAGCTGTCCTGCGAGGAGGCCCTGGCCTTCTTCGCCCACCAGCCGCCCATCGCCCGCCACCTGCAGACCCTGGTCGACGTGGGTCTGGGTTACATCCGTCTCGGCCAGCCCGCCCCCACCCTGTCGGGGGGGGAGGCCCAGCGGGTGAAACTGGCCTCCGAGCTCAGCCGGCGATCGACCGGCCATACCCTCTACGTACTCGACGAGCCGACCACCGGACTGCACTTCGATGACGTTCGCAAACTGCTCGACGTCTTGAGCCGCCTGGTCGACCAGGGCAACACGGTGATCGTCATCGAGCACAACCTCGATGTGATCAAGAGCGCGGATTGGATCCTCGACCTCGGGCCCGAGGGCGGTGACCGGGGAGGGACGATCGTGGCCACCGGCACGCCCGAGGACGTGGCCGTGGCACCGGCCAGCTACACCGGCGAGGTTCTGGCTCCGCTTCTCGGCATCAAACGGGGCCGCGGTCGCGCCAAGCGGCCGACGACGGCCAAACGCACTACCGCCACGGTCACCCCGAGGAAGCGGGCCTCGGCCTCCACGGTGGCCGCCGGACGGTAAGGGGGCGGCCCGCCCGCACTACACCGTGGCCAGCATCCGCTCGAGGGCCACCCGGGCCCACTGGGCTGTCTCGGCGTCCACCGTTATCCGGTTGCGCACCTCGCCCTCGACCAGTCCCTCCAGTACCCAGGCCAGGTGGGCGGCGTCAATCCGGAACATGGTGGAGCACGGACAGACCAAGGGGTCGAGCGAGACCACCGTCTTGTCCGCTGTTTCCTTGTCCAATCGGTGGACCAGGTGGATTTCGGTGCCTACTCCGATCACCGCTCCGGGAGGGGCCTCGGCCACTGCCCGGATGATGAAGTCGGTGGATCCCACCTGATCGGCCAGCTCGACCACGTCGTGGGCGCACTCGGGGTGGACCACCACCAGTCCATCGGGGTGCTGGGCCCGGAAGGCGGCCAGGTGCTCGGGGCGGAAGCGCTGATGCACGGAGCAGTGCCCCTTCCACAGCAGAAGGGTGGCCGACTTGAGGGTGCTGTCGTCGAGGCCGCCGGCCTCGAGACGGGGGTTCCACACCGCCATGTCGCTGTCCTGGTAGCCGAGCTCGAATCCGGTGTTACGGCCAAGGTGCTGATCGGGGAAGAACAGGACCTGATCGCCGCGGCTCCAGCCCCCGGGGTCGCTACCCAATGCCCAGGTCAGCACGGCCCGGGCATTGGACGAGGTGCAGACCAGGCCGCCGTGACGTCCCACGAAGGCCTTGAGGGCGGCCGACGAGTTCATATACGTGACCGGCACCACCCGCTCCACATCGGTCACCGTGGCCAGCGTGTCCCAGGCCTCTTCCACCGCGTCGATGTCGGCCATGTCGGCCATCGAGCACCCGGCATTGAGGTCGGGGAGGATGACCTGCTGGTGGGGTCCGGTGAGGATGTCAGCCGACTCGGCCATGAAGTGGACGCCGCAGAAGACCACGAACTCAGCGTCGGCCTGCTGGGCAGCCATGCGGGACAGGCCGAACGAATCACCCCGGGCGTCGGCCCAGACCATCACCTCGTCCCGCTGGTAATGGTGGCCGAGGATGACCAGGCGGGAGCCGAGGTGGTCCTTGGCCCGGGCGATCCATGAGGCCAACCGGTCGGGGTCGGCCGTCGCATAGCGGTCGGGAAGTGCCGTCTGGAGCCGGAGCATGTGGTGTGTGACCTCCTCGGGGAGGCGCTCCGGTATGGCCGGCGGGGACAGCCTGGTCGCCCATCCGCGGGGTTGTCGGCCCCGGAGCGGTAGATGTCGCCGGAAACCAGGCCGGCGTAGGTCCAGTCTAGGTGGTCGGAGCGTCGCCGGTGCGGTGGAATATCGGCGGCATCGACTCCGGCCCGGGCACGGCACACTGGTGGTGTGGTGACACGACCTCTTCCGGGCTCGGTTCCCGATGCCCCCGGCTCGTACCAATTCGTCGACGCAGTCGGCCGGGTCCTCTACGTGGGCAAGGCCAAATCGCTTCGGCAGCGCCTCAATTTCCTACTTTCAGGATCCGGGAGTCCTGGCCCCCCGAACCGCCCAGATGGTGACCCAGGCCGATCATGTGGAGTGGATGGTGGTCGACTCCGAGGCCGAGGCCATGCTCCTCGAGCACAACCTCATCAAGCGGTACCAGCCCCGGTTCAACGTCCGCCTCAAAGACGACAAGAGCTATCCGTGGCTGGCCATCACCATGAGCGACGAGTGGCCCCGACCGGCGGTGGTCCGGGGCCGCAAACGGGCCGGTGTCCGCTACTTCGGTCCCTATCCCAATGTCGGGGCCATCCGGGGCACGCTCGACCTGCTCCTCCGGTCGTTCCCGGTCCGGACCTGCTCGGACAACAAGTTCCGCCGTCACCAGCGCCTGGGGAAACCGTGTCTGCTCTACCACATCGAGCGATGTTCGGGCCCGTGTGTGGGCGCGGTGGACCACGCCGAGTACGACCGGATGGTGACCGACCTGATCACCTTCCTGGGCGGCGACACCGGATCACTCGTCAAGAACCTCGAGCAGGACATGCTCGAGGCATCGCATGCCCAGGAGTTCGAACGGGCCAGCGTCCTCCGCGACAAGTTGGAGGCGGTACGGGCGGCCGACGCGGTGCGCCAGATGGAGTTGGCCAGCCGCGAGGAACTCGATGTGGTCGGCATCGCCGAGGACGAGTTGGAGGCGGCCGTGCAGGTGTTCCACGTGCGATCGGGCAAAGTGGTCGGCCGGCTGGGTCTGTTCGTCGACAAGGTGGAGGATCTGACCCAGGCCCAGCTGATCGAGCGCATCCTGGTCGACGTGTACGCCGACCCGGCCGGCGGAGTGCCGCGTCAGGTGCTGGTGCCGACCATGCCCGAGGACGCCGACGCGGTGGTCGACTACCTCAGCCGCCGACGGGGGGGACCGGTCGCGCTTCGGGTGCCGCTGCGCGGCACCAAACGGGCGCTACTCCAGACCGTGGAGCACAACGCCCGGGAGTCTTTCATGCGCCAACGGCTGCAGCGGACCTCGGACCACAACAGCCGGTCGAGGGCCCTCGAATCGCTTCAGCGTGAGCTGGGGTTGCCCGAGGCCCCCCTGCGCATCGAGTGTTACGACATGAGCCACCTGCAGGGCACCGACTACGTCGGCTCGATGGTGGTCTTCGAGGACGGGCTGGCCAAGAAGAGCGAGTACCGGCACTTTCGGGTGGCCACTGTCGACCAGAACGACGACTATGCGGCGATGGAGGAGGTGCTGACCCGACGCCTCACCGCCCTGTTGGCCGAGGGGGCCCGTCCGGCCGCGGGGGGAGGTGGGGCGGAGGAAGGGGGAGTGACCTTGGACGGGACCGGGCCCGGCCCGGTCCGGCGCAGGTTCGCCTACCCCCCGCAGCTGCTGCTGTTGGACGGAGGACTGGGCCAGCTCAACGTGGGCGTCCGGGTGCTGGCCACGCTGGGCCTGACCGACCGGATCCCGATCGCCTCATTGGCCAAGAGTTTCGAGGAGGTCTACCGACCGGGGAGCTCGGAACCGATCCGCCTGCCCCGCCAGTCCGAGGGGCTCTACCTGCTCCAGAGGCTCCGGGACGAGGCCCACCGATTCGCCATCTCCTACCACCGGACGCTGCGGGGCAAGCGGATGACCGTGGGGGCCCTGGACGGGGTCCCCGGCCTCGGGCCCAAGCGGAGGGAGCGCCTGATCGAGCAGTTCGACGGCCTGGCCGGACTACGCAACGCATCCAGGGACGAGCTGCTCGGCGTATCGTGGTTGCCGGCCGAGGTGGGTGCCGCCGTGTTCGAGCGGCTGCACACGCCCCAAGCCCCGAGCGGACCCGCCGCAAGGCGCATACGCACAGAGGTGGATCGATGAGTGAGTACCTGGTGGTGACCGGAATGTCCGGCGCTGGTCGGTCGACGGCCGGAGCCACGCTGGAGGACCTCGGGTGGTTCGTCATCGACAACATGCCCTCGGCGCTCATCTCCAAGGTCTCCGAGCTGGTCGACGGAACCGGATCGGAGATGGAGCGGGTGGCCTTCGTGGTCGGCCGGGGCGGAGGAGACCTTGACGATGTCCTGCCGGCAGTGGATGTGCTGGAGGCCGGCCGCAACCGGGTACGGATCCTGTTCCTCGACGCGGCTGACGACGTGCTGATCCGGCGATTCGAAGGGACCCGCCGCCGCCATCCCCAGGCAGCCCGGGGGGTGGTGGACTCCATCGCCGACGAGCGCCTGCTGCTCAGCGGCCTGCGGGACCGGGCCGATCTGGTCATCGACACCGGTGAGCTCAACACCAACCAACTGCGGACCCGCCTGATGGAGGTGTTCGGCCAGGAGGAGCTGGGCAGCTCGATGAGCACATCGATCGTCTCGTTCGGGTTCAAACACGGTGTCCCCCTGGACGTCGACCTGATGTTCGACTGTCGGTTCCTGCCCAATCCGTACTGGGATGAGTCGCTCCGCAGTCACAGCGGACTCGAACCCGAGGTCCGCAAGTACGTGCTGGATCGGCCAGAGACCACCCAGTTCCTCGACAAGTTGGATGAGTTGCTGACCATGCTCATTCCGGCCTACGTCCGGGAGGGGAAGTCGTATCTGACCGTGGCCATGGGCTGCACCGGGGGACGCCACCGGTCGGTGGTGCTGGCCGAGGAGCTGGCCCGCCGGCTCGATGGCCACGGCATGCCGGCCACCGTGTTCCATCGGGATGTCGAGCGGTGAGCGAGCCGGATGGATCGAGCGCGGTGAGCGAGCCGGATGGATCGAGCGCGGTGAGCGAGCCGGATGGATCGAGCGCGGTGAGCGAGCCGGATGGATCGAGCGCGGTGAGCGAGCCGGATGGATCGAGCGCGGTGAGCGAGCCGGATGGACCGAGCGCGGTGAGCGAGCCGGATGGACCGAGCGCGGTGAGCGAGCCGGATGGACAGCCGCGGTAGTGGCCATCGGCGGAGGCCACGGGTTGGCCGCGACCCTGCGGGCGGTGCGCACCTACACCGACCGGGTCACCGCCATCGTGTCGGTGGCTGACGACGGCGGTTCGTCGGGTCGCCTGCGGGAGATCCTCCACATCATCCCTCCCGGTGATCTCCGTAAGTGCCTTGTGGCTCTGGCCGAGCCCGGCTCGTTGCTGGCATCGGCCTTCGAGTACCGGTTCAGCGAGGAGGAACTGGCCGGGCACGCGCTGGGCAACCTGATCCTGGCCGGCCTCATCGACGGCATCAACGACCCGGTCGCCGCGCTCGATGAGGCATGCCGGCTACTCGGGGTCGCCGGACGCGTCCTGCCGGCCACCTCCGATCCGGTGGTGCTCAAGGCCGAATCCGACGGGGGACAGGTCGCCGGGCAGGTGGCGGTCATGGGCACCGACAACATCCGCACCGTGTCGCTGGTGCCGGCCGACCCCAAGGCGCCCGCCGCCGCGCGTGGCCGCGCTGGCCGAGGCCGACCAGATCATCCTCGGTCCGGGTTCGCTGTTCACCAGCGTTCTGGCCGCCGTGGCCGTTCCAGAAATCTGTGAGGGGATCAACCGGTCGCCGGCCACCACGGTTTATGTTTGCAACCTGCGTCCTCAGATCCCCGAAACCGAGGCTTTCGACGTCCAGATGCACGTCGAAGCGCTGGTGGCGCATGGTGTTTCCGTGGATCTGGTGGTCTGCGACACCACCTCGGTCGACCTCGGAGAACCGGGTGTCCCCGTCGTCCGGGCAGCGTTGGCCCGTCCCAACGGCATGGCCCACGATCCGGTCAAACTGGCGTCCACCCTTGCTGATCTGCTCGGATAACCCTCGGACCCGTCCAGATGTCCTAGCGTGGTCGCCGTTCTCCGTTCACCGGAGGGGCATGAGTAGCGATAGCAGCGTGCGGTGGATACGCACGGAACTCGAACAGCGAGGCACAAGACAATGACCGTACGGATCGGTATCAACGGTTTCGGGCGCATTGGTCGGAACTATTTCCGTGCCGCCCGCTCATCGGGCGCAGATGTCGACGTGGTGGCCGTGAACGACCTCACCTCGGCTGACACACTCGCCCACCTGTTGCGTTACGACTCGACCCACGGCCGGCTGGACAGCGAGGTGAAGGTGGTCGGGGGTTCGATCGTCCTCGACACCGGACCGGTCGCCGTGCTGGCCGAGCGGGACCCGAAGGCTCTTCCGTGGGACAAGCTGGGCGTGGACGTGGTCATCGAGTCCACCGGGCTGTTCACTTCCCGGGACGCGGGCAGCTGCCACCTCGAAGCCGGAGCCTCCCGGGTGATCATCTCGGCGCCGGCCAGCGACGCAGATGCCACCTTCGTGATGGGCGTGAATGACCACGAGTTCGATCCGGCCAAGGACTTCGTCGTCTCCAATGCCTCCTGCACCACCAATTGCTTCGTCCCCATGGTCAAGGTGCTCGACGACGCCTTCGAGGTGGAGAGCGGGATGATGACCACCGTCCACGCCTACACCAACGACCAGAATCTTCTCGACCTCCCGCACAAAGATCTCCGCCGGGCCCGGGCCGCGGCCATCAACATCATCCCGACCGGAACGGGTGCGGCCCGTGCCACCGGACTGGTACTCCCGGCGATGAAGGGCCGGCTGGACGGCAGCTCCCTACGCGTGCCGGTGCCCGACGGCTCGATCACCGACTTCACCGCAGTGATCGCCGGTGCGGTGACCGCGGAGCAGGTCAATCAAGCCTTCGCCGATGCCGCTGCTTCCGGGCCGCTGTCCAAGGTGCTCGTCTACACCGAGGACCCGATCGTGTCGTCCGACATCGTGGGTAGTCCGGCGTCGTGCACCTTCGATGCCGGGCTCACCATGGTCATGCCGTCGGCATCAGGCATAACATTGGTGAAGGTACAGGGCTGGTACGACAACGAGTGGGGGTACGCCAACCGACTGGTGGACCTGTCGCTGGTGGTCGGTAGAACCGGATCCTGAGGGATCAGGTCGACATGTCGGAGCTCACGAGGGGAGACGTGGTGACGAACGGTGGGGGAAATCCGCTCCTGAACGGTTTGCCGTTGTTGGATGACCTACCCGATCTGGACGGAGCCAGCGTGCTGGTCCGGGTCGATTTCAACGTGCCCCTGAGGCCCTGCGCAAACGAACCGTCGGTAGTCACCGACGACTTTCGAATCCGGGCCGCGCTACCCACCTTGGACTACCTGGTGGCCCAGGGGGCGACGGTCACCGCCTGTACCCATCTGGGACGGCCGGAGGGGGCTCCGGATGTCCGGTGGGACCTGGGACCGGTCCGCGAGGAACTGGCCCGCCTGGCACCCCAGGTCGAACTTCTGGAGAACCTGCGCTTCGATCCGGGCGAGGAGTCCAACGACCTGGCCTTTGTCGAGAAGCTGATCAACCATCACGACGCCTACGTCAACGACGCCTTTGGTGTCTCCCACCGTAGACACGCATCGGTGGTCGGACCACCCACCCGGCTGCCCAGTGCGGCCGGTTTCCTGCTGCAACGGGAGATCGAGGCCCTGGGCGCTCTCCTCGGGACACCAAGCCGACCGTTCGTGGCGGTGGTCGGAGGTGCCAAGGTGGCCGACAAACTCGGGGTGATGAGAGCCCTCCTGGCCAGGGTGGACGCGCTGGTGGTGGGAGGTGGGATGGCTTACACCTTTTTGGCCGCCGCTGGTCATGACGTCGGTGCGTCGATGGTCGACCACGAGCGCATCGCCGAGTGCGCCGACCTCCTTAACTCCGGCAAGCCGATCCTGCTGCCCACCGACACCGTGGCCCTCGAGCCCGGTGCCAGTTTCGGGTGCGACTGCCTCGACGGAGAGGTCCGTACGGTGGGTGAGGAGATCCCCGCCGGCTGGCAGGGCCTTGACATCGGACCGGCCACCGTCAAGCGCTACACCGAGGCCATCCGCTCGGCAGGGACTGTGCTGTGGAACGGGCCGATGGGGGTGTTCGAAGACGCCAGGTTCAATGCGGGAACCACCGGGGTGGCCATAGCTATGGCCGGTTCGGAGGCGTTCACCGTGGTCGGAGGGGGGGACAGCGCCGCCGCGGTGGACGCACTCGGACTCGAGAAGCAGATCAGCTTCATCTCGACTGGGGGTGGCGCCTCCCTGGAATTGCTCGAATTCGGAGATCTCCCCGGATTGGCCGCGCTTCGCGGGGCACCCAATGCCCCCCGGCCCACGATGTCGACGTCCGACCCCGCCCCGTGACCGAGGTCGGTCTCCGTCGTCGGCCGCTCATCAGCGGCAACTGGAAGATGAACTTCGACCATCACGAAGCTCTGCACGCGGTCCGCGACCTGGGTCTCCGTCTCCAGACCTCGGATACCGGACCGGTCGATGTATCGGTACACCCGCCGTTTACCGACCTACGCACGGTGCAATCAGTCCTCGAGCCCGAGGCGATTCCGGTGGCCCTCGGCGCCCAGAACTGCGCCAGCCAGGACGCCGGGGCCTACACCGGAGAGGTCAGCCCGCTCATGCTGGCCAAGCTGCATGTGGAGTACGTGATCGTGGGGCACTCCGAACGCCGTCGACTGTTCGCCGAGACCGACGAGATGGTCAGAGCCAAGGTACAGGCGGTGATCCGCAACGGTATGACACCGATCTGTTGTGTCGGTGAGACGCTCGAGGAACGGGCGGAGGGGTTGACCGAGGATCGGCTGGCTGCCCAGGTGGGATCGGCGGTAGATGGACTCGCCGCCGAGGTGGCCGGGAGCATGGTCATCGCCTACGAGCCGGTGTGGGCTATCGGGGCCGGACAGGCGGCCACACCCGAGGACGCCCAGTCGGCCTGCAAGTGGATCAGGGAGGTAGTCGGCTCCGTGTCGACCAAAGAAGCGGCCGCCCAGATAAGGATCCAGTACGGGGGCTCCGTGGACGCCGAGAACGCCGAAGCCCTGCTGGCCTGCGCCGATATCGATGGGGCCCTGGTCGGAGGAGCCAGTCTCGATGTCGGTTCGTTCCTCGGCATCATCCGGGGCGCGGCACAGTCCCGGCAGTGAGTTTGGTAGCGTTTGCTCCGGTCCTGACACCAGCGTGAGGGAAAGGAGAGCGAGTTCGTGCTATTGACTGCCATCGTCGTCGTGCTGCAGATCCTGGCCTGCCTGGCACTGATCTTCCTCATCCTCATGCACAGTGGCAAGGGGGCGGCCTCTCTGACATGTTCGGTGGTTCGGTCGGAAGCGCCGCTTCCGGTTCGACCGTGGTGGAGAAGAATCTCGACCGGATCACCGTCACCGTTGCGGTGATCTTCGCCTTTACCAATCTGATCCTCATTCTGCGTCTGCAGTGAACGGCCCCGGCGCCGATCCGGGCCGGCGCCGCCCCCGTCTTGCGTCGTTATGGCGTAAGCACCGCGGCCGGTGGACGCTGCCCATAGTCATCATCGTGATCATTGGCCTGGTGGCCATCGTCGACCACTTGGGCTCGCACCGGATCAGCCAGGTCGACGAACAGTCCACGTCGGCACTGGTGGCAGCCAAAGGCGGTGGGGCCACCGTCGAACTGGACCGTCCGTGGGAAGGTTTCAACCCCAACACGCCGGCTGGCGCAGCGTCATCCACGCCGACCCTCCTGACCTCGGTGCTACCCAGCGCCTACATCATCTCGCCCAAACTGATAGCTGAGGTCAACAGCAACCTATTGGTGAGCGTGGAAGCCACATCGACGGCACCGCTGACCATCCAGTACGTGATCAACCCCCAGGCCGAATGGTCGGATGGCGTGCCGGTGACTGCCGACGACTTCATCTACGCCTGGCAGTCACAAAGGGGGGGGACACTGGATGTCGATGGCCAGGCCGACCAGGTCGCTTCGACCCTCGGCTACCGCGACATCGCGTCGGTAACTCCCAGCAACCAGGGGAAGACGGTCACCGTCACCTTCGCCACGCCGTTCACCGACTGGCGCGTGCTGTTCGACCACATGGTGCCGGCCCATATCGCCAGGAAAGTGGGGTGGAACCATGGCTTCGACACCTTCAACCCGGGCGTCGACCTCTCGGCGGGGCCGATGATCCTGCAATCCGTTTCGTCCTCAGGGATGGCGGTGTTGGTGCGCAATCCCCACTGGTGGGGTACGCCGGCAGTACTCAACCGTGTGACCGTCGACTACGCGGCCAACCAAGCTGCATGGATGAGCGCGCTGGCCCGGAGCAACTACGCCGTCGTCCAGCCTGACTCCTTCAGTCTCGACTCCCTCGACGCGGTCAGCTCCCTGCCCAACTCGCAGAGCGTGGTGAGGCCGTCTCTCCTTATGCTGGACCTCGAGTTCAACGTCACTACACCGGTAACCGATCGGGTAGCGGCCCGAGAGGCCATCGCTCACGCCATCGACCGCACTGCGTTGCTCACCAAGATGTTCGGGACCATCGATCCCGACCTGGTCATCAACCAGGACCACTTGGCCATTGCTTCGCAGTCGGCCTACAGCGCGTCGACCGCGGCCGGAGACTATGGCGTCAGCGATCCGACGGCAACCGACCGACTGCTCCGCAGCATCGGTTACCACCAGAATCCGGACGGCCAGTACGTCGATGCCAACGGCTCGCCACTGACCCTGCGGATGGCGGTCGAGACCGGAGATCCGTGGATCGACGAGGTGGCTTCGGACATCAGCGACCAGCTGCGGGACGTCGGGGTCGGCGTGACCGTCGTGCCGGTCAACGGTCAGGCCGGCCTGCTCGCCGCCGCATCAACCAACGCCTACGACGTAGCTCTCGTCACCCGAGTCACCAGCCCGTTCCTCACCGCCACCGCTGGCTGGTACTCCGAAAGTCAGGGTGAGGGAGAAACCACCGGATCGCAGGACTGGAGCAAATTCGATGATCCCGAAGTCGACCAACTCTTCTCCCAGGCCGCTCAGGCCCTCAATCCGATCACCGGTGCCGCCTTTTACGCCCAGATCGACGACCAGCTGTGGGACCAGATGGTCTCCTTGCCGCTTTTTGGGGAGCCCGCCCTGCAGGCCAACGGCGTCCAGCTAAACAACGTCGAGTACAACGGATCCCTCGACGGGATCCTCTGGAACGTGGCCCAGTGGACGAATCTGCAGCCCGGGCCGCCCCAATCGAACTGAGAATCGCCCTCGCACCCTGCGGCTGTTGAGGTCGCGCTACCATGCGACTCGCCCCGATCTCAGCATCGGAGCCACTTCGTCGGAGTGGCGGAATAGGCAGACGCGCTAGCTTGAGGGGCTAGTGCCCGCAAGGGCGTGGGGGTTCAAGTCCCCCCTCCGACACCATTCATTGGGTTCCAGCCCAACATCCGGTGTCTCAAGTGAAATTTGACGGACCAGGCTCACCGTCCCCGCTTGAACACCCCGTTCCCGCAGCCGGGAAGCCTGCGCCCCGGGCGGCGATGTCGCTCCTGGCCGAGTTGGGTAGCGAGCCGCAAATGCCGCAGTGGCGGCACTGGATCGTCAGTGTGGAGCCGATCGGACGGATCACGCTCCCGGTCGGCGCCAGGCACGTACTCGGCACTGAGGTGTTCGTCCAGGCCATCAGCCGTGAGCGCATGCTGGTGCTGCGCCGCGGTGGAGTGGGGGCGAACCTCCCGATCGATCGCAGAGGTCGCCTGGTCCTACCCACATGGTTCCGGGGGGTGACCCGATCATCGGGCTCAGTCCTGGTCTCAGCCCGCTCGGCCGCCATTCCTACCGTCGTGCTCGCTGGAACTGGCCTCCTCGAAGACTTGGTGTCCCACGTGGCAGCGGAGGCACAGTGATGGATCGCGTCGTCCGTGCCCGCATTCTGCTGGCCGAGGCCGCTGCCCTCAGGGTGACCATCGAGGACCTGATCGCCGAGTCGTCGGCAGGTGCCTTGGGGACGCCCGGTACCGGACCGACCGTGGCTGAGTACGTGGATACCGTAACCGCCAGCTTCTCGAAGGGCACAGCGGCCACCTACAAATCGTACTGGCGACTCTTGATCGATCGGCTAGGCGAGCGCCCGATCGATTCCATCGGAGTCGATGACTGCGAGGCAGTCGTGGTGGATGCCGTAGAACGGGCTCGACGCAATCGACCGGGGTCGGATGGCCGATCAGCCCGCGAGAGCTGCATCGGAGCACTGCGAGCGCTATTCGCCCGTGCCGAAAGGGCGGATTTCGTCACCCGGAGCCCAGCGGCTCAACTGGAGAAGCCACGACGCCTGCCGAATCGCCGCCGTGCCCTCGATGACGGCGAATTGCGCGAAGTCATCGACGCGGTCCGGACCACCAGTCAGGATCCTGACCTCGACCTGTTGCTCATCCGGTTCCATCTCGAATCAGGGGCTCGTCGCGAAGGTGCGCTCAACCTGAGGCTGCGCGACCTCGACAGGGCACGCTCTTCCGCCTGGCTTCGCGAGAAGTTCGGCATCGAGCGTGAGCAACCGATTTCGCCGTCCCTTCTGCAAGCACTGGAGACCCACTCCTCCAGTCGGGGGGCGGTCACGGCCGACGACCCGGTCTTGCGATCCCGACGGGGCCTGCCGATCACTCGACGGCGCTATAACACTGTGTTCGATCGCGCACGGCCATGTCTCCCATGGGCAGAACGCACACCAGTGTCAGCGCACGTCCTGCGCCACACGGCCATCACCGCAGTCGAACGCCACTCTGGTTTTGCGGTTGCGCAGGCATTCGTGGGTCACAGCGCGTCTTCGGTGACCGGCACCTACACGCGTGCCCGGATCGGTGAAGTAGCGCAGGCCGTGTCCGTGCTGACTGGTGAAGCGCATCCGCTCGCGAACGACTGAGTGGATATTCGGCCAACGCAACGCCATGATCTACCCGCCTTGTTCTAGGCCTGATGCAGCGGCGCCAGAGGTCAGAACTCTGCACACAGGCTTGGCGGACCTGGACCGAAGTGGCCGGCACGCGGAACGCCGGTTCGGCGGTCGGCAGGGTGGCCGTGCAAGGCGTCATTATGCGTGGCTGCCCGGGGCCCCTTCGGCTGAAGGAGCAAAGACTCAAGGTCTGCGTCAATTCGCCACCCGTCCCAGTTGGCGCCCCGTTGCGAGAATCTTCACCGGACAGGGCCTACGGGACGCCTCCGGGCGGCGACCCCGTCTCACCTGGGACGTCACCGTACGAGGTTCCGCTTGCGGGACGCCTTCGGTGGGTCCACCAGGACACGTCTGATCGCTAATTGCTGGAACGGCGAAGACCCCCTCGAAGCCTTCCTGCTCGCGATTGTTGCTGCGCCCAGGCACGAGTGGGGCACCCCCTGAACCCACCTGCGACTGGCTGGGTCAGGTGATGTTGAGGGGGATGGTGGCCTGGACCGTCGTCTTAGTCTTGACCTTCTTCTTGCCATTGAGGGTGGTCACTGTCTCGGTCACTTGGACCGTGGCCGAACTCGGACCGGCCGCCAGTTTCTTGTTCGGGGTCCCCGATAGCACCCCGGCCGACGACAGCTTCAGACCCTTCGGAAGGACGACCTTCTTCCATTTAAGGGTGGTCGTGTAGGTGGGAGCGCTCACTCCGAGGCCCACTGTCTGGAGGATCACCGGTCCGTAGGGGACCCCCGGTGTGGCGCTCGGGAGAGAAGTCGTCGAAATGGAGAAGGGACAGGTGTCGGTGACCGGGTCGTAGGTGATGGTCACCAAGCCATTGCCCCAGGTATTGGTTGGGTCGAAGGAGTGGCTGGTCGCTGCTGGGAACACATACGACGATCCGCCACCGCCACCATCGCCATCAGCAGCACCGCCGCCGCCGCCGCCGAAGCCGCCGCCGCCACCACCAGCGCCGGCGTTTTCGCCATCAGCAGCACCACCGCCGCCGCCACCGAAGCCGATCCCGCCTCCTCCGCCGCCACCGCCGAAGCTAACGCCGATCCCGCCGTTGCCTCCCGTGCCAGTGCCGGCTCCACCGGCCCCGCCATGGTAGAGGGCCCCGGCTCCGCCAGTACCAGTGCCGGTTCCGCCGGTTCCGCCCGCGGTGCCGCCGTTGCCGCCGCCGCCGCCGTTGGTGGTGTTACCGCCGCTGCCGCCGCTACCACCACCCGCGCCGCCGATGCCACTGGAGGTGCCCCCGGCGCCACCACCGCCGCCGTTTCCATCTGAATCCCCGCCGTTGCCGCCGCCGGACGCACTAGCGCCGCCGCCCCCGCCGGACACGACCAGGGGTGCGCCAGCCGAGGAAGACACAACCGACGCACCCCCTCCGCCACCTGATCCAAAGCCGCCGCCGCCACCACCACCGGTGCCGCCGGTGCCGCCGGTGCTTGCCGGCGGGACATTGCCGCCAGCGCCGCCCACCTCGACAGCGAGCTGCTCACCGGGAGTCACAGATACGCGGGCATTCGTCGACCCTCCGGCGCCGCCCGAGCCGTAGAAGGTGCTCCCACCGCCACCACCAACCGCCATGACCTCTACGAAGCACACGTCGGAGGGCACGGCAGGAACGGTCGGATAGGCCACGGGCCCGGTTCCGCTCGAAGTGAACAACGGCACGTTGCTAGCCGACGTGAGGATGTCAGTGTCGGTGGCGGCGATCGTCGGGTAGCTCTGGCTAGGTGGTTCAAGCGTGGCGGTGTTGGTAAGTGTCCCTGCGGCCGAGGAGAGAATGGTGGCGTTGATGGTGTAGACGACCTGCGAAAGGGCCGGCAGGCTGAGGTCGTCGTCGATGCTCAGTTCTCCAGAACTGGTGAAGCCGCTCGCCCCGCCGGTCTCGGTGGCAGTGTAGGCGTCCGCCGAAACGTCAGGGTTTAGGCCAATCTGGTCATCCACGGTGGTGGCGCCAGGGCTGCCCCCGCTGTTGGTGACGGTAACGGTGTAGGTGATCGGCCCACCGGCGGCCGCGCTGCCCACCAATGGTGTCATTGACGATCCGCCGCCGGTATCGGTCTGGGTGATGCCGAACTCGGGAAGACCTCCCCCGGCCCCCGCTGAGGCTGGGCCGCTCCCGATTAGCACCGAGGTTGTGAGCGCCCCGCCGAACAACAACGACCCAGCCAGAACAGCCCGCAGGCTTCTCCCACGACGTACACCCATGGATCAAACACCCTCCGCTCCAGGGTGCCGATCACTCACCCACCGTAGAGGTAGGCTTAGCACCGAAGGGCCACTCCAGCAACGAGTGTTGTCCGTGTACTCACATCATGTTCTCGTTGAGCGAGCGGGCCGCCACGGACGATGGCGGGGAGTGCCTCATATCGCCGGGTGAGGGATCGATATTCATAGCGACGCTGGGCCTCGCGCTTACTCCAGCTAGCGGTTCAGCCAAGTGTGCCCGTAGGCGGATCCGGCTACCGGAGTGCCGCAATGCGCTGAACGGCAATTACGCGTTAGTCCCGGAGTCGTGGGCGAGTCGATCTGCTGGCCACATGGTGGTGGTGCTCGGATCCATCACTGGCCGCCGCCGGCAAGATACCCCTGCCATGCGGCGACGGCCTCTTCTTTGGTGAGTGAGGCTACCTGGGCCTGAGTCATCCCCACCTTGCGGATGAGGTTCCGGACGAGCTTGCCGTCCAGGCCGTCAGGCGGTGGGCCGACCGTCGCCGGAGCCGGACGAGGGGGGAGGATCCCTCTCTCGACGCACCGATAGAAGTCCTCCTCGGTCACTTGCAGCTGTTCGCGCAAGATCGCCGCCACGAGGTTTGCGTCGTTGATCGCCCCGGACCCGTGCGAGACGCGAGTCAGCAAGACCTCCCCTGTGTTCAACCTCAAGGAGTACCGGTGATGATCACCAGTCTTCTTCTTGCTTTTCGCGGTGCCCTTCTTCGTCCACCCCTCGGTCTCAACGAACTGGCGGTGGTCGGCATGCGACAGTGGTCGCGGCATCAGTCGTTGAAGACGACCCGCTCAAGCTCCTCCCTATCACCAGCGTGCAGCGCGACGCGCAGAACGAGCAGCCGGTTGTGGGCATGGTTCGGGGCGTTGCGAAGGTCCTCGAACCAGCTCTGGGCGTAGTCGACCAGAGCGTCGAGGAAGTCGTCCGTTGCTTCTGTGAGGTTGGAACCGACGCCATGGACGAGGCCGTCGGCGAGCCAAAACGCCACCTGATCGTCGGTCACTGATGACAGAACGTCGAAGGGGGCCTGTTCAGCCAGGAGCTCAGCGAGAACTCCGGCGTCCACCGCCGCAACCGGTCGATCACGGGTGATGATGGCGGTCCCGCCAGCCTCGGCGGCATCGAGCACATCCTTGATGTGGTCCCGGGCCGAGCGGGACTTGTAGCGCAAGCCCACGGGGATCGATGAAGCCATTGTGGTCGTGGTCATGCCTTCGAGTGTACCAGTGGTACGCATGGTACGCAATAAGTTGGAGCAGGCGTTCTGGCTAGGAATAGATGTGCAGGTAGGGAGTAATCCGAGGGTCCGCCAACTATGTCAGGTTGCCGGAGCGAAACGGCATCCGGCACCAACCGACTCTTACCTTGGGGCCGTCTCCTCACGTCCGTTCGGGGATCCCCTTGCGGTGCCGGCCGCCCGAGCGCGGAGTGGAAGGTCCGATGTGCCTCTTGCCGTTCGGCTTGCGGACGACCGAAGCGGGGCCTTCGTCTCGAACTCCCTGGTTGAGAGGTAGGCCACTGGCACGCGGCCATGTCCGCCGGGTCACGCCGAACTCCTCGAATCCTAACGTTTCATCGGGCCAGACGAAGATATCGACTCAGTCTTCAGACCGAACTGGCCGCTCCGTTGTCCCTTGACAGCATCTCACTGCCATTAGTCGCCGGATGTCACCGTTTGGGCTGCAAGCAAGAACGCCGGGTCCGCAGTGATCTGAAAGGCTCGACAGCTCGCCTCCACTAATTTGATTTGATGGGGGTCGTAGCTCCTTGACGCGGCCACGACTACCGCTTCGTCCCAGCGGGTATCGCTGTCAACTATCTGAGGTGCGACATCCCGGTAGAGGGCATGGTGTTCGGCGTGGAGCTGGGTGACGGCGGCCCGAGCGTCGGCAGCTGAGAGGTGGCCGCCCAGCAGGTGTACGCCCATGGCCCCAGTGATCCCGTGGAGATTGAAGATGTTCGGCTCAGACACGTAACAACGGGCACCAAGAGCGGCCGCCTCTAGCACTGCCAGCCCTGGGTCCTCGAACCCGGCGCTATCGTTGGTGGGTTCACCGGGGGAGAACCAAACGGCCCAATTTCCTAAGGCTCGGGCCAACTCGGCCCGCCGGGCACGGGTGTCGGCAACCTCGATTGCCCGAACCGCATGCGACGTTCGGATCACTCCGTGAAACAGAGCTGCCGCCAAGCCGGGCATGAGCCTCGGTACCCATCCCTGCACGACGACTCGCCATCCCTCCTCGTCGATGGCCCGTCCAAAGTAACCCGTCCATTGGGGCAGGAGCCGGTAGTCGCCGAAGAGGTCCTTCCAGCCGAAGTCGCCATGCCAATTGGGCGTGACCGGCTGGACCACTTCGCGCATGGAGGTCTCGAACCGCTCGACCCAGTCCTCGATCACCGAGTCGAGGCCCAGGGCGGCCAAAGCCTCGCAGGCCATCGGAGCGTGGTTGACGAAGGGGTTGGGCACCTCAAAGTCGAGAGCCGAGACCCGGTCCAGGGCATCGTCGAGGATTGCCACCGAAGATCCAAACCTGCCGTTGGCCAAAGAATGGGTGAGACCATCCGTTGTAAGGCTCGTGGGTTCCATAGCACCAACTCTAAGACTTAAACTTATCTTTAAGTCAAGAGGCACGTGGTTCGGAGATTCGCTGCGGACGGCGAACTCAAGCCGAGACGGGAATTGTCAACACCTTGACGCTGGATGATAGGACATACGAGCCCTTGATTGCGCACTAGCCGTCGCATTCGATCCGTCAGTGTCCCCGCGTGACCATCCGACACACGCTGCCGAGCATCCGCCGGAGTCAGCGGTCGTTCCCACTTATCGATCCGTTAACGAGAATCGTTTTTACGCGCTAGGCGGGCAGCGGATCCGTCACGGGCCCGGCGCCGAAGTCGTACTGCAGCCACATGCCCGGCTCGGTGATCCAGGGCTTGTAGATGCGGTGGTTCCCGACCCGGTGGTCCTGCTTCAGGGCCGAGACCACCCGCCTCGTGGTGCGGGGCGGGCCGGTGTAGCCCATGGCCACCAGCTTGTCGTGGACGACATCGGCTCGGACCCGACCGCCGGAGCGCTCGATCCACTCGGCGATCTTGTCGCAGAACGGCTCAGCCACCGTTGGTGGCGAGGTCTGCCCCACTTCGCTCTGGCCGAGGGCCCGGGCGGTCACGGCCCGGGCCACCGTGTGATGGTCGACGCCAACCAGCTGGCCAGCGGCCCGATAGGACTTGGTGAGGTCGAAGGCCTCGAGTACTTCCATCTGCTTCTCCTTTGGCAACATCAGGTGTTCCTCCTTGGCGTTGATGGGTGTCTTGGCGACTCCATCGATGCCAGGGGGGAACCTCGAACGGGTGGACCCTCGCGGGGAGGGTGATGGCCGTCCGTGGGGAATTCTGATGGCCGTCCGCGGGGACTTTCCGTGTCCGTCCGCGGGGAGATTCAGTGGCCGTCTATGGGGAGTTTCATATGGCCGCCGTCACGCTCTTGAAGCATTTCATGCTCAAGGCCATCGAGGTTGCTCAGTCTGTCGGAGTCCGAGTGCTTCTGATCCACGCCAAGGACGATGCCGCAAGGAGCTTCTACCGGCACTACGGGTTCGTCGAATCTCCGATTGATTCCCTTGTCCTCATGATATTGCTTCCTAAGGTCTCACGCACAGGACCGAGTCTGCCTCGGGTGCTAACACCGGCAAGCAGACTGCTGGATTTCACAACAAATATGTGACCCCAGACCGAATGTTATGGGACGGGTCAAGTTGCGATAGCAGGTGGTCGACATGGGCATGAGCCTTCGTTACGGTGACTCCATGAGAATCGTGATCCTTGGAGCAGGCTTTGGTGGACTCGAGTTGGCTACACGGCTATCTGACGAGATTGGCAATACGGCGGAGATCGTCCTCATAGACGAGAAGCCCGGGTTCATTTTCGGCTTCTCGAAATTGGATGTCATGTTCGGGAAACACACATCAGAGTCTGTGTTCCATCCCTACGGGTCGATAGACAAAGTTGGAGTCAGCTTCGTCCAGGCGACGATCAGGTCCATCGACCCGGAGCGCAAGTCCGTCACGACTGACGCGGGGCAGTTCGACGCAGATTTTCTCGTCGTTGCACTCGGCGCAGATCTCGATCCCTCATCAACACCGGGCCTGGTCGAAGCGGGCCACGAGTTCTACACGGTGTCTGGGGCATTCGCCCTTCGAGGGGTGCTCGATTCATTCGAGGGGGGAGACGTCGTCATCGGCGTGACATCCACCCCTTTCAAGTGCCCCCCGGCACCGAGTGAGACAGCACTCCTCATGCACGACTTCTTGACTCGGACGGGTCGCAGGGCAAACTCCAGGATCACGCTTGTGATGCCCCTTGGTGTCCCGATCCCGCCGTCACCAGGCGCGTCCGCCGCCCTGCTCACGGCGTTTAACGAACGAGAGATTGACTGGCGCCCGGAGCGCACGGTCACAGCAATTGATGGGGAACGGAAGTTGGCGGTGCTCAATGACGGTGAGACCCTTCCTTTCGATCTGTTCCTCGGTGTCCCCGTGCACAAGGCACCGTCAGTCGTCGTTGAGGCGGGCCTCACGGTCGACGGATGGATTCCCGTGGACCCACACACGCTCAAGACCGCGTTTGCTGACATCTACGCAGTTGGCGATGTGACGAGCGTCGGCACGCCGAAGGCCGGTGTATTCGCTGAAGGACAGGCGTCGATCGTGGCGGATCAGATCATCGCAGAATCGCAAGGACAATCTTCGGGAAGTACGTATGCCGGCCGCGGGATCTGCTATCTCGAGTTCGGAAGTGGCAAGGTCGCAACCGTTGACGTGACGTTTCTAAATGGAGCGGCACCTGTTGGTGAGATACAAGGACCCTCAATAGAGCTGGCGGCTTCCAAGGCCGAGTTCGGATCGAGCCGCATCAAGCGATGGTTCGACCAACGTTGAATCCCAGGTGCCGACATGGACTGATGCAAGTCCTGGTGTGCTGCTCCCAGTCCCCGAGATGCCGGTCCAGACCGGTTAGAGCCACTGGCAAGCAAGAGCCCCGTCGATAACGCCTCGCACCCGGCAGCGATGGGGGGCACTCCCACCCAATTGGGTGAGCGCCATTACTGAGGCTGGGGGGACCCAACGACGAGCACCTGCACCCCGCACGTCACTCGGGAAGATCGAGGAACTTCCACGTCAGGCGAAGCAACTGGGACCGGAGCGTGTCGTCATCCAGGTCGGCAACGAGTGGGTGTGAGACTGCCCCTCCGATGGCCATCGAGATCATCGCCGCCTGCACGCGATCCCCGACTTTGGTCTTTTCGCCCGTCAGGGCACCAAACAGACGCTCCATGAACTGCTGGAATGGCTTGTGCTCGGCAAGGAGTCGGACGACAACCGGATCGTGTTGGAGCGTGACCACCATCCTGCGGTGTTCGACTGCGAGATCAATCACCTGGGTCAGTAACAGCTTGAGTGCTCGCGGACGTTGATTATCAGTCTCGGCGGCGTCCAGGGCAGGCTCGAGGCTGGCCAGCTCCACTTCCACCGCAGCGATGACGATCTCGTCTTTGGTATTGAACTGGTGGTAGACGGCAGCCTTTGTGACCCCGATGTGGTCAGCGATCATCTGCAGCGAGGTTCCACTTATCCCGTGCTGAGAGAAGAGTTCTAGCGCAGTGGTGATGATGCGCGTTTTCGCTGCGCTGTAGGGAATCGAGACCAGCGGGCTGGCAGTGGGGGCCCCGTCTGACTTCATCCATCTGATCGTAGTCGAGGGACAATTGCGTTCCCTAGCCGATCGGCTAGTGTTCGAATAGCCGCTTGGCTACTTTAGAACTCCACGAACGCAACGCAAAGCAGGTGCCGTCATGACGGAGATCGACGAGCAAGCGAAGGCCACGTTGGCCGAAGTCCGGAAGGTCGGGGTGGACTACGAGGAGCACCAACAGGCGAGTCCATTGGACATCCCCGTCGATCTGCACAACTTCAAGAAGTTCCCGGTGGTCGATCCCCCCGGCACCCACAAGCCGACAGGCCCAGATACACGGGCCCAGATCGAGGTGGACTCCAGCGCCGAGCTTCCTGACTACAGCGGCCCGTTCAAGGCTGATCTGCGGTTCACGGACTTCTCGAACCAAGCACTGGTGAACATGATCGCCATGAGCGACGACTACTACCGGGTGTGCGTCGAGGCGTGGGCCGACGAGGTGGCTAGGCGTCACGGCCCCGATCTGATGGCAGAGATTCAATCAGAGGCATGGGAGACCATCGTCCTTCCGCAGCTGCAAGCAATGTTCGTAGAGTGGATGGAGATCCCAGCCGATCGCGCCGAGGCCCTGGTCGCAGAGGTGACGGACGAAGTTGCGGCACGGAAGGCGGAGGGTGGTGTGGTCACCATCAATCCCTTTCAGGCCGCATCGGTCACTACCGACCTCCACAAAGAAATGCTTGTCAAATGGGTATTGGGGAGCCACGAGTTTCTACTCACCGCCATCGAGGGATGGGCCGGGGACATCGTGATGCGCTACGGGCTCGACGCCATGTTCGACATTCAGTGGGACCTCTGGAGCGAAAAGGTGCTTCCCGCCGTTCGCGACCTCAAGGCGCGGTGGATGAAGGTTGGAGACGGCACGGTTGAGGCCTTCATGAAAGACATCCAAGTCGATGCCTCGTCATTCCCTGGTAAGGCCTTCGACCTCACGTTCGAGATGCCTGAGCCGGACGTCGGCATCATGACGTTCAATAAGTGCATTCAGGTCGACCAGTGGGAATCGATGGGACGCCCCGATATCGCCGAGAAGTCCGCTCACGTAACCTGTCCCGCCTCCATCATCGAGACGGCCAAGATGTACAACCCGAATATGAAGGTCGAGATCCTGGCCATCCCACCACGGGTCAGCAAGGACCACGTCGCCTGCCGCTGGCGGTTGTCTCTTCGGGATGAATCTGACCCCGAGTACGTCCCCATCGACAATGAAACTGGACCGACGAAGGCCTAGCCAGGCACAGGTCATTTCCTCCGATGGTCCACGCCCTTGGCATGACTAAACATCGGCCTAACGATTCCTAGCCCGGGAAGAAACAATTCCATTGAGTTGCCGGTTCATGACAGCTGTCTGTCTCCCTATGGTCACGAACTCGATCGATGCCGACTGGGTCCTTGTCGACGACGGTGAAGAACGCCTTCAAGTCGAAGGCGATCGCCCGCAAGGTGTTCGGTCTTGCCCGACCAGCCACGAACTCCAGATAGGAATCGATCAGCGGATGACCCAACTCGAATCGGGTCTCACCCGTGGGAGATGACGTTCGGACGAGGACAGGGAAGGAGCTCATCCGGGCATGTTCCCAGCGCTGTGCAGGAAGCACTGAGATACCAAAAGGATCACATGTGTATTAGGCGATCAGGGGCACACCCTCACGAATGGCCTTTGTAGGTCCTCTCCTGGTTGGCATCGTTGTACATCTCCGACACAATGAGCCACGAGCCATCCGGCTGGCGCTGAAGAACACGTAACGAATGGTTGTCACGAAGCTCAATCTCACCCCCGCCGACCAACTTCTGGCCCTCGACCTGCAGATGGGCGTTTACCAGGAGAACCTCGGGGGTGAGAACCCGGAAGGTTGTGTCAGGCGGCGCCTTCAGGGAGCCAGCGTTGAAGTTGTCGTCCGCAAATAGACCCCTGAGATACTCAACGATCTCGTCCGCTCCCCGCTTGACGCTCCCGAATGCATTGACCCAGTCGGCGTCGGCGCTGTACACGCCCACTAGCTTGTCGGCATTGCGCTCCTGGAATCCGCTCAGCAGGGCCATGAGAGTGACGCCGATTGCATCCTGGTCGGCCTGCGGGAGGGATGAGAGGTCGTCCATGATCGTGTCCTTCTGTGGGGAGCGATTGCGCAACTTCGCCCTCATTGTGGAGGAGGAAGGCGGCTAAGTGCAAACGATTTTGAGCGGCCACCACACATTCGCTGCGGATCACGGACGTGCCATCAAAGTGCCGATCGAGGTCAGTTCGCGATCAGCAAGCACCGAGCCCGGATAGCGCACCCCGAGCCGGCGATGAGGGGCACCCTCCAGGAGAGCCTTGGGCCCTGCCCCGATCTGGGATCATCGTCACCATGGGAATTCTGAATCTCTGTCAGTCGAGAAAGTGGACCTGGTCAGATTCGAGAAGTGAACGGACGGATTCGGGCACATACACCTCGCCGTTCGGCCCAGTCGGGTAGTCACGTTCCGCGGATCGAACTGCTTCAAGTTGGTCATATACGACGTCGAGCACATCGTGGGGAATGACGACAACACCGTCGCGGTCTCCGACCACCACATCTCCGGATGCAATTAGGACACCATTGATATGTACGGGCAAGCCCACGGTACCTGGTCCCGACCGGGCAGCCGAGTTAGGCGAGACTCCGCTCGCAAAGACGGGGATTCCGCTGTCGGCAATGCCGCTGGAGTCCCGAGCAAGGCCGTCAGTGACGATGGCAACAATCCCAACCGTGCGGGCCATGGCAGCAAACAGGTCCCCTACGACCGCCGATTCCCTGAATCCCTCCGTGGAAGCAACAACAACGTCTCCAGATTTGGCGACCTCGAACGCAGCCAGGATTGCGAGGGTGTCGTCCGGTCCTGCATAGCAAGTGAGTGCGGTGCCGACAAATGTGGATGACTCGGGGTCTATGGCCTTGATGCGGTAATCAAGTCCGCCACGCCCGCCCATTGCGTCCACCAGATGGACCGTCGCAGCCTGGGCATACCGCTGCACTGAAGCCAGGTCGGGTCGTGGAAAGTTGCGTCGAACGGTAAGCAGCGGCCGTTCTTCGATCATGCAGCTGAGCATACCCAGCACCGGTCTGCCGCCGGCTTGATCCCTGGCCCATCGTTGCTGAAGTGCCTCACCGTCCCGGTGACAGGGGGCACCTGCGCCCTAGGGGACCTTCGACCCTAGGCAGCGGGCGCCAGAGGGAGCAGGGTGGAGCCGGAGAGCCGTGATTGTTTAGCTGCGGAACTCCCACCTTTCGGCTGTCGAACAGCAGTCGGCGTACCCGACCAAGAACAGGAGCCATTATGGCTACTACCACCTATACCGCCAACCGAACTGCCGACCTCCTTGCACTCATGAAGAGGGGGGATGACGCCTTCAACTCCCAAGATTTCGAGGGAATGAACGCTGTTCACCATCCGGACATGATCGTTCACATGCCGGGCGACGGGCAGCCGATAAAGGGACGGGAAGCACACGCCCAGACCATGGAGGGCATGTTCCACATCTTCCCTGATGTTCATGTGTTCAATGACCCTTACCCGATTCAGTTCGGAAGTGATGACTGGATCACGGTGATCACTCGTTGCACAGGGACCTTTAGTGGAGAGATGCCGGGGCCCGACGGTGCGGTGATCGCCCCGACAGGTGAGGCCTTCGATCTCGACTTCGCTACTACTGCCAGGTGGGAAGGCAATTTGCTCATCGAAGAGTATGTCTCTTGGGACTCTGCTTTGCAGGCGCGGCAGATTGGCCTTGCATGGTCGACAAGCAGCGGCGGCAAGAATCACCCGGGAAAGGGAGGCACAGTGAGGCCTCCGTCAATAGTCGATCTCTATGCACCTGTTTTGTCCAAGCATGTAATCGTCATCAAGGCACCTCTCGACGTGGTTTGGAAGCTTCACACTGATGTGAACGGATGGACGACGTGGCAAAAGGACATCACAGAGGCACATATCGACGGACGTATGGAACCGGGTAACTCTTTCGACTGGAGTAGCTACAATTTCCCTGTCAGGTCAACGGTCTACGAAGTCACTGACCAGAGGCGTGTTCTGTGGAGTGGGATCGCCGATGGAATCACCGGCATCCATGAGTGGCTCTTTATGGAGACCCCGAACGGCGTGCAGGTTACGACGACCGAATCGTTTGCGGGCGACCCGGTCGATGCAAACCCTGGCGCGATGAAGGGGATGCTGGATACGTCACTGAGCGCCTGGCTGGACAACCTCAAGATGGCTGCGGAGTCGAGAAGTCACTAGGGGCCCTGCAGCAAGCAGAAGAGGGTGTAGCCAAAGTGCAATCTGAACACGGCACTGGTGGATTCAAACACGGTGTTCCAAACGAACGGTGAGTCCTTTGCCCTTGGAAGCACGGCCCAATACGCCTCATTCCCTTCCTTCATGGCCACCGCCTTGGCCAGCGACCAGCCTTCAATCGCATTCACAACATCAACCTCTGGCAGCGCCTCCAACGTCTCGGTGTACGTATCCGCCGGGGGTAATGGAATCGTGCTCGCCAATCGATCCTCTGCGGGAAACTGCTGGTACACGATCGATAACCCCAGGGCCATCTCTACGACAATCAACTCGGCGAACAAGGCGAGTCCAGCCATGACGAGGATAAGCACGCCGACGGCAGCGGCCGCCTGGACGGAGGCCATCCCTGTTGCTGGGAGCCAGTGGTCCACCGGGGGCGTAGCGAGGGGCCAGTGCTCCGTGTACTTGGCAAAGGCCGACCCCGCCACGATGAACACGCCCCACGCTCAGAGCACGAGGAGTGATGCGCCCCGGACCCGGGTGTCCGGATCGACCGCGGGACCGACGATCCCCCCGGATCGGAGGCGTTCCAGTGACCCCGAGCGCACCATGGAGAGGCGAGCCGACAGTGGGAGCGGACCGTCCCCGTAACGGTCCTCGAGGAACTGTTCGAAGTCGGCACCGTAGCGGTCCCGCCAGCTCGTGGGGTACCACTTCAGGTCGTGGTGAGGTCGGGGTTGTGAGTCCGTCATGCCAGCCTGCCTTGCAGTAGGCCGAGCCGATGGGTGCCGACATCGACGACCCGGCGCATTTCACGCATCGCGTCGGCCAGTTCGGCCGAGCCGGCGGCGGTCACTCGGTACGGGCGCCGCCGTTCGACCTCAGGCAGCGATTCGATCAGACCGCGCTCCTCCAGCCGCGCGATCGCGCCATACAGGGCGCCGGGGCTGAGCTGAACACCGGCGAACTCGCCGATGTCCTGGGCCAACGCGTACCCGTGCTTCGGTCCTTCGGCAAGGCTCGTCAAGATCAGGAGCGGCGGATCGTTGACTCGGCGTAGACCCTTCGGTTGTCTCGTTCTCGGCATGACTACGTTCTAGTACGTCCTGAGTAGTAACGCAAGGAGTACTAGAAGACACGCCCAAGAAAACATCCTCCGAGTGGTCGATTCGACCGCCCACTCTTGCCCGAGTGCGACACTGTCCCGGGTCGGGGGCACATCTCTCAGCTAAGTCATTAATCCCCGACCTGGCCGTCGATGTCCTCGCGCATTAGATCAAGGTGACCCGCATGACGGGCCGTCTCCTCCAGCATGTGCACCATGATCCACCGAAGGCTGACGTGCTCTCGATAACTCGTCTCCTTGGAGCTGACGGCATCCAAAGAGCGAGCTTGGCGGACGACACGTCTCGCCTCCTCGATCTCGGTCCGATAGAACGCGATTACAGACTCGACGGTGTCCCCGCTGCCGATCGCGAACTCCGCCGAGTTATCGCCGTCAATGTCGATCGCCTCCACGTCCTCTCCAGCAAACGTCTCGCGAAACCAGGCCCGCTCGACCCAGCCCAGATGTTTGAGAATCCCAAGGGCCGACATGCCGGAGGGTGTCATTACCCGCCTAGCGTCCTCAAGAAAGAGTCCCTCGACTTTTCGCTCGACCACCGACCTGTACCAGTCCAGAAACCCTTCAAGGGTTTCGGTTTCGCCTCGCCGCACGCCCAGGTAGTCCTCCACGCCCGGAGCTTAGATTCTGAAGGTCCGGATCATCACCGGAGCAAAGAACTGACCGCGTCCTGGCGTTTTGGGGCAGCGGCGCATCTTGCGTGGTCGGCCACGAGATCGGGCTCTTTATCCTCCTGCACTGTTAGCGAACCACCCCCTGATGACCTCATGGTGCCGCCCCCAAGCGTCCCAGGCCGACCTCGCCCACCCCTCTACTGCGGCTTGTCGCTCGGAGTCTTCCGCCAGGACGATCTGCACCACTGTGATTTCGTAATCGGAGGGTCTGGGCAGGAGTTCCGGGTAGTCACGGTGCGTCCATTTACCGAGGAGGTTCCGTAGCTCATCGGCCGGCACCCGATGTTCCAATGAAGCGCAAAGGCTGATGAGGTGGACCGCAACCGATTGACGGTTCCGCCGTTCAGGGTTGGCTGCATGTTGAACCATGTACGAGTCGACGACCTGCTGCGCAATCGTGCTCCCGTCGCCAACTGCGAGAGACTGCATCCAGTCGGTCAGCGAACAGAAGAGGCTCCAGCATCCTGGAGAGGCCGGTATGTAGGCATGCACCGGACCCGCCACCACGGGTGTCGTCGCTCCGCACCCTGGGCAGTGCTCATCGCTCATCGCCCCACCGTAATGAGCGTCCCACCCATCCGGCGCTAGGAGGCAGTCCCTATCTGAGGAAATAGGACCGGAATGTCACACAGCCGGAAGGTTGGCGGCATCGTATAGCTGTGGAAGTATCCGACGGCGAGGTCTATCGGAAGGTGGCGGACGACCTCATACGGTTCGCTGCCGGGTTGGTGGGCCCAAATCAAGCTGCCGACGTTGTGTCGGAGGCTGTTGTGAGCTGCCTGAGTTCGGAGCGTTGGCCCGATGTGGACAACAAACGCGCTTATCTCTACCGGAGTGTCTTGAACAAGGCCGCCCAGTTCCATCGGTCGGACCATCGTCGCACTTCCAGGGAGCGGCTGTCGGCAAGACCCGAGCGCATCGAGATGCCCGAGGTGCGACCAGAGATCTTGGCTGCCGTATTCAGGCTGAGTATTCGCCAAAGGGCGGTCGTCTTCCTGACCTACTGGGAGGACCTTGATCCGAAAGCCATCGCAGACCTGTTGAGCATCAGTAATGGGTCGGTGCGACGGCACCTTGCTCGTGGCAAGACTCATTTGAAGGAGACCCTCCATGCCGACGATTGATTCACTGGACGACGAAATCCGTTCGCTTTACGTAGAGCTGATCGATGCAGTTCCGCCACCGCCAGCCTTAGAGGATCTGTGGGAGATGGCACCCAGCGGTCAGCCGGTTCGCAGGCCAACTACTAGTCGTGGGCGCCTATACCGCTGGGCGATTCTCGGTGGCATTGTCGGAATCGCCATGGCTTTGGTTATCTGCCTAGCGATCTTCCTTCCGTCCAACGGTTCCCGTAGTGCCAATGCGGCAGCAGTAGAGCTACGACAGATTGCCGCACAGGCCGAGCGACAGGCCCCTGTCACGCTCGGGCCCGGTCAGTGGCTCAGGACCGAACAGAGAGAATCAACGCTCATCTCGATCCTGCACACCCACAGGATCGAGATCCAACCCAACCAATACGGGTCGATCAGTGATCCGACGACCAATGCCCAAGCCGTGGTGACCGCGACAATTCGAGAATGGACGAATACGACGGGGACGGAATGTGTCGCCGAAGCTTCGGGTCCGGCCTCTTTCGCTTCATCAGTGAACAGGGGTGCATGGATGGCCAGTGGCTTTCTTGCCCGGCCAAACCGTGCGTTACTGGCCGGTCCGAACTGCATGTACGACGACCTTCTCCTCGGTCCGCCGGTGATCAACGTGGCCGGGTTGTCTACTGATCCCCAAGTTCTGGCTCGTGATTTGGAGGATGGCACCTTAGGAATACCCGGCCTCGATCAAGTTGGTGGCAAAAGCGGAGCCCTGGACCGGGCGACGACGATTCTTCTCGGACCGACGATCGGTGCGACCCCAGCATTCAACGCCGCCCTGCTTCGAGCAGTCGCCCGAGTCCCAGGGATTCAGACGCTCGGGCAACTGACCACGCAACAGGGCAAGGTCGGTCTAGGTTTCACGGCACCCGGAATCTTGGGACCGCTCACGATCATCTTGGACCCCTCGACCGGGGTGCTGCTTGAAGGAAGAAATGTTGACATCTCGCAGTTTTATGCCTCGACTGTTCTCATGAATGCCTACAAGGCTCACAACAATGGCAACTTTGCTGCACGAACGATCGTCAAGTGGCTTGATCCGATCGGCTCGCCATCAGCAGTGGACCATCCCCCTGCTGGTTGATGGGTGGTAGCCCACATGTGTTGTTACACGGCGCTTGCGCTCGGCAAGCAGAACCCTTTCGATATCCGCCGCCGAGCCGGCAGCGATTAGGGGACACGGTCAGCCCGCAAGCGCAGCTTGCTCTCCGGCGGCGTATCGCTGTCGGTATTCCCAATCGAGGATGCTCATAATCAGATCGTCATGCCACTCACCGTTGATGAGTACCGTCTCATGCTCCCGGCCCTCGAGAGGAAACCCGACCTTCTCGTAGCTGTGGATTGCACGACGGTTATATGCGATGACCCGGATAACGGTTACGGCAGGTGTCTCACGTCAGCCTGACAGACAGGGTTCGGAGCCTTCTGAAGCTAGGGGTTGATGGAAATCGTCAACAACGCCGTGTCGAGGTTCCTGGCCTTCGGGTCACCGACCTTGCTATCCACTACTTCGATCGTGAAAGTCGAGGTTGCCGACTTTGCGGTCGGCGTACCCGTGATGAGTCCGGTCGCCTTGTTGAGAGTGAGACCTCTGGGTAGATGCCCAGACACGACAGTCCATTTGTAGGGAGGGTTGCCCGAGCTGACTTCGAGGCTGGCCGTATACGTCTGGCCAACAGTTCCGGCGGGAAGCGAGGTGTTGGTAATGGTCAGAGGAACATTTGTTTCGACCAGAGAGGATGTAAACCCAGATGCAAGCACAAATGTTCCGCCCGCGTAGCAGTAGTCCACACAAGAAACACCAAAGAGTTGTGAATAACTTGCCCCTGGATCGGGACTTGGAATGACTGACCACGATGTCCCGTTCCAAGCCTCGACAAGAGTAAGAGCCGAACTGGTGTGCTTCTTTCTCTCGGTTCCCACGGCGGCACAACTATTGGGGCCAGAGCATGACACCCCAAACAGCTGTGAGGAGTAGAAGGGCCGATTCGAGATACTTGGCGTGGGGCTCGGGACGATCGACCACACAACGCCATTCCAAGACTCGACGAGTGTGTTGAGGGCGTAGTCCCCGGCCGCCACACAATCATTGGCATCGATGCACGACACGCCGAGTAGCGTGTCATAGGGATTAGAACTTTTGGGGGCCACTGGGCTCGGGCTTGGGACAATCGACCACGTTGCTCCGTCCCAGGATTCAATGAGCGTGTGATCCGAATCACCATTCGCATAGTCCCCAACAGCCATGCACTCGTTGCCCCCGTCCGTACAGGACACGCCCGACAGGTAGTTGTTGGGACCGCCGCTCCCGGGCACGCTGGGGCTTGGGACGACCGACCATGAGGACCCGTCCCAGGCCTCGATCAAGGTCTGACTGTAGGTTTGTCCGCCTCCCCATCCCACCGCCACGCAGTCTGATGGGCCGTCGCACGACACGCCGGTCAGGACGCCAGACACGGAGGCTGGGGTAGGAGTGATCGACCAGTTGCTTCCATCCCAGGTTTCGACAATCGGGATACCGCCCCCATCGGCATGGCCCACGGCCACGCACTGGTCTGACGTGAAGCAAGAAACGCCGGTGAGAATGCCCCCGTTTCCGCCAACGTCGGGGCTTGGGACAACAGACCACGTAGTGCCGTCCCAAGATTCGATAAGTGGAACGACCACCGAGGAGTCGGTATAACCCACAGCCATGCAGCTTGTCGATCCAGAACAAGAAATGGAGTTCAAATAGTCGTTGCCTTGTGCACCGGGAGTGGGCGTTGCCGAGAGTGACCAGGAAGCAGCGTTCAACGATGCCGCACCCGCTGTCGTGGTCGCGGATCCTAGACTTCCTACAGTCGCGAGTAAGCAGCAAAGAGTCGCGGACTGAATCGTCCGAAGGCCACTCCGTCCCCTAAATCCGGTGAAGAGTCTGAAAAGCGTGGGTCTCATGGACTACCCCCGATGACTTCGTTTAGGCCGTAGCCCCACGGCCCTGGTTAACAGTCCACCAGATCGTTGTCAACCGACGAAGTCGATTTTGTCCGATTGCTCTGCCACCTGATGGTCCGCGACAAAGACGATCGCTGCCTAGTTCCGGCTCGTCGTGACAAGAATCCCTGTTTTTCCCCACGCCCGGATGTGCCGGTCGAGGTCGGTTGGCGACTCGCTAGCAATCCCCGGTCGATAACGCCTCGCACCCGGCGTTGCGGGGCAGGGGGCCGTCACGCCTCGACGGACGCCGCCGGACAGCGGCACCCGTTACGAAGAACGGTGCTGATCTAGACACGCATTAATCGCAGACCAGTCGTTTGCCCTACCCGTGGCAGCGCACTCGAACAGGACGATCTGCGCACGCTCATGCTCGACGACGGCCTCACCCAAAGCTGTTTCCTACTCCGGCAGCACGTCCGCAAGGTTCGTGTACATCCTCAGGGTCTCTGGTGTGTACGCCAAGCCGTTCGCCAAGACTTCCTTCCAGTCGGTACCCACTTCGGCCACTTCAACTCCGATACGTTCGGCCTCGTCGTGGTCGATCGACACCCCGTACCAAGGTCGTCGGGGCTGAGTAGTCGTCTTCCCGGCATTCGTATACATGCCGATCGGCGGTCCTCGACAATTGGCCCGCTCCCGTTGTTCGCTGGCACGAGCGACCACCCGTGAGAAGGTGCGCTCACGGAGATCGGAATCGCCTACCCCCAGATCGAGCGGCGCCCCACCCGTGCCTGATCCCAACTACAAGTATGAGCAAGCACAGGGCCTGGACAAAGCACCCCAAGCCGGTGGCGTTGGGGGCACCGAGCGCCAAGATCCCGAGCGCCTCCGAAGCGAGAACGAAGTACTCGAGTTGGGCACCGATCCCGGATCAGCTACCGCGGCCAAAGCGGGCGACGACCCGGTACGACGAATCAGGTCGCTCTCTTCGATAACCCACCATTGCCTGCTGGTCAGAGACATACCTGCTCTCAATTGACACCACCGAGACGTACAGCGAAATAACCATCCAATTCGACTTCACCGGTGAGGCTGGCTTCTCCTGTAGAGCATCCACGCTGCGTGTCATTGACTCCGCCAGGTTCAGTCACGATGGTGATGGACCAGGGGGTGACGGTTGCTGAACCAACCGTAGGGGGGTTGGAGCAACCCACCCGTCGGCGTAGCCTTGTCGTCAGCAGTGCGTTACCTGGCGAAAAGGCCGAGATCGCATTCCATGAAAGGGTATCGATTCCATGGTCAGAGGCGAGGGCACGACGGTGGCCAACGGGGTCACGCCCGAAGAGGCGTTTGACTTCGTGCTTGATCCAGCTCAATACACCAAGGCCGATACGAAGATGGTCTGGGTCACGAAGTTGGCCGATACACCGGACGGAATGATCGCCCGAGAAGACGGGAAGTTCCTAGGTCGGTTCCGTGGGTCAGTGATCACTCGCTACCGATGGGAACGGCCCAACAGCATCGATGTCACGTTGGAGCATGGAGTGCCACGTACCCTGCACGCCTGGTTTGAGATTCATGCGGTGGAAGGTGGGACACGAATCCGCCATGTAGAGGAGCTCGATCTCGGCCACGGCCCCTTGGGATGGCTGCACGACCTCGTGGCCGGAAAGTGGTTCGCTCGCTCGGTCGACGCCGAAGTGGCCGAGATCGGCAGACTTCTTCAAGCGGGCGAACGAGGCGTAACGAATGATGCGGTCTCCCCCCCTCCCTAGTCCGCCGTCGTTCGGCGAGCCGTAAACCCCCGGACACCCTCTACCCGCTCTACCGCAATGTCAACGAACACTCCAAAAGGCCCTCCTGACTTGCCCTCCACCCGGGTCCAGCCGCTGACCCACTTCATCTCAGCGAGCAGATCTTCCAGGCGCCCCCCTTCCGAGCAACTCGATGAGACGGTGGAAGCGTTGTCCCGTCAGTAGCAGTGAGATGAAGCCCATCCCGACGGCAGGCATTGTATCGAGCGCCACCTCGATCGGGCTGTCTCCAACTCCAACGAGACGATTCGGCCGTTCCGATACCAGAGGAACCGGTCAGGTGATCCTGAGGTTTTTCGCCCTGCGGCGCCCCAGCCGCTCACGGAACGTGCGCAAATTGAGCGCTTGGCTTTCGGGCGACTCGATGACTTGGCCCGTCGCCGTCTCGGCGGGGGTGGTGGCGCGCGGATTCAATAGCCAATCCGGCGGTCCCAAATCGAGGATGTCACTCGCAGGCATCGACGCCAGTGCGTTGCGGATCATGGTGAGGACATCGGCCTTGGCCTGTTCCCGGTTGATGTTCGGACTCTGCACTTCGATTTGTTTGGCCGTTGCGTTTAGAATGGCCACGGCATCGGGCGGCAAATTGCTCTCCAGAGAGGCCGATTCCGCAGTGGCACGCAGGACATGCTGTCTGAAGGCTTCTGCGTTCTCTCCCGGCGTGAGCCGGTTCTCGCCTCCTTCCGCCGGCTTTGCCGGCACAGGAGCGGGGCGATCGACACGGCGAATATTCTCGGGCGGTATTGCTTGCGTGGTGGTGTAGGCGCGGTCGCCACGTTTTGAGTCGGCGTCGTCCTGCTCCGTCTCAACGATCGTTCGAGGAAGGGCGATCTGCAGTACCTCGGCTGATTCCGGAGCCGGGTCTTTTCGATTCGCACCGAATGGCTGGGCACCTTCGAAATAGTTCTTGTAATCGGCTGCCAACGCACCTTTGCGCGTGTAATGGACCTTATTAGCGGAACGTTCCTCGAACCCGGTGTCGCCTTGGGCGGCACCGGTCCCACCAAAGTTGGGATCAAGGCCGGCTGGGCCAATGCCGGCCATGTTGCGCGACTTTGTCGCGTGATACACGTAGGTGCTCCACGCAGCTATCGCCGCCCCCCGTAGTAGCACTTGGAGATCAGCTCCTGAAATCGCATCGCGACCCTTGGCCTTCGACTCGTCAGCTTGGGTTCCCGGCCCCTCGTAGTCGGGGCCTGTCACCGCAGCGACCGTGTCCTTGCCTGGGCTGCGCTGTACCACAACCGTTCTTTTTTCAGCCCCAGTGCCGGCGAGCCTCTGAACCGGCCGGGGAAACCCGACCGACGCAGGCGTCAGAAGCTTGGTCACCGCCGAGTTACCGGCCATCCGCTGGAGGGTCAGAATGCTGGCCGCACCGAGATGGCCGTTTCCGGTGGCCGCTGCGGCCATCCTCAGCTCATCGGTACGATGGTCAGCCGACCGTTTCGATGACCCACGCTTCCGCCGACCCTCGTCGAGGAGGCCGTGGTTTCGTTCCGCCAATGCAACCTCTCTGCTGGATAGAGCCCCCCACTGAGCACAATTGTTCCTGTCGGCGAGGCTACCCGGCTCCCGTCCATGGCGCACGCTCGGAGTGGACCAACCGGGGGGTCCGGGTCACGAACGGGGAGGGGCTGAATCGCCAACACTAGCGTGCTGGAAGCCAAGATTTCCCATAGGTGAAGCCGAATGGAATATTGACCGCAATCCACCGATCGACGGTCCATTGAAAAGGTAACGGCTCGACCTGCGGGATCTGCTTGACCGACGCTTGAGGCCGACCCGCAACTGTCTGCCGACCGAGGTGCGGACCTTGACTCCACCACGTCATCGGTTCAGCATGGCCTGGGGGACAGTTTGGGGGATGAAGATGAACGGTGCCATCGCTGGACCGACCGAGGCGACCGTGAGCAGGCCGCCTCGATGGCTGAACAGGGCGGGGCAGGGGGCGTTCACGGTTGTAGTGGCTGTGATGCTGGTCCTGGGGATGACCTGGGTAGCGCCCGGAGGGATCGCCGCGGCCAAGACACCGAAGATCAAGAAGCCCGGGGCGCCCACAACCGTGGTTGCCCATCCCATCGAGGGCGGTGCGCTGGTGACGTGGGGTGCTCCCGCATCCGATGGTGGATCACCCATTACCGGGTACTCGGTGAATGCCGGTCATACGACGTGCTCGACATCGGGCGCATTTACCTGTGCGGTGACCGGGCTTACTGACGGCCACTCGTACTTTGTCAGAGTCCGTGCCAGCAATGTTGCCGGTTTGGGGAGGTCCTCCGCACCGGTGAAGTTCGTGGCTGACCAGGCACCCGATTGTGGCGACTTGGTGCCCGGCGCCAATCTTCAGTACTGCAACTTCCACGGCGACGACCTCGACGGCTTGAACCTGGCCGGTGCCAATCTTTGGGGTGCCGACATCGTGGACGCTTCATTCGACGGAGCGGACCTGGCCGGCGCCACGCTTCCCTACAATCTGACCTCGGTGTCGTTCGATGGAGCCAATCTCGAGAACGCCGACCTTGCCGGGGCCTACAACTACGACTCCAGCTATGTAGACACCGACCTTACCGATGCCGACCTCAGCGATTCGGTGGTCATCTACGACGATTTCACTGGTGCGACCCTCACCGGCCTCGTACCTCCAGGTGGTCCATGGATCTACTCCATCTGTCCCGACGGAACCAACAGCAATGACGACGGGAACACCTGCCTCAACAACCTCGGCTGACCGTCAGTAGCGGCCCGCAACGGAAGGCCCAACAGCACCAGCCAGCGGTCATCCTCGGAGTACCCACGAGGGCTACGGGTACGTGAGCCTTCTCCGATCGATTGGATCGGAGTCCAGCCGCATACATCATCGGCAGGAAGGCGGACGCTGCCGCGATTCTGGACATACCACCCGCTGGACATACCACCCGCCCCGCCATTCTCAATGTAACGCCCATCATCCGCTTGCAGCAAGGCCCGGCTCGGTGCGCAGAATCTCCGGGACCCGGAAACCTACGGAGAAGGAGGGCGGCCCATGGCCGAGCATGCTGTGGTGATCGCCGGCGGTGGTCCGACGGGGATGATGCTGGCAGCCGAATTGGCGTTGGCCAACGTCGACGTCGCCATCGTCGAGCAGCGCCCCGATCATGTGCTCGTAGGCTCGCGGGCCGGCGGCTTTCACGCACGCACCATCGAAGTACTGGATCAGCGTGGCGTTGCTCGATCGCTTCCTCGCCGAGGGCCAGGTGGCCCAGGCCGCGATGATCGGCACGACCGTGTTGGACATGAGCGACTTCCCGACACGGCATCCCTATTCGCTCGGGATCTGGCAGAACAAGATCGAGCGGATCATGGCCGCCTGGATCGCCGAACTACCGGTGCGCATCTCGTACGGATGTGAGGTAACGGGCTTCGCTCAGGACGACACCGGCGTCGACGTCGAGCTGTCCGACGGCAAGTCGCTGCGGGCGCAGTATCTCGTCGGGTGCGATGGGGGACGCAGTGTCATTCGTAAGGCGGCGGGCATCGACTTCCCGGGGTGGGATCCGACGAGAAGCAACCTGATCGCCGAGGTGGAGGTGACCGAGGAGCCGCCGCGGGGCATCCGCCACGACGCCACGGGCGTCCATGGGCTCCAAAAGTTGGAGGATGGGAAGACGGTGCGGGTCATCGTCACCGAACAGCAGCTCGGGCCGAGCACTGAGCCCAGTCTCGACGACCTCAGCGAGGCGCTCATCGCTGTCTACGGGACCGACTTCGGAGTCCACAATCCCACCTGGATCTCCAGGTTCACCGACATGACACGACAAGCCGAGTCCTACCGTTCGGGACGAGTCCTCCTTGCCGGCGACTCGGCCCACGTGCACTACCCGGCGGGTGGACAGGGTCTCAGCCTCGGCGTGCAGGATGCGGTCAATCTGGGGTGGAAGCTGGCTCAGGTCGTCAGAGGAACCTCTCCCGACACGCTCTTGGATACGTATCAGGACGAACGCCATCCGGTCGCGGCCCGTGCCCTTCAGCACACGATGGCCCAAGGCGTGCTCCAGCGTCCGGACGACCGCATCAAGGCGCTGGTCGACATGGTCTCGGAGCTGGTCATCATGGACGAGCCCCGCAAACGCCTTGCCGGGATCATCTCCGGTCTGGATATCCATTACGACCTAGGCGATGGTCACCCACTACTCGGTCGCCGCATGCCCGATCTGGACCTCGTGACGGCGGACGGCCCGCTCCGGGTGTTTACCCTGCTCCACGCAGCCAAGCCGGTTCTGGTCAACCTCGACGAACCCGGCAGCGTCGACATCACGCCATGGTCTGGCCGGGTCCGCCAGATCGACGCTGACTATGCCGGCTCGTGGGAGCTTCCGGTGCTGGGCGGTGTCACCGCTCCCACCGCCGTGTTGATCCGGCCCGACGGATATGTGGCCTGGGTGGGGGACGGGACCGCTATGGGATTGACAGAGGCTCTGACGTTCTGGTTCGGAAGACCATGATTTCTCGCCTTGCTCGGTGGCCTTGAAGGACTCGTCCCGGCGGTGACATCGACCCGACCCACCGTTGGGACCCTCACCCGGGGTACCGGGACTGGCAGGGGCCCACCGCTATCATCACCGTGCGTGAGTCGGTCGATCGAGAGCCCCCGAGGCCTACCCCGTCGGGGTCTCCGACCAGGGACCCGCTTGGGCCTGTTCGTCGGACTGATCGTGGTCGTCGTGGCCTGTGGTCTGGCCATCATCTCCTTCACCCGGTCCCATGGCGTGAACACCACCGGAGACGAGCCCTGGTACCTGATGGCCTCCCAGGCGCTCTGGAACCTGCACCCTCCGATGCGCTCAGTGATCATCGCCGACTTCCGCAACATGACCTTCTCTTCTTCCTTTCCGCCTGGGACCACAATCCAGACCCCCAACATCGTGGAGGCCTTCAGCGGTCCCCATGGGCTGGTCAGCCCCTTCGAGCCGGGGCTGCCGTTGCTCCTCGCCCCGTTCTTCAATCTGGGCGGGGAGACTGGTCGCCCGGATAGCGCTGATGACGCTCGAGATCGCCGGCCTCGGATACCTGTGGCAACGAATGTCGGGCCTCTGTGACCTGAGGGGTCGGGCCAGGGCGCTGTTGGCACTGATGTTCGTGGCGCCGGCGGTCCTCTTGGCCACCACCCAGATCTATCCCGATTTCGTGGCCGGTATCCTCGTCGCCTGTGCCATCGTCGAGCTGGCCATCGTCGAACGCACCGGTCGTTGGTCACCCGCTTCGGGCATCGTCGTTACGCTGGCGGTGGGGGTACTGCCCTGGCTGCAGATCAAGAACGCTGCGGTGGGGATCATCGTGCTCCTCTGTGCGGTGGCGGTGACCGCCCGGAAGCGCGCCTCATGGCGAGCGCCGGTCATCGTCGTCGGCGTGGTCGTGCTGGCCTGGCTCCTGTTGCTGGTGTACAACCTGCGCTACTTCGGGCGGGCGGCCGGCTTCCCCGAGGAAGCCTCGCACCTCAACGGCGCCGCCCTCCAGTATCTCCTGGGTCTGCTGGTCGGCCGGGACCAGGGGATCTTCGTCCAGGTGCCGACAGCACTCGTCGGTCTCGCCGGGCTGTGGCTGGCCCGGCGCCGCCTGCCGATCACCGTGGTGACCAGTGTGGTGGTGGTTGGCGTGCTCCTCCTGCTCAACGGCACGTACACCAGCAATCCCTATGGCGGGTACAGCTTTCAGGGTCGGTTCGAGTGGTCGCTGGTGCCCTTGCTGGTCGCCTGGGCCGGTTGGGCGGTCTCACGGTGGCAGATGGCCGACCGCACCCTGTGGGGACCGATGGCCCTGGTCGGTGGAGCGTGGATCTACCAGGCCGTGCCCATCCTTACCGGCGACCACACCTACTACAACAGCTTCAACGCATGGGACCCGGCCACCTACGCGGGATGGTGGCCTGGACTCAATGCCGTGCTTCCGCAATTCGATGATCTGGGGCGCCACTGGGGGAGTCCGTCCCTCGGTCTTCCGGTGGTCATCGTCTTGGCCGGATTGATGGTGATGCTCTCGTTGCATTACGCCCGTCCGGCCGGCGGGCGCCTCTTCGGCGGGATAGCGCTACTGGTGGCGGCCGTAGCCCTCGTCATCATCTCGTTGGTGGTCCCCGAGGAGCTTCCGACCTCTGCGCTCACGTTCCGGGGACCTGCGTTCGGTAACGGTCAGGGGGCGCCCCACGTGGCGCTCATCTCGACCCTGCCTGGTTCGTACCGGACCACCCTGGACTATGTGCTCACCGGGGGACCGACCCCGGGTGGCTTCTCGGCCTGGTGTCTGGACGTCGCCGGGTCGCGAACCTCCTCCATCACCCACGGGAGCGTTCCTCCCGGGTCCGGTGCCACCTCGCTTTCGGTTCACTGCACCCGATTGGGTGCCGTGGCTGTGGGGCTCGACGTGCCTCCCCAATCGAAGCTGACGGTGCGTGAGGTGCGATTGCGCAAGACCGCCACCTGACGCAGTTCGGGTGCGCTCCTGATCATCGGTAGGCCAGGGCATCGGACTCCCGCAGTCGGCTGCTCATGGTGGCCAACAGCTTGCGGGCCATACTCGGGCTGGCCCGGAGAACGTTCTGGAAGTGACGCTTCCGCAGAACGAGGAGCGTCATGTCCGTTTCGCAGATCACCGAGGCCGACCTCGGTTCTTCGTCCAGGAGCGAGAGCTCACCGAAGTGGTCTCCAGGACCGATGGTCGCCACCCGGTCTCGCCCGCGCCGAACGACCGCCTGTCCGCTCACCACGATGAAGAACAACAGTCCCGGTTGGCCTTCCTCGACCAGAAGGCTGTCCATGGGCACCGTGACCTCTTCGAGCACCTTGCGGATCTTTCGCAGTTCGGACTGCGTGCAACCCGAGAACAACCAGATGCTTCTAAGCTCGCGATGCTCCGCGCCCTCGCCCATCAGCGGAGGCTACCGAATGCAACGTGCCGGCGCCGTTGACCGGGGGTGACGATCCGGTGGACAGGGTTCCGGGTGGCCGTCTTGGCTAACGTAGCCACCACCGATTGGAGACAGAGGGTGGTGATCGGGTGCCCACGCGACGCGACGTGCTGAAGGGCGGTGGGGGGGCCCTACTGGCTGGCGTGGCCTCCACGGCGGGTGCTCATGCGGCTGGGGCCACCGGGACCAGCCGAGACCGCCGGTCCTCGAGGACCGGGTCCGGTCTGACACCCCCGACCGCACCCGGGTTCCGACCGGGAGGAGCCGGCCCTCTCTACTGGAGCACGTACGGCTACGAGTTCTTCAACAACACCCTCATTCCTGAAGACGTATGGAAGACCAATGTCGACTGGGTCGCAGCGACCTTCCGCGACTACGGCTACACGATGGTGTGCACGGACGGTTGGATGGACAGCACCCAACAGATCACCAAGCACGGCTACATCATGAGCCAAGCCGACGACTGGGAGCACGACTGGGCCTGGTGGGCCAGGTACCTGAAGGCCAGGGGTCTGGATCTCGGGGTCTACTACAACCCCCTGTGGGCCACCCGGTCGGCGGTGGACAACCCTTCCATCACCGTCGTCGGTCGGCCCGACATCAAGGTGGCCGACATCGTCAACCCGGGCGACTTCTTCGACGGGAGCGGCCTCCTCCAGTGGGTGGACGCCACCCGAGACGGTGCCGAAGAGTACGTCAAGGGCTACGTCACCTACTTCCGCGAACTCGGTGCCATCTTCCTACGCATCGACTTTCTGGCCTGGTACGAGGTGGGGTTCGATCAGAGTGAAGGCACGGTGGGTGTGGCCCACGGCCGAGACTCCTACCTGCAGGCCCTCTCCTGGATGCGGGAGGCGGCCGGAGATATGCAGTTGAGCCTGGTCATGCCCAACCTCTTCGACCACGGGTCCGGGGAGCGGCTGTACGGCGATCTGGTCAGAATCGACAACGACGTCAGTTTCGGCACCTGGTACGACCTCAGCGAAGGCCGCCAGACCTGGCAACCCGAGTGGTCCCAATGGAACAACCCGTTCCTCGGTTTCACCGGTTTCTCCGACATCTCCGGTCACGGTCAGATGATCCTCGACGGCGACCCGTTGATCATGCAGACCTTCGCCAACGACGGCGAACGGCAGAGCGCCATCAACCTCTTCACCATGGCCGGCGCCCCGATCGCCATCACCGACCGGGTCGACACCATCGGCACCAACGCGCCCTTCTACCAGAACCCCGAAGTCTTGGCCCTGCGAACGGCGGGACTGGTGGGCAAGCCGGTGTACAACAACAGCCACGGATTCGAGTACGACCCCTCCAGCCGGGACCCCGAGCGCTGGATCGGCCAGCTGCCGGACGGCAGTTGGGCGGTGGCCCTGTTCAACCGGCAGGACGGTCCGGGCACCCAGACCCTGTCGATCGACTTCACCGCCGTCCTCGGCCTGACCGGTCCGGCCACGGTGCGCGACCTGTGGGCCCACCAGGACCTGGGGTCGATGACCAGCTACCAGACCGACCTGGCGCCTCACGCTTCGGTCCTCTTGTCGGTGGTACCAGCAGATCCAGCCTGGTTCCAAGCCGAGGTCGGGGCCTGGGCCGGATCGGCTCGGTTCGAGAACACCTTTCCCGGATTTGCCGGCATGGGTTACGTCACCGGGCTCGACACCGAGGGGAGCAGCGTGGCTCTGGCCATCTCCGTGCCGAGTACCGGCAGCCGTCGACTGCTGTGCCGAGTAGCCAACGCCACCGGAAGCCCTTCGACACTGACCGTCCGGGCACTCGATCCGGCGAGTGGTGAACAAAGCGGGACAGCCCTGCTCTCGGTTCCCAGCACCACGGCCTGGACCACGTGGCAGTCCGTGCCGGTCACGCTGACCATGGCGGCGGGCACGAATCTGGTGGTGTACAGCGTCGAGTCATCCGATCAGGGTGGAGTCAATCTCGACTACGTCACCCTTACCTGAGCCCGCGCAGCCGCTGCATGGCCAACATCCCGCTGCGGTCGAACACCGGGCGATGTCGAGGAATCAGGACGGTGCTCCCAGCAAACGCCAAGCTTTGCCCGTTACCGTGTCAGCGGCAGCCCGGAGCACTCGCCTCGCCGCCCATGCTCCGGGCCCGCCATCAGAAGCTACGAGGGGAGAATCGTTGTGTGGGAAACGATCAATGCTTGTGGCAGCAAGCACTGATGTTTTCGGTGCCGACCTGTCTAGGCTCTGACCGTGGCGGATGAACCCACCTGCCCGGGCCGTCTGGTCGTCCATGTTGGCGGCCGCATTGCCTTTTGTACCGAGGAGTCCGAGGGTCGGCCGTGTCCGGGCCACGAAGTCGCCCACTCCGGCCCGCCGGACCCCTGTTGGCTCACCGTGGCCGGCGCCCACTGCGCAGTGTGCGACGAGGCCAGCAACGGAAGCGTGACCTGAGCGCTTCCGACCGGTCACCGGCCGAGCGATGCGGGTCAGCCCTTGCGCAGGGAGTGCTGATTGATCATGACCAGCGTCTGGGCGATCAGCAGGTGGAGTCCACGCAGCTCGCGATCGATGACCTTCCAGTCGATGATGGCGGCCCAACTGGCCGACACCTCGAGTGAGTTCCCGAAGGCCAGGAAGGATCGAGCCAGCCGGGTGAGTTGGACACCCACATCGGGGGAGGGGCAGGGGTGGTCCACCAGGCCTTCGGCCATCTGGCGAGCGACCGCCTTGGTCTGGTCGGCATCGGAGATGAGCGCCGAGCCGCACTCCTCGGCCACCGTGCGACGGCAGACGTTGAGTACGTTCATGGACAGTTCGAGGACGCTGGTGACCTCGGACTCCCACTGTTCGAACTTCGACATCGGTGCCCCCCGAGTGCCACACGTTGTTGCCTGTGATCGATCTCAACATGGGGCTCGGCATCGGTCAACCGACTACTGCGGAGATCGAGGTCGTCCACACAAACTCATGGCTAGCAGGTGATTGGATCACCACTCTGGGTGAGATTAGTGGTTCCTCCGGTAACAGGGGTTGAAGCGGGAACCTCAGATCTCGTCCACCGATCTGGGCGTCCGCAGGATCATCATCGAGGCGGCGACCAGCAGCCCCGCTCCGATCACGGTGAAGATGAAGTGCCACCAACTCCAGTAGAACTCCCTGGTGACGGCCACCGAAGAGGTACTGGCACAGGCGTGGCTGTAGGGACACTCGGTGGTGGAGGGCACCGTGGCGATGACGGTGCTGGTGAAACGGGTGATCGTCCACAGAACCCACATGGCCCACAGACCGATCACGACCACGATTCGTGCCGGTTGGTTACGCATCCCCACGGGGTGATCTTGTCAGAGTCCCCGCATCCAGAGGGGCGCGGGCGCTCGCCAGGTGGATGACCACCAGGGCCTGGCCGTAACCGACGGGCGCCATGGGTGAGGTGCGTTACTCCGCACCAAGCACCGTCCGGCCCCGTCGGTCAGCGACCGGCGGTCACTTTCTGATCGTGATGTGAGTGAGTGGGCCGCTGGGCGCCGGATTGGGCTGCACGGCGTGGAGGCTGCACTCGCCCACCGCGTTCCCGCTCACTTTGTTGGGAACGCCCATCGAATCGCCGTACTGGACGTGTGGGCTGTCGACGGAGCAGGTCATGTCGCCCGAGACCAGGTTGCTCACCACTTCCGAGGCGTCGGGATCGCCGAACGAACCCCCGCTGTAGGTCATGTCACCCTTGACCGTGTTGCGCAGGGCGCCGAACCAGCAGGAGTGGACGTCGGTAACACTGAAGTCACTGGAGAAGGAGTTGTCCTCGTAGTCGCTGAACACCGGTGACTGGAGCTGGGAGAAGACGCCGGTCGTCGGTGGGTTGCAGCTCAACCCGCCGCCGCCGCCGCTCTGCCTCACGTCGCCTTTGATCGTGCTGTCGTGCATGATCACCGCCAGCGCGTCGGTGGCGGTGAAATCGCCGCTGACCGAGTTGGTGCCGGACAGCGTCCCACCGTTACTGGCGCCGGGATCGTCGGTGCAGGGTGAGTAGTTGGGTTCACAGCCCATGGCCAGAATGCTCCCGCCGGCCAGCGTGACATCGCCCTTGACGGTCAGGCTGGTCACGCCGGTGCCGGCCACATCGTTGAGTGCGTAGGTGGCGTTGAGCGCGGCACCGGTGGCCAGATGCAGGTTGCCACGGATGAGGGTCGGTCCGCCGTCGACGAGGCAGTAGCCGTGAATGGTCACGTCGCTTCCGTAGGTGCCGTACAAAAGGCCGGGAGCATTGAGGGTGCCCGAGCAGGAGTCTCGGTTCGGCGACGGGGCCGCTCCTGCCGTCGCCGTACCGGTCAACGTAAGTGCCAGAGAAAGACTGGCCAGCGCCAGGGCTCCGCCGAGCACCAATTTCAACGATCGCATCGTTCCTCCAGATCGATCAGCTACTGCACGGGTGCCCCTCGAGGCGATCATCGGCCGCGGCCCCGGGAAAGGCAAGAGTGCTGGCCCCCTATTTCCGGTCCCCCCCACCGTCCGTAGCCGGTCGGGAACGTACCGTGGTCCTGGTTCGTCGGCGTCGATCCGGCACCACCCGATCGGCGTCGACACCAAGGTCGCCGTGCCGCCCAGGGCGGTCTTTCCCGCCGTGCGCCGCTGACCTACGGTGGTGGGGTGCCGGTGGGAGCCCAGGCCCGATGACCACCGAGAACGTCGTCGTCCTCTTCACCGACGTGGTGGGTTCGACCGCGCTGTCGACCAGCCAGACCCCCGAGGTCGCCGACGACCTCCGGCGCCGGCACTTCTCCGTCCTCCGCCAGGCGGTGACCGAAGCCGGTGGCGTCGAGGTCAAGAACCTCGGAGACGGCCTGATGGTGGTATTCGCCTCGGCCTCAGCCGCCCTGTCCTGTGGCGTGGCCATGCAACAGGGCGTCGAGCGGGACAACCGCGGTCAGGCGGACAAAGTCGGACTCCGGGTGGGGTTGAGCGGGGGAGAGGTCACCCGGGAGGACAACGACTACTTCGGGGACCCGGTGGTCGAGGCGTCCCGCTTGTGCGCCTGCTGCCAGAGTGGCCAGATCTTGGCCGCCGACGTGGTCCGGGCCATGGCCGGCCGACGGAGCCGCCACCGCACCATCGCCCACGAACCGATGTCGTTGCGGGGCCTTCCCGAGCCGGTGGAGGTGGTCGAAGTGGCGTGGGAGCCCTTCGACGAGGACCCCGATGGAGCCATACCCCTGCCGGCCCGCCTGGCCGTGCTGCCCTCGGTTCCGGTGGTCGGTCACGAAGCCGAGGCGGCTCTCCAGCTGATCGCCGACGCCCGCAAACGGGTGTCCAACGGTCAGGGTCGCGAGGTGGTCCTGCTGTCCGGCGAGGCCGGGGTGGGCAAGACCACTCTGGTGGCCGAGGCGGCCCGGGCGGCCTCCACCGACCGGGCCTGCATCCTGTTCGGGCACAGCGAGGAGGACCTGTCGTCGCCGTACCAGATGTTTGCCGAGGCAGTCGGGCATTTCGTCACCCATGCGTCGGACGAGCAGCTTCGCTGCCCACGTGACCGCGCACGGATCGGAGCTGGCCCGACTGACCCCCGCCCTGACCGGCCGGTTGCCCGGACTGGCTCCGCCCATCGATTCCGATGCCGATACCGAGCGCTACCTCCTGTTCGCCGCGGTGATCGGTCTGTTGGCCATGGCCACCGAGCAGCAACCGGTGATCCTCGTCCTCGACGACCTGCAGTGGGCCGACAAGGGCAGTCTCCTGCTCCTCCGCCATCTGGTTTCGGCCGATACCCCCCGGCGCATCCTGATCCTCGGGACCTACCGGGACAGCGAGCTCTCGCACGCCCACGACCTGTTGGAGACACTGGGTGTCCTCCACCGCCAAGCGGGGGTGTCCCGCATCGAGCTCACCGGCCTCGATGACACCGGCGTCATCTCGCTGATGGAGGCGGCGGCCGGACGGGTGCTCGACAAGTCCGGGGTCCAGCTGGCCCACGCCGTCTACCGCGAGACCGACGGCAATCCCTTCTTCGTCATCGAGGTTCTGCGCCACCTCACCGAAACCGGCGTCATCTACCAGGACGCCGACGGCGAGTGGGCGGCTTCGGCCAACCTGGAGGACACCAGCCTGCCGGCCAGCGTCCGGGTGGTCATCGGATCCCGGGTGGTGCGGCTGGGCGAGACCGCCCAGCGGGTGCTGTCGATGGCCGCGGTGATCGGCCAGGCCTTCGATCTCGACGTCCTCACCCTGGCCACCCGCATCCCCGAGGAGGAACTCCTCGACGTGCTCGACGCCGCGGTGGCCGCGGCCCTGGTCCGTGAGCTCCCCGATGTCCCCGGCCGGTACCGGTTCGCCCACGCCCTGATCCGGCGGACCCTGTACGAGGACATGGGTCCGGCCCGACGGTCCCGGGCCCATCGACAGGTCGGCGAAGCCCTGGAGGAGCTCCTCGGAGACCGGCCCGGAGCTCGGGTGGGCGAGTTGGCCCACCACTGGTTCAGCGCCACCCAACCGGTGGAGGTGGCCAAAGCCATCGACTACTCCCGCCAGGCGGCCGAATCGGCACTGGCCGCTCTGGCCCCCGACCAGGCAGTCGGGTACTTCCACCAGGCGCTCCAACTCCTCGGTCACCCGACCGAGCCCAACCCCCTGCTCGAGGTCGACCTGCTCATCGGCCTGGGGACCGCCCAGCGTCAGTCCGGCCAGTCCGAGTACCGCGAGACACTGCTCCGCGCCGCCCGGCAAGCCCAACGACTGGGGGAGACCGACCGTCTGGTCGAGGCGGCGCTGGCCAACAACCGCGGCCTGTTCAGCTCGCTCGGCGTCGTCGATGCCGAACGGGTGGAGGTGCTGGAGGCGGCGCTCGACCAGATGGCCCCGGACGACAGTGGCCCCCGGGCCCTGCTCCTCGCCACGCTGTCCAACGAGGTCACCCACGGCCGGCCCCTGGCCGAGCGGCGGGCCCTGGCCGACGAAGCCATCGCCATGGCCAGAAGGGTGGGCGACCCCAGTACCCTCGTCCGGGTCTTCAACCTGGTCGAGCAGCCGCTCGAGGTCCCCTCCACGCTGGCCGAGCGGGTGGCCAACGCCACCGAGGCCCTGGCCCTGGCCGACGGACTCGACGATCCCAACCACCTCTTCTTCGCCGTCGTCTATCGCCGCATCTCCGCCCTCCAGTCGGCCGACCGCCAGGTGGCCGACCAGTGCCTCGATCGCATGCGTTCGTTGAGCGAACGGCTGCGCCAACCCATCCTCTTGTGGATCACCAAATTCCACGAGGGAGGGACCGCGCTGAGTGTCGGGGCTCCCGAGGAGGTCGAGGCCCTGGCCACCGCGGCCCTGGAGATCGGCACCGAATCGGGCCAGCCCGACGCCCTCACCTTCTACGGAACCCAGCTGATGATCGCCCGACACCAGCAGGGCCGACTGGGCGAGCTGCTACCGGTGGTCCTGTCGGTGGCCTCCGAGACCAGCCTGCCCGGCTATGAGGGTGCCACTGCGGTCACCTATCTCGAAGCCGGCCACAAGGACGAAGCCCGTGCCCTGCTGGAGTCGGCCGCCGCTGATCGGTTCACCTCCATGCCGGTGAGCATCGGCTGGCTCGAGGGCAACCTGTCCTTCGCCGAGGCGGCCATCGAGCTCGAAGCCACCCGGCCGGCCGAGCTGCTCTACGACCTGCTCGCCCCGTTCCACAGCCAGATCGGCTTCAACGGGCTCATCGCCTTCGAACCGGTGGCCATGTACCTGGGCGGGCTGTGCACCGTGGTGGGCCGCTACGAAGAGGCGGAGTCCTACCTCGAAGAGTCCGAACGGCTGAGCCGGCACCTGGGGTCGGCCTTCTTCCTGGCCCGTACCGAGTTGGCCTGGGGACGGATGCTCTTGGCCCGCAGGGCCGAGGGCGACTCAGCCCGGGCCGCGGCCAAGCTGGGTGCGGCCCATGAAACCGCCTCCGCCCGCGGCTATGGCGGCGTCGCCCGCAGGGCGGCCGAGGCCCTGGGCAAGATGGGCTGACCGCGTACGGTTACCGTGACGCAGAAGCCGGACAACGGGGGAGGAGACATGCAGACACTGGTGTGGGGAATCGCGGCCGAACCGTGGGAGTCCCCGGATCCCACCAACCCGCTGCTCGAAGGGCTGGCCAAGGTGCCCATGCGCCTGGTCGAAAGCGACGTGCCCCAACCGCTCGGCGACGACTGGGCGGTGGCGAGGACCCGCTTGGCCGGCATCTGCGGCTCCGAGGCCAAGCAGGTGTTCGGGGAGTTCACCGACTCCTACGCCGACAGCGCGCTGGCCGCCTACTTCTCGTTTCCGGTGGTGATGGGCCACGAGGTGGTGGGTGAGGTCAGCCAGGTGGGACCAGCGGTCGACGGGCTGGAGGTGGGCCAGCGGGTGATCCTCAATCCGTGGCTGTCCTGTGGGCCCCGCGGCGTCGATCCACCGTGTGGATCGTGTGCGTCCGGCGACCTGAGCCTGTGCTGGCATTTCACCGCCGGGCCGCTGGCCGCCGGCATCCACACCGGTACCTGTCGTGACGCCCCCGGCGGCTTCGCCGACTACTTCCCCGCGCACCGCTCGATGCTGCTGCCGGTACCCGATGCCATCCCTGATGAGGTCGCTGTCCTGGCCGACCCCTTTTCGGTGTCGCTCCACTCGGTCACCCGCCATCCGCCCCCGGCCGGCGGAAAGGCGCTGGTCTACGGGGCAGGGGCACTCGGCACCACGGCCATCGCCATCCTCGGTGCCCTGTACCCCGATGTGGCCGTGCTGGTGGTGGCGGCCCATCCGGCTCAGGCCACCCTGGCCCGGTCGCTCGGCGCTGAGGTGATCGACTCCTCGCCGGCCGAAGCGGTCATCGAGCAGGCCGCGGCATGGTCCGGAGGCGTGCTGCAACCCAGTCCGATGGGCCTGCCCATGGCCCATCCCGGGGGGATCGACGTCGTCTACGACACGGTCGGAACCACCGAAACCTCCGAAGTCGCCGTCCGCCTGCTGGCCACCCGGGGCACCCTGGTGAAGAGCGGGGTCAACCCCCCGGCCCGCTGGGAGTGGTCACCGCTCTACTTCAAGGAGATCTCCTGGGTGGGCTCCAACGCCTTCGGTGTCGAAGAGGTCGACGGGGTCCGCCAACACGCCATGCTCCACTTCTGCGACCTGGTGGCCGACGGACGTATCGATCTGTCCGGCATGCTCACCCACACCTACCGGCTGCCCGAGTGGCGGGATGCCTTCGTGGCCCTGGCCACCCAGGACGACTCCCATGCCATCAAAGTGGCGTTCGACTTCCGCTGACCCCTCAGCTGCGAACCCCGTCGGACCGGACGGTGCCGTGCGGCAACTCGGTGATGTGCTGCAACTCGATCAACAGCGGGATGAGGAAGCCGACGTAGGCGTGCGTGAGTGTGAAATCGGACGCCGAACCGTGGGTGACCATCTGATCCCTGTCGATGATGGTGACCCGGTCGTCCTTGCCCCGGTAGACCTTGGCCCGCTCGAGGATGGCCATCAGCTCGTCCACCGTGGCCACCTCGAGGCCGAAGTGGTCGAGTTTCGGGGCCTGCAGGTAGTCGTCGGTGGCCGGTAGCAGGTAGAGGTACTGGCGCAGCTGTCCGGTGTAGAGAATGAGCGGGTTGCCCTGCTCGGTGCTGTTGTCGCCCTCCGTCCAGCCGAACACCTCACCGAAGAAGTCGACCAGGTCGGCCCGGCCGGCGTCGTCGAGCACGGAGGCATCGACGCTGATGGCGATGTGGTTGATGATGGGTCCACGCACGGGTGGGGTGGTCATGGCACCTCCGGCTCACCGGTCATCGTATGGCACCCACTCCGATGCCGGTCGGGCGTACCGGTAGCATCGTGTCCACGGTCGACGTGAGCGACCGTGGTCGAGGAGCGGAGACGCCATGTTCGAGACAGTGGTGGTCGGTGCCGATGATTCGTCCACGGCCCGCCAGGCGGTGGAGGTGGCCGCCGACGTGGCCCGGATGTCCGGCGGAGCCCTGCACATCGTGACCGCCTACGAAGCCAAGTCCGTCCACCGCGACGATCTGCCCAAGGAGTTCCGCGACGTCTCGGCGATCACCAGCGACGCCGACGCCCTGCTGCAGGTGCTGTCCTTCGTGGCCGAGGAGCGGGGCCTGCGGCCAGTGGTGCACACCGCCTCGGGCAACCCCGCTGATGCCGTGGTCCGGGTGGCCGAGCGCGAGTGTGCGGATCTCATCGTGGTCGGGAACAAGGGGATGAAGGGGGCACGGCGGGTGCTCGGGAGCATCCCCAACTCGGTCGCCCACGCCGCTCCCTGCTCGGTACTCATCGTCGACACCCACTCGGACCACTGAGCCAGACACCGGAGGTGGCCGACGGAGCACCATCCCGACGAGCCCTGGTCACCGGGGCCACCCGGGGCATCGGCAAGGCCACCGCCCTGGCCCTGGCCGGCTCGGGCTGGCAGGTGGCGATCACCGGACGCACCGAGTGGTCCGGTGAGGGCCGCGACGATTCAGACACCGGCCGGGGACGCCCGGTTCCGGGAAGCCTGGAGGAGACGTCCGACCTCGTCTCGGCCCTCGGGGTGCCCTGTCTTCCCCTGGTGGCCGATCTGCACAACCGCCCGGCGCTGGCCGCCGCCGTCGACCGGGTGGCCGACGAGTGGGGCGGCATCGACCTGCTCGTCAACAACGCGGTCGATACCGGTCCGGGGAGCATGGTTCCCCTGCTCGACCTCACCACCGAATGGTTCGAGGCCAAGTTGGACGCCAACGTGGTGGCACCACTCTTGCTGGTGCAGGCCGTGCTGCCCGGCATGGTCGAGCGCGGGAGCGGCACCATCATCGACGTGACCTCCCACACCGCCACCGCCGACCCTCCCGGCCCGGTGGGTCAGGGGGGCTGGGGCCTGGGTTACGCAGCCTCCAAGGCGGCCTTCCACCGGATGGCACCACTCGTGGCCGTGGAGTTCGGCGATCGAGGTATCCGGGCCTACAACCTCGACCCGGGCTACGTCGATACCGAACGCCAACAGGCCAACGCCGAGGCCCTGGGCCTGGTCGGCCGGTACAGCGGCGCGCCACCTTCGGTGCCCGGCGTGGTCATCGCCTGGCTGGCCGACCGGCCCGCCGAGGTGGACAACGGCGCCACCGTCCGGGCCCAGAAGGTGGCCCTGACCCACGGGCTCCATCCCGACTGGCGACCGGCCCGCACCTAGCGGGCACACGAAGCGAGCGCACATAGTGAGCGCGGGTAGTGAGCGGGCCTCCGACGTTACGGGCCCGGTACGGGCAACCGGGCCGGTGGCGACGGCTCCGACATCCGGTCTCCATCCGGTTGGGGACCGGTCGGCAGCCCGGCCTCGAAGCGGACGGTCCGGTGCCGTAACGCCGGCACCCGGTCGCCGTTCAGCACCCCGCCGGTCAGATTGAGCGGGTCGGCTCCGGCCACCACCACGTCGGCACCCCTCCCGGGATCTCGACGCACCTCGGTGAGGAGGGCGGCCGCCTCAGCGGTGGCGTACTGCTCGCCGGAGATGCCGGCCACGAACCGGCCGCCGAGGACCTGGCCCCGGGCTTCGAGCCTCCGGAAGGCCCGCACCACGTCGCGCCAGGGGATCCGGTAGGACTCGCGTGACCAGAGGTCCCAGGCCATCACGCCCCAGCGGTCCAGCAGTTGGAAGGCCACTGCTTCGGCCAGCTCCTCGGTAGCCGGCCCGGCCCCCGGTTCGGAGTCGACCGGTCCCACCCCGGGCAACAGCGACCACCGACCCTCCCCCACGCCGGTCCCCACCCCGGCCCGCCGCCGGCCCCGTGACGCCCGACGGTGGGCCGGCCGACGGCGGGATCGTCCGGCCAACAGCGACCGTACCGCCGAAAAGGCGTCGGCCGTCACCACGCCCCCGGCGACCAGATCCCACAACCCTTCGTCGACCTCGGCGTCCAGCCGGTGGGCCAGCGCAGGCAGGTCCGACCGGAAGCACGCGCCACCGGCCCGCAAGGCGGCCAGGACGTCGGCGGCAGCACCGGTGGTCGGCTCGACCACCGTCCGGTCGCACCGCACGGCGGCCAGCGTCCAGGCCAGGTCGCAGCGGGCGACGATGGCCAACGGTGTGGCCGGTGACGGGGTCGAGGCACCCCGACGGGTCGGACCGGACGGCGCCGCTCCGTCGTCGGGGGCTGACCGTTCCGCCCGCGGGGTCAGGCGTCCCCATGCCACCTCCCCCCCGAGGCACAGTTCGTCGAGCCAGCACGGGTCGTAGTCGACCACCCGGGCGGGAAGGATCTTCCCCTCCCACTCGCCGGCCGCCACCTCGATACCGGACAGCTGTTCCACCACGGCCAGCAGGCCGGAGCGCCCCTCGACCTTGGTCCCCGCAGCCACGTGCTGCCAACAGGCCAAAAAGCGCATGAAGTCGGCGATTCCGGCCGGCTCCACCCGATGGCGACGGCGCTGCCGACTGGCCGCGTGCAGCCGGACCAGCAGGTGGCGAGCGCACCAGCGGCCGTCGGGAAGTTGTATGGCGCCACCCGACGCCTCCAGCCGTCCGAGACCGGTGCGGGCCCGGGGCACGGTGAGCGGTGCGCCGCGGACGCTGCCGGTGGGCAGGGTGGCGTCAGCCACCAGCTCGGCCACGGTGACCGGTCCGGCCACCTCCAGGTGGCCACGCACACATTCGGCCAGGGCGTCGTCGTCCGAGGTCCCCGGGTCGGCCAGTGAGGCCAGCACCGCATCGGCCATGGCCCTCCGCTCGGTGGGGACCCAGGCCCCCGCCACCTGATCGGCGCGTCCGTCGGCGCGGAGCTCACCGAACCAGTGCTGCCAGGCCGGCACCGGACGGGCCAGGACCAGCGAGAGGAGCAGGTCGTGGAGTTCGTCGGCGCTCCGGGGCCGGGGGCCGACCTGGTCCAGCAGGTCGGAGGTGGCCGCCTCGTCGAGAGGGCCGAGGTCACCGGCCGCCACCGGCAGGCGGTCGGGCAGCCCGTCCGGACCGAGCGGTCCGAGGCCACGGGGGACGGCGACCGCCTGGGTCCGACGCTCCTCCAGAGGCGCACCGTCGAGAAACGTGTAGGGCCGGCCGGTGAGGATGCCGTGGGACAGTGGGGACGGTTCGACCGATTCGACGAAACACACCTCGACCCGATCGGACTCGATCCGCTCCAACAGAGCCACCAGACCCGCCGCGTCGAGCGGTTCGGTCAGGCAGTCCGCCACCGTCTGGCGCACCAGGACGTGGTCGGAGACCGGCACCGGTCCGGGGGCGGCGTTCTCCTGACAGGCGGCCAGGGCCGGCCAGGTAGCAGCCAGCAGGTCTTCGGCTTCCATGCGTTGGAGGTGGATGGGCCGACGCTGACCCCCGCGGGACCGGGGCACCACCAGGGCCCGGTTGAGGTTCCAGCGCCAACGGGCGGCCAGCATGGGGTGGGGCAGGACGGCCTGGGTGAGCACCTCGGTGGCCGTCCGACTCCGGAGCATCGACGGCACCTGGGGCAGGGGGAAGCTGTGCTGAGGCCCGAGGGAGAGCACCACCGTGTCGTCGTCGGCCGCCGCCTGCAGTTCGAAGTCGAAGGAGACGCAGAAGCGCTTACGCAGTGCCAGTCCGAGGGCCCGGTTGATCCGGCCGCCGTTGGGGGAGTGGACGATGAGCTGGGTCCCCTCGGCCTCGTCGAAGACCCGCTCGATGACCAACCGGTCGACGGTGGGCATGGCCCCGAGGGCGGCCAAGCCGGCGGCCAGGTACACCACCACCTGGTCGGCGACCTCGTCCGCCACCCCGGCCCGGTCGCTGACCAACCGTCGGGCCCCTTCGCCGTCGCCGGCGGCCAACAGCGGCTCGAGGGCGGCCCGCAGGTCGCTCACCTCCCGGGACAGCTCAGCCGAACGGGCCGGCGCCTCGCCCAGCCAGAACGGGATGGTCGGAGGGAGATCGCCGGCGTCGGTAACCCGGACCGTGCCGGTCGAGACGGCCGCCACCCGCCACGAGTGGGTGCCGAGGAGGAAGATGTCACCCACCGTGGCCTCCACCGCGAAGTCTTCGTGCACCGAGCCCACCGAGACGTTGTCCGGGTCGAGCACCACCCGGTAGTCGCCGGTTTCGGGGATGGCACCGCCGCTGGTGGCGGCGGCCAGCCGAGCCCCGCGCCGGGCCCGGAGCCGCCCGTTCACCGCGTCGTGGTGGAGGTGGGCGCCCCGGCGGCCCCGGCCGGTCTGGATGCCCCACGAACACAGCTCGACCACCTCGTCGAAGGTCGCCCGCTCGAGGTCGGCGTACGACGCGGCCCGACACACCAGGCGGTAGAGCTGGTCGACGTCCCACTCCTCGGCGGCCGCCACCTCGGCCACCAGCTGCTGGGCCAAAACGTCGAGGGGAGCCACCGGCGGCTCGAGCCGATCGAGGTGGCCGGCCCGAACCCCGGCCAGCAGGGCGGTGCACTCGACCAGCTCGTCGCGGGTGAGCGGATAGAGGCGACCGACCGGCGTCCCCTTCAGCTGGTGGTTGGCCCGGCCCACCCGCTGGAGGAAGGTCCCGATGGACCGGGGCGAGCCGATCTGGCACACCAACTCGACCGGACCCACGTCGATGCCCAGCTCGAGTGATGCGGTGGCCACCAGGGCCCGCAGGTCTCCGGCTCGGAGGCGCTGTTCGACCAGACGACGACGGGCGGCGGACAGGCTGCCGTGGTGGGCGGCCACCTGCAGCGCGGCGTCGATGGGGTCACCGGCTCCGGGCGGTCCGCCGGCCAGGTGGTCGCCGTCGTCGGGTGGGCTCAGGCGCTCGGCCAGCTGGTGGGCCACCCGCTCGGCCATCTTGCGGGTGTTGACGAAGATGAGGGTTGTGCGATGGTCGAGCACGTGGGCGGCGATCCGGTCGAGCACATCGGACAGCTGGCCGGAGCTGGTCACCGCCTCGAGCTCACTGTCGGGAAGCTCGATGGCCACATCGAGGTCGCGGCGGTGCCCGCAGTCCACCACCTCGGTGGCCGGACGGTCAGGGTGGTTCCCCGACAGCAAGTGGGCCACCACCTCGAGGGGACGCTGGGTGGCCGACAGTCCGATCCGTTGGAGCCGGCCGGCCCCGGCCGACACCAGGTGGTCGAGGCGCTCGAGGCTCAACGCCAGGTGGGCCCCGCGTTTGTCGCGGGCCAAGGTGTGGACCTCGTCGACGATCACCGTGTGGACGGCGCCCAGCATGGCCCGTCCGGAGGGGGCGGTGAGCAGCAGGTAGAGCGACTCGGGCGTGGTCACCAACAGGTCGGGAGGCGACCGGCGCATGGCCGCCCGCTCGGCGGCCGGGGTGTCGCCGGTGCGGAGGGCCACCGTGAGCGGCGGCGGTGTGAAACCCAACCGCTCGGCTTCGTCGGCGATCTCCTCCAGCGGCACCTGAAGGTTCTGGTGGACATCGGTGGCGAGCGCCCGGAGCGGGGACACGTAGACCACCCCGGGTCCGGCAGCCCGATTACTGGCCGTTCGGTCGTCACCATCCGGGCGGTGGGCCCGGTAGGCAGCATCGATGGCCATGAGGAATCCGGTCAGGGTCTTGCCGGTACCGGTGGGGGAGGCGACCAGTACATCGTGACCGGTGGCGATGAGGGGCCACGCCCGACGCTGCGGCTCGGTGGGACCGTCCGGGAAACGACGACGGAACCATCCGGCCACCGCCGGGTGGAAGGTGCACAGGATCGAGTCCGGGGTGACCCCGTCGGGCCCGGGGAACGGTGCCCCTGTCGGGGCCTGGGGTTTAGGCACAGTGGTGACCACGGTTGCAGTCAACCCTATGGGTGTCTCAGGCCCGGCGCGTCAGGCCCGCAGCTCCGGCCCGGTGGGGCCTGGTCGACGTCAGCCGCTGGCCGACTGGGACTCTTCCATTGGAGCCGAGGCGGCCTCGGTGCTGCGGGAGGGCGGCGCCACCGATCCGTCCGACCGGAGATGGCCCGACGCCACCAACCGGGCTCGGGAAGTGACCAGGTGGCAGTGCTCGATGAGCCGCTCCCCGTCCTTCTCGGACACCGGGGTGAGGGTGCCCCCCATCCGCCAACCGAGCCCGGTCGCGGCCCGGCACGATCCGATGGTGAAGCGCACCTTGACCTCCTCGACATGCCCGGTCACGTCGGGAAGCTCGAGTCGCAGCCCCACCTCCGAACCCAGCTCGATGGGCCGAGGGGCGATCACCCCGGCACCGCTCGGGGTGAGGTCGACCACCCGCACCAGCGTCCCGTTGATCACGCCGGCGATCTCGACCGGTATGCGGTAGTGGTGACGGATCTGGTGGCGGCGGGTCACCTTGCCCAGGGCTGCACCCATGAGGGCCAGCTCCCAGGCGGCGAAGACGATCCCGGCGGCCAGGGCCAGGCCGCGCAACGGGGGAAGAGGAAGCAGCCCGGTCTGGGCCAGGGCCCGGGCCACCAGGGACGCGGCCAACACCAGCGCGGTGGCCAACACCAGGCGCAGTTGGCGGAGGGCGGTCCACCCGCCGTCGTCGATGCCGTCCTTGGGCGTGACCTCGAACGAGGCCCGGAAGGGATGCAGCACCACGAAGGCGGCGCGGGTGAAGATGCCGGTGGTCAAAAGGGTCGAGTACGAGCCGTCCCACAGACTGGCCTGGCCCCGGCACAGCGCGGCCGAGGCGGCCAGGTTGAGGGCCATCCACGGCAACCAGAACAGGGCGAACTGCCACGGGGCACCGTGCAGGGGGAGGCGCCCGGTGACCAGCATGGACACCAGCACGGCCAGCATGGTCAACCGCTGCAGGGGCACGAAGTAGCCCAAGAGGGAGGACGAGTAGCTGACCCGCTGGCTGAGGCTCAGCCCCGGAGCCACCACCGGGTTCTCCGCCGTCCGTAGGACGGCCAGATTGCCGCGGGCCCACCGGTCACGCTGGAGGAGAAAGGAGGCCAGGTCGTGGGGAGCGAGCCCCTGGACGAGCGTCTCGTCGTGGTAGCGGGTGTGCCACCCCTGGCCGTGCAGGCGGATGGTGGTGTGGAAGTCCTCAGCCACCGTCTCGGTGGCGATCCCCCCGATGCTGAGGAGGGCGTGGCGGAGGATGACGGCGGCCGATCCGCACCAGAAGGCGGCATCGTGGCGGTCCTTGCCCGGCATGATCACCTCGAAGAACATGCTCTGGTCGTGACGTCCGGTCTCGAAGTGCTGGAACGAGTCGAGGTTGCCGAAATCGTGCGGGGTCTGGACGAGCGCCACCGACGGGTCGTCGAAGTAGCCCACGGTGGCATCGAGGATGTCGGGCTGAGGTACATGGTCGGCGTCGAGAACGAGCACCAGCTGCCCGGTGGTGTGGTCCAGGGCGTGATTGACGTTGCCGGCCTTGGCGTGTTCGTTGGTGGGGCGGGTCAGGTAGTGGGCACCGTACCGTTCGGCCAGGTCGCGGACGTCGGGACGGCGGCCGTCATCGAGGACCCAGGTGGCGTGCGGGTAGGTGATCCGGGCGCATCCGACCAGGGTGGCGCCGAGGACGTCGAGTCCCTCGTCGTAGGTGCAGACGAACACGTCGACGGTGGGTCTCCAGCCGATGGCGGGCCGTTCGGACACCGGCACCCGCCAGGCCAGGAAGGTGAACGAGGCCAGCATGATCAGGCCGAAGATCTCGGAGGCGAGCAGGAGCCCGTAGAGCACCGGCTGGGAGCCGTGCCAGGTGAAGCCGACCCGCCAGACCAGATAGGCCAGGCCCCAGGCCAGGGCGATCACGGCCAGGACGCGCACCCACCGGTCGTCGCCGCCGCGGCATGCGTGGCTCGGCGGGGGCAGGGATCATCACCCCTGGTATCGACAGGCACGGGGCCAGGCTTGAATCGGGGCCAGCGGCTAGGTGGGCGGCCTGGCGGGTGGGGGTTGGGGCTCCGCTCGACCGGGATCAGCCGGTGTCGGACATGTACCGGCGCGCCGGGGTGCCCGGCGGGTGGGTGACCCCGGACTCGGCGTCAGGGTTGTCCACGCACACCTCGCCTTCGAGGCCGTCGGGATCGCGGAAGAAGATGCTGAGCACCGGACCGAAGTCGGTGACGAAGTCGTCGGCCGCCCCGCGGGCCATCAGGCGATCACGAATGATCTCGAAGGCGTCCAGGGAGGCTGCCTGGAGGGCGAAGTGATCGATGCGACCCCGTCCGAACATGGGCACCTGGCGGTCGGCCTCGGTGTTGCCGTCGATCTGGAATACGTTGAGCTCGGCGTAGGGCCCGAGCTTGATGATGGAAAGCCAGACCGCGTTGTCGCCTACGACCTCTGGGGCGTTGCGGAGGATTTCGGCGTCGAACACGTCGCGGTAGAAGCCGTGCAGCCGGTCAGCGTCGTGGGTCAGGGTGGCAACGTGGTTGAGGCCGACGGTCAACATGAGACGTTGCTAGACGAGACGTTGCTAGACGAGACGTTGCTAGACGAGACGTTGGTAGACGAGACGTTGGTAGACGAGACGTTGGTAGACGAGACGTTGGTAGGCACGGTGCGACGGTCAGCCGATGGCGTCGACGAGATCGACGATCACCAGGGTAAGCACCATGGTCCCCACCACCGCGTAGAGGGCGGTGAACGCCCACCGCTGCCGGTGATCGGCCAGCCAGAACCGACGGATTCCCAGATAGTCGAAGGTGAGGGCCAACACCCCGATGGGGATGCCGATGGCCGGCCCGACACCGTGGGCCAGGCCCACCGCCGGTAGCACCACCGGCAGGACGATGTAGCTGAGCAGGCACCGGAGTGCGGACAAGAAGATCGAGGCGCTGAAGATCCGGTGGGTCTCCGACTCGTCGATGGGAGCCTGGTCGGCGGGGACCCGCAGCCATCGGCGCATGGCCGCGTCAGCCCTCGACCGGGCGGCCGGAGGTGCGTAGGCGCTCGCGGCGGTAGCCAGCTGATCCATGCGGTCATGGTACGCGCTCCCCACCGCCGCCCACCAACCACCCCGTTGGGCAACCAGGCCCGGCCCCCGGTGACCTCCGACCCGGCCTATCACCCGGTAGGGTGCCCGACCATGGGAGCGGGCTGGTGACGTCGGGATCGACCGGTTCGACCTCGGACACTCCGGACGGGTCCGAGGTCGGCGCGGCCGACACGATGTGGACGGTGCGCCGGGCCGACGGGACGGTGGCCACCGGGTGGTTCATCCTGCCCCTCCGCCTCTTCATCGGGGCGACCTTCCTCTTCGCCGGGCTGCAGAAGCTGGCCAATCCCCGGTTCTTCGCGGCGTCCAGCCCGACCGGTATCCATGCCCAGCTCATCGCCTCCACCCGGTCGAGCCCCATCCACGCCCTCATCACCCACCTGGTGTCGGTGGCCCCACTGATCGGAGCGGTGATCGCCGTCGGCGAGGTGGCCGTCGGCCTCGGAGTGCTGGTCGGCCTGTGGATGCGGGCGGCCGCGGGGGCCGGCATGATCCTGTCCCTCTCGCTCTTCCTGGCCGTCAGCTTCCATGCCTCGCCCTACTACAACGGCTCGGACATCGTCTTCTTCTTCGCCTGGACCCCCTTGGCCCTGGCCGGCGCGGCCGGTGCCCCCGCCCTCGACACCTGGCTGGCCCGACGCAGGCTGCGCCGGCCCGATCCGGCCCCGGGCCTGCCCCGGCGGGACGTGCTGACCAAGGGTGCCCTCGCCGGCCTGGCCGCCGGAGTGGTGATCGTGGTCGGCGGGTTGGCCTCGGCGATCGGGAGGGCGGCCGGAGGCACCCACGGTGCCGGTTCCTCCGGCAACCAGGCGCTCTCCGCCTCCACCGGGTCGAGCTCCACCACCTCGGATGGATCGGGTCCCACCACCACGGCCGCAAACGTTCCGTCGGGTGCCTCGGTCGGCCCGGCCTCCGGCGTACCGGTGGGAGGTGCGGCCGCCTTCACCGACCCGGCCACCGGCGACCCGGCCCTGGTGATCCAACAGGTCGCCGACACCTTCGTGGCCTTCGACGCCATCTGTCCCCACGCCGGCTGCACTGTCGCCTACCAGACGGGATCGCGGATCATCGCCTGCCCGTGCCACGGTTCGGAGTTCAACCCGAGGACCGGGGCCGTCATCCGGGGACCGGCCACCTACGGGCTGACCCCCATCAAGATCATCAAGGGAACCAACGGCAACCTCTACGTCCCCAAGTGACCCGGCCCAAGGCCGGAGGAACCGGCGGCGTCGGCCCGACCCACCGCACCGTTCCCACCCACCGGTTCGGGTACCATCAGGCACCCGTCGTCGGTAGCGGCGGCACCTCCTCATGAGCGCAGCCACCGCCGTGTCGACAGACACCTCGAACGCCACGGATGTGGAGGAGTCCGTCGACCGAACCGACTGGGTGTCCTCGGTGCCCTTCTTCGCCACCCACCTGGCCCCTCTAGGCGCCGTCTTCGTGGCCGTCACCTGGGAGGACTGGCTGCTGTGCGCGGTGCTCTACGTGACCCGGATGTTCTTCATCACCGCCGGGTACCACCGCTACTTCTCGCACCGCAGCTACCGGATGGGGCGGGTGCCCCAGTTCCTCATGGCCCTGGGCGGAACGTGCGCCGTACAGAAAGGTCCGCTGTGGTGGGCCGGCCACCACCGGCTCCACCACCGTTACACCGACCTCGACGACGACGTGCACTCGCCTCGGGACGGCGTCTGGTGGAGTCACGTCGGCTGGATCTTGTCCACCAAGTACAAAACCACCGACCTCACCGTGATCAGGGACTTCGCCGCCTATCCCGAGCTCCGGTTCCTCGAGCGCTTCTCGTGGATCGGCCCTTGGGTGCTGGGCATCGCCTGTTTCATCCTCGGCGGATGGGGCGGGCTGCTCATCGGCTTCTTTCTGTCCACGGTGCTCCTGTGGCACGGCACCTTCCTGGTCAACTCGATGGCCCACCTGATCGGACGGCGGCGGTACGCCACACCGGACACCAGCCGCAATTCGATGGTGATCGCCCTCGTCACCGGCGGCGAGGGCTGGCACAACAACCACCACTACCTACCGGCCTCGGCCCGACAGGGCTTCGTGTGGTGGGAGATCGATCCCACCTGGTACGCCCTGCGGGTACTGGCTCTCCTCCATGTGGTGCGGGACCTCAAAGATCCTCCGGCCAAGCTCCTCGACCAGGCCCGGGTGCGGGACGGGGCGTTCGACATCGGAATGTTCCGCTCCTACTGGGAGCGGGCCGCCCGGATCACCGGTGAACGCATCGCCGACCTGAGTGCCCGGCCCCTGGCGCCGTCGGCCGAGGGGTCGGCTGAGGGGGCACTGCCGTCCGAACCCCCACCGGCGCCGGCGGCTGGTGGGTCGCATCCGGGCGATCGGGCGTCGCCACCGGCACCACCCGAACCTCCGACCGCTACGCTCAACCATCTGTCGGGCCTGATCTCACGGGCCCTCGAGTCGGCCGACCAGCTGGCCGCCTCCACCCGCCGGACCCGCAGGTCGACCAAGGTGACCTCGACCGAGCCGGGGTCCGACCACTCCGCCGAGTGACCGGACCGGCAGCGAAGGCGGAGGCGGGCGGACCGTTCCCTTCGGCGGCTCTGTGGATCGTCGACCTGGACGGTGTCATCTGGCTCACCGGTGAACCCATCGGCAACGTGGCAGCAGCGGTGGCCGCGCTGCGAGAGCGGAACGTCCGGGTGGTCTTCGCCACCAACAACTCGGCACCGACCACGGCGTTGCTCATGGCGCGCCTGCAACGGGCCGGGATCGAGTCGTCAGTCGCCGATCTGGCCACCTCGGCCACCGCGGCGGCTTCGCTGCTGGAGCCGGGCCAGGCCGTCCGCGTGCTGGCCGAGGACGGCGTCCACGAAGCACTGGACGCCCGGGGGGTGCACTCCGTCGACGGCGGGCGGGTGGACGCTGCGGTGGTGGGATGGAGCCGCTCCTTCGACTTCGCCGCCCTGGCCGCCATCGCCACCGCAGCCCGGGACTCGGATCGCCTGGTGGGGACCAATGAGGATCCCACCCACCCGACACCGGAAGGACTCATGCCAGGATCGGGAGCACTGTTGGCCGCGGTGGCCACGGCGTCGGGCGTGGTACCCGAGATCGCCGGCAAACCCCATGAGCCGATGGCATCGCTGATGGAGCAGCGTTTCGGGTTCCGGCGGGGCGACCCCTCGGTAGTGATGGTGGGCGACCAACCCGGAACCGACGGACGTCTGGCCGAACGGTTGGGCGTTCCCTTCGGCCTGGTCGACTCCGGCGTCACCGCGGCATCGGTGCAAAAGCTCGGAGTTCCGGTGGCACTCCGAGCTCCCGATTTCGTCTCACTGGTCGAGGTGGCACTCGACACAAGGCTGCCGCACTGACCGACACAAGACTGCCGCACTGACCGGAAAAAAGGGCTGTTCGCCAACGGCCCGCCCGGTAGAGTGGGCCAATGGTCGCCAAGGACGGATGGCAGCGCTACCTCGATGCCGGGATCGCCTTCACCAGTCTCACCCGGGCCAAGGCCGAACAGTTGGTTCAGGACCTGGTCGAGAGCGGGGAGTTCCAGAGCGGTGACGCGCGGGCCCGGGTGGAGGACCTGATCGAGCGCAGTCGCAAGAGCCGCGAGGTACTGGTCGCTCAGGTGCGCCGCGAGGTGACCCACCAAATGGAGGGGATGGGGATCACCAGTCTCGAGGATCTGGCCCACCAGGTGGCCACCCTGCTCGGACGCACGGCCGAAGCCGGCAAGGCGGCTACCGGGGGAGCAAAGGCGGCAGCCAAGAAGGCCCCGGCCAAGAAGACGGCAGCTACGAAGGCCCCGGCCAACAAAACAGGAGCGAAGAAGGCCGCAGCCAAAAAGGCCCCGGCCAAGAAGACGGCAGCTACGAAGGCGGCAGCCAAAAAAGCTCCGGCCAAGAAGGCCCCGGCCAAAAAAGCCCCGGTCACCACGTCCGCGGCCAACGCATCCGCGGCCACCGCTCCGCCGGCCAGCCCCGGATCGACCGGCTGAGCAACGCCCCACGGCGGCGCCTCGACCGGGTCCTGGTCGAGCGGGGACTGGTCGAAACCCGACCCCGGGCGGTTTCCCTCATCCAAGAGGGGCGTGTCCTCGTGTCCGGCGCGGTGGCCGACAAGCCGGCCCGCCTGGTGGCGCCGTCCGAACCGGTCGAGTTGTTGGGCACTCCCGACCGATTCGTGAGCCGCGGCGGCGAGAAGCTGGCCGCCGCCCTGACCGGCTTCGCCATCGACGTCCGTGGGCTCCGGGCCCTCGACGCCGGCGCTTCGACCGGAGGGTTCACCGACTGCCTCTTGCAGGCCGGAGCGGCAGCAGTGGTGGCGGTGGACGTGGGGCACGGACAGCTCCACTTCCGGCTTCGCCAAGACCGGCGGGTGGAGAGCCACGAGCGCCTGGATATCCGCGATGTGACCCTCGACACCGTCGGTGGTCAGCCGGTGGACCTGGCCGCGGCGGATCTCTCCTTCATATCGGCCACCCGGGCCGTGCCCGTCCTGTGCGGCGAGGTGGTAGCCCCCGGAGCGCCGCTGGTGCTGCTGGTCAAGCCCCAGTTCGAGGCGGGACGAGCCCAGGTCTCGAAAGGCAAGGGGGTCATCCGCGATCCCGTACTCCACCGCCAGGCCCTCACCGGGGTCAGCGGTGCGCTCGGAGCGGCCGGAGCAGTCATCATGGGGGTCATGCCCTCACCTCTCACCGGACAGGCCGGCAACATCGAGTTCCTGATCCACGCCCGGGCCCCCGGGCCCCCGGCCGGGCGACACCGGCCGCCGGACACCGATCACCTCATCGACACCGCCGTGACCGAGGCCCACCACCGGGCCGGGGTGGCCTAGACCATGGCCACCATCGCCTTCTTCACCAACCCGCACCGACCCGAGGCCGAGGCGCTGGCCGAACGGGCCTCGTCGTGGCTCTCGACTCAGGGTCACCGGGTCATCTCGGCACTGCACGACGACGGGACGGTTTCGGCCGATGGTGCCGACCTGCTGGTCAGTCTGGGCGGCGACGGAACACTGCTGCGGTCGGTGGAACTGGCCCTGGCCGGGGGCATCCCCGTCCTCGGCGTCAACATCGGCCGCCTCGGCTACCTCACCCAGATCGAGCCGGCCGGACTCGAGGACGCTCTCGCCGCCTTTCTGGCCGGCTCCCACCAGGTGGAGGAGCGGATGACCCTGGCGGTCACCGTCCACGACAGCCACGGGGAGTTGGTGGCCCAACGTTCGGCCCTCAACGAGGCCACGGTCGAAAAGACCGTTCCCGGGCACACCGTGCGCATCGCCGCCTCCATCGACGATCGACCCTTCGTCACCTACGCGGCCGACGGACTGCTCATCGCCACCCCCACCGGATCGACCGCCTACAACCTCTCGGCACGGGGCCCGGTGCTGTCGCCCCGGCTCCGGGCCATGGTGGTCACCCCGGTCTCGCCCCACATGCTGTTCGACCGGGCCCTGGTCCTCGACCCGGCCGAGCGACTCCGGCTGGATGTCCTCGAGCCCCGCTCGGCGGTGCTGGTCATCGACGGTGTAACCGTGTCCACGCTCGAGCCGGGGGCCACAGTCGAGTGCCGGGAGGGTGACCGGCCGGCCCGCCTGGTGACCTACCACTCCACGGATTTCCACTCGATCCTGCGGGCGAAGTTCCATCTCGCCGACCGCTAGGGAACGAAACGATGGGCCCTCTGCTGGTTGAACTCCGCGTCCGCGACCTCGGGGTGATCGACGACGTCACCGTGGCCTTCCAACCGGGGATGACCGCGCTGACCGGCGAGACCGGGGCCGGCAAGACGCTGCTGGTCGAGGCGCTCAGCCTGCTGCTGGGTGGACGGGCCGATCCTTCGATGGTGCGGGCCGGTGCCGACCAGGCGCTGGTCGAGGGCCGGTTCGTGGCACCCGACCGGATTGACCGGGCCGACGACCGAGATGACGAGAGAGGCGAGATCACGCTGGCCCGGTCGGTGGCCCGCCAGGGCCGGTCGAAGGCGTGGATCGACGGCCGGATGGCCACCGTCGGATCGCTGGCCGAGGTGGCCGGTCGACTCATCGAGATCCACGGGCAGCACCAGCACCGGTCCCTCATCCACACCGAGGCCCAGCGCCTGGCCCTCGATGCCTTCGGCGGCATCGATCGTTCAGCCGCAGAGGCCGCCCGTCGCCGGGTGTCAGAGATCGAGGGTCAGCTCACCTCCCTGGGTGGCGACGCCCGCCAGCGCGCCCGCGAGGCCGACCTGTTCCGCTACCAGATCGACGAGATCGAGCGGGCCGGCGTGGAGGATCCCGGCGAGGACAGCCGGCTCGAGGTCGTAGAAGACCGGCTGGCTACCGCGTCCACCCACCGGCTGGCCGCGGCAACCGCGCTGGCCGCCGTCTCCGGTGAGGAGGGGAGCGGTGCGGTGGACGCCCTGGCCCGAGCGGCCGGTGCCCTCGACGGCCACGAAGCGCTGGCCGGCTTGTCGTCGCGGGTGCGTTCGGCGATGGCCGATCTGGCCGATCTGGCTGCCGAGCTGCGCACCGTGGTCGAGACCTGGGAGGACGACCCGGCGCGGCTCGAGGAGGTGCGGAGCCGACGACAGCTGCTCCACCAGTTGGAGCGCAAATACGGTCCCGGCCTCGACGGTGTCCTCGCCTTCGCCACGGAGGCCCGGCGTCAGTTGGCCGCCATCGACGACCGCGAGCACCGGTCGGCGGCGCTGGATATCGAGCTGGAGTCGACCCGGGCCGAGCTGACCGAACGCCAGGCCGAGGTGGCCGCCGCCCGGCGGAAGGTCGCTCCGCAGCTGGCCGGGGAGATCGAGAACACCCTCCATCAGCTGGCGCTTCCCTCCGCCCGTTTCACCGTCACGGTGGAGGGGGAGGGTGCCGCCGACCAGGTCAGCTTCGGCTTTTCCGCCAACCCGGGGGAGCCGCCCCAGGCCCTGGCCAAGGTGGCCTCCGGCGGTGAGTTGGCTCGGACCATGCTGGCCATCCGGCTGGCCATCTCCGAGGCGGCCGGCGTGATGATCTTCGACGAGGTGGACGCCGGCGTCGGCGGCGCCGCGGCGACCTCGGTGGGAACCGCCCTGGCCGGCCTCGGGCGGGAGGCCCAGGTTCTGGTGGTGACCCATCTGGCCCAGGTGGCGGCCCAGGCCGATCATCAGGTCGGGGTGCGGAAGGTGGAGCGGTCCGGACGCACCCGTTCGGAGGTCACCGTCCTCGAAGGTGAGGACCGGGTGGTCGAGCTCAGCCGGATGCTGTCGGGACGCCCCGACAGCGACTCGGCCCGCCGCCACGCGGTGGAACTGCTCGGGGCAGGGACCGGGGTGCCCGACGGCGACCGATGACTCCGCTGCACCCAGACGGACACTGGGGTCCGCACCGAAGTCGGTCGGCTTCCGCTAGCCTCATCAGGTGCCCGACGTGGACGGCCCGATGCAGCCCTTGGGGGATCTTGCGGGGGAACCTTCGGCCGGCAGACCTGGTACTGGCGAACCGGCCTTCACCGGCGAACCGGCCTCGGACCGGCCTCAATCCGGTCCGGCACCGGCGGCCCGCCCGATGACCCGGGACACCAAGTACATCTTCTTCACCGGCGGCGTGTCGTCGTCACTGGGCAAGGGTCTCACCGCATCCTCGCTGGGCCGACTGCTCAAGTGCCGTGGTCTACGGGTGACCATGTGCAAACTCGACCCGTACATCAACGTCGACCCCGGCACCATGAACCCCTTCGAGCACGGCGAGGTCTTCGTCACCGAGGACGGGGGCGAGACCGACCTCGACCTCGGCCACTACGAACGGTTCATCGACGAGAACCTGCACAAGAACTCCAATGCCACCACCGGCCGGATCTACTCGTCGGTCATCGCCAAAGAGCGGCGGGGGGACTACCTGGGTAAGACGGTCCAGGTCATCCCCCACGTGACTGACGAGATAAAGAAGCGGGTGCGAGAGCTCGGCTCGGACGACGTCGACGTGGTCATCGTGGAGATCGGCGGGACGGTGGGCGACATCGAGATCGTCCCCTTCATCGAGGCCATCCGCCAGTTCCGCTCCGACGTCGGCCGCGAGAACGTGGCCTATGTCCACCTCACCCTGGTGCCCTACCTCGGCCCCTCCGGCGAACAGAAGACCAAGCCCACCCAGCACTCGGTGACCGAGCTGCGGAGCCGGGGCATCCAACCCGATGTCATCGTGTGCCGGTCCGACCGGATGATCTCCGAGGACCTCAAGCGCAAGATCTCGCTCCTGTGCGACGTGCCCATCGAGGCGGTGGTGTCGGCCGTCGATGCCGACAACATCTACCAGATCCCCCTCGTCCTCCACGAGGAGGGGCTGGACCGCTACATCCTCCGCCTCCTCCGCTTCGACGAGGACAGTCATCCCATCGACCTGTCCACCTGGGAGGGACTGGTCGACCAGGTCGACGCGGCGGTGAGGCCGGTGCGCATCGGGATCATCGGCAAATACGTGGATCTGCCCGACGCTTACCTGTCGGTGGTCGAATCGCTCCGCCACGCCGGCTTCCATCACGGCGCCAAGGTGGAGATCGAGTGGATCCAGGCGGCCACCGTGCCCGACATCCTCCAGCGCGACGGCCTGCGGGGCTTCGACGGCCTGGTCATCCCCGGTGGGTTCGGCGAACGGGGAGTGGAGGGCAAGATCGCCGCCGCCCACTTCGCCCGCCAGAACGAGCTCCCACTACTCGGACTGTGCCTCGGCCTGCAGGTGATGATCATCGAGGTGGCCCGGTCCCTCGCCGGTCTGGACGGAGCCAACTCCCGCGAGTTCGATCCGATCACCCGCCACCCGGTGGTCGACCTGATGGACGACCAGAACGACGTGGTGGACAAGGGCGGCACCATGCGGCTGGGCTCCTACAGCGCCCGGCTGGTCCCCGGATCCCAGGTGGCCGAGGCCTACGGCACCGAAGTGGTGTCCGAACGCCACCGCCACCGCTACGAGGTCAACCCCCGCTACCGGACCCGTCTCGAAGAGGTCGGCCTGGTCTGCTCGGGCATGTCTCCCGACGGCCGGCTGGTCGAGTTCATCGAGCTGCCCGGGCATCCGTTTTGGGTAGGGACCCAGGCCCACCCCGAATTCAAGAGCCGGCCCGACCGCCCCCACCCCCTCTTCCGTGAGCTGGTGGGGGCAGCCCTGGTCCGGGCCGAGGGACGCGACCCCCGCCTCATCGACATCGGTGCCGTCGGCTGAGCCCGGCGGGGGAGCTGCGGATCCCGGCGCTGAGCCGTCCGACCTTCCCCGGTTTCGGGCCATCGGCGAACAGGTCGTCCACCGGGGCTGGGTGATCGCCCTGACCAAGGCCACCTTCGTCGACCCGAACGGGGTTCCCTTCGAGCGGGACATCGTCCGCCACCCCGGAGCAGTGGCGGTGGTGCCGGTCACCGACCGGGGCACGGTGATCCTGGTCCACCAGTTCCGTCCCGCCCTCAACCGGTGGATCCTCGAGATCCCGGCCGGCACCTGTGACGTCGAAGGGGAGGCCGTAGAGCGCACCGCCCGTCGGGAGCTGGCCGAAGAGGTGGGCTACGCCGCCGCCGCGCTCACCCTGCTCACCCGGTGCGCCATCACCCCGGGGTTCTGCGACGAGATCGCCTCGATCTACCTGGCCACCGGCCTGACCCCGGTCCCGCTGGCCCGCCAGGGCATCGAGGAGCAGGCCATGCGGATCAACGAGGTGGCCCTCGACCGGTTCGACCGCCTGGTCGACGACGGAACGATCATCGACGCCCAGACCATTCTCGGCGTCGGACTGGCCCGCCGTCGCATGGCGGAATCTGCCGAGTCAGCAGCGTCAGCCGGTTCAGCAGCGTCAACCGAGTCAGCAGCGTCAGCCGGTACACCGTGACCGAGCGGCACCACCGTCGGCCCCTGTCCCCCGGGGCCGAGGAGTACCTCTCGTGGCTGGCCGTCGAGAAGGGACGGTCGGCCAACACGCTGGCCGCCTACCGCCGGGACATCGTGGCCTGGGAGTCGTGGGCTGCCGAGGCCGGCATCGACCCCACCGGGGCGGGCACCGGTGCCATCGAGCGGTACCTCAACGAACTGCGGGGTCGGGGCCGCAACCCGGCCTCCCTGGCCCGGGCCACCACCGCCCTACGGGGCCTCTACCGCTTCTTGGTGTCCGAAGGCGACCGCGACAACGATCCGACCAGCGACCTGCGCTCCCCCCGGATCCCCCGACGCCTGCCCAAGGCCCTCGACGAAGGCCAGGTGCTGGCCCTGCTCGACTCGGCCGGCGGCGATACCCCGGCCGACCTGCGGGACCGGGCCCTGCTCGAGCTGCTCTACGGCACCGGGGCCCGCATCTCGGAGATCGTCGGCCTGTCCCTCATGGACCTGCAGGGTGACGACGGGCTGCTCCGGGTGTTCGGCAAGGGGTCCAAGGAACGCCTGGTCCCGATCGGCGGTCCGGCCCGCCTGGCCACTGACCGCTGGCTTTCACAGGGCCGGCCGGAGATGGCTCCGGCCCGTTGGGCCCGCCGGTCCGACGAGGAGGCCCTGTTCATCAACACCCGGGGCGGCCGGCTGTCCCGCCAGGGGGCCTGGGCCATCGTGGCCCACCACGCCCGGCGGGCCGGGCTGGAATCGACGGTCAGCCCCCATGTGCTCCGTCACTCCTGCGCCAGCCACATGCTGGCCCACGGGGCGGACATCCGGGTGGTCCAGGAGCTTCTGGGTCACGTGTCCATCGCCACCACCCAGATCTACACCAAGCTCAGCCAGGACCACCTGCGCTCGTCCTACCAGCGGGCCCACCCGCGGGCCACTGCGTCCCAGCTCAAGTAGGATCGATCCGTGCCGAGCGACGCCCCCACCATCGACTATCGCCAGCTTCTGGAGCACGAGCGGGTCCAACTCCAGTCGGAGCTGGCCGAGCTCGGCTTCGGCGAGGGCGGCGGCCTCGACTACGACCCCAACTTCGCCGACTCCAGCCAGGTCACCGCCGAACGGGGGGAGGCCGAGGTACTGGCCGGCCAGCTCCGTGACACCCTGGGTGAAGTGGCCCAGGCCATCCTCCGGCTGGAGGAGGGCACCTACGGGCGCTGCGAGGTGTGCGGGGTGGCCATCGAACCGGCCCGTCTCGAGGCCATGCCGGCCACCCGCTTCTGCATCAACCACGCCAACCGGCCCTGATCGGGCCGGGCACTGATGGCCTTCGGGGGAGCGGCCGGCGGCGGCCAGGCCCGGCGGCGCTTCCAACCCGACCAACGCACGGTGGTCATCGTGGCGGTGGCTGTCGTCCTGATCGCCGTGCTGCTCGGGACCCACCGCATCAACCGGTTCGAGATCATCTACTTCCTCGTACTGGTGCCCTCGATCATCCTCCACGAGGTCTCCCACGGTGTGGTGGCCCTGTTCTTCGGGGACGACACGGCCAAGCGGGCCGGTCGGCTCACCCTCAACCCGCTCAAACACGTCGACCCGGTAGGGACCCTGCTGGTGCCGGCCATCCTCTCGCTGTCGGGGATCGGTGCCTACGGCTGGGCCAAGCCGGTGCCCGTGGCCACCAACAAGCTGCGCAGCCCGCGCAACCACACGGTCATCGTCTCCCTGGTGGGGCCGGTGACCAACTTCGCCATCGCCGCCGTGCTGGGGTTCGTCCTGGTAGCCACCACACCCCAGCCCATACTCCAGCTGGTCCACGAAAACTGGAGTCAGGGCTTCGAGGCCTTCCCCCCTTCCCTGGGCAGCCAGATCCTCTTCATCGCCGGGCTGGCCAACATCATCCTCGGCGTCTTCAACCTGCTGCCGTGCCCGCCCCTGGACGGCGCCTCGGTGCTGGAGCGACTCCTGCCGGTCCGGGTGCTGCCCGAGTACTACCGGCTGCAGCCGTTCCTCATGTTCCTGCCCTTCATCCTCATCCTGTTGTTCCGCAACGAGTGGTCCCAGCTGATCACCCACGTCATCAGCTGGTGGTCGGGGCTGCTGACCTGACGGCTCTCGGCGGCGCCACCGCCGAGAGCCCGGCGTCCGGCCGGTCGTCGCCCTCCATCGCCCGCCTCATCCGGCCGGCCCGACGGCGGACCGCCAGCATGGCCGCCGTCCCGACCAGAAAGGCCACGAGGGCGCAGAAGTAGGCGTTGGCGGCCAACAGGTTCCAGCCGTGGAGGGTCAGCTCGTGATCGGCTCCGGCCGGGACCGTCCAGATCGGCCCCCACCAGAACACTCCAGCTCCGACCAGGGCCCAGAGCCGCCCGCCGGCCGGTCGGTCCGGGGCCCAGACCAGCCACAACAGGACCGGCACCACCCAGACCAGATGGTGGGCCCAGGTGATGGGGGAGACCAGACAGCCGGTGGTGGCAGCGACCAAGATGCCGAGGAACGAAGAGGAGGACGCCCAGGCCCAGCGGGCGAGGGCGATGCCGGCCACCAGGACGACGGCGCTGGCCGCCACGGTCAGCGCTCCGGGCACGTTGCGGTGGAAGATGCGGTCGGCCACCGCCCACAGGCTCTGGTTGCTGATGAAGTGGATGTCGCCGACCCGGTTGGCGTCGGTGGCATAGGTGTGCCAGTAGGACCACGACACCGAGGGGTCGATGGCCGTGGCCACCAGGGTGCAACCGACGAAGGTGCCGAGTGCCGTCAAGGCCGCCCGGGTCTGGCGGGTCACCAACAGGTAGGCCACGAAGACCAGCGGCACCAGCTTGACCGCGGCAGCCAGGCCCACCAGCACGCCCCGGGGCAGTCGGTGCCCGCCGATGTGGGCGGCACCGGTGAGGTCGGCCAGGATGAGCAGGGCCAGCAGGAGGTTGATCTGCCCGTAGGTGAAACTCAGCCACACCGGCTCCAGAGCCAGGGCCGGGCCGAGGAGCACGGCCGACCACAGAAGGACCCGGGCGCGGTCGCCACCGGGCCGCACCGCCCGCAGCGTCACCGCGATCACGCCGAACAGTGCGGCCAGGTTGCCCAGGTCCCAGAGCATCTGGGCCCACTGCATGGGCAGGATGGTGAGCGGCCAGAAGGCGACGGCGGCGAACGGCGGATAGGTGAACGGGAGGTGGGGGTAGACAGGGAGTTCGGTCACATAGAGCCGACCGTCGGTCAGATGGTGGGCACCCATCAGGTAGACCGAGATATCGAGCTGGAGGCGGTACCAGGTGATCTGCCACACCCGGGCCACGGCCACACTCACCGAGGCGACGCCGGCCACGGCCAAGGACAGCGTCCACCACCGGCCCCGGCGGGGCGGCGAGAGGTTCGGCGCCCCGGTGGTCACGGGGTCCATGTGGGACCGCTCATGGCCAGGAGGCCGAGGGCACAGAGGCCGAGCGCGAAGAGGCCGAGGGTGGCCTCGAACCACGGCGGCGGAAGCTTGGCACCCACCACTCCGAGTAGGGGGAAGGAGCGCAGGAGCAGGCGAGGGGTGATGCCGATGGCCGGCGAGAGGACACCGAGCACCAGGACGGCCACCACGTAGCCGACCCACGGGGCCGGGGGGTGGGCCCGGAAGAACAGCACCAAGAGGGCGACGGCCACCACCGCGCTCGACCACCTTCACCCCCGAGTTGAGGTTGGCGAACCCGTGGTGGAACACGTCCTCGAACTGGCTGGGCACACCGGCGGCCAACCCACCGCTCTGCCATCCGGCTCGCTGGGCCCTGAACCACTCGAGGGGTGACCCGGTGTGAACCCACAGGTAGGAGAAGAAGATCACCACGCCGGCCGGGGCCAGAACCGGGGCGATCAGGGCCCGCCACTCACGCTGCTGGCGGATGGCGATCACCGCGGCCACCACGCAGGGCACGATGGCCGCGCTCCCCACCGGGTCGGCGGCGCTGGCTGCCCCGGCGGCCAGCCCGGCCAGCAGCCACCGGTGCCGGCGCAGGGCCATCAGCATGCAGGCCGCGAACAGAATGGTGGTGCCTTCGGTGTACACCAGGCTGAGCACCAGGGCACCGGGGGAGAAGAGGATGAGCGCGGTCCCCTTGTCCGCTCCCGTCAATCCGAAGACGTCGCGGAGCATCCACCATACGGCCACCGCGGCCACGAGGCCGATGCCGAAATTGACCAGCAGGGCCGACCCGGTCACTCCCATCCGGGTGACCAGGTGGGTCAGGTGGATGAAGATGGGCAGGAGGGGGAAGAACCCCAGATTGGACTGGGCCGGGTTGCCCGACCCCGGCGGGATGGCGCCCGCGTAGCCCGACTGGGCGATGGACAGATACCACTTGCCGTCCCACACGAGGAGACTGTTGAAGAAGGTTCGGTGACCCTCGGAGGAGGCCGCCCCGGCCAGCAGCAGGGTGCCGATCCGGGACGCCAGATACAACAGGGCCGGCCGGAGCGAGAGCACGAGAAACCGGCGGACGCCCGGCGGCCGGGCGACCCCGCCGGCCCGGGTGTCCCTGGCATCGGCGACGGGTACGCCGTCCCCGTCGGTGGCCACGGCCACCGACTCCTGCCCGTCCACCACGGTCATCCCGGAGGGAGCAACCCGATGGCTTCGGCCGACCGCTGGTAGGTGGCCGAGGCGATGGCCCGGGCCTTGGCCGCTCCGGCGGCCAACAGGGCGGTGACCGCGCCGGGCTCGGCGGCCAGGGCCTTGCGCCGTTCCCGCACCGGCCGGAGCAGTTCGATGAGGGCCTCGGCCAGGTCGCCCTTCAGGTCGCCATAGCGCTGGTACCCGGCGGCCACCTGGCCCGGCGTGCGTCCGGTGGACACGGCCAGCAGTTCGATGAGATTGGACAGGCCCGGCTTGGCCTCGGGGTCGTACCGGACCTCGCCGTCGGTGTCGGTGACCGCCTTTTTGACCTTGCGCTCGATCTCGGCCGGCTCGTCCAACAGGAGCACCGTGCCGAGCGGGGAGTTGATCGACTTGGACATCTTCGACCCGGGGTGCTGCAGGTCCATCACCCGGGCGGCCATGGGTGGGATGGCCGCTTCAGGGACCACCAGGGTGGAGCCGTAGCGACTGTTGAACCGCTGGGCCAGCACTCGGGCCAGCTCGAGATGCTGGCGCTGGTCGTCGCCGACCGGCACCCGGTCGGCGTCGTAGAGGAGGATGTCGGCACTCTGCAGCACCGGGTAGGTGAACAGGCCGGCCCGTACCGAATCCTTGCCGGCGCTCTTCTCTTTGAACTGGGTCATCCGGCCCAGTTCGCCGAAGGTGGCCGTGCACTCGAGCAGCCAGGCCATCTGGGTGTGTTCGGCGACGTGGCTCTGGACGAACAGGGTGCACCGTTCAGGATCGAGGCCAGACGCCAGCAGATCGAGGGCGGTGGCCTCGGTGCGGGAGCGCAGCTCGGCCGGGGCGATGTCCAAGGTGAGGGCGTGCAGGTCCACGACGCAGTAGAAGCAGTCGTACACGTCCTGGTCGGCCACCCAGTTTCGTATGGCCCCCAGGTAGTTTCCCAGGTGGAGCTGGCCGCTGGGCTGGAGGCCGGACAGAACACGGGACATGGTCGGCCATCGTAGGTCGGGGCCGGAGGGTGCACGGGACGGCCCGCTCCAGCCGGTAGGGTCGATAGGCGTGGTCGCCACCGTCTCCACCCCCGTGTTCGAAGGGCCCATCGAACTCCTGTTGCAGCTGGTCAACAGTCACGAGATCGAGCTGTACGACATCCCCCTGGCCGCGGTGGTCGACACCTTCGTCGCCGAAGTGGCCAGCTGGCACACGGTGGACCTCCAGACCCTGTCCGAGTTCCTGATGGTGGCCTCGGTGCTGGTCGAGCTCAAGTCACGGCGGCTACTCCCCGGACACGACGACGTCGACCCGGACGAGGAGCTGGTCGGATGGGAGGAGCGCGACCTGCTCCTCGCCCGCCTCCTCGAGTGCCAGGCCTACGCGGCGGCGGCCGACGGGTTCGCCGTCCTCTTCGAGCAGGCCGCCCGGTCGGTGCCACGATCGGCGGGCCTCGATGCCGACTTCGTGGTCAACGCCCCCGATCTGTTGGAGGGCGTCACCCCGACCGACGTGGCCGAGGCCTTCTTGCGGGCCACCGCCGAACGCCCGGTACCGGTGGTCGACCTCTACCACGTGACCGTGGACACGGTGACCGTGTCCGACACGGTGGCCACGCTGGCCTCCCGCCTGCCCCGTCTGGGGAGGTCCACCTTCCGCTCGTTGACCCGACACCTGACCTCCCGCATGGAGATCATCGTGAGTTTCCTTGCCCTCCTCGAGCTCTACAAACAGGGTCGGGTCTCGCTCGACCAGGGCCACACCTTCGGGGATCTCGAGGTGGCCTGGGTCGAAGAGGGGCCCGAGACGGTGTCGGTGGGAGCCGGCCACTACGACGAGTACGAGGGCTGACATGGACCCGTCACCCGGGGTCCCGTCGGCCGCCCTGTCACCCGAAGCCAGGGCCATCGAAGCCGTCCTGATCGTGGCGGTGGAGCCGGTGCCGGCCGGGCTGTTGGCCGAACTCCTCGAAGTACCGGTCGAACGAATCGACCCGCTGTGCGACGAACTGGCCGAGGCCAGCCGCGCTGCGGGCCGGGGCTTCGAGGTGGTGCGGATCGCCGGGGGGTTCCGTATCCAGAGCCACCCCGATCTGGCGCCCTACGTCGAGCGTTTCGCCAACGTCGGGGTGTCGTCCCGGCTGTCGGCGGCCGCCCTCGAGACCCTGGCCATCGTGGCCTACAAACAACCCGTGTCGCGGGCCCAGATCGCCGCCCTGCGGGGCGTCAACGTGGACGGCGTGGTCCGCCTCCTCGAGCACCGTGGGTACATCGCCGCGGTGGGCCGGGCCCCCGGACCGGGACAGGCCGTGCTCTACGCCACCACCGAAGCCTTCCTCGAGCGCCTGGGCCTCGACCGGCTCGACCAGCTTCCGCCGGTGGAGGACCTCCTCCCCGGTCCCGAGGCGCTGGACGAACTGGAAGAGCGGATGCGCCCGGTGGGCGATGGCTGAGGAAGCCGACCCTCCTCTCTCCACCGGTGACCGACTGCAAAAGGTGATGGCCCGCCTCGGGGTGGGCTCCCGAAGGGTGTGCGAGGACCTCATCGTGGCCGGCCGGGTCACCGTCAACGGGGCGGTGCCCGTCCTCGGTCGTCGGGTGGACCCTGAGGTCGACCGGGTCGAGTTGGACGGCGTGCCCCTGCCGGTGAAGCCCGGCCTGGTTCACTATCTGGTCAACAAGCCCACCGGCGTGATCAGCACCGCCGGGGACACCCACGACCGCCCGACGGTGCTCTCCCTGGTTCCCGACACCACGCGGGTGTTCCCGGTCGGGCGCCTCGACCGCGACTCCGAAGGGTTGCTGCTCCTGACCAACGACGGCGAGCTGGCCCACCGGCTCACCCACCCCTCGTTCGGGGTGCCCAAGGAGTACCTGGTCGAGGTGGAGGGAGCGCCGAGCGCCGGAGCCGTGCGCCGCCTGCGTGAGGGGATCGATCTCGACGACGGGCCGACCGCCCCGGCCCGGGTGTCGGTGGTCTCGCCCAACCTGCTGCGTATGGTCATCCACGAGGGTCGCAACCGCCAGATCCGGCGCATGTGCGAAGCGGTCGGCCATCCGGTGGTGCGGTTGGTCCGGACCCGCATCGGCCCGATCACCGATCCCTCGCTGGGCCCAGGCGCCTACCGCTCCCTGAGCTTCGACGAGGTCCGCAGCCTGGCCGCTGCGGCAACCCCGGTGACCGAGGGGGGGCCGGCCGGGGCCGGAGCCGGCAGGACCGGGTCGGTTGGGACTGATGTTGGTGCTGAGTAACATGCCGGGCTGATGCCGCATACCGTCCGAGCCGTACGCGGCGCCACCACCGTCGACGACGACACGCCCGAGGCCATCACCGAACGGGTGGTCACCCTGCTCGGTGCGATCCTCGACCGCAACGGCCTCGTCGAGGACGACATCATCTCCATCCTGTTCACCGCCACCGAGGACATCGTGTCGACCTTCCCGGCCACCGCGGCCCGGTCGATGGGTCTCGGTGCGGTTCCGCTCATCTGCGCCCGTGAGCTCTCCATCACCGGATCGGTACCCCGCTGCATCCGGGTCATGCTCCACGTGACCACCGAACGGCCTCGCCGCGAGATCCACCACGTCTATCTCGAGGGCGCCCAGGGGCTCCGTGACGACCTCCCGGCCTGAGGCCACCCCCGGGCTGCGCCTGTCGGGGCGGCGGGCCATGATCTTCGGGACCGGGCTCATCGGCGGGTCGGTGGGTCGGGCCCTCACCGATCGGGCCTGGCACGTGAGCGGAGTGGACACCGGTGCCGGCGTGGCCGCCCGGGCCGTCGAACTCGGTGCCCTGGCTTCGGTGGGGGTCGACCACGGGGCCGACCTGGTGGTGGTGGCCACCCCGGTCCACGCCGCCGCGGCGATCATCGGCGACGTCCTCACCTCCGGTGCCTGGAACGCGGACGTGGTGGTGACCGACGTGGGTAGCGTGAAGGCGCCGCTGGTCAGCGCCGTCGACCACCCTCGCTTCGTCGGCGGTCACCCGATGGCCGGATCCGAACAGGTGGGGGTGGAGGGTGCCTCGGCCGAGCTGTTCGTCGGGGCCACCTGGGTACTCACGCCCACCCCGGTCACCGACCCCGACGCCTACGCCCAGGTGCGGACGGTGCTGGCCGACCTCGGGGCCAACGTGGTCGCTCTCGACCCGGCCCAGCACGATGCCCTGGTGGCGGTGGTCTCCCACGTCCCCCACCTGACCGCCGCCACCCTGATGGATCTGGCCGCCGGCCTGGGCGAGGAGCACGCCGCCCTCCTCCAGTTGGCCGCCGGCGGGTTCCGGGACATGACCCGGGTGGCCGCCGGGCAGCCGTCGATCTGGCCGGACATCTGCGAGGACAACGCCGAAGCCATCGTGGCCACGCTCGACCTGCTCATCGACGCCCTTTCGGCCATGCGCCGCCGGGTGGCCGACCACGACCGCCGCGCCCTGCTCGAGGTCCTGGAGCGGGCGGCCGAGGCCCGAAGGGCCCTCTCCGAGCGGGCCCCCCGGCCCGAGGAGCTGGTCGAGGTGCGCATCCCGGTGCTGGACCGCACCGGTGCCATCGCCGAGGTCAGTGTGCTGGCCGCCGAGCTCGGCATCAACATCGTCGATCTGGAGATCGCCCATTCGGTGGAGGGTGACCGGGGAGTGCTGGTGCTGGTGGTGGACACCCTGTCGGCCCCGACCCTGCTCACCACCCTGGCCGACCGCGGCTACCGGGCTTCGAGCACCCCGGTCGGGAGCACCCGGTGACCGGTCCGGTCGGCGGCGGCGGCGTCCAGAGGATCCTCGGCGGCTCCCCGCTCACTGGCACGGTACAGGTGCCGGGGGACAAGTCGATCTCCCACCGGGCCCTGATCCTGGCCGCTCTGGCCGAGGGGACGTCCACTCTCCGCGGTCTCTCGCCAGGTGACGACGTCGAACGGACCCGTCAGGCCGTGGCCGCCCTGGGCGCCGCGGTGGGATCGGAGGGCGGAGCCACCACGGTGACCGGCGGTCGGTCGCGGCTGTCCGCCCCGGCCGGGCCGATCGATCTCGGCAACTCGGGGACCGGCCTGCGCTTGGTGGCCGGGCTGGCCGCCACCCTCGACGGCACCACCGTGCTCACCGGTGACGCATCCCTGCGCAACCGGCCCATGGACCGGGTGGCCGAGCCGCTGGGCCTGATGGGTGCCACACTCGCCGGCCAGGGGGAGCGTTGCCTGCCCCCGGTCGCCGTGACCGGGGGAGCCCTGCGGGGCATCACCTACACGCCACCGATGGCCAGTGCCCAGGTGAAGGGGGCCATCCTTCTGGCCGGGCTGGACGCCGACGGAGAGACCGTGGTCCACGAGCCGGTGGCCACCCGGGCTCATACCGAAGAGATGCTGGCCGCGGTGGGCGCCGACATCGAGTTCGAGCGGGTGGGGACCGGCCGCACCGTTCGCCTGCGACCGAGCGCCTTGGCCTCGGGGACCTTCACCGTGCCCGGCGACCCCTCGCAGGCCGCCTTTTGGGTGGTGGCCGGGGTGGTCGTCCCCGGCAGCTTGATTACGGCCAGCGGAGTCCAGCTGGGCATCGAGCGCCTCGGCTACCTGGGTGTCCTCCGGCGCATGGGAGCCACCATCGAAGTGGATGAGACGGGCAACCAGACCGGAGCCATCACCAGCTACACCTGCCGGCTGCACGGGACGGTCGTCGAGGCCGCCGAGATCCCCTCCCTGGACGAAGTGCCCATTCTGGCCGTGGCCGCGGCCACAGCCCTCGGGGTCACGAGATTCCGGGACGTCGGTGAGCTGCGGGTGAAGGAGTCGGACCGGTTGGTGGGGACAGCCCAGCTGGTCCAGGCCTTCGGGGCATCGGCCACCGTGGACGGTGACGACCTGGTGATCGAGGGGACCGGCGGCCCGCTCCGTCCGGCCCAGGTGGACGCCGGTGGCGACCACCGTATGGCCATGGCCGCGGCGGTGGCCGGGGCGGCCTGCCCGGTGGCCTCCGGAGTCACCGTCGTCACCGGCTGGGAGTCGGTGGCCACCAGCTACCCGGGCTTCGCCGACACGCTGGCCCAGCTGACCGATCCGTCGTCGGGTGCACCATGACCGACCGTACGGCCACCGACCACGATGCGTCGGCGGGATCCGAACGGGCCGGCGGCATCATCGCCATCGACGGCCCGGCCGGTTCGGGGAAGTCCACCGTGTCCCGGGCCCTGGCCGAGCGGCTGGGCGTGGACCGCCTGGACACCGGGGCCATGTACCGGGCGGTGGCCTGGGCCGCCCTCACCGAGGGCGTCGAACCCGGTGATCAGGAGGCGGTGGCCGGGGTGGCCCGGACGGTGTCGATCAGCGTGGGCGAGCGGGTCCTGGTGAACGGAACCGATGTGACCGAGGCCATCCGGGGGCCGGCGGTCAACGGCGCGGTGTCGGCGGTGGCGGCCAACCCGGAGGTCCGAGCCGTGCTGGTCGATCATCAGCGACGGTGGGCGGCCGACCACGGGAGCGGGGTGGTCGAGGGTCGCGACATCGGTTCGGTGGTGTTTCCCGGCGCCAAGCTCAAGATCTTCCTCACCGCCACCGAGGAGGAGCGGGCCCGACGCCGACCCGAAGAGGGAGCGGACTCGCTGTCCCGACGCGACCGCCTGGACAGCACCCGGACCGCCTCACCGCTGGGAGTGGCCGAGGGAGCCCTTGTCATCGACACCACCGATCGGGCGGTGGAGGAGATCGTCGAGGAGGTCCTCGGATGGTTGTAGCCGGACCCGACGGCACCCAAGCAGACGGCACCCACGCCGGTGGCAGTGACACCGGGGCTGAGGCCGAGTTCGACGTGGACACCTCGTTCACCAGGATCTACCGCTTCCTCCGGGTCCTCGTCCATTGGCTCAACCGGCTGCTGTTTCGCACCACCGTGGAAGGGGCCGACCAGGTGCCGGTCACCGGACCGGTGATCATCGCCCCGGTCCACCGCTCCTTCATCGACTTCTTCGTGGCCTCGGAGGCGACCCACCGGAAGCTCCACTACATGGCCAAGGACAGCCTGTGGCGAAACGGGATGCTGGCCCGGATCCTCCCTGCGGTCGGAGCCTTTCCGGTCCACCGCGAATCGGCCGACCGGGAGGCCCTGCGGCGGGCCCAGCGTGTGCTCGAAGCCGGTGAGGTGCTCATCTTGTTCCCGGAGGGCGAGCGCCGATCGGGTCCCACCGTCTCGGACCTCCACGAGGGGGTGGCCTTCCTCGCTGCCCGCACCGGGGCCATCGTGGTGCCGGTGGGGATCGGCGGGTCCGCCTCGGTCATGCCCAAGGGCAAGAGGATCCCCCGGCCGCGCCATATCCACCTGGTGGTGGGCACGCCCATCCCACCGCCGGACCGCACCGGGGGTGGCCGCATCTCGCGCAGCCGCACCCACCAGCTCACCGACGACCTCACCACCGCCCTCCAGGATCTCTACGACCGCTCGGTGGCCGCCACCGGCCGTTACTGATGACCAGCCCACCGGGCCTCCGGTAGGATCTGCGGCGATCGATCTGGACCCGACCCGTCGGTGCCGCCGGCTGCCGCCGGTCCGCCCCGACCTTCCGCACCGCATCCCTGCGGATGCGCCGAAAGGAATCTGGCGTGCGAGTACTGGTGACCGGTGGGTCGGGATTCATCGGTCGTCACGTGGTGGCCGTACTCCGGTCACGGGGCGACGAGGTGCGGGTGGTCGATCTGATTCCCACCGCCGACCCCGACGTCGAATGCGTGGTCGGCGACGTACGCGATCCGGAGCTGGTCCGCCGGGAGGTGGCCGGCCAGGACGCCATCGTCCACCTGGCCGCCGTGACCTCGGTACTCCAGAGCGCCAAGGACCCCCACGGTGTCTACCGCTCGAACGTGATGGCCACCCAGTACCTGCTGGAAGCAGCGAGGAACCAGGACGTGGGACGGTTCGTCTTCGCCTCGACCAACGCGGTGGTCGGTAACGTCGGACACTCGGTCATCGACGAGCAGGTCGCCCTTTCGCCCCTCACCCCCTACGGGGCCACCAAGGCGGCGGCGGAGATGCTGCTGGGCGCCTACGGCGCGAGCTATGGGATGACCAACGTCTCGTTGCGGCTGACCAATGTCTACGGCGCCGGGATGCAGGTGAAAGACAGCGTGGTGGCCCGGCTGATGCGGGCCGCCCTCGACCACCGGGGTATCGAGGTCTACGGCGACGGCGAACAGCTTCGTGACTACCTCTATGTGACCGATGCCGCCGACGCGTTCGCCCTCGGACTCGGGCTCGACGGCCCCGACGTGCTCACCGTGGGCGGAGGCGCCTCCTTCTCGACCAACCAGCTGGTCCGCATGACCAGTGACGCCACCGGTATCGAGATCGGTGCCACCCACATCGCACCCCGACCCGGGGAGATGCCGGCGGTGATCGTCGACACCACCCATGCCGCGGAGCGGGGCTTCCGACCCGAGTACGACCTGGTCACCGGACTCAAGGTCACCTGGGCCGACTTCTGCGCCCACAATTAGCCCGGCTCCCGGCGGGACAGGATTCGGGCTCCGACCACCGAGACGGTAGCGGCGAGGAGATCGGCGATGAACACCGCACTGAACCGCCATGCCGAGATGGTCGGCGGCGAACCGCTGTGGGGCCAGGCCCAACCCACCACCAACCACCAGGTCAGCATCACCGCGCCGATCACACCCTCCCGCCAGGTGAACCGCCGGGCGGTGAGCAGCTGCACCGCCCACACCCACAGGAAGCCGATCACGTAGAGCTCGTAGATCCGGTGGGAGAGGGGGATCACCATGACCAGACAAAGGGTGAGGTTCCAGAAGGTCAACAAGGGGTCGACTCCGGTCGACCGCAGAGCCAGGACCACCAGGACCAGCACCCAGGCGCTGAGCACCACCGTGGACAGGATCAGGAGGCCGGGCGACACGTCGGCCGGCCGGGCCATCCCGCTCCGGGTGAACAGGATGTGGGGGATCCCGGTGACCGAGTCGTTGATCAGGCGCTGGTTGCGGGAGGAGATCGACGTCCGCACGAACCCGGAGAGGCCGGACCAGCCTCCCACCGCCAGGGCCAGCACCGGGGCCAGGAGCAGGGTGATCACCAGACCCACCAGGCTGCGGACCCGGTCGACCGCCCCCCGTCGGAAGAACCACACGCCGATGGCTCCCGGCCAGGTCTTGAGCAGGCCGGCCACGCCGACAAGGGCACCGCTGGTGGCCGGCAGCCGCCACTGGCCGGCCGCCGCGGCCAGCATCAGCACCAACACCACATACCCGTCGGCCTGTCCCAGCTGCAGCTCGCGGGTGAGCGGCCAGAAGTGGAGGACCGTGCCCACACAGAAGGCGAAGACCGCCGGACGCTGCCACGACCGGAGCCGGTGCCACACGGTGGCAACGAATACCGCCGCCGAGGCCACATACGTCGCCAGGGAGCACGCCGTCCACGGCCTCCACAGTGTGTCCAGTGACAGGTGGGCCACCGGGGTGAGCAGCAGGGCCACCATCGGTGAGTAGACGTAGAGGCCGGAGCGGTAGAGGTCGCGCCCGGCCAGGACGTCCCTCGAACCGCGGACGTAGATGGTGAAATCCGAGCCGATCGGGCCGTCCACCGCCACCCGGTAGGCGTGGCGGGCCATCACCACGGTGAGCGTCGCCGCACCCATCCACAGCACCCACACCACGAGACGGGCCCGCCGATCGGGTCCGGTTCGGGCCATCCCCCGGCCGACCCCTACCGACCCGGTGTCGACGCCGAGGAGGGCGGTATCGTCGGGGCCGTCGGGGATCACGACGGTGCCCGGTGGCGGCGTTCACGCCAGGCCACCCTGGCCACCACCCGGCCGTAGCGGAGGCCGTAGACGAGATTGCCACCTTTCTTGGAGGTGCCCCCGGCCCGCTTTCGCATGGTGACCGGACGTTCGGCGAAGCGGGCCCCGGAGGCGATGGCTGCCATCAGCAGTTCGGCCGCTTGGTACTGGGGTTCATCGAGCGTGAGGGTGGCCGTCAGTTCGGCCCGCATGGCCCGGACCGGGTTGGCGGTGTCGGTCACCCGGGTGCCCACGAGGAACGAGATGAGCGAGGCGTAGACCACCACGCCGAGATTGCGAACCGGGTCGACGTTCTCGGTGCGGCCCAGTCGGCGCGACCCGCTGACGAAGTCAGCCTCCCCGGTCACCACCGGCTCGAGCACGGTGGCCAGGTCGGACGGGTCGGACTGACCGTCCCCATCCGCGGTGACCAGGTAGCGGGCACCGAAGGCGTGGGCCACCCGGTAGCCGAGGCGCAGGGCGGCACCCTGGCCCCGGTTGAGCGGAGCAACCACCGCATACTGCCCGGCCTCCCGCACCACCGCCGCGGTACCGTCGTCCTCGCCGTCCACCACCACCAGACAGGCGGCGGGCCGCCCACAGAGCCGGAGCGGTACCGAGGTGAGCACCGCACCGATGTTCTCCCGCTCGTGGTAGGCGGCGATGACCACCACCACTTCGGGAAGGTCCGGCGACCCGTGGACAGCGGAGAACTCCTCCGCGGCCAGGGTGTCGACCAACTCGTCGACAGCCCGACGGCGGTGCCTGCGGTCCTGTCGCCAAGCGCCCACCGAACCGACCGCTTCCCTGGGCTGGCGTCAGCGTGCCGCGATGGCTGGCTCGGCCATCGGGCTCGCCGAAATCCGACAACGGCAAGCCGAGACCCTCCGGGTCACAGGATGTGGGGATTGGCGAAAATGGCCCGGACCTTGGGTTCGAAGTGGGCCAGTGACTCGGTGGGGTAGTCGGGGTCGAAGCTGACCTGATCCCACTCGTCGGCGAATTGTTCGGCCAGCCCGTACCACGGCTCATCCTTGTACCGGTCGCGCATGTTGGGATCCATGTCAAAGTGGGCGTAGTAGTGACGGCCCTGGAAGTCCTGGTGGGCGAGGATGGCCGCGGTGACCTCGGGGCGCACATAGGGGCGGAGGATTTCGGCGGCGATCCGGGGGTGGTTGGGTACCGAGACGGCCTTCCCGATGTCGTGGCACAGGGAGGCCACCACCAGCTCATCGTCGGCGCCGGCCCGTTCGGCCCGGGTGGCGGTCTGGAGACAGTGGGTCAGCTGGTCCACGGCGAACCCGTCGACCACCTCGGCGAGCGACTCGAGCATGGAAAGCACCCGGTCGGCCACCCGCCCCTGGTTCTTCATCGTTTCGCCGCCGATCACCGCCCACTCCTCGGCGGTGGATACATCCATGCTGGTGAACGTGGTCATGGTGCCATTGTCGCGCCAATCCCGCCGCCCGGCACTCCGTGGGTCGGGCGGGCGGCCGGGCTAACCGGCCAGCTGTTCGAGCACGTCGGCAGCCACCGTGGACCGGTCGCCGACCAGGACCTCGGTGGTTCGATCGGCACCGGAGGCGTCCGGGACCAGCCCGGTCGAGGCCGACGCGGCGCCGTTCCGTGGGTTGCCGAGTGGCGCCGCGCTGAGCAGTGACAGGGCGGTCTCGAGGCCACGGAGCAGTTCGCGCAACTCCGGTGGGGGAGGGAAGTACTCCTCTTCGACGGTCACCGGGGCCCGTTCCACCCCGTGCACCGGCGCCAGCCGGTCGACCACCGCCTGGACCAGCGCCTCGGGGGCCGAGGCCCCGGCGGTGACGCCCACCGTGCCGGACAGATCGTCGGGAAGCTCGGACGCATCGTTGACCCGGATGACCCTGGGACAACCGAACTCGACGGCAACCTGCTCCAAGGCCACGGTGTTGGAGGAGTTCTCCGATCCGATGACGATCACCGCGTCAGCCCGTCCGGCCAGGGCCTTGAGCGCCGTCTGGCGGTTGGTGGTGGCGAAGCAGAGGTCACTCCGGTTGGGCATCCAGAGATCGGGGAAGCGCTCGCGGGCCCGCTCGACGATGCCGGCCCACTCGTCGTGGCTGAGAGTGGTCTGGGCCAGAAGGGCCACCCGGGGCGGCTCACCCTCCTCGTCGACGTCGAGCCCGTCCAGACCGTCGACGTCGTCGACCCGCTCCAACAGCCGCACCGCCGACGGGGCCACCGCCATGGTGCCCACCGCCTCCTCATGACCGTGGTGGCCCACATAGAGCACGGTGTAGCCCTTGCGGGCCCGGACCCGCAGCTCGTGGTGGACCTTGGTGACCAGTGGACAGACCGCATCGACCACCACTCGGCCCTGGCGCCGGGCGGCCTCGACCACCTCTGGAGCAGAACCGTGGGCCGACAGCATGAGGGGTGCTCCGGGGGGCACTTCGTCCACGTCGTCCACGAAGATCACCCCGCGGGCCCGGAACTGGTCGACCACATGACGGTTGTGCACGATCTCGTGGTAGCAGTACACCGGTGGCTCGAAGACCCGGACCATCCAGGCCAGAGCCTTGATGGCCTTCTCCACACCAGCACAGAACCCGCGAGGTTCGGCCAGAAGTACGCGGTCCACGGTCACCGGACCAGGTTACCGGGGGGACTGGCCCGGTCCCGCTTGGCCGCTGGCCCCGGTCGATCCGGTCGATCCGGTCGATCCGTCGATCCGGCCGCGGGCCGGGGGCCGGGGGCGGGGGCCGGGGGCCGGGGGCCGGGTAGCCAGCGCCACCGCCAACTCGCCCAGCGCCCATCACCCCAAGCCCCGGTCCGCTGTCACACCCGGATGATGGACTGTGACCATGGAACTCGGTGCCCTGACACTTGATCAGCTGAGCGAACTGGACCCGTCGTCGTTGGCCGACGGCGAGTCCATCGTGGCCCTGTACCGCCAGTTCTCGTGCTTTGAGTCCCTGGTCACCGAGGCCACCGCCTCCTTCGACGCCTCGGCCAACTGGGCGCCTGACGGTGCCCGCAACGCCGCCACCTGGCTGGCCTCCCGGTGCCGCCTGCCCCGGGCCCGGGCCCGTCAGATGGTGCGGAGGGGCAGGGAGCTCCGTCACCTGCCCGAAACGGCCCGGGCCTGGTCCACAGGGGAGATCTGTGCCTCCCACGTGGACACCCTGGCCGCGGTCCGGCGGGAGTCGACTGAAGGAGCACTGCAACGGGACGAGGCCGTGTTGGTCGAACAGGCCAAGAAGCTCCCCTACGAGTCGTTCACCCGGGTGGTGGGCTACTGGGAACAGCTGGCCGACCCCGACGGGACCGAGTGTGACGAGGCCAAGCGCCACGCCCGGCGGGACGTCTACCTCGAGGCCAGCTTCGGGGGCATGTTCTTGGGCAAGATGACCCTCGACCCCATCGCCGGCGCCATCGTCTCTGACGAACTGGCTCGGCTCGAGCGGGAACTGTTCGAGGAGGACTGGGCCGACGCCCGGGCCACCCTCGGCCAGGAGCCCACTGTCACCGATCTGGCCCGCACCCCCGGCCAGCGCCGGGCCGACGCCCTGGTCGAGATGGCCACCAGGTCGCAGACCGCCCCGGCCGACGGCAGACGCCCGGCTCCGCTGTTCAGCGTGCTGGTCGGCTACGAGACACTGCACGGGCGCATCTGCGAGCTGGCCCAAGGAGCCGTGGTCACCCCCGGCTCGCTGCTCCCCTGGCTGGATGAGGCAACCATCGAACGGGTGGTGTTCGGACCCGAGCGTCGGGTGGAGGTGGGGGTCACCGCCCGGTTGTTCACCGGGGCCACCCGACAGGCCATCATGCTCCGGGACCGCCAATGCACCCACCCCTACTGTGAGGTGCGGGCATCGGACTGCGACGTCGACCACATCGTGCCCTATGCGGAAGGTGGCCCCACCACTCAGGAGAACGGCAGGGTCCTCTGTGGATTCCACAACCGGCTGAGGAACACGACGCCACGGCGGGAGTAGGCGTGCATGGAGCGTCCGAGCATCTCGGGGCGTCACTCGATCAAAAATCGACGAAGGATCGAGGACCACCGACTCGGCTCCGAATGGTGCGAACGTCGCCGTTCACAGCACAGGTAGCCTGGAGGCCATGTCGGCGCCCCATGTGACGACGGCACCCAGGGTCGTCGCCGTCACCGAATCATCACCGGCCGACCGGTCCGGCCTCCTGCCCGGGGACGAACTCCTGTCGCTCAACGGCCGCTCACCCCGGGACGTCATCGAGTACAGCCTTCTGGTCGACGAACCCGAGCTCGACCTGGTGGTGCGGCGGCGCGGCCTCGACCGAGCCCTTCGTCGTGCAGGTGGAAAAGAGCCCGGAGAGCCCCTCGGGGTCGAGGTCTCCTCGGCGGTGTTCGACCGGGTCCGGACCTGCGACAACCACTGCGAGTTCTGCTTCATCCACCAGCTGCCCAAGGGCATGCGCCGCAGCCTGTCCCTGAAGGACGACGACTACCGGCTGTCCTTCCTCTACGGAAACTTCACCACCCTCACCCGGTTCACCGAGACGGACCTCGAACGGGTCCTGACCGAACGGCCTCAGCCCGCTGTTCGTGTCCATCCACGCCACCGACCCCGAGGTGCGCGCCGACCTGCTCCGCAACCGGCGGGGCGCCACCAGCCTGCGCTGGCTGTGCGCCCTGCTCGACGGCGGCATCGAGGTCCACGGCCAGGTCGTGGTCTGCCCGGGCAGAACGACGGCGCCGTCCTCGACGACACCCTGGCCGGGGTGCTCGACCGGTACCCGGGGCTGGCCACCGTGGCCTGCGTGCCCCTCGGGGTCAGCCGCTTCTCCCACGAGAGCGCCATGCGGCCCCACACCAGGCCGAGGCCGCCGCGGTGTGCGACATCGGTGGACCGGTGGCAGGAGACCTTCCTGAGCCGCCATCGGCCGCCGGATGGTCTTCGCCGCCGACGAGTACTACCTGATGGCCGAGCGGCCCTTTCCGGCCGCCCACACCTACGAGGGCTTCCCCCAGCACGAGAACGGCCTCGGCATGGCCCGGGCCTTCGAGGCCGCCTTCGGGGGCGACGAGCGCGCCGCCCTCGGGTGCGGCCCGGGTTCTTCGCCGCCGTCGACGGCGCCCCGGCCTCCGGCTACCGGGCGCCCCGCGGGCCGCCGGAGCCGGCACCGGCCGCCGACCGGGACGGCGGCCAGCCGCCCCATCGCCATGCTCACCGGCGAGTACGGCGCCCGGGTGCTCGCTCCGCTGGTCGACTCCCTCGGCCGCGACGACATCCGGCTGGTGCCGGTGGCCAACACACTTCTTCGGCGGCAACATCGGGGTGGCCGGCCTGCTCACCGGCACCGACCTGAGCCGGGTCCTGGCCGGCCAGCCGGAGGGCCACCGCTACCTGCTGCCCGACGCCTGCCTGTCCGAGGGCCGCTTCCTCGACGACCTGACCCTCGCCGACCTGCCCCGCCCGGTCGAGGTCGTGCCCACCGACGGGCTGTCCCTGCGGCGGGCCCTCGAGGCGCCGGTGCCGACCGGCGCCCGTCGGCCGCGTCCGGGTGCCGGTCGACATCCGAGCGGGTACCGGTCACCCTCGGAGCGGCCACGATGACCCCGTGCCGAGAGCGGACCGCCACCAGGGACCGCCCCTGGTGGTGGTGGCCGGTCGGCCCAACGTGGGCAAGTCCACCCTGGTCAACCGCATCGTGGGCCGCCGGGAGGCCATCGTCGAGGAGCGCCCGGGCGTCACCCGGGACCGCAAGGAGCTCGACGCCGAGTGGTGCGGCCGGCCTTCACCGTCGTCGACACCGGCGGCTGGCTGTCCGGCGACGATCCCCTCGACGCCCAGGTCAGCGCCCAGGCCGAGCGGGCCATCGCCGAGGCCGACGTGGTCCTGTTGGTGGTGGACGTCACCGTCGGGCTCACCGACGAGGACCCCGCCGTGGCCCGGGTCCTCAAGCGCTCGGGCCGGCCGGTGCGGGTGGTGGTCAACAAGGTCGACTCCGACCACGGGAGGCCGACGCCTGGGACGCCCTGGCCCTCGGCCTCGGCGACCCGTGGCCGGTCAGCGCCCTGCACGGGCGGGGGACCGGCGACCTGCTCGACGACGTGGTGCCGCTGCTTCCCGACCGGCGCGCGGGCAGCCCGCCGCGGTCCACCGGACCGGTGGGCGACACCGGCGACGGCCACGGCGGTGGCGACCTGGTGGGCGACGGCGGCGAGGCGGCCCACGGCATCCCCCGGGTGGCCCTCGTCGGGCCGGCCCAACGTCGGCAAGTCGACCCTGTTCAACCGGCTGGTCGGCGACGAGCGCTCGGTCACCCACGACGCGCCGGGCACCACCCGCGACGCCGTCGACACCGTGGTCGAGACCCCCGAGGGCACGGTCCGCTTCATCGACACCGCCGGCATGCGCCGCAAGTCACGCACCGAGCGGGGCACCGAGTACTTCTCGGTGCTCCGGGCCCTCCAGGCCCTCGACCGGGCCGACATCGCCCTGCTGGTCATCGACGCCACCGCCGGCGTCACCCATCAGGACCAGCGGCTGGCCGAGCGGGTCGACGCGGCCGGCTGCCCGACCGTGGTGGTGCTCAACAAGTGGGAGCTCATCGCCACCGAGGACCGCACCGGCATCCTGGCCGACATCGGGGACCGGCTGGCCTTCCTGGGCGACGCCCCGGTGCTGAAGATCAGCGCCCTCTCCGGCCTCGGGGTCCACCACATCCTGCCGGCGGTGGCCGCGGCCGAGGAGGCCTACCACTCGCGCATCCCGACCGGCGAGCTCAACCGGGCCCTCAAGGCCGATCCAGCTGGCCCACCCGCCGGTCGGGGCCAAGATCCAGTACGCCGTGCAGGGGGCCAACGACCCCCCGACGTTCACCCTGTTCACCAACGGCCGGCTCCAGCCGACCTACCTCCGCTACGTCGAGCGGGGACTCCGCGAGCGGTTCGACCTCGGACCGACCCCGATCAAGCTCCGGGTCCGGGCCAAGGGGGCCAACGGGGGTGGGGGTCGGCGACGATGACACGCCGTCAGGAGCCGGCCATGCCCTGGTGTGAGCAGTGCGACCAGCGGGTCGAGACCGGCGAGCTGGCCGCCGACGGGACCTGTCCGGTGTGTGGCACCGAGCCCCTCGAGCACCGCAAGTCGCCCTGGTACTTCAAGTTCATGCTGGTGGCCAGTGTCATCTACCTCGGCTACCGGGCCTTCCAGGGGGTGACCTGGGTGGTCCACCACATCTGATTCGCTTCGCCGTTGCCCGGATTACTGCATGCTCGTCCAACCACACTGGGTGATGCTCGACCACGCTCAGTGTTTGCAACTGTCAAGGTCGGCCACCGATTGACCTGGAACAGGCGAAGAGTGTGATAGCAAGGGTCGGCCTTGTGTGTCATCAAGGTGCAAACCAACCCCGGGGGGGACCCGACATGCGTCGACGTTCAGCTGTGACCACACTGGTATCGGCACTGGCAGCGGCCAGTCTGGTGCTGGTCGGACTGCGGCAGCCCCGGGGGTGAGCGGAGCCAAGGCGAGCCAAGCCAGGCCCCCCCCTTCTACCTCTCGCTGGGTGACTCCTACTCGGTCGGTTACCAGCCGGGTATCGGTGCCACCTCGGGCTTCACCGCTGTGGTGGCCAAGAAGGTCAAGATGACCCTCGAGAACTTCGGGTGCGGCGGGGCCACGACGACCTCCATCCTCACCGCCATCGGCTGCCTCGAGTCCGGCTACGGACCGGTGGCGGCCACCGATGCCGTTCCCTATCCGACCACGACCCAGGAACAGGCGGCGCTGAACTTCATCAGCACCCCGGCCAATGCCGGAAAGGTGGGTCTGGTCACCGTGTCCATCGGTGGGAACGACGTGACCAGCTGCGCCAATGAACCAACCGAGGCAGCCATCCTCAGCGTGCATCGAGACTGCCGACACCGACATCACCACCAACGTGACCTCGCTGGTGGGTGCGCTCGATGCCGCCCTGGCCACGGCGGGCGACACCAACGCCGAGATCATCGGCATCACCTACCCCGACGTCATCCTGGGCGATTGGGTCTACCCGACCGGTGACCCCGACCAGTCGCTGGCCGGCCTGTCCGTCACTGCGTTCGACAGTCTGATCAACCCGACGCTGGAGGCGGCCTACACCTCGGTGCCCAACGGGAGCTTCGTCAATGTCACCCAGGCGCCGTACAAGTACGCCACCGCCGGTGACGACACGCCCTTTCCTCCCACCGGAGGAGTGAAGAATGTGTCGCCCTACGGGAAGATCCCGTTGGCGGTGGCCGAGATCTGCCAACTGACCTACTTCTGTAGTCAGGGCAACATCCACGCCAACACCAAGGGCTACGACTTCATCGGCAAGCTGATCGTGGCCGACTACAAGTCACTCTGATCGTCTGACCGGGGCTCCGCTGGGGCCGAGGTCACTCAGGGAGTGGGAGCCTGGGTAGCGTCCGCCGTCGCGGAGCCTTTGGCGGGCCCGGCGACGGCGGCACATCTACCCCGTGGTCGGCCGGCGCTGGCTTGGGGCGCATTCCGGCCTGGCCTTGTTGTACCACCGGGGCCTTGCCGTCGTGTCACCAACTCCTGAAGTTTCCGTAAACGTTCGGTGGCGTTGCTCGGGCTCAGCTCGTGGGTGATGGACCTTCGGCGTCGGGTCTCCAAGGGACGGGCCCGACGAATCCGACGGCAGCGTCCGGGTCGAGCCCCGGGAGTGAGTAGGCTCTCGCCGGGTCGGTTGCTCGTCCCGCGCCGACGCAAGCCGGCCGGCACGGAATTGGCAACGGACCCTCTCGATCGGATTCGGTTGTCAACACAGAATTCCGATGAGGAACGGGCTGTGGCGCAGCTTGGTTAGCGCGCTTGACTGGGGGTCAAGAGGTCCCGGGTTCAAATCCCGGCAGCCCGACGCAATGCGGTTGACCCCAGTGGGTGGACCGCAGCTCCCACGCCCTGCTCTCGTACCTGTTCGGTGCGGTGATCGTGGCGCTGGATCAACGTGGTGTCGAGCCTTCTCCACTGAGTCGTGTGGACGGGCTCAGTGAAGACGGTCGAGGAGAACCGAGCAACCCTTCACATGCGATCCGTTGTGTGGAGATGGGTGCTCTTATTGATCGGCGTCCAAGGCCCACTTCGGGTAGTCCCGCTTGCGGAGATGAGGCATGGGCTCGGCCCACTCGTAGCCGCACGAGTCGCAGGACCGGTGGACGTGTTCGGTACTCCGTTCGGGAAGAGCGCACTCTCCGCTGTCAGCGGCGTGAAAGCCGAACGTCGATCCGTTCACCCGGCACTTCTCACAAGACTTCTCCCGTTGAAATGGCGCCATCAGAGCTTCCCCCTGTGTAATCGTCGTGATCGTAGGCAGCCGGTCAGCCGACTTCTCGTAGGGCGTTCTCACTACTTTTAGAAGTCACTTGTCACAATCTAGCCACGTGGTTAGGTTCTCAACCATGAGCGAACCGATTCGTATATCCCGTAGAGCTGTGCTCGGCGGAGCGTTGATCGGAGGTGCGGCTATCGGCCTGCCGGCGGGCAGTGCTTCCGCCGCCGCCGTTCGGTCAGCGAAGATCCGGGCCAAGACGGCGAAGAAGCCTGGGCCCGGTTCGCTCCCGAACCCGGCGCTACCACCGGGTACGGACACGATTCCGGAGATCACCACCATCATTGCGGTGATGATGGAGAACCACACCTACGACAGCGTCCTCGGCATGTTGGACGTCCCGACGGTGCCGGATGCCGGCTTCACGCTCGACGGAAACGGCCTGCCGACGAACTCGAACCCGTGGCCCAAGTCGCAGACCGTGTTCCCTCCACCGGGCAAGGACGCCGTCCTGAAGGCCTTCCCGATGGCCACCGCCTGCCAGCTGGACAACGGCAAGATGACTGGCTCGACCGCCTATCCGTGGAACACCTGGGCAGCCAGCCATACGTCGTACGCCGGCGGGAAGATGGACGGATTTGTGAAAAGCCAAAGCGGTCCCGTGGCCATGGGCTACTACGACTCGGACTTTCTCCCGTACGTCAACTCTCTAGCCGCGACCTTCCCGGTATGCACCAACTTCTTTTCCTCACTGATGTCGCAGACCTACCCGAACCGTCGCTACTTCATGGCCGGCACATCGAACGGTCTCCTAAACGACACATTGCAGGCCGACGTCCCGGCGAACGGCACCATCTTCGAAGCCCTCAATGCCCATGACATCTCGTGGAGGAATTACTACGTCGAAGGGAGCGATCCGTCGATTTTGATCTGGCTCTACCTGGCCGGAAAGTCAGACATCTACAACGACACCAACGTAGTCACCATGGATCAATTCTACTCTGACGCGGCGAACGGCACGCTGCCCAGCTACTGCATGGTCGACCCCGACTTCGCGGACTCCTCCGAGGAGGATCCCCAGGACGTGCAGAACGGCGACTACTTCCTTTCCCAGGTGATAAACGCCGTGATGGCATCGCCCCAGTGGGAAAGCACGCTGCTGGTATGGACCTACGACGAGGGGGGCGGTTACTACGACCATGTCCCGCCGCCCAAGGCGGTGAAGCCAGACGATGTGCTGCCTGTCTTCGCCGCCGGCGACCCCGGCGGACCGGTGTTCAAGCGGTACGGGTTCCGGGTGCCGTCGGGGATTGTGTCGCCCTACGCCATTCCTGGCTACGCCTCGACGGTGACCCACGACTTCACCTCGATCCTCAAGCTGATCGAGACCAAGTGGAACCTCCCCGCCCTGACCTACCGGGACGCCGCCGCTGACGATCTCCTCGACAGTGTCGACTTCACCAGTGAGCCTGCCTTCCTCACCCCACCCACACTGGCCACCGCCATCGACCCAGGTGATCCCGCCGCCACTGACGCCGCCTGTCAAGCCGAGGAGCCGATCCAGATTCCGCCACCGGGATACACCACGACCGGCTGAGCCCGCGAGCGTTACTCGTTGTTGTCCCATTGCGCTGATGTCGACCGAACTCTCGATGTAGGGGAGTGACACCGATACGCGAGCCGCTGCGCGAAGGGTGCTCGCCAAGGCCGCCGCTCTGAGCTATAGCGGCTCCCCACCGGGGCAAACAACGGGGGGTTGGGTTGACCCTCTGGGGCAACCGAAGACGAGTCATACACACGTGTAAGTGCTGGTCGGGGTCAGCCCATCGACGGAACGGTTTGAGCTGTCCTTGACCTTCACGCTACCTGGGGGTCACGAGGTCCCGGGTTCAAATCCCGGCAGCCCAACACCATGCCGTTGACCAGGCACCTCCGCAGAACGGTTGCGGAGAACCTGGCCATGACGGGCGGAGTCCTCATCGAGTGGGACGACGGGAGGCAAACACGTCAGGTATCCGTGACGCAGCCTTGGCGCCTCGGTCACTGGCATGGCGGCAGCAATCGGGGCTCACCGCACCCTGGTCACCGAGACCACGTGGGTCCCGTCGATGACGATCTTGAGGGTCACCGAGTCGCGGCCGGGTCTCAGCAACGTGTAGTCCGCACCCAGACTGGTGAGACTCGGTTGCCAACCGTCCGACTCAAGGCGGTAGGCCAATGCCTCGGTGTCCAAGAGAACGATGAGCTCGTCGTCCGCATCAACCGGGGATGTGAGAGTCACGTTTGTTTGCCGGGGCACGACACGCTCGACCGCCTTGGCTGCGTTGGCGACGAGAGCGGTGTCCGCCGGCTGCCACTCCCACCCGGTTGGTATGAGTGGGAACCGCACAGAGGGCAGCGCCGAGAAGGCAGCCAGCCCGAACATCACTACCATGAACATGGCTCCGGCGAACAGCCACCCCGTCGACCTTGCCGACAACTCCGCCTCGTCCGGGTGGCCGCCCTCGAGCCGGGCCTCGCCGGTACGAAGTCGGACCACGAACGCCCCGAGGACGAGAACAGTCCACACGACGACCGTCCAGAACAGGATCCCGAGGACCCACAGGCAGACGGTCAGATAGTTGAGACTCACAAAACTGCGCACCGGGAAGATGGCGAAGCCGGTTCCGATGCCGGCAAGGGCGATGACGGTCACCGCGGCTAGGGCGGCGAGCGACCGGCGTCCGACCCGCCAGGCCCCTGCCGCGATGGCTGCCAGGATCACCAGGGCCACTATGCCGAGGGACGAGGAGTTGCCGCCGATCAGCTGACCTCCCGAGTACCACCCGGTGGGTTCGTGGGTCAACCAGATGGGGGACGGATTCGTGGCGGTGGCCAGCGTCTTCAGACCGAAGGAGGACCCGAAGACGGGTTGGCCCCGACCGCTGGCCAGCAGCGCTGACAGGTTCCCGTCGGGTCCGAAGTTCTGGAGGATGGGAGCCAACCAACAGACCAGCCCCACCCCACCACCGACCAGAACCCACCGCCACCGTCGGGGACTTCCGGCGAGCGCCATCCCGACGAGGGGGGCCAGGACAGCCAGGGCCACTGAGGGAATGGTAAAGAGGAGGTGGCTCTGGGCGGCAACCGAGGCCACGAAGACCAGGGGAGGCCACCATCCCCAGCCGCCCCGAGCGACCACCCAGGCGAGAGCCAGGCACGCGATGAGGAACGGAATGGGAAAGTAGGCGTTCCACATGGGGCTCAAGAGGACTTCGGGGGTCAGCCACAAGAGGTCGACCATGACGAAGGCAATCACCGCGCACCCGAGCCACAACCGGGTACGCCACACCGCCTCGATCGCCACCGAGAGCACCGCACCACAGACCACCGCGGCCCCCCACAATGGCCCCCGCACTGGGTCGAGGTGGGTCGGAACGGCCAACAGCCAGAAGAGGAGCGGGCCCGGATCGTAGAGGTCGCGTCCGGCCGACGTGAACATGCCCACCACTGGCGGGTGCAGACTGAGTGCTTGATGGGCCCGGATGGCGATAGCCGCGTTATCGCCGACGGGAACCCAACCCCTGGCCAGCTCGATGATCACGGGGACCAGGAGGCACGACCACACGACCAGGTGGCTGCCGATCCGGGTGACGCCGGGCAAGCGGTCCTGCCACGGGCGTCTGGTGATCGGCGTCGGGACAGCCGGATGCTCGCCCTCCGTCGAGCCCAACTGTTCGATTCGGTCAGGATCAGTGACCATCGAGCCGGTGCCGTCGGTGCTGTCGGCTTTCACATCAGCCACCCCCGGGTCCCCGCCCCCTCCACCCCGACTTCCTGTTGCGCCACACCACCAGGTCGGTCCTTAACCCGATCGAGTGCCGATCGATAGGACGGGCCGCTGGTCAAATATGAGCCAGCGCCACCACGGGACACTGCGACCACCCTTGCAGGGCCGAGATTCTGGCCGCCGCAAGCATAGCGAAAGCTTGCCGCACCTATCCCGATACAGAAGAACAGACGCAGGCACGGAAAGCCCGAATGGACCGTAAACGCAAAAGATCCTCTATGAGCGAGAAGGGCAGGGTTCTCAGCTACTTGACGTGCGGAGTGTCCGGGCTGAAGGCCGTTCCCGGCGTGACGCTAAGCGTCGGAGGAGTCGGCAGGAGGATGGCGAAGCCGGGGCCGCCGATCTCCGCCACGGTGTTGTACCCGACTCCTACCCAGATGTGGACCCTCCGCTCTGGGGTGCCGATCGCACACCGCCTGGGTTACTACCGAGCAGGTTTCAAAATGTAACGACAACCGCCTTTGCACGCCGTGTACCTGTGAGTCCTGATACCGCAGTTTGAAGGACGGGATGACACCGAGGGTGCCCCAGACCGCTGCCGGTTCTGTGTCCTTACCGACTCGACCGGAGCTGGGCGGCGAGATCATGGGGACAAGTTTGATCAGCTACGACGTTCGTGTGGCCGCCAGTTGCCAAGCAAGGGCTCCAGCGGGATTCCAGGTGAGGTCGATGACGGCGGGTTCAATTGACTCGACTTCCCATCCCTCCGAGAACGCAGCCCGAATCTCGTCTTGAGTCACCCGCCGCGGTCCCCAGTCACCCGGCTGGTGCTCACTGAAACAGAGCATGTGATAGCGACCGCCCGGAGGCACCACCGCAGCCAGGCTGTCGACGTAGTGCGCTCGCTCGCCGTCATCAAGTACATGGAAGAGTCCGCAGTCGAGCACCGTATCGAATTGGTCAGCCAGATCTGTAAGGCGAAGGGCATCCGCCACCAAGAATCGCGCCTCAACGCCCCGTGCGGTCGCTTTCGCCACGGCCAGGTCGATGGCCTTTGCCGAGAGGTCGACTCCCACCGCTTGGTGGCCGAGTGAAGCCGCTAGAAGGGCGTGCTCGCCGGTGCCGCATCCCGGATCGAGGACACTTCCGACCAGGTTCCCGGTGTTGGCCAGGCGGTCGAAGGCTGGCTGGGGTCGCCCGATGTCCCATGCGGGTGGGGTCTCAGACGCATAGATCGCATCGAAATCGTGACGTGGGCGCTGCACAAAGGCCATGCTGCCAGGAATCGGCTTGGGGTGCCCCACTACGCCGGTGGATGGCGGTTGTTGACCGGTGACTGACCAGGCACGAGTGGGCTACCACTATCTCCACACCGCGAGTGCGGGCACAATGGCAGGACTATGAACGCACTCTCAAGAACACCCGCCGAAGCCAAGAATCTCGCCGACCTCTACGAACTCCCACTTGTTGATTGGGAAATCATCGCAGTCCGCCTTGCGGAGGGGGTGACTCAGGCCCCTGGCACCGGCGGACCCGATCGGCATACCTGCTGGTTGGCGACGATCAATCAGGACGGCAGTCCCCACGTGACGGGTGTTGGCGCACTGTGGGTCGACGACGCCATCTGGTTCGAGACCGGGGAGCACACCCGGAAAGGAAGGAATCTGGCTCGCGATCCTCGGTGCTCACTGAGCCTTGCCACTCGCGGATTCGACCTCGTTGTGGAAGGCATCGCAAGGCAAGTCACGGACAGTGAGACCGTCGCATCCATGGCCGAGAGATGGAACGAAGCGGGATGGCCGGCGCGGGTCGATGAATCCGGCGTCGCTTTGACTGCGGAGTTCAGCGCCCCTTCCGCTGGTCCTCCTCCATGGGTGATCTATCACTTGGTGCCTGATCGAGCGACGGCCCTGCAGACCGTAGAGCCCGGAGGGGCAACCCAGTGGCGTTTTCGATCGACCTGATCCATGTGGCTATCGGTCACGGCTGCCTCCTGCTCTCTATCGCCGGAAGCGAGTCGGTTATCGACCGTGGCTTACCGGCAACTTTTCGGCCTCCTGAGGGTGTCCCGACGTCGCTGCTCGTCGACTATGCAAGGCCAATCTGCTGAGCCTGCAGGGCAGAGTCCCAAGAGACGTACTCTTCGACGAGTACGTCGCCTTCCCACTTGGCGGTGGTGGCGAAGTCGAGATCGAACGCCTTACCTGTCGGAGCAATCAACTCTCCGTTGGGTCCGTGCATCTCCCCGGTGAAGGTCCCCATGCAACGGGTGATCACTGTGATCCGGCCACCACTTCCGAACTGAATCGGATAAGGGTCGTTGACCACATGAACGTCGGGGAAATCCGCATGTTGGATAGTCGTACTTTCGTAGTGTAGGATGTTGAGCATGGCAAGAACCACACTCCGGGCGAAGGGACAGCTCACGCTGCCCGATGACATTCGGCGGGCAGCGCGCTTGGAAGCTGGCGACCTGCTTGAGGCGGAACTCACACCCGATGGCATCCTGCTGCGTCCTCAAAAGCTCATCGACACCACACAGGCCTGGTTCTGGTCCCCCGAATGGCAAGCAGGGGAGCGGGATGCTGACGCCGATCGTGCAGCCGGAAACGTTGAGGGGTTTGAGTCCGGCGAGGAACTCATCGGAGCGCTCCGGTCACGGGCAAAACGCGCGGGCCCGCGTTCGTCGTCATAGCGGAAGTTGCCGACCTACGCCTGGCTGGCCCGCTTCGCCGCTGATTTTGACTCGTTGTCACCTGAGCAGCAGGCACTGTTCCTGACTGCGATCGCACAGTTCGTCGATGACCTGTGTAGCGGCAAAGGATTCCGCAATGGCCTGCGGATCAAGGGCGTTCAGGGCGCCGCGGGGATCTTCGAGATGACGTGGGCCAGCGAGGGTCGGGCAACGTTTGAGTACGGCCGTCCGATTGTCGAAGGTGAGCCTCATGTCGTCTGGCGGCGGATCGGAACCCATGCGATCTTCAAGAATCCCTGAATCGGAGATGCCCACTCAGCAATGCCCTCCGAAGGCGACCTGGGCGGACTCTGAGGCGCTTCCTATCTTGTGTGCGGCGTCGTTCTGTGCTTTCATACAACCAGATGGTTGTAGATCAGGCATCCGACGCCGAGCGTCGACCGCATCTTTCACGCCCTGGCCGACGGCACTCGGCGCGACATCCTCGCCCTCGCCGTCGGGGGCAGGTACAGCGTGTCGGCGTTGGCGAAGCGCTACCCGATGAGCTTCGCCGCCGTGCAGAAGCACGTCGCCGTGCTCGAAGGTGCCGGGCTCATCACAAAGGAGCGGCGGGGGCGCGAGCGGCTCGTGCGCACCGACGTCGACACCGTCCAGAGGGCCCGGGTGCTCCTGGACGGCATCGAGGAGCTGTGGCGGGCGCGGGTGGACCGGATCGACGACCTTCTGGCAACCGAGAAGCGAACCACTGGAGGCAAGCGATGAGCGTGACCAGCGTCGAGAAGGACCCCGAATCCCTGACCATGACGGTCACGGCGGACCTCGATGCCACCGTCGAACGGGCATGGCAGCTGTGGGCCGACCCCCGCCAGTTCGAGCAGTGGTGGGGGCCGCCTGGCTACCCGGCGACCGTGGTCGACCACGACCTGCGGGCCGGCGGGCGGATCACCTTCTTCATGACCGGGACCGAGGGCGAGCGCCACGACAGCACGTGGGAGGTCATCGCCGCCGACCCGCCCCGCCACCTCGAGCTGCGGGATGCCGACGTCGACGACGACGGCCGCCCGAACGACGGGAACGCGATGACGGCCATGATCATCACCATCGACGAGCGCGACGGCGGGGGAGCGGTGATGGCGATCCGCACCCACTTCGACTCGCTGGCGGGCATGGAGGAGGTGCTCGCCACGGGGGTCGAAGAAGGCATGCGCATCGTCTTCTCGCAGATCGAAGCGGTCCTCGCCGGCACGCCTGCATGAGGGGCTGGGTGCTGCCGTCCTTTCGTCACGCAAGTGAAGGCACGTCGCCGGGACCGCTATGGCTGGTTCGGGGTGGCGAAGCAAGGCTCTCAGTAGAAAGGACGTTGCCCCTGACCACTGGATTGATGGGGCCGGTGGAAGGTCCGGGGACGTCAGGTTGCCGTCAGCTCGTAACGGACCGTGATGTAGTGGCGTAGTCGGTGAGTGAGGGCAACGATCAGGCCATGCATGAGTGGATGCTTCTTGGCGAGAGCTTGCCTGGTAGGTCCTTCCTCATCGGGTTCTAACAGGCGGGCGGTCGCGGCGATCGAAGGTCCGGTTGGCTTGCCCCGGATCGTTGAAGGGCCAGCACCCGCATGTCTCGCCGAAGGCGCTTAGCCTTCCCTGACGTTGACCACGTGCGGAAGGAGGCCTGAATTCCGCTGACGACCACGTTCACCGCAGTTGGCACTGCTGAGCCGTCGCACACCGAAGCCGACGCTGCAGCACTGTTGTTGGGGGCGAACATGGTCCTCAGCCCTCCGACTGCCCGAGGTCAGCTTCAGGGAGTCCTACCAAACGAGGGCATTGCCTTCCAGACTGTCGACCTTCCTTAGACCGTCCCCGAATCCCGGGGCTACCATCCTTGAAGACCGGAGCTCATCTATCCGGACGGCACTCTGAGTGTGAACGACGGTGGTACCTGCTTGAACAACCTGGGCTGAGGCTGGTGCGGTGGGCCGGCGTCGCGGGTGAGAGTTGGGCCGCGCCCGCTAGTCACCCCGTGTGATCGGAGGTGGGGCCCATCGACCATCCTCGATTTGCCGTTGAGTAACAGGTGTCTCACTGAGGAGTGGCTCGGAAGTGAGCCCGAACGGTCGGCAGTTATCTAGCGTCGCTGATCGGAACAGCGGGCGATCGTTTCTACCCGGAGAGAGAAGCCCGCATCGACCAGTGCGGAACGAAGGCAGTCCCGCTCCCTGCGTAGGTTCTCGATTTCCGTGAACAACTGATCCACGATTCGGTTGCCGTGCTCCACATCGATCGGGGTGGAATGATGATCTTCATCTGCTGTCTGCGCCTCTAGATGCAGTAGGACCATACAAGAGTTATCGAAACAATCAGCCCGGCACTTGAGGACGGATGACATTCACTGCGCGCACGTGAAGGATCTGGGACGAACCTCTGATTTAGCGCTCAGCGTCATCAAGGAATAGGTGCTGGGTGTCGATGAAACGAGAAGAGCGTTGAGCGAGGCGGTGAGCGCATGGGCGACACGACGGGACGCCATTTCGCCGGTCTCGACTGAGGGACTCCAGTCCTCGGATCCCCGACCCGGGTGAGGGTCAGGCCTCGGAACTAAACGAGGTCACTTGGCGCAGTCGCCTCCTCACCCAGTCTCGATTTCATTGGCAATCCGGCAAGGAATACCAATGCACCAATGCTGCCAATTCCAAGTAGGCCATAGACCAGGCCAAACAACGAGTAAGCGATGAGGAGTCCACCAGCCACCATGGCAACAGCGCCAGGAGCGGTCACGCGGCGGACAGTGCGGAAGAGCAGGTCGGCGGCTCCACACAGGATCACCGATACGACGATGAAGATGGCAATCACCCAAATCACTCCGCTCCGCTCATACAACGTCAGAGCGACCGGGTTCCCAGCAAACGTGCGACCACCGGTCGTGATCGTGAGCACCCCGTACGGTTCATTGATGTGGTAGTCAAAGATGAAGGCTACAAATGCCATTGACCACAACGATGCCATTGTGAGGAACGCCCACCGCCACACCACAGAATGCATCCGAAGAGGGGCTCGGCTTTGATCCTCCATCTTGGCCAACTCTAGCTGCGGCTCGGAGTGCGGTCGACCAGACACCGGGCACAGCTCGACGAGAAGTCGCGTGCCCTGCTCGACAGCACCCGGGGCGGTGTAGTGAACTTCGGATTATGACCAATAGGATCGAGATCTCCCGCGACATCGCCACTTCGCCCGACCTGGCGTATGCCGCCATCGCCGACGTGACCCGCATGGGCGAGTGGTCGGAGGAGTGTCGTTCCTGCGAGTGGCACGAGGGGTTCGAGGGCCCGGTGGTCGGTGCCACCTTCGACGGCCACAATCGCAACGGTGAGCATGAGTGGATCACTCAGGGCAAGGTCATCGAGGCCGACCCGGGGCGGGCGTTCGCCTTTGAGTGTTCCATGATGGAATTCCACTACGCCACCTGGGGGTACCGGTTCGAGCCGACCGAATCGGGTTGCCGGGTGACTGAGTGGAGCGATGACCTCCGACCGGAGTCCGTCTTGGAATTCAGCCGACAGACCTCGGGCATCGAAGATCGAGCGGAGCGAAACCGTACGACGATGAGCCGAACATTGGAGCGCCTCGCCTCATCCCTTGAGGGCTGATTCCCAGTCGGGGACGTGCCCCTCGATCCCTCGGGTCAGTTTCGATGTCCCCCCTGATCGCCCGACGGATATCGCCTGGTGTGGGTGACCCCCATGGAGGACGAGTCACCACCTTCTGGCACGCCTGCCTGATGGTCGATAATCGGGGAGTGACAACCGTGAGAATCGGCCTCCCCACCAAGTGCGAATACAAACGGGGCATTGCCGCGCTTGGAAAGCACGTAGGCACGACTCCGGCCCGATCGGTTCGTGCGAGTGGTCTCGGCGGTAGCGTCGAGGTCTACCACGAAGCAGACGGAGGCGACGATGAGAGTCGTGTTCGTGCACGGAGCGTGCGTACGGGATGGTGCATGGTGGTGGCACCGCACGGCTGAGCTGTTGTCGGAGCGTGGGGTCCCGAGCGTGGCACCGCTGCTGCCCAGCTGCGGCGAGAGTGGGCGGGCAGGTGGCGCCGGCGGTCCGGGGCTTCCCGAGGATGTCGCGTCGGTCCGGGTGATCCCGTCGATCGAAGACCTACTGGCAGCCCCGATTGGGGTGGCTCTCCTCGATCGCCTCGAAGCCAAGAACAGGCACGAGTCGTTCCGACCCTTCGATGCGTTCCCGGACAGCAAGCCCAATGCTGTACGCGATGCGGTGCAGCAGGTTGAGTCGATCTCCTTGGGTGCACTGCTTTCGCTCGCACTCGAGGCCGCGGAGTACCTAGCTGGACCATGGAATCCGGGGGGCTCCTGAAACCCAGTGCCCGTACCGGGGATGTCCGCCCGGCGCACTGGTGTGGCTGGTCCTCCAGAAGGACCAGCCGGAACCTTCACCTTCAGCATGGTGCATCCTGGTCGCTCTTCGGCCGGAGCCGGCGCCTGGAGCCTGGGTCCGGTCAATGCTGTGACCGGAAACGGCCGGGGCGACAGCGAGATCGGCTCGTTGGCGCAACTCGGCTCTTCGCCATGGGGTCGACTCCGAGATCTGGATGGTCATCGCTGAACCCCTCGGCATTCACCCAGGGGACCTCACAAGACCCCCCTCGACAAGATCCCTCGGTCGCCAGGGTCCGGATCTAGGGCGCAAGGACCAGCTGTCGCACGTTCCACGAAACACTGGTGCCATGGTCATCGATCGAGATGTCCGTCAGCCCGCGTTCGAGATCGTTCAGGTGAAGGTTGGTGACAGGGAGATCCGGCGTTTCCAACCAGTGCCGCACGTTGAACAGATAGATCCTGGCGGCCAAGGCACCCGGCACCGTCACCCGGGTGACCACTCCACCGAGGTCGCAGAGTTCTGCCCCGGCGTACATGAGGCCTCCACCAGAGCGAACGATCGTTGCGGCAAGATCCTCATACTCCCGCAGAGGCCCCGGTGGATTGACGACGCTCTCAAGATCTTCGACGAGGAGTTTCCCATCGGGGGCGAGCTGACTCCGCCATCGTTGGGCAACCGCCTTCGGTTCCGCTAGATGGGCCAGGAGTAGCCGGGCGTAGATGAGGTCGGCCGGTGCGCCCGGAAGGGGCAGGTGGGTGACGTCGTGGATCTCGAATCGGAATCCGGGAAGGCGCACGCGGGCGGCAGCCACAAATGCTTCGGATGTATCGATGCCGATGATCGTCCCGGGTCGACAGACATCACTCAGGAGTTCGGTGGTGAAGGCCGGCCCGCAGCCGAGGTCGACAGCCACGTTGGTACGCGGGGGCACATTGGCAGCGAGAATAGAACGGGACGCCGAATCGTAGGCCGTCGCCGCAAGGCGAAGCCGATCCGCCGCCGACTGATCGATCCCGAACCTGTACCTGCTCATTTCCCCATTGTGGCCGAGAGGAAACCCCGGGATGGTTCCCCACACGCCGCAGCCGTTGTTGCTCGCTACTTCGGGCCTTTGGACCGAGGAGATGAAACACACGACTGAGTTGGCGGTAGGGATCCCGGCGGCTGGCTTCGAGTTCGACCGCAGCTGTTGCCGCTAGCTGCTCCGAGTCGCCGGGGTCCAACTCGGTTCCCCCGAACTCGAGCCAGTCGACAAACAGCCAGACCCCGTACCATCGCTGTGGCTCCACACCCTGGCTGTGCATGAGTTGGCTGAGTTCCTCCACGGTGTCGGCTCGGCCCGGCACTCCCAGCACCCCAACCTCGCGGGTGGCGTCAAACGCGGCCAGAGCGTCGACCCACCGCCGCTCCAGGGCTGGGCGAATGGCCATGGTCTTGGCGTTCGCCGTCATGATCGAGACCAGGCCTCCGGCGTCAGCGCACCGGCACAGTTGGTTGACCATCGGCTCCGGTTGCTCGAGGTACCCCAACACGCCGTGGCACAGCACGGCAGCGAACCGCCGACCATCGACCGCCTGGTCGGTGCTCTCGCCTTCGGCCTGCACGAGCGTCACCCGTCGCTGAGCTTCAGCAGGGAGCCGCTCCAGTCGTTCTTGCGCTTTGTCCAGCATCGCTGATGACGGATCAAGCAGCGTGACCTCGTAGCCGGCTTGGGCCAGAGGAAATGACTGATGACCGGCACCGCCGCCGACGTCGAGCACGGGAGCGGGGGGTGCCGGCAGATGTTCCAGCAACTGGTGGTGCATCACATAGGTGCGCACGTACCCCTTGACCGAGGTATACGCCTCATTGACGAACAGATCAGCCAAACCGGCCCAGGGGTCATCGGCCACCACAGCAAGATACTGGATGCGCCCTTCGAAGCAACGACCGATAGCCTTCACCGGGTGAGTGCCGCGTCCCGATCGACCGCTCTCCTCCACAAGGCGGTCGCCTACGGGCCATCCGTCCTCCGAGGAAGGAGCAACTTCGGGACGTGCTCCATCTGCGAGCACTCGACGCTCTTCGTCGAGACCGGTGCGTGGCTGAGAGACCAGTACCTCTGTGTCCGATGTGGCTCGATCCCACGATGGCGGGCCCTGCTCTGCAGGCTCGACGCCGAGTACGCCGACTGGCGCGACCTGGCCATCCACGAGAGCAGCCCTGGTGGTCCGGCTTCGGACAAACTCCGCCGCCAGGCGGCCGGCTACAGCTCATCGCAGTACCTGGGACCGGACGTTCCGCCAGGGTCCACTGTCGGTAACGTGAGCTGTCAGGATCTCTGCGACCTCACCTTTGACGATGGGTCCTTCGACCTCTTCATTACGCAGGACGTCCTCGAACATGTGCTGCGCCCCGATCTGGCCGTGCAGGAGATCGCCCGAGTCCTCAAGCCCGGTGGTGCCCATGTGTTCACGGTGCCCATCCATCCCGACCAGGCCACCGTGGTGCGGGCCGTTCCGACGGAGACGGGAGTCGAGCACCTCCTGCCGCCCGAGTACCACGGGAACCCGGTCGATCCCAACGGCTCGCTTGTCGTCCGTGAGTGGGGAATCGACCTTTTGGAGTTCATCAGCCTCCATTGCCGGCTTCAGACCGAGGCCCAATACCACCATGACCGCCGACGCGGTCCGACGGTTGGTCGTTGGTCACCTTCGTGACCCGAAAGCCCAGCCGGGGGGATGACGCCGGCAACTCCTAGGCGGAAACGTTGAGGGCCGGGAACGCCTGGCCCGGTCCCTATCCGGTGGCCGTCGGTGTGCCGTGGTAGCAGCCGACGGTGTACGGGTATTCGAGGGTGGCGTCATAGTGGTAGACCCGCTGTTCCTTGCCGTTCCACAGCACCCTCGAGGTGCGGCCGTGACAGGCATCGAGGTTGGTGTTGGTGAGCAGGGCACCCTTGGCGTTCCGCTCCACGTAGATGCCGTACCCATCGGCGGCGTAGCCCACCAGCGTGGATCGGCCGGTGGCCTGGTCGAGGATGCAGGAGGGGACGGCGTGGTGGTGAAGGATCCCGGCCATCTGGGGGTGTTCCTGGCAGCTGTCGAGGACCTCGTGGGCCCCGGCGTCACGGCCCTCGCCGTCGAGAGCATTGAACAGGTACACGCCGTCATCGAGAACGCCGATCGGACCCCCACCGGTGCACTGGGGTGTAGCCGCCGCGGTCGGGTCGAGGGGCAGCGACCACGAGATCGACTGGGCGGTGATGGTATTCGGATTCTGGTCGTAGGCATAAGCGGGATCGGAGGGGCTGATCGGGAAGGTGCCGGTGGTGTGGTCGATGGGAAGATCGTTGCCGGTGATGATCCGACGGTTCCCCGACACGGTCACCGTGAAGGTGGCCTGCGGCCATGACACCGAGCCCTGCACCGCGATCTTGGTCAACGAGTCCCAGGTCTTGGTGGTGGTGTCGATCCAAGGACCGACCACCGAAGCACCGCCCTGGGACGGGAAGCTGGTCATGCAGGAGTCCACGTAGCCGACCTTGGGGGTGGTGGACACGTACCCGTCGCCCAGGGGAACAGCGGCCGGGTTGATCGGTCCCGATGCGGTCACCGTGGTGGCGTAGTGGGTGTTGGTGACAGCATGGGCCGACCCGGTCGTCGCCGTAGTGGCGCTGGCCGAACTGCACCCGGCCAGCATGGCTGCCGCCAGCACGCCGGTGGTCACGATTCTTCGCTGTCGGTACCGTCGCATCCGGCCTCCCATTGCCTCGGTCCTCGGGTCGTCGCGGTGGGACGGCGCCGCTCCGGACGGGACAAGGGTAGAAGAACCGATGGCTGGTATCAGGCATGCCCGGGCGGGAGCCGGAACTCCGCTGACGGCCGATCTCCGCAACGACCGTCCCCGAGAGGTAAGAATGGGAACGTGGCCGACAGCTTCGCATCCCGGTTCGCCCTGGCCCGGGCCGAATTCGGCCCGCTGGTGTGGGGGCTGGACCCGTCCGGCCCGATTCTCGAGGCCTGGGGGCTGGGGGACACCCCCGACGGACTGGACCGCTTCGCTGACATCGTCGTTCGGGCCGCAGCCGGAACGGTGGGCCTGGTCAAGCCGCAGTCCGCTTTCTACGAACGGCACGGGTGGCGGGGATTCCGCACCCTCCAGCGGCTGACCGCCGACGCCCGCGACGCCGGCCTGCTGGTCATCGTGGACGCCAAACGGGGCGATGTAGGAAGTACCAACGACGCCTACGCCGAGGCCTTCCTCGGGGCCGGCTCCCCCTTCGCCGCCGATGCCCTCACCGTGCACCCCTACCTCGGCCTCGGGGCCATGGGGGCATTCGTCGACCGCGCCCACCAGGCCGGGAGCTGTCTCCTCGTGGTCACCCGTTCGTCCAATCCCGAGGGCCGTTCGGTCCAGGCGACAATCGATCGGCAGGGGCGCAGTGTGGAAGAGGGGCTACTGGCCGAGATCGGAGCCCTCAACGCCCGCCTGGCCCCGGGCGAGATCGGCCCCGTCGGCGCGGTGATCGGCCCGACCCACCAGACACCCGCCCTCGATCTGGTGGCGGCCAACGGCCTCTTCCTGGCTCCGGGCATCGGCGCCCAGGGGGCGACGGCCGCCGACGTGGCCCGGGTGTTCGGCGGCTGTCCGGACCGGGTCATGCCCAGTGCCTCACGCTCACTCCTGATCGACGGACCGGACGTGAGCAGTCTGAAGGACACGGCGGCCGCCCTGGCCTCCGAGTTCCGCGCCGTCCTGTCCGCCTAGTGGCCTCGGTGTCCCGCCGCACTCCGCCTGACCAGTGGCCAGTCGGCCGATGGCCAACGGGTCCAGGCCGGTGGACTCCATCGGTTCAGCCATGAGGCGCAAGGTCAAAGACATGCTGCCCGGCACCGGACGGGCCCGGATCCTGCGCTTTTCGGGCCGATCGTCGGACAGATCCAAGGACGGGGTCGATACCTTCGACCTGGCCGACGAGGACGCCCTCTACCGGGCCCTGGGTCGGATCGCCGCCAACTGGTCGCTCATCGAGATCGCCTCCGGCCTGGTGCTGATGGGCCTGGTCGGGAGCCGCGACGAAACCCTGGCCCGAGCGGTGGTGGCCGGCCAGCGGGTGGAGAACGTGTGGGCGACCATCGAGGCGCTGCTGTCGGCCTCGGGCGACGAAACTGCCGACCAGCTAGCCGCGTTCCAGGAGTGGCGACGGGCCGCCAACCGGTACCGGCGACGCCGCAACGAGGCCATTCACAGCGCCTGGTCACTCACCACCGAGCGGGGCCAGGCGGCGGCCTGGGACGTGATGAGCCAACGGGCCAAGCGGGGGACCCGATCCGACCTGTTCCCCGGTGGAGTGTCCGAACTCGACCAGCTGGCCCGCGACATCGCCCTGTGCGAGGACGAACTCGGCCGTCTCCACGCCGACATCCTCGAGCGCCAGGACCAGCGCAGCGAGCCCGGGGACGGGGGCCACGCCGGTGGTCAGCCCGAAGTCCGTTGACCGGCCCGCCGGTCCACCGTCAGCCGGTGGGTGGCTGCTCGTCCTCGGGGATGGCGTCCCACCACTGGCACCACCATTCGGAACCGACCAGGATCCGGAGCTTGGGGTGCCAACAGTACGAGACGGTCACGTAGGGCTCGAGGTAGTACCGGCAGTTCTCGCACTTCTCGTTGCCTGAGGGCTGGCCCTTCAACACCGCGTTTTCGGCGAGGTGTCGCAGTTCGATCGACAACTGCTCGTCGATCTCCTTCGGTTCTGGCTCGGGAATCACATAGTCGGACATGCCCTGCAAACTAATCTGTCCGACGGCAGTCCCCGCTGACCGCTTTCTTACTCGGAACGGCGACCGACCAGAGCCCGGAGGCCGACAGGAAGGTCCTCGGCCCCGAAGGAATCGCGCACCTCGGCCACCACCCCTTCGCTGGCCAGAAGTCCAGGCAGAAGTGAGGTGTCCACCAACACGTTGTCGTGGCGCTCGTCGTCCCTTCGCCACGAACCGTCCCCGTTGGCCACAAAGGTGGTCATCTCCCGAACATACCGGTCCGGAGCCGGCACCGAGAAGCGGGACACGATGGCCCAGTCGTCGCCGATCCGGCCCAGATTGTCCACCGTCCAACGGGCCCGGCCCCACTCCAGGTCACAGAGGTCGATGGCCAGCAGCCCTCCGGGCGGGAGCGCCCGGGCCAGGGCCACGAGGGCCCGCTCCAGTGCGGCCCGGTCCGGGAGGTAGTTGAGAGCGTGTCCCACGCCGACAATGGCATCGACCTCGGGTAGCGGGTCTCCGGGCAGCGTCAGCTCTTCGATCCTCTCGGCGCCGGGTGCCACCTCGCGGGCCAGGGCCAGCATGGCCGGTGAGGCATCGGTGGCAATGACCCGGTGGCCGGCATCGACCAGCGCCGCCGTGAGCAGGCCGCTGCCGCATCCGATCTCGAGCACCGTCCCGCCATCGGCGAGCACCGGCTCGAGCAGCGCCAGGATTCCCGGGGCACACACAGCGGCGTGGTCGGAGAATCCCCGATGATGGACGAGGGCCAGATCAGCCCGGTAATAAGGGTCGGCGGCGTCGGTCATGCCCCACTGTGCCACGCCACCATCTCGGCGCCGCCTGTTCCACCATCTGTCACGACAAGCCGACTGCGATGCCCGGGGGCGGGCCAGGGCCACTGCGGTTCAGATCGGCCGCAGGGTGATCAGCTCACGGACGTTTTCGTTGAGAATCAGGCGCCGATCAACATCACTGAAGTTCTTCAGCTCACTCACGTAGTCAGCCGGTTCGGGCAGAGCCTCGATGTGGGGCCAATCGGAACCGAACAGCACCCGATCCGCACCGACGCACTCGGCCACCTGGTAGACATCGTCCTCCCAGAACGGGTTGATCCATACATGCCGGCGTAGCGTCTCGACCGGGTCGTGCTTCCAGTAGCCGGGCATCTTGTTGGAGGTGGACCGGATCTTCTTGACGATCTCCGGAAGGTACTCGGCCCCGTTTTCGACCGAAGCGATCCGCAGATTGGGGAACCGCTCGAAGTGGTTCTCGAAGATGATGGTCAACAGGTAGTCACGGATGGCCTGCTCGATGGCGAAGCTCTTGATGGTGGGCTTCCATCCGCCGGAGAAGGTGGCGGCAAAGCCGTCGACGGCGTAGCCGTTGGAGGAGATCCCGCTGTCGGCAGCGTGGACGACCACCGCGATGCCCGACTCGTTGGCCAGTCCCCAGAACCCGTCGAACATCGGGTCGAACGGGTTCTTCCGTCCGAACGCGGTGACCGGTGCCGCCGGCCGCATGACCACGGTACGGGCGCCCTGGTCGAGGGCCCAGGCCAACTCCTCGGCGGCCCAGGCCGGATCGGCCAGGGTGAGGTAGGGGGCGGCGAAGATGCGGTCCCGGTAGTTGAAGGTCCAATCCTCCGCCAACCAGCGGTTGAAGGCCCGGAACAGGTGGCACACCGCCTCGGGGTCATCGGCCAGCGGTTCCTCGTAGATCATTCCCAGGGTGGGGAAGAGGAGGCACCCGTCGAGTCCCTGACTGTCGAGGGTTTCGAGCCGGGCATCGGGGTGGCGGTAGGCCGGTCGGATGGGTTCCCGGCGGGAGAGGAACTCGAGCGGATTGCGCTGGTCCGGATTGCCCCGGAAGTAGTCATGCAGGGCCCCGGGGAAGGCCACCGGATCAAAGGTCGGGTTGGTGACCGCCCGGTTGACCCGGCCACCGATCACGTGATGCCGCCGGCCATTGATCTCGGTCCACTGGATGACCCGGGGACCGAGCTTGGGATCGAGATGCCGGGTGAAGGCGTCTATGGCCTCGTAGTAGTGATTATCTGCATCGAACACGGGGTGGTCGAGCTGGCCCGGCTCACTCATGGTCTGCCTCCTCATCGCCGCGGTGGTGGCGGCCCGGACATGGTAGTGGTCAGCCGTCGGAAATCAGGAGGGGTAGAGCTTTCCCAGCCGCCACAGCTGGAGCGGGGAGGTGCTGAGCGCCTCGGGAGACGAGGTGTACACCTCCACCAACCAGTACGAGCCGTGGGTGGGGGCCGCCTCGTAGTGGGAGGGGTAGAGGGTGACCGTGGCTGACGATCCCGGGCCCAGCACCACCGGCCGGTGGTGGGCGGTGAGCCAGAAACCGTCGGGATGAACACTCCCGGTGTTGACTATGAAGTGGGGCGTCACTGTCGCTTCGGAAGTGTTGTGGATCTCGACGGTCACCGCGTTGAGTGAGGTGGCCTGGTCGGAACTGGCGAAGGACCGCACGTCGACCTGCAGTGGGGGCGAGGCGAAGGCCAGCACGGCCACCGCCACGGAGGCCACCGCCGGCACGGCCACGGCCAGCCAGCGCACGCGACCGAACCGGGACGGGGACCCGTCGCGGGGTGTCCGGAGCACCGGGGTCACGCTGAAGGCGGCGATGATGGCGGCCGGGTAGAGGTCGAGCAGGTAGGTGGCCAGACTCCCGCGTGGCCACGAAGAAGACCGCCGGTAGGACCAGCATCCATACCCGCTTCACGGACGGGTACCACACCACCATGGCGGCCAGGAGGGCTACATAGGCCAGCAGTCCGGCGACGGTGAGGTAGGTGAGCGACACCCCTGCTGTGACCCCGTGCAGGGCCAGGGTGACCAGTCCCTGGCCGTCGACCACCAGCGGGTTGATGAACGGAAGGAGGGTGCCACGGCTCCAGGCGGTGGGCTGCCAGATGATGAACGGCAGGTTCACTGCGGCGAACACCGCCACCACCACGCCCAGGTACCCGGCTACCAGTCGCAGGGGCGGACGCCCCGACCGCCGGGCCTCGAGCCAGAGTCCGACCGCCAAGAACGGGACACAGAACCAGGGGGTCTGTTTGATGGAACAGGCCAGTCCGAGGGCCACCGGGCCCATCCACCGGGCAAGGCCGGCACCAGGCCCGCGGGAAAACCGGTCCCACCGCCACACGGCCAACACCAAGAAGGGTAGGAAGGCGGCGTCGGTGCCACCGGAACTGAAGATGTCGGCGAACGGCGGCGTGACCACCACCAGCGCGGCCAGCCACCGCACCGAGGCGGGAACCAGCGCGAACAGGAGCGCGCCGGTGGCCAGCCATGCAAACAGGTCCATCCAGTCGACGATTTCGTGATGGAAACCGAGGAGGAGGGCGGGCGCGTCGAAGAGGAAGGATCCCGCCGGGTACGAGACGTGGGTCACGGTCCCACCGGACACGGTGTAGGTCCAGAACTGGTAGGCCGGCTTGAGCAGCTGGGTGGCCGGTGCCATCGAAGCCGTGTAGGGATTGCGCCCGTGCACGACCAGTCCGGCGGCGACCTGGTTGAAGGCCGCCGAATCGGTGGTATAGAAGTTGCGGGCGTGGATGCTGACGCCCTCGTGACCGAGAACGGCGGCCAGTAGCGAGCCCATGGAGACGAGCTGGAAGGGCAGCCCCCGGGGGCTGCGCACCAGCCACGACGCGGCCAGTCCGGCCACCCCGGCCAGCACCAACAACGGGGCGGCAAGCGCGGCCGATGGCCAGGCTGTCCACCCACCCCAGAGATCGAGGCCACCGACCAGCACCACCAGCCACACCAGACTCCAGGCGCACCGTTCCACCGCCTCGCCGGGCCCGAAGGCGTCGAGGAACCGGGTGGCGCTGTCGGCCATGGACTCCCCGAGGATCGGGTCGGTGGCCGCTCGTTCCTCGACGTCCGGTTGTTCGAGGTCCACCCGCCGTCCGATCGTCGACGGCGGGCGGCGAACCGGGGGGATGGAGATCGACCGGTGGGGTACTCATCGTCTCATCTCAGGGAAAGATCCGCAGGGAACAGACCTCGTAGAAGGTCAGCCAGATCAAGAGCGCGGTGGAGGCCGACAACACCGTCAGGTAGTTCCGACCCCGGAGCCAGGTTCCCACCGCCACCACCAGGGGGAAGGCGAGGAAGATGAATCGGGGTCGCAACCCGATGGGCGCCGACACCAGGCCGAGCACGGCGGCCGAGAGCCCGTAGACGAGCATGGGCACCGGCATGCGGGACCGGAGGGCGACCACCGCGGCGAACACGGTGAGCACCGTGCCGGCGAACAGCAGGTCCTGGGTCTTGTTGGTGGCCACCGGGTCCGACAGGAAGACCCAGACGGTGTGGACGGCAAAGGCCACCGACGGGTAGCTCTTCCACGCCTGGCGTTCGGTCAGACGCCATGCCGCCAGGTTGCCGGTGTGACCCCAGAGCCAGAGCTGGTAAGCCACGAATCCCAAGGGGGCCAGAACCGGTGCGGCCAGGGAACGCCAGTCACGGTCGTCGTGCAGAGCACGGTAGGCGCACCACAGGCAGCTGACCTCGAAGGCCAGGGCGATGGGGGAGGCGGCACTGGCCAGCAGGCCGAGAACCCCGGCCAGCAGCCAGCGCCGAGTGATCAGGGCCAGCAGCCCCAAGGCGAGGAGGGTGATGACGATCCCCTCCGAGTAGACCAGGCTCAACACGAACGAACCGGGGAAGAAGGCCAACAGCAACGTGGCCCGGTCGGCTGACCCCTGGTCGGCGTAGTGCCGCACCAGCACCCACACGGCGATCATGGCGGTGAGCCCGGTCACGCTGGTGACGACGATCCCCGAACCCAGTAAGGACAGGCCGGTCAGGTGGTTGAGGCCGCGGATACACAGCGGGAAGAGGGGAAAGAAGGCGATCGTGTCGTAGACCACGTGTCCGTGCTCGTAGGGGAGGTGCCTCGGCCATCCAGTACCGGCGGCCTTGAGGAACCACTTGCTGTCCCATCGGTCAACCTCTTGGAGGATGCTCCGGTGGGTCACCACGGCGGCGATGGCCATGGTCGTCCAGGTCACCACCCGCGACGCCAGGAAGATGAGCGTCGGCCGGAGCACCCATCGGTGTCGATCCACGGTGGTTCCGTCGCCAGGGTCCCGGCTGCCCGGGAGCTGAGTCGGCTCGGTCGACGGGCCCAGGTCCGGCTGAGACCTGTCGGTGGTGGCGGGAGCCAGTGGGGGAGGGGCGACGGCCACGGTCACCGGGTCCAACACGGTGGTCGGCTCAGAGGACATGCCGGGGCACCGCCTCTCCGGTCGCCACCGATGGCGAGACAGCCAGCGCCGCTCCACCCGATCCGGCCACCACGACCCGCCAGTGCCCACCCCTGATCAGCCACACCACTGCGGCCACCGAGGCCGCCGAGACCACCACGTACCAGCCGCCGACCAGCAGGGGATGGCCGCTGGGTCCGACCACCAGCATGGCCAGGGCGGCCACGGCGGCCAGGACCTTGGAGCGCTGAGCCGAGGTGGCGGCCAGCAGCACCAGTCCCCACAGCAGGTACCAGGGCCACACGGTGGGACTGCCCATCACCACCAGGAGCAGAGCGAGCCCGAGCGACCGCACCACCTCGTGGTGCCGGAGCGTTGCCACCAGCCACACGATGGCCGCCACCGCCAGCAGGCCGCAGAGGTACTGGGTGGCCGTCACCGTGGCCGACGCGGTCACCGATAGTCCGAGGGGATGGAGGATGTGGAAGACCAGCGTCCCCAACGACACCGACGGCGCCGAAAACACCCGCAGCTCGGTGGGGATGTGGAGCGCGGTCGGGCCGAGCCAGCTCCAGCCGAACCCGCTGAGCAGTGTTACCCCTGCGAATACCGCAGCGGTAATGGCCACCGACTCGCCCACTACCCGCCAACGCCGGACATCCCGGTACGCCACCACGTGGTCGACGAGCAGGAAGACGATGGCCAGCGCGGCCGGCAGCTTCACGGTGGCGGCCACCGCGCACAGCGCCACGCCGGGAAGGAAACGACCGTCGACAGCCAAGGTCACCCCGGCAACCAGGAGACCCACCATCAGCGCGTCATTGTGGCCGGACGAGATGAAGCCGAACAGCGCCAACGGGCTCAGCACCCCCAACCAGAGGGCGACGCCCGGATCGGTACCCAGGTGCCGGGCCAGACGGGGCAGCGAGACCATGATCAGCACCACGCCGATCAGTTCGAAGGCCCGGAAGGCCAGCACCTGTCCGACCAGGGCGCTACCGGACAGCGTCGACAGCAGGTGGGTCGAAGCCACGAACAGGGGGCCGTAGGGGGAGGTGGTGTCCCGCCACACGCTGGCGATCGAGGACAGCAGGGGAGAGGACCCGAGAGCGGCGGGGCCGACGGCGTAGGGATTCAAACCGTGATGGGCGAGGAGGCCCTGGCCGACGTAGCTGTACAGGTCCCGGCTGAACAGCGGTGGTCCGACCAGCAAGGGGAGACCCCACACCGCCAACACGATCCATGCCCGACCCTGGGTCAGCCGGCCGAGCAGGGCCTGGCGCCCGACACCCAGCCATCCGAGGATGAGCAGGGTGACCGAAAGGTAGAAGCCTACCGAGGCGAGGGGCGACCGGATGCTCGGGACCGAGAACCACCACAGGACGTTGGCCGGTTGGGGGGTGGCGCCGATCCGGGTGCCGGTGAGCACCATGCCCACCGCGCCGACCAAGCCGACCGCCATCCAGACCACCAGCGCATCGGGTGCCGTGGCCGTGGGCCGGGCGCTGCTCTGGGCTCTCGGCACGGTGGTGGGCGCTCCCACGGTTCTCCTCCCCGTCGACCTCCAGGAGTAAGGCCAGCGGCGAACGACGTCCGGCAAACGATAGCCCGCCCGATCGTCATCGAATTGTCATGGAATCAGAACGGACGGAGCCGTTTCTCGGGCCCGGCGGCGGAGGTGCCGTAGGGTCGGTCCATGCCTATCTATCAGCTGGGGGACCTGATTCCCTCCATCGATCCCGAGGCCTACGTTCACCCCTGTGCGGTGGTCATCGGGGAGGTGACCATCGGTGCCGAATCGACGGTTTGGCCCAGTGCCGTCCTTCGGGGTGACTACGGGACCATCACCATCGGGGCCCGCTCGTCGATCCAGGACGGAACGGTAATCCACGCCGGCCCCGGCTTTCCCACCAGCGTGGGGAATGGGTGTGTAGTCGGGCACCTCGCTCACCTGGAGGGATGCACCCTCGAGGACGACTCGCTGGTCGGATCGGGCTCGGTGGTACTCCATCATGCCGTCATCGGCTCGGGGGCCACGGTGGGGGCCAATGCGGTCGTCCCCAACCGGATGGAGATTCCCGCCGGCTCGCTGGCCGTGGGGGTGCCGGCCACCATCCGGCCCGGTCGATCCAGTTTGGAGTTGATCCAGCTGTCGGCGGCCGAGTACGTCTCCAATGGTCGCCGCTTCCGCGAGACACAGGTCGAGCTGGGCTGAGCGGCACCACCGTCGGAGGCCGGAGCCGCCGTTGGTCCTGGGGGTGCATCCCCATCCGGACGGTCCGGCGACGGCAGAATCGGGGCCATGGACGGCGTCGTGACCTACGAGGGCACCACCACCGCGGCCACATCGGAGCTGATCGCCCAACGGCTGGCGGCCAACACCTTTTTCTGGCTCGATCTCGACGGCGTGGACGACGAGGCCCACGACCTGCTGCTCAACACCTTCAAGGTCCACCACCTGGCGGTGGACGACGCCCAGCACTTCGGCCAGCGACCCAAGCTGGAGGACTACGGGAACTTCACCTACATGGTGGTGCACGGTGCGTCGGCCGATCAGACGACCACCGACGAGGTCCATTTCATCTTCGCCGAACATTTCGTCGTCACCGTCCACCACGGCCCGTGCGCGGCCATGGACGACGTGCGCAAGCGGATCGGCCACCGGAGGGCATCCGACCTCGAGTCCCCGCAGATTGCCCTCATCTACCTGATCATCGACCAGTTGGTGGACAGCTTCTTCCCCATGCTGGACATGTTCGACAACCAGATCGACGAGTTGGAGGACGCCATCCTGGTCAAGCCGACCGACGCCCAGCTCGGCACCCTCTTCACCATGAAGCGGTCGCTGATCACCGTGCGCAAGTCGGTCACTCCCCAGCGGGACATGTTCGCGTCGATCACCGCCGGGGTGAGCACCCTGCCCGGCGTCACCGAGGACGGCCAGCGCTACATGCGGGACATCTACGACCACCTGATCCGGATCAGCGATCTGGTCGACGGCTACCGCGACCTCCTCAGTGGTGTCATGGACACCCATATCTCCACCGTCTCCAACCGCCTGAACGTGGTGATGAAGCAGCTGACCATCATCGCCACGGTCTTCCTGCCGCTGAGCTATCTGACCGGATTCTTCGGCCAGAACTTCTCATTTCTGGTCGCCCACATCACCGGACGGTGGCCGTTCTACACTTTCGCCGTCGGCCTCGAGCTGGCATCGGCGCTCGGGCTGCTCTATCTCTTCCGCAAACGCGGGTGGCTGGGCGGTCCGACCGACTGAGCGCTGCGCTCCCTGGCGGGATCACTTGGTGACGACCGGATTGCCGTCGGGGTCCACCACGTACCAGAGTCCACCGGCATTGGTCAGCGCCTGGCCGGTGGCCTTCCCCGGCGTGTTGTCCGGGGGCCAGAAATAGAGCGGCCACCCGTTGTAGGTGATCTGGGTGGTGCCGTCGGTCCGGGGAGCAGTGCCGAGCAGATTGGTCTTGACTCCCGGTCCGGCCTCCGGAGCCTCCACGCCGGCTGGCAGCACGGCTGGTGGCCACTGCACGGCACAGATGTCGTAACACCGCGAGGGCTGCCCCCGGTGGTCGGTGGCGTATAGGTACAACGTGATGCCCTGGCCGTCGACCAGCACCGGGCCCAGTCCGTCGATGTTCTCGACCTGGACCTCGTAGACCGGACCCTTCTGCAGCTTGGGCGGCACGGTGCCGAACGGGGTGGAGATGGCGGTCCCCGAGCTCGTGCAGCCACCCACCAGCACGACGGCAGCCAGCACGAGGACCGACTTGATCAAGCCCAGTTGTCGGTCCCGGCCACGGTCACGGTGAAGAGCAGCCCGTGGGCTGAGGCGGGCCGCTGTCACCGCCCGCCCTTCTCCCGGCGGATCGACTCGAGGGACGGCGCCGGGTACGGTCCCCGCCCCGGCTTCCAGCCGGCCTCCAGCTTCTGATCGGCGACACCGCCTTCCGCCCAGATGTGACACGAGTCGCGAGCCCAGGGACTGCCGGTTCCGGACAGGAGATCGGTGGACTCGCCTCGGCTGACGGCCAGGGCCCGCCGGGACGTGACCGCCTGGACCACCACCGGGCCGAGCGAGCGGGCGAGCTGTTCGAGATGGGTGCAGCCCCGCGGTCCGCCGAACCGTTGTTGGACCTGGCGGGTATAGCCGCGGGCCACGCTCAGCCCGACCAGGCCGGAAAAAGAGTCGACGATGCCCGGGCACTCGAAGTGGGGGAAGGTGTGCATGTCGGCTGCCGCCTCGGTGATGGTCAGGTCGTCCAGTCGCACCGTGACCCGCAACTCCATGTCGTGCACCGCGTGGATCGGTGTCACCATGTCGTCGGGATCAGTGCCTCCGGCTTCGGCGATGGCAGCCGGAGCGATCCCGTCGACCATCGCTTCCTGATCGGGGGCCCACGGGCGGCTATCCCGCAGCCTGCCCAACACCAGGAGCGAGTCGCCGGCGTCGAAGGCCTCGTACTCGATGGTGCGCCGGTGCAACGGAACAGCGTCGCCCGGCGGATCGGCCAGAACACTCATGACGGTGGGGGAAGGTCGACGATGTCGTACGACCACACCTCACTGTGGACCCCCACCGGCGGGGGACCGTCGTTGGTGGGTGTGGCGACGTCGCCGTTGTCGGGGGTCGGCGGCCGCGCCTCGGAACGGTGGCCGTGGGCGAATGCCGGGGACGCCACCCAGGCGTCGAACGACTTCTCGTCCCGCCACCGGGTCAGCACCAACCACTGGCCGCGCCCGTCATTGGGCGCCAGCAGCTCGAAGCCCTCGAAGCCGTCGGCACCGTCCACCGCCCCCGAACGCTTGGCGAACCTGCGGGCCAGCTCGTCACCGGACCCCTCGCGGACGGTAATGGCGTTGATCTTGACGACGGTCATGCTCCGATCATGGCGCGGGGCGGCCGCCCGACCAAATCACCCGGTCCGACCAGCCGAACGGTACCGATCGGACCAGGTCACATCCACGTAATTACGGTTGTGTGATACCCTGGACACCCAGGGTGACCGTGAGGTAGTGGTTCAGGGTCAGCCGGTTCAGGGTCAACCTCCGATCGAGATGGAGATCGAGGCGGGGGTGGAGGGGTATCGATCGAGGTGGAGGACGAGTAGTGACAGATGAAGCGGCTGACCGCGACAACGCAGACCGAGGGCCACGGTCCGCCGGTCCCGACGAAGGGTTCCGAGGATCGCAGGTCTGCACGGTGGTCGGGATCACCTACCGGCAGTTGGACTACTGGGCCCGCACCGGATTGCTCCGTCCCTCCATCGCCGACGCCACCGGAAGCGGCAGCCAGCGACGCTACTCCTACAGTGATGTCCTCGAACTGAAGGTGATCAAGCGGCTGCTCGACGCCGGCCTCAAGTTGCAGCAGGCCCGCCAGGCCGTCGAGTGCCTGCGCGGCGACCTCGGAGCTGATCTGGCCTCCTCTCAGCTGGTGCTGGCCGGTAGTCATTCGGTCCTGGCCCAGTCCGACGGTGAGGTGGTCGATCTGCTGGCCGGCGGTCAAGGGGTCTTCAACATCCTTCCGCTCTCGGGAGTGGTCTCCGAGCTCGACGCGGCGATCGTGGAGATCGACGCTGGGCAACCGTCCCCGGCCGCCCAGCGGCCCGAGGGACATCCGGCGGCCGGATACCTGGCGGCCGCCGAGGCTGCCGAGCGTTGACCGCCGCTCTACCGGGACGTGCATCCGACCCGTTCGCACCGGGTCGGCGGTTCGCCCACGAGTCTGAGCAGCGGTTCGCCCGCATCCTCGACTTCTATGGTGTGCTGTGGGAGTACGAGCCGGTCGAGTTCGCGCTGGAGTGGGACGGCACCGGTCGGCCCATCGCCGGCTTCCGGCCCGACTTCTGGCTCCCCGAGCCAGGGCTGTTCGTCGAGCTGACCACGCTCAACCAGCGGCTGGTAACCAAGAAGAACAGCAAGGTGCGACGACTGGGCCAGCTCTATCCGGACATCCGGGTGACCATCCTCTACCAGAGGGACACCCTGGCCCTGCTGGCGAAGTACGGCTTGGCCGGCGATGGGCTCATCCCGTCGGCTGTGGCCCGCACCGCCTGAGCCACAGCACCGATATCCTTTCTGCGTGGGAGACTCCTCTACGGCGCTCGGCGACGCCATTGGGGCGGAGGCGACGAAGGGACTGCGCCACACCGCATTGATCGACGCCCACCGCCGCTCGGGGGCCAAGCTGGTGGAGTTCGGCGGTTGGGAGATGCCCCTGGCCTACGGCTTCGGCACCGTAGCCGAACACCGGGCCTGTCGGCAGGACTCGGTGATCTTCGACGTCAGCCACCTCGGCACGGTGCGGCTGGCCGGCCCCGACGCCTTCGACCGGCTGCAGATCGCGCTGTCCAACGACCTGCGCAAGGTGGGTCCGGGGCGAGCCCAGTACACCCACCTCCTCGATGACGCCGACGGGTCGGTGGTCGACGACATCATCGTCTGGTGGCTGTCCGACGACGTCTTCGACGTGATGCCCAACGCGTCCAACACCGACCGTGTGGTCGATGCCATCGGCGGCACCGATACCACCGCCGACCGCTGCATCATCGCCGTTCAGGGCCCCCATGCCCGCACCCGTCTGGCCCTCGTAGCCCCCGATGCTGCCGCCGTGCCCCGGTTCGGGGTGGCTCCTTTCGTATGGGAGGGCGTGCCCTGCGTGGTGGCCGGCACCGGCTACACCGGTGAGGACGGCGTCGAGTGTTCGGTACCGGCCGATGCCGCCGACGCCCTGTGGTCGGCGCTGCTGGCCGCCGGCATCCCACCGGCCGGCCTCGGCGCCCGCGACACACTCCGTCTCGAGGCTGCCCTGCCGTTGCACGGACATGAGCTGGGTTCGGGAATCACGCCCCTCCAGGCCGGTCTGGGCTGGGTGGTCGGTTGGGACAAGGAGGTGTGGCGGGGCCGGGATGCCCTCCTCGCCGAACGCAGCCGCGGCGTGGCCCGCCATCTGGTCGGCCTGGCCACCGAGGACCGTCGTCCTCCACACGAGGGATCGGCGGTACTCGACAACACCGCAGGCGCGCTCGGTGCGGTCACCAGCGGCAACTTCTCGCCGATGCTCGAGCACGGCATCGCACTGGCCTTGGTGGACAGTGCGGCCGGCCTACTCGATGGCGACGGCATCACCATCGAGCAACGGGGCCGGAGCATCCCGGCCACCGTGGTTCCGACCCCGTTCGTCCGCTCCGGCCAGTGGGCGGTCACCCTGTGAAGGCGTGCGGGTGCCGGTGACGGGCGAGAACCCCACCCGACCTGACCGACATCCCGATTCCGGACACCGAGCTCATTCGAGGAGGCGCCCCGTGGGCACCTACATCCCGCACACCGACGACGAAGTGGAGCGCATGCTGGCCTTCCTCGGACTCGAGTCGGTCGACCAGCTGTTCACCGTGGTGCCCGAAGCCCTGCGGCTCCAACGGGGACTCGAACTGGCCGACGGGGTGGGGGAGCCGGATGTCCTGGCCCGGATGGAGGGGTACGCCGACCGGAACCGGGCGCGCTCGGATCGGCTGGTCTGCTTCGCCGGCGGTGGCTCCTACGACCACGAGATTCCTTCGGTGACCCGGGCCCTCGCCGGTCGCTCCGAATTCGTGACCTCGTACACGCCCTACCAGCCCGAGGTGGCCCAGGGCGTGCTCCAGGCCATCTTCGAGTACCAGACCATGGTGGCCCGACTCGCCGGGTTGCCGGTGGCCAACGCCTCCCTGTACGACGGGGGCAGCGCCGCGGTGGAGGCGGTCAACCTGGGCGTGGCCGCCTCGGGCCGGCAGTCGGTCTGGGTGTCCGCCGGGATCCACCCGCACTGGCGTCAGATGCTGGCCACCGCGGCGACCGGCACCGGACACCAGCTCCGTACCGTGCCGCTGATCGACGGCACCACCGCCTGGCCCGAGGGCGAGGACGACGATCCCCCCGGCGTGGTGCTGGTCGGCTACCCCAACTATCTGGGCTGCCTCGAGGACCTGGCGGTGGCCCGTCGCCTGTGCGACCGCACCGGTGCCCTGCTGGTGGTCGGGGCCGATCCTGTGGCCGCCGGCCTCCTCCGGTCGGCCGGGGACTGGGGTGCCGACGTGATGGTGGGGGAGGGGCAGGTCTTCGGGACCGCCCTGGGATTCGGAGGACCCTACCTGGGTCTCTTCGCCTGTGCCGCCGCCCACGTCCGACGCCTGCCCGGCCGCCTGGTGGGGGAGACGGTCGACGTCGAGGGTCGGCGGGCCTACGTCACCACCCTGCGGGCCAGGGAACAGGACATCCGCCGCGAGAAGGCCACCTCCAACGTGTGCACCAACCAGACCCTGATGGCGGTGACCGCGGCCATCCAGCTGGGCTGGCTCGGCACCGGTGGCCTGGTCGAGGTGGCCCGGCGCTGTGCCCAGGCCACCCGGTACACCCGGGACGCCCTGCTGGCACTGGATCGGGTAGAGCCCTTTGCCGAAGCGCCCGTGGTTCGGGAGTTCGCCGTCCGGCTGCCCGTCCCGGCGGCCACCGTGATCGAACGGATGGCCGACGCCGGGTTTCTGGCCGGGATCACCCTTGACGACACGGTGGAGCAAGGCGAGTTCGGCCTGCTCATCGCGGTCACCGAGCGCCGGACCCGCGAGGAGATCGATGCCTACGTGACCGCTCTGGCCAAGGCGGTTGCGTGATGGCCGAGGGAGCCCCAACCGACACTGGCCCGCCGGCCCACCCACCGGCCCACCCGCCGGCCCACCCGCCGATCCACCAGCCGGCCCACCCGCCGGCCCACCCGCCGATCCACGAAGCACCGGGCGGTAAGGCGACCAGCGCGCCACTCCTCGGAGGGGACGCCGAGCCCACCCTGTTCGAACTGTCCCACCCGGGACGGCGGGCCTTCTCGTTCCGGACTTCGGGCCTACCCGAGCTGACGGTGGACCAGCTGGTGCCCGAAGCCCATCGACGCGCCGAACCGGTACCTTTGGCCGAGCTGTCCGAGCGCGACCTGGTGGCCCACTTCACCCGGCTGTCCCACCGCCAGTTCTCGGTCGACCTCGGCGCCTACCCGCTCGGTTCGTGCACCATGAAGTACAACCCGAAGCTCTGCGACACGGTGGCCGCCCTTCCCGGCCTGGCCGGCGTGCACCCCGGGGCCCCGGCGTCGCTGACCCAGGGATGGCTGGCCCTCCTGGTCGACCTGGAGGAGACCCTCTGCGCCATCACCGGCATGGCCGCAGCCACCCTGCAGCCGGCGGCCGGAGCGGCAGGCGAACTCACCGGCCTGCTGCTGATGCGGGCCTGGCACGAGGCCCGGGGAGCACCCCGCCACAAGGTGATCATCCCCGATTCGGCCCACGGCACCAATCCGGCGTCGGTGACCCTCGGCGGCTTTGAGGTGGTGACGGTACCGAGCGACAACAGGGGCTGCGTGGACATGGCGGCACTGGCCACCGTGCTCGACGAGGATGTAGCCGGCATCATGCTCACCAATCCGAACACCCTCGGGCTGTTCGAGGAGGACATCGCGGCCATCGCCACCGCGGTCCACGGGGTGGGAGGGCTCCTCTACTACGACGGGGCCAATCTCAACGCCATTCTGGGCGTGGTCCGGCCCGGTGACATGGGCTTCGACATCGTCCACATGAACCTGCACAAGACCTTCGCCACCCCCCACGGCGGTGGGGGACCGGGCGCCGGTCCGGTGGCGGTGTCCGAGCGCCTGGTGCCCTTCCTGCCCGGCCCCCGGGCGGTGCGGGTGGAATCGGACGACCAGACACCGGTCTACGCATGGATGACCCCCGAACGCTCGATCGGCCGCATGCACACCTGGCACGGCAACGCACTGGTCCTGGCCCGGGCTCTCGCCTACATCGTGGTCAACGGGGGCGACGGGCTGCGACAGATCGCCGAGACGGCCGTCCTCAATGCCAACTGGATCCGCCAGCGCCTGGCCGGAACCTACGACGTGCCCTTCGACCGGCCCTGTATGCATGAGGTGGTCCTCTCCACCCGGACCCTCAAACAGGAGTACGGCGTCCGGGCGCTCGATGTAGCCAAGCGGCTGCTCGAAGAGGGGTTCCACGCCCCGACGGTCTACTTCCCCCTCATCGTGGAGGAGGCCCTCATGATCGAGCCCACCGAGACCGAGAGCCCCCAGACCCTGGAGGCTCTGGCCGCTTCACTGGAGAAGATCGCCCACGAGGCCCGCACCGAGCCCGAGGGCTGGATGACCGAGTTCCCCCGTCACACCCCGGTACGGCGGGTCGACGAGGCCCGGGCGGCCCGGACACTCATCCCGACCTACGACGCCCGGGACTGACCACGGAGTGCCGGCCAAAGACGGCGTTCTTCTCTACCGGTTCACCGGGCCCTACCTGCGGATGCATGCCTACCTCTACGAGCGGACCGACGGGAGGCTGGGAAAGCACAGCAACCGGGTGCCCGCCCTGCTGCTCACCACCACCGGACGGAAGTCGGGCCTGCCCCGTACGGTCGGCCTGATCTACTGCACCGACCGGGGTGACTACATCGTGGCTGCCTCCAACGGGGGGAGCGACCACCCTCCAGCCTGGCTGCTCAACGTCGAGGCCCACCCTGCGGTGACCATCCGGGTGGGCCGCCGGGTGCTGTCGGCCACTGCCCGGGTAGCCCAACCCGAAGAGCGGGCCCAGCTGTGGCCACTCATCAACCGGGCCACCGGAGGTACCGCACGGTTCCTACACCCCGGCGTCTCCGGACGGTACGACCTGTACCAACGGCATACCCGCCGTCAGATCGCGCTGGTGATCATCAGGCCGGACCGCCCGGTCATCGGGCCGGGTCACTGAGGCTCAATCGAGCAGGTCGGGCTGCTCCCGGGTGATCCGGTCGAACAGGGGCTGGAAGCTGAACCATCCGGCCAGGTGCGACCCGACCTGGCTCGCGGTCAGACGGGCCATCTCCGGGTCGATGAGGACCGGTGTGCCGGCCGAGGAGGCCAGCAACTGGGCCTGGCACGACCGCTCCATGGTGATGAACCACCAGGCCGCCTCGTCCACCGAGTGGCCGACGGTGAGCAGCCCATGATTACGCAGGATGGCCGCCTTGTTGTCGGCCAGGGCGTGGGCGATGCGCTTGCCCTCCTCGAGATCCAGCACCACGCCGGTGTAGTCGTCGAATACGGCATGGTCCTCGTAGAAGGCACAGACATCCTGGGTGATCGGGTCGAGAGTCTTACCGAGCGCCGACCAGGACTTGCCGTAGATCGAATGGGCATGAGCAGCGGCGGTCACGTCGGGTCGGGCAGCGTGGATCTGCGAGTGGATGGCGAAGGCAGCTCCGTTGACCGGCCTGTCGCCCTCGACCACCTCGCCCTGGTGGTTGACGAGAATGAGATCGGAGACCCGGATATGCCCGAAATGGGTCCCGAACGGGTTGACCCAGAAGTGGTCCAGCCGTTCCGGATCTCGGGCGGTGATGTGGCCGGCCACGCCCTCGTCGAACCCGAACTTGGAAAACAATCTGAATGCGGCGGCCAAACGCTGCTTGCGGTAGAGCCGCTCCTGGTCGGGCGAGTCGAACGCCATGTTGGGCGGGAGTTGGACGATCTCAGGCATCAGTTCCTCCTCGGCGGAGAACCCTTCCGAGCAGGGACTTTCTCCCCGGACGGTGGGACCCCCTGTGTTCGTTGCGCCGTCGGCCGGCGTTCCAGACCCATCCTAGGGGGTGGCAGCAGGCCAGGCTGCCCTCGCACGCCACCGGCGGGGGCCCGCCTTCCACGTCGGTTCGGGTGTGCGGAAACACCCGTTGATTCTTAAGTTATTCCAAGGTTCATTTAAGGTTATTTCAAGTCTCTGACCTGGGTAAATATACTAAAGTCGCCCGCCGTTTCCGCCGATGACTCCGACATGATTTCCTATGACCGAGCAGTTCCGACTGATGGACCGTCCGCAGTTTCATCCTCGGCGTCGTCAGAAGAGCTCCTGTCGACGGCGCCGACCCGATTGCGTGCCCGCCGTTGCCGTCACCGGTCAACGTGGGTCGGTGGGGTAGCGGGCGACCGGTTCTCCGACCGCCGTTGGTCCCCCGACACTGGATTCACCCTCATCGAGCTCATGGTGGTCCTGTTGATCCTGGCCATTCTGCTCGCCATCGCCATCCCGACCTTCCTCGGTGTGACGAAGTCGGCCAATGACCGGGCGGCACAGTCCAACCTGAACACGGCGTTGGTGAATGCCAAGTCGGTCTTCCAGACCAACGAACAGTCCTACGCCCTGGCTGGTGGAATCGGTTCGGCCAGCACGACCGCCAACAACGCCTCACTGGTGGCCACCCTCACCTCAGCAGAGCCCAACCTGTCCTTTGTGACCGGTACGGTGACCGCTGGTCTGAGCCCGGCGACCATCAGCGTCAATGTGGCTGCTGACGGCAACGGCGTGATCCTGGCCGCCATGGCCAAGGGCACCGGCAACTGCTGGTACATCGTGGACAATGCGGTTCCTGAGTCCGGCGGGACCACCAACCCCAGCTACACCAACGTGCCCACCAACGCGCAGGCCGCTGGAACCTGGTACGGCAAGCTCCCGGCGTCGTCCACAGTGACGTCGTGCAGTGCCACCATTCCGACCGGCACGACCTTCAAGGCCAACGGATTCTCCTCCTGATGTCCGGGTCGGCACCCTCGTCCTGAATCCCGCTTCATCTCGGCACGCTGAGGGCCATCGTGTCGACCAACATGCTCAACACCCGACAGACTCGCGCCGACAAGACACCATGGCCACCGTCAGTCCCGCCACCGAGTCCGATGCCAACGGAACGGTGACAAGGACGAGCATCCCGCTACTGGGCGATGGCGATCGGCAGGTCGCTCGGCTCAGCCGACCGCTTTCCCCGGCCTACTGCGTCTTCGGCTGGATTCTGGCCACGGCACTGTTCCTGGCATCGGTGGGGTACTGGTACGCGGTGGGCGGTCAGATGGGCGACCGAGCAGAAAGCGGCGTGCCGACGGTGGCCATCGCACACGGAGCGCTTCGCTGCGCCTATCCGGCCTCCAACCGCTCGTCAGTCCCGCCTCTCTTCCCCCTGATGGCTGCCGGCGTGGTCGGGATCAGTCGAGTCGGTGCCGACGTGACGGTCACCGCGGAGTCAGGAGCTCACTGTGGCTCTGTCCGTCCCGACCACCCCTCGAAACCTCTCTCGGCGGGAGATCTTGCGTTCCTCGGTTTCCTGGCCTGGCCGGTGCTGTTAGGCGGATTTGTCACCCTCCTGCGGGCGGCCGGGCGTGGCCGCTCGGTCTGGGAGGTCGCCGGCGCCTGCCTGATCGCTTGCACACCGGCGGTGGCGGCAACCGTGGCCGAGTTCTTTCACCCCGAGGATCTGGTGGCCATGGGCCTGACGTTGGGCGCCCTGGCCGCCGCCATGCGAAGGCGCTGGTTCGCCGCCGGAATCTGCATTGGCCTCGCCTGCTGTACCAAGCAGTTCGTGTTGCTCGCCGCCCTACCGCTTTTTGTTGCCGCACCCCGCTCATCCCGGTGGCGGTTCTTCTGGTCAGCCCTGGCCACCGCGGCCATCATCCTCATACCCCTTGGCTTGGCCATGGGCAGGGGACTGGTCGCCGCCGTTACTGGCACCTATGCCACGACTACCTCGGCCGGAACGTGGGTGGCAACTCTCCACTCCAGCGGTGTGACCCTCATCGTGATCGCTCGTGTACTTCCACTGGCCTTGGCAGGGGTGCTCGCCCTGTGGGCAAAATCCCGCTTGGGCACGTCCGTGCTCGAGCCGGCGGCTCTTACGGCCCTCGTGACCACCTCCCTGGCCCTGCGGCTCCTCTTCGAGACGAACCTCTTCGCCTACTACTTCATGGCCACCGCGGTCGGCCTCATTGCCGTCGATGTCGTCGCCGGTCATCTCCGGATCGCCACCATCGGGTGGATCGTGGCCAGTTCTCTCCTGTTTCCGCCGGCGTACGAACCGGCCGTTCTCGTGGTCTACCGAGTGCCACAACTGGCTCAGATCATCCTGGTCGGGTGGGCCCTGGTGCTCGCGGTCTCACCGCTTCGTCGGGCAGCGGGCCGACGGGAACTCCCGATTGGTCCCGACACTCCGGAGTTCAACGGCGGTATGACCGACACACCCCACCTAAACCACGCACCGGTGACGGCCAACACTGGCTGAATCCGGCAGTGTTGTCATTCAGCTCGAAGTACAAATGCGGCGGGTGTGCGTGCGGCGAGACGGGCGGGCACTGCTGCTACCAGGTTAGCCAGTGCCAACGTGCACACCGTGACCAGAAGAAGTGATGTCGGCACCGTGGGTTGAGGCACGGCATTAATACTGCGAGCGAACACAACCCACAGCTGCCGTCCGGCAACAATGCCAAGAGGCACTCCGATGATCACCGCGATCACCGCGATCACTGAAGCCTGCCAGGCAATCGTGGCGGCCAGCTGCCGTGAAGTGAAGCCGAGAGTCTTCAGCAAGGCGAGCTCTCGCCTCCGTCGCCGAACCGACACGATCAAGGTGAGAGCCAGAGCGGCAGTGGCGCCGAAGGCGAGGCCCGCAGCAAGAATGACGGGTGTCGCCCCCGTGGATTGGTAGTTGACGATCTCCGCAGGGTGCTGGACGCCTAGGACTTCGACGTTGTCGCCGGCAGCATTCGGGTCAGTGGCAAAAACCTTGTTGGCCAGTTGCGCCACTCGGTGCATGTCAGCCATCCCTCCAGCAGAACCGACGCTGCCGCGGAGGCGGACGAAGACGATCCCCGGTCCGTTGAGGTTGGGGTCGGGCTGCTGGGTGGCATGTCGGATGGCCGGACTGACGTACTCGGAGAGCACAGCTCCGGTACCCATCGAGGGATGTTCGGCGAAATTCCCAGAACCACCGATCGCCGGCATGGTTGCCGTTCCGACGATGACCAGCTTGGCAGGCGGGAGGTAGAGCGGGGCGGTCGATGGGCTGCCGAAGGAAAACACGACGGTGTCGCCAATGTGTTTGTGCAGGAGCGAGAGTGTGATGGCGCCCAAGACGATTTGGTTGTTGTTGTCGACGGCGTGTCCGGACAGGATCGGTGGAGCCACCGCCGCGTGGTTGGGGCCCAAGAGTACAGGCACGGTCTGGCCGTCGATTTGGACGGACAGAGGGTGGTATCCGGACGAGGCCCAGACATCATGGTCGTGGTTGAGCGCGGTCAAGGCTGCTGGCGGGACATCATTCTCCGAGCTGAGGGCGTAGTTCCAGTTCCATCCGTACAGTGCAGGTCGTGACACCAACGTGTGCAGTCCACTGCTGAAGGTGAGTGTGGTGGTCACGATGGCCACGGCGATAGCAGCGCCAATGAGGACGGAACGAGCGGGGACTGCGGTGCGACCTTGGCTTGGATTGAGCGCGAAACGAAGACCGATGACACCAGAGGCCGAAAGACCCGAAGAGGTGGCGATCTGTACCAGTTTCGAGTCCCTGGAAGGCTCACTGCCGGATCTGGCGGCGAGACGTTGAGGTGCACTTCGGTAGGCAAGGGCTACTGAAGTGGCCCCAAGTCCGCCGATCAGTACCACTAACCCGAGGCCTAGGACTGTCCAGTCGAAGGCGACCGCTGGCGGGTGGTAAACGGCTCCGATCGGACCGAGCGGCGACAGTGGCGAGAGCGAGACGGCAACGACAACCGCCAGCACCGAGCCCACCACGATGGCGACCACGATGCCGACCACCTGGTCAGCGAGGGTCGTGGTCGGACTGGCGCCGAGTGCCCGAAGCACCTGGACATCCTCGTCGCCCGCACGCAGTTGTCGAGAGATGGCGAGAAGAGCGATGGCCAAGGCTGCGAGAGCGGCGATCGCTCCAAACACGCCGAGGGCGATCGACTCCGGCTTGACGGCTCGCTCGACCTTGGTCTCGGTCAGTGAAGCGACGTTGAAGTTGGCGTCGCTCCCGCTCGGCAGCAGGCGAATGAGTGCCTGCTCTGCCTCGGGAATGTCGCGGCTACCGTGCCGGAGTTGCATTCCGTACCAGGTTCCCTGAACAGCGTCGGCGGCAATGAGTTTGGAGGTCAGGGCTGGAGTGATCAGGAAGTCAGTCGGGAGTCGATCTGTGTCATCCTCAATGACCTCGTTGTTGAAGACCACGATCCCGACAAGCCTCACGCCGATCCTGAGTTCCGGTGCCACCTGCGGCGTGCCAAAGCCCGCCGAACTGAACTGAGCCGCTGTGTAAACCCCCATCGGAACTACTTCACCGATGTGGATCCCTAAGAGGTGTGCTCCCAGCGCCGTAGTGACGAACTCGTCGGCACGTTTCGGATTGGCCATCCGACCGACGACCGGCGTAGCTCGGTCCTCGTCGAAGTACAACCCATCGACACTGCCCACTGGGTTCATTGGGGCAGTCAGGTTCGGAGCTCCGTCCGACTCCAGCGGAACTATCTGAGCTCCTACCCAACTTTCGACTCGCTTCACTTCAGGCAGATGAGCGATTTCACTGGTTAGCCTCGGCGAATAGTTGCTGGCCGACGAGTTGCTGGTGACACCATACGTGGACATTGTCAGGTCCGATGCGTTGGTGGCGGCGAGGAAGGCTGGATAGGCCGACTGTGTCCGACGGGCGGCTGCGATGGACCCCATCGCAATGCCGCCCATCAATGCGACCAGCACGACCAGGCTCAGATAGGCGCCCCACTGGTGGGCGAAGGTAGTGCGCGAGCGATACTGCACCACCCTCGCCGCGCTAGTCCTCAAGCTTCCTCCCGCGTTCCGACGGCAGCGGACGCTGCCTACTGCCTGTCCCCGGTAAGCCTGACCCTCTCCTCCAGTCGGACACAAGGATGGCAGTCCCCCCGCAGGCTGGTGCTACCACCACGTCCGAACTTCGAAGGACCCAGCGTTCGATCCGGCCGCGCTTGGATCTCAATGGTCGGCCCAGAAACTCCGGTGTACGGTTCTGCGGGGCTCACCTAGGTGGGCCCCGCAGGCGGTGGCCCGCCAGCAGGCCAGACCTTCCACACCGCAGGCGCTTCGGAGGGCGGCTCGACGACCATCGCCGTTCACAATTCGAAGGAAGATTGGGAGACGCTCAGCGACGGAACCCTGCTTCCACGTATGCAGCAGGGCATCGAGGGTGGGTTCGAAGGCCCCCTCGAGAGACAGGACTCGAGATTCACAACTTGCATCCGGGAGCCGGATCTCTGGGTTCATTCGAGGCCTCCCCAGCCGAACACAACGACACAACTCGCTTTCACGCCACTGGCAAGAAAGTCGCCGGGGGGAAAGGCCGTGTGCGGTATCACCCCGCACGTGAGGATGTGAAGCCAGGGGAGTGGGTGCCTGGACTTGCCCGCACCGGAAAGGACCGGGAGGCGGTCATGCCCGAGCGGCACCAAGCTGTCGAACGGAACGGCCCGGCTGCTCCACATGAACCACCGACCCGCACGCCATGCTGCGGCGCCGTCGCGTGCGTTTTGGCGTGCCTGTGGCGTGCCTTTCGGCCAGGTATCGAAACCAGCTGGTACCCGTGCAACACCCGTGCAGTTCGATAGAACGCTTCGACCAACCGAACCGTCGGTAACTCCCGCGCCCCGTCATCCACCGACGGATACCGCACTCCACCTGGACTTTTATCCCGTCATCGGCCACGGCACGGGTCCAGTTCTGAACTTGCGTTACTTGACATAATATACATTATCGGCGGTTTTCCAAGAGGGGTTGTCCTGAGGCGGGGAGAGGCCGATGGGCCTACGACCTCCCCAGGGGGCTACTCCCGGGCCGGCTCGATCACCACGCCGACCAGCTCATGGGCCGCCTCGTAGAGATGGGCGAACGCCTCACGGTAAGCGGCCAGGCCGGTCCGTCCCGCCAGGTCCCCGTCCACGTCCTCGACCGCCGATTCCAGCCGGTACAGCTGATCGTGCAGTCGGCGCAGATCGGCCTCGGCCACCACCACCTGACCCTCGGGAATCCGCAACACCTCGGATCGGCGCCGGGCCTCGTAGGCCCGTTGGCGGTGCGAGGGGCTGCAATAACGCCGGGGCCGCCCCGCTCCCGCCGGTTGATCGACCGGGCGCCGACACCAGGCGCATCGTGGGCTATCCGGTGATTTCGTCACTGTGACGATATTAGCCTCTAGGCGTCTATGGCGTCACCAGCCAGGTGCCCGTGGGCCGACGGGCACCGTCCGACCGATGAGATCGTTCAGCGGTCCAGTGCCACCACCGGGATGACCCGGTCGGTTCCCGCCTGGTACTCGGCGAACCCGGGCATTCGGGAGGCCTGTTCGGCGTAGACGCGGTCCCGCTCTGCTCCCTCGAGCACGGTGGCCACCACGTCGATGGTCTCGTCCCCCACCTCGACGCTGATGTGGGGATCGGCCACCAGGTTGTGGAACCAGTCGGGGTTGGTGGGAGCACCGGCCTTGGAGGCGAAGACGTAGAGCCGGTCACCTTCGGCCAAGTACACCACTGGATTGACCCGGGCGGCACCGGTCTTGGCCCCCTTGGTGGTCAACAACAGGAGCGGCGCACCCTCGAAGTTCCCTCCGACCTTGCCGGCATTGGCCCGGAACTCCTCGATGACCTTGGCGTTGAAGTCCTCGACGTCGGACACTGGTCAGACTCCTTTCGTCGTCCCGGTGGCTGCGGCCGGTGGCAGGTCCGTTTCCACGCATCCGCCCGGCAATCGCCGGCCGGCGGCGTCATCCTAGACACCCGGTTTCCCGTCCCGCCGGCTCTGCCGCATCTGCCCGTTCTGTCCGGGCCGGACGGGACGCCAGTCCGAGCGGGCCGCGGCGGTATTCTGCGGTGAGGACCATCCCATGGACTTTGACCCCGACGACTTCGACTTCGACGACCTCTACGACGACGAGGCGTCTCTTCCGCACCTGTGGCCGCTGCGGGGCCCGGACCACGCCCCGCTGGTCGGAGTCGGCCAGCCTCGAGGAGGCCCGGCGTTACGGATGGCGGCGGGTGGCGGCCTCCGACCGCCCCGGAGCCCGGCGCATGGACCTCTGTGGCCTGTGCGCCGACGAGGCCGGCTTACGGGCCGCCCATGGCCCGTTGGGGGTAGCCGACGGCTCGGCCGGCGACGTCGACTACGGCCGTATCGGTGGCGGCTATGCCCGCCACCGCCGGACCGACCCCCGTATCGCCGGCTTCATCGAAGATGCGCTGGGTCCGACCACCGACCGTGCTCAACGTAGGCGCCGGAGCCGGCTCCTACGAGCCGGCCGGCCGCATGGTGATTGCAGTGGAGCCTTCTTTGGCCATGCTCGCCCAGAGGACCAGCCACCACTCCCCCGCCGTCCGGGCGGTGGCCGGCGCCCTCCCCCTGGGCAACCAGACGATGGAGGCATCGATGGCCACGGTCACCGTCCACCAGTGGCCCGACCTCGAGGACGGCCTGCGCGAGATGCGCCGGGTGACGGTCGGACCCATCGTGCTGCTCACCTTCGACCCCGACCGGCTCGACCCGTTGTGGCTGGCCGAGTACTCCCCTGAGCTGTACCGGGCCGAGG
>CAWGOY010000004.1:0-123529 GCA_963824355.1 uncultured Acidimicrobiaceae bacterium | reverse complement strand
GTTCCCCGGTGATCACCAGCACGGGCATCGCCAGTCGGTCGAGCACGCCCCACAGGGGCAGTTGCGTGCCCGTTCCGGCCAGCCGGAGACTGGAGGCCAGCCCCGGTCCGGTATTGCGACGTCGCTCGTCGAGCCCGGCCGCCACCGGTCTGACCCCGGCGAACAGGGGCTGGTCCATCCACCGCTGCAGGAAGGTCTCGACCGGCACGGCCACGGCAGTCGGGTCGGCCGGATCGAGCTGGTCGGCCAAGGCCTCGTCGGCCAGGCGGCGGGTCCGGCGCTCGGTCGAGTCGTCGATGCCGGCTGTGCCCGAGATCAGTACCAGCGAGGTGACCAGGTGCGGACAGGCCAGGGCCAGGTGGAGACAGAAGCGGGCTCCCATCGAGTAGCCGACGTAGGTGGCCTGGCCGCCGGTCTTCCCCAGCTGAAGGGCGCCGTCCACCAGGCCGGAGGCCACATGGGCCGAGTGGCCGTGACCAGGCATGTCGACGGCTACCACCCGGTGGCCCCGGGCCAGCTCGTCGTCCATGGTCCCCCACACCCGACCGGTCTGGGTGAAGCCGTGGGCCAGCACCAGCCGGGGTCCGTCACCGCGTTTCTCGGCATGCAGAGGGACGGGGTGCCGGTCGGCGGTCGGGGTGCTGGTCGGAGGAGCGGTCATGAGCGGTGTCCGTTGGGGTGGCGTCCGGTCCGGTGGCCCGGAGCACGACAGCACCGGGTGCGGGACTGTCACCCGGGACGACGATGAGCGTACCGAGCTCGGACCCGGCTGCCACTCACGCCGATGTCCAGGCCGCCTTCGCTGCCACCCTGGTCGACGAGCTGGTGCGGGGAGGTGTGGTCCACGCAGTGGTGTGTCCTGGATCGCGCTCGACCCCCCTGGCCCTGGCCCTGGCCGCCCACACGGGGATGGCCGTCCACGTGAGGTTGGACGAGCGGTCGGCCGGGTTCACCGCCCTCGGGCTGGGAGTGGCCACCGGGCACCCCGCTGTCGTCCTCACCACCAGTGGGACGGCCGCCGCCGAGCTTCACGCCGCTGTGGTGGAGGCCGACCTGGCCGGGGTGCCCCTCGTCGTGTCCACCGCCGACCGCCCTCCCGAACTACAGGGCGTGGGTGCTCCCCAGACCATCGACCAGACCCGTCTCTTCGGTGGTTCGGTGCGCTGGTTCGCCGATCCGGGGGTGGCGACCGGCGGGTCGCGGTCGTGGTGGCGCTCCCTGGCCTCGCGGGCGGTGGCCGAGGCCACCGCCGGACCGTCGGGTCCCGGGCCCGTCCACCTCAACCTTCCGTTCCGTGAGCCGCTGATCGGGGAGCCGGCCCGCGGCGGTGTCCCTCCGGGTCGCAAGGGCGGCGCTCGGTGGCACACGGTGGTGACCGGCCCGACCGGCCCCGACAGCGGCTTGGCGCGAACTCTGGCCGACCAGTGCCTGGGTGTCCGGGGTGTGATTGTGGCCGGCGCCGGATGTGGAGATCCCGAGACGGTTCTCCACCTGGCCACCGCCCTCGGATGGCCGGTACTGGCCGATCCCCGCTCCGGGCTGCGCATGCCGCACCCGGCGGTGGTCGGTTCGGCCGACGGGCTGCTCCGTTCCGAGCGGTTCGCGGCCGGCCACCGGCCCGATGCGGTGCTCCGCCTCGGGGGACCCTGGGTATCCAAGGTGGTCAACAGCTTCGTTTCGTCAGCGGTCGCCCAGGGCGCATCGTGTTGGGTGGTGGATCCCTCGGACCGGTGGCCCGATCCCGAGCGCCAGGTTCCGGTGGTGGTCCGCGCCGATCCCACCTCCCTCTGCCGGGCGGTGCTCGATCAGTTGTCCGCGTCGGGGGTACCGCCGACGGAGGCCCCCGGTGACTGGGGCAGGGAGTGGCGGGAGGCGGAGGCCGCGGCGAAGGCCGAGATCGGCCGACAGCTGGGAGGCGGGGTCGATGGATCGATGACCGAGCCCCTGCTGGCCCACCGGCTGTTCGCATGGTTGCCGGGAGCGGCCACCCTGGTGGTGTCCTCGTCCATGCCGGTGCGGGATATCGAGGCGTTCGCCACTGTCCGACCGGAACCGCCACGGGTGGTGGCCAACCGGGGGGCCAACGGGATCGACGGCGTGGTGTCCACGGCCCTGGGGGTGGCCCTCGGTTCGGGGGGTCCGACAGTCAGCCTGGTCGGTGACCTGGCCTTCCTGCACGACGTCTCCGCCCTGGTGAGGAGCGACGGGTTCGGGGCCGGTCTCACCGTGGTGGTGGCCGACAACGCCGGCGGTGGCATCTTCTCCTTTCTGGACACGGCCGCCGCGGTCGATGCGGCCGCGTTCGAGACCTTGTTCGGCACCCCCCAGGCGGTTGACGTGGCCCGGGTGGCGGAGGGATTCGGCTGGGAGGTCGACGACCTCGGTCCCGCATCCGGATCGGCCGACCTCGAGGAGGCACTGGCCCGACGGGTGGAGAGCGGCGCACTGTCGGTGATCCGGGTGCGGATGCCCGAGCGCCCGGTCAATGTCGCCGTCCATGCCCGGATCAACGCAGCCGTTGCCGCCGCCGTCGACCAGGTCGCCGGCTGATCCTCAGCCGCTGTCGACCCGGCCCGGTCGGTCGGGGTCAGGGGCGTTCAGCAGGGTCGGGGATCGTACGGAGGAATGCTGGGGTTGCCGGTGGCCGAGGAGCCGGTCGAGCCGGTAGCCGCCGAGCTGTTGCCGCTGGGAGCTTGTGTGGTTGCCGACGCCACGGTGGCCGGGGGCACTGTTGTGGTGGTGACCGGCAGGGTGAGCTGGTTGCCGTAGGCGTCGAGCGGGGGTGTGGTGATGGTGCCGAATGGTCCTCCGAGGAACTGGGTGATCATCTGGGCCGCCTCGTCGGGCTGCACGACCTCGACGGCGCCAGCCACCGATGAGGACGCGCCCACGGTAGGCAGCGTGTAGGTCTGGAGGTCGGATCCGGAGAAGGCGTGGTAGCGCTCGGCCAGAGAGAAAGGTCGTCGGCCGTCAACCCGTTGTCCTTGCTGAAGTCGTGGACCACCGAACTCAGAATCGAATTGAGGCGCAGGGGGTTGTAGGTCGACTTGGCCTTGTCCAGAGCGGCGGCGATGATCAGGTTCTGGCGCTCGATCCGGCCGATGTCGGAAGTGGGGTCGGACATCCACTCGCCGTCCTGGTAGTACTGGAAGTACCGGGACCGCGACAGGGACAGGGCCTGTTGTCCGTTGAGCACCTGGCAACCGGTGGTGGAGATGGCGAGGCCGGAGTTGTTGTAGCAGACGCCGGTCGAGCAGTCCCGGTCCCGAACCGGATAGGGCACGTCCATGGAAATCCCGCCGAGTGCATTGACTGCGTCCCGGAGCCCGTAGAAGTTGATGACGATGTAGTGGTTGATGGGAATACCGAAGGTGTTCTCGATGGTCTGGATGAGGGGGTCGGGACCGTTGCCGAACGCGGCGTTGATCTTGTTGTCGGTGGCCAGCTGGGAGTCGGCCGGCATCCCCGACAGGGTCACATAGGTGTCCCTCGGGATGGACAGGGTTGACGCGGTGCCGGTGGCCGGATCGACGTGGATGATCTTGATGGTGTCGCTGCGCTGACCGGGGGCATCAGCCACCGAGCCGGCCACCGACGTCGCCAGTCCGGCCCGTGAGTCGGATCCGATGAGCAGCACGTTGTAGGGCTGGCCGTTGGCTGCAGCCACACAGGTCGAGCAGGGCGCGGATGAGACCTTGCTCCACTGGTAGCGGAAGTAGCCGTAGCCCGCCCCTACCGCCACGAGGAGCACGACCACCACGATGACCAGGGCACGCAGGATCCGCTCGGTCGGGCGCCGTCTCTTCTTGCGGGCCCGACGACGCTCGCGTTTGGAGGGGATGGCCACCTGCCCGCTGAGGATGGGCCCGGAGAACTCAGGCTTGCCCGGCGGTCGACGTGACGACGGAGGGGAGGAAGCCCTCGGCTGTCCGGTCGGTCGAGCCGACGAACGCCCCGAGGGCCTGGATCCGCTGTTCGGAGGTGGTTGGGTCGGTGGCAAAGGTGGGGGGTGTCGGATCGTGGCCGGGACGATCGGTCCGTCGTCCCTGGACGCCAGGGCGGTGGGGGAAACGCCAGTTTCCCATGGGCCGGTGGTGTTCAGGTGTCACCCTCGGGTGACCGGAGGACATCTACGAGTCGGCGGGCACCCACGAGCCGTGGAAGCCGAAGGGCACTCGCACCGGGAGCTGGACCGTGGCCACCGGGGGCCCGGCGAATGAGGTGGCGTCGAGGATGACCAGGTCACTGGCGTCCCGGGTGGCGTCGTAGACCAGGCTCAGAATCCAACCCTCGTCCTCGCCGCGGCCGTCGACGGCACGCACGAACACCGGTTCACTGCAGAAGCGGTGGGGACCGGGCTCGAACCGGATGGATTCGTCGCGCTGAAGGTCATACTTGACCAGGCCGAGCGGGGTCGGATCCTCGGCCCGGTCGGTGAGGCGGGCGCAGTAACCGTAGCGGTGGCGGGTGCCGGCCACGGTGTCGTCGATGCGGGGGAATTCGACCGGGACGTCGTCCAGCCGGCGCTCGGTGACCCGCCCGGCCGACGGGTCGATGGTCCAGCGGGCCAAGGCCGGCAGGCACGAGGCGATGGCCTCACCGGGCCCGGTGTCGAAGGCCCGGTCGTAACGGACTACGTCCATGACCACGGCGTCGCCGTCGTCGTAGCAGTTGAGCACGTGGAGGACGAAGGCGGGCTCGATGCCGACCCAGCGCACCCCGGTAGCCGTGCCGGTACGAGGCACCACTCCCACCCGGGCACCTCCCTCGGGTACCCATCGATAGGTGAGGCCCCGCCCCGACGGTGTGAGAGCCACGTCGACCACCACCGGCAGGTCGAGGACCACCACCCGGGACGCGGTCAGGCCGAAGTCGTGGCTGAGGGTGGCCCGGGCCAGACCTACCGGCTCTGAGTGGACCACTGCTCCGAGTGGATCGACGGTGTGGTACGCGCAGGAACGGCGGGCCGAATACATCGATGCCGACGAAGACCAACTCGCCGGTCGACGGGTCGACCTTGGGGTGGGCCCCCATGGGAGAGGCCAGCCCACTGTCGAAGTCGTGGATCCGGGCCCGACCGAGGTCATCGGCCAGGGCGTGGGGGAGGCCAGAGTCCGAAAGGGCCAGGGTGGTGGCGCCATGCCGGATGACGTGGGCGTTGGCCGGCCCGTCGATTGGCTCCAACGGTCCCCGTGGTGGGGTGGTGCCGAGCCTGGCGGCCAGGGCACCGTGCGCACCCAGCGGTTCCGGTACCCGACCGCCTTGCCGTCGGCCAGGCTCACGGCATGGATCATGCCGTCGCCACCGAACCAGTGATAGGCGGACTCGTCCACCGGGACCACCGCCGGATTCGGACCGTTGCGCAACAGCCGGCCGGTCAGGGTCGGGGGGACCAGGCCGGTGACGGGAAGGTCGTGGTCCTCGCTCCGCTCCACGAAGACGGGGGCGAAGTTTCCGTGGAGGTAGGGATTGGGCAACGGGGGATTCCTCGCCACGGCTCGGTGGCTGTTCCGGCCAGGACGAACAGGGCCGACCCGGGACCAGCATGGTAGCCCGGCGCCGGCCCGCCCCGGCGTCGGGAGACGGGCACAGGACCGACCCGGTGGCGTGGCAGGCTGATGTCATGGCCGACATCGTCGAGGACTTCCGCTTCCGCGGGCTGATCCACCAGGTGACCGATCCCGAGCTCGAGGTCACGATTGGGCTCCGACCGGTTGGTCGGGTACAGCGGGTTCGATCCCACCGCCGACAGCCTCCATGTCGGCCACCTCCTGCAGCTCTGCAATCTCCGACGTTTGCAGCTCGCCGGTCACCGCCCCATCGCCGTGGCCGGCGGCGGCACCGGGCTGGTCGGCGACCCGGGGGGCAAGTCCGAGGAGCGACCGCTGCTGACCGAGCGACGAGCTGGCTGCCAATCTGGACGGGATCCGGGGCCAGCTGGAACGCTTCCTCGACTTCGAGCAGGGCGGCTTCGGACGCCCGGGCACTGCTGGTCAACAACGCCGACTGGCTTGAACCCCTGTCCCTGTTCGGCTTTCTTCGGGACGTGGGCAAGCACTTCACGGTCAACCAGATGGTGGCCAAGGACTCGGTGAAGACCCGATCTGGCCCGCGCCGACCAGGGCATCTCCTACACCGAGTTCAGCTACATGCTGCTCCAGGCCTACGACTTCCTCCATCTCTACGACGCCTACGGCTGCCGGCTCCAGCTGGGGGGGAGCGACCAGTGGGGCAACATCACCATGGGGATCGAGCTGGTGCGGAAGGTTCGCCACGAGGAGGTCTTGGGGCTGACCACGCCGCTGGTGGTGAAGGCCGACGGCACCAAGTTCGGGAAGACCGAGTCGGGCACGGTCTGGCTCGATGCCGGCACGGACCAGTCCCTACCAGCTCTACCAGTTCTTCCTCCGCAGCGAGGACGCGGTGGTCGGCACCTACCTCCGCTACTTCACCTTCCTCGACCGACGAGGTGATCCTCGAGCTCGACAGGCCACCGCGGACCACCCCGAGCGGCGCGAGGCCCAGCGCGAGCTGGCCCGTCAGGTCTGCACCCTGGTGCACGGCGCCGCCGAGGCGGAGCGGGCCGAGCAGGCCGCCGCCGCCCTCTTCGGCGAGCAGGTGGCCGGCCTCGACGAGCGACTCGCTGCTCGACGTGTTCGCCGATGCGCCGTCGACCACGCTGCCCCGGACCGGCTTGGACGCCGGCGGAGTGGGCCTGGTCGACCTGCTGGTCGAGTACGGGGATGTTCCCATCCCGGGGCCGGGCCCGCGAGCACCCTCGAGCAGGGCGGGGTCTACGTCAACAACACCCGGTCGCTGATCCGGATCGGCGGTTCACCATCGAGCGATCTCGATCGCCGGCCGCTACCTGGTGCTGCGTCGGGGCAAGAAGGACTACCACCTCGTCCGCTTCGACTGATCCCAGTGGAGCCCTGCGCGCAGATCGGTCGCGGAGCCGCGCCGACCAGGGCCGTGCCGTCGTGACGGGGCGACCCGGTGGCCGGTCGTACACTGACCGCCATGACCAGCCCGGGGACCCCCGCCGACCACTCGCCGGTCCGGACTGACCACCGGCCTTCCCGAGACGGTGCTGCCCGAGGAGTCGCCCGATGTGTCGCCAGCGGCTGGAGGCGGCCCTGGCCCAGCCGGGCGAGCGGCGGCGTCACGCCGTCGCCGACGTGGTCCGCTCCGATCCGAAGTCGCTGGCCGCCTGGGCCGCGCTCGGGTCACTGGCCCGAGACGACGTGGAGGCCTACGCCTGCTTCCGGGTCGGCTATCACCGGGGCCTCGACGCGCTGCGGGCGTGCCGGATGGAAGGGCTCGGGCCTGGTCCGCTGGGCGCACCACGTCCAACCGGGGGTTCCTCCGTTGCCTCGACGGACTCCGCTCGGCCGCCGGTGCCATCGGCGAGCAGGCCGAGGAGGAGCGGTGCGCCCAGTTCCTCCGCCAGCTGGACCCGGCATGGCGCCCGGACTGGACCGGCTTCCCCTCCTAGTGGCGAAGTGACCATGCTCGGGCTCGGGGCGAGGACCAGGCAGCCGCGGACCGGCGGGCCGTCCCGGGCGGCCGGTGGCCCGGCCCGGCGATGCCGGGCCTCGTTGGTCGCAGCATTGCTTCTGGCCGGCACGTCCCTGTTGGCGGCCTGTGCCGGGCCGGAGGAGTCCGGTCCGCCGGCAGCCCGCCTGACCGAGTTGGCTGTCCACCGCGCGGCGGCGGGGCGTCGATCGAGACTGTCGAGGTGGACAGCGGCAACGTCGATCTGGCCTTCGCTCGCCACGATCCGCCGGCCGCTATCAAGACGGTGTGCGCCCTGTTGACCACCGACGCCCAGACGGCCATCGGCAACCTCCCCACTCCCGACACCGAGTTGACCGATGAGCTCAATACCGCCTACGAGGATGCGGCGGCAGCCGGGACCGACTGTTACCACGGGGCCGGGGGGTCCGTTTCCCTGCTGCACCGGTCGACGTCCGAACGCGACAAGCTGGTGCCGCTCCTCGATCGGGCCATGGACCGGATCGTCGCCATCACCGGGCACACCCCGTCCACGTCCACCACCCAGCCGGCCGCCCCCGACGATCCGTTCGGGAACTGATGGACCCCTGGTCCCCACGATGGCCGCCAGGACGGGATGGACCGTTCCATCGACCGAGGTGTGATCGTGCCCTCGGTGAGCGCGACCCCGGGCCGGTCCCAGCCGGACGGGATCCCGACGAGTACGACCGCCTGCGTCGGCGGGTGCTGTGGTCGATGCCCACCGGACTGTTCGTGGTGGGCAGCCGTTCCGGTGATCGTGCCAACCTGATGACGGCCAACTGGGTCATGCAGGTGGCCATCACGCCCAAGCTGGTGGCCGTATCGGTCGAACGCGACCTCGGTGACCCGCCGGCTCATCGAAGAGGGTGGGGCATTCTCGGTGAGCATTCTCTCCCGCGAGGACAGGGCCGTGGTGCGCCGCTTCGTGAAACCGGTAGTCGAGGTCAAGCGCGACGCGGCCGGTCTGGTCGTGGCCATGCAGGGACAGCCGGTGTTCGAGGTGGCCGGCGGGCTCCCGTGCCTCGCCGGCGCACTCGGATGGTTGGCCTGCGAGGTCCACCAGGTTGGCGACTGGTCGTACCCGTCGACCTCCTCCGGCATCCGACCGGCGGCTTCGGCGAGCCACGTCCTGTTCGTGGGCGAGGTCATCGACGCTGGCGAACGGACCACCATGCCGGCCTCGGAGGGGGGTCCAGCCCCTGAGGATCCGGGGTGCCCTGCGGATGGAGGACACCCGGATGAACTACGGGGGCTGAGCGCTGGCGCCAGTGCCGGTCGCCATTGGCCGGAACCGGGGCTCAGCCGCCGTCCGCCGGCGGCGTGGGCCGCAGGTCGATCCGAAGGGTGAGGATACCGTCGTCGATGCTCGGTTCGGCATCCCCGATGATGGCGAAATCCATGAAGTCGGTCTGCGCCTGCTGCTTGAAGCGCTCCCGATCGGGGCCCTCGACGGGTGGGAGACCCCTGGAGCGGACCGCTTCAGCCCTGGTCCGGAACCGCTCCACCATGGCCTGCGGGTCGAATGGATCAGGCATGTCGCGATCGTACCGGCAGGCCCGGTGCGCCACGAATGAGCAAGCCCCGCACTACACTGTGCGCATTGGTGACCGGTGGTCGTCCGGGTCCAGCGAAGCCCGGGTCGGCTACCGCCGGTGGGGCAAGGAGTTGTTTCCGTGAAGAAGGGACGCCATCGCCGCTTCGAAGAAGCGCGCAGCCTGAAGCGGTCCGTGGCCACGGCCAATCGGCGCTGCCCCGAGTGCGGGGCCGAGCCTGACGACAAGCACGCTTCGTGGTGCCTGGCCACAGAAGACGACTACGACGAGATCCTGGGCACCGCTCCCAAGGATGCTTCGTTCGCCGAGGATGATCCCCTGGCCGAGTAGCCGCTGGACCGGTGTCCGCCCGACATTGGGTCCCCTGTCGTGAGCCTCAGCGTCGTACCGTCGGGTGGGGGAGAAGGGTGACTCGGTTGTGCGGTGCAGTGCGCTCGTCGAGGTAGGCGGCCAACCGCTTGTAGACCTTCGTTCCGGCCATGGTCTCGAGTTCGGTGCGCATGCTCACGTAGACCGGATCGTGGCCCACGAAGGCGGCGGGATCCTCGGTGCACCACCAATGGAACTCCTCGCCACCTCCGCCCCAGTGGCGGCGGTCCCACTGCCGGATCACCGAGTTGACCCGACCGTCGGGAGCGACCTCGTCCTCCCGACGGAGCGGCAGCTGCCAGCACACCTCGGGCTTGAGCTCGACGTGGCTGCGTCCCTGGGCCTCGGCCGCCTTGTGGAGGGCGCAGCCCGGTCCGGCCGGGAACCCGGGGCGGTTGAGGAAGATGCAGGCGCCGTCGACCATGCGGGTGCCGAGGTCGCCATCCGCCAGCTTCTTCACCACCCCCTTTTGACCCTGCTTATGGAACTGCCAGAGATCGGGGGTGAGATCGGCGGCGGCCCGTTCGACCTTCCGGGCGTCCTTCTTGCCGGTGAAGTGGGCTCCGTAGGAGCAACAGCCCTGCACCAACTCGGGTGACGGTCCGGTCAGTACGCCCTGGCAGCCCTGGCCGAAGATGCACATCCAAGAGCTGGTGAGGAAGGTCACATCGAACATCCACGTCCGCTCCTCGTCGGGGTCGTCGAAGCTGACCCATTCGTGGGTATCCGGGGGAACCTGCTTGTGGGAGGAGGACACGCCCTTATGATGGCAGGCATGAGTGAAGCCCGTGAAGACGTCCGGCCGGTACTGACCATCACCCCCGACGCTCGTGCCACGGTGTTGGAGGTTCTGGCCAACGAGTCCGAATCCGAGACGCTGGCCCTCTGGCTCGAGATCAGTGGTGAGCACGAAGGCGCCTACTCGTACGACATGTACTTCCAGGCGCGATCGGATGCCGGAGCCGGCGACGTGGTCCAGCACGACGACGATCTGCCGGTGGTGATCCCCGAGGCCAGCAGCGAGCGACTCCAGGGGGCGACCCTCGATTTTGTGACCGACGCTTCGGGCGAGGGCGGCCTGGTGATCGTCAATCCCAACACCCCGCCGGTGCCGACCCTGCGGGGCCTCCAGCCTGAGGTGGATCTGTCGGACCCCCTGGCCCAACGTGTGGTGTCGGTCCTCGAGGAGCAGGTCAACCCGAGCATCGCTGCCCACGGGGGTCGTGCCGATCTGGTGGCGGTCGCCGATGCTTCCGTCTACCTCCGGTTGAGTGGTGGTTGTCAGGGTTGCGGGATGGCCAAGGCCACGCTTTCCCAGGGCATCGAGGTCATCCTGCGCGAGGCCATTCCCGAGTTGGTGAACATCGTGGACGTGACCGACCACGCCGATGGAACCAACCCCTACTACGAGCCCTCCCACAGCTGACCCGAAGTGCCAGGCGTACCGGCGGCGGGCTAATCGGAGCGCGTCAGAGCTTTCGGCGCTCTCCCGGGGGAGGGGTCAGCGCTCCACCTTTTCGAGGTGGTCGTCGAACCAGACCAGCGTGCGGTTCCAGGCATCCAAGGCCGCCACTTCGGAGTAGGACGATCTGGCGTCACAGTGGAATCCGTGCCCTGCGCCCGGATAGCGGACCACCTCGGTGTCGACCGGGGCCGCTGAACGCAGTTCGTCGGCGAGCTGTTCCACGTCGGCTACCGGAATGCTCTGGTCGTCGTCTCCGAACAGGCCCAGCCACGGCGTTGCCATCGACGGGATGAGCCCGAGGAGGGACCCCATGGTCTCGCTCCGACCAGTGACGATGCCTCCGCCGTAGAAGCCGACCGCCGCCCCCAGCGCCAGCGTGCCGGCCACCAAGAAGGTGACCCTGCCCCCCATGCAGAAGCCGACGGCGCCGATCTGACGGCCGACGAAGCCGATTCCGTGGAGATGGTCGAGTGTGGCGCCCACATCCTCCAACAGGGTCTGGTCGCTGAGCGCCTGAATGTGGGGCATGACCAGACCGAGATCGTCGTAGCCGAGGACCGGGTCACCGGTACGGTGGAAGAGGTGGGGGGCGACCGCGTGATAGCCGGCGGCGGCGAATCTCCGGGTGACGTCCTCGATGTGCCCATTGACGCCGAAGGCCTCCTGGGCGACCAGCACCGCGCCCCGCACGGCGCCGGTTTCGGGGGCGGCCTCATAGCAGGGCATGGTCCCATCGTGCGTTGTCAGTTGGATCGTGTGGTCGGGCACAGAACACCACGATGCCCGTTCGATCGGTGCCCGTCCAGTACGTTGCGTGGAGTGGATGGGGTGCTCATCGCCGGGACGACGATCGCCGGCCTCTTCCTTGGCGGCATCCTCGATCCGCTGGGCCAGCGGGCCGCCGAGCAGAGCCTGGCCCACGACGAGCGCCGCCGGGCGGCACGGCCGGCCGCCGAAGGTCCGGTCGGCCACAACGACGGCCCCGCGGGCGACCACGCCCTCGAGCACGCTGTGGAACGGGTCGAGGAGACAGCCGACGAGACGTGGGCCGCGGCCGACGCCGACGATTCTGACGACCCGGCACCACCCGACCGGACGGTGCGCTCGCTGGTGGTGGCCGGGCCCGCCCCGGTCAGGACCATTGCTGCCGCGGTGATCACCGGGGCTCTGTTCGCCGCTGGCTGCGGCCCACTTCGGCCGGGACCTGGTGCTGGCTCCCTTCTGCGTCTTCTTCGCCACTCTGGTGGCGGTGTCCATGACCGACCTGACCCACCGACTGGTGCCCCGGCGCATGCTCTACGGCGCTCTTGCCCTCATCGTCCCGTTGCTGGTGGCCACGGCCGGAGTCGACGGAACCTGGCACAGCCTGACCGGCGCGGTGATTGCCGGCGCGGTCTCGTTCGGACTGTTCTTCGCCATCTGGTGGTTCGTCCCCCGGGGCATGGGGTTCGGCGATGTGCGGTTGGCCGGGGTCATCGGCCTCACCGTGGGCTATCTGAGCCTGCTCCACGCCTATGTCGCCTTCCTGTCGGGATTCGTGATCGGGATGGTCTTCGGGCTGGTGCTGATGGGGGTGACCTCGGTCGGGGCGTAAGACCCGGATCCCCTTCGCCCCGTCCCTGTCGGCCGGCGCGGTGATCGCCGTCCTCTGGGGCGGCCACCTGGCCCAAAGCCTCTTCCACGCCTCGTCGTGACCCTCGGCGGCCATCTCGGGGCCCGGCCGGCCCCGAGTAGATTTGCTGCATGTTGCGCTACCTGACCGCCGGTGAGTCGCACGGGCGCGCCCTGGTGGTCATCGTCGAGGGCATGCCGGCCGGCCTGCTCGTCACCGCCGGGGACGTCCAGCGGGGACTGGCCCGCCGCCGCCTCGGCTATCGGCCGGGGCCCCCGGATGCGTTTCGAGGCCGACGAGGTGACCCTGGTCGGGGGGATCCGGCACGGGCGAACCCTCGGTTCGCCCATCGCCATCGAGATCGCCAACACCGAGTGGCCGAAGTGGGAGACGGAGATGTCGCCGGATCCCGGACTGCCCACCAAGCGGCTGACCCAGCCCCGGCCCGGCCATGCCGACCTGGCCGGGATGCTCAAGTACGGACTCGACGACGCCCGGGACGTGCTGGAGCGGGCCTCGGCCCGGGAGACGGCCGCCCGGGTGGCAGCCGGCACCCTGGCCAAGCTCCTCCTGGCCCAGATCGGGATCGACGTCCTCAGCCATGTGGTTCAACTGGGATCAGAGCGCTCCGACAGCGGCGCCCTCCCTTCGGTCGATCAACTCCTCGCGGTCGACGAGTCCTCGGTGCGGTGCGCCGATCCCGAGGCCGAGTCCCGGATGGTGGCGGCGATCAAGGCGGCGGCCAAGGCCGGTGACTCGCTCGGCGGGGTGGCCGAGGTCATCGCCTACGGCGTCCCGGTGGGCCTCGGGAGCCACGTGCACTGGGACCGGCGGCTCGACGCGCTCGTTGGCCCAGGCGCTGATGAGCATCCAGGCGGTCAAGGCGGTGGAGCTGGGCGATGGATTCGAACTGGCCGGACGCCGGGGATCGGAGGCCCACGACGCCATCCGGATGGCCGACGCCGACGAAGCGGCCCCCGACGGCCAACTGGGCGGCGGCTACATGCGCGACACCCATCATGCCGGCGGGGTGGAGGGCGGGATGTCCACCGGCTCGCCCATCGTGGCCCGGGTGTCGATGAAGCCGCTGGCCACGCTCAACCGACCGGTGCTCGGCACGGTGGACGTGGAGACCAAGGAGGCGACGGTGTCCTTCAAGGAGCGGACCGACGTCACTGCCGTCCCGGCCATGGGGGTGGTGGCCGAAACCATGGTGGCGCTGGTGCTGGCCACCGAGGCGCTGCGCAAGTTCGGCGGCGATTCGGTCGAGGAGTTCCGCCGGAACCGCCTGGGCTACCTGGCGGCATTGGGCGAGACGCCGTCGGCGGCGGTGGCCCTGCCCGACGATGGTTGAGCGGCTGATCCTGGTGGGCATGATGGGCGCCGGCAAGACCACCGTGGGCCGGATGCTGGCCTACCGGCTGGGGTGGGCCTATCTCGACTCGGACCAACAGGTGATGGCCCGAACCGGTCGCACCGTCCCCGAGATCTTCGCCGAGCAGGGCGAGGCGGCGTTCCGACGCCAGGAGGCCGCCGTCCTCCGCGACGCTCTCACCGGGCCGGATCCGGTGGTGGTGTCGGCCGCCGGTGGGGTGGTGCTCTCCGAGGCCAACCGGGAGCTTCTGGTGCGCTCGGGCACCGTTGTCTGGCTCCGGGCCGATCCCGGGGTTCTGGCCCACCGAGTGGGCAAGGGCCAGGGACGACCACTGCTCGGCGGTGAGCCGGCCTCGACGCTCGTTGACCTCTACGCGGTCCGTCGTCCTCTTTACCGATCGGTGGCCACCTTGGTCGTGGATGTCGACGCCCTGACGCCCGACCAGGTGGCCGACCGGGTGCTCGACGCCACCGGCTTGGTCCCCACGGGGGCGGGATGATCACCGTACCGGTCGAGCTCGGGGACCGCCGCTACGACGTGGTGGTCGGAGGCGGGGCCCGGTACCGGTTGGCCGGCACGGTGGCCGACACCGTGCCCGGAGCCCGAAGGGCCGCCGTGATCACCCAGGACGGCATCGGGGTCGACGTCGATCCCGGCCTGCCTTTCGAGGTGTTCACCGTTCCTGATGGGGAGTCGGCCAAGTCCCTCACCGTGGTCGAGGACCTGTGTCGAGGTTTCGCCCGCTCCGGTCTGAGCCGGGCCGATGTGATCGTGGCTGTCGGCGGTGGTGTAGTCACCGACCTGGCCGGCTTTGCTGCCGCGGCTTACCAGCGCGGCACCGCGTACATCAACGTGGCCACCACCCTGTTGGCCCAGGTCGACGCGGCGGTCGGCGGGAAGACCGGCGTCAACCTGCCCGAAGGGAAGAATCTGGTGGGCGCGTTCTGGCAGCCGAAGGCGGTGTTGTGCGATCCCGAGGTCCTGGCCACCCTGCCCCCACGGGAGTGGGCCTCGGGCCGGGGGGAGATGGCCAAGTACGCCTTCTTGGCCACGACCGGCCACGACCGGCCACCAGCGGACGCCTCGTTGCTCGACCGCCCGTTGACCGAGCAGGTGGCCAGCTGTGTAGCCATCAAGGCCGAGGTGGTGGCGGCGGACGAGCGGGAGGGGGACCGCCGGATGCTGCTCAACTACGGGCACACCCTGGCCCATGCGCTGGAGGCTTCGGCCTTCGATCCCGGCGTCGCCCTGGACCTGCGCCACGGGGAGGCAGTGGCCATCGGCCTGGTCTTCGCCGCCCAGCTGGCCAGACGGCTCGGGCGCATCGACGACGACCGCGTGGACCTGCACCGCCGGGTGGTCGGTGGCTTCGACCTTTCCTGGCGCCTGCCTGCAGCCGCCGACACCGACCTACTGGTCCCGTTCATGGCCCGGGACAAGAAAGCCCAGGACGATCTGACCTTCGTTCTCGACGGCCCGGACGGGGTGGAGGTGGTGCGTGGCATCGACCCGGCCGACGTGGTCGCTACCCTGGCCACCATGGAGCGGACCGAGCCGGGCGATCAACGATGAGCGAGTCGCAGCTCATCCTGTTGCTATCCGGACCCAATCTCAACCTCCTCGGGGAGCGGGAGCCGTCCATCTACGGCTCGGCCACCCTGGCCGACCACGTGGACACTGCCGCCGATACCGCCTCCGAGCTGGGCTATGCCCTCGAGCACATCCAGACCAACCACGAGGGCGAGCTGGTGGAGGCGGTCCAGGGCGCTCGGGGCCGGGCCGCCGCCATCGTGGTCAACGCCGGTGCGTTGTCCCACACCTCCTGGTCCCTCCACGACGCCCTGGCCGCTTTCGACGGCCCGATCGTCGAGCTCCACCTGTCCAACCCAGCCGCCCGTGAACCCTTCCGGCACACCTCGGTGATCGCTCCGGTGGCCGACGGCTGCGTCGCCGGCTTCGGTGGCATCGGCTACCGGCTGGCCATCGACGCCGTCCATCGGCTCCTCACCACTCCGGCGGACCGTTGAGCCGGCGACCCGAGCGCCACCGGGTGGTCACGGAGACGAACCCACTATCGGGCCCGGGTACATGACCGCGGGACCGATGGAGCCACTGGTGGTCACCGGTCGGCTGTCCCGACTGCGGGCGCTGTTCGCCACGACCGGACCCGACCAGACATCGATCGACGCGTTATTGGTCACCACGCCGGCCAACATCCGATGGCTGAGCGGCTTCACCGGGTCGGCCGGTCTGTTACTGGTGACCCCGTCGCGGGCCTTGCTGACCACCGACGGGCGGTACCGGACCCAGGCGTCGGAGCAGCTGAGCGCCTCGGGAGCGGACATCGAGATCGACATCACCATCGGTGGCGTGCAGGCCCAGCGGGACGCGCTGGCCGACGCGGCCCCGGGCGCCGGCACCGTCGGGCTCGAAGCCGACCACATCAGCTGGTCCGCCCAGTTGGCATGGGACGGCATCCTGGCCGACGCCGACCTGGCCCCGACCCATGCGGTCGTCGAGGGCCTGCGGGCGGTGAAGGACGCGGCCGAGGTGGCCCGCATGCAGCGGGCCGCAGCCATCGCCGACGGGGCTCTCGCTTCGGTCCTACCGCTGTTGGCCTCGCCCGGCTCCTCCGGACCCGGGGGCGGTGCACTCACCGAGGCGGCATTCGCGGCCGCCCTCGACCACGCCATGCGGGTCGGGGGGGCCGAGGAGAGCGCCTTCGAGACCATCGTGGCATCGGGCGAGAACTCGGCCAAGCCCCACGCCCGTCCCGGGAGCCGTCGGATCGCGGTAGGTGACCCGGTGGTGGTGGACTTCGGGGCCACCTACGACGGCTACCGGTCCGACATGACCCGGACGTTCTGCATCGGAGAAGAACCGTCGGGCACACTGGGCACCGTCTTCCAGGTGGTCACCGAGGCGCAGCGGGCCGGGGTGGCCACGGTGGGTCCTGATGTCGAGGCTGGCGATGTGGACCGGGCTTGCCGGGAGGTCATCGCCGGGTCGGGCTGGGCCGACCGGTTCGAGCACGGCACCGGGCACGGGGTGGGACTCGACATCCACGAGCGGCCGGCGGTCGGGCCGGGGTCGACTGCTATTCTCGTCGCCGGCACCGTGGTCACCGTGGAGCCTGGCGTGTACCTGCCCGGAACGGGTGGGGTGCGCATCGAGGACACCCTGGTCGTGACCGAGGACGGGTGCCGTTCCCTTACCCAGTTCCCGAAAGAAGTTGCTGTCTGATGGCTGTCTCCACCAACGATCTCCGAAATGGTATGACCCTCAATCTCCCCGAAGGCCTGTTCGCGGTGGTCGAGTTCCAGCACGTGAAGCCGGGGAAAGGGGGGGCGTTCGTCCGCACCAAGCTCAAGAACCAGCGGACCGGGGCGGTGATCGAACGCACCTATCGGGCCGACGAGAAGCTCGAGCAGGCCATCATCGACAAGCGCGAGATGCAGTTCCTCTACCGAGACGGGGGTGAGTACGTGTTCATGGACACGGTGTCCTTCGAGCAGCTCCAGGTGGAGACCGGTCTCCTCGGTGACGCGGCCAAGTACCTGAAGGAGGGGGACGACGCGGTGTTGGAGTTCTTCGGCACGGAGATCGTGGGGGTCGATCTGCCTGCTGCCGTCGAGCTCACCGTGGCCGAAACCGAGCCCGGTCTCCAGGGTGACCGGGTGTCGGGGGCTCGTAAGCCGGCCACCCTCGAGACCGGTCTGGTCCTCCAGGTGCCGCTGTTCGTCAATCCGGGCGAGAAGATCAAGGTGGACACCCGTTCGGGGGAGTACCTCACCCGGGCCTGACCGCCGGCGCCGTCTCCGTCATCACCCGCCGGTCGGTCCAGGTCCGGGCTGGTGGTCGACGGGCGCTCGGATCGTCGACCCTCCCGAGATCGGTCACCATGGAATCCGCTCCCCGCCACCAAGCCCGCGAACGCGCCCTGGCCCTCCTCTACGAGGCGGAGCTGAAGGACCTGTCTCCTTCGGAGGTGCTGGCCGGACTGCTGATGGCCCCCGACGCCTACACCTCGCAGCTGATCCGGGGGGTCGAGTCCCGGGGGCCCCAGATCGACCAGCTGGTCGACGGGGCGGCCATCGGATGGGACATCGACCGGATGGCGGTGGTCGACCGCAACGTACTGCGTCTGGCCGTGTGCGAGCTGCTGGACCGGCCTGAGGTGCCCACCGCGGTGATCCTCAACGAGGCGGTCGAGCTGGCCTCGGCCTACTCCACCGACGACTCGGGTCGCTTCGTCAACGGCGTGCTGGCCACGTTGGCCACCGAAATCCGCGGCTAGAGGGGAGTTGCCTTTCCGACAGTGGTTCAACCCGGCCTGCGGACAACCGCCACCCTGTCGGCAGCGAGCGGGAATGTCGCCACTCGATTCGGACCGGGTATAGTCGGAGCCTGACCGTGAAGCGGGTCCCGTGAGGCCCGTACGGACAGGAGGAACCGGTGGCCGAACGAGAGCGCAGTCATACCCGTCCGCGGGGTGCTGTGTTCGTTCCCCGTGCGCAGGTGATGTCGGGAGCCGACGTGCGACGGGCGATCACCCGGATGGCCCACGAGATTGCCGAGCGGAACCGCGGTCTGCGTCAGGTGGTGCTCATCGGATTGCAGACCGGCGGGGTGGCCCTTGCCCAGCGGCTGGCCGCCACCCTGTCCGATGTCGAGGGGACCACGGTACCGGTCGGCACGCTCGATGTCGCCTTCTACCGAGACGACATCGGCCTCCGTCCGGTCCTGCCCGAGGCGGCCACCGACATCAGCTTCGATCTGACCGATTCCACCGTGGTGCTGGTGGACGACGTGCTGTTCACCGGGCGGACCATCCGGGCGGCGCTCAACGCTCTCGGGGAGTACGGGCGGGCCCAGGCGGTGGAGCTGGCTGTGATGGTCGACCGGGGCCATCGCGAACTGCCGATCCGCCCGGACTACGTGGGCAAGAACCTGCCCACCCGGCGCGACGAGATGGTCGACGTCTCCGAGGACGGGGTCTCCCTGGGTGAGCTGGTGAATCGGTGAGCTCGTTCCCCGCCCACCTCCTCAGCATGGACGACCTGGACAGGTACGACATCATCGAGGTGCTCGAGGTGGCCGACTCCTTCGTCGAGGTGGGCCGTCGGGCCAATCCGAAGGTTCCCACCCTGCGGGGCCGCACGGTGGCCACGCTCTTCTTCGAGGACTCGACCCGTACCCGGATGTCGTTCGAGACGGCGGCCAAACGCATGTCGGCCGACGTCTTGTCCTTTGCCGCCGGTTCGTCGTCGCTGAACAAGGGTGAGTCCCTCCGCGACACGGTGGAGACCATCGAGGCCATCGGAATCGACTCGGTGATCATCCGACACGCCTCCTCGGGCGTGCCGGCCCGGGTGGCCGGCTGGGTCGACCACTGCTCGGTGATCAATGCCGGCGACGGATGGCACCAGCACCCCACGCAAGCTTTGTTGGATCTGTACACCGTCCGTCAGGCCCTGGGCGGTGGGGAAGCCGGCCTGGCCCGGTTCGAAGGCCTGCAGGTCGTGATGGTGGGGGACATCCGGCACAGCCGGGTGGCCCGTTCGCAGATCACTGGCTACGCCGCCCTCGGGGCAGAGGTCACCCTGGTGGCACCGGCCACCTTGTTGCCCCCGTCGCTCGAGGGATGGCCGGTGGCCGCGGTCAGCCACCGGCTCGACGACGTGCTCCCCAAGGCCGATGTGGTCTCGCTGCTGCGGGTCCAGTCGGAGCGCGGCAGCGGCGAGTTCGTCCCGACCCTCCGGGAGTACACCGCCGGCTACGGGCTGACGGCCAGGCGAGCTGCCGTGCTCCAACCCGAGGCAGTGATCCTCCACCCCGGCCCCATCGTGCGAGGGGTGGAGATCGCCTCTGACGTGGCCGAGTTGCCGGCTGCCCTGATCACCGCGCAGGTCAGCAATGGCGTGGCCGTCCGTATGGCCGTCCTCTTCTTGATGCTGGGCCAGGGGACGTTGGCCGGTGAGCCGCATGGGTGAACGGAACCGGGCGACTTCCCTGGTCATCCGCGGAGGGACCGTGCTCGACCCGAGTGGCCCTCGCCGGGCCGATGTGGTGGTCGAGGACGGGCGGATCTCGGCGGTCGAGGATGGCAGTGCGGTCCCGAGCGGCGCCCGGGTGCTCGACGCCGGGGGGTGCGTTGTGGCTCCTGGCCTGGTCGACCTCCACACCCACTTGCGCCAGCCCGGGCGCGAGGAGGCCGAGACCATCGAGACCGGAACCCGGGCTGCCTCACTCGGAGGATTCACCGCGGTGGTGGCCATGCCCAACACCGAGCCGCCCCTCGACTCGGCCGAGGCGGTCCGCAATGTGTTCGATCTGGCCGCCACGGCCACCGCCCAGGTCGGGGTGGCCGGTGCCATCACGGTCGGCCGCTCCGGCCAGCGCCTCGCCCCCATGGCCGAGTTGGCCGCGCTGGGTGTCCGCCTGTTCACCGACGACGGCACCGGGGTGCAGTCGGCCGGGTTGATGCGCCGGGCCCTCGACTACGCCCAGGGCCTCGGGGTCACCCTGGCCCAGCACTGCGAGGACGCCACCCTGGCCGACGGTGGTGCCATGCACGAGGGGGCCTGGTCGAGCCGGCTGGGCATCCCAGGGATGCCGGCGCTGGCCGAGGAGGTGATGGTGGCCCGGGACATCGCCCTGGTGCGGGCTACCGGCGGACGGATCCACTTCCTCCATCTCTCCACCGCCGGCTCGATCGAACTGGTCCGCCGGGCCAAGCGCGAGGGCCTGGCCGTGACCGCGGAAGCCGCCCCTCACCACTTCACCCTCACCGACGCGGCCACCGCCGGGTACGACCCGGTCTTCAAGGTGAATCCGCCCCTGCGTCCGGCGTCCGACGTCGACGCTGTGAAGGTGGGCCTGGCCGACGGGACAATCGATGCCATCGCCACCGACCATGCCCCTCACGCCCCCGAACTGAAGGACCTCCCCTTCGACCAGGCCCCCCCGGGCATGCTGGGACTGGAGACGGCGTTGGCCCTGGCCATCACCGAGCTCGACCTGTCCCTGGTCGACATCCTGGCCCGGATGAGCTGGCAGCCGGCCGCCATCTGTGGCCTCAACGGTACCGGAGGGGACCAGGGCGGCCCGGTCGAGGCCGGCGCAGTGGCCAATCTCTGTGTATTCGACCCGGCCGCCACTTGGACAGTGGATCCGGCCGGATCGGCCAGCCGGAGCCGAAACGTGCCCTACGCGGGTCGCAAGCTCACCGGCCAGGTCCGCCACACGGTGTTCCGCGGTGAGCCGGTGGTCATCGACGCCGAGGCCCAGCGATGAGCGGCCGTAACGGCACCTACCATCGCGACGAGGCCCTTCTCGTCCTGGCCGACGGGACGTCCTTCGAGGGCGAGGCCATCGGAGCCGTCCCCGAGGGGGGAGTGTCCACCGGGGAGGCGGTATTCAACACAGTGCTCTCCGGCTACCAGGAGGTGATCACCGACCCCTCCTACGCCGGCCAGGTCGTCGCTTTCACCTATCCCCATATCGGCAACTACGGCGTGAACCCCACCGACGATGAGGCGGACCGACCCTTCTGTTCCGGCCTGGTGGTGCGCGAGCTCACCGACCGGCCCAGCAGCTGGCGATCGAAGGAGACCCTGGAGGAGTTTCTGGTGCGCTGCTCGGTGGCCGGGATCGCCGGAGTCGACACCCGCAGACTCACCCGTCACTTGCGTCAGCACGGCTCGATGCCCTGTGCCTTCGGCACCGCATCGCGCTCCGAACTGGAGTTGGCTGCCGCGGCCAGCCCGCCCACCGACGGACGGGATCTGGTCGCCACGGTCACCACCGGCTCCGCCTACACCCGGGGGGACGGCCCCTATCGGGTGGTGGCCTACGACTTCGGGATCAAAGAGGCCATGCTCCGCCAGCTGGGGGAGTTGGCCACGGTCACCGTGGTGCCGGCCTCCACCCCGGCCGACGAGGTGCTCGACCTGGAGCCCGACGGTGTGTTCCTGTCCAACGGGCCCGGCGATCCCTCGGCCCTTCCGGCCATCGTCGGACAGATTCGACTCCTGGTCGGAGACGGCTCGGTCCCGGTTTTCGGCATCTGCCTCGGGCACCAGCTGCTGGCCACCGCGCTCGGGGCTTCGACCTACAAGCTCCCCTTCGGGCACCACGGCGGGAACCACCCGGTGCGCCACCTGGCCACCGGCCGGGTGGAGATCACCTCGCAGAACCACAACTACGCGGTGGCCGCCGACTCCCTGTCCAGCGCCGAGGTGACCCACGTCAATCTCAACGACGGGGTGATCGAGGGTATGGCCAGCACGGAGGCCCCGGTGTTCAGCGTCCAGTACCACCCCGAGGCCGGTCCCGGACCCCACGATGCCCGCTATCTGTTCGAGGAATTTCGGTCCTTGATGGATCGAACCGGCGCCCACCCGGGACAGGGGGCCCGCTGATGCCCCGACGCGACGATCTCGAGTCCATTCTGGTGATCGGGTCGGGCCCCATCGTCATCGGCCAGGCCTGCGAGTTCGACTACTCGGGGACGCAGGCCTGCCGGGTACTGGCCGAGGAGAAGTTCCGGGTGGTTCTGGCCAACTCCAATCCGGCCACCATCATGACCGACCCGTCCATGGCCGACCGCACCTACATCGAGCCGCTGGATCCCGACGTGCTGACCGCCATCATCGAACGGGAGCGGCCTGACGCCCTGTTGCCCACCCTGGGAGGGCAGACCGCCCTCAACCTGACCATGACCCTGGCCGAACGGGGGGTGTTGGCCAGCTATGGGGTGGAGGTCATCGGGGCCAACGCCGAGGCCATCGCCACCGCCGAGAACCGCGAGCGGTTCAAGGCGGCCATGGAAGAGATCGGCCTGGCCGTGCCGGCCTCGGGGTTCGCCCACTCGCTCGACGAGGCTCTGGCCATCGGCGAGTCGATCGGCTTTCCCATCATGGTGCGGCCCAGCTACATCCTGGGGGGGGCCGGCACCGGGATCGCCAGCGACCGCTCCCACCTGATCCGCCTGGCCGCTGAGGGCCTGGATGCCTCGCCGGTCACCGAGGTGCTGGTCGAGCGCTCGATTGCCGGTCAGAAGGAGTTCGAGCTGGAGGTGATGCGGGACAGCGCCGACAACTGCGTGGTCATTTGCTCGATCGAGAACTTCGATCCCATGGGCGTCCACACCGGGGACTCGATCACGGTGGCTCCGGCCCAGACGCTCACCGATGTGGAGTACCAGCAGATGCGCGACGCCGCCTTTGCCTGCATCCGCCGGGTGGGAGTGGAGACGGGGGGCTCGAACGTGCAATTCGCGGTGGACCCCGTCGACGGACGCCAAGTGGTCATCGAGATGAATCCGCGGGTGTCGCGCTCCTCGGCGTTGGCCTCCAAGGCCACCGGGTTCCCCATTGCCAAGATCGCCGCCCGGCTGGCTGTGGGCTACCGCCTCGACGAGATCACCAATGACATCACCGGGGCAACTCCGGCCGCCTTCGAACCCACCATCGACTACGTGGTCACCAAGATTCCCCGCTGGGCCTTCGAGAAGCTGCCCGGGGCCACTGACCACCTGGGGACGCGGATGCAGTCGGTGGGGGAGGTCATGGGAATCGGCCGCAACTTCCCCGAGTCACTGCAAAAGGCGGTCCGCTCCCTCGAGCAGGGTCGCCATGGCCTCAACGCCGACCCGGCCGAAGTCGCACTCGAGATCCTGTCCGAAGAAGACCTGCTGGCTGCGGTGGCCACCGCCACACCCGAACGCATCTACCAGATCGAAGCCCTGCTCCGCCGGGGCTGCTCGGTGGACCGACTGAACGAGGTGACCGGCATCGATCCCTGGTTCCTCACCGCCATGGCCGAGGTGACCGACGCCCGGATGGCCCTCGATCTGCAGGTGACCCTGGGGGTAACGGTGGACGACCTCGACCGCCGGGCGTGGCGGCGCCTCAAGCGGCTCGGCTTCGCCGACCAGCAGTTGGCCTATCTGTTCGGGGATCCGATCACCGCCGCCGACATCGCTCAGGCGCGTGCGGCCCATGGGGTGGGGGTGACCTTCAAGACCGTGGACACCTGCGCTGCCGAGTTCGCCGCCACCACGCCCTATCACTACTCGACCACCGAGGACGAGGACGAGGTGACCCCGTCCCGGCGACCCCGAGTGATCATCCTCGGTTCTGGACCCAACCGGATCGGCCAGGGGATCGAGTTCGACTACTGCTGCGTGCATGCCTCGTTCGCTCTGCAGGCGGCCGGGTACGAAACGGTGATGGTCAACTGCAACCCCGAGACGGTGTCCACCGACTACGACACTTCGGACCGGCTCTACTTCGAACCCCTGACCCCCGAGGACGTGGCCAACGTGCTGGCCGCCGAACAGACAGCCTCGGTGGACGGCGGCAGGGTGGTCGGGGTCATCGTGTCCCTCGGCGGCCAGACCCCGCTCAAGTTGGCGGCCGGCATTCCCGAGCAGTTGGTGCTCGGGACTTCACCGGCCTCCATCGACCTGGCCGAGGACCGCGAGCAGTGGAACGACCTGTGCACTCGCCTAGGGATACCGCAGCCGCCGGGAGGGACGGCCACCAGCGCACAGGGCGCAGTGGAAGTGGCCTCGTCCATCGGCTACCCGGTGCTGGTGCGCCCGTCCTATGTGCTCGGGGGTCGGGCCATGGAGATCGTCTATGACGACGAGCGCCTCGTCGCCGCGGTTGAAGCCATGTCCGGTGTGGGCGGCGCGTTGGGCCGCGAGGGAGGGGTCACGGCCGACCGCCCGGTGCTGGTCGACCGGTTCTTAGAGGATGCGGTGGAGGTGGATGTGGACGCCGTGCGGGACGCCACCGGCGAAGTGGTGATCTGCGGAATGATGGAGCACGTCGAAGAGGCCGGGGTGCACTCGGGCGACTCGGCCTGCGCCCTGCCTCCCCAGACCCTGACGGCCGGCGTGATGGGCGAGCTCGACCGCACGGTGCGCACCATCGCCGAGGCGTTGGACGTGCGGGGGCTGATCAACGTGCAGTTTGCGGTGAAGGACGAACGGGCCTACGTGCTGGAGGCCAATCCTCGGGCCAGCCGTACGGTCCCCTTCGTGGCCAAGGCCACTGGTGTGCCGGTGGCCATGGTGGCAGCCCGGGTGATGGTCGGTGCCACTCTGGCCGAGCTCAGGGATGAGGGACTGCTCCGTGAGCCGGTGACCGGCCATGTTTCGGTCAAAGAGGCAGTGCTCCCGTTCAACCGGTTCCCCGGTGTCGACACCCTCCTCGGCCCCGAGATGCGGTCGACCGGCGAGGTCATGGGGATCGGTGCCACCTTCGGCCTGGCCTTCGCCAAGAGCCAGATCGCTGCCGGAAACCGCCTGCCGAACAGCGGCACGGTCTTTCTCTCGCTGGCCGACCGGGACAAGGCGTCCGGACTCGATGCCGCCCGGCAATTCGCCGCTCTCGGGTTCGAACTCGCCGCCACCTCGGGTACCGCGGCCATGCTCGAGGCCGAGGGCATAGCGGTAGCCACGGTGGTGGCCAAGGTGGGTGACTCCGATCCTGGCGAAGTCGACGCGGTGGATCTCATCGCCGGGGGCAAGGTCCAGCTGGTGGTCAACACGCCGAGGGGTCGTGGCCCCCGGGCCGACGGTCTGCACATCCGGGCCACCGCCCTGGCCCACATGGTCCCCTGCCTGACCACTGTGGCTGCGGCCAAGGCCGCCGCCGCCGGCATCGCCGACTGGATCAGCCATTCCCTGTCGGTGCGGTCGTTGCAGGAGTACCACCAGCGGTGACCGAGGCCGGAGGAGAGGCCGTCCACCCGCCGCCCCCCGGTGGCCGGCTCGACCGGATCCGGCGAGCCTGGAGTGCCGTGCAGTCGGGCGAGGTCGACCTGGCAGTGCGGGTTGGTTCGGTGGCCCTCCCCAATCCGGTGATGACGGCCTCGGGGACCTCCGGTCACGGGGACGAGTTGGCCGCCTACTTCCCATTGGCCGAGGTGGGTGCCGTGGTGGTCAAGTCCCTGTCGGTCGGGCCCTGGCCGGGCAACCCCGCCCCCCGGGTGCACCAGACCCCGGCAGGCATGCTGAACAGCGTGGGCCTCCAGGGACCGGGAGTCGAAGTCTGGCTCCACGACCACCTGCCGCGGCTGCGGGCCGCTGGGGCCCGCACCGTGGTCAGCATCTGGGGCCAACGGGTCGAGGACTTCGCCAAAGCTGCCGCCCTGCTGGCCGGGGTGGAAGGCCTGACCGCTGTCGAGGTCAATGTGAGCTGTCCGAACATCGAGGACCGACGCCGCATGTTCGCCCACTCACCGTCGGCCACGGCCGAGGTGGTGGCGGCGGTGGGCGAGAACTGTCCACAACTGCCTCGCTGGGCCAAGCTGAGCCCCACCGTGGCCGATCTGGCCGAGATCGCCGGTGCCGCCCTGACCGCCGGTGCCGAAGCGGTCACCCTGATCAACACCGTGCTGGCCATGTCCATCGACCTCGAAGCCCGCCGACCACTGCTCGGCTCGGGCCCCGGTGGTGGTGGTCTGTCCGGCCCGGCCATCCACCCGGTGGCGGTGCGGGCGGTCTTCGACGTACGGTCCGCCTTCCCTGACGCTGCCATCGTCGGCGTTGGTGGCGTGCAGCGCGGCGAGGACGCCGTGGAAATGATCATGGCCGGTGCCGACGCCGTCCAGGTCGGCACGGCCACCTTCCGCGACCCGCGGGCCGCCCACACCGTGGTCGACGAGATCGAACGGTGGTGTGCCCGTCGTGGCGTCCGTCGACTCGCCGACCTGCGGGATGCCGCCCACGGCTGACCAACCTTCGGGTGGCCGCCTGGTCGAGGATCAGCGGTCGGCGGAGGGAAGGTCGGTGGCGAAGTCGATGAACGCCGAAGGGGGCAGGTACTCGGACGGGATGTCGTCGGTAGCCGGATAGTTGTCGACGTCGAAGACGTTGGCCATGCCGGGGGCCTCGACCGTGCCGCTGAGGCCGGCATCGGTTCCGGCCAGGAACGCCTGGCGACCACCGATCGACCCCGAGGTCAGCGCTTCATAGGTGTCAGCGGTGACCCGGACGACCAGGCTGTAGACGCAACCGTCGTGGGTGGCTCCCACCCGGCGACCGAGCATGCGATGGTGCTTGCCGTCGTCGATGGCGTAGATGGCGGCGTCGCCGTCCGCCAGTTGCACCCGGATTCGCTCGGGGTGGCCGAACAGGTGGGGCCACTGCTCGTGCCGCCGCTCCTTCATGGCCCAGAGGGGACTGGACGGGATGATCCCCTCCGGCTCGTCCTCCTCCAGAGGTGTGGCGTTTTCGGGGGCGGTGACCGGAAAGGTGTTGGCCACCGTGCTCGGAGCGAAGTGGAGCTGGCCGTCGTCCCTCGGCTGGAATAGGCCGTCACCGTTGTCGCCGCGATCTTCTCCGTCGTCCACGATGGGTTCCTCTCGTTCCCGAGGGGGCGGATTGTTGCCCTCTCTCGATGGTACTTCCGGTCCACTCTGGCAGATCTTTCCGGCAGGAGGGGATGGACCCGCCCGGATGGGGAGGCAGGCGATCAGGTGGGGAGGTAGACGGTCAGGTCCCGGCCACGGTGGGGAACCAACCCGACACTCGTGATCGCGGCCAGCCGCTCGGCTGTGGCCCACGCCCGTTCGGCCTGCCCCCGGTCGACGGCCACCAGTTCGATCCGGTCGCCTGGGCGCAGCTGCCCGAGTACGGGAAGGTCGGCGGCGATCACGCAGCCGATGACCGGATAGCCGCCTACCGTGGCATGGTCCGGCATCAGCACGATGGGATTCCCGTCCGGGGGCACCTGCACGGCCCCGGTGATCATGGCCGTCGAGGTGACCGTCGGTCGGTCGGAACTGAGGGGCCCCTCAGCCGACCGGAGCCGGATGCCGATCCGGTTGGACTCGGAGCCGACCATCCAGGGGTGGGCCAACAGGCATGCCCACGAGGTCGCCGGAAAACGGTGGGGCCCGGCCAGGATCCTCACCCGGTACCCGTCCGGGGAACTGGTCGCACCGACCGATCGGTGCAGCGTGCCATGGGGTCGAGACGCCGGTCCGAGATCGAGCCGATCCCCGGTCACGAGGGGGCCGGGACCGATCCCCGACAGCACGTCGGTCGACCGGGAGCCGACCACCGGCGGTGTCTCCAAGCCTCCTCCGATCGCCAGGTAGGCCCGTAGCCCCCCATGGATCTCCCCGATCCGGAGGGTCTGACCGCCTCTCACCGGCACGACCAGTCCCGACCCCACCGGATGTCCGTCCAGACTGACGTCGGCGCCTTCGGGAACCGAAGCGACCACGGCGACGTGGGCATCGTCGCCGAACCGAAGCGACGGTCCCCGTAGGGTGACCTCGACGACGGCCGCCCCGTCGCTGTTTCCGACCAAGCGGTTGGCCAGTCGCATGGACTCAGGGTCGGCGGGCCCGGCCCGGGGGACGCCGAGGGAGCCCACCCCCCGTCGGCCGGCGTCCTGGACCAGGCTGAGCGTTCCCGGGTCGACCACTTCTACGAACCGATTGCCCCGGTTGACCAGTGGTGCCCGGGAGGGGGGAGGGTCGGGGACGCCGGTGGACGCACGCGGGGTCGGATGATCGGCGGGCGGCCGGTCATCCACGGTGAAGCGAACGGTGTCGCCGGCCCGCAAGCAGCGCGTAGGGAGTGCGGCCTGGGTCGAAGAGCCGGGTGGAGGTCCGGCCGAGCAGCATCCAGCCCCCCGGCGAACGGCCAGGGTAGACCGAGGCGAACCCGCCGGCCACCGCCACCGATCCAGCCGGGACCGACGGACGGGGCGTGGGACGTCGCGGGATCGAGGCCAGATCCGGTGGCAGGCCGACCAGGTAGGGGAATCCCGGAGCGAATCCGACGAACGCCACCTGCAGTTCGGATCGGGTGAGCAACTCGATGACTGACCGCCGAGTCCCGTGGATGAGGCTGGCCACTTCGGCGAGATCGGGACCGTCGAAGATCACCGGGATCTCCAGTGGCCGGTGCTCGGCCGCGGGTCCGGCCGATGCCGGCGAAGGACCGGGTGGTTCCGAGCGCGGCGACTCGGTCCGTTCGATGAAATCCACCAACCACGACTCGACGGCATCGGGTGGGCCGCGGTCTCCGTCGAGTCGGACCACCAGGTTGCCGTGGCCCACCACCGGCTCGTCGAGGCACGGCGGGGATCCTTCCGCTGATCGGGCCCGGTCGAGGGCGGTGGCCAGCCGGTGGGTGGCAGCCACATCCTCCAGTTCGATCAGGTACGCCCGGTCCCCGAAGGGGGTAACCGTGGCGTTCACCACGCTGTACCGGTGGTGCCTGCCCCGGGACCGGCCGGGGTGGTCCCGAGGAACGACATCACCACGATTCCACTGACCTCCAGGGCCGAACGCACCGCCCGGGCGGTGTCGACCGCTTGGTCGGTGTCCCCGTGGATGCAAAGGGTTTGGGCCACGACCGGTGTCCAGGTGCCGTCCACGGCGTCGACCCCGCCCGCCCGAACGAGGGACACCGCTCGTCGTCCGACCTCCACCGGGTCTTCGACCAGCGCCCCGGGTTGGTCGCGGGGGACGAGGCGTCCGTCGGGGAGATACCCTCGATCGGGGAAGCCCTCGAGTACCACCTGCAGGCCGGCCCGATCCGCCTGTTCGACCACCACGGTGTCCGGCTGGGCCACCAACACTGCTGTCCCGGTGCGGCACACCGCCTCGACCACCGCCCGGGCCACCTCGGGATCGACTCCCATCGCGGTTGTACAGGGCGCCGTGCGGCTTCACGTAGGAGATCGTCGCTCCCGCCGTCCGCGCCTCGACCTCCAAAACGCCATGCTGCTCGATGATGTCCTCCACCAACCGGTCGGGGTCGACCTCGAGCGAACGCCGCCCGAACCCCTCGCGGTCGCGGTAGGAGACGTGGGCCCCGACGGCCACGCCCCGGGCCACGCAGGCCGCCGGCTGCTTCGCGCATCACCGTGCGGTTCCCGGCGTGGAAGCCACAGGCCAGGCTGGCGCTGGTCACCGTGTCCAGCAGGGCCAGATCCGAGGTGGCGAGATCTCGCCTTCGGCCAGATCGGCGTTGAGATCGACCGCCACCATGTCCCCAGTATCGAGCATGAATCCGGCCGCGAGCGGGTCCTCGTGTGGATACGCATGACCGGAGCCCGCCGAGGCGCTATCGTCTCGACCATGCCGCAACCGCCCGCACTCACGCCCGAACAGCGCCAGGCCGCCCTGGCCAAGGCCGCCAAGGTCCGCCGTGAGCGGGCCGAGGTGAAAGAGAAGCTCAAGCTGGGTTCGATCACCCTGTCCGAGCTCCTCACCACGGCCGACTCCAACGAGACCGTCGGCAAGATGAAGGTGCTCTCGGTCCTCGAGTCGCTGCCCGGTCTCGGCAAGGTCAAGGCCCGCCGACTGATGGAGACGGTCGGGATCAGCGAGAGCCGTCGCCTTCAGGGGCTCGGGAGCAACCAGCGCGAGTCGCTCCTGCGCGAGACCGCTCGCTGAGCCGACCCCCGTCGGTGACCGACGGACGGCCGATCCAGACTGCCGATCTTCGTCCTCTTCGGTCCGGGCGGGGCCGGAAAGGGCACCGATCGCCGCACCGGCTGGTGGCCGCGGACCCGCGCCTGTGGCTGAGCCGGTCGTGGACCACCCGTGCCCGCCGGCCGGGAGAGCGCCGACGACGCCTACCTCTTCGTCGACCGCGCCGACCTTCGAGGCCCACGCGGCCGAGGGCGGCTTCTTCGAGTGGGCCGAGTTCCTCGGCAATCTCTACGGCACGCCGTACCCGAGCCCCCGCCCGGGCACGATGTGCTCCTGGAGATCGACCTCCAGGGTGCCCGCCAGGTCCGCCGGCACCGGCCCGACGCCACCTTGATCCTGCTCCGGCCGCCGTCGCCCGAGGTCCAGGCGGCCCGGCTCCGGGCCCGGGGCGACGACGAGGCCCACATCGCCAAACGGCTGCGTACCGGGGCCGACGAGGAGCGCCGAGGGCCTGGCCATCGCCGACGCGGTGGTGGTCAACCACGACGTTGCGCAGGCCACGGCCGACGTGGCCGGTATAGTGGACCGTTACCGTGCGGGCGCCTGAAGGGGCGACGCGATCGAACGGGACCGCCGGCCACACCGGCCATGGCACCCGCCGCACCCTGAACAACCACCGAAGGAACGTGATGGCCCAGCACCCAGACCACCCTGATGGACCCGCCCATCGAGGACCTGCTCGACAAGGTCGACTCGAAGTTCACCCTGGTGGCCCTGGCCTCCCGTCGGGCCCGGCAGGTCAACAGCTACTACAACTCGCTGGGCGAGGGCATCGGCGTGGTGGTCCCGCCTCAGGTGGCCTCGGCGTCGGGCAAGCCGCTCTCCATCGCCTTCGAGGAGGTGGCCGCAGGCCAAGGCGACCTACTCCCGGCCCGACCCCGAGGAGGTGGCCGCAGGCCGAGGCGGCTGCCCTGGCGCTGCTCGAGGGCGTGGACGACGCGAGGTCGAGGCCGACGCTCCGGCTCCAGACGAGACCGTCGACTAGCTGGCCCCGACGGGTGGCCGGGTGGGAAGCGTCAGGGCGACTGCACATGAGTGGCCGAGGCGGCAGCGCCGACCGTCCGACGTGTCGAGACCCTTCGTGGTGCTCGGCGTGTCGGCCGGGATCGCCGCCTACAAGGCGGTCGAGGTCTGCCGCCGGCTGGTCGACGCCGGGGTCCACGTGGCCCCGGTGCTCACCGAGCGGGCCACCCGGTTCGTCGGGCGGGCCACCTTCGACGCCCTCGGCTCCGAGCCGGCCCAGACCAGCCTGTGGGACGAGGCCTCACCCATCCCGCACACCCGCCTCGGCCAGCGGGCCGACCTGGTGGTGGTGGCCCCGGCCACCGCCGACCTCCTGGCCCGCTACGCCGGCGGGCTGGCCGACGACCTGCTTGACCACCACCCTGGTGGCCACGGCCGCCCCGGTGGTGGTGTGCCCGGCCATGCACACCGAGATGTGGGAGCACCCGGCGGTGCAGGACAACCTGGCCGTGCTCCGGTCCCGCGGGGTGACGGTGGTCCCGCCGGAGGACGGCCGCCTGGCCGGGGGCGACATCGGCTCGGGTCGCCTGGCCGAGCCGGCGGTGATCGTGGACACCGTGCTCGACTGCTAGCCGTCGGCGGGCGCAGGCCGGCGACCGGCGGCCGCCGGGCTGGACCTCGCCGGGGTGCGGGTGGTGGTGTCGGCCGGCGGCACCCGTGAGCCCATCGACCCGGTGCGGTTCATCACCAACCGCTCGTCGGGCAAGCAGGGCCACGCCCTGGCCGAGGCGGCCCGGCCGGCGGGGGGCCGAGGTGGTCCTGGTCACCACCAGCGCCCGGCCGCGCCGGCCGGGGTCACGGTCGATCGGGTGGAGACGGCGGCCGAGATGGAGGCGGCCGTGCTCGCGCCAGCGCCGAGCGGGCCGACGTGGTGGTCATGGCCGCGGCGGTGGCCGACTTCCGCCCCAAGGTGGCCGACGGCACCAAGCTGCACAAGGCGGACGGCATCCCCGAGCTGGTGCTCGAGCCGACCCCCGACATCCTGGCCGAGCTGGGCCGCCGCCGCCGGCCGGGCCAGGTGCTGGTCGGATTCGCCGCCGAGACCGACGAGGTGGCCGAGCGGGCCGTGGCCAAGCTGGTGGCCAAGGGCGTCGACCTGATGGTGGCCAACGACGTGTCCGCCCCCGGGGTCGGCTTCGACCACGACACCAACGCGGTGACCATCTTCGGCAGCCGACGGATCGGTCGACACCGGTGCCCCTGACCTCCAAGGGCCGTGGCCGACGCCGTGTTGGATAGGGTGGGCGCGCTGTTGGCAGCGCCGTGACCCAGGTCGATCGCCGCCGGTCGGACCCGGCCCGTGCCGCCATCCGGCATCCGATCCGGTCGGGTTGCCGCTCCGCGTCCCGATCGCACCCGACGAGTCCGACCGCTCCCCGATCAGAATGGAACCACCCGTGAGCACCCGATACACCTTCACCTCGGAGTCGGTGACCGAGGGCCATCCGGACAAGATGGCCGACCAGATCTCCGACTCCGTGCTCGACGCCCTGCTGGCCGACGACCCCGACAGCCGGGTGGCCTGCGAGACCCTGCTGACCACCGGCCTGGTGCTGGTGGCCGGCGAGATCACCACCACCGACCTACGTCGACATCCCCAAGCTGGTCCGCAAGACGGTGCTCGACATCGGCTACGACGACGACGCCTACGGCATCGACGGCAACACCTGCGGCGTCATCGTCTCCCTCGACGAGCAGTCGCCCAACATCGGCCAGGGCGTCGACAACGCCTTCGAGGTGCGGGCCGGAACCGGGGGCGAGGACCTGCTCAACGCCCAGGGCGCCGGCGACCAGGGGATGATGTTCGGGTACGCCTGCGACGAGACGCCCGACCTGATGCCCCTGCCCATCTGGCTGGCCCACCGGCTGGCCCAGCGGCTGGCCCAGGTGCGGCGGGTCGGCGTCCTTCCCTACCTGCGCCCCGACGGCAAGACCCAGGTCAGCGTCACCTACGAGGACGGCCGGCCGGTGGCCCTCGAGACCGTCCTGATCTCCACCCAGCACGATCCCGGGGTCGACCTCGAGACGCTGCTGCTGCCCGACCTCCGCGACAACGTGATCAACCCCCTGCTCCCGCCCGAGCTGGACACCAGCAATCTGCGGATCCTGGCCAACCCCACCGGCGTGTTCGAGCTGGGCGGCCCCCACGCCGACACCGGCCTCACCGGGCGCAAGATCATCGTGGACACCTACGGGGGCATGGCCCGCCACGGTGGCGGGGCCTTCTCGGGCAAGGACCCGTCCAAGGTCGACCGCTCCGCCGCCTACGCCGCCCGCTGGGTGGCCAAGAACGTGGTGGCCGCGGGCGCCGCCACCCGCTGCGAGGTCCAGGTGGCCTACGCCATCGGGGTGGCCCGCCCGGTCTCGCTGCTGGTCGAGACGTTCGGCACCGAGAGGGTCGACCCGGCCCGCATCGCCGAGGCGGTGGACGAGGTCTTCGACCTCCGGCCGGCGGCCATCGTGCGCGATCTCGACCTCAAGCGGCCGATCTACCGCAAGACCGCGGCCTACGGCCACTTCGGCCGATCGGACAAGGAGTTCACCTGGGAGGACACCTCGCGGGCCGACGACCTGAAGCAGGCGCTCGGCCTCTGAGTTCGCCCCAGTCCCCACCGGGGTCGGGTCCGGGCGGAGCCGGGAACCTCGTGGATGCGATCCGATCGCATCGTCCGGGTAGTCCCGGACGTACCGGCCATCCACCGTCGGTTCGACTACGTGGTCCCCCCGGCGCTGGATGCCGACATCGGTGTCGGGGCCCGGGTGCGGATCGACCTCCATGGGCGACGGGTGGGCGGCTGGGTGGTGGAGGACGGTGTGGACCCGCCCCGGGGGGTGTTGCCCAAACCGCTGGCTGGCTCCAGTGGCGACGGACCCCCACCGTCGGTGGTCTCGTTGGCCGAATGGGCGGCCTGGCGCTGGGCGGGGCCTCTCTCGTCGTTCCTCGGTACCGCGTCGCCATCCCATGTCGTGCGCAACGTACGGGCCGGTCGGCCTGACCAGACCGGGATCGGTGCCCCCCCTGTTCCGTCGCCCGGAGGGGGTTCGGTCGCGCTGGTCGACGCCGCCCTTTCCGGACCGGCCGCCGTGGTCCGGCTGGCGCCTGCGCTCGATGCCGGACTGGTGGTGGAAGAGTTCCTCCACCGGATCGGGCCCAGCCGGTGTGCTGGTTCTGGCCCCCTCTCACCTCCGGGCCGGTCAACTGGCCGGCCGCCTGGCCGCATTGGGCGTGACCGTCGCCCTCCTGCCCGACCGGTGGGATCTGGCCGCCACCGGAAGACGCGGTGGTGATCGGTACCCGGGCCGGCGCCTGGGCCCCGCTGCCCGCGCTCCGGGGTGCGATGGTGCTCGACGCCCATGACGAGGTCTACCGGGAGGAGCGATCGCCCACCTGGTCGGCGGTCGACGTGGTGGTGGAGCGTGGACGCCGGGACCGGGCGCCGGTCCTCCTCGTGTCCCCCTGCCCCACGGTGGCTCTGGCCGAGCAGCGCCTTACCGCCACCACTCCTCGGGCCATCGAGCGCCGGGGATGGCCGATCACCGAGATCATCGACCGGACCGCTGACGATCCCCGCACGGGCCTCTTCTCCGAGCGACTGGCCCGGCACCTCCACACGGTGCTGGACCGGCCCGAGGGCCGGGCGGTGTGCATTCTCAATCGCACCGGACGGGTCCGGCTGTTGGCCTGCGCGGCCTGCGGAGCTCTGGCCCGGTGCACACGCTGCGGTGGGGCGATGGCCCAGGTCGACGCGGGAGGCGAACTGCAGTGCCGGCGGTGCGCCGAGACCCGACCGGCGGTCTGTGCGCTGTGCGACTCGACGAAACTCAAGTCGCTGCGGATCGGGGTCACCCGGGCCACCGAGGAGCTTTCGGCCCTGACCGGTGTCGAGGCCATCGAGATCACTGGGTCCGCGTCCCCGAGCCAACCGGTGGCGGCCCGGTTGGTCGTTGGCACCGAGGCTGCGCTCCACCGGGTGGTGCGGGCCGACCTGGTGGCCTTCTTGGACATCGACCAACATCTGCTGGCCGCCCGCTTCGCCGCCGCTGAGGAGACGCTGGCCCTTCTGGCCCGGGCCGCCCGCCTGATCGGAACCCGGGACGGGGGCGGCCGGATTCTGGCCCAGACCCGCATTCCCGACCACGAAGCCCTTCTTGCTGCCGCCCGGGGGGACCCGACCCTGCTCACGGTGGCCGAGCGTCAGCTTCGCCGCGCCCTCGGCCTGCCTCCGTTTGGGGCGCTGGCCGTCCTCGGTGGGGCCGGAGGACCGACGTACGCGGCCGGGCTCCAGGAGGTCGACGCCGTCAGCGTTTCCACGCTGGAGGGGGACCGCTGGCTGGTCCGGGCACCTGATCACCAGACTCTCTGCGACGGGTTGGCGTCCGTCCCCCGCCCGGTCGAACGGCTGAGGGTCGAGGTCGACCCCACCGACGTGTGACCGGCATCGACACCGGGGCGGGTCACACCGGCGCGGACGGTGAGGCCAGCCCGGGCCGGACGCCGATTCCCGTAGAATGAAGGACATGTCCTCGTATGCCGTGCGGGTCTATGGCGATCCGGTACTCAAGCAGGTGGCCAAGCCCGTCGACGAGGTCGACGGCTCGCTCGTGCGGTTGGTCGACGGGATGGTGGAGACGATGTACCGCGCGGAGGGGGCCGGCTTGGCTGCCACCCAGGTGGGGGTACAGAAGAGGCTGTTCGTCTACGACGTCGGCGAAGGGCCCGAGGTGCTCATCAATCCCACCATCGAGGAGACCGGTGGCGAGTGGTACTTCGACGAGGGATGCCTCTCCATCCCCGGTCTGCGGCTCGGGATCGTCCGCCCGAACCATGTCCTCATCCGTGGTCTCGACCTCGAGGGCGAAGAGGTCTCCCTGGAGGGTGACGAGTTCCTCGGCCGGGTCTTCCAACATGAGGTCGATCACCTCGACGGTGTGCTGATGGTCGAGCGCCTGGACGAGGATATGCGCAAACAGGCGCTTCGGGTCCTCCGTGACCGGTCGCTCGGGCTCGACACCTCGGCCATGGAGGCCAAGCTGGTCTCGGCGGGCAGCCAGCGAGAGGTCTGATCGGCCGGTCCCACCGCTTGGTGTCCGACCGGTAGCGTTCGTGGCCGTCTGACCGAGTGGTAGCCGCCCGACGGAGGAGCATCCATGGCCCGGCTGGTGTTTCTTGGAACTCCGCAGGCGGCGGTGGACCCGTTGCGCACACTGGTCCGTATGGGCCATGACGTTGCTCTGGTGGTGAGCCGGCCCGACAAGCGCCGCGGTCGCGGTGGCGGACTCGTCCCCAGTCCGGTGAAGGCGTCGGCCATCGAGCTTGGCTTGCCGGTGACCGACGTGCTCGATGACGCCGTTCATGTTGGTGCCGAACTGGGTGTGGTGGTGGCATTCGGCCGCATCATCCCGATTGCCGTTCTCGACCGTCTGCCCATGGTCAACCTGCACTTCTCGTTGCTGCCACGGTGGCGGGGGGCCGCTCCCGTCGAGCGGGCCATCCTCGAGGGCGACGGTGAGACAGGCGTCTGCCTCATGGCCGTAGAAGCCGGCCTCGACACCGGAGGTATCTATGCCGAAGCCGAGACGTACATCGACGAGGACGAGACCGCCGAGCAGTTGCGGGCCCGGCTGGTTGCCCTCGGGTGTGGTCTCCTCGAGAAGCACCTCGTCGACGGGATCGTCGGCCTGCCTGCGCCCCGTGACCAGATGGGGACACCCACCTACGCGGAGAAGATCGTTCCCGCCGAGCTCAGGCTCCAGTGGGACGAGCCGGCCATCCAGATCGCCCGGGTGGTCCGGGTGGGTCGGGCGTGGACCACCTTCCGTGGCCGTCGGTTGGGGATCCTGGAGGCCAGGGGAACCGGACGGCCGTCGGGCAGTGTCGCGGCTCCCGGAACCCTCTCGGGGATCACTGTGGCCGCCGGGGAGGACTCGCTTCTGCAGCTGGTGACCGTCCAGCCGGAGGGAAAGCGGCCCATGGATGCCACCGAGTGGGTCCGGGGGATCCGACCGGTGCCCGACGAGCGCCTGGGCAGTTGAGCCGGAGGGCTCCGTTGCGCCCCCGGTAGGCTGACGGGAAATGGAGACCACACCGCCCCGGGCCGAATTCCGCGTCGCGCCGTCGATCCTCTCGGCCGACTTCGGTGATCTTTCGGGTGCCGTCGCCATGGTCGCTCCGGCCACGACCTGGCTCCATGTCGACGTGATGGACGGCCACTTCGTGCCCAACCTGACCGTTGGGCCCCCTGTGGTTTCGTCGCTCCGGGAGCATACCGACCTCTTCTTTGACACCCATCTCATGATTACCGATCCCGCTGATTACCTCGAGGCCTTCCGGGATGCCGGTGCCGACGGTTGCACCGTCCACGTGGAGGTCGGCGATACCGCGGCCCTCATCGGCCAGATGCGATCGTTGGGTCTCCGGGTGGGCCTGGCGGCCAACCCCGATACCCCCTTCGAAGCCGTCGAGCCCTTCCTGTCCGAGGTCGATCTGCTCTTGTGTATGACCGTCTTCCCAGGTTTCGGCGGTCAGTCGTTCATCGCCGACGTGCTGCCCAAGGTGCGCAAGGTGCGGGCCGCCGCCGATGCTGCCCTACTCACCCTCGATGTCGAGGTGGACGGAGGGATCGACGAGCACACGGTGGTCGACGCAGCCCGGTCCGGAGCCAACGTGTTCGTGGCCGGTTCGGCGGTCTTCGGCCGGGCCCATCCGTTGGAGGCCGTGGAGGACATCATGGGGGCGGCGGTCGGTGCACTGGCGGGCGATCGGTTCTGACCGGCACCCCAGCTCCCCATGGCGACACCGACGCCGGGTGGATGGCTCGCGCCGTCGAGGCCGCCGAGCGTGGACGGGGTCGCACCGCGCCGAACCCGTGGGTGGGCGCGGTGGTGGTTCCCGACGGCGCCGGTCTGGACCAGGCGTTCGTCGGCGTAACCGCGCCGATCGGGGGTGCCCATGCCGAGGTGACCGCTCTGGCCGCCGCCACCGCTGCCGGCGCCGCTCGATCGGCCACGCTGTATGTGACCCTCGAACCGTGCTCGCACCATGGCCGCACCCCGCCCTGCACGGATGCCATTGTCGATGCCGGCATCCGACGTGTGGTGGTGGGCATCGAGGATCCCGATCCGCAGGTCAGCGGGAGTGGGATCGTCGCTCTTCGGGCGGCCGGTGTGGAGGTCGAGGTGGGCGTGCAGGCGGAGGTGGTCGGTGCCCAGCTCGCCCCCTACCTCAAGCACCGCCGCACTGGCCGTCCCTGGGTGGTGCTCAAGCTGGCCTCGACCTTCGACGGCCGTACCGCGGCTCCCGACGGCTCCAGCCGGTGGATCACCGGTGAGGAAGCCCGGCGCGACGCCCACCGCCTGCGGGCCGCCTCCGACGCCATCCTGGTAGGTGCAGGGACGGTGCGGGCCGACGATCCGGCGCTCACGGTGCGCCTCCCACCGGAGGATCCGTTCTACCGGAGCGACGATGAACAGCCCCTCCGCGTCGTGCTGGGCCGGCTCCCCGAGGAGGCCGCTGCCGCCCCCGCCCTGGAGCTCGACGGAGAACCGGCGGCGGTGCTCGACGAGTTGGGCCGGCGGGGCGTGCTGGTCGTTCTCGTCGAGGGGGGAGCGACCGTCGCCCACGCGTTCCATTCAGCCGGCCTGGTGGACCAGTATGTCCTGTACCTGGCTCCCTCGCTGTTCGGCGGGAGCGACGCCAAGCCGCTGTTCGAAGGCCCGGGGGCGAAGACCATCGATGAGCTGTGGAAGGGCCACGTGCACTCGGTGACTAGCCTGGAGGGCGATTTACGAATCGATTTCTCGTCCGCTGACGCTTGAATCCTGCCTGCTGACCCGAAAAATGCCTAAGGCAGGACTAGTGCCGGCCGACACTAAAGGAGGAGGGATTGTCAGCCTCTTGATGGCGCAAGACCGACCAGCGCCGCATGCAGTACCGACAATCAGGTATCGACAATCGAGTACCGAGAGCAAGGAAACACCGCTAGCGAGATCACCGCTGGCAAGGAACAAAGCGCCGGCCCGCGGGAAACCCCGGAGCGGCACACAACAGAGGGAGATCAGGGGTCCATGCCCTTCGCAGCAGTTGAGGACGCCATCGTGGCCATCGGCCGCGGTGAGATCGTGATCGTGGTCGACGACGCGGACCGCGAGAACGAAGGCGACCTGATCATGGCGGCCGACGCAGTGACCCCGGAGAAGATCGCCTTCTTCCTCGACCACACCTCCGGCCTGATCTGTGTGCCCCTCACCCCCGAGCGGGTGGAACAGCTCGATCTTCCCCTTATGGTCACCGCCAACACTGAGGTCCAGCGAACCGCCTTCACGGTGAGTGTGGACTATCGCCACGGCACCTCGACCGGAATCTCGGCCTCCGATCGGGCCGCCACCATCAAGGCTCTGGCCGATCCTCACGCCCGCCCGTCAGACTTCAACCGACCTGGTCACATCTTTCCGCTGCGTTACCGGCCAGGTGGTGTGCTCAAGCGGGCCGGACATACCGAGGCGGCGGTGGATCTGGCTCGGGCCGCCGGGATGTCACCAGTGGGAGTGCTGTGCGAAGTGGTCAGCGAGGACAAGATGAGCATGGCCCGTTTGCCCGAGCTCACCAAGTTCGCCGACAAGCACGGACTGTTGATGATCTCCATCGCCGACCTGATCCGTTACCGGCGACGCAAGGACAAGCTGGTGCGGCGTATCGCCGACGCCCGGGTCCCCACCGATTATGGCGAGTTCACCGTCTACGCCTATGAGTCGGTGCTGGACGGCGAGCACCATGTAGCCCTGGTCAAGGGTGACGTGGCCGGACGTGAGAACACACTTGTCCGGGTGCACAGCGAGTGCCTGACCGGGGATGTGTTCGGATCGGTCCGTTGCGATTGCGGGCCCCAGCTGCACGGGGCCATGGCCGCAATCAACGAGCATGGCAGCGGCGTCATTGTCTACCTGCGGGGTCATGAGGGACGGGGTATCGGTCTCGCCCACAAGCTGCGGGCCTACAATTTGCAGGAAGAGGGCTTCGACACTGTCGACGCCAACCTCGAGCTGGGACTGCCGGCCGACTCCCGTGAGTACGGGATCGGGGCCCAGATCCTGGTCGATCTGGGGGTGACCACCATGCGCCTGATGACCAACAACCCCACCAAATACGGTGGCCTCGAGGGTTTCGGCCTCGATATCGTCGAGAGGGTGAACATCCAGTCCACGCCGACACCGGAGAACATCGAGTATCTGCGGACCAAACGGGAGCGAATGGGCCACCTCCTCGAGGGCCTCGATGACGTCCTCTGACCGGACACTCCTTCCCGACGATGCCTTCGAACGAAATGCCGCACGGGTCGGCACCTCCATCGAGGGTTCCGGTGAGCGCCTGGGCTCGGAATCGGGCGTTCGCCTGGCCTTCGCCTGCGCCGAGTTCAATGGCGGAATCACCGATCGGCTACTCACCGGCGGCCTCGATGCCCTCGAGGAGTCCGGGACCGACCCCGAACCGCGGTGGTGGTCTGGGTCCCCGGTGCATTCGAGTTGCCGGTGGTGGCTCAGCGACTAGCCGACTCCGGGTCGGTCGACGCCGTGGTCTGCTTCGGTGCGGTGATCCGGGGCGACACCGGCCATTACGACTTTGTTGCCGGGCAGTGCGCCGCCGGTCTCCAGCGGGTGCAGCTCGATACCGGAGTACCGGTCGTATTCGGGGTTCTCACCACCGATTCGATCGAGCAGGCGCTGGTCCGCTCCGAAGGGGACGAGACGAACAAGGGTCGTGAGGCCACCCTCACCGCCCTCAGGACAGTGGCTGTGCTTTCCGGCGTGGCCTCCTCGCTGAGTGGGTCCCGGGTCGGCTTCTCGGTCGGAGGCCGCTGATGCTGCGGTTGGTCCTGCCCAAAGGCTCGTTGGAGAAGGCCACCCTCGATCTGTTCGCCACCGCCGATCTCACGGTCACCCGCTCCTCCGACGTCGACTACCGGGGCTCCATCGATGATCCCCGGGTAGACGAGGTGCGGATCCTTCGTCCCCAGGAGATCCCGCTCTACGTGGCCGACGGGCTGTTCGATGTGGGTGTCACCGGTCGGGACTGGGTCGAGGAGCGGGGGAGTGACGTCACGTCGCTCGGTGTACTGGCCTACTCCAAGGCCACCGCCATGCCCATCCGGGTAGTGCTTGCGGTGGCGGCCGAGTCACCGGTCTCCTCGGTGACCGACCTGGCCGACAGGGCAACCGATACCGGTCGGCCCCTCCGGGTTTCGACCGAGTACCCCGAGTTGACCCGTCGCTATCTCGAGAGCCACGGGGTGAAGGCCGAGGTCAGCCTGTCCTACGGGGCCACCGAAGCCAAGGTGCCCGACATCGCCGACTGCGTGGTGGAGATCACCGAGACGGGCCGCGCCCTTCGGGCCGCCGGTCTCAAGATCGTCGAGACCCTGCTGGTGTCCCACACCGAGCTGATCGCCAATCCGGTGGCCGCCGAGGACCCGGCGAAGCGCCATGCCATGGAGCAGCTCCTGACCTTGCTGCAGGGCGCATTGGAGGCCCGGGACAAAGTGCTGGTCAAGCTCAATGTCGCCGCCGAGCAGCTGCCCGGGGTCATCGAGGTCCTTCCCTCGCTCCGCTCGCCGACGGTGTCTGAACTGTTTGGTGGCGGCGGGTTTGCGGTCGAGACTGTCGTGCCCAAGTCGGAGATCAATGTCCTGATCCCGGCCTTGAAGGACCGGGGCGCCACGGACATCATCGAGCTGGCCCTTTCGAAGATCGTGCATTGAATGGGTGATCCGGTGTCTCTGCCCTCCTATCGACCCTACGACCTGGTTCCCGCGGATCCGTCCCCGCTGATCGGTGACGTGGCCGAGTACGACGAGGCCAGGGGGCTCGGGGTGATCGAGTACGGTCCGGCCCGTCAGGTAGCCTTCCACTGCACGGCCATTACCGATGGGTCCAGGCTCATCGCGGTGGGGACGGTGGTCGCCTTCGTCGTCTCGGCCGGCCGCCTCGGCCGCCTCGAAGCCAGCTCGGTCCGTCCGCTTCCCGGTGTCGTGCCTCGAGGGAATCCCAGGTCCGCGAACGCTGGTCGAGCACCGAGTCCCGGGATGTTCCCGTCCTTTCTGCTGAACAGGAGTGGTCCGGTGACACCGGGTGGGCAGGTCTCGGACCCGCAGCCTCCGGTCGCGGCCCCGCTGATCTCGGCCGCAGCCACTCCGGTCACCCCATCACCGCTGGCCGGACTGGCGCTTTCCCGACCCCTGATCGACGAGGCGCCGCTCGGCGACGCCTGAACCGATGCGCCGGCGAAGGATGGCGGTCACTCCGGTCCCCGCTTCGTGGACCCCGCCCGACGCTTCTTCATGGCCCGATTCCGGCCCGGTGGTGGGCGATGCGCCGGCAGTCGGCTGCCTGGTCGGAGCCCGCCTGGTCCCCGTCGCCCCCACCAGAGCCGGCGTGGACCCCGTCCCCGCCGAGACCCCACCGGCGCCCCGGCCCGTGGCCGAATCGGGAGCCTTGGCCGAATCGGGAGCCTCGGCCGAATCGGGAGCCTTGGCCGGCCCGGGTGAGGTCACGCCCCCCATGGGAACGCCGTCGGTCACGGGCTCGTTCTGGGACTCCGGTGCGGTTCGGGTCGACCGTGGCCGATGCCTCGGAGACCTCGGGCACGGCGATCGGGGAGTCGGAGTCCGATGAGGAATCACCCCGTCCAGACTTCTGGTCACCGTTCGCCAAGTCATCCACGGGACCTCCTCCGACCTGGAGAACGCCGGTGACCCCCAAGACGCCGACCGCCGCCGTCCGAAGCCGACTGATCCTCTGGGTCACCGGGCGAAGGTCGGTTGCCGCCTGGCCAGTCGAGCCCCTCGTAGGGGTTCCCGAGGACGGTGCGGGCCATGTCGATGACCACCGCGCTGTCGGCGTCCTCTTTGGTGACCACGCCGATCAGCGGGGCGGCCAGCAGCCCGGTGACGATTCCCATCTCAGCCATGGACTCGGCCTGGACCACGCTCCACTCCCACAGCCGACCCACCATGTCGGGACTGGAGGGATCTTGCTGCGGGTACTTGAGCCAGCAGTTCACCGTGGCGTGGGCCAGCCCGGTGGCTGCCGGAAACAGCCAGATCAGCCGGTAGTTCCCGGTGGCATCGATGACGATGGCCGCGACGTAGGCCAGGACCACGCTGCACAGATTGAACGGGGCCAGGAGCACCCCGAGTCGCTCGCCCAGCCCACCGGCTCTCGGAAGCAATTGCAGCAGCAGCGGGGCCATCACGATGATGTAGGCGCCGATGAACGGCGCACCGATATAGCTGAGGACGACGGCCTGCCACAGATGGGTGTCGAAATACTGCACACCGGCGAGAACGGCACCGAGCAGCGGAGCGCCCACGGCCAGCTGCATCGGAGTGAGCTTGCGACTGAGCGGCACGCCGAGAGCGATGCCGATCAGAAAGACGGGCAGCCCGGTGGCCAGCCCAGCGATTGTCTGGGCGCTGGCACCGGCATGGAGCACTCGCTGGAAGAAGAGGATGGCCACGTAGGCGGTGGAGCCGACCCCCGACCAGAAGAGCAGGGATCCGCCGATGAGCACCTTGGCATTGGGCCCGGCCAGGATGTCCGCGCAGTTCATCCCGGGTCGATCGGGCCCGTTGCTTGCGGTCGACCTCGGCGCCGTAGCTGGCGGTCGGTGCCTCGCGAACCAATACCAGGACGACGATCCCCACCGCCACCAGGATGGCCGCGTCGATCTGGAACGGCAGGTCCCAGGTCGATGGATCGTTCTGCTTCCACGAGGCGATCACGGTTCCCTTGATAGCCAGGCTGGCCAGTGTCCCGAGGACGGTGGTGAGGAGCAAGGCCTTGATCCAGCGGCTCCGTCCGAACACCTCGGGGACGACGGCCACATTGGTCAGTGTGAAGATGGCGGCGGCCTGTCCGGCGATCAGGATCATGAGCACCAGGGGCCAGTACCCGCTCACCACGGTGAACATCCATGTGGCCACGCCCATCACGATGAGGCTGCCGGCCATGAACGGTGTGCGCCGACCGACCCGGCTCTGGGTGCGATCGCTCAGTCGTCCGGCGATCGGATAGGTGAGCCAACTGACCAGCCGGTCGGCGGTGAGAGCGAAGGTAACGGCCAAGGCCCCGGAAGCCCGCTGCTGAACGAACAGGGTGATGATCACCCCGGAGACGGCCAGATTGGCGCGGGGACCGACCAAGCCGATGGACAGTCCTATGAAGCTTCTTACCCGGGAACCGTCTACCGCGACTTTGCCCCCGCCGGCGACGGCCCCATCCGATGGCGCCGATGCGGCCGGGGGACCGGGGCCGGCCGGAACTTCGGGTACCTGTTCAGGCCCGCCGCTCACCCGGCGACGTCAGTCCCGCCCTTGGCGTCGCCGGCGGGCCCGGACTCGTTGTCGGGGGCAACCGACTCACCGTTGACTCCGGCCGCCGACGCCGCATCGGCCCCGGCACGCTGGGCCCCGTCGATCTGGACGTACGCCAGCCTGAGCTGGCTAAGACCGTCTTTCAGCTGCTCCTCGGGTTCTCCTAGACGCCCCTTCAGACCCTCCACCAGGCTGCCCAGGGCGTCGATGGCCAGTCCGGCCTGCCGGAGAAGCGGGGGTTGCTGGGAAAGGTACACGGCGGCCAACTCGAACAGGCCGTAGCAGTGGTTGGCCACCACCACCTCGACCGGGGAATTGGCCAGTTCGGCGCGCATGGCAGCCATCTGGGCTGCCATCTCCTCCTCGTTCATCTCGTCGGGCTCGGAGGGGTAGCCGGTCGAGCCAGGGCCTGGACCGTCGGACAGACCGCTGCCAGCATCTTCTGTCCCGCTCGGTCTTGCGACCGGCCGTTCTCCGTCGGGTGTCCAAAGTGAGCTCACGGCTGGTAGCCTAAAGCACTGATAGACGAGGAAGCGGGGTCTCGCGGTATGAAGACCCCCACCCGGCCACTGCGCCGTTGGCAGGTGCGCCGGGTCCATGGGACCGGCGCGTGGCGCGAGTCACGACCGGTGGTGGCTCCGCTCCTTATTCGTCGGTCACGGGAGGTCCGTGACCCAATGATAGGGAGTGAAGTCGAATAGCAGCCACCGTCACCACCAATGAACCTCGAATCAATGACAGAATCCGTGCCCGTGAGGTGCGGCTCGTCGACCCCGATGGAGAACAGCTAGGGATCAAATTGTTGCCCGAGGCGCTTTCCATCGCCCGTGATCTCGACCTGGATCTGGTTGAGGTTGCGCCCGGGGCCAATCCTCCGGTGTGCCGCATCATGGACTACGGGAAGTTCAAATTCGATGCGGCTCAGCGGGCCAAGGAGTCGAGACGTAAGGCAGTTCATGTAGGGATCAAGGAGATGAAGTACCGGCCGAAGATCGGTGACGGGGACTTCGACACCAAGACCCGACAGGTAGCCAAGTTCCTCGAGGAGGGCCACAAGGTCAAGATCACCATCATGTTCCGTGGCCGTGAAGTCTTCCATCCTGAGCTGGGAAAGAAGATCCTCGACCGGATCGCCGAACAGATGGATGGCATGGGCAAGTCGGAGTCGGTTCCCCGGCTGGACGGTCGCAACATGGTGATGGTGCTGGCACCAGACAAGCGGGCCAAGCAGTCGGCAGCCTCTCGGGGACCCGGACACAACGGTGACAGCCACTCGGCTGCCGACGGGCCTGCCCCGTCGCCGACAGTGAGTGCGGCAGACCAGGAGACAGAGGCGGACGCAGGAACGGAAGTGGACACGACGGCGTCAGATGCCACCTCAGGCATCGAGAGCACCGACGGTATTGCGTCGGAGACGGGTGAACCTGTCTCTCCGGCGGTTGAGACGAGCGAAGGAGCGTGATGACAGCATGCCGAAGATGAAGACAGACAGCGGCGCACGGAAGCGGGTCAAGGTGACGGGATCAGGTCGCCTGCGCCGCCGCAAGGCCTTTCGTTCGCATCTCCTCGAAAACAAGTCGAGCGTCCGGAAGCGTCGCCTGGGGAGAGAAACCGACTTTTCTCCGGGAGATGAGCGACAGATCAAGAGGATGCTCGGGATGTGACATCGGCGGCGACGCCCCAGGGGGTTCGCCGCTTCAACAGCAGGCCGACCGGCTCTCCCTTCGAATGGGATGATCCACCTCGATCATTCCGGTACACCTCGTGCTGAAGGAGGGGTGGAGCCGCACTACCGAGCCGGATCGGGTCGCACCGATGTGACGTTGACCGTACCGGCTCTACCCCGACGCAATTCGCACAGGCCCACGAAACCCACGGATAGGAGATCACCATGGCCCGAGTCAAGCGCGCAGTACACGCCAAGAAGCACCATCGCGCCGTCCTCGAGCAAGCGCAGGGCTACTACGGCAACAAGAGTCGTTCGTTCCGTGCCGCCAACGAGCAAGTCATGCACTCGATGCAGTACGCCTATCGGGACCGCCGGGCCCGCAAGGGCGACTTTCGCCAGCTCTGGATCCAGCGGATCAACGCCGCGGCCCGTCTCAATGGCACCAGCTACAGCCGATTTATCGCTGGCCTCCATCGGGCCGAGGTGGAGGTCGACCGCAAGGTGCTCGCCGACTTGGCCGTGACCGAACCGGAGGCCTTCTCGTCGTTGGTGCAGGTGGCCAACGAGGCGCTGGCCAGTGCCCAGGCCGATGTAAGGGCCGGTTCCTGAACCAGGTCGGTCTGGCCTATACCCATCACCGGGTTCGGCGTGTCCGGCAGCTGCTGCGGAAGCGCAGCCTGCGCAGCGCGGAGCACGCCCTGGTGGTGGAAGGCCTCGAGTTCCTGAGTGTTGCCTGGGAGGCGGGGGCACCGATCGAGTCGGTGTTCCTGTCCCCGAACGGACGGGCCAACGTCGATGTGGCGAAGCAGGTTGACCGGCTGTTCACCACCGGCGTGCGGGTCTTCGACCTGGCGCCCGGGGTCCTCGAGCGGATCGCTGACACGGTCAGCCCCCAGCCGGTCCTGGCTGTGGTCGGGTTCGATCCTCCCGCTCTGGATACAGTGCGGGAGGCGTCGATGGTCCTCGTGTGTGCCGACGTGCGTGACCCGGGCAACGCCGGAACCATCATTCGAACCGCTGACGCCGCGGGCGCCGACGCGGTGATCTGTTGCGAGGGAACGGTCGACCCCACCAATCCTAAGGCGGTGCGTGCGTCGGCTGGGTCCCTCTTCCAGATCCCGGTGGTCACCGGCGGACCGACCGGAGCAGTGATCGAGCAGCTGAGGAACTGGGGATTTTCGATGGTTGGTACGGCAGTGCGAGGAGGGGTTGATTACGTGGCTCGTGACTGGAACGAGCGGTTCGCCCTTGTGCTGGGCAACGAGGCATCTGGTCTCGATGAGGCGACGCTCGATGCTCTGGATGAGCGAGTGACGGTTCCCATGGCCGGCCACGCCGAGTCCCTCAATGTCAGCATTTCCGCAGCGGTGATCAGCTTCGAGGCGTTGCGCCAGAGGCGCACCACCGGGGAGGGCCAGGCGCACCACCGGGGAGGGCGTCACGGGCTCTACGATCTCCGGGATGCAGAGCGGAGCTGCTCAACCGGCTGGGGGCGCCGAAAGGGATGCCGAAGGGTTCCCCCATGAGTGAGGTGTTTGACGTCGACGCCTTGGTCCGGCAAGCCGAAGAGGCCGCTGCTGCAGCTACCTCCACCGAGGAGATCCGTGAGGTCTCGGTGCGATGGACGGGCAAGAAATCAGCGCTCGGGCAAGCAGGCCGCAGTCTGGGTGAGCTCGATCCCGAGGAACGGCGGGCGCTGGGTCAAACGCTGCACACGGCCCGGGAGACCATTGAAGCGCTGATCGAGGCTCGCCGTGCGGAGATTCAGTCGGAGGAGCTCTCAACGGAGATGGCTGCCGGACGTATCGACCTGACCGAATTCATCCCCGGATCGGTTCCTGCCCCACGATCCCGGGGCCACCTCAATCTCGTATCCCAGACCCAGATGGCCCTCGAGGATGTGTTCGTCGGGATGGGGTTCGAGGTGGCAGAGGGGCCCGAGATCGAGACGGACTGGTACAACTTCAGTGCCCTCAACATCCCTCCGGCCCATCCCGCCGTGGCATGTGGGACACCTTTTACCTCGACATAGGCGAGCCGGAGAGCACCCTGCTCCGCACGCACACCTCACCGGTCCAGATTCACTTGATGGAAGAGGCGGTGAGCAACAACACCCTGCCCATTCATGCCGTGATGCCGGGCCGCTGTTATCGGCGGGACACCCCGGATGCCAGACACCTCCCGGTCTTCCACCAGATCGAAGGACTGGTCATCGATCAGGGGATCACCTTCGCCGACCTCGCCGGCACCATCGAGGTATTCACCGCCGTCTACTTCGGACCGGAGATCCACTCGCGCCTCCGGCCGGCGTACTTCCCCTTCACCGAGCCATCGGCCGAGTTCGAGGTGACCTGCACCATCTGCCTCGGTGGGGGGTGCCAGACCTGCTCTCAGACCGGCTGGATCGAACTGGGCGGTTGCGGCATGGTCGATCCCGCGGTGTTCGAGGCAGTGGGTATCGACGCTGACCGATGGACTGGTTTCGCCTTCGGCTTCGGGATCGATCGCTGCGCCCAGATGCGACACCAGATTGCCGACATGCGCGTCCTCACCGACAACGACCTGCGGTTCCTGCGGCAGTTCTGATGGAGATCTGAAGGGTTCACCGTGCTCGTACCTCTTTCCTGGCTCCGAGACTTCGCCCCGTTCACCGGGGATCCCGCCGACCTGGCCGCCACCCTCGATGACCTGGGGCTGGTGGTCGAGGGCATCGAGTTGGTCGGCGAGGGGCTGGATGACGTAGTAGTCGCCAAAGTCGAGCTCATCGACAGCATCGAGGGTGCCGACAAGATCCGTCGCGTTGTGGTCGATCGTGGTACCGAACAGGTGGAAGTGGTCTGCGGGGCCACCAATTTCTCCGTCGGCGATCTAGTGCCCTTGGCACCGGTGGGAGCGGTCCTTCCGGGTGATTTCGCCATCGCCAGGCGCAAGATGAAGGGTGTGGTCTCCAACGGCATGCTCTGTTCCGGTCGGGAGTTGCGCGTTTCCGACGACTCCCAAGGGCTTTTGGTCCTCAACGACATCGCGGGGGCCAGTGCAGGCGCTGCTTTGGTCGACGTGCTCGGCATCACGCCTGATGTGGTGTTCGATATCGCCGTCGAGGCCAACCGCCCTGATGCCTGGAGCGTGGCCGGAGTGGCGAGGGACCTGGCCGCACGGTTGCACCTCCCCTTCGCCCTGCCTGAGATCGCCGACCTCGACGTTGGAGCCGTCGAGGCACCGTCGGTCGAATCGCTGACGACGGTCCGGGTCGAGGATCCAGAGCTCTGCCCGCGCTTCACGGCCAGAGTGATCACGGGTGTCCACGTGGCGCCGTCGCCGGACTGGATGGCACGACGGCTGGTACTCGCAGGCATGCGGCCGATTAACAACGTGGTGGACGCATCCAACTACGTCATGCTCGAACTCGGTCAGCCCACCCACCCCTACGACCTGGAACGACTGGCCGGCCACGGCCTGCTGGTGCGGCGGGCTCAGCCAGGGGAGTCCCTGACCACTCTCGATGGCGTGGAACGGACCCTCGGGCGTCCCGGCCCGGGTCTCGGGGACACCGGTCAGGACTGCCTGATCTGCGATGCCGAAGGCTCACCGGTGGGCATCGGTGGTGTGATGGGAGGTGCGTCGTCGGAGATCGATGCCGGCACTACAGAGGTCCTCCTTGAGGCCGCCTATTTCGTGCCCATGGCCATCGCCAGAACCTCCAAGAGGTTGGCGCTCAGGACCGAAGCCTCAGCCAGGTTCGAACGCGGCTGTGACCCCTCGGGCATCGATCGGGCCGCGCAACGGTTCTGCGAGCTCCTCGCTCTGACGGGTGGCGAAACCATGACGGTGGCGTCGGGTGCCATTGACGTGACCGGTGACGTTCCGGAACCAGTCCGCTTTTCGGTACGTCCGGATCGGATCAACGCCCTTCTCGGTACCGAGTTCACCGAGAAGGACATCGTCGGGCTCCTCGCTCCCTTGGGTATTTCCAGCCGGTCCTTCGGTGACGGACGCCTGGAGGTCACGGTGCCGACCTACCGATCCGACATTCGGTCCGCTCCGATGGGCGAGGCGGACATCGCCGAGGAGGTGGCCCGAACCTTTGGCTATGTGAATATCAGTCGGCACACCCCATCCTGGCCGCAACCGGGTCGACTCACGCCGTACCAGCGGGAACGGCGACTGCTCAAGGATGTTCTCTGTGGACTGGGTTGTAGCGAGGCTTGGACCGAGACCTTCGTGTCGCAGGCCGACCAGCTCGTGGCCGGTTTCCAACCGCCCTATATCGAGGTCACCAATCCCCTGGTCGAATCGGAACAGTTTCTGCGATCGTCGATGGCACCCGGTTTGCTCCGTGTCGTGCTCTACAACACCGAGCGTCGACAAGGAGATGTGCGGTTGTTCGAGGTGGGTAGCGTATTCCGCTTTGGTGACGGAATCGGGGCCAGAGGCAATCAGGGGGTGGATGCCCCCGAGCGGCTCAGTGTGGTTTTCGCCGGTGAGTCGGACGATGCGTGGACCGCCGTGGCGGCTTGGCATGCCGTGGCCGAGGCGGTCGGCCTGACTGAGTGGCGGACGCAGGATCAACCCGATGTCCAACCCGACGGCAACGTGGTCCATCCCTATCGTTCCGTGTCGCTCGTGGGCCTCGGGACCGATGAGGCGGGTAACGGGGGAGTCGGCGAGCAGGTGACGCCGCTCGGACTGGTCGGCGGACTGCACCCCCAGATCGTGGGCCAGTTCGGTTTGCTCCAGACCGACGGCCGCCCCCGGCGTATCGGATGGCTTGATCTCGACATCACGGTGTTGCTTGATCGAATCCGAGTGCCCCGTCGACCCGAAGTGTCCCGTCCGATCAGCCGGTTCCCGTCGTCGGATATCGACCTGGCCTTTGTCGTCCCCGAGTCGGTGCCGGCCGGGTTCGTGGAACGCACGCTCCGCGAGGCCGGAGGTGAGCTGACCGAAGCAGTCGTGCTCTTCGACGTGTACCGGGGCCCCGGTTTGCCGGAAGGATCGAGGAGCCTGGCCTTCCACCTTCGGTTCTGTGCCCTGGACCGGACGCTCACCGACCAGGAGATCAGCAAGCTCCGGGCCACCTGCATCAAGGCGGTGGAGGAGAGGCACGGGTCCCACCTGCGCTGACCGAATCCCTGATGGCCAGTCCGGATTTGGCTCTGGGGTTGCTAACCCAGCAACTCGCCCGCTCGCGGGCGCGCCACTCCCTGGCGGGGGGAGTGGCGTAAGGAATCGGTACAGTCAAAGGGAGGTGGCGGGTCCTCCCTACTGTTATCCGATGGCCCACCCTACATTCGGGACTTTCGGAACTGGGGGATACCGGAGACGGGATCCTCTTACCGTCAGAATCAGCGAAGGTTTCGTTCCGCAGAACTCCGCCGGAGTTTGTATCGGCAGGAGTCGGAGAGAACTTGAGCGATTTCTCAGAATTCTTTTCGGGGTGCTCCACCGGTCGTGTTTTGCCTCGGACACCGACCATTCGGCCCCTGCTCCGCCTTGCCCCTTGTCCCTCAGTTGTCCCAGACCCTCTGCTCCTTCACCCCATCCTGCACCTCCCCATACCCTCTGATACACCCCCCTGTCATGATGGCTCCATGGTGGTTTCATCCCCCAACCGAGCAACCAAACCCGATCCGATGGCGCCCGACGCCCAGGATCTTCTGGCCGCCGTCGAGGTGGTGGCTGCCTTCGTTACTGCCTTCGAGCCCGAGCGCTATTCGGTCGCTGACGCCACCACCCTGCTCTCGGCCTTCACCAAGGTGAAGCGCCTGGGAACGGCTGGTGAGGCCCACTGTGCCCGCCGGGTGGCCCAATCCAACGCCCATCTGCGCTCCGGTCACCGCACCCCGGCCGAGTGGCTGGCTTCGGCCACCGGTGAGTCAGTGGCAGAAGCAGGAAAGCTCCTGTCCTTGGGGGAGAACCTCATCTCCCAGCCCAGCGTGGACGAAGCCTTCCGAAACGGCGAACTGTCGACGTCTCGGACCCAGCTCATCTCCGACGCCGCCCGGGTCAATCCCGGCAGAGAAGACGAACTGGTCAAAGGGGCCAAGGGAGCAGCCACCCACCGACAGGTCAAAGACGACTGTCTGCGGGTAAAGGCCCAGGGAAGGACCGCAGAAGAAGCGGCCCGCCACGACGAGGCCCTCCATAAGGCCCGCCGGTGTCGGACCTATGTCGACCGGGACGGTGCTTTCCACTTGGAAGCGCTCCTCCACCCGGTGGTTGGGGCCAAGCTGCTCTCGGTCTTGGACAAAAAGACCGACCGCATCTTCCAGAAAGCCCGAGCGCAAGGCCGAAGTGAGTCGACCGACGCCTACCGGGCCGACGCCCTGGTCGCCCTGCTCACCGGGGCCACCAACAGTCGCACCACTGGCCCAGCCGGCACAGCCGGCACAGCCGGCACAGCCAGCCCAGCCGGCACAGCCGGCCCAGCCGGCACAGCCGGCACAGCCGGCACAGCCGGCACAGCCGGCACTACCGGTGCAGCCGTCACAGCCGACAGAGCCGACAGTGACGAGAGCGACCACGCCCCTTCCCGCTCCGAGGCTCAGGTCAACCTGCGGGTGGATCTGGCCGCTCTGCGCCGGGGATCGGTCCAAAACGGCGAGGTCTGTGAGATCCCCGGGGTGGGACCGGTCTCACTTGCGACAGCCAAAGAGATGATGGGCGATGCCCTGTTGCGGATCATCATCACCGACGGGGTGGACGTGACCACCATCTGCCATCCGGGCCGCACCATGCCCGCCGCCCTGCGCACCGCGGTGTTCGAACGGGACCAGTGCTGTGTGGTCCCCGGTTGTGACTCAAGGCTCGGATTGGAGACCGACCACTGGGAGATCGACTTCGCCGACGACGGGCCCCTCTCTCTCCACAACGCTGCTCGCTTGTGCAAGCACCACCACCAGTTGAAGACCTACAACGGGTTCAAACTCGAGGGTGGACCGGGAACCTGGCGCTGGGTGGCCCCGAACGAGCCCAAGATCACCCCCCGACAGAAGAGAAAGCTGGCCAAGAACAGCACTCGGACCGCCACCGGGCCGACCAAGCGACGCCGAACCAAACCCGAAGCACCACCCGATCCACCCCTGTTCACCGCCCAGGAGTGAGCAGGCGGGCCGGGTGCCCGCGCCGTGAACCCCCGACCGCGACCGGCCGAGGCCGGAGGCCAGGGTGGAGCCGGAGGCCGAGGCCATGAGCTATGGAGCGATCACCCCAATGCCTGGCACTACCCGAGTTCCCCCATTGCCTCTTCGACGAGGGCGATCAACGCATCCACGTCCATTTCGGTCGTATCGAACGAGGCCATCCACCGAACCACGTCGGTGCTTGCATCCCAGACGTAGAACGGAAACTCCTCCTGGAGCGCAGCAGTGACGGCTGGAGGCAGCACGGCGAAGACCCCATTTGCCTCAACCGGATAGGCGAGGGACACGCCGTCGATCCGTGAGACGCCGTCGGCCAGTCGTCGGGCCATGGCGTTGGCATGGGATGCGTTGATCAGCCAGAGGTCATCGGTCAGAAGAGCAGTGAACTGGGCGGAGATGAATCGCATCTTCGAGGCCAGTTGCATGGATTGCTTACGGATGTATCGCAGTGGTGAGCCATCGGAAGGCCGGAACGAGATCACCGCTTCGGCGCCCATGGCACCGTTCTTGGTGCCGCCGAACGACAACACATCCACTCCGGCTCCTGATCCGAACGCGCCCAGTCCTACGCCCAACGAGGCGGCAGCGTTGGCCAACCGAGCACCATCCAGGTGAAGCCACATGCCGTGATCGTGGGCCCATCGCCCGAGCGCGGCCACCTCCTCCACCCGGTAGCAGGTGCCAACCTCGGTTGCCTGGGTGATGGACACGACTCGGGGCTGAACGTGGTGCTCGTCTCCGGTTCCGACAGCCGCCCTTTCAACCAGCTCGGGTGTCAGCTTCCCATCAGCTGTGGGAACCGTGACCAGTTTGCTCCCGAGGAAACGTTCCGGAGCACCACACTCGTCGACGTTGATGTGGGCGGTCTCGGCGCAGATCACCGCTTCGAATGGGTGGAGCAACGACTGCAGACCAATCACGTTGGCTCCGGTCCCGTTAAAGGCCAGATAGACCTCCGCGTCCTCCCCGAAGTGCTGCCGGAACAGGCGGTCGGCCCCCTCGGTCACTGGGTCTTCGCCGTAGGCCGGCACGTGCTCTCCGTTGGCCCCGACGATGGCAGCCAGGATTTCGGGATGGATTCCTGACCAATTGTCGCTGGCAAAGGTTCGGCCGGTAGGCGGGGTCACGGCGCGTTCAATCACGGACCAGCGGCTTGTATTGCAGTCGGTGGGGTTGGTCGGCATCGACCCCGAGCCGCTTCTTCCGGTCGGCCTCGTAGTCGCTGAAGTTCCCCTCCCACCAGCGGACCTCGGAGTCCCCTTCGAAGGCCAGCACATGGGTGGCGATTCGGTCGAGGAACCAGCGGTCGTGGCTGATCACCACCGCGCACCCCGGAAACCCAAGCAGCGCCTCCTCCAGAGCCCGGAGCGTGTCCACGTCGAGATCGTTGGTGGGCTCGTCAAGTAGGAGAACATTGCCCCCCTCCTTCAGAACCTTGGCCAGTTGGACGCGGTTCCGCTCACCGCCCGACAGCAGGCCCACCTTCTTCTGCTGGTCGCTTCCGGTGAAGCCGAAGCTGGCCACATAGGCGCGACCGTGGAGCTCACGGTGGCCGACCACGATGCGGTCGTGCCCACCGGTGATCTCATCGAAAACCGTGGCATCGGGGGTCAACTGGTCCCGCGACTGGTCGACGTATGCCAGGTGAACCGTGGCTCCGACCTCGAGGTGACCACCGTCGGGCTTCTCCTCACCGACGATCATCCGGAACAGCGTGGTCTTGCCAGCACCGTTGGGTCCGATCACACCGACGATCCCTCCCGGTGGCAGGAGAAACGACAAATCGTCGATCAGCAGCCGATCACCGTAGCCCTTGGTCAGACCCTCGGCATCGACCACCCGGTCACCTAGGCGGGGTCCGGGGGGGATGGTGATTTCCAGGTTGTCGGCCCTGCGGTCAGCTGCTTCGGCCTCGGCCACCAGATCGTTGTAGGCGTTGATGCGGGCTTTGCCCTTCGACTGGCGGGCCCGAGGGGACATGCGGATCCACTCCAGCTCCCGCTGGAGGGCCTGCTGGCGGGACTTGTCGGCTTTCTGCTCCCCTGCCAAGCGAGCCTGCTTCTGGTCGAGCCACGACGAGTAGTTTCCCTCCCAGGGGATGCCCGCCCCGCGGTCGAGCTCGAGGATCCAGCCGGCCACGTTGTCGAGAAAGTAGCGATCGTGGGTGACGGCCACCACGGTTCCCGGATAGTCCTGGAGCGTACGCTCCAGCCAGGCCACCGACTCGGCGTCCAGATGGTTGGTGGGCTCGTCGAGTAGCAGCAGGTCGGGCTGGGACAAGAGGAGCCGGCACAGGGCCACCCGGCGACGCTCCCCGCCCGACAGGGTGGAGACATCGGCATCGCCCGGCGGCAACCGCAGTGCGTCCATGGCGATCTCGAAGGTCCGCTCGAGATCCCAGGCTCCGGCTGCGTCGATCCTGTCCTGCAGTTCGGCCTGCTCGGATAGCAGCTTGTCGAAGTCGGCGTCCGGGAGGCCCATAGCCGTGCACACCTCGTTGAACCGGTCGACTAGCGCTTTCGCCTCTCCCACCCCGTCGGACACGTTTCCGATGACGTCCTTGTCCGGATCCAACTGCGGTTCCTGGGACAGATGGCCCACCGTAAAGCCAGCGGTCAGGCGGGCCTCGCCGGTGAAACCGTCGTCCTCACCGGCCATGATGCGGAGGAGGGAGGACTTGCCCGACCCGTTGCCCCCGATCACGCCGATCTTGGCACCGGGATAGAAAGACAGGTTGATCCCCTTCAGGACCTCCCGGTCGGGAGGGTAGAACCGCCGGAGATCCCGCATGGTGTAGATGTACTGGGCTGCCATGCCCCCAGTGTGGCCCAGCGGGCGGGGCGCCGGCACCAAGGGGTCCGGCACGGCCCCGGCCCCGGCCCCGGCACGGCCCCGGTCCCGGCACGGCCCGGCCCGGCCCCGGCACGGACCGGCCCCGGCCCGGCTTCTTCAATACCTTTCTGGCTGCGCCAGGTGTGGATGTCGGAAGTAGCCTGGTGAGTCATGGAAGAGGGGGCGAAAACGGATCCCTCGGACAGCTGGAATCCGAGAGCAGGTGCGCACCCACTCGCACCTGCCGGTCGGTCGTCCAGGTGACGCTCGACGCCGATCCCTCCTCTACCTCCTCGAGGACCGAAGTGACCGACCAAGCCACCGAGTCGGACGGGAAGCTGGCCGAAGCTCAACTGAGCCGTCGGGCCTCCGTGCTGGTGATGGTCGAACGCCTGGTCACCGCCATTCGGAACGGCGATGACGAGATGGTGGAGAACGCGGTGCTCGCCCTCAGCCGCCGCAGCCGACTACTGGCCCCGCTGGCCCTGGTCGTGGGTGGTTTCGCAATGCTGTTCCAGGGGGTGAAACTGCTCGTCACCAACTGGCGTCTCACGCTGGTGCAGATTCTGCCGGCGATGTGGATCTGGGCAGCCATGCTCGACTTGAAGGTGCACGCCTTCCACGGCAGGGAGTTCCATATCGTTCGCGGGCCGCTGCTCGTTCCCATTCTTTTGGCCATCGCCGCCATCACCGCAGCCAGCTTCTACCTCAATGCCGCCTTCGCTTTCGCCATCTCCAAGCAAGGAAAGCCTGAGATTCGACCGGCTTTTGCCCTGGCTCGCACGCACCTTCGTCCCATCGTGTTGTGGGGAGGCATCATCGGCCTCGCTCTCGGGGTCGCCACCATGATCATGACCCGGTGGGGGAAGGGGTGGTTCGCCCTGACGCTCAGTGTGGTTGTGGCAGTCATGATGGTGACCTACGTAGCCGTCCCGGCTCGATTGGTGGGGATCAAGTCCGATCGATCTCGTAAGGACAAGTTGACTGCCGCAGCGGTGGGCGGGGCCATCGGGGGCATTGTCTGCTCCCCCCCGTATGCCCTGGGCCGAGTGGCGATTCTCATGCTCGGGTCTCACACCTTCCGGGTATTGGCCGTGTTCTTGCTGGTGATTGCCGTGGTCCTGCAGACCGGAGCCACCTCGGCCACTAAGGCCATCAAGTTCAGTGCCAAACTGGTCACCGGACAGGTCGCCGTGGAGGGTGAATCGGCCGCCTCCCCGGCGGCGCCCACAGCTGCCGTGGACGAGGCCTGAACCCGGGGCGTTCTCGAGCTCCTCTCCTAGCCACCACCGAACCCTACGGTGCCGGGTTAACCTCCGAGTCGACGGAGACCGTGCCGAGTATCTCCTTCTCGACGGCAAATTGTTGCCGATGGATTGAGGGGGATTCCGCGGGAGGAGCCGGGCTGATCATGATCCATTGATCCAGACCCGGAAAGGTGGCGGTCAGGGTTGCATTCGCCGTATCCAGTGAAACGAGCGCCTGGAGACCACGGAGCACCGTGGGAGTGCCGCCCGGGATGAGGCCAGTCTGGCCCTCGTAGAGGTGAAGGCCGGATCGTGCACTGCTTATCTCCGCAGGACAGCTACATTCGACCCCCCCTCCCTGGGGGCCGTTATCCAGCGTTGCGGTATCCGGCTGGCCGAAGCCGCACCGGCAAGTCCCGTATCCGACCTTCCAGGACGCTGGGAGCTCGAACTGTAGGTGTCCCACCGTGACCATCTGCGGTAAGCGAGCCGAAACCACGGTGTGAGATGTCGTCGTCGAGTGGACGGATTGTGCCGCTCCTCCGCAAGCGGCAGCTCCGACTGCGACCAGGCACAACGTCGTCGTTCTCATGCGTTCGAGGCTCATTGTCCGTCTTTCTCAACCTTCTCGCTCGGGAAGCGACAACCAGTTTGGGCACCGTGGTTTTACGACAAACCGAGCCGCTCTGAAAGTGAGGCAAGGTAGCTGATGTGTGCTTCGACGGTGTCCAGACCCAGTCCCATGGTGACGATCGACACGTGGGTCCCACCTGCATCTCGCCAGGCGTCGACCTCCCTGGTGAGCTCACCCGTATCTCCACCGCTGAGCGTGACGTAGTCACCGCCGAAGTCTTCCACTGACCTACCGAGACGAGCTACGCGTTCACGCAGCCGCGTCCAGGATGAGATGGTCTTGTTCACGCCTCCGCCGAAGAAGATAAAGCCGTCTGCGAGCCGGGCGGCCCTTTCGAACGCCCTCTCACCGGCGCCGCCCAGCCAAATCGGAATGGAACGAGCAGGCTTGGGTACCAGTGAGGCTCGGTCGATTCGGTCGAACCGTCCGGAGAAGTCGACGATCGGCTCGGTGAACAACAGACGGAGCAGTGCGATCTGCTCTTCCTGCCGAGCGCCACGGGAATGAAAGTCCTGTCCTAACGCCTGGTACTCGACGTGGTTCCAGCCCACCCCCACGCCGATCCGCAACCGACCCCCGGACAAGAGGTCGACGTCGGCAGCTTGCCGCGCCACGAGTGCCGTCTGGCGTTGGGGAAGCACCAAAATCCCGGTGGCAAACCGGATCCGCTCAGTGATTCCCGCCAAGTAGGCAAACAGCACGAAGGGGTCGTGAAACGGGTCATGCTCGGTGTACGGGCCGATCAACTGAGGGATCCGATCGGCATGAACCGCCCCCAGTACATGGTCGTAAGCCAACAGATGGTCGAAGCCCAGGCCTTCTACCGCGCTCCCAAACTGTCGAATCGCGGCAGGGTCTCCTCCCAGCTCGATCTGGGGGTACGCGACGCCGATGTCCATGCCAAGCAGTTTCTCACACGATGACCACTGGCAGTCGAGCCGCACTCGTCGTGGTCACTGGAGATGCCAAGAGCGTGGCCGTCCCATGACTGTGGGCCGGCAGCAGCGAGTCGCCCGTGGGGCGGATCTCAGTGGTCCTGGGCCCGGGTGGCCGTGATCACCACCGTCCTGTAGCCCATGGTGAAGGTGCCGCCAACCGCGTCGATGGTGGATCCGAGGCCGGCCAGCAGTTCCGCGAGCTGGGCGGGGCGGAGGTGTTGGTGTCCCCCGTTGGTTGGGACCACGTCGAGCCACTCCTCTCGGGTGTAGGGCCGTTCCCAGTCGAAGCGCCACTCCTCGGCATCGTCGAACGCGTCCGTCTCGCGCATTCCGCTGACTGCTCTGGCCAAGATGGACGAGTACGCGTCCATTGGAGATCGTGCCCACGGATTGAAGGGCAGGTCGGGCAGAACGCTCCGGTAGACGGTGGCGAAGGCTTCGGCTAACTCAGATGGGGGTTCGAACACGTTCCAGAACAGCGAGAGCCGGCCACCGGGATCTAGCGCCTCAGCTGCCTTGGCCGCTCCCGCCTCCGGGTCGATCCAGTGCCACGTCTGCCCTGAGACAACCGCATCAAAGACGCGGCCGGCGGGATCCCAATTCTCGAATGCCGCTACCTCGACGGCCAACTGGCGATGGCGAGCCAGATCGGCCATCCGCGGGTCGACCTCAACACCGAGCACCTGGCAGCCCTTGGCCTGGAACTGGCGTGCAGCGATACCGGTACCGGTCCCCACATCGAGATAGGCAGGACCCGGACTGGCGTCGATGATCCGTCGGACCATCACATCGGGATAGCTGGGCCGAGCCCGGTCATACCGTTCGGCATCCGAGCCGAACGACTCGGCGATTTGTCGGAATTCGTGAATCTGAGGATCGTTGGGTTGCCTAGCGGTCACGATAGAAAATGTAACGGAGCCCAGCCTCCGGTGTGCCCCTCCGTGGGCCTCGGCGGACCGTCAGCACAACCTCGTCAGTGCGTCCAACGGGTGTGAGGGATTCCTGGTTGGTTCCCCTTCCCGATTCTGCCCAACGTTCGTGGAGCCTAGGCAGAATCGATCAGCGGGTCTGGCATGCGAAGAACCAATTCAGACCGGTCGCTCCGTGGGTTTCGATTTCTCCTCGCATTCTGCTTCCGCGGCGGCCAAGATGGCTCGCGTGGTCAGTTGCGGTGGGAGGAAGTGGACCACGTGGGCGGTGGCGATGGTGGTGCTTGGCGGCGTCGTCCTGTCGGCTTGCGGAAGTACGCAGCCCGTCAGAATCACGAAGGCTGCAAGGGGAGCAGCTCCGGTGCCGCAGGCGCACACCTTCTCGGGACTGCGCACAGTCGGTGTGCTGTTTCCCCCTGGCAGCTCCACGTACACCTGCACAGCGAGCGTGATCGCCAGCCGGGAAGGAGACCTGGTAATCACCGCCGCTCACTGCGTTGTTGGGTCGGGCTTCGGCTGGCGGTTCGCGCCCGGTTACGACAATGGCGTCGAACGCTATGGCTTGTGGAGCGTCGTCGGGTTCTACGGTGCCTCGGCCTGGGTGCATTCCACCATGGCGTCCAGCGACTATGCCATCGTGAAGGTGGCCCCCCGGATGCTCCAAGGTCACGAGGAGAGCCTGCAGGACGTCACCGGCGCCAATCGACTGGCGACAGCTCCAACCGCCGGGGCAACCGTGACCGTACCGGCGTACCCGATCGGAAGCGTCCACCCGCTGACCTGCACCGCTCGCGTCCGCTATCAGGGCATCTACCCGGCGTTCACCTGTAATCCCTATGTGGGCGGCACCAGCGGGGCCCCCTGGTTGGAGCAGATCCGAGGCGAGACGACCGTGGTTGGAGTCATCGGGGGTCTCCATCAGGGCGGATGCCTCCCCTCGATCTCCTACAGCGCTCCCTTCAACGCGACCACCCTCGCCGTCGCAGCATTGCCTGGAAAGGGGGCGCGACCTGGGCTGTTCCCGCCGGCCCCGAGCGATGGCTGCCCCACCTAAGGACCATCGTCACCGGCGGTTGTAGCCGGCCGGTGACCGGTCGTCGCAACCAGTCTCAGAGGACCCGATGCTGCATGGAACTGGGTCGCCGGAAGCCTACGGCGACCGCCGAACATGGACCCCGGGGAGTTCGGGTGCGCTGGGTGGCGACTAGGGCACCGGCGATCCGATCGGTATCGCCGACGGTCAGCCGGCCTTGGGCTGGAGAATCCATGGACCACTGGACTCGAAACGATCGTTGATCCGGGCGGATCGGATACGACAGCCGGGTCATTGACCGTGGCTTGCAAGGTTCGCGCCAAGGCCACGGGCAAAGTCGCGGCGAGAAACTCATCCGGTGTCTGGTCCCCGTTCGGTCCGAGCCCATGCGTCTCCGACCCGTCCCTTTTGGACCCCCTTGCGGCGGGGTCACCGCGTCGTCCTCACCCAGACCAGGTTTCGGTGTGGTTGCCGCGAAGGTATTTGCACACAGTGTGCAATCAACCGTGCAGCCCGTGCCACCAGTCCCTATCGTCCGCTGGCTATGGAGAGTCCGAGTGTTCGTCGAGTGGTCGGAAGCCGGTCCGGATGCTGTCCCGCCGCTGCGATCCTCACGGTCTGCTCGGTTGCCCTGGCCGCCTGTGCGAGCGCCAGCGCCAGCGATCCACTCCTGAGGGTTCCGATGAGCGGAGGAAGTTCCACCAGTAGCTCGGCAACCTCGGTTAGCGGGATGGCTTCGAGCACGATCGTGTCGGCCTGGATCGCTGCCGAACAGGCCTTCGATGATGCGGCCCGGTCAGCCGACCCCGATCAGCCAGAGCTGGCTGCCACCACGATCGACCCCCAGCTGACCTGGTCACAGGAGGTGCTCACCCAGATGCGGCAGGGTGGCCAGGTGGCGGTCGGTCTGAACCGATTCGGTCATCCGCGGGTGCTGAGCAATAGGGGTGGGTTGGCCACGGTTGAAGCCTGTGCCCACGACGCCGAGATCGTGGTGCAGGTGGCCACGGGTATTCCGGTGCCAGGCGAACCCGGTCAAGTCGACGATGACCACTTCGTCTCGACCATGCAACTGACCGCCACCGGCTGGAAGCTGGCCGATCAGTCGGTGGAAGCGAACCAGTGTCACCCGTAGCCCGATGCGGGGGTACCGACATCCGGCCCCGGCGCCTCATCGGCAGTGAGGCCAGTGTTCTGGTTATCGGCTTGGCTGTGTTGGTGATGGCCGTGTCAGTGAGCACTCTCCTGTTCCCGGCTGTCGCGTTCGGCTCCGTCTCGGGCTCCGACGGACCCGATGGGTCAGTAACCGTGGGGGCAACCGACGGAGGCTCCTCGGCCGGAACACCCGGCTCCTCCCCGGGAACAGGGGGGGTCCCAGGGGGAGGGAGCGTGGGTGCATGGACCTGTACCTCGCTTGCCCTAACGCTCAATGACGGCCCGGGGATCGCTCCCGGAGGTCCGACGCCCGGAGGTTGGTACTCGATCACCTGCACCAATGGAATCACCGGGGCCAGCACGACCGCTACCGAATGGATCACCGATCAGAGCGTTCCGTCCGAGCCGACGATCAACCCACGCGCAGTGGCACTGCAGGCCGAGAACTCGTTGCGGCTTCCGGGACCGTCACTCCGGTTCGATCCGGCCGGCACATCGGTCGTGAACCTGGCCACCTGGCTATGGGTGGACCCGACCATCTGGTATCCGCACTCGGTGACCGCAGCGGTTGGATCGGTTCAGGCCACCGCAGTGGCAACCCCGGTATCGGTGGTGTGGACCATGGGTGATGGTGGCGCGGTCACCTGCCTGGGTCCGGGTGTGGCCTTCGACGTGGATGAGCCTTCGACGGATCAGGCAACCGGGTGCTCCTATCGCTACTCGGAGTCCTCGGTCGGGCAGCTCACACCGGACGGAAATCCCGATCATGCCGCATTCACCGTCCGTGCCACCGTGCACTGGTCAGTGTCCTGGACGGCCTCGGGAGCTCCCGGTGGCGGCAGCCTCCCGTCATTGACCACTACGAGCGCAGCTGCTCTTCGGGTCGAACAGGTGGAGAGCGTGAACTCGGATCTACTGGCTCAGGTATTGACCGGCGGCTTGATCGCCAACGAAGGCCGATGACCTCTCTTCTCGAGCGTCTGTCTCCGGCGCCGTCCGATTCCCATCAACCGCCTGTCGGCGCCCATCGGCTTCCCGGCCCGCCACGCTCACGTCGTACCTTGTTGGCCTTGGTGTCCCTCGTCGCTGTTTTCGGTAGCGTCGCCATGTTCGCCGGTCTCTATGCGTCCGCCGGGCACAAGACTGCCGTGCTCGTCGTCACCCGGACAATCGAAGCCGGGCAACCCATGACCGGGGGCGATCTGGGCCAGGCATCCGTCTCGGTCCCGGCCGGGCTCTCGACCATTCCGGTGTCGGCCGCATCCCAACTGGCCGGTAAGAGGGCGGCGGTGACCATCCCTGCCGGATCCCTGCTCACCGCCGGTGACGTCAGCGGATCGTCCCCGGTACCGCCGGGCGACGCCGTGGTTGGGATTGCGCTCAAGCCGGGCCAGCTTCCATCCGTCGGCCTGGTAGCAGGCGACCAGGTGATGGTCGTGCAGACTGACAGTCCGGGAACACCCGTGCCGGCATCGGACACGGACAGCGACACGGTCAGCGGCGCGGACAGCGACACGAGCAGCGGCGCGGAGAGTAGCACGGACATCGGCGTCGCCTCCACCGGAGTGCTCGTGGCTCAGGCCACCGTGTACGACGTCGAGGCCCCACCTATCTCCGACACCGCCGACACCGATCTGGTGTCGGTGGTGGTGTCCTCCACCCTGGCCGCGCCGGTGGCCACCGCAGCAGCTGCCGATCAGGTGAGTCTGGTCCTCCTGCCCGGGCTGAACGGCACTTCGTCATGACGGTCGTAGCGCTTGCCTCGGTCAAGGGTGCACCCGGCGCCACCACGTTGGCCTGTCTTCTCGGGGCGACGTGGCCCGGTCCGAGGCCGGCGATCGTGGTCGAGTGCGATCCGAGCGGAGGGGACCTCGCACCCCGGTTCCAGCTATCGACCCGAATCGGGTGGTCGAGTTTCGTGACGGGAGCCCGCCGTGTCGGTCCCGGGGTGGCGGTTACGCCGCACCTGCAGCAACTACCGGGTGGACTCGACGTCCTGGTAGGTCCACGGGCCGGCGACGATCTGCCGGAGGCGGGCGTCGACTGGTTGGTGGACGGGACGGGAACCGATGGAGTGAGCGGATCAACCGATCCGGACGTCGAAAATGGGAGATCGTGGGACCTGATCGTCGACCTCGGTCGTCTTCTCCCCGCAGAACGATCGAGCGCCGCCTGGTCGCGCCACGCCCAGTGGCTGGTGGTCGTGCTCAGGAGTGACCCTGCTTCGGCATGGGCGGTCCGCCAGCGGGCATCGGGTTGGCGGGAGCAGTGGGGGGAACGAGTCGGCCTGGCCGTCGTGGCGGGTGGCGAGCACGCGGCAGCGGAGATCGCCTCATTTACCGGCCTACCTGTCCTGGGCGAGGTACCTTCGGACCCGGCTGCCGCCCGGGTGGCCTCCGGAGAACGGGGGAGCGGTCGACGGCTTGCTCGCTCGCCCCTGGTCGGCTCGGCCTCCGCTCTGGCCCAACGGCTCGCTGGACGTGCCGAACCGGCCGAACCGGCCGAACCCGCCGGACCGGCCGAACCCGCCGAACCCGCTGAACTCGCCGGACCTGCCAGACCCCCCGGAATGACCGCACCCGAGCCACTCTCGACCGACCGGCAGTCAGTCGCTGCGGCCAGGCATCATCTCGATCGCCTCCGGCGGCATCTCCGCCGAGGGCAGCTGGAGATTCCGGTCGAGAAGGACTCACCGATCGAACGGACCTCGGGGTCGACGCCGATCCCAACTGTGGAGAGGCGGGCTGGGATACCCGGCCGCCAGGTCGCGTCGTGAGCCGTCGGTTGGTCTCATCCCTGCGGGCCCTGGTGGCCGAGGATCTGGCCGGTCCCGAGGGATCGGGCCTGGTCGGCAACGACCGCCGGGAGTACGCCCGCCAACAGATCTTCCTCCATCTCGACGGCCTGACCGGTGGCACCGGAGCAGTGGGGCCCGTGCAGTCCGCTATCGGGGCTGCCGGATCCGAAGAGCTGCCCGGGGGGGATCGGCTGGCCGGACCGTCCGAAGAGGCTTGGGACGAGCAACGGCTGGCTCAGGCAGTCCTCGACGGCCTGTTCGGCATGGGTGGGCTACAGACCCTCATCGACGACTCCCGAAATCGAGAACATCGACATCAATGGGTGCGATCGGGTCTGGGCGACCTTTGCCGACGGCTGCAAGCAGTTGATGCCGCCGGTAGCCGATTCTGATGACGAGCTGATCGATCTGGTCCGAGCAGCTGCCGGTCGTTTCGGCCTCTCGGAACGCCGGTTCGATCTGGCCCGCCCTGAGCTGGACTTGCGGCTGCCCGACGGGAGCCGGCTCTCGGCACTGATGGCGGTGACCTCTCGGCCGGCGATTTCCATCCGCCGCCACCGGTATGCCGACCTGTCACTCGATGACCTGGTCGGGCTGGGCACGGTCAGCGAGGAGTTGGCCTGGATTTCTCCGCGCCGCGGTGCGGGCCCGGAAGAACATTGTGGTCTCGGGAGCAATGAACTCGGGAAAGACCACTCTGCTGAGGGCCCTGGCCGCCGAGATCCCCGCACGTGAGCGTATCGTCACCATCGAACAGGCCTTCGAACTCGGCCTCGACTCGGCGATGGCCCGACATCCCGACATGGTGGCGCTGGAGGCCCGTCCCGCCAATGTCGAAGGTGCGGGCCTGATCACCGTAGCTGACCTTGTTCGGCGCGCGCTGCGGATGAATGCCGACCGGGTGATCGTCGGCGAGGTGTTGGGCGACGAGGTGCTGCCCATGCTCAACGCCATGAGCCAGGGTCGGTCGGGGTCCATGTGCACTATCCACGCCGATTCCTCCGCCGGCGTGTTCCGCAGGATCGCTTCGTACGCCGTGCAGGCCACCGAACGACTTCCGATCGAGGCGAGCAACCTGTTGATTGCTGGGGCGGTGCATCTGGTAGTGCATCTCGACAGCGATCTTCACGAGGGCGATGGCTACCCGCTGGTAGCGTTTGGCGACGACGGAACCCATCAGGACGAGGCCGCGTCGAGTTTCCGCCGACCGCGACTCGCAGCTCGATTTCGTGTCCTCGATCCGTGAAGTCATCGATGCCGAGGGCGTGCAGGTCATCTCCAACGAGATCTACCGTCCTGGTGAGGACCGCCGGGCGGTTGCGGCATCACCTCTCCGTCCGGAGACGCTGTGGGAACTCACTCGGTCGGGGTACCGACCGAGTGGACTCGACGGCATGGGGGTATCGGCATGAACGCGCCTCTGATCGTCGGCTGCGGTCTGGGTGCCGGGCTGGGTCTGGTCGGGCTGGGCGCCTCCCTGACCCGGCACCGAACCCGGGTTGGTCCGAAGGGTATCGATGCCGACCAACGCTCAGCGCCTCCCGGTGGTCTGCTGGCGAGCCATGGGTGCCTCCTGGTCGGGGCAACGGTCTGTGGGCTGGTGGCCGGGTGGGCGACCGGCTGGCCGGTGGCCGTTCCGATCGCCGGTCTGGCCGTGTTCGGACTTCCTGGCTTGTTCGGGAGGACATCGGGCTCCGTGTCCATCGCCAAGATCGAGGCCATCGCCAGTTGGACGGAGATGCTCCAGGGGACGCTGGCCGCATCCGCCGGACTGGGGCAGGCGATCATGGCCACGGCGCCGCTGAGCCCGCGCCCGGTCAGACCTGCAGCTCTCAGGTTGTCCTCGAGACTCAGTGCCGGGATGCACCCACGTGAGGCGCTGGCTCAGTTCGCTGATGAGTTGGCCGATCCTTCGGCCGACCGAGTGGTCTGCGCCTTGCAGTTGGCCGTGACCAGTAGGGCGCAGCGTGTCGGCGACCTGTTGGTGGCGCTGGCCGAATCGACACGGGAGGATGTCGCCCTCCGCCTCCGCATCGAGACGAGCCGAGCCTCGGTCCGGAGTGGAGTTCGAACTGTCCTGGCCTTTTCGGTGGCCTTTGCCGTGGGTCTGGTTCTGATCGGCCGCAACTACTTGGCCCCGTTCGGTTCCGCCGAGGGGCAGGTAGTCCTGTCCCTGGTGGGCGTGCTGTACGCGGTCGGACTGACCCTGTTGGTTTCACTGTCACGCCCCCCGACTCCCGTGCGACTACTCGGCGATGGAGTCGAGCGGTGACGGCCGCCATCCTCGTCGGGGTCATCTGTGGGCTGGGGTGCATAGGCCTGGTCTCCGGTCTCCACCAGGCCCCCCTCCCGCTCGAAGCTCTGGCCGCGACGTTGACTGAGCCGGCTGGCCGGACGGCTCCAACTGCCGAAGAAGCTTCCCTCTCGGCGCGTTTGGGCCGCGCCGTGACCGGTCCGCTCGATCGCAGTGCAGTGGCGATGCACCCGCGTTGGATTGCCTTCGTCGCGACCCTCCGGATCGTTGGTCAGTCACCCGAGGCCCTGACCACCAAAATCCTTGTCGGAGCGGGAATCGGTCTCCTTGGTCCGCCATTGTCGTGGGCTCTGCTGTATCTGGCGGGTGTGGCTCTCCCTGTCCAAGCGACCGTGCTGGCTGCCTTGGTCACCGCCCCTTTCGGTGCCGCGCTGCCCGTCATGAGGGTCACCCAGCAAGCGAAGGAGCGTCGGCATCACTTCCGCGTGGTTCTGAGTTCCTTTGTCGATCTGGTGGTCTTGAGCCTGGCCGGTGGAGTGGGCGTCGAGGGGGCGCTACTGACCGCTTCCCAGGTCAGCGAGGATTGGGCGGCCCGGCGAATGGCAAGGGTGTTGTCGGGGGCCCGGCAGAGCGGTCAATCTCCTTGGGATGCCCTGGGCCGGCTCGGTCAGGAGATCGGCGTCGATGAATTGGGTGAACTGTCGGCGACACTCCAACTGGCCGGTACCGAGGGTGCCCGGATACGACAGTCCTTGACGGCCCGGGCCGAGGCCATGCGTCGCCACGAGCAGGCGGCCGCCGAGTCCTCCGCCAACGCCATGACCGAGCGGCTCTTCCTGCCGGGTGCCCTCCTGCTCATCGGCTTCCTCCTGTTTGTGGGCTACCCCGCCTTCAGTCGAATCGTCGGAGGGTTCTGATGTCCCGAGCCCATCCGCGCCTGGCCGCGACGGTCGCTGATTCGCCTTTATCGAGACTGCCCTCTGGCGCTCCGCCGACTGAAAGCCGATCTGCAGAACCACCCAGCAGGACCGAACCAATCGAACCAACAGAAGGGAATGACCATGATGCCAAACCAGATCGTCGTCCTTTGGGCCTATCTCCGGGCTCGGACCGGAGTCTCCGGAGGATGGAGCGACGACGGGACCGTCGTCGAGAAAGTGATCTTGACGGCGATCTTTGCCGCATTGGCTATCGCCGTTGGCGCCATCATCGTGGCCAAGGTGACAGCCAAGGCCAACTCGATCAATCTTGGCTGATCCGTCGTGGCCAGTACCGGGAGTTCGAACGGACCGGTGACCGCCGGAAGGGTGATATGGGCTCCGCGGTTGTCGAGGCCGTGCTGGTCATCCCGGTGGTCATGGTGCTCTTGCTGCTCGTGATCCAGTTCGCCCTGTGGGCCCATGCTGCCCAGGTGACACAACTGGCAGCGTCGGAAGGTGATCGGGTGGCCCGTTCCGTCGGAGGAGGCACGGTGGCCGGAACCATCGAGGCCAATTCGGTGCTCGATGGGCCGGGGAGTGACGTGGTCTCGGGCAATACCGTGGTCTCGCTCTTGCCTGGCGATCAGACCCGGATCTCGGTGACCGGTCATGCCCTGGCCATCGTGCCCTGGCTCTCACTGCCGGTGAGCGCACAATCGGTCGGTCCCGTCCAAGAGTTCCGTGGATCAGAATGAGCCGACTACCGATGACCAGGGACGATGGCAGTCTCACGGTCGAGCTGATTGTGGTCACGCCAGTGCTGTTCTTGTTGGCTGTCTTGATGGTGGCCTTTGGTCGGGTGGCTGAAGCGCGCCAACAGGTGACAGAAGCGTCCCGGGCGGCCGCCCAGGCGGCCGCCGTGCTTCCTGACGCAGCGAGTGCCCAACAGGGCGCGGCGTCCGAGGCAGAGCTGGCGGTAGGCGGTTCGTCCACCACCTGCGCTCACCTCCAGGTCATCACCGATGTCAGTCATTACTTCCCCGGCGGCTATGTCGAGGTGACCGTGGAGTGCCAGGTTCCATTGTCCGATGTGGCCGTAGCCGGGCTGCCCGGTGCGACCATGGTCCGTTCTTCGTCATCGGCCCCGATCGATCCCTACCGGTCCCTTCGTTGATCCGGATGTCGGTCGGTAGACGGCTCCGTCCGGCGGTCTCCCGGCCCCCGGTTCGCACGGGTTCCGAGTCCACGGGGTCCTGTCGCTGTGCAGACCAGAACGGATCAGTCACGGCATTCGTGGCGCTACTCCTGGTGGCGGTGTTCGCACTGATCGGCCTGGTGGTCGACGGTGGATCGGCCCTGAGCGCCCACCAGGCCGCCGATGACGAAGCAGAGCAGGCCGCCCGGGCTGGTGCTGGCGCCCTCTCGGTGGATGCCCTCCGGTCAGGATCCGTTCAGCTGGATGCTGGGGCGGCTGTGGCCGCCGCCCAAGCCTTTACGGTGGCTGCCGGACATCCGGGGACAGCGACCGTTTCCGGCGGTGTCGTGAGTGTCCACATCGAGTATCGGTTGCCTACCGAGGTCCTGGGCATGTTTGGGATCTCCACGTTGACCATATCGGGATCTGCTTCGGCCTACGACTTGGCCGGCGTGACCGTCGGGTCGCCATGACCGGTTTGCCAGGCCGCGGCATCGTCGGCACCAGCGAACCATCCGCATCGTGGCGTCGGGCTCTGCTGTCTTCGGTTGCCTTGGTGGCTTTGGCCGTCCTGGTCGTAGCCGTCCCTGTCGGTCTGCTGCTGTTGGGGGGCGTGCCACTTGCTCACACGGGGGTTGCCGGTATGGTCCGGGCAGCCTCGGGTCGAACTCCGGACGACCAGAGATTGATCCGGCAATGGTTGACCCAGGGCGGGCTCCTCCTGGCCTGGATGGCCTGGGCCTGGATGACGGTCTGCGTCGTCCTGGAGTTCCGGGCGTTGGCTCGCGGTCGGTCACCCAGGCGTCTCCCGGCCAGTCGGACGCTGCAGTCGTTGGCAGCATGCCTGGTGGGCACAGCCCTGGCGCTGTCCGCCGCGGGTCGGGGGCCATCGGTGGCGACATCTTCAGCCGATGCCGTCTCGGTCGGCGCCAAGTCGTCGGAACCGGTGATCAGGGTCATCAACGAGGCCCTTCCTTTTTCAGTCGACACCTGGGACCGGTTATCCGATTCCTCCTCCGAGCGCTCGTTCGGCATCGGTCCGGGATGGGAGGCTTCCGATCTTGTCGTTCTGACGCCGCCCGGCGGTCGAGTGGATCGATCGGTCGGCCCCGTCGGGACGTTCGAGCTCGGTGACCCCACCGTCGCCGACGAGCGGCCGATCGAGGAGCGCATCGATTCTGAGCGGGTCATCGGGTCCGAGGTGACGCCGACAGCGACAGCGACAGCGACAGCGACAGTAGAAGTACCGGCGAATGCATCTGCGAGTGCCAAGGCGACGGGGTCGGACGGTTGGCCCGACCTGCCGTCGGTGCACCTGGTGAAGTCGCGTGAGACGCTGTGGTCGATTGCCACCGAGAAGCTCGGGACCGCACTGCGCTGGCAGGAGATCGCCGAGCTCAACTATGGACTCAAGCAGGCCGATGGTGGGGAGCTCCGTTCGGATCACTGGATCAAGCCAGGTTGGCGGCTCCTCCTTCCCCGGGCACCGCAGGGCCCGTCATCCGCGTCCGGCGCAGGCGAACTCGGACAGCAGCGTCCGGTAAGTGCCACCGGGTCCGACCCAACGCTGAACGACCAGCCAGACCGTCGGTTGGGACAGCTGGTCGACCGGCCAACCCTGCTTTCGAAGATGCATCCCATCAGGGAAGGGCGTTTTCTCAGCCCAACAGCGCCGGCACCGGCTCCACCCCCACCCACCGGCTTGCCCTTACTGCCCGAGGTGCCCGGACTGACTGACCTGCCCCTAGGGCCTAGGACGCTCCCTTCGCCCGTGGCCAGTTCCAACCAGCAGCAGGTGCTGTCAGGATCCGGCACCCAGAAGGATGGCCGCATGGAACCGGTACGGCGAGCGCTTCCTCCGTACGTACCCGTTGGGGCTGGGGTGGTGGGAGCGGGAGTGGTCCGGATCATCGACCGCATGCGCCGGGCCCAACAGCGCCATCGGCAAGATGGGCGGTTCATCAGGTTGCCCGATGAGCCCCACCTCCAGATCGAGCAGCGGCTGAGGTTGGGAGAGTACGGCAGCATCGTCGACGAGGTCGACCGTTCACTCCACCGCGTGATGCCCTCGATGCGGCGGTCGGGCAGGAATGTCCCGGTGGTCGCAGGCGCGCGGATGCGTCCGAACTCGATCGAACTGATCATCGATGAGTTCGACACCCTCGACGACCTGGACCAGTCGCCGGCACGCGAACCGTCTGATCTTGAGGACAGGACCGTAGTCGTGGAGCGTGAAGCCGTGCTTTCAACGAGGTCGGAGGAGGAAAGCGCCACCTGGCGGCGGTCGCCGGCTCCTCTTCTGGTGAGCGCCGGCCGAGGTCCGGACGGTGTTGTATTGGTCAACCTCGAGGTCTTGGGCTCACTGGCCATCGAAGGGGCACCGGAGGAGACCGAAGGCTTCGTCAGGGCATTGGCCCTGGAGTTGGCTACCTCGCACTGGTCCGGCCGGTTCGACCTGACAGTGGTGGGATTCGGAGTCGAGCTCGAGCGCTTCGATCGGGTGAGCTCTGCCAAGGATGGTCAATCGCTCATCGACCAGCTCAGCCGTCGGCAGCTCACCGGACGGGAGAGGCTACGGACGACCGGGTACGCTTCATTCGCCCAGGCGCGCTGGATCGAGGATACGGACCTGTGGGATCCGTCCGTCGTGGTCTGCGGACCTGAGGTGGCCGTTGACCTCGTCGCTGACCTCCTCGAGTGCGCCTCGGACCCGCGATTGGGCACGGTGGTGGTCGCCGCCGGACGACATCCGCTGGCGCGTCACGTGGTCAGCCTGTTCGGCGATGGACGGTCACTAGGACTCGGGAACCTCAGCTCCGTGGTGTTTCCCCAACGCGTGGAGCCCGCTGAACTGGACGCGGTGGCCGCCCTGCTGGACACAGCGGCCAACCATCAAGCAGTTCTGGCCTCCGAGGAGCCTTACGTCAACCTTCCCATCGTCCTTCCCGCCTCGGCCGGGAAGCGGCACGCCTTTTCTTCCTTGGAACCAGGAAGTCTTCCATCAGCCAGTGGCGCCACCGCGTTGTCGGCTCCCGCCATCGATCAGTCGGAGGTTCTGTGGGAGGGCGTCCTGGTGGCGGTACTCGGACCTGTCGAAGTTCGCGGTGCTGCCCGGGCATTTACCCGGGCCTGGGCACGAGAGCTCGTGGTGTACCTGGCCATGCACCCCAACGGGGCTCGCAACGAGGCCTGGGCTACTGCCCTGTGGCCCGACCGGTTGATGGCCGCGTCCAGCCTGTACTCCACGGCCTCGGTGGCCAGACGCTCGCTGGGTCAGACCCCGGACGGTGCCGATCATCTTCCCCGTTCACACGGTCGTCTGGCCCTGGCGCCGAGCGTCACGACCGACTGGGACCAGTTCGTGTCCCTCGCCGACTCGGACGACTCCGATCGGTGGCGCTCGGCACTGGAGCTGGTCAGAGGTCGACCCTTCGAAGGGCTCCGCGCCTCTGACTGGCCGATCCTCGAGGGCATCGGACCGGCCATCGAATCAGCGGTGGTCGACCTCAGCGGTCGCCTGGCCGGGGCCTGCATGAGGCGCGGAGATCCCCGGGGAGCGGAGTGGGCCGCCCGGAAGGGGCTTCTGGTGAGCCCATACGACGAGCGGCTCTACCGCATGTTGATGCGCGCCGCCGACCTTGGAGGGAACCCGGCAGGGGTGGAAGCGGTGATGTCCGAACTGGTCCGACTGGTGGCTGACGACATCGAGCCCTTCGATTCGGTCCACCCGAGCACTATGGATCTCTACCGTTCACTCACCCGGAGAAATCCCCCGACGGGTAGAACTCGCCAGCTCTGACAGGATGCCTGACGGGTCAGGTACCAACCCGCTCGCCCACTCTGACGACAGCGCCCACTCTGACGACAGCGCCACCCCTTGACGACAGCGCCACCCCTGGCCGCAGCGCCAACGGTCGTAACAGCACCAGCTCTGGCTACAGCACCAGCTCGGCCATGGTCCGCAGCGAGTCGGGAGTGCTCGGCCACCAGCAGTGTGGTGGCGATGGACTCCTTCCAGCCCTCGAGGTCGTCCCGGATCTTCTCCACCGGCCCGATCAACGCGGTGTCTTCGATGAGGGAGGTGGGGACGGCGGCGGCGGCTTCGTCCTTGCGCCCGGCCAGGTAGAGCTCCTGGATCTTGCTGGCCTCCGCCTCGTAACCCATCCGGGAGAAGACGTCGAAGTGGAAGTTCATCGATTTGGCCCCCATGCCCCCGATGTAGAGGGCCAGGAAGGGCCGGAAATTGTCGGCCGCCCGCTCGATATCGTCGTCGATGAGGGTGGGGGCGAACGCGATCACCTCGAAGTCCTCGGCGGTGTGTCGGGCGCTGGGTCGGGCAAACCCCTCGGCCAGCGAGGGCTCGAAAGCTTTGACCGCATTGGGGGAGAAGAAGATGGGGAACCATCCGTCGGCGATCTCGGCGGCCAGGGCCACGTTCTTCGGACCCTCGGCCCCGAGGATGATGGGGATCTCATTGCGCAAGGGATGCACGATGGGCTTCAACGGCTTGCCCAGCCCGGTCCCGCCGGGATACGGGAGTGGGTAGTGCGGCCCGTCGCTCGTGACTGGGGCTTCCCGGGCGATGACCTGGCGGACGATGTCCACGTATTCGCGGGTTCGGGCCAGCGGTTTCTCGAACGATTGGCCATACCAGCCCTCGACCACCTGGGGTCCCGACACGCCCAGCCCGAGCACGAACCGGCCGCCGGTCAGGTGATCCAAGGTAATGGCGGCCATGCCCATGGCCGTTGGCGTCCGGGCCGAAAGCTGGCAGAGGGCAGTCCCGAGCCGCACCGTTGAAGTCCGGGAGCCCCACCAGCTGAGCGGGGTGAGGGCGTCGGAGCCGTAGGCCTCGGCGGTCCAGATCGAGTCGAAGCCCAGCCGCTCGGCCTCGGCCACCTGCGCGGGAGCGTCGGCCGGTGGTCCCGAGCCCCAGTAACCGAGCTGCAGTCCGAGCTTCATGTCCCTCATCGGTCCCTCCCAGGATTTGGTTCCCACAGACCCTAGCGGGCCACGCCGGGGCCACCGAAGGGGGGTGGGGAGGACCGCCGGTCGGGTTGGTCGTTTTGAGGGGTCAACCTCCGCATTCGAGCCCACCTCGAATTTCGGGGCAGAATCACCTGCACAGATCGGACCCTTCGGACAACCAGGGAGCGACCAGCAGGTGCAAGGGATCAGCGTCTTCGACGGTGCCAGACCGATACGCGCGGGAGATCTCACGCTCGAGACGGCCGGTATGGTCCCCGTCCCCGAGGACGCCCGTTACGGGGCCAACTGGCGTAACTTCACCGTCTGGTTCGCCCCCAACATGGAGCTGTCCGGAGTGTTCACCGGCACCTTGGCCGCCACTCTCGGCCTGGGTCTGAGCGCTGGCATCACCGCTATCGTCGTTGGTGTGGTGCTGGGATCGATCCCGGTGGCCGGTCTGTCGCTGTGGGGACCGAAGACCGGCATGGCCCAACTCCCGCTGGCCCGTCTACCGTTCGGGAAGTCGGTCACCATCCCCGCCCTCGTCCAGTGGGTGTCCGCCGTGGCCTGGGACGGTTTGGTCGGCTTGTTCGGTGGCCAGGCGGCTCAGATCCTCTTCCACGTGCCCTTTGCTGTCGGCGTGCTGGTGGTCCTGGCTCTGGAGGGTCTGGTCGGTTATCTGGGCTACGAGTTCATCCACCGGCTGGAGAGCTGGGGCGCCGGCGTCCTCGCATTGCTGTTCGTGATCCTCACCTACAAGATCGCCGCCCATAGGAACTTCCCGCTGCACAACACCGTGCACGGTGGCTTGGCCGTCGCCACCTTCGTCCTCATGGTCACCATCGCCTTCAGCGGCAGTTTCAGCTGGGCTACCTACGCCGCCGACTACAGCCGGTACATGGCCAAGGACACGCCCCGCCACCCGCTGTTCTGGTACACGTTCGGAGGCCTGGCCGTCTCGTTCATCTGGGTGTACACCATCGGGCTGCTTGGGGCGAAGACGTTGACCGACCAGACGGCTGCCGGCGTTCAGACGTCTGATGGGCGGAGGCACTCTCGGCACCCTGGCCCTGTTGGCCGTGCTCTTCGGCGCGGTGACCAGCAACGCCATGAACGACTATTCGGGATCGCTGGCCGCCCAGGCCGGCGGGGTGCGCATCAAACGGCACGTCTCGGCGGTGATCGGGACGGCGGTGGCCTTCTTCCTCATCCTGTGGCTGAACACCGGCGACATCTCGACCAAGTTCACCAACGTACTGTTGTTCACTGCCTACTGGATCGCCCCGTTTCTGGCCGTAGTGCTCATCGACTGGCGGGACCGCAAGGAAGGGGTCAACCGAGCCACCCTCCTCCATCTGCTGGAGTGGGAAAACCTGCGATCCGGGTGGCCGGCCCTAGTGGCTCTGGTGGTGGGCTTCGGTCTGATGGTGCCGTTCATGGACACCGGTCTGGTCCACGGTCAGGTGTCCAATCAGCTGGACGGCGCCGACCTGGCTTTTCCGGTGGGGTTCGTGGTCGCCGCTCTGGTGTACTACCCGCTGCGCCGGCTGGCCGCCCATCCGCCTCAGTCGGACGTCGGATCACCGACGTCTGCCGGCGATCCACTGGCAGCTGCCGATGACGGGTTGGCTGACGCCGGGGTGGCGACAGGAACACCCGTGGCCTCCTGAACCGGCTCTTTGACCCGACTGGCCAGACGGAGCGGCCGGCGGGTTCAGTCCATCCGGGCGATGACGTTCTCGGCGAACTGCTCGCTGACCGCCAACCGCGCCTGGCGAATCGATTCAGGGGTGTCGCCGTCTGTGGCCCGCACCGACATCCATGGAGCGCAGAGCAGGTCGGTGACGCCGGCGTCCTCGAGTCGGTGGTAGAGGTCGAGGTCGGGGAAGGCCCGCACGGCCACGTAGATGGAGAAGGGCTCGTTCTCCCGGCCAGCCCGTTTGACCGCGTCCTTGATCTTGCCCACCTGGGCAAATGCCTCGTCTGGGGCGGCCGCCCCGGTGTTGACCCATCCATCGCACAGGGTGGAGGCCCGAACCAGAGCGGCGTCGGAGTCGCCGCCCCCGATGAAGGGGACGGGTAGGGACGGCGAGGGGTTCATCTGACAGGCGGGGACGTCGTAGTAGGTCCCGTGGTACTCCACCCATCCGCCCTGCCACAGCGCCCGCAGGGCCAGGGATCATCTCGTTCAGTCGCTTGCCCCGGGTCCTGAAGTCCTGCCCGGTCTGGACATACTCCTCCTCGCACCAGCCCACGCCCACACCGAGGCGTACCCGGTTGTCGGACAGGACCGCCGCGGTTCCTACGGTCTTGGCCACGGTGATCAGGTCCCGCACCGGGGCCACGTAGACACCGGTGGTGAAGGTGAGGTTCGTGGTCACCGCGGCCAACGAGGAGATCAGACACATCGGATCGGGCCAGGCCGTCTCCTTCTCCCAGAACGGTGCACCGTCGGGTGCCTTGGAGTAGGTGTAGCGCGACTTCAGCTCACGGGGGTTGAAGAGGTGGTCGGAGAGGTAGATGCCCGAATACCCGAGGGCATCGGACGCCAAGGCCAGGTTACGTACCTCCTCGAGGGGAAGGAAGGTGACGGCCTGGTGGAAGCGCATGGGCGATGGACTTTCGGGACCGCTCGGTCAGTGACCGACCGGGGCCGACGGAGCGAAGGCCACCGGGATGTGCTTCACGCCGTTAATGAAGTTGGACCGAAGGCGCTGCACCTCGCCGTCGAGGTGGATGTCGGGCATCCGGTCGAGCAACCGCTCGAACATGACCTTGATCTCCATGCGAGCCAGGTTGGCCCCCAGGCAGAAGTGCGGCCCGCCGCCCCCGAAGGCCATGTGATTGTTCGGCGTGCGGCCGATATCGAAGCGGTCGGGCTCGGCGAACTGCGATTCGTCCCGGTTGGCTGAAATGTGCCAGAAGAGCACCTTGTCCCCCTCGGCCACCTCCTGTTCGCCGATGACCACGTCGGCGGTGGCCTGGCGCCGGAAGTGCATCACCGGGGAGACGAAGCGGAGCATCTCCTCGATGGCCGTCGGCAACAGCGACCGGTCGGCCCGGAGACGCTCCCACTGGTCGGGGTGGTCGAAGAAGGCCACCATGGCCCCCGAGATGAGGTTACGTGTGGTCTCGTTGCCGGCCACGGCCAGCAGCATGAAGAACAGGTCCAACTCGAGCTGGGACAGTTGATCGCCCTCGATCTCCGCCTGGGTTAGGACGCTGAACAGGTCCTCGTGAGGATCGAGGCGCTTCTTCTCGCACAGCTCGTCGGCGTAGGCGAACAGCTCCATCGACGCCTGCGCGCCGGCTTCCGCGGCCAGCTGGTATTCGGGGTCGTCCGAGCCGACCATCCGGTTGGACCAGTCGAACACCAGGTGTCGGTCGGTCTGGGGCACGCCCATCAGGTCGGCGATGACCTGGAGGGGCAGTTCGGCGGAGATCTGTTCGACGAAGTCAGCCGTTCCCTGCTCGCAGACGGTATCGAGGATGCCATCGGTGGCCACCACAACCTTGGCTTCGAGATCCCGGATCATCCGCGGGGTGAAGCCCTTGTTGACCAGCCGACGGTAGCGGGTGTGCATGGGCGGGTCCATGTTCAGCATCATCATGCGTTGCTGGCCGAGGACTTCGTCATCGAAGTCGTGGAACAGAGTGGCGCCGCGGTAGGAGGAGAAGTGCTCGTAGTCGCGGTTGACGGTTACGCAGTCCTCGTAGCGGGTGACCGACCAGAACCCCTCGGCGAATCCTGCCGGGTCCGGGTGCCACTGCACGGGCATCTCCTGGCGGAGCATCCGGAACCAATCGTGAGGGACCGCCTCTACGAAGTTCCCCGGGTCGCCCAGGTTGATGTCGGTTACTTCCATGGCGTCTCCCCCGGGTGGATCTGGATGATTGGGTACAACAGCAGGGCATCCCGCCCCGATGGCCTCGATGACGTTTCTAGAACGTGTATCAGTTATCATAGGTCAGTCACACCTGGGGCCTTACCATTCGAGGGCCCAGCGATGGTCGCGTTCACAACGCGGTGACGGTGCAGGGGGTTGGAAGATCCGAGGGGCGTTACACGGCCCTGGTTCGGCCGAAGGACGGCCGAGGGCCGATCGTCCTGGCCGTACCGACGTGGCCGAGGAAGCCGTTACGCACCGCAGGAGAGAGACTCGAGGCGGCACGAGGTGCCGCCGAGGCCCGAGAGCCAGAGAGAGCCGGAGAGAAGAGGAACAGGCCATGTATCTCGAAGAGACACCTGAAGAACTGGCTCTCCGGGCCGAACTCCGGGCCTACTTCGCCGATATCCTCACCGATGAAGCCCGGCGAGCGCTCGACACCGAGGCCGAGGGCGGAGAGGTGCACCGAACCCTGGTCCGCCGTATGGGCAAGGACGGGTGGCTGGGGATCGGCTGGCCCAAGGAGTTCGGAGGCCAGGGGCGGCCGGTCTCCGACCAGTTCATCTTCTTCAACGAGGTCCAGAGGGCCCGGGCTCCGTTCCCATTCGTCACGCTCAACACGGTCGGTCCCATGCTCATGCGCTACGGAACCGAGGAGCAGAAGAGTTACTTTCTGTCGGGGATCCTGGCTGGCGAGATCAACTTCGCCATCGGTTACACCGAGCCGGGTGCCGGCACCGACCTGGCCTCCCTGCGCACCCGGGCCGTCCTCGACGGGGACGAGTGGGTCATCGATGGGAACAAGGTGTTCACCAGCGGCGCCGACCAGGCCGACTACATCTGGCTGGCCGTCCGTACCGATCCCGATGCTCCCAAGCACAAAGGGATCTCGATCCTTCTGGTGCCCACCTCGGCAACCGGGTTCTCCTGCACGCCGATCGTCACCGTGGGCAGCGTCGCCACTACCGCCTCCTACTACGACGGTGTCCGGGTGCCCAGGACGGCCCTGGTCGGGGAGGAGAACGAAGGTTGGCGCCTGATCACCGGGCAGCTCAACCACGAGCGGGTGGGGCTGGCCGCGGTCAGTGCGCTGGCCCACCGCCTGTGGGAGCGAGACGGCCCAGTGGGCCATCGACCAGGGGGTGGCCGACGTCGAGTGGGTCCAGGTCGAGTTGGCCCGCACCTACGCCCTGCTCGAGGCCCAGAAGCTGCTCAACTGGCGGATGGTGGCCGCGGTAGCCGACGACACCCTGGGCCCGGCCGACTCGTCGGCGGTCAAGGTCTTCGGGACCGAGTCGACCGTCGAGATCTACCGCCGGCTACTGGGCGTGGTCGGCGCCGCCGGCTACCTGAGCCCCTACACGCCGGGCGCGGCGCTGCACGGCGAGCTCGAGCGGGCCGGCCGTCAGGCCCAGATCAACACCTTCGGGGGTGGGGTCAACGAGGTCCAGCGCGAGATCCTGGCCATGGCCGGGCTGGGGATGAAGCGGTCAGCCAGGTGAGCACCCAGAAGGAGCGGCCGACCGCCTCCGACGGCGCATCTCGCCGGGCAACCGCGTTCGACGAGCTGCTGCAGTCCTTCGTTGGCCAGTCGCCGGTCCGGTCACCGCGCCCCCGACCCGGTCAACCTGCCGATGATCCGGCACTGGGTTGAAGCCATGGGGGACGTCAACCCGGTCTACGTGGATGAGTCGGCGGCCCGGGAGGCCGGATTTCCCGGCATCATCGCCCCGCCGACCATGCTCCAGGCCTGGATCATGCGCGGCCTGCGGGCCACCCAGGAGACCGAGGCGGCCCGGGCCGACCGGCCGAGTCCGGAGCGATGTCGCCCAGCGACCGGTTGATGGCCGCTCTCGACGAGGCCGGGTTCACCTCGGTGGTGGCCACCAACTGCGACCAGCACTACGAGCGGCCGCTGGTCCCCGGCGACGAGCTCGAGGTCACATCGGTCATCGATTCGGTCTCACCGGAGAAGGCGACCGGTCTCGGCGTGGGCCACTTCATCACCACCCGTCTGGACTCACCGACCAGGACGGCGAGCTCGTCGCCACCATGCTGTTCCGCATCCTCAAGTTCAGGCCCGGCCGGAGCCGGCCGGCGACCGAGTCCGGCCGAGGCCGCGACGGCTCGAGCCGGCGGAGCGCCGGCCGGCGACCCGGCCCGACGCGACCCCGGCCGGCCCTGACCCAGGACAACCGCTTCTTCTTCGACGGCGCCAAGGAGCACAAGCTGCTCATCCAGCGGTGCACGAGCTGCGGCACCCTGCGCCACCCGCCCCGCCCGGCCTGTGCGCAACTGCCGGTCCTTCGAGTGGGAGCCCGTTCGAGGCCTCGGGTCGGGGCACCATCTACAGCTTCGTGGTCAACCACTACCCGCAGGTGCCGGCGTTCGACTACCCGCTGGTGGTAGCCCTGGTCGAGCTGGAGGAGGGCACCCGGCTGGTGGCCAACGTGGCCGACATCACCCCGGACACCGTGGCCATCGGCATGCCGGTGGTCGCCGCCTTCGAAGCCTTCGATGACGACCTGACCCTGCCGGTGTTCCGACCGGCCCCGCCCGCCTCAGCGGCGGCCGACGAGACGAGGACGAGCTGATGGACTTCACCTTCAACGAGGAGCAGACACGCGGTCCGAGAGGCCGTGGAGGGCATCTTCGCCGGCCTGGTCACCCCCGACCGGGTCGCAGCAGGTCGAGGCCACCGACGAGCGGTTCGACCGCGAACTGTGGGCCGAGCTGGCCAAGGCCGACCTGCTGGGTCTGGCCGTTCCCGAGGCCTACGGCGGCGGCGGCTTCGGCATGGTCGAGCTGTGCCCTGGTCCTCGAGGGACAGGGCCGGGTGGTGGCTCCGGTCCCGCTGTGGGCCACCACTGTCCTCGGGGCGCTGCCTGTCGCCGAGTTCGGATCCGACGCCCTGCGGGCCGGCCTGCTGCCCGGCGTGGTCGCCGGCCAGGTGGTGCTCACCGCCGCTCTGGCTGACGTGGCCAATGACCTGGCCGTGGGCGGCCCGGGCCAGCCGGCGGTCGCCGACCAGGTGCAGCGGGTTCCGAAGGATCGGTCGTACTCACCGGGACTGCATTCGCCGTCCCCTTCGCCCATGTGGCCGAGCGGGTGCTGGTTCCCGCCGTGAGCGACGAAGGCGTGGTCATCGCGGTGGTCGATCCCACGGCCGAAGGCGTCACCATCGAGCGGGCGGTGACCACCAATCGCGAGGTCCATCCCCACCTCCATCTCGAGCGGGTGACGGTTCCCTTGGACCACCTGCTGGCCGGGGGGGACCCCTCCCGGGGCCGGGAGATGGTGACATGGATGCTCAACCGGGCCTGGACCGGGCTGGCCGCCATCCAGGTCGGGGTGACCGAAGCGGCGGTGAGCCAGACCGCCGCCTACCTCAACACCCGTGAGCAGTTCGGACGGCCCCTCTCCACCTTCCAGGGGACCATGCTCCGGGCTGCCGACGCGTCCATCGACACCGAGACCATCCGGGTGACCATGCAGCAGGCGGCCTGGCGACTCGACCACGGCCTCGACGCCGACCTTGCCGTGAGCGTGGCCTCGTGGTTCGCCGCCGAGGCCGGACAGCGGGTCGTCTTTGCCACCCAGCACCTGCACGGGGGCATGGGCGCGGACGTCGAGTACCCCATCCACCGGTACTTCCTGTGGGGCAAGCAGATCGAGCTGCTGCTCGGTGCTCCGAGCGCCCAGCTGGCCCGGTTGGGTCGGCAGGTGGTGGCCGAGATGCGGGCCGGCCACCAGGTGACGGTATGACCGCCGCCGCCAAACCCGTCACGGCGACCTCCACAGTGGCCCGGACCACCACACTCCGATTCGAGGACGTAGCCGTCGGGGACGAGCTACCCGTGCTGCCGGTTCCCCTCACCCGAACCCTCATCGTGTCGACGGCCATCGCCTCTCGCGACTACCAGGATGTGCATCACGACTCGGTGCTTGCCGTCGAGCGGGGATCGAAGGACATCTTCATGAACATCCTCTCGACCAACGGGATCGTCGGGCGCTACGTGACCGACTGGTCAGGCCCTGGCGCGCTGCTGACCGACGTCAAGATCCGGCTGGGCGCCCCCAACTACCCCGATGACACCATGACCCTGACCGGTTCGGTTTCGGCCAAGGACGAGGTAGCGGGTGGAGACGGCCGCGGCGGCGTGGTGGTCACCGTGCGCGGGACCAACAGCCTGGGCGACCACGTGACCGGCGCCGTCCACCTGCGTCTGCCGGCCTCATGAGCGGAACCGGACACACCTTTGTCGGCAACACCGCCATCGTGGGAATCGGCGCCACCGAGTTCTCCAAGGAGTCGGGTCGCAGCGAGTTGCGCCTGGCTGCCGAGGCGGTCGACCTGGCCCTCCGCGACGCCGGCATCGAACCGGCCGAAGTGGACGGACTGGTGACCTTCAGCTCGGACACCAATCCGGAGATTGAGATTGCCCGCAGCCTCGGCATGGGCGAGCTCACCTTCTTCAGCCGCATCCATTACGGAGGCGGGGCCGGTTGCGGCACCATCCAGCAAGCGGCTCTCGCCGTGCAGGCGGGCGTGGCCGACGTGGTGGTCTGCTACCGGGCCTTCAACGAACGGTCGGGCAACCGGTTCGGAGCTGGGGTCCAGGACCGCCCGCCGGTGCCCAACGCCGAGACGGCCAACTTCGCCTGGTACGCCCCGTTCGGGCTGCTCACGCCGGCCCAATGGGTGGCCATGGCCGCCCAGCGCTACCTCCATGTGACCGGGGCCACCTCCGAGGATCTGGGACGGGTGGCGGTGGCCGACCGCAAGCACGCGGCCACCAACCCCAGGGCCTGGTTCTACGGGAAGCCGATCACCCTCGAGGAGCACCAGGCCTCCCGCTGGATCGTCGAGCCCCTCCACCTGCTCGACTGCTGCCAAGAGACCGATGGGGGACAGGCCCTGGTGGTCACCTCACTCGAGCGGGCCCGCGACCTGCCCTCTCGACCGGCGGTCATCGAAGCGGCCGCCCAGGGAGCCGGTCCCGGCCAGGAGATGATGACCTCGTACTACTACGACGATCTCACCGGTCTGGGGGAGATGGCCGTGGTAGCCCGTCAGTTGTGGCAGACCTCGGGCCTGTCGCCGGCCGACATCCAGACCGCGGTGCTCTACGACCATTTCACCCCCTATGTCCTCTACCAGCTCGAGGAGCTCGGATTCTGTGCCAAGGGCGAGGCCAAGGACTTCGTACGCGACGGCAATATCGAGCTGGGCGGTGGACTCCCCATCAACACCCACGGCGGCCAGTTGGGCGAGGCCTATCTGCACGGGATGAACGGGATCGCCGAAGGGGTCCGCCAGGTGCGGGGCACCTCGGTCAACCAGGTGGCCGACGTCGAGCACGTTCTGGTCACCGCGGGCACCGGCGTACCCACCAGCGGCCTGATCCTCGGCATCGACGGCTGAGCGCCGGCGGGTCACCACCCGGGTGTCGGCTCAGCCGGCGGGCGCGTCCCCTCGGTCCGCGTCGTCCCGCCAGTGGCGGAACAGTGCGGTGAGCTCGTTTTGGGCCTCCGGCGACAGGTCCTCCGGCTCCAGCCGGCCGGTGGCTCGGATGGTGGCCTGCATCTGGGCCAGGTAGGCCGTGCAGTTGGGACACCCGGCCAGGTGGGCCTCGAACCGCCTGCGGTCATTGCGGGACAGGGCTCCCTCCAGATAGTCGCTGACCAGCTCGACCACCTGCCGGCACACCAGTTCGTTGCGACGTCGGAGCAGCATGGTCAACGCCCCCGCTCGGCGAGCTCGGTCTCCAGAGCGGAGCGGAGTCGGCTTCGGCCCCGGTGCAGAAGTACCCGCTGGTTGCCCTCGGATAGCCCCAGCACATCGCACACGTCCCCACTGTCGATCCCCTCGACGTCGCGCAGGAGCACGATCTCTCGCTGGCGTGGAGGGAGGTCGTCGAGGGCCCGGCGCAAGGTGTCCGTCCAGGTGGAGGCCACCAGCCGGTCGTCGACCTCGTCCTCCCAGGTGTCCAACGGTCGGGCCCAGGCACCACCGGCGTCGAACCTGGATGGGTCCACCGACGGCTCGGCGGTGTCGAGTGGGAGGTTGCGGTGCTCGCGGACGCCGGCCGACCGCGACCGGTTGACCAGGATGCGGAAGAGCCAGGTCTTGAAGGAGGAACGACCCTCGAACCGGTCGACGCCTTTGACCACGCCCATCCAGGTGTCCTGCACCGCCTCTTCGGCCACCGCCTCGTTGGGCACGTAGGCGCGGGCCAGACGCAGGAGTGAGCCGTTGTACCGGGCCACCAGCATCATGAAGGCCTGCTCGTCACCGGCCCGCAGTCGGGCCAGGAGTTCGACATCGGTCTCCATGGCCGGAAGCGTAGGCCTTCCCCATCCGGACCGGGGGGCGTCAGGCACGGACGAGTGATTCGGCATCGGGGCGCCCCGGTCTTCCTGCTGTCGGAGGAGTACACACAGGAACAGTCATCGACGGGGCCGGGGACGTTACGCCGACCAAGGGCCGGGCTCCGCGGGGTACCGGCATGGTCATCGGCAATGGGCTTCACGCCGTAACGCGGCCGGGCGTCCGGTGACGGTGGAGTGACAACCCCGTCGACGTTGAAGGAGCAGTACGTGAAACGAATCGTCACCCCATCGGCCATTGCCGCCACGCTCGGAGCGGCAGCAGCCATCGCCGCGCTCTGCTTCCCGGCCGCGGCCGGTGCCGACCCGATCCACCACCGTTCCCGACCGCAGGGCCGGTGTTCGTGCAGACCAACGATGTCACCGGCAACCAGGAGGTCGCCTACCAGCCCACTGTCGCTGGCAGCCTCCGCCAGCTCAGCCGCTATGCCACCGGAGGCACCGGGGTGACCAGCTATGCCATCAGTCCCTCCGGGCAGCCGATTGTGGTCGGATCGACGGCCACCGATCCCGGTCCGATCGATCTGGCCGCCTCACCGGACGGCTCGGAGCTCTATGTGGAGACCGGCGGCAGTGACCTGGTCGACACCTTCGCCGTGTCAGCCACCGGTGGTCTGGTGGCCACCGGTTCGGTGGCGTCGGAGCTGCCCGGGCATACCGGGTTCGAGGGCATCGCCGTCGGGTAGCCGGGGCGCTGGTGCACCGACGGGTCGGGCGGGGGTCGGACATCGATCCGGCCCTCGCTCCGGCTGCCCCGGCTCAATGGGCAGCCACCACCCGGTCGAGTTCCTCGACATCATCGGGGAGGAGTGGGCGAAGCGGTGCATCGCGGTGATGACGCCACCACACCGGATCATCGCAGTGCCAACCCTCGTTGCGCAGCACACGCTTCAATACCTTGGTGGTGGCGGTCACCGGAAGCTCGGGGGTGATCCTCACGAAGGTGGGTGACCATTTCGTGCCCATATCCGACTGTGCGGCCAGGAAGGTGCCGAACTCATCGGGATCGAACGTCGCCCCCGGCCGAAGGAGCAGGGTGGCCATCACCTGATCGCCGACCACGGTGTCGGGAACGGCGTACACCGAGGCCAGCACCACGTCGGGGTGGCGCTGGAGGACCCCTTCTACCGGAGCGGCGGCGAAGTTCTCACCGTCCACCCGGAGCCAGTCGAAATCACGCCCGCCGAAGTAGAAAAAGTCGTCCTCATCCCGGTAGGCCAGGTCGCCGGTCCAGTACCACCCGTTCCGGACCCGGGCCGACTCGGCCTCGGCGTTGCGCCAGTAACCCTCGAAACCGGCACCCCCGGTCTGGCTGACCATCTCGCCGATGGCCTCTTCGGCGTTGAGCAGGCGGCCGTGCTCGTCGAAGACGGCCCGGGGGCACTCCTGGCCGGTGTCGGGATCGATGATGAGGGTGCCGGGCAGGGCCCGGCCCAGGGCACCCCGCGGGGTATCGGGAGTCCGCTGGACGGTGGCCCCTCCCTCGGTCGATCCATAGGCGTCCTGGACGGTGCAGCCGAAGCGGTCGGCGAATCGGGCCACATCGGCCTCGGCTGCCTCGTTGCCGAAGCAGCGTCGCAGCGAGTTATCGGCGTCGTCGGGCAGTTCGGGCGTGGCCAGGATGTAGGACAGCGGCTTTCCCACATAGTTGAAGTAGGTCACGCCGTAGCGACGTACGTCGATGAGGAACTGCGACGCGCTGAACCGCTCCCGCAGGGCGGCGGCGGCCCCGGCGGCCAGCGCGGGAGCCCAGCCGGCCATCAGGGCGTTCGAGTGGAAGAGGGGCATGGCCAGATAGCAGACGTCGTCCCCGGTGAGGTCGAACATCTGGGCCACGATGCCGCCGATGCGGGCCAGACGTCCCTGCGTGCACAGGCAGGCCTTGGGCGCACCCGAGGTACCCGACGTGAACAGCAGCAGGCCCAGTGTCTCCTCGGTCACCCGGGTCTCGTCGGGATCGGGGAGGTCCGCCCCCCGTACGCCGGCCACGAGGGCTCCGTAGGGAGTGGGGGAGGGGCCGTCGGAGAGATCGCCCGACGGGTCGTCGATCACCAGGATCCGGTCGGCCGGCAGGGCAGGGCCCAGGTCGCAGCCGTCGACCAGCTGGCGGTAGGTGGGATTGGTGATCAACAGCTGGCACTCGGTATGGGAGAGGTCACGGGCCAGCTCGTCGCCCCGGTGTGTGGGGTTCCCGCCCACCACCACCGCGCCGGCCAGGGCCGCCCCACCCATCCAAAAGACGTACTCGGGCACGTTGTCCAACAACAGGGCGACGTGGAAGGGGCCGGGACGGCGCAGGGAGGCCAGCAGCGCGGCCCGCTCGGCCTGGGCCCGGAGGACCTCGTCGTGGGTCCAGGTGCGGTCGGAGTAGACCAGGCCGGTCCGGTGGTCACCGGCGCGTCGGCGGATCAACTCATCGATGGTCTCCATCACATCCCCCTACTCGTCGCGGTGCCGGTCGGTTCCGTCCCGGCCGGTCCGTTCTTCCCACGGGCCGGCCCGTGCGCCCGAGAGTAGGTGCAGTCGACCGTCTCGGGGGATGAGTCAGGCACAAATATGGAACGCGTTGCAATTTATCAAATTGCCGTGTTACCGTGCATCGGGGCCAGTGCGGAGCGAGAGGAGCACCACCGCGATGGAGTTCGGAATCTTCCTCAACGGGTATCTGCCCGGCCAGGCCGCCCACGACCCAGCGTGCGAGCACGAGATGTACAAGCGGGAGATCGCCTACGCCATCGCGGCCGACAAGTACAACTGGAAGTACGCCTGGATCGGTGAGCACCACGCCCTCACCGAGTACAGCCATATGTCCGCCCCGGAGGTGGTCATGGGTTATCTGGCCCATGCCACCGAGCGGATCCACATCGGCACCGGCATCATGAACCTGTCGCCCCGTGTCAACCATCCGGTCCGGTCGGCCGAGCGGGTGGCCCTGCTCGACCATCTGTTCGAAGGCCGGTTCGAGTGGGGGACCGGGCGGGGAGCAGGAAGCCACGAGATCGCCACCTTCAACAACCTCGACAAGAACTCCACCAAGGCAGAGTGGAACGAGGTCATTCGCCAGATCCCCCGCATGTGGGAGGAGAAGGACTACATGTACGAGGGCGAGAGCTTCACCGTGCCCTACCCCCACAACATCCTGCCCAAGCCCTACCAGGGCCAGGGCCACCCCCCGATCTGGGTCGGTTGCGGGAACCCGGGGACGTTCACCCAGGCCGGAGAGCTGGGCATCGGTGCCATCGCCTTCAACTTCGAGCCGGTGTACAACCTGAAGGGCCGGATCGACGCCTACAAGGAGGGCATCGCCAACTGCACCGAGCCGCTCGGACAGTTCAAGAACGACAACGTGATGATGACCAACGCGGTGATCTGCCTCAATGACCGGAAGAAGGCCCGCGCAGTGGCACTCCGCCGGGGACGGGGCTACCTCTACTCGCTGGTCTGCAACTACCACGACACCATTCCCCATCAGGAGGGTGTGCCGGTTTGGCCGGAACGGCCTCACACCATCTCCGACGAGGGCATGCTCGACCATCTGATCAAAGAGGGCTGGCTGCTGTGCGGCGAGCCCGACGAGGTGGCCGAGCAGGTGACCCGGTACCAGACGGTCGGTTGTGACCAGCTGGTGTTCGGCCTCCCCTCGGACTCACTGATGGAGGACGAAGTCCACGAGATGCTCGAGGTCTTCGGGTCGAAGGTCATCCCCCAGTTCGATACCGATCCACTTCACTCCACCACCCGCTACCGCCAGTCGGCTCAGCGCAAGTACAAGGACATCAACTTCCCGATTCCGGACATCACCGTCCAGGAGTTGCCGACCAACGCCATGATCCAACTGGACGGTACCCGGGTGATGTGACCGGTGGGGCGAATCCGTCCCGCCTCCCTCACAGCGCGAAGCTTGCGCTGTGGAGTACTGGAATCACAACTCCGCCTATCACGCCCTGATCGTGGACGCGGCCCGTTTCCACGCCGGTCGGGCACTCGACGTCGGCTGCGGTGAGGGTCTGCTGGTCGAACGACTGGCGCCGGTGTCCGAGCGGGTGCACGGGGTGGACCGCGACCCCGAGGCCGTACGCCGGGCCCTCGAACGTACGGCGACAGCGGACAACGTCACGCTCGAGGTGGCCGACTTCTGTGCCATGCCCCTCGGACCCTCATGCTTCGACCTGGTGACCTTCGTGGCCACCCTGCACCACATGGATCTCGTCACCGCCCTGCGTCGAGCACGTGCCGTGCTCCGACCCGGAGGCGAGCTGATCGTGGTCGGTCTGTCGGCCAACAAGACGTTGTCTGACTTCGCCGTTTCGGCCTGTCTGCTGCCGGTGGTGCGGCTGCTCAGCCGGCTCCGCCACGAGGCCCACGACGTAGGTGTGGCCGCCGTGCCGCCACGGGAGAACCTGAAGGAGATCCGGGACACCGTCCAGCGTGAGCTCCCCGGCGCCTCGGTCCGGCGGGGCCTCTACTACCGGTACGTCCTCCGTTGGACCAAGCCGGGTTCTCCGTCGCCTGCTGGCTGAGACCGGCGCTACCGCCGGACGGTGACCGCGGTGACCTCAGAACGTCGCCAGTGGATGGTCGCCGTCGGATCGGCGGTCTGGGATGCCACGGAAGCGGTGAACCAGACCGGCCACCAGCGGAAGTGGCCGAAACCGACCACCCAGGCCAGGCCACGCAGATGGCAACCACAGCACAGCCCACCCACCGACCGGTGCACCACAGGGCCTCGAGGGCAACGGACAGGACCGTCCGTGGCGGCTGCGACTACGGGAAAACCACGGTCCGATCGCCGTTGAGCAGCACCCGGTCCTCGAGATGCCACCGCAGGCCGCGGGCGAGCACCGCCCTCTCGATGTCCCGGCCCAGGGCCACCAGATCCTCGGGGCTCTCGGCGTGCGAGATGCGGATGATGTCCTGCTCGATGATCGGTCCGGCATCGAGGTCGGCGGTCACGTAGTGGCAGGTGGCGCCGATGAGCTTTACGCCGCGGGCGTGGGCCTGGTGGTAAGGACGGGCGCCGACGAAACTGGGCAGGAAGCTGTGGTGAATGTTGATGATCCGTCCCGGGTACCGGTCACAGATCTCCGGGGGCACGATCTGCATGTAACGGGCCAGTACCATCACGTCACCGTTCACACTCTCGAAGCGCGCACTGATCTCCTCAAAGGCCGCTGTTTTGCTGTCGGCCCCTACCGGGATGTGGACGAACGGGATGCCGGCGGCTTCGGCCAGAGGAGCCAGTTCGGTGTGGTTGGAGATGACCAGGGGAATGGCACAGGGGAGGTCACCGCTTCTCCAGCGGTAGAGCAGGTCGGCGAGGCAGTGGTCCTCCCGACTGGCCAGGATGACCACATTCTTCGGAATGTCCGTGTCGCTCAGGTGCCAGTCGAGGTCCAGCTCGGTAGCCAACGGGCTGAACCGACTGTCGAATCCGGCGACATCGAAGGGGAGCGACTCGGCCAGGATCTCGATGCGTTGGAAGAACCTCCCGGTGTCGAGATCCCCATGCTGCGCCGCCTCGAGGACCCATCCACCGTGAGCGGCTATGAACCCGGTCACCCCGGCCACGATGCCGACCCGGTCGGGACAGGTGATGGTGAGGATGAGTCGCCGCACCTCCCCATTGTGCCCGCACCCGGCGGTCGGCCACAGAGGTCGCCCACTCGCCGAACCATCGGCGCGTCCGGCACCGACCCGGTCCGGTGGCCGGATCTAGACTGGCTGGCTGTGGATCCGGTGGTACAGGCCCTGGCCGAACAGCAGGCCGAGACGTCAGGGCTCTTGGTCGGACTGACCGATGTCCAGTGGGGGACGGCGACCCGCTGTGCGGGATGGGACGTGGCCGACGTGGTGCTCCACCTGGCCCAGTCCGACGAGTTGGCCATCGCCAGTCTCGAGGGCCGGGCCCGACAGGTCCTGGCCGACCGGGTCCTGGACCGCCGGGCCCCAGACGCCGCGGGACCAGACACCGAGGGCGGACCGACCACGGTGGACGAGCTGGCGGCGGCCACGGTCGAACAGGAGCGGGGAGCAACTCACGCCGACCTGTTGCGACGCTGGCAGGAGACGGCAGCGGCACTGCTCGCCGGCTTTGAGGCGATGGATCTGTCGGCGCGGGTCCCGTGGATGGTCGGGGACCTCTCCGCCCGCACACTGGCCACCACCCGCCTGGCCGAGACGTGGATCCACACCGGCGACGTAGCCGGAGCGGTCGGGGTCACTCTGCCGGCCACCGATCGGCTCGAACTCATCGCCCGGCTGGCTTGGCGGACCCTGCCCTACGCCTTCGCCTCGTCTGGCCGGACCCTGCAGGGACCGGTGGCCTTCCGTCTGTTCTCCCCCGGCGGAGCGCACTGGGACTTCGTTCCCGACCAGCCGGCCTTGACCACCATCAGCGGGCCGGCGTCCGACCTGTGTGACGTGGCCGCCCGCCGCACCACCCCCGAGACCACGGCCCTCACCGGAGACGGCCCCGACGCCGACGTCGTCCTGGCCCTGGTCCGCACCTACGCCTGAGCCGAGGTCTCGGCGGCACAGGGCCAGCCGGCGCCCGTGCCGGAACGACAGCAGGCCCCGAGGTCAGGTCGGGACAGGACCCCAAGCCGCCACCAGTCTCGTCGACCGTGGTGAGGGTGGTGATCAACGGGAAGGTGTTGTCCAGCACGGCGTCGGCGTACTCCTCGGGGAGCCCGGCCACCGTGTCGCGGGGGACGACCACCCGGTAGCCGAGGTTGACCGCCTCGATGGCCAGGCCGAGCACCCCGAGGTTGACCGAGACGCCGGTGGCGACCACCGTCGTCACCCCGAGGCTTCGCAGCCAGGTGTCGAGCGACGTTCCCGGTGAAGGGCGACACGCCGTGCAGCCGGGAGGACACCAGATCGGACGGCTCGGGACCCAGTTCGGCGATGAGCTCGGCCGGTGGCGTGCCGACCAGCAGGTGGTCGGGATTGCGGACCATGGCCGCGATGAGCTGGCAGTTGACCGCGGATCCGGCCCGGTCGGCCCGGAACTCGGCGGTGCAATGGACCACCGGAACGCCCCGGACCCGGGCCTCGGCCAGCAGCCGGGCCGTGTTGGGGACGACCCCGGCTGCCCTCGGCCGCCTCGGCCAGTTGGGGGAAGGAGCTGAGGTCGCCGACGACCCCCCGTTGGATCTCCTGGGTGAGCACGGCGGTGTGGCCCGGGGCGGCCAGATCGCTCAGGTCGACGGGCACAGTCGGATACGGCCTAACGGCTCGGGGTGGTGCCCGGCGGCATGGTCATCGGATCGGGCGGGTCCGGAGCCGACCGGTCCGGTCATTGGCCGGTGGACGTGCGCAGCCCGCCGCTGTCGGTCTCCGCGGGGACCTCGGCCACGATCTCGGCAGCCCACCGGTAGTCGGGCTTGCCGCTGGGGGAGCGCACGATGGACTCGACCACGTGGAGCTGGCGGGGCACCTTGTAGCCGGCGATGCGCGTCGCGGCAGTGGACCTGGATGTCCTCGAGCGTCGGATGCTTGTCGGCCCGCGGCTGGATGATGGCGGCCACCCGCTGTCCCCACCGCTCGTCGGGGGCGCCCGACCACGATGGCGTCGAACACCTCGGGATGCGAGCGCACGGCCGACTCGACCTCCTCGGGGAAGATCTTCTCGCCACCCGAGTTGATGGAGACCGATCCCCGGCCGAGCAGGGTGATGGCGCCGTCGGCCTCGACGGTGGCGAAGTCACCGGGCATCACGTACCGGATCCCGTCGACGTGGATGAAGACCTCGGCCGTCTTGACCGGGTCGTTGTAGTAGCCCGACCGGGATGTCGCCGGAGCGGGCGATCTTGCCGATGACCCCCGAGCCGGGCTCCACCGACCTTCATGTCCTCGTCGAAGACCACGGTGTTGCCGAGGACCGAGACCGTCGGCCCGCTCTTCATGGCCGTGTCGCCCTTGCCCATGGTCACCATGCCGTTGTTGCCCGACTCCGACGATCCGATGGCGTCGACGATGACGATGTTGGGGAGGTGACGGAAGAACTCGTCCTTCACCGGGGCGGAGAACAGGGCGGCCGACGAGGTCACGGCGAACAGCGACGACAGGTCGTAGGCCGCTCCGGGATCGTCGAGCGCCTCGACCAGCGGCTTGCCCATGGCGTCGCCGGTGATCATGATGGAGTTGGCCTTCTCCGACTCCACCAGCCGCCAGACCTCGTGGGGGTCGAACTTGGGCACCAGGATGGTCCGGTTGCCCACGAAGCTCTGGCCCATGATCGACCACTGGGTGGCGCCGTGCATCAGCGGGGCGATGGGCAGCAGGGTGACCTGGCCGCCCCGTCCCTTCTCCACCATCTCCTCGGGCCTGTCACCCGGGTGTTGGTGGGGGGGTCGACGCCGCCGCCCAGCGCGTAGAAGACGTCCTCGTGCCGCCACACCACGCCCTTGGGCATGCCGGTGGTGCCGCCGGTGTAGAGGATGTAGTGGTCGTCGTTGGACCGGGGGGCGAAGTCCCGCTCGGGACTGCCGGCGGCCATGGCCTCCTCGTAGGGCACCGCGCCCGGCCGGCAGCGGCTCGCCGGAGCCGTCGTCGATGGTGACGATCAGCCTGAGGTCGGGCAGTTCGGGCAGGAGCTCGGCCACCTGGGGCCCGAACTCGGCCTGGTGGACCAGCGCCACCAGGTCGGCGTTGGTGAACAGGTAGCGCAGCTCGTCCTTCACGTAGCGGTAGTTGATGTTGATCCACACCGCCCGGAGCTTGAAGACGGCCCAGGCCGTCTCCACCCACTCGACGCTGTTGAGCGAGTAGATGCCCACGTGGTCGCCGGGGCCGATGCCCTGGGCGGCCAGGAAGTGGGCCAGGCGGTTGGCCCGCTCCTCCATCTCGGCGAAGGTGCGGCGCTCGCCCGCGGCCACCAGGTACTCCCGGTCGCCGAAGGCGTCGACGGCCGCTTCGAACAGATCAGCGAGATTGAACGTCATCGGCCAGTCAGTAGAACACGTTTCCATTCGGGCGGCAAACAGCCCCGGAGCCCGGTCCCGGAGGGTCCTGACCGGGTGAGCCAGTCGGTGACGTCCGTTGGCCGACGGGCTCAGTCGCGCGGTGTCGCTTGGTGGACAGCCGGGCCCGGAGTGGCCTCGGGCCGGGTCGCTCGCCAGGCTGCGGGAGCGACCGGGACCTCGCCCCGCAGGGCGTTGCCGGTCGAGTGACCGTGCGAGCTCCGACGGCCTCCCGTACCGTGCGCACCAGCCCGTCGCCGGTCCAGTCCGAGCTGGGCCAGGATCCGGTCCGGCTTGCCCTGGGCGATGTAGGCCCTCGGGATCCCGAGCGAGATCACCGGCGGGGCGGTGCCGAAGGCCAGCGAGGCCCGCAGGGCGTCGGCCAGGAACATGCCGGCCCCACCCTGGCGCATCCCGTCCTCGACGGTGACCACCACGCGGTGGCGGCCGGCGTCGGCCAGCATGGCCGGGTCGGGGTCGGACACCACCCGGACGTCCCAGACGGTGGCGTCGATGCCCTCGGCGGCCAGAGCGTCGGCCGCCTCCTGCGGCCGCGGTCACCATCTTGCCCACGGCCAGGATGCAGACCGACCCGTCGCCCGGCGCGCACCGAACGGGCCTCCAGGCCCGAGCCCACCGCACCGGGTTCGCCACCTAGGGGGCCGGGGTCTTCGGGAAGCGGATCATCGACGGGCCGTCGAGGGTCAGCGCCGCGGCCAGCATGACCTCGACCTCCGGCGCCGACGACGGGGCGAACACGGTCATGCCCGGGATGGACAGGCACAGCGCCATGTCCAGCACGCCGTGGTGGCTGGGCCCGTCGTCGCCGGTGATGCCGGCCCGGTCGAGGACGAGCACCACCGGCAGCCGGTGCAGGCCCACGTCGAGGTTGGCCTGGTCGAAGGCCCGGCTGAAGAAGGTCGAGTAGACCGCCACCACCGGGCGCAGCCCGGCCATGGCCATGCCGGCGGCCGCGGTGACGGCGTGCTGCTCGGCGATGCCCGACGTCGAAGAACCGGTCGGGGAACCGGGCCTCGAAGGGCAGCAGGCCGGTCGGCCCGGGCATGGCCGCGGTGATGGCCACGATCCGGGGATCGGCCTCGGCGTGGCGCAGCAGCGACCGGGTGAAGGCGTCGGTGTAGGTGGTCACCGGCAGGTCGCCGCCACCGCCGACCGGCCGCCGAGTCGCCAGCCCGTTCGGCGGGGTCACGGGGCCGGCTCGGGCGCAGTGCATCGGCACCGTCGGGCCGGGACTCGGGCGAGCGGCCGACACCTTGACGTCGTGCAGGCGCTGGACGTCGTCCTCCTCGGCCGGCGCGTAGCCCCGGCCCTTCTGGGTGAGCACGTGGACCACGATCGGGCCCGGCCACTCGGCGGCGTTGGCCAGCGCCTGCTCCAGGCCGGCGATGTCGTGGCCGTCGATCGGGCCGATGTAGCGGACGCCCAGGGCCTCGAAGAAGGTGTGGGGTGTGACCACCTCGCGCAGGGCGCTGGTCAGGCCGTGCACGCTCGAGTAGGCCAGGTCGCCGACGCCGGGCAGTTCGCGGATCAGGTGCGCGGATGCGCTGGCGGGCCTGGACGTAGGCCGGGTTGAGGCGGAGGTGGGTCAGGCTCACCGACAGCCGGGACACGGTCGGGGCGTAGGAGCGGCCGTTGTCGTTGAGCACGATGACCACCGGCTTGCCCGAGTGGCCCAGGTTGTTGAGCGCCTCGTAGGCCATGCCGCCGGTGAGGGCGCCGTCGCCGACCACGGCCACCACCCGGCGGTCGCTGCCCTGGAGCTCGAAGGCGGTGGCCAGGCCGTGGGCGTAGCTCAGGATGGTCGAGGCGTGGCTGTTCTCCACCCAGTCGTGCTCGGACTCGGTGCGGTTCGGGTAGCCCGACAGGCCGCCGGCCTGGCGCAGCTGGGTGAAGGCCTCCCGCCGCCCGGTGACGAGCTTGTGGACGTAGGCCTGGTGGCCGGTGTCCCACAGCAGGATGTCGCGGGGCGAGTCGAACATCCGGTGCAGGGCCAGGGTCAGCTCGACCACGCCCAGGTTGGACCCCAGGTGGCCGCCGGTGACGGTGACCGCCTCGACGATGAACTCCCGGATCTCGGCCGAAAGGATGTCCAGCTCTTCGGGGGTGAGCGACCGGAGGTCGGCGGGACTGTCGATGTGTTCGAGGATCATGGGAGCGTGGGGACCTTTTGCTCAGGCTACCAGCGCACCACCGGAGCGACCTCGCAGACCACGCTCGGAAGGGCCTTCCGATCGGGGCCGGCTCCGCCGGTCGCGGCCCTATCGGGCCCCGGCCCCGGCGGCCGGCTGGTCCTCGCATCGGCGGCTCGGATCCGTGCAGACTGGGGGTCTGGCAGAGGGGCCGGACACCAACCAAGGAGGTCCCATGCAGGCCGATGTCAAGGGAACCACGCTCCCTCTGTCTCGAGATGATTCTCGATGCCGGGTGAGTCGATCATCTCCACCCACGGGGAACTGTCATGGATGACCGCCAACATCCAACTCACCCAGACCACCGCCACCGGCGGGCAGAAGGGACTGATGAGCGGGCTGAAGCGGGCGGTAGGCGGAGGCGGCGTCTTCCTCACCAAGTACGAGGCCCAGGGAGGCCAGGGGATGGTGGCCTTCGGCTCCAAACTGCCGGGCCGGATCTTCGAGGTCGCCATCGCCCCGGGTCAGGGCTATCTGGTACACCGGCACGGCTGGGTGTGCGGGACCGACGGTATCGTGCCCACCGTCGGTATGCAGCAGTCGTTCCGGGGCGGCATCTACGGCGGCGACGGCTTCATCCTCCAGCAGCTGGAGGGTCAGGGCCGGGCCTGGATCGAGCTGTCCGGTGAGATCGAAACCTACGAGCTGGCCGCCGGTCAGTCCCTGCTGGTCCACCCCGGGCACGTGGGCCTCTTCGAGGACCGGGTCAACTTCGCCATCACCCGGCTCAAGGGGATCAAGAACATGGCCTTCGGCGATGACGGATTCCACCTGGTGTCGCTCACCGGTCCCGGCAACATCTGGCTACAGAGCATGCCGGTCGCCGTGCTGGCCCAGTCCATCGAGCCGTATCTGTCGCGGGGGGACGACCACCACTCGGTGGCCGATGCCGGCATCGGAGGCGTGCTGGGTGGTGTTATTGGCAAGAATCTCTGACCGCCGGCCCTGGTGGCCGGCCATCCGGAGAGCCGGTAGAACCGGCCATCCGGAGAGCCGGTAGAAATTGGTCCGGCCGGCGTCGGGGGCGCGGGTCAGCGGACGTTTTCCAGGAAGGCCGTCCGGTCGACGATCACCCTGATCAACTTGCCGGCCGCCACCAGTCCGGCATTCTCCGAGACGGAAAGCGTAAATATCAGACGCCGACCCTCGATCCGGTCGAGGGTGGCCTCGGCCCAGACGGTCACGCCCACCCCGACCGGGACCAGATGGTCGAATTGCACCCGCTTGGCGACCGACGTGCACTTGTCGGGCAGCTCGTCCTCGATGGCCTTGCAACTGGCTTCCTCGCACAGGGCGATGAGCCGGGGGGTGGCCAGGACGGGAACCGTCCCGGTACGCAGCGCCTCAGCGGTGTCGGCCTCGGTCACTTGCATTTCGATTCGGGCGGAGAGACCGGTGTGGGGAGCCACGCCGGTACGATACGTGACCTGGCAGTGCATCGGCCACCTAGCGCCGAGCGGTGAAGCGAGGAGGCTTCGGTGATCGATTCCCCTGTTCTCGAACGGGTCCTGGGCCAGGCGCTACGCCGGGGCGGCGAATTTGCCGAGGTGTTCGCCGAGGACCGGACCACGTCGTCGGCTCTTCTCGATGACGGCCGGGTCGAGGAGCTGTCATCGGGCCATGAGCGTGGGGCCGGCATCCGGGTCATCTCCGGGGAGACCACCGGCTTCGCCCACACCGCTGATCTGAGCGAGGCGGGTCTCCTACGGGCGGCCGAAGCGGCATCGGCGGTGGCTCGGGGTGGATCCCGGGGAGGCACGGTTGCCGTGACGCCGCTGGCCGCCGGAAGCGAGCGGCCCCCGGGTGACGGGTCGGGGGTCCTGGGATCGAAGCGGGATGCGCTCGACCTCCTCCGTCGGGCCGACGAAGCCGCCCGCTCCGCCGGGGATGCCATCACCCAGGTTCAGGTCGGCTGCGGCGGCTCGCGTCGACGCGTGCTCATCGCCAACTCGGAAGGCCTGCTGACCGGTGACGAGCAGGCCCGAACTCGTTTTTCGGTGTCCTGTGTGGCCTCGGGCGACACCGGACTCCAGACGGGATTCGAGACGGCGGCCCGCACACTGGGTTTCGAGCTATTCGACGAGGTGTCAGTGGAAGAACTGGCCCAGATGGCTGCCCGAAGGGCCCTGTCCAAGCTGGCTGCCCGTCCGGCACCCTCAGGTGAGCTCCCGGTGGTCCTGGCCGGCGGGAGCGGCGGCATCTTGTTTCACGAGGCCTGCGGGCACGGCCTCGAGGCAGACCACATCGTGAAGGACGCGTCGGTCTACACCGGGATGGTCGGCCAGCAGGTGGCCAGTCCCCTGGTCACCCTGGTCGACGATGGAACCGTCGGTTCGGAGTGGGGAACGTTCGCCGTCGACGACGAGGGCCGACCGGCCCAGCGCAACGTCCTCATCGACCAGGGTGTGCTCACCGACTACCTGTGGGACTACCTCCGGTCCCGCAAGGAGGGTCGGGTGTCGTCCGGCAACGGGCGGCGCCAGACCTATCAGCACCTCCCCATGGTCCGGATGACCAATACCTTCCTTCTGCCCGGCCAGGACGATGCCGACGAGATCGTGGCCCAGACACCCCGCGGTGTCTACGTGGCCAAACTGGGCGGGGGCCAGGTCAACACCACGACCGGGGACTTCGTGTTCGGGACCACCGAGGCCTATCTGATCGAAGGGGGCAAGATCACCGAGCCGCTACGGGACGCCAACCTGATCGGCAACGGGCCGGAGATCCTCAAGCGGATCGACGCGGTGGCCACCGACTTCGGGATGACTCCGGGGACCTGTGGCAAGGACGGCCAGAGTGTCCCCGTGGGATGCGGGCAGGCCACCATGCGGCTGACCGGAGTGACCATCGGTGGGACGGCCGAATGAGCACCGCCACCGACACCGGAACTTCGGTCGGGTCCGATTCGGGCAGCGAGGAATTGCTCGAGCTGGCCGATCGGGTGGCTAGTTGGGCCCGTCCTGGCGAAGACGTCGAGGTCTATGTGGCCCGGGGCGACGAGACTGACGTCCGGGCCTACGACGGCGAGGTCGAGTCTCTGACCTCGGCCACCTCGGCCGGCATCGGCGTACGGGTGGTGGTCGACCACCGCCTCGGGTTCGCCTGGGCCGGGTCCCTCGATCCGTCGGCCTTGGAGCAGACTCTGGCCGAGGCCCGCGACAATGCCTCGTTTGCTACCGCCGACGAGCATGTGGCCCTGGCCGTCCCCGATGGAGTCGTCCCGGTCGCGGTGGATCTGTGGGATGAGGGGCTTTCGGCCGTCCCGACCACCAAGAAGGTGGCCCTGGCCCTGGCGCTCGAAGCCCAGGCCCGTGGGGCCGATCACCGCATCCGTCAGGTCGATCACGCCGATTACGGCGACACCGCGGTGGAGGTTGCGCTGGTCACGACCACCGGGATCCGGGCCTCCAGCCGCAAGACGTCGGGCTATCTGTCGGTGAGCGTGATTGCCGGCGACGGTGACCAGAGCCAGACCGGCGGCGGGTTCAGCGTGGGGCGGGGCATGACCGGCCTCGATCCCGACCGGGCCACGGCCGACGCGGTGACCCGGGCGGTGCGGCTGCTCGGCGCCACCAAGGGTCCGTCACTGCGGACCACGGTGGTCTTCGACCGGAGGGTGGCCAGCACACTGTTGTCGGTGATCTCGTCGGCCCTGTCCGGCGAGGCGGTGGCCAAGGGCCGGTCGTTCTTCGCCGGACGGATCGGTGAGCTGGTCGGCGACCCGGTGCTGACCCTGGTGGACGATCCCACCGATGTCCGGGCGTTCGGAGCGGCCTCCTACGACGCCGAGGGTCTGGCTTGTCGTCGGAATGTGCTGGTGGACGCGGGCGTGCTGCGCGGGTTCCTCTACGATACGGTTTCGGCCTCACGGTCGGGTACGTCCTCGACCGGTTCGGCGGTGCGGGGTGGGTTCGCCGGAACTCCCGGGCCGGGGTGCCGGGCCCTGACGTTGGCTCCCGGTCCCGAGGGCTACGACGAGGAGGGCGTCCTCGCCGCGGTGGGGGAGGGCCTCTTCGTGCAATCGATGACCGGTGTCCACTCGGGGGTGAATCCGGTCAGCGGCGACTTCTCGGTCGGCGTCGAGGGTTTGATGATCCGGGACGGTGGACTGGCCGAGCCGGTCCGCGAGATCACCGTGGCCTCCACACTGCAGAAGATCCTCCGGTCGCTCGTGGCGGTGGGTGGGGACGTCGAGTGGCTCCCTGGTATCGCCGCCGGTCAGACAGTGGCCGTGGCGGACATGCAGATCGGCGGTATGTGAGCAACCTCTCCGGTTGTCCCTGGCACCGGGCTGTGCCGGCGGTCATTGGATGGGCTTGCCTCCGGCGGCCGGGGCCCCATGAGCTGATCCACCTGGCTCAGCAATCGGGATCCGGCCCCAGGCGGCCGGTCGACCGCTCAACCCGGTAATCAGTGGACCGCTGCGGTGGCCTTGGTGCAGGCGTCGAGAGCACTGGGCGCCGACGTGTAGTAGATCGAGCCATCGATGGCCAGACTGTACGGCCCGGCCGTCGGGGCGGTGGCCGTCCCGCCGGTCCACAGTGCCGGCGAAGAGGCCGACGACTGGCTGGTGGCGCCCGAGGAACTCGAGCTCGATGTGCCCGGCGAGGCCGCCCCGTAGGTCAAGACGAAGTTCTGGATGACGAACAGCCGGGGGAACACATCCAGAGCGTTGATGAAGTTGTGGATCTGGACGTAGTTGCCGGTGATGGTGAGTGTGGTGGGTACCGCAACCACACCAGCCGGTGTGGCAGCCCCACTCGACGGGGTGGCCGCAGCGGTGGTGGCGGGGGCGAATCCGCTGAACTGGGTCAGCGTCACGCCGGCGCCGGCGGTCAGGCCGTTGAACTGGCTCTCGAACGACGACTCCTCGGCGTCGATGTCGGTCGGGCTCTGGACGCTCGGAATCTCCAGGGCGATCTTCTGGAGGTCGGCGCAGCTCGATGACAGCTTCTGCTGTTCCGACTTGAGCGATGACAGTTTGGCCTGCAGCTCCACCTGCTGGGACTGAAGCTGGGTCTGCTTTGTCTGCAAACCGGACAGTTTCGAGTTCTGGGGTGAGATGAGCACGGCCCACAGCAGGAGGGCCACCACCAGGGTGCCGGCCCCGATCATGAGCGGGATCCGGTATTCACGGACGGAGTTCATTTCAGGCTCGCATTCTTGTCGAGGCTGGCATTGGGGGTGATCGAGATGGTGAAGGGGAACGAGATGGTCCCGTCGCTGTTGGCAGTGGTCGCACCCTGCAGCGGATTGGCGAAGTACTGGGATCCGGCGATGGCATTGATCCACGCCTCGGAGATGGTCAGGTTGGGACCCGGTCCGGTCACACCCAGCTGAATGCTGCCGATGGCCGCCGAGGTGGTGGCACTGGATGCGCCTGAGGTGGCGCTGGTGGTGGTGGCCGATGAACCGGTGGTGGTGGTGGTCGATGCGCCGTTGAACGCCTGCACACTGGCTCCGGCCGGGGTGATGGACATCAGGTTGTTGAACACCACGGGCCAGTCGATCGCCGAGCTCAACACCGAGTCCCTACGATCCACGCCGGCGGTGTAGGCGTTGTTGGCCGCCACGACGAGGTCGTATTTGGGCACCTGGGCGTTGAGCGTGCCGATCTCCGACTGGAGCGAGGCCACGTTGTTCTGGGCGTTGTGGACCTGCAGGATCTTCCACATACCGAACCCGAGGAGCAGGACCAGTACGGCCACGCAGCCGACCAGGGTCCGTTCCTGGATCTTCTTGAGTCGGGTCCGCTGAGCGACCTCGGGAGGGAGGAGGTTGAATTTCTTCACCGTCTTGTCGGGTTCGGGCAGGGCCAGGCCGATCGGTGTGGACAGCACCGGGCTGACCTCGGCGGCCTGGGCCTCGGTGAGGTCGAGCTTGGACGTGTCGAGTCGGTCGAGTGGGGAGACGGTAAGTACTGGCAGGTGGACCTGGCTCTCGAGCATCGGAATGAGCCCGTAGAGGGCAGAACCACCACCGGTCACCAGCACCCGTGAGACGGGCAGGCGCCCAGGAAGCGATGCGAAGTACTGGATGGAGTTTCGGATTTCCCCGACCAGATCGGCCATGCTGGCCTGGGCGGCTCGCTCCGCTGTCTGGAGCTGAGCGTCCTCGTCGCCGATCCGTCGTTTGAGGCCCTCCCCGTCCGTGATGGGGAGGTCGAGGGCCCCCGAGATGGCCGCGGTAGTGGCGTTGCCACCCGAGCCGATGGTGCGCACGAACTGGGGGCGGCCCTTCTGGTGAACGACAACCACCGTCAAACCGGCACCCACCGACACGATGGCTTCGGGCTGATCCGGTCCGTCGTGACTGCCGATGGCCCGGACCAGCGCCGAGGAGATGAGGTCGACGCCGATGACGGTCAGTTCGGCCTTCTCGACCGTGTCGATGACCCCGTTGACCAGATCGAGGTGAGCAGCGGCCACCAAAATCCGCCGCATCTTGTTGCCCTCGGGTGACGTGTAGTCAGCCAGAATTTGTGAAGAAAGGATTGTCTGATCGGGAGGAAATGGAATGACCTCTTCCGATTGGAAACGAACCGCACTATCCACCTCGTTATCGGGAACGAAGGGAAGGTCGATCTCACGGGTGATGGCGCGCAGTCCGGCGATCCCGACGATGACCGAGGTGCTCGAGAACTGGCCGTTCGCCCACAACTTCTTGATGGCCTCGGTGACCGCTGACCCGTCACGGATCTCGCCATCCTCCAGCGAGCCCGGAGGCAGGCCGACCTGGCCGTAGGTGAGCAGGACCGGACGGGAGTGGCTGATGTCGAGCTCGGCGGCCCGCACCGCGCTGGTGCCGATGTCGAGACCTACGACTAGCTGTGCCATGTCATCTCCCCTTGGCGTTCTAGGCCGATCACAGCGTGACCGCTGGCCGTCGTAACCATGTTCACGGTCGATCTCCGGTCCTTCGGTGGCCGCCACTGGCGGCTACTGGTTGTGTCTGGCACCGGCGGGGGCCCGCACCAGGCTGTACGAAGATCTATCGGATCGAAACGCGGCCACCTTGAGGCACTGTGTAGCTGGATGAGATGCGGTGTCGCCGGGGCCGGGGCCGGGGCCGGGGCGGGGGGCCCGGGGGCCGGCAGGTCGGCGCTCCTGGCCAGTGGGACCGGGTTCTCGGTTCGAGGGGCGGTGACATCGTCCGGGAGCCGGGGACCGCGGAGCAGACTCGGGGCCCTTGGGAAAGGGCCTCTCGGGCCGAGCAGGTGTGGGAGGGCCTCGACGGCCGGTACCCGAGGGATTGAGGTGTGCTATCCCCGATCCGGGGATCAGCCCGCGGTCAGGCGAAACTGGCCTCGGCGAAGACGCCGGTCCGCATGATGCCCTTACGTTCCAGCATCACCTTCAGGTCGTGCGGGTTGGACGCCGTGCTCATGGCCTCGGCCAAGTCGATGGTCCCGTCGGCAACCAGTGTGACCAGGGACTGATCGAAGGTCAGCATCCCGTAGTATTCGCCGTCGGCGACGATCCCCTCGATGTCACCGGTCTGGAGCGGGTCGATGATGGCCTGCTGGATCCGGCCGTTGACGACCAGCAGTTCAAGGGCCGGCACCCGACTCTTGCCGTCGGCGGTGGGGATGAGCCGTTGGCAGATGATCCCCTTCAGGGCACCGGCCAGGCTCACCCGGGTCTGGGTCTGCTGATGGGGCGGGAAGAAGTCCACGATGCGGTTGATGGTCTCGGTGGCGTTGATGGTGTGGAGCGTCGAGAACACCAGGTGCCCCGTCTCGGCGGCGGTGAGGGCAGCCGAGACCGTCTCGGTATCGCGCATCTCACCCACCAGGATCACGTCGGGGTCCTGGCGCAGGACCACTCGCATGGCCGAACCGAAGGAGTCGGTGTCGAATCCGACCTCCCGTTGGTCGATGGCGGCCATGTCGTCGGTGTGAAGGTATTCGACCGGGTCCTCGATGGTCACGACGTGGCACGACCGGGTGTGATTGATGTGATCGATCATCGCCGCCAGAGTGGTGGTCTTGCCTGATCCGGTGGGGCCGGTCACGAGGACCAGGCCACGCATCTCTTCGGCCAGTCGAGTGACCACGGGAGGTAGTCCGAGCTCCTCGACGGTGGCAGCACTGGCCCGTACCCGGCGCATGGCCAGAGCCACCGAGCCGCGCTGGTAGTAGGCGTTCACCCGGAACCGCCCGGTACCGACCAGTGCGTAGGCAAAGTCGGCTTCACGATGTTCGGCGAATATCTCGAGCACCGCCGGCTGCATGATTGATTCGGCCAGCTCTTGCGTTTCAGCCATGGTGAAGCTGGGCTCGTCATCGAGTGTGCGCAGGGCACCGGCCAACCGCATGCGGGGCGGGGCACCGGCCTTGATATGGAGGTCCGAGCCATCCAGCTCGGCCAGCATTACGAGTAAACGATCAAGATCGGACTTGTCCACGAAGGACAGTGTACGGTCTCATATACCCATTTGGCGAGGGTTAATTACAATTTAAGCGCAGCGAATAGTCGGTCGATACTGATGGGTTCGACCGAAACGCGAATGACCGATCGGCGCTACGAGGACGACGGAGTCGGAGAAGGAGCGGGCTTGCCCGTCGGGGCCGGCGGCTTGGGTTTGGACCCAGACTCCGCGGGGGAGGTGCCGGTCGAGGTATCGCCGGATGGCTTGGCTGGAGAGGTGTCCGAGGTCGACCCGGAGTCGCCCGAACCCGAACTGTCGGCCGCCGAGCCCTCCGTACCGGGCGTGGCCGTCCCGTCACCGGTGGTCGACTTGGACGAACCTCCGTTGCGGCTGTCCGTCTTGTAGAAGCCGCTGCCTTTGAAGACGATGCCCACGTTGCCGAACACCTTGCGCACCGGCGATCCGCAGGTGGGGCAGGCGTCCAGCGCATCGTCGTGGAACGACTGCACCACGTCGAAGTTCTTGTCGCAGCCGTCGCAGTGGTACTCGTAGGTGGGCACGCGAACTTGTCCTCTCGATCCGAGTCGCTACTCCGGTTGGCAGTCTACTTGCTAGAGTGCCAATGCGGCCCCGGGACCACGGTGTCCCGTAGACTGAGGCCTGTGATCTACGGCCCTGCCTCATGACCGACCGCAGCCTCAGCCACCTCGACCCCTTCAGCGGCACCCGCATGGTGGATGTGTCGCCCAAGGAGGCGACCCACCGTCGGGCTCTGGCCCGCTGCAAGGTGGCCATGAAGCCCGAGACCACCGCCAAGGTGGCCAACAACGCCATCACCAAGGGGGATGTACTGGCCGCCGCCCGGGTGGCGGGCATCCAGGCGGCCAAGCGCACTGCCGATCTGGTCCCCATGTGCCATCCCCTCCTGGTTGGGGCGGTCCATGTGGACTTCACCATCGGAGACGACTATGTCGAGGTGGAGGCCAAGGTCGAGGCGGTTGACCGCACCGGGGTGGAGATGGAGGCCATGACCGCCTGCGCCATTGCCGCCCTGACCGTCTACGACATGTGCAAGACCACTGACCGGACCATGAGCATCGGCCAACTCATGCTGTGGGAGAAGACCGGAGGAAGTTCAGGCGTGTGGAAGCGGGATCCACTGCTCTGACGGTGTGGTCTGACTCGGCTCGTCTGACTCGGCTTAACCGACCCGTCCAGCGGCGTCCTGTCAGCGGCCCAGTCGAAAGCGCTTCTTCGGTTTTTCCTTGGGCGAAGGGAAGAAGTCGGGCGATACCGGAGCCCGATAGACGGTGCGCCCCTCTTGGTCGCCAATACGTTGCCGAGGCGGTTCCTCGGAAGGCGGGGCGACCGGGGTGTTGCGGTCCGGAAGACTCTCCACCGGTGAGGCGGCCTGGACCGCTGGGGCGGCCTGAGCCGGGCCAGCGGCAGGTCGCGCGTGATCGACTGAGTGGTCCTCGGGTCCGATGGACAAGATGTCGTTGACCATGGCTGCCGAGGCGGCGTAGTCGACCCGTGGACGGAACGGGCTAGCGGTCGGAGAAGCTGCGGCTGTCGCCGGCGGAGGCGCCGGTGGAGGCGGAGGCGCCGGTGGAGGCGGAGGCGCCGGTGGAGGTGGAGGTGGAGGTGCAACGCTTCCCGCGCCCGGTCCGGAGCGATGGTCAGAGGGGGGTAGCCGACCGTGCCGGCCGGTGTCATCGAATTCGGGTGCGCGGTCGTAGCTCATGGTGCCATCGGTGAGCCTGACGGAGCACCCACCCGGGTGCCGGCTCGATCCTCCCGACGCTACTGGACGGATCGCTGCTTACGACAGCCCTTTGCTCCAGAACGGAGGGCCGGGTGGCGGCGCGGAAGCGGGCGGTGACGCGTTGTCGATCCGGAGAAGGAGAGGCTTTCAGCCCCGGACAGCCGAGCGCAGGTCCCGGAGCGAGAGTTCCGAGGTGGCCTCACCGCCGCACTGGGAACAGTGTTCGACGTGGCGCCAGCTACGCAGGAGACGCGTGCCCTCCGGATTCAAGAGCACCACGAACGACTCGGAGAGGGGATCGATCTCGACGCCGTAGCAGGCCTGCCACTCAGTGGAGGCCGGCGACGCGTGGTTGTTGGCCCCCTTCACCACCCGTCGGAACCGAGAATTCTCCATGTCGATGATCCAGGTGCTGTGGCACGACTCGATCACGATCTGTTCCACACGCCAACTATCCCATAATTTGACGAGATCGAACCCCTGATTTCATGTCGGTTGGGTGACAGTTGCTGATCGACCTGGTCAGGATTGTCCCTTGTCAGTGGTGGTATCACTTGAAATGGGCGTGCAGGAATCAAGAATTCGTAGCAAAAAGCTCATTTGGGATCGATAACCGTTGACGGCACCCATACGTCCACGGTCGTGCCGGTTCCCCGACCCGAGTGGACCACCAGTCGGGAATCGATCAGGCGGGCGCGCTCGGACATGCCTCGGAAGCCCCAGTGATCGGGTATGACGGTCGGGCACCCCTCCGTCGAAGCCCACGCCGTCGTCCTTGACCAGAAGGCGCAGTCCTCCGGACTCGAAGTCCATCCCCACGGCCACCCGGCGGGCGGCGGCGTGACGCTCCACGTTGGACAGGGCTTCCTGGGCGATCCGGAACAGGGCCAGTTCGACGGTGGGCGGGAGGCGCCGTTCGACGCCGGTAATCCCGAATGATGTCTCGAACTGCTGGCGCCCGCCCGCCTCGGTGAGCATCTGGTTGATAGAAGCCACCAGGCCCAGGTCGTCGAGGATCGAGGGACGAAGTCCCTTGGCAATCGACCGCAGTTCGGCCACGGTGTCCTCCACGATGGTGCGGAGGTCGGAAAGCGAAAGGCCGTCTCTCGAAGAGCGGTCGGATTGGGTGCCCACCGCGTCGATCTGTCGGCACAGGTGGATGAGCGACTGGACTGGGCCGTCGTGGAGCTCCTGGGCGATGTGGCGACGTTCTTCCTCCTGCCCGAGGACTACCTGAGCGGCGTAGGCCTCGATCAGGTCGTGGCGACGGGTTTCGGCGGTGACATCTTCGAAGACAACCTGCATTCGCCGGTCTTGGCCTGAGGGTCCGAGCATGGTGGCCGCCGGACGGTAGAGGGTGCGGACCCCTTGTACATCGAAGGGGATCGGTTCGACGGGCTCAGTACCGGTCAAGAGTTCCTCGCCGTCGAACGCAGGTGGCAGGTGATCGGAGATGAGCTGCGTGAGGATCTGGGCCGCAGCATCGGGTCCGACCAAGTCGACCAATCGCGGCAGTTGAGCACCCTGCTCATCGGCGTCAACACCACCGAAGGCCCGACGGGCCGAGGCGTTGGTCTCGACCACGAAACCCTCGGGATCCACAATCAGGATCGGGGATTGGTTCGAGTCGAAGAGATCCCGATACAGGGCCTCGGCCCGCAGATGGGCCTGACGGGACGTCTCCGCGGCCCGACGAGCCTTCTGTTCCGCCGACACCCGTTGTCCGATGACCAGGGCCAGGGCGTCGAGCAGCACCACCTGCATCACCTCGGCCCAGGCGACCACATACTGGCGGTCGCCGACGGCAGTCAGGAAGCGGGGAACGGCGAGCAGCGTCACCCAGCCGGCGGTGAGCAGCGATCCGGGCAGTCCGTAGTTGAGGGCGGCGTACAGCACGGGAATCAGGAACAGGGCGAGGGTCGAGAGCTCGACGGCAAGTGAGGTGGCAGCGAGGTGGAAGGCCACGGTTGCCGCCAGTCGGACCAGGTAGAGCGACAGCACCACCAGCTGCAGCATCCACAACGAGGTGGTCGTCCACGGTCGAGCTTCGTTCTTGACGGGACCACCACCTCGTCCGGACTGGTGGTCAGGAGGGAGAGTCGGCGCCGTCCCGGCGTCCTCGGTCCCGGGGTCCTCAGTCCCGGGGTCCTCAGTCCCGGGGTCCTCAGTTTCCGTCTTCGCGGATGTACCGGGTTGCCCGTCCGTCCTCACGGTGTTGGCGGGTCGGCCGGTCACTGGTCCGATACTCCGCGGTGGACGGGGCTCCTGACGAACAGGCCATTGGCCAGCGCATAGTGGACCAGTTCGGTGCGGGAGGTGGTGTCCACCTTGTCGAAGACGTGGTTGAGGTGGCCTTCCACCGTGCGGGGGCTGATCCCGAGTTGGCGGGCTATGGCCTTGTTGGACATGCCGCGGGCCACCAGTCGGACCACTTCCTGCTCGCGTGAGGTGAGCCTCGGCGTCAACGAGCCGGATGCTCGGGGCTGTGACTTCTCACCCCCGCCCGACGGCTTCGGCCCACCGACAGGGAGACCATCGCAGGCGGCTCGGATCGCCCGTACCAGATCGGGGCTGGGCGTGGTCTTCAGCAAATACCCGGCCACCCCCGCAGCCAGGGCGGCCCGCACATAATGCTCGTCGTCATACGCACTGAGGATGAGCACGGCAACCCGGGGGTACTGGGAGGCGATCTGACGGGCCAGATCGATGCCGTTGCCGTCGGGAAGGCGAATGTCCACCAGCACCAGGTCCGGCGCCAGGCGGGCCACGATCTCCAAGGCGGATGCTCCGTCCCCCGCCTCACCGACAACGGTGAAGCCGGAGGCATCCTCGAGAATGCGCCGGGTCCCGGTCCGGAGCAGTTCGTGATCGTCGACTACCACCACCCGGCGCACCAGTGCGTCGTCGGCAGGCCCATCAGGCTCGACGATCCTCATGGCCTCATCGTCGATGGTCATGCCGACGAGATGAGGGACGCCGTCATGGCCAGTACCAGCGCGGAGACCAGTGGAGTGCCTAACAGAGGTGGAATTTCCGCAATGGTGGTTGGGCTCGATCCCACCACTGCCTTCGTGTGCGTCCAACGCCAGCTTCCCACCATGCAGCAGAAGTAGACGACGATCCATACGCCGGCTCCGGTGGCGACCGGCACCGCGCCCAGTCCTCCGACCCAACAACCGGACGTCAACAGCAGCGTGCGGCCGTACCCGCGTGGATCGGCACACTCGGGATCAAGGGAGCGCAACACCATGAACAGGGCGGTGCCGGCCAACGTACCGATCAACGACCCGACAACGACGCCCCATTGGTGGTCCCACACTCCGCCGACCACCACGAGGAGCTGTCCGACCGCGGTGCCGATAGCGGCTACCGAGAGTGGAGCCCGTTGACCGGAGTACTCGATGAGCGATACGGCGATGACCGTGGCGGCCAGGACGCAGTAGGCAGCCGAGATGAGGCGTCCGTGCCAGGCCCAGGTGACCAGGGCAAAGCTGAACCCGGTGACCAGTTCCACCAACGGGTACCGGATGGAGATCGGCTCATCGCAGGTCCGGCAACGACCGTGGAGCCCGACCCACGAGACGACCGGGATGTTTTCCCACCAGGCCAGCTGGCGGTCGCACCGGGGGCAGAAGGAGCGGGGCGCGGCCACCGAGAGGCCGAGTGGCGTCCGGTAGACCACCACATTGAGGAAGGAACCAACGAAGAGCCCGATGATCCCGGCGAGCGGGACGGTCACAGCCAGTAGCGGAACTGCGTCAGGACTCATATCATGTATTCAACAGCGTTGAAATGGACACGGGTGGGGATGGACCGTCGAGTGACGGTCGTGACCAGGTCGCTGTAGGAGGGGTGATTGTCGGCTTGGACCTAGACGGCGGGCCGCCGGCCCATGGAGCAGGGAACACATAGCTCCATCGACGCGAATCGCCGGTTCCTGAACCGCTCGACCGTCGGCGATGGTTCTGGGCCAGTAGGGCAGTGAAGGCGGTGCCCCGGTTATGGGCTGGGCGCATCGGACCAGGGGCGAACAGGAGGGGCAGGTGCGAGGGTCAGTCGGCGGCGCCTCCACGGCGGAGGGCCGAACAATTGGATTCGAGTTCAATCTCACGCTCCAGTCTGCCGATGGTGGTGAGATGAGTGACGTCGATGCCATTCGTTGGATGGCAAGCGAGCACGACCTCGAATTTGTCGATCTCGACACCTACGGGGTCGATCCGGCCGCGGGTGAGATACTGCCCGCGCCATTGGCGCGCCGTCACCACGTGGTAGCCATCAAGCGTCGGTTCGGTACTCCGGTCATCGCCACCGCCGATCCCGACGATCTCAATGCCCAGGACAACGTACGTGCGTCGATCGGGCGTGACTTCATTTCGGTGGTGGCATCCCGCGAGCAGATCAGCGACTACCTCGACCAGCTGTTCGGGCCGGAATCCGCTGAATCCGTGCCTGAGCCGGGTGTGTCCTCGTCCGACGACGCAGAGGTTCCCGACGACACGATCGCCGACTCCCTCGAGGGCCTGGGGTCCGACCCGAGCGACACCGACCTGGCGATGTTCGATACCGAGGGCCGGGACGCGGAGGACGACGGGCGGGGTCCGGGAGCCGGTCCGGACTGGTCCGGTGACCCTGCCTCAACCTTGGGGGGCGAACCGGATCCCAGCGGCCAGCCGGAATACTCATTCGCTGCACACGACGAATCGGCGGGTGACGGACCGATCGACCCGGACGCCGGCCCCGACAGCTTCAGCGGTGGACCCCGGTCCGACAGCCGTGAATCGGTCGCCACCTTCGAATCCCCGATCGATCAGCCCGCGGGGTTCGACAAGCAAACCGACCTGGACATTCCTACGCTCGAGCCGGCCACCAATCTGCTTCCCGCTTTCGGACCCGAGTCGTCCTACCCGCCACCGCCGCCTCCGCTGCCGAGCAATGCATTGGCCGCCAGTGCCCAGGAGCTGGCCGAGCTGGCCCGCTCCGTGGAGGGCGGGGCCGATCGCTTCGCCGGCGGGCCGGAGGCACCCACCGACAATACGGAGTTCGCCGCCGACCTGGTTGCCGAGGCCGTGGCCAACTACCAGGAGCAACAGGGTGACGACCAGGGGTTTGAGCCCGTGTTCGACGCTCCCGACGAGGTGGAACCCTTCCCGTCACTGGCCGAGGCTCTGGTCGCCGGCGAACGAGTGTCCGAAGAGGACATGGAGTCGGTGTTGGAGGAGCACGAGGAAACCGGCCAGAGCGTCGCCCGCATCCTGACCAACCGGAAGCTGGTCACCGAGGTCGACCTGATGTGGGGCATGGCCCAGGAGATGGGACTCGAGTTCGTCGACCTCGACTCGGCCGGTATCGACCTGACCGAGGTGGGCTCCATCCCCGAGGCCACAGCCCGGCACCACAACGTCATCGTCATCGCCAACGACGATGGCGTCCCCGTGGTGGCAGCATCGAACCCCACCGACGTGTTCGCCATGGACGACCTTCGAACCATCATGGGTCGCAGGTTCAAGGTGGTGGTGGCCACCCGGACCCAGATCAGCGCAGCCATCGGGCGGGCGTTCAACACCGGCGATGCCGCCGACATGGCCATGGAGGCGTCACTGGGGTTCGACGGAGTCGGGCACGACGACGGCGTCGACGACATCCAGTCGGTCACCGAGGAAGCGCCGATCGTCCGGTATGTCAACCTCCTCATCCTGCAGGCACTCAACGAGCGGGCTTCGGATATCCACGTGGAGCCGACGGCCACGGACCTCCGCATCCGCTACCGGATCGACGGCGTGCTCCACGACGTGTCCACCGCGCCCCGGGCCATTTCGGCCGCGGTGATCACCCGGCTGAAGGTGATGGCCGACATGAACGTCGCCGAGCACCGGGTGCCCCAGGACGGGCGCATCTCGCTCAACGTGGGAGCCAAGGGCATCGACCTCCGGATGGCCACCCTGCCCACCATCCACGGCGAGAAGGTGGTCATGCGGGTCCTCGACAAATCGAGTGTGGTGCTCGGCTTTGCCGACCTGGGCTTCGACGACGACCTGCTCAAAACCTACGAGAGCATCTACACCAAGCCTTACGGGACGATTCTGGTCACCGGCCCCACCGGGTCGGGCAAGTCGACCACCCTCTACACCACGCTCACCGCGCTCAACTCACCCGAGAAGAACATCATCACCGTCGAGGACCCGGTCGAGCTCCAGCTGAAGGGGGTCAACCAGGTCCAGCTCAACGTGAAGGCCGGCCTGACCTTCGCCTCGGCGCTGAAGTCCATCCTCCGCTCGGACCCCGACATCGTGTTGGTCGGTGAGATCCGCGACAAGGAGACGGCGACCATCGCCATCGAGGCCGCCCTGACCGGCCACATGGTGCTGGCCACCCTGCACACCAACGATTCCGCCTCAACGCCGATGCGCCTGATCGAGATGGGACTTGAGCCCTTTCTGGTCACGTCCTCGCATCTCGGGTGTGTTGGCCCAGCGGCTGGCCCGGCGGCTGTGCATGCACTGCAAGGAACCCTACGAGCCCACCGAAGCCGATATCGCCGCAGCCGGCTGGAAGCCGGACGAGGTGGAGGCCGAGGGGGGCATGCCGCAGGTGTACCGAGCGGTGGGTTGTTCCGCCTGTGCCAACACCGGCTACCGGGGACGGAAGGCCCTGGCCGAACTCATGCCTATGACCGAGGAGATCGAACGAATGATTATCGAAGGAGGATCCGTGGACGAAATTCATCGACTCGCGGTGTCACAAGGAATGGTGACTCTGCGTCAGAGCGGGCTGCGTAAGGCCATCGAGGGCGAGACGACCCTCGAAGAAGTGTTGCGGGTGGTCGCATGAGCCCGGTGACGGCAGAGACGCGTGTCGAATGGTCGACCCGGCTGGCCCAGGCGCTGGTCCAGGGCGGGTACGAGACGGAGTCCAATCTCAACCCGCTGCTGGCCGAGTCGCGGGCCACCGGCCAGTCACTGGCCAGCCTGCTGATCAGCAGGAACCTGGCGCTCCCGGGCGTGGTGGTCGGGGCGCTGGCCCATCTGGCCCAGTTGCCGGCCATCGACCTGTCGGCCATGACGCCGAGCCCGGACGCCACCGCGGCCATGCCCCAGGGTGTGGCCGCGGAGTACCAGGCGGTTGCCCTCCAGTTCGACGGCAACGTGCTGGCGGTGGCCTTCGCCGAACCGCCGACCCCGGCCGATGTCGACGCATTGGCGGCCTCGCGTGGGCTACCGCATCAACCCGGTACTGGCCGATCCGGTGGTGATCGCCCAGTACGTGGGGGCGGCCGACCTGGCTCCACCTGCCTCCTGGCCCACCCACCGGCTCACCGCTGAGTGACCATGACAGTTCGGGCGACCGTAGCGGTCCGGACGGATCGTCGGAGGGTCCTGCGAACCCACTGTCCAGCGCCTGCTGGATACCGGGATTCCGGCTTCGGCCACCAACGGCTCGATGCCCCTGCACATCGACGACCTGCTGCGTTATGCGGTGGCCGTGGGCGCGTCGGACCTCCATCTCACGGCGGCACATGCCGGGAGCGATCCGGCTGCACGGTGCCATCCGACCCATCGAGGGTTGCCCGGTATTGGACAACGAAACCATCCGGGACATGGTGTTCGGCATCCTGCCCGCCTCGCAGCGCGAGCGTTTCGAGGAGGAGCACGAGCTCGACACGTCCCACTCCATTGCCGGGGTGGGCCGGTTCCGGGTCAACGTCTCCCTGCAGCGGGGGACCATGGCCGCCGCCCTGCGTCCGATTCCCCACGAGATGCCGGAGTTCGACACCTTGGGCTTCCCGACTCGATCAAGTCCTTCACCGACCTGCGGCGCGGTCTGGTGCTGGTCACCGGTCCGACCGGCTCGGGTAAGTCGACCACGCTGGCCTCGCTGATCGACATCATCAATCGGACCAAGCCGCTGCACATCGTGACGGTCGAGGATCCCATCGAGTTCCTCCACGACCACAAGCGGTCGATCATCACCCAACGGGAGATCGGCGAGGACACCGATTCGTTCGCCGAGGCACTGCGGCGGGTGCTTCGCCAGGACCCCGACGTGATCCTGGTCGGTGAGCTCCGCGACCTCGAGACCATCTCGACGGCGCTGACCGCCGCCGAAACCGGCCACCTGGTCTTCGCCACCCTCCACACCCAGGATGCGCCCCAGACCATCGACCGGATCATCGACGTGTTCCCGACCAACCAGCAGGAGCAGATCCGGGTGATGCTGGCCGCCACGCTCGAGGGTGTGGTCACCCAGCAGCTGATCGTCAACGCCGATGGCACCGGCCGGGTGCCGTGTTCGCGAGGTACTGGTGTGCACCTCGGCCATCCGCAACCTGATCCGCCAGTCGAAGACCCACCAGATCTACTCGCTGATGCAGGTGGGTGGGTCCTTCGGCATGCAGACCATGGACCAGGGTCTGGCCCGCTGGTCAAGGACGGCCTCATCTCCGAGAGCATCGCCTACGACCGCTCCTCCAATGAGGAAGACCTTCGGAACCACCTCAACACCTGAGCAGTCCAACTCATCCGTCTGACCGACGAAGCGGGGCACCGTGGCACTGACATTTGACTACAAGGTCCGGGACCGGTCCGGAAGTCTGGTCGAGGGGCAACTCGACGGCGACAGCATGGCGCTTGTCGTCCGGCGGCTGCGCGAGATGGGCTACATGCCGATCTCGGTGACGCCGAAGTCCGCCGTCAACCTCAAGACCGAGATCAAGATCCCCGGCTTCTCCGATCGGGTCAAGCTGCGGGAGGTGGCCGTGGTCACCCGGCAGCTCTCGACCATGGTCGATTCGGGCCTGTCGGTGGTTCGCTCCCTGGGCATCCTGGCCGCGCAGGTCGAGAATCCAGCGCTGGCCCGGGTGCTCAACGAGGTGCGCCTCGACCTCGAGCACGGCTCGTCGCTGTCGGCCGCCTGCGCCAAGCACCCCAAGGTGTTCTCCCACCTCTACTGCACCCTGGTCCAGGCCGGCGAGGTCGGCGGAAACCTGGACGAGGTCCTGGGCAGCCTGGCCGACACCATCGAGAAGCAGGCCAACCTGAACCGGACGATCCGCTCGGCCATGACCTATCCGGCCGTGGTGCTGTGCGTGATGCTGGTCATCTTCACGGCCATGATCGTCTTCATCGTCCCGGTCTTCCAGAACCTCTTCACGTCGCTGGGCGGGAAGCTGCCATTCCCGACCCGGATCCTCATCGAGATCTCCGACATCGTCACCAGCGTGTGGGTGCTGCGTGGTCATCGCCGTCATCGTCGGCGCCATCATCGGGATCCGCAAGTGGATCGCCACCGAAGAGGGCCGGCGTAGGTGGGACAAGTTGATGCTGAAGCCACCGATCTTCGGACCGCTCTTCCACAAGGTCGCTCTGGCCCGCATGACCGGGACGCTGGCTTCGCTGATCGGCTCGGGCGTCCCCATCCTCGAGTCCCTGGACATCTGCGCCGACACGTCCGGCAACCGGACGGTTGGTGACGTGCTCATCGAGGCCAAGAACGGCGTCCGCGAGGGCCGGCCACTGGCCGATCCCCTCCGCGAGCACGAGGACATCATCCCGCCCCTGATGGTCCAGATGATCGAGGTCGGCGAGCAGACCGGTGCCCTGGACGGGATGCTGAAGAAGGTCGGCGAGTTCTACGACCAGGAGGTCGAGGTCACGGTCAACAACCTGACCGCCCTGCTCGAGCCCCTGCTGACCGTGGTCATGGGCGCCATGGTCGGCGCCATGGTCATCTGCCTCTACCTGCCGATGTTCGACTACATCAAGCTGGTTCCCAACCAGCAGTGAGGTCAGCTGGAGGGCGCTGAGAGCGGAGGCAGGCCGGGCGGCGGTCCGGAGACGACGATGGACAGCGGGCCTGTTCCGGTCCTTGACCCCCTGTTTGCTTCTCCGCGGAGAATTGCTTCAGTCATGGCCAAAAGGTGTCGATAGAGGTCCCATGTCCTTGGAGTTCGGTGTGCCCAGACACGCGGTCTCCGAGTCAACTGCGAACCGGCAGCCTGTGGAGCAGGAGCCAGGAGATGCCGGCTTCACTCTGATCGAGCTCATGGTGGTGCTTCTGATCCTGGCCATCCTGCTGGCCATCGCCATTCCCACGTTTCTCGGCGTTACCCAGACGGCCAACGACCGAGCGGCTCAGAGCAATCTGTCCACGGCGTTGATCAACGCCAAATCGATTTTCCAGACCAACGGGCAGTCGTACCTCCTGCCCGGTGCGGCAGCGACCAGCTATTCATCGTCGTTCGCAGCAACGCTCTACGCAGCTCAGCCGAATCTGTCGTTTGTGGCCACCAGCGTGTCCAATGGCCTGAGTCCCGCCACAGTCAGCGTATCGGTTGCCGATGCCAATGGACTTGCCCTTGCTGAGCAGGCAAAGGGCACCAATACCTGCTGGTATATCTTCGATAACAACAGTGCCGAGTCCTGGACCACGGGTGGAACAGGATCGCTCCCCAATAGTCAGGGTACCTGGTATGGCGAGTACAGGAATGCCGGTACCAGCTGCTCGGCATTATCCATTCCCGCGCCGTCGGCCACCGTCGTCTATCAACAGGGTTCGTTCCCACCAGCTTGAGTCAAAAAAACACTTAAAGTAGCTATTGCCCTACTCAAAGTGGTTCTGGTACCATCAATTCTCGAATCAGAACCACCGAAGCACGGGTGGGTCGAGATGACGAGGGGCTTCGAAGTGCAGCGTCTCCGGCGGGCAATCACCGCAGATCGCGACGATTGTCCGACGGGTCGTCGGCGTTGGCGAAGCGCGATGGCCGGTCGGACCCGTGGGGTCACGAACTTGCCGTGTCGCGCCACTGGCTCCCCGCATGTTGGCCATTCCATTGTGCCCAGTTGGCTCTGAAGGGTCACGGCGAATGAGTGGCAGGTTGTCGAGGCTATTTGGTGCTCAAGTCACACGATTGTCGGGACGATAGCAGGAGTGGACGCCAATCCCGGCGCCCACACATTGATGCATCAATGACAAGGAGGAAGTACATGTTTTCATCCGCAATCGAGCGTCTGGATGACAGGCGTGACGCTGTGGGTGACGCCGGCGAGGACGCTGGATTCACCCTCATCGAGCTCATGGTGGTCCTGTTGATCCTGGCCATTCTGCTCGCCATCGCCATCCCGACCTTCCTCGGTGTGACGAAGTCGGCCAATGACCGGGCGGCACAGTCCAACCTGAACACGGCGTTGGTGAATGCCAAGTCGGTCTTCCAGACCAACGGACAGTCCTACGCCCTGGCTGGTGGAACTGGTTCGGCCAGCACGACCGCCAACAACGCCTCACTGGTGGCCACCCTCACCTCAGCAGAGCCCAACCTGTCCTTTGTGACCGGTACGGTGACCGCTGGTCTGAGCCCGGCGACCATCAGCGTCAATGTGGCTGCTGACGGCAACGGCGTGATCCTGGCCGCCATGGCCAAGGGCACCGGCAACTGCTGGTACATCGTGGACAATGCGGTTGCTGAGTCCGGCGGGACCACCAACCCCAGCTACACCAACGTGCCCACCAACGCGCAGGCCGCTGGAACCTGGTACGGCAAGCTCCCGGCGTCGTCCACAGTGACGTCGTGCAGTGCCACCATTCCGACCGGCACGACCTTCCAGGCGAGCGGGTTCTCCTCGTAGGTCTGGATTGAGTCACCATCGGCCCTGCCGTGAGCAGGGACGGGGTGATCAAGTAACGGTAGAAAGCGCCCCCCTTCTCCTGAAGGGGGGCGCTTTCGTCTCCCCCGACCACCATCGATCGAAGTGTTCAACCGCGCCGTGCCACGTGCCGATACGAACTACATCATGATTGATTACCTGCCCCTCACTGATTCCTGTCCGCCTGAGCCCGTCGCTGGTTTCACTGACGATCGCCCGAGGATGAACCCGGTGAGGGACCGCTTGGCCCGTCGACGCTGGCCGATCGTCGTGAGCGTCGTCTTCTTCGTGGTTGGCCTCCTCTACATGTTCTTCTGGAACCTGGTGGCCCACCACGCAGGCAACTGGGCCATAGGGGGCGACGTTTGGGGGATCTACCGGGGGGCCCATTACATCGGATGGGGTTCCCTGGGCGGCATCTATACCAACGGCACGGGAATTGTGGCCTTCCCCGGGATGTCGGTACTACTCGCTCCCGTGGCACTGGTGACGTGGCACCTGCACATGACCGAATCGTACGGTCCCTTCTTTCTGGCTCGCCCGACCGTGGCTCTCGTATTGCAGCCCATCGAGCTGCTTCTGGCGGCTACAGTCATCTTCGCCAGCGATGCCTTGGCCGAACGGCTCGGTGTCGTGGCGCGTCGTCGAGTATGGCTGTGCGTGGTGGTGGCTGTCGTCGCCTTCCCCACGGCGGCACTCTGGGGACACGCCGAGGACGCACTGGCTGTCACGTTCGCCCTCTACGCCATGGTGGCCATGATGGACGAGAAGTGGGCGGCGATGGGATGGCTGTTCGGTTTCGGCCTCGTCATGCAGCCGCTTGTCGGACTCATGATCCCCCTCTTCGTCGGTGCTACTCCCGGAGGCCAGCGGTTGATGCTGCTGGTGCGCTCAGCCGCACTCTCGGCCGTACTGGTCAGCGTGGCCTTTCTGGGCGACGCTGCAGACACCTACCGCCAGTTGGTACAGCAGCCCACCCCGCCTTCGGTCAATCACGCCACTCCATGGGCGGCTCTGGCGCCCAGGCTCACTTCGGGAGCGGTTCATACCGTCCATGGGGCGGCACTGGTTGCCGGGCTTGGGCATCCGGCTATTCGTTCGTTCACTGCGACGGGAACGCAGCTGGTGGAAGTGTCCGGGGGGCCTGGTCGCATGATCGACGTGGTCCTGGCCGTCCTACTCGGGTTCGTGGTGTGGCGCCGGCCGCAGCCGGCCGTACGGATACTGTGGCTTGCCGCGGCCGTCCTCGCCTCCCGTTGCTTCTTCGAACCGGTCATGACCCCGTACTACCTGGCGCCGCCACTGATCATGTGCATGGTCATGGCCTCACGCCAGAACCGCAAGCGGTTCTGGCCCGCTACGATCCTGGCCTTCGAGGTCACCGTGTTTGCCTACCACCACCTGAACCCGTGGGTGTGGTGGCTGACCGTGGTAGCCGGACTCGTGGGCATCCTGGCCCTGGGCTATCCGGGCGATCTCCTGGTAAGAAACGAGGAGCCGGACGTCACAGAGAACGATGAGTTGCCTCGTGACCCGGCCGACGAGCAAGTGAGTCTGACCCCCCTCAATCCAGCAAGTCGCCAACGACAACCGGCGTTGCACTGACCGACCGGCCCCAGTCGCTGATCTCGGCACCAGTCTCTGACGTGCGCCCGCGTCTCTCGCGTCCGCGCTCCGCTACAGCGGCCCGATGGTGTGTTTGCGACCGGGGAGTGCCTCGCGGGAGGTCTCCAGCAGTTCCAGGGCATCGGCCACCGCCGCCCGGGTGGCGCCGGGGTCGATGACCGCATCGACATAGCCCCGTTCCGCCGCCTGGTAGGGGGTGAGGAACCGCTCGGCGTACTCGGTCTGCAGGCTCTCCCGCTCCTCGGGTTGGGCCCGCCGGTGGAGGATCTGAACCGCCCCCTCTGCACCCATCACCGCTATTTCGGCACCGGGCCAGGCAAAGCACAGGTCGTTGCCCAGGCCCTTCGAGTCCATGACGATGTAGGCGCCGCCGAAGGCCTTGCGCAGGATTACGCACACTCGGGGCACGGTGGCCTCGGCATAGGCGAAAGCCAGCTCGGCACCGTGGCGGATCATGCCCCGCCACTCGAGGTCCTTTCCGGGAAGGAACCCGGGTGTGTCGACCAGGGTGACCAACGGAAGATTGAAGGCATCGCAGAACCGGACGAACCTCGCCCCCTTCTGGGAAGCAGCGATGTCCAGCGTCCCGGCCAGGGCCTGGGGTTGGTTGGCCACGAAGCCCACTGTCCGTCCACCCACCCGGCCGAGGGCGGTGACCAGCTGCGGGGACCACCGCGTCCACAGCTCGGTCACGTCGCGGTCGTCGGCCAGGGCCGCCGCCACCCTCCGCACGTCATAGGAGCTGGTGGCGCGAGCCGGGATCATCTGGCGGAGCTCGTCGGGGTCACCGTCGCCGGGGTCGTCGGGCGGGACCTGCGGGGCCAGTTCGTCGCTGTGGGCCGGTAAGAGGCTCAGCAGGTGGCCCACATGGGCCAGGGCGTCGGCCTCGGTGGCGGCCTCGATGGCGCACAGCCCGCTCGACCGGGCATGCATGGGCGTGCCCCCCAACTGGTGGATCCCGATGCGGACCCCGGTGAAGTCCTCGACCATGGCCGGCCCGGAGACGAAGGCGAATGCATCACGGGTCATGACCACGAGGTCAGCGATCCCGAGCAGCAGCGCCGGCCCCGAGATGGCCGGACCGGTCACCACCACCACCACCGGCACGATCCCCGAACACGACGCTAGCGCTCGGGCGGCCTGGCCCCACCCGTGTAGGGAGGCCACCCCGTCGGAGACGTCGGCCCCACTGGAGGCCAGCACCATCACCACCGGAACGCGGAACTCGAGGGCCGCCGCTGCCGCCACCCGCATGGTTTCGCCGTCTTCCACCGAGAGCGCCCCCCTTCGGAGGGCCGAGATCGAACGGACCACCATGGCCGGACGGCCCGCCACATCTTCGATACCCGCCCGCACCGTTCCGGCGACCCGTCGACGGAACACGGGTGCGAGGGGGGCCTGAAGTGTCACGCTGCCATGGTAGGGATCCCGGCCTCGCAGTGTGGGGAGTCGGTGGTCGGGAGGGTGCCCGAGCCGGGCGTCGACGACGGGGGGCAGTTCATGGGATTTCGGGACCGTCGACCTCGGGCGACTCGCCCGAGCCGTGGGGATGCTCGGATAGATCGCGGCTGGGTGCCCCCCCGGTACCGGGCCGGGGCCCCGCGGACGATCTGGGTACTGCGTCGTCGGCCGTGGCCGGACCCCAGGGTGACCCGTTGTGGTCTCCGGCCCTGGCCTTGCGCCGGTCCGCCCGCTCGAACTGCCGCTCGACGTCGGCCCATACCAGGGGGTCGGCCGGACCCAGCTCGTCGTCGGCGACCGGGGCCCGGGCCAATACCACCGCCCCCACGATGAGCAGGACCAGCAGCATGCTGACCTTGGAGAGGAACCCGGCGATCTGCTGGTCGTTGAGCGGGCGCAGCCCGATGGCCAGATGCGAATGGGCATAGACCGGGTAGATGGGCCGGGTGGAGAAGATGAAGATGAAGGAGAGGAAGGCGGGGACCACGGCCTGGGCCACCAGGTAGCCGAACCGGACCACCGGTCGCAGGCGGAGGATGCCGGGGATGCGCCCGAGGACCGGTAGCCACAACGTGAGGCCGGCCACCACCACCACGGCATCGATGACGCCCCGGATCACCAGTGAGGACGCCTGGGCGGCCACCAGCCTCGGGGTCATCGAACCGACCAGCAGCACGGTGACCGCGATGATGGCCACCGCGGGACGCTGCAGCCGGACCAGCACTGCGTCGACCAGCGGGGGCCTGGTAAGCCACTGGAGCACGTCGTAGGGCAGTCCGAGCAGGAGCATGGGAGCGACGGCCAGGACCAGAAGCAGCCGCTGGGCCACCAGGCTGGCCAACGACCAGTGGGCGGCCACGTCGGCCATCGGCCAGGTGAGGGCCACCGCTGCCGTGACACAGGCCCCACTGAACAGCCCGATCTGATGCCGGGTCCACACGATGGGCCGGTCACCGTGGCGGACCAGGCGCCGGTGGCCGAGTACCACGGCCAGGACGCTGATCACCAGGACGGACCAGGCCAGCAGATGAGGGTCCCAAGCGTAGGGTCCGGCGGTTCCCTCCACGGTCAGAACCGGGTCCTAGTGGCCCTAGATTGAGCCCGATGCAACGTCTCGACCGGCTGGAACGGGTCACCGACCTGTTGTTGGTGCTTTTGGACACCCCGCGACCGCTGAGCCTCCGCGAGATCGCTGACCGGGTACCGGGCTATCCCGACACCCACGGTGCCAGGCGGCAGGCCTTCGAGCGGGACAAGCGCCTGTTGCGGGACGAAGGGGTGCCGGTACTGGTGGTGCCCATCGACGGCGAGGATCAGTTGGGCTACCGCATCGACCCCGACTCCTACTACCTTCCCGACCTCGGGCTCGAGGCGGAGGAGCAGGCTGCGTTGAACTTGGCCGTGGCCGGCGTTCACCTGGGTGAGCCTATCGGGCGCGACGCGCTGCTCGAAATTGGGGGCCGGCGAGTCCCATCTGCGCTCGGCACCGGTGCCGCTGGTGGATCTGAGGTCGGTGGACGGCGCTGCCCGCGCTGCCGGTCCTGTTCGACGCGCTCGGCCGGCATGCCGCGGTGCGCTTCGGATACCGCGCCGAGCAGCGCGAGCTGGACGTGGCCGGGCTCCGCTTCCGGGCCGGCAACTGGTATGTCATCGGAGTCGACCGCCTGCGCTCCGAGCCCAGGACCTTCCGCGTCGACCGTATCGACGGCACCCCCGAGTTGCTCGGCGTCTCGTCAGCCCGGTTGCCGGACGACTTCGACGTCGACACTGTCTTCGGGCGCGACCCGTGGCAATTCGGTGCGGGCGAAGTGGTCGAGGTGGACATCCGGGTGGACAGGGTGGTGGCCAGCCGGGTGGTGGCCGAACTGGGCGAGGACGCGGTGGTCGGAGATGACGCCGGCGGCACGGTGGTGCGGTTGTCGGTCACCGATGTGGATGCGCTGGTGCTGTGGGTGCTCGACCTGCTCGACCACGCGGTCGTCCTGGGGCCGGAACCGGTACGGGATGCGGTGATCGGGCGTTTGCGGGCCTTGGCGTCCACCGACGGGGTGACCCGATGACCGGACCCAAGGGCACCGGACCGGTCACGGTGGTCGAGACGGCGGCCCGGCTCCGTCGGTTGCTGGCCATCCTGGCCTGGCTGTCCCAGGTCGGCGATGCCCCGATTGCCGAGGTGGCCGCGCGGTTCGATCTCACGCCGCCGGCACTGGTCACCGAGCTGGAGATGGCCGCCTGCTGTGGCGTCCCGCCGTACACGCCGGACCAACTCATGGAGATCGTGGTCACCGACACCACGGTTTCGGTGCGGGTCGGTACCGCCCTCACCCGCCCCCGACGGCTCAGTCCGACTGAGGGGTTCGCCCTGGCTGCCTCGGCCCGGGCCCTGCTGGCGGTGGACGGCAGCGACGACGACGGCGCCCTGTCCCGGGCCCTGGCCAAGCTGGACCGGGCCCTCGGAGGGGAGCAGATCGGCGTCGAGCTGGATGCGCCCGACCTCCTGGCCGTGGTCCGTGAAGCGGTGGCGTCGGGGACCGGGCTGGCCATCTCCTACTACTCGGCATCCACCGACAAGGAGTCGGAGCGCGAGATCAGCCCGCTCCGCCTGTTCGCCACCGAGGGCCATTGGTACGTCGACGCCTGGTGCGCAACGGCTGCCGACGTGCGCCGGTTCCGGGTCGATCGGATCAGTTCGGCCCAGACCATCGTCCGGGCAGCGGCCCCCGACGGCACCTTGC
>CAWGOY010000003.1:0-83879 GCA_963824355.1 uncultured Acidimicrobiaceae bacterium | reverse complement strand
CGGCCCCCGGGCCGACCCCGGTTACAGCAGCGACAGCAGCGGCTGAGTCGGCCGGCGACTGGGACGGAGGAAGGCTGTCCGGGCTCGAGCCCTTCGTACCCGGGCCCGACAGCAGACGCGTGCGGCTCTCGCTCGACCCCTCCATGACCTGGCTTATCGAGTCGATCCCATCGGCCGGCCCGTTACCGAGGTCAGGAACCGGATCGAGCTCGAGCTCTTCGTGGGCGGCGACGCCTGGTTCAGCGCCTCCTCTTGCGCCTGGGTCCCGATGCCCGGGTGATCGACCCGCCCGAGTACCGCAGCCGTTGGCCGCCGCTGCCGCCCGGCACGACTCCTCGATCGCTATCAGTGACGCCCCGAGCCGCTGGCTCCATCGCGTGAAAAATATTGAAATAACATGAAATGATGGATACGGTGGGCGGGGGAGGTCCCCACCGTGCTCAAGCTCCACGTCATCCACCGAGAAGGCCACCACTACTACGTCAACGAGCTGGTGCCCGGTCGGGCCGAGGGCACCGGTGTAGCCGGCGAGGAGTCCGGCCGGTGGACGGGTGCCGGGTCTACCGTCCTCGGACTCGAGGGTGTCGTGACCGCGGAGACGTTCGACCCGGTGCTGAACGGCCGTCACCCCGATGATGCCCGGCCCCTCCGGCGGCCGGCCGGACCTGGTGAGGTTGCCGGCTACGACCTCACCTTCTGTGCACCCAAATCCGTGAGTGTCCTCCATCTTTTGGCACCATCTGAACTGGCCACCGCGGTCGGTGCCGGACACAACGCCGCGGTGGCCGAGGCGTCCGCCTATCTGGGCCGGTCCGCGGTCGGAGTCCGGCGCGCCCATCGCGGCCAGGTGGCGTTCCTGTCGTCGACCGGGGCAGTGGCCGGTCAGTTTCTCCACCGCACCAGCCGAGCCCTCGATCCACACCTCCATACCCACCTTGTGGTGGCCAACGTGGCCCAAGGTGTCGACCGAGCCTGGTCGGCGGTAGACAGCCGGCGACTGTTCGGCCATCTCGGCGCGGCCCAGGCGCTCTACCATGCCCGTCTCCGACTCGAGCTGAGCGAGCGGGCCGGCGTGACCTGGGAGGTGCCGCCCACCGGTCTCGGCGACGTGGTCGGCGTGGATCGACGCCTGTGTCGCCTGTTCTCCCAGCGGAGTGCGGCCATCGACGAGTTCCACTTCGGGCGGGATGGAGGACGCCGGGCCGGGGTCGGTCCGAAGGCGCGTTCCACGCCACCCGACCCGACAAGAACAGGTCGGTCACCGTCGATGCGCTGATCGCCGAATGGAGGGACCGGGCCGCCCGTTTCGGACTTGACCTCGGTGAACTCGTCGAGGTGGTGGGTCGTCGGGTCCAGGATCGGGACCGACCGGCGATCGACGAGTCCCGGGTTCGAGAGCGCCTCCACCGTCTGGCCAACGGTCGCGCGTCGGTGACCCGACAGGATCTGGTGGCGGTGGTGGCCGCCTCCGCACCCGACGGAGCGACGGCCCGAACCGTCGAGTCGGTGGCCACCGGTTGGTCCGAGCCGCCGGTCCGACCGAACCGGGCGGCCCGTCGCGGTGGGCGGTCGGCGACGTAGCCAGGCGTGGTCGACCGCGGGCTGGTCTGACCTGGGCGGACGGGGTGGTCCGGTTCCCGATCGTCAGCACCGGTCCCGGTCCGTCCGCCCGTGGGATGGTCCGCGTTCGGCGTGATAACCGGTTGGGCCCGGAGGGCCCGGAGCGGAGGCCCACTCGAACGGTGAGTGTCGGTCGCTCGGTTGCTGGCCCGGGTGAGGCTCACCACGGTCGAGTTGGCGAGGGGTGACCTGGTGGTGGCGTTCGACCGGGGATGGGGGTGTGGTGCACCTCCTGGGTCCGGTGTACCCGGCGCGTAGCGTGCGCCACGGCTCGCCTGCGTGCGAGGGTGCCAGCGGGATCCACGCCGGTCGGTTGCGGTGGTCGAAGGCCAGCGCGTGGCCCACGGTGCCCCGGGCGATGACATCGGCCGGCAGTCGCCGCCGCCACTGGGTCGACACGCTCTCCCCGTACTGCGGGCGCCCGCCGGCCACCAGGTCGGCCAGCGGTCGGTCGGTCGAGGGTGCGCCCGGCCGAGACGGTCCGGGTCGGCCAGTCTCCTCGTCGCCGGCCAGCGTGGACAGTGCCTCCAGTGTCCGCACGTCACCGATACCGGGGAGCACCACCGTGGTGCCGAACAGCGACGGGAACCCGTCGGCCTGCCCCGGCCACCGGTGCCGGGCCTGGGACAGGTCCTGGAGGCAGGCCAGCGTCACCAGGCCCTGCCCACCTCCCTCGCTGACCATGGACGGCAGATCGGGGAGGGGAGCGATGTTGGCCACCTCGTCGAGGGCCAGCAGCACCGGCGGCTGGTCCGGGCCCGTCGGGTCCTGTCGGCGGCCCGGGCGTAGGTGGCCTGCCGGATGTCCTCGATGAGCCCGACCACCATGGGTGCCACCAGGGCCTGGCGGTGGGCCGGGGCGGCGATGTAGATGGTGTCCGCCGAACGCACGAAGCGGTCGGGATCGAAGTCGGGGTCGGTCGGTGGCCGCCAGCGCCGCCTCGGACCGGAAGCCGCCCAGCGCCCCCGAGGCGGTCGACCAGATGCCGCTCAGCTCCCGTTCATCGGTGGCGACGAGCCCGTCCAGGAGGTTGCGGGCCAGCTCGGTGGCTCCGCCCGGCTCGCCGGCCAGGATCTGCTGGGCCGGCAGGGCCTGGCGGCGATCGACCCAGGTCAGGACGGTGCGCATGTCCGGCACCGTCCAGGGCGGCGGCGTGCAGCAGTGGGGCCAGCAGCGCCTGGGCCCGCTCGGTCCAGTGGGAGCCCTCGGCCCGGACGTGCGACCACCGGGCCGGCGTGCCCACCTCGACCAGCGACCGGGCCATGGAGAGTGCGCCCGCCCAGGTGGTGCACGACTGGAGCGGGGACCAACGCAGTGTTTCGATGCCGACCGGTCGATCGGCCACCGAGCCGGTCGGATCGAACAGGTAGCACTCGCCCAGTCGCGATCGCGCCGCCGACCGTGGCGTCGAGGACGTCGGGTTTGGTGGAGGTCGACACCACCGGGCCGTCCGCCGCCAACACGTTGGGGATGATCAGCGACGAGGTCTTTCCCGACCGCGGTGGACCGAGTACCAGCACCGATTGTTGCGGCGGGCGAAGCACCATCCGGCGTCATCGTGGCCGAGATAGACGCCGTGTCCGGCTGGCCGACGTGCACCACGTATCGCGATGTTGACGTCATTGGACAGCGATTGTGGGACGTTGACGGAAAAAAATTTTCATGGGTGTCCATCCCGTCATCGGTGCAGACGTGGCGACGAGCGATGGCGGATGACGGCGCTCCGCGAATGGACGTCGACGACCGCGATGGCCAAAGAATCCTTGCAAACAAACAGTTTTCTGTCCATGGCCCGATCTCCGACGTGCACATCCGCATCGTCCGACGATGCTCGCTCGGACCACAGTCCGTCAGGTGACCACTGTCGCCGTGACGCTGCGCCTTGCGATGAAGCGTTGGTGCTTGACCTGGAGGCGAAAAGCCATTTGGCTTGTAGGGTTGCGTATCGCTGAGGAGGTGATCGTGAACAAGTCTCAGCTCGTCAAGCGGTCTCCGAGTCGACGGATTCGTCCCGGAGATTGTCGAGAGCGTGGTTGATGTTCTGTTCGATACGGTCGTCACCGAGGTTCGGTCCGGGCGGAAGGTCTCGGTGGTCGGTTTCGGAACGTTCACCCCGACCGATCGTGCCCCCGTGTGGGGCGAAATCCACGGACTGGAGCAGTGGTACCCATCCCGGCGTCGAAAGGTGTCCGGTTCGCCACCGGTTCGGCGTTCAAATCGGCGTTGAACCCTAAGGAGGGAGTATCAATGGCAGTAAAGAAGGCAGCACAAAGGACGGTCCAGAAGGCCCCGGCCAAGAAGACCGCGGCCCGCAAGTCGACGGCCAAAAAGGCGGTGAAGAAGGCCCCGGCACGAAGGCTCCGGCCCGTAAGGCTCCGGCCCGCAAGACGGCAGCGAAGAAGACCGCCGCCAAGCGGACGGTCAAGAAGGCTCCGGCCCGCAAGACGGCAGCGAAGAAGTCCGCCGCCAAGCGGACGGTCAAGAAGGCTCCGGCCCGCAAGAAGGCGCCGCCAAGAAGGCTCCGGCCCGCAAGAAGACCGCCGCCCGCAAGGCGCCGGCCCGCAAGAAGACCGCCGCCCGCAAGGCGCCGGCCCGCCGTCGGTAGCACCGTTTCGGCACCTCGGGTGCCGTAGTGGAGCTGGTCAGCGGGGGCCTTCGGGCCCCCGCTGACGCGGACGGGTCGGGCCTCGGCTCCTGGCCTGCCGCGTCGAGTGTTTCGGTCCGCGGGCGGTCAGGTCTCCGTGATCAGGCGGAACGCCTCGCCCCACTGCCGTCCTACCAGCGATCCGTGCTCAGCCAGCTGTCGGTCGACCCGGCCGGCGAACGCGGCCGACTCCTGCTGAGGCATGGGGTCGGAGCTGTCCGACGGTTCTGTGAGCCCGATGCCCATCGTCGACTGCTGTTGGCTGTGGTGGCAGAGAAGGGCATCGACCTTTGCCTGCTGGAATCCGGCGGCATCCTCGACGTGATTGGGGAGGTCGGGTTCGAACAGCAGGATGGCATCCGGGCGGTGGGGGGCCAGACCGAGCTGGGGAAGGAAGTGGTGGTCGCGAGCGGCCACCAGCGCGTCGAGGGTGAGGAAGCCGGCAGCCCGATGATCGGGGTGGAGCCGGTATCGGCGCCAGGGATCGTGTCCCAGCACCACGGCGGGACGCAGGCTGCGTACGATGCGGGCCACCTGACGACGCTCGTTGCTCGCGTTGACCAGTTCGCCGTCGATCCGGTCGAGGAAGAACACCCGATCCTCGGATTGGCCAACCGATCCGGTCGGGCCGTCGATCACCGCCGCGGCTGCCCTGCTCTCCTTTTTGCGTTCTGCGATCAACCAGGCGAGGTCGGCATCGGGGTCCCAGGTCCCCTTGGAGCCGTCGGTGAGGATCAGATGGTGGACCCGACACCCGGACCTCGCCCATTTGGCCAGGGTGGCCCCGGCGCCGAACTCGATGTCGTCAGGATGGGCGCCGATGGCCAGGGCTCGCTCGGGGACCGCGAGGTTGACGGTGATCGGCCCCGAGGAGAGCAGGTCCCCCACGGGCAGGCCGCTCGGCGCACCCCGGCCCGCCTCGGCTTCATCGGTCACGAGGGCAACGAGTCGAGCGTGGCCACGGGAACCACGTCCTCGGGTTCATCGACGTCCCAGGCCAGGTCAGGGCGGTCGAGGACCCGGAAGGGCACGCCCACCCGCTCGGCCTCGGCCAGGTGGCGGGCGAAGGAGCCGGGGCCATAGGAGAACTGGAAGCCGGTACCGGCGGGAAGGGCCACCACATTGGTGCCGTTCCCGAAGCGATCGGGCACGAGGGTGATCCCCGGTGCGTCACCCACCTTGGCCAACTCGCAAGCCCGGGGGAGGTCGGCGTGGGCCACGGTGACCTGGCCCACGCCCAGCGCCGAAAGGTGGGCCACACCGGCTTCTACGGCACCGTTGAGGCCACGCCCGGGCTCCCAGACCACGAGGGCCCGGTGTCCCCTCGCCCACTCGGCCACCCGCCGGTCGTCGCAGACCACGGCCACCGGAAGGGGACGGGCGGCCCCGATGACCCGGTCGGCCATGGCCCGGGCCAGTGCTGCCCGTTCGGACTCGGAGAGGGCTGCGTGCAGGCGTCGTTTGGCCTGCTCGAAGGCTTTGACCGGAATGAGCACGGCACGTTGCCCCATGTGGGGCGACGGTTCCGGCGCCGGTGACCGGAGGGGGGCGGGTGCCACCGCGACAGTGTAGGTGGCGACCTGTTGACCTCACCGGGTGCGGGGCCGACCTAGTGTGTGGCCGTGCCGGACCACCAAACCGCCGGCGGGGAGCGGCGGGCTGAGGCTCTGGCCAGGGTCCGCAACCGACTCCTGAGTCTCGGATGCACCGAAGAGGAGGTCGATCGGGCCATCGCCGACGACGTGGTTGACCTGTTGATGGTCGACCGCATGTTGGTGCCGTCGGAACGGCTGCTGACCCAGGCCCAAGTGGCCGAGTCGACGGACATCTCCATCGAGGTGGCCCGCAGGTTCTGGCGGGCGCTCGGCTTCCTCGATGTCGACGACGACGACGCCTTCTTCACCGACATGGACCTGGAAGCGGTGCGACTGTTCCAGTCGATGGTGGCCATGGGCCTGGTCGACACCGAGTCCGCCGTACAGATGGCCCGGGTCATCGGATCATCGATGGCCCGAATCGCCGAGGCCGAGGCCGGTCCGGGGACCATCCCGATCCTGTTGGCCTCAGGCGACAGCATCATCGACGCCGACGAGTTCGCACGGCTGGCCGGAGCGGCCCTCCCCGCCATGGGCCGGCTGCTCGAATACGTCTGGCGCCGCCATCTGCAGGCGGCAACCCGCCGGGCCATGCTGTTCCGGTCCCGGGGCGGCCAGGAGGGGATCAGCCCGGTCATGGCCGTCGGCTTCGCCGACATGGTCGGGTTCACCATGCTCAGCCAGCACCTCGGTGACGAGGAGCTGGCCGCGGTGGTGTCGCGGTTCGAGGCGCTGGCCCATGACACGGTGGTGGCCCGTGGCGGCCGGGTGGTCAAGATGATCGGGGACGAGGTGATGTTCGTGGTCCCTACGGCCACCAGTGCTGCCGAGATCGGGCTCAGTCTGGCCGAGGCCTACGCTGACGACGAGCTGCTGTCCGATGTCCGGGTGGCCCTCAGCGTGGGACCGGTGCTGGTCCAGGACGGGGACTTCTACGGTCCAGTGGTCAATCTGGCCAGCCGGCTGGTCGGGGTGGCCAATCCGGGGACTGTGCTCGTCTCCGAAGAGCTGCGGGTGCATCTGGACGAAGAAGGTGCCGCCGGGTTTGACACCCGGGCCATCCGGACCCGCAACCTGAAGGACATCGGCCGGGTCCAGGTCGTGGAAGCTCTCCCGCGCCGGCACCGCTCCGGGGGCCGACCGTCGTCGTAACATGCGCTGGGAGCGGCTCGAGGGAGTGCTACGAGAACTCGACGAGCTGCGGGATCGGGGTGAGAAGACGGTGACCGGGCGACGCTCGTCGGTCGACGTCGAAACGGAGCCCGAGCCCGATCCCGAGGCTGGAAGGGGCAGCCCGGACGGTTCAGCCCTCGCCCAGGCGGACCGTGGCGATGCCCTGCGCCCGCAGGTCGAAGCCCCCCTCGACGGGGGTGACCGGACGGCCCCGTAGGTCGACCAGCCAGCCGGACCGTCCCCCGAGGTCCGACCGCGTCGGCCGGTCCTCGGGATTGAACACCCGCACTTCGAGCTGGCCCCCCTGCCGACGGAGGGCGGAGACCTCGGCACCGGTCACGGTCAGGGCCGCGCCGCGGTCGGGCCGGTCACCACCGCCGAACGAACCGGCGACGAGGAGTGGGGAGAGCACGTCATCGGCCACCCGGTAGGGATCGACGGGACCGGTCGCCGAGCGCGTAGGTCACGTCCACCGGTCCGAGCATCTGCGGTCCTTCCAACGGCAGTCATGGGACCGGCGGTGAGCGGTCGGAGGGTCATGCCCAACCGGGACAGCATCCCGGTTGCCCGCAGGAGCGTGAGGGCCAAGGTCCGGGCCACCCCGGTGGCGCCCGAACCGTCCGGTGAGACCACGTCGACCAGCTCGTACTCGAGCAGGCCCTCGTGGACCACGGTGAGCCCGCCCACTCGACACGAACCGGCGCGACGGGAAGGTGGGCAGGCCGAACTCGTCGGGCCGACCCTCGGCGACCAGACCCCGCTCCACCACGGTGAAGGCGCACTCGGCCTGGGAGGTGGCTGCCGGGGAGGGGAGCGGCAGGTGGACCCGGAGGCGGTGGTCCCGTGCCGGGTTGACGAAGCGGGTCCTCACCCGCACCACCGGCTCGTCGGCCCGCAGCTCGAGGGTGGTGTCGACCGGCACCCGATGGCTGCCCACCCGGGTCTTGGTGTCCCCGTCGACCCGGTCGGGCCAGACGTACTCCGAGGAGATGGTGACGGTGGCCCGACCGGCCCCGCTCGCCGACGGCCACCGACACCGAGTCGGGCGTGTCGACCACCGAGTCGACCGTGGCGGCGAGTAGTTGTAGGTGTCACCGTGGTCCCCGCCGTCGACCAGGCGACCGTAGCCGGGCACGCCGTCCAGGGCGAAGGTGCCGTCGGCGGGATCCACGGTCACCCGGACCAGACCGTTGGTGAGGCGTCGGCGGACCGCCCTGGTCTTCCACCTGTACGGGATGGACCAGCGGTCGGGCTCGAACCGCGCCCAACCGAACCCCTCCACCGGGCGCTGACGAGCCAGCAACCGGCGCACGGGCGGCTGGTCCAGACGAAGCCGGACCTCGGTGTCCGGGCGGGCGGTGAGCCGGGTGAACAGCTCGCGCTTGACCTCCTCCACCGGAACCCCGTGCCGAGGCTCGCTGCCGATCACCACGGTGACGTCGAGGCCGGTGTCGTCCTCGGCGAGTGACACGTCGGTGATGTAGGCGTCCTCGTCGATCCGGGCCCCCTGGATGAGACCGAGCATGTTGCGGACCGTCTCGCCGTCGAGGGTGATCGATCCGGGCAGCCCGGCCCGCTCCGACAGCACCTGGACGTGCGGTCCGGGGGCACCGGAGACGGGCACGACCACCTCGACCAGTCCGCCCCGGCCGGCGGCCGACGGATTGACGACCACCGGGCCGGGTGCGGCCATGGACCGGGCCAGGGCGGCAAGCGCCTCATCGGCCAGTCCCTGGCCGATCTGGCGGGCTTCGGCGTAGCGGTGGAGCACGGCGTCGACCACCTCGTCGACCGAGCAGGCGCAGATCGAGTCGTGGGCCGAGTTGCGGATCAGCAGCTTCCAGGCCACGTCGAGGAACGGGGCCGGCCACGGCTCCGGCTGGCAGGAACAGGGCCGACAGGGGTTCGGCCAGGCGCTCGAGCCGCCGTTCGGCCCGGGCCGCGGCCTGCTTCACGTCGACCCGGTTGGAGCCCACCCCCATCAGCAGGTTGGACCGGGACCCCGAGCGCAGCTCGCCGTGCCACGCCGGCAGGCCGTCGCCGGGGGCGCCGGCCAGGTAGTCGGGCAGCGAGGTGATGGTCAGTTCGAACTCGTCCTGGATCTCGTTGGCCTCGGCCACCACCCGGCCCAGCCACGGCTGGGGCCGCTGGTGGTCGGTGCCGTTCATCAGCAGCAGCGGGTCGTCCGGGGGCCGAGGAACGAGCCGAACTCCTCGAGAGGGCTGCAGGCGACGCACCAGCGCCTTGGCGTCCTCGGGCAGGGCGGCGCCGTTGCCGTACCCGGCCACCAGGTACTCGGCCCGCACCGCCGAGCCGTCGGGGGCCTCCCAACGAAAGGCGTTGCTGTCGACGGCCGAGGGCACGCCCCGCCACACCACGGCGTGCTCGAATCCGGCCTGGGCCAGGATCTGGGGCATCTGGGCGACGTGGCCGAACATGTCGGGCAGGTAGCCGACCTCCATCACCCCGCCGAAGGCGGTGCCCCGGCCGATGCCCTCCTGCAGGTTGCGGACGATGGTCTCGCCCGACACCAGGAACTCGTCCATCAGGATGTACCACGGGCCCACGGTGATCCGGCCCGCTCGCGGCCAGGCGCCGCAGCCGACCTGCGTTCTCCGGGCGGATCTCCAGGTAGTCGTCGACGACCGCCAGCTGCCCGTCCAGCAGGAAGTGGGCGGTAGGAGCAGTCCGCTCCATCAGGTCCAGCAGGTCGTCGACCAGGTCGGACCAGCCGGAGCCGGAAGGTCTGGAACGGCTCGTACCACTCCCGGTCCCAGTGGGTGTGGGGCACCACGGCGACCCGCCGGGGTGCGCCGGTTCCGCGACTGGGGCTCTGGTCCTCGGTCCCTCCCGGCCATCTCGTCCCTGCCGGCCATGGCGCCTCCCTTCTCGGATCGTTCTGGTGTAGCAGACTTCGCTTCGCCGACCGAGGAACCCCTGCTCCCGACTCCCCTCTCCGGGCCCGGGTGGTGACGATGACGACCGAGGAGGACGCCGTGCGGCCCTGGCGTGACCATCTCCCACCGGAGACCCAGCTCGTCGCTGACGACCTGACCGCGCCGGGCACCCTGGTCCGGACGTGGTCGGCACGGTGGGCGGCTCGATCCCGGAGCGCCCCTTTGCTGGGACGTGCTACCTCGCAAGAGGCCGGGACCCGGCGGCTGGGTGGACGGCGGGGGAGTTCGACGCCGCCACCCGCCGGGTGGCCGGCCGGCTCCTAGGGGCCGGGCTGGCACCCGGCGATCGGGTGGTGTGGTCGACCGCGTCGTCGGTGGCCGCCCTGGTGGCCCACGTGGGCGCCCTCCGGGCCGGACTGGTGGTGGTGCCGGCCAACCCGGCCTACTCGCGAGCGGGAGGTGGGGCACATCGTGGCCGACGTGCGCCCGGTGGCCGCCATCGTCGAGCGGCCGGAGCAGGCCCAGTGGGTGCGGGCCGCGGCCGGCCGGACCCGGTCGTGGTGACCGGGCCCGAGGTCGACCTGCCCGACGCCGAGCCGGCGACCTCGACGCCAGCCGGGCCCGACGATCCGGCCCTCATCTGCTTCACCTCGGGCACCACCGGCGCACCCAAGGGCGCCGTGCTCCGCCACGGCAACCTGCTGGCCGCCACGGAGTCGGTCGGGTCGCCTGGCGGTGGACGCCCGACGACCGGCTGGTCCACTGCCTGCCCGTCTTCCACGCCCACGGGCTGTGTGTCGGGGTCTACGGCACCCTGCTGGCCGGGGCCTCGGCCGTGCTGCTCCCCGGGTTCGACCCCGGTGCGGTGGTGGAGGCCGCCCGGACGAGCGGGGCCTCGCTGTTCTTCGGCGTGCCCACCATGTACCACCGGCTGGTCGCCTCGGGCCGGGCCGCCGACCTGGCCGGCCTCCGGCTCTGCGTGTCCGGCTCGGCACCGCTGTCGGCCGGACTGCACGCCGCGGCCAGCGCCGCCTGCGGTTCGCCGGTGCTCGAGCGGTACGGGATGACCGAGACCCTGATGAACGTGTCCAACCCCTACGAGGGGGCCGCGCCGGGCCGGCACGGTCGGATTCCCGCTGCCCGGGGTGGAGGTCCGCCTGCCGACGACGGGGAGATCCTGGTCCGTGGGCCCAACGTGTTCGACGGCTACTGGGAGCGCCCGGCGGCCGACGCCGAGGCCTTCGCTGCCGGCCGACGACGGCGGGCCGGCCTGGTTCCGCACCGGTGACCTCGGGGCCGACGTCGACGGGTACCTGGTCATCCGGGGCCGGTCCAAGGAGCTGATCATCTCCGGGGGTTCAACGTCTACCCCGCGCGAGGTCGAGGACGTGCTGGCCGGCCACCCCCTGGTGGCCGAGGTGGCGGTGGCCGGCACGCCGTCGGAGGAGTGGGGCGAGGTGGTCACGGCGTGGGTGGTGGCCGACGGCCCGGCCCCCACCGCTGACGAGCTGGTGGCGTTCACCGCTGCCGACCCTCGCCCCCTACAAGCGGCCCCGGGTGGTCCAGGTGGTGGAGGAGCTGCCCCGCAATGCGCTGGGCAAGGTGGTCCGGAGCCAGCTCCGGCCGTGACGCGGGAGGTAGGTTGCAAGACAGTCGCAGGTGCCCGGAACCCGCCGGCGACCCGCGTGCGACCCAACGACCGGCTCGAGCGGGCCCTGGCCGACGACCGGTGAGGTCCGGTGGCCGGTCTCGACGAGGTGGGCCGGGGCGCCTGGGCCGGACCGGTGTCGGTGGGCGTGGTGGTGTTCCCGGTCGGCCGGAGGCCCCCGAAGGGCCTGTGCGACTCGAAGCTGCTCGCCGAGGAGCGCGCGGGAGGCGCTCTTCCCCTGGTCACCGAGTGGTGCGACGACTGGTCGGTCGGCCACGCCGACCCCGTGGAGTGCGACCGGCTGGGGATGACCGCCGCCCTGCGCTCTGGCGGCCCGCCGGGCCCTTGCCGGGCTCGAGCATCCCCCCGAGGTGGTGGTGATGGACGGCAACTTCGACTACGTGAGTGATCCGGCCGGGTCAGCCGAGCCGGATGAGCCGACGGTCCCCTTGCCCGCGGATCCGCACGGTGGTCAGGGGCGACCTGCCTGCGTCTCCATCGCCGCCGCCTCCATCGTGGCCAAGGTCACCCGGGACCGGCTCATGCGCTCGATGGCCGAGCCAGCTTCCCGGCCTTCGACTTCGACCGCAACAAGGGATACCCCTCGCCGGTGCACCGTACCGCCCTGGCCGGCTTCGGCCTCACCTCGCTGCACCGGCGGTCCGTGGTCGTACGTCGACGAGCTGGCCTTCCGCTAGCCACCGACCGCCGGTCATTTGGCTGGCGCCGGCTCCTTGGGCAGGCCGAGCACCCGCTCGCCGATGATGTTGCGCAGGACCTCGTCGGAGCCGCCGGCGACCCGCATGCCGGGCACGCCGAGCAGGAACTCGGACCAGGCGTAGGTGCCCCAGCTCCCGGTGTCGGCCACCAGGGCGGGGCCGAGGACCGACGACAGCAGCTCGTAGGTGCGGACCATGTTGGCGGTCAGGGACAGCTTGGCCAGCGACATCTCCGGCCCGGGCAGCTGGCCGACGGCGATCTTGGCCATGGCCCGCAGGTTGGTGTACCGGGCCACCCGCTCGTTGATGATCACCGTGGCCAGCTGCTGGCGGACCAGCGGGTCGTCGGACCGGCCCATGCCCGGGCCAGCTCGATCAGCCGGGTGGTGGTGGGCAGCCCGACACCGCCGCCGCCGCCGCCGATGGCCGCCCGCTCGTTCATCAGGGTGGTCAGAGCCACCGTCCACCCGCCGTTGACGTCGCCCAGCCGGTGGGAGTCGGGCACCCGGACGTCGGTGAAGAAGACCTCGTTGAACGAGGCGCCGCCGGTCATCTGGCGCAGCGGCCGCACCTCGACCCCCGGCGCGTGCATGTCCACCACGAACCCGGTCAGCCCGCGGTGCTTGGGCAGGTCGGGGTCGGTGCGGCAGATGATCTCGCCGATGTCGGACACCTGGGCCCCCGACGTCCACACCTTCTGGCCGTTGATGATCCACTCGTCGCCGTCGCGGACCGCCCGGGTCTGCAGTGAGGCCAGGTCGGAGCCCGACGCCGGCTCGCTGAACAGCTGGCAGGCCGACGATGTCGCCCCGGTACATCGGGCGCAGGTAGGCCTCCTTCACCTCGTCGGTGGCGTGGGCCAGGATGGTCGGCGCCACCATGCCCAGGCCGATCCCGTAGACCGAGCGGTGACGGGGTCCGGTACTCGGCGGCCACGCCGGCGTAGATGCGCTGGTACTCGCGGGGCAGCCCCCGACCGCCGTACTCCGGCGGACCGGTGATCCATCCGAAGCCGGCGTCGAACACCGTCTGGGCCCAGGCCCGGGCCGCGGCCAGATCGTCGCGGCCTCCTGCTCGGGCGTGCGCTCGGGGAACAGGCCCACGTTGTCGGAGCCCTGGCCCCACACGAAGGTCTCCTCCGGACGCTTCGCGGCGTTGGCGTCGAGGAAGCGCCCGGGCCTCGGCCTCGAACTGCTCGGGGGTGATCGCCTCACCACCCCCGGTAGCCGGGCCCTGGTCGGCCACGACGGTGTCGGTCATGGTGGTTCGCTCCTCTTGCTCTGGCCTGCACCGATTCTCTGGCCTACAGTTCTTGGAGACTGTTTGTACCTCGTGGCCTGCTCGGTCATGGGGTTGGTCCGGCGGCGACGTCCCTGGTACCGGGCTCCGACCAGCGTATCCGTGGCCGCTGGCCCGAGGTCACCTGGCGGGCGCCAGCACCGAGCGCGACCGCCTCGTCCAGTTCGGGGTGGGCGAAGGCGTACCCGGAGGCCGAAGGGCAGCCGGGCAGCACCCGCTGGCCGCCGAGGACGAGCTCGTCGGCCATCTCGGCCCCAGGACGCCAGACGGAGGGCAACGGACGGCACCGCCAGCACGGTGGGCCGGTGCAGGACCGAGCCGATGGCCCGGGCCAGTACCGGCGTCGGTGGCCGGCTCGGGGGCGGTGGCGTTGACCGGGCCGGCCAGCCGGTCTCGACCAGGCAGTGGAGGATGGCGCCGACCTCGTCCTCCAAGGTGATCCAGCTCCGGTACTGGGTGCCCGGGCCCATCCGGCCCACCGAGCCCCACCCGGAACAGCGGGAGCTGCTTGCCCAAGCGCACCGCCGTGCCGGCTGAGGACGATGCCGGTACGCAACAGCACCGTGCGGATGCCGGCGTCCGCCGCGGGAAGCGCGGCGGCCTCCCAGGCCCGGCACACCTCGGCCAGAAAGCCGGTACCCGACGCCGACTCCTCGGTCAGCTCCTCGTCACCCCGGTCGCCGTAGAAGCCGACCGCCGAGGCGCTGACCAGCACCGGGGAGGGGACGGCAGCCGGAGCAGGGATCGACCAGCAGTCGGGTGGACGGCCGTCCGGCTGTCGAGGATGCACGCGCTTGCGGGCCGGCGACCATCGCCGGTCACCGATGCCGGCTCCGGCCAGATTGACCACCCCGTCGAAGGGCCCGGCCCGGTCGAGGCCGGCCACGTCGATGGCCCCGGTCGCGGGTCCCAGGGCACATCACGGTTCCTTCGGATCGGTCACCGAGCCACCCCGGACCAGTCGGGTGACCTGGTGGCCATCCTTTGCCAGGTCGTCGACCAGGGCGGTCCGATGAGACCGGAGGACCCGCTGATCAGAATGTTCATACCGGGGACCCCGCCGGCTCGCCTGCACGGTCTACCGCTCGGCGCACCAGTCCGGCGAAGGCATCGGGGTGGGTGAGGTGGGCGCCGTGGTCGGCACCGGGGATCTCGACCAACTCGGCCCCGGGCGTGTGTTCGACCAGCCATCCCACCGTGTCGCGGTGGCGGGGCGCGGAGCTGCCTCCCCGACCGAACGTGGCCGGGACGGTCAGTGCGGTTACGTCGAAGGGGGCCTCGGTGAGGCGGATGGCCTGGAGTTCGGCGGCCAGCGCCGGCCCGTCGGCACGGCGCTCCGCCTTGGTCCTCTCCGGGAGTCGGTCCCACGCGGCGTCACCGACCATCCGGCGGAAGAATCGCTCGGCGGCGACAGCCGGGCTCACGTCCTCCGCAGTGGTCGGGGCGCCAGGCCGCCGGGACCACGAACCCAGCCATGGCATGGGGGGTTCATAGGCGGCCACCGAACGAATGGGGCTTGGCGTCCCGCCCCGCAGGGCGGCGGCCAAGGCGATGTCACCGCCGTAACTGTGGCCGACGACCACCGACGGTCGGCCGTCGATGACGGCCAGGAGGTCGTCGACCTGACCGTCGAGGGTGACAGTGAGAGGGAGGGCGCCACGCGATCCCTGGTAGCCGCGCCGGTCGTAGACGACGGTCGGGAGGTCGTCGAGGCGACGGACAACGCGGCTGAAGCTGTCGGCCCGGTCGAGCGAACCGTGGACCAGTACGACGAGCGGGCCGGTGCCGGCCGGTCCTTCTGGGGCCCGTTCGGTGACGGCCAGCAGGTGGGTCGGGGGCATGTCCGGCCCAGCCTCCCAGGTGACCCTCCACTGCGCCAGACCGGGTCCTGACAAGGAGCGACGCCGCGGATCGGCCCGTCGGGTACTGGTCCCAGGGGAGCCGCCTGCCGGGGGTTTTGCCAGGAGCCGACCGCCGGGTGTCCACATGGGCCGTCCAGATCGTGCATTGTTGTGGCTTCCAAAGACGAAGGAGAGACAGTGCCTCTTACCAAAACCGATCTCATCTCGGCCGTGGCTGCCCACACCGGATCGACCGCCAAGGATGTCGCAACCGTCCTGGGTGGACTCGAGGACGTGGTGGTGTCCACGGTGGCCAAGGGCGAGAAGGTGGTCATCACCGGATTCCTGACCTTCGACCGGGCCCAGCGCGCCGCTCGTACTGGTCGCAATCCGCAAACCGGTGAGACGATCAAGATCAAGGCATCGAAGAGCCCGAAGGTGTCGGCGGGCGCTTCGTTCAAGAAGGTCGTCAACGGACAGGCTCCGGCCCCGAAGATCACCAAGGCCCGCTGAGGGCCCGGCCGGCCTGGGGTCTTGGGGGCTACCCGAGCCCCCAGCCGGACCGGTCTTCCGATGCCCCCGATCCGACCGGCGCTCGATGCCCCGGCGTCGTCGGTGCCGGCGCGACCCACGGTGTACCGGAGAGCCGGAGAAGTGCGAAGTGAACGCATGGCCGCCCGGTAGGCTGGCCGACGATGGACCCCCTCGAGCACGACAATCCGACTGGCGGCACCCCGGCCTCGGGTGATCAGTCATGACCGCCACCGTCGACGGAGCGGACGGAGGGCGGTCCGCCTCCGGATCGGGCGCATTCGGACCCAACGCCTGGTTGGTCGAGGACATGTACGACCGGTACAAGGCCGATCCCACCGCGGTGTCGGAGTCCTGGCGGGAGTTCTTCGCCGACTACCGGCCGGCGGGTGCACCGCCGGCATCCGGTGCGGTGGCCAGCGTTCCGGCACCCGGACCCACAGTCGCCACCACGTACAGCCCCCCGGCTCCCGGCAGTCCGGATGCCCCGTCGCCGAGCGCAGCGGGATCGCTCGGAGCCGTATCGTCCACCGCGGCATCGTCTACCGATGTCGCTCCGCTGCCCGGTGCCCACGCCCACGAGGCCGACGAGCCGGCCACGCTGCTGCGGGGTGCTGCCGGTCGCATCGTGACCAACATGGAGGCCTCCCTGGGCGTGCCGACGGCCACCAGTGTGCGGGTGGTGCCGGCCAAATTGCTCGAGGTCAACCGCACCATCGTCAACAATCAGCTCCTGCGCACCACCGGGGGAAAGGTGAGCGTCACCCATCTCATCGGCTATGCCGTCGTGAGGGGGCTGCTGGCCGTGCCGGCCATGAACGCGGCGTTCGTGGCCGACGCCGACGGAAAGGGGACTCCGGGCGTCATCCGACACCGCCACGTCGGTCTGGGACTGGCCGTGGACGTGGAGAAGGCTTCCGGTTCTCGCACTCTGCTGGTGCCCTGCATCACCAACGCCGACACGCTCGACTTCCGGGGCTTCGTCGCCTCCTACGAGGAATTGGTGCGCAAAATCCACACCAACAAGATCGCCCCCGACGACTTCAGCGGCACCACGGTCACCCTGACCAACCCGGGAACCCTCGGCACGGTTCAGTCGGTGCCCCGGTTGATGCCCGGACAGGGTCTCATCGTCGGCGTAGGGGCGCTGGGTTTCCCCCCGGGCTTCGAGGCCGCCGATCCCCGCACCCTCGCCGACTTGGGGATCGGGAAGACGGTCACGCTCACTTCGACCTACGACCACCGGATCATCCAGGGTGCCGAATCGGGGCTCTTCCTGGCCCATGTGTCCGAGTGCCTCATGGGCCAGCACGGCTTCTATGACCAGGTGTTCGAGTCACTGGACATCCCTTACGAGCCGGTCCGGTGGGAGAAGGACGCCAACGCCGCGGACGACGAGGGTGATGGCACCCACCGGCGGCTCATCAAGCAGGTGCATGTCCAGACCCTGATCAACATGTACCGGGTGCGTGGTCACCTCATCGCCCATCTCGACCCGCTCGACGCCGAGCCTCCCGAACTCCACCCTGAGCTCGATCCGCTCCACTACGGCCTGACCATCTGGGACCTGCCCCGACACTTCGTGGCCGACGGCCTGGCCGGTAAGGACATCGCCACCCTGGACGAGATCCTGCACACGCTGCGCGATGCCTACTGCCGGACCCTGGGCGTGGAGTACATGCACATCCAGGATCCCGACCAGAAAGTGTGGATCCAACAGCATCTGGAGGGCGTTTCCTCGGTGCTCGCCCCTGATGAGCAGCGGCACATTCTGGGCCGGCTCAATGCCGCCGAGGTGTTCGAGCGGTTCCTCCACTCGCGCTACGTGGGACAGAAGCGCTTCGGACTCGAGGGGGCAGAATCGGCCATCGTGCTGCTCGACACCATCCTCGACGAGGCAGTGCACGAGGGACTGCGCCAGGCGGTGATGGGGATGGCCCACCGGGGCCGCCTCAACGTGCTGGCCAACATCGTGGGCAAGTCCTACGGCGAGATCTTCGAGGAGTTCGAGGGGAACCTCGATCCCGAGTCGGTCCAGGGGTCGGGCGACGTGAAGTACCACAAGGGTGCGGTCGGTACATTCGTGGCCCGCAATGGAGGGAGCATCCCGGTCACCATGGCCTCCAACCCATCCCACCTGGAGGCGGTCGACCCGGTGGTGGTGGGCCTGGCCCGGGCCAAGCAGGACGCCCTGGGAGGCGAGCGGGGCAGCGGCCCCGAGTTGGAGGAGGGAGCGGGGGACCCCTTTCCGGTTCTGTCCATCCTGCTCCACGGGGATGCCGCCTTCGCCGGGCAGGGCGTGGTGGCCGAGACGTTGAACCTGTCCGGGCTGGCCGGCTACCGCACCGGTGGCACCGTCCACATCGTCATCAACAATCAGCTGGGGTTCACCACCGCACCCGAGGCCGCCCGAACCTCGGTCTACCCGACCGACGTGGCCAAGATGGTGCAGGCCCCCATCTTCCACGTCAACGGCGACGATCCCGAGGCGTGTGCCCGGGCCGCCCGGTTGGCATTCGGTTTCCGGCAGGCCTTCCACAAGGACGTGGTCATCGACATGGTGTGCTACCGCCGCCACGGTCACAACGAGGGCGACGATCCGAGCTACACCCAGCCGTTGATGTACGCGCTGATCGAGGCCAAGCGGTCGGTGCGCAAGCTCTACACCGAGTCGCTGGTGCGGCGGGGGGACATCTCGCTCGACGAGGCCGAACAGGCGCTGGACGACTTCTCGGCCCGGCTGCAGGCCGCTCTGGACGAGACCAGGGCCGAGGCCGAATCGGCGGCGGCACCCGCCCCGGTGCTCCCCACCTACGTGGTCCCCGACCTGTGGATCCCGCCGGTCGAGACCGGTGTCGACGCCTCGGTGCTTTCCCGCCTGGCTGAGGTGGTGCGAACGGTGCCGGAGGGGTTCGTCCTCCACCCCAAACTGGCCCGCCAGTTCGAACAGCGGGACAAGGTGGTGGCCGACGGTGAGATCGACTGGGCTCTGGGGGAGGCGCTGGCCTTCGGATCGCTGCTTTTGGAAGGGACGAACGTCCGGCTGACCGGTCAGGACACTCGCCGCGGTACCTTCTCGCAGCGTCACGCCGTCCTGGTCGACCACACCACCGGCCAGGAGTACGTCCCGCTGGCCGGACTGGAGGGTGGCCGGTTCACCATCCGCGACTCGCTACTGTCCGAGTACGCCTGTGTGGGCTTCGAGTACGGGTACTCGGTCGAAGCCATCGACGACCTGGTGGCCTGGGAGGCTCAGTTCGGCGACTTCTGGAACGGCGCCGAGATCATCGTCGATAACTTTCTGGTGGCCGCGGACGACAAGTGGGGCCAGAAGTCGGGCCTCACCCTGCTGCTTCCGCACGGCTACGAGGGACAGGGACCGGAGCATTCCTCGGCTCGGATCGAACGGTTCCTGACCATGTGCGCCCGCGGCAACCTTCGGGTGACCGATCCGACCACCGCAGCCCAGTACTTCCACCTGCTCCGTTCCCAGGTGCGGGGGGCCGAGCGGCGGCCGCTGGTGGTCTTCACCCCTAAGTCGCTCCTGCGGGCCCGCCAGGCCCGCTCTCCGGTGGCCGACTTCACCTCCGGCTCGTTTGCCGAGGTGTTGGACGATCCGGCCGCCGGCGAGGAGGGATTCGATGCCGGAGCGGTCACCCGGGTGGTGCTGTGCACCGGCAAGGTTGCCTATGACGCCTTGGCCCGCCGGGACGAAGTGGGGGATGTCGGACGGGCCGTGGCGGTGGTTCGGGTCGAGCAGCTCTACCCCTGGCCCAAGGCCAATGTGGGGGCGGTCCTCGAGCGCTACCCGAACGCCCGCGAGGTGGTGTGGTTGCAGGAGGAGCCCGAGAACATGGGCGCCTGGAGCTTCGTGCACAGCCGGCTGCACCGCCTACTTCGTGACACCCACGCCTTGCGCCACGTGAGCCGGGCCGAGTCGGCCAGTCCGGCCACCGGCAGCGTGGCCCTCCACCGTCTCGAGCAGGACGATCTCCTGGCCCGGGCGGTGGGCTGACGTCCGTTGCCGCCGCGGCTACGTCTCCGGCGGTCCGACCGTTCGTTCAGACCAGGAAGTCGCTGGCCAGGGCCATCCACATCTCGGTCGACAGGTGGAGTGACTCCACGTCGACCCGCTCGTCGATCCCGTGGAACATGGCGCCGTACTGCTCGAAGCCGATGGCGTCGCTGTGGAGTCCGAACCCGTAGGCCACGCTGCCAAGTGCCCGATGGAAGCGGGCGTCAGTCGCCCCCGCGGTCAGGAAGGGGACTGTGCGGGCTCCCGGGTAGAAGATCCGGCTGACCCGTTCGAGCGCATCCCACAGCGGCGTGTCGATGGGTGACGTGGTCGAGGGCTGTTCGGAGCCGAACGTGATGTCCACGTCGTGGGCCAGGTCGCCGATGACCTCGACCAGCATGGCCCGCACGTCGTCGGTGTCCCATCCGGGGAGGGAGCGGATGTCGACCTCAAGCTCAACCCGGTCGGGAATCACATTGAGCTTCGTTCCGGCCCGCATGATGGTGGGGGCCATGGTGGTGTGGGTGCAGGCGTGAGCCTGTCGGGCCAGGCCCACGAGGGCCAGCTCGTCGCAGAAGGCGTCGATCCGGTCGCGATCGAGCAGCGGTTCGGCGAGCTCGGGCGGGAATCCGATGCCCTCGATGAACCGGGTCCAGGCTTCGTGGAGTTGGGCCTGCGGACGGAACGTGTCAATGCGCCTGACCACTTCGGCCGCCTTCACCAGGGCGTTGTCGGTCCTCAGGGGTTGGCTGCCGTGCCCCGGAGTCCCTCGGACGGTCAGCAGGCACCAGTAGACGCCCTTTTCGCCGACGATGACCGGAAGCCGCCGGGTGCCGTCGGCACCGGTCATGGGGAACCCCCCTGATTCGGTGATCACGTAGTCGGCGCCAACCTGGTCAGGGACGTGCTGGCACAGCCACTGGGCCCCATGTGTGCCCAGAGCCTCCTCGTCGGCCACCGCCACGTAGGTGAGATCTCCGGCTGGTCGGAAACCGCTGAGGGCCAGATGGCGGATCCCAGTGGCCATGGTGGCCGTCAGGTTGAGCATGTCGATGGCACCGCGTCCCCACACCTCGCCGTCGATGAGGTCCCCGGCGAACGGGTCGTGCCTCCAGTCGTCTTCGTTGGCCGGGACCACGTCTGTGTGCCCGAGCAGGGTGAGGGATGGGGCCGAAGGATCCGAGCCCTGGATCTTGGCCACCAGCGAGGTCCGGCCGGGTTCGGGTTCGAATGTCTCGAGGTCCACGCCCGAGCCCTCGAGGTAGCTGACCAGGAGATCGGCGCTCCGTCGCTCCTGACCCGAAGCTACCGAGCCGTCATTGACACACCGGTTGCGGATGAGGTGCTGGAGTAGGTCGGTCGCCTCGGCGCTGCGTTCCTGCTCGGAGGTCACCTGGTCATCCTAGGGAGCCCGGCGGCTGGGGGGCCGCAAACGTGCCGACCGACCCATCCAACAGCTCTGCCCGCGCTGTCTGGACCCCGGCATGGCCGTGCATCCCCTGGTCAGATGATTGACTGGGGTCTTCTATGGAAAACGATCCCCCCGAACGTCGGCGCATCGTCGTCGATGGGTCCAACATCGCCACGGAGGGTCGGACCCTCCCCAGCCTGGCCCAGCTCGATGAGGCCATCCGGGCCTTTCTCGAGGAGTACCGGGGCTTCACAACCGCTGACGTCACCGTGGTGGTCGATGCCTCCTTCGGCCACCGGATCGACCCGTCGGAGGTGGCCGCCTTCGACCAGGCGGTGGAGCACGGCGAGATGATCACGCCTCCGGCCGGTGCCGTGGGTCGGGGCGACGGCTTTATCTTGCGCATCGCCGAGAAGTCGGGGGCCCTGGTGCTGTCCAACGACTCCTTCCAGGAGTTTCACGCCGAACGCCCCTGGCTGTTCGAGCCGGGTCGCCTCATTGGCGGCAAGCCGGTCCCGGGGGTGGGGTGGATCTTCACCCCCCGCACGCCGGTCCGCGGGGCCCGGAGCCGATCGGTGACCAGCAAGTCGAGGCGGGAGGCCAAGCTCAACGGAGACGGGGACTCCGACGCGCACGAAGCGTCGACCGAACCATCGGCCGGCGTTGAGCCGGCGAGCACCCGTGGAGGGCGGACCCGAGCGACCAAGGCGGCAAAGGCGGCCAAAGCGGCCAAAGCGGCAAAGGCGGCCAAAGCGGCCAAAGCGGCGTCCAGCGCGAGCAAGGAGCCGGAGCCGACCAAAGCCACGAAGGCGACCAAGGCGACCAGGCGGCAAAGGCGGCAAAGGCGGCAAAGGCGGCCAAAGCGGCGTCCAGCTCGAGCAAGGAGCCGGAGCCGACCAAAGCCACGAAGGCGGCCAAGGCGACCAAGGCGACCAAGGCCACCAAGGCGACCAAGGCCCCCAAGGCGACCAAAGCGACCAAGGCCACCAAGGCCACCAAAGCGACCAAAGCAACCAAGGCGACCAAGGCGACCACTGTCAGCAAGGCCACAGTGTCGGGCCGCGCAGCAGCCGCCTCGAACGATGCCGTCAGCGAAGCTTTGAACGAACCGATGACGTTCCTCACCTTCGTGGCCGATCACTCGATCGGCAGCACCTTCGACGGCACCGTCGTCTCGTTCACCTCCCATGGTGCTCACGTTGACGTCTCGGGCATGCTCTGCCACGTTCCGCTACGGGGTCTGGCCGACCCCCCACCCAACCGGGCTCGACAAGTTCTGACCAAAGGGGAGACCCGCCCGTTCGTGCTGGTCTCCCTGGATGCCGCCCGGCGCCGGGCCGAACTGGCCCTCCCCGGCATCCGGGGATGACCGGAGCGGGTCCAGCCCCGTGCCCAGTACCGATATCCTCGGCACCCGTGCGAGCCGAGGACTACCTGCCCCACCGTCCCCCCTTCCTTTTCGTGTCCGAGGTCATCAACGTGGAGCCCGGGCAGTCGGCTACCGGACTCTGGCGGCTCACCGGCGACGAGGCGTTTTTCGCCGGGCATTTCCCCGGCCGACCGACCCTGCCCGGGGTGCTGATGGTCGAGGCGCTGGCTCAGCTGGGCGGTGTGGCCGTCCTGGCCGACCCCCGGTTCGCGGGCAAGCTGCCCTTGTTCGGCGGTATCGAACGGGCGCGCTTCCGTCGTCAGGTCGTACCCGGTGAAACCCTCGAGCTCGAGGTGACGCTTGGCCGCATGTCGGCCCGGGCCGGCAGGGGTATCGGGCGGGCCACGGTCGGCGGTGCGCTGGCCTGCCAGGCGGAGCTGCTCTTTGTTCTGGTCGACGCTGCGCTACCCGATCCGGGTTGAGTGGTCGGACCGTGCGCATCGCCACCTGGAACGTCAACTCGCTGACCGCCCGTCTGCCCCGGGTGGAGGAGTGGATCGGCTACGCCCGGCCGGACGTGCTCTGTCTGCAAGAGACCAAGCAGGCGGACGCGGCATTCCCCCATGCCACCTTTCAGCTCTTGGGCTATGAGACCGCTCACCACGGTGATGGCCGTTGGAACGGAGTAGCCATTGCCAGCCGGGTCGGCCTGGACGACGTCCAGGTGGGTTTGGACGGCGACCGCGACAACCAGGGCTCCCGGCTGGTTGCCGCTACCTGTGGCGGGGTGAGGATCCACTCGGTCTACGTCCCCAACGGTCGTAGTCTCGACAGCGAGCACTACCCGGCCAAGTTGGCCTGGCTGGGACGACTGAAAGTCCAGTTGCAGGACACCTGCCAACCCGACCAGGCGGTGGCCGTCTGTGGCGACTTCAACGTGGCGCCGGACGACCGCGATGTCTGGGATCCGAGCCAGTTCGAGGGCATGACCCACGTCAGTCCACCGGAGCGCGAGGCGTTGACCGATCTGGAGTCATGGGGTCTGGTCGACGCCTTCCGGCGTGTGTACCCCGACGACCGTCTGTTCAGCTGGTGGGACTACCGGGGTGGTTCGTTCCATCGGCACCATGGGATGCGGATCGACCTGATCCTGGTCACCGAAGTGCTTGCCGCCCGGACCACCTTCGGCCTCATCGACCGCAACGCCCGTAAGGGCGAGAAGCCTTCGGACCACGCTCCGGTGCTGATCGACACGTCGGTCTCCTGACTGCCCCTGCGGACGAGCGCGGACGGCGCCACGCCGCCGACCCGCCTCTGGTCAGGGGTTGATGCCGGCCCTGATACCAGCGATGAGCCGACCGACGTCGCGGGGCGTGGCCCGCCCGTTCCCGGTCCTCGCCACCCGAGCCACGGCGGCCAACCAGGGCGAGGGTTGGCGCTCCATCTGGCGCCCGTTGGCCATCCTCCGCACCCGTGCCCACGAGCAGTGGAGGTTGTCGGTGGCCCGGGTGAGGGCGACATAGAGCAGACGACGCTCCTCGGCCCGTGCCTCGCTGGTTTCGGCGTAGATGATGGGTACGAACCCCTCTTCGAGGCCGAGGACGTAGACCGACGGCCATTCGAGACCCTTGGCCCGGTGGAACGTGGCCAGCTCGACTGCAGGCAGGCCGCGGTCAGCCTCGATGTTCGGGGTCGTTCCGCCGGCCGGGTCGTCAGACGGGGCCTCCGGAGCCGGAGCCATCCGGTAGGGGACACCGATCCGGGTCATGGCCCGGGCCACCGCGGCCAGCTGGTCGTGCGTGCGGGCCAGCACGGCGTGCTCGGACCACCGGCTTCCGTCGTCGACCCGATCGATCAGCAGCGCGATCACACCCTCGGCTTCCGCCGCATCGTCCTCGTAGGCGGTCACCAGCGGCATCGGACCATCGATCCGGCTCGACCGGGGCGGGACCACCGCGGCCGGGCCCAGCGCGGCGGTGGCTGCCGCCACCACCTGGGGAGTCGACCGGTGGTTCTCGTCCAACCGGATCACCTCCATGTGGGGAACCACCTCGGGGAGGCGGGCCAGGAGGGTGGGATCAGCTCCGTTCCAGCCGTAGATGGCCTGGTTGGGGTCACCGACGGCGCAGAGGTCGAAGCGGTCACCCATCACGGCACTGATCAGCCGGAACTGAGCCGGATTCACATCCTGGAACTCGTCCACCGAGAGATGCCGGTAGCGCCAGCGCATCCGCTCGGCGAAGTCGGGATCGTCATGGAGCAGGTCGGCCGCATGGACCAGCACATCGTCGAGGTCGAGGGAGCGACGACGGCCGAGCGCCTGCTGATAGGCGGCGAAGACGTCGCCCACCTCGTCGCTGCTCAGGGTGGTGTGGCGTCCCGCCCGGTTGGCTGCGTCGGCATAGCGATCCGGCGCCAGGCATCGAGCTTTGGCCCAGGCGATCTCGGTGTCCACCTCCGATGCTGTAGAGGGGTCGGCGACCAGGTCCCGCACCGTGCGGAACCGGTGCTCGGCCACCGTCGGCGGCGGCTGTCCGAGGTCGTTGGCCCGGCGTCGCAGGAGGGTGAGGCCGAGCTGGTGGAGCGTGCCGGCCCGGACGCCGGGTCCGGGCGCCCCTCCAGGCGGTGCCGGGGTCGAAACCGGGACGCCGTAGAGCTCGAGACGGGAGCGCAGCTCGCGGGCCGCCTTGCGGGTGAAGGTGCACACCGCGGTGTGGTCGGCCTCGGCGGAGCCGTCGCGGATGCGTCGGGCTGCTCGCAGGGTGAGTACCCGGGTCTTCCCCGACCCGGCACCGGCCACGATGCACAAGGCTGGCGCCGGTGCCAAGACGGCGGCCCGCTGGGCCCCGGTAAGCACGTCAAGAGCCCGATCGAGGGCGTCGAACTGCCCGCGTTGCCGGGCGGTGGTCGATTCGAGTGGCTCCACAAGGGCTGAGGCTATCGGTAGGGTGTACCGGTGCTGAAGTCGTTCGCCGGCGGTCGCGTGTTCGGCGGGAGCTGGGGAACGTCGGAACCGGCCGGGGCGGCCGGGGCCACCGTGCTGGCCCTACACGGGTGGCGACGCACCCACCAGGACTTCGCTCCGGTCTTTGGGGTACCTGTTCAGGGTGGAACCGTCTGCCGCGGTCGCCCCCGATCTGTTCGGATTCGGGGCGACGCCACCACCACCGCAGGCCTGGGGATCCGACGACTACGCCACTCATCTCCTCCCCCTCTTCGAGGAGCCGGGCGTTCTGGCCGAGCGGGTGGTCCTGGTCGGCCACTCCTTCGGCGGCCGGGTGGCGGCACGGCTCGCCCCCCTCGTCCCCAACCGCATCGAACGCCTGGTCCTGACCGGTGTACCCCTGCTCGACCGGCAGGACCGTCAAAGCCGTCCGGCAACCACCTACCGGATCATGCGGCGCCTGCACCGGCTCGGACTGGTGGGGGACGAGCGGATGGAGTCCCTGCGCAACCGTTACGGCTCACCCGACTACCGGGCTGCCCAGGGGGTCATGCGGGGGGTCTTCGTGCGACTCCTTTCCGAACAGTACGTCGACGATCTGGCCGCCCTCGACTGCCCGATCGACCTGGTCTGGGGCGAGGACGACTCTGAGGTGCCGGTGGAGGTGGCCGAGCGGGCCGATGCGATGATCCCGTCGGCCCGCCTGTTGGTCCTGCCCGGGGTGGGCCACCTCATCCCGACTGAGGCTCCCGGGGCCCTTTTGGACGTGATGGCCTCGGATCGGAGCCACGCGGCCGAGATGCCGGTGCACCGGTGATGCGACCTTCCCGCTGGCATACGGGTCCGGCTTGGGCCACCGTGGCCGTCTGCGTACTGGCCTGCGTTCCGCTCGGGTTGCGCTGGCTGCGGGTGGCCCAGCGTGAGCACTACCTGGCCGGCTCGGTCTCCAGGTTCGCCATTCGCTGGTGGGGGTCGTCCCGGTCAACCTGGCGCTCGTTGCCGCGCTGCTGGCTGCCGCGGCGGTGTCCGTCTGGTGGCCATTGGTCGGTGTGCTGACCGCTGTCGGGGTCGCCATCGGTCCGGTGGGACTGTCGCTCCGGGGCCGGACGTCGCCGATGGCCTGGACCCGCCGGCTGCGGACTCTGGGTGCAGTCTGGGCGGCCGGCGAGGTGATCGTAGTGGTGGTGGGCCTGGCCTCCGGCCTGGCTGCCCCGCTGGCTGTGGCCGCTGCCCTGGCCGTCCCCTTCCTGGTTGATCTGGCCTGCGCGGTGACCGCGCCCATCGAGTACCGGCTTTCGGCCCACTTCGTCGAGGAGGCGGCGGCCCGCCTGCACACGGGTCGCCCCGCGCATCGTGGCCATCACCGGCTCCTACGGCAAGACCTCGACCAAGGGCCACGTGGCCCATCTGGTCAGGCCCGATCCGGCCGGTGGTGGCCACTCCGGCCAGTTTCAACAACCGGGCCGGTCTGGCCCGAGCGGTCAATGAGCAGCTGGCCGACGGCACCGAGGTGTTCGTGGCCGAGATGGGCACCTATGGGCCCGGCGAGATCGCCGACCTGTGTACCTGGTGCCCCCCGGACATCGCCGCGATCACCGCCATCGGGCCGGTCCACCTCGAGCGGTTCGGAACCGAGGAGCGGATCGTCGAGGCCAAATCGGAGATCACAGAGCGAGCGGCCGACGTGGTGCTGGCCGTGGACGATCCCCGACTGGCCGCGGTGGCCGACCGAGCGGCGGGACAGGGCAAACGGGTCCTGCGCTGTTCGACCCGAGACCGCCGGGCCGACGTCTGCGTCGAGCGGTCCGGTGACGGCTCCGTGGTCTCGGTCTACGCGGCCGGATCCCTGTTGGCTGCCGAGGTAGATGTTCCCACCGGAACCCAGCCCTCCAACCTGGCTGTCGCCGTCGCCATCGCTCTGCTCTTGGGCATCGAGCCCGAGTCCATCGCCGGGCGCTTGCGCACCCTGCCCTCGGTCGAACACCGGCTGCAGGCGGTACGGACGGACTCGGGAATCGTCGTCCTCGACGACACCTACAACGCCAACCCGGCCGGGGCCGCCGAGGCGCTCGCAGCGCTGGTCCGCCCCGGTCCGCCAGCGGTTGCCAGCGCCGCGCAACCCGGAGCCAAAGGAGCCGGGTCCCCGCGCACGGTGGTGGTCACGCCGGGCATGGTCGAGCTCGGATCCCGGCAATTCGAAGAGAACCGCAAATTCGGCGCAGCCATCGCCTCCACCGCAAACGATGTGGTCATCGTGGGTCGGACCAACCGGAGGGCCCTTCGGGCCGGCGTGGTTTCACAAGCCGATTCCAAGATCCGGCTCACCCAGGTCGACCACCGCGACCAGGCGGTCGACTGGGTCCGGGCCCATCTGGGGGCGGGGGACCGGGTGTTGTACGAGAACGATCTGCCGGACCACTACCCTTGACCGATTGAGCACCCGGCCGGGCCTCGGCGGCGGCTCAGGACCACGAAGCCACGATGGGAGGACTCAGCGCACCGTGCCCGACCTAGCCGTCATCTTCGGAGGTCCGTCCCCCGAGCACGACGTGAGCGTGCTCACCGGTCTCCAAGCCTGTAGAGGTCTGCTGGCCTCCCCGGCTGTTGCCCACGGTCCGCTCCGGGCCGTCTTCTGGTCCAAGACCGGTGACTTCTACGAGGTCGACCCCGAACTGGAGGCCGGGGCATTCCTCGAGGGCGTCCCCCGAGGAGCCGGCCAGCTGCGGTTCACGGCTGGACCGGGCGGCGGCTTCAGTGAAGTGGCCGGCCGGCGTGGACGGACCCGGGACCTCGACATCGACGTGGCCCTGGTCTGCTGCCACGGGGGCCCCGGTGAGGACGGCACCCTGCAGGCAGCTCTTGATCTCGCCGGCTTACGGTATTCGGGACCGACCGTCTCGGGGGCGGCGCTGGGCATGGACAAGCTGGCCTTCGGAACGCTGATGTCCGCGTCGGGCCTGCCCACGCTGCCCAGGATCCTGCTCGTGGCCGATGGCGACCCACCGGGGTTCAACGGGCCCTACATCGTCAAGCCGCGGTTCGGTGGATCTTCCATAGGGATCGACGTTGTCGAGGACTTCGCCACCGCGGTGGCCCGGCTGTCCGCCAATCCCCACCTCCGTTTCGGCGCTGTGCTCGAGCCCTATCGGCCCGATCTCTTCGACCTACAGATCGGGGTACGCACCTGGCCGACGCTCGAGTTGTCAGCCATCGAGCGGCCCATCCGGGCACCAGGATCGGCGGACATCCTCGGCTACCGGGACAAATACGTGGCCGGGGAGGGCATGGCCGGTGCCGAACGGGAACTGCCGGCAGCCATCCCGTCGGAGCTGGAAAAGGGGATTCGTGACGCGTCCGAACGGGTAGTGACCCTGGCCGGCGTACGGGGCGTGGCCCGCATCGACGTCCTCTCCGACGGCGAGACGTTCGTGGTCAACGAGATCAACACCATCCCGGGTTCGTTGGCCCGGTATTTGTGGGTGGACCCACCACTACCGTTCGCCACACTGCTTTCGGATCTTTTGGACGAGGCCCGCCAGCGCCCGACCCACGGGTATTCGGCTGCCGGGGCCGATGGAACCGTCCTGTCGGTGGCCGGATCGATCGCCGGCAAGTTGGGCTGAGGCGTTTGGCCGCTCATCGGCTCCAACTCCTTCCCGGTGAGAAGGTGCTGATCGACATCAGGCCGCACTGGTCGTTTCTGTGGGGTCCGTTGGTGGTGTCGCTGGCCGCCATCGCCCTCGGGGTGACGCTGGACATCGCCATCCCCCACACCTCGGTCGCACTTCATTGGGTGGAGGGCCTGGTAGTGGCCGTGCCCTGTCTGTGGTTGGCCGTGCGCGCCACTCGTTGGTGGACCACCAGCCTGGTCCTCACGTCTCGGCGGATCGTGGAGCAGTCCGGGGTCATGTCGCGCCAGCAGTCGGAGACCCCGTTGGGCCAGATCCTGTCGGTGGCCGCGGTCCAGTCACCACTGCGCCGCATGGTGGCCACAGGCCGGCTCGGGTTGGAGATCCAGGGCGAGGCCCGGATCCGGTGGATCGACGATGTCCGCAAGCCGGTGATCCTGCAACGGGTGATCAACCGGAGGCTGCGACCGCATCCGGAGATGGACCCGGGCATCGACTGACTGGTCCCGATGGAGGCGGGCGACGCCGTCAGGCCCGGGAGGCCACCGTGCCGTTGGACGCACTGACCAGCCAAGCCGGCCGGCCTAGCCGATCGGGGTCGAGAGCACCCGGTCGGGCCAAGGCGACCACGCAGCCACCGAATCCCGCCCCGGTGAGGCGAGCCCCCAGCACACCCGGTCGGGCCACGAGGTCTGCTACCAGGTCGTCCAGGACCGGGGTGGAGACGACGAAATCATCAGCCAGGCTCCGGTGGCTCTCGGACAAGAGCCGGCCAGCGAGGACCGGGTCGCCGGCGGTCAGTGCGTCGGCGGTGTCCCGCACCCGGCGGCACTCGCTGATCACGTGGCGGGCCCGTTGCCGTAGGACCGGATCGCGCAGGTCGCTCAGATCGCCCAAATCGGCCAGACCCAGTGGTCCGATCCGGGAGGCGGCCCGCTCGCACTCGGCCACCCGCACGGCATAGGCCGACGTGGACAGGGTCCGGGATTGACCTGAGTCAACCACCACAACGTCGACGTCCCCGGGAAGCGCAACGTGGCGGAAGGTCAGTGTGGAGAAGTCGATGAGCATGGCGTGTCCGGCTCGCCCCCCGGCGCACACCAATGGATCCATCATCCCGATGGGCACGCCGGCCAACTGTTCGGCGAGCTGGCACAGGCGGGCGATCTCCTCGGGTGGGCCGCCGGTCCCCACCACCTCGGCCAGGGCCACTCCGAGGGCCGCACTGGACGACAGTCCCGCTCCCATCGGCAGGGTCGTGGTGATGACCAACGTGCCACCGTGGGCCGGCCGGATCAGGGCGATGAGCGCGGCGATCGGGCGGGCCCAGGCGGGCTCGACCGCGGAGATCGTCGCCGGATTCGCGGCCAGATCGATGGCCAGATCGGCGTCGACGTCAAACAGAGACGAAGTCACCGCCACGCGTCGGCTCGTGGAGGCGGTGAACGTCACGGTGACGCCCGGGCCGATGGCCATGGGCAGCGCCAGGCCCGCGTTGTAGTCGGTGTGGTCACCGATCAGGTTGACCCGTCCAGGTCCCTTGGCTCGTCGAGTCAGCACCACCCCGGACTCCCTTGCCGATTCCGGCTCCGGCCGAAGGCTAACCCGCCGGATGCCGAGCCCTCTTGCCTCCCGGCCGGCCAGTAGCATTTGACCCCCGGAGGTGGACGGGGCAGCATCCGGCCATGCTCAACGTGAACGTTTTCCGGGCGAGCGATCGCTCCCGGCCCACCTCCGCACCCACGGGCCACCGATGAGCGGGCCACTCGAAGGTGTCCGGATTGTCGAACTGGCCGGGTTGGGACCGGCGCCCTTCGCCGGGATGATGCTCGCCGATGGTGGAGCAGACATCATCCGGATCGACCGCTCCGACCGGGCCACCTATCCGCCCCATACCGAGGCTCACGTCGACCTCATGAACCGCGGACGCCGGTCGGTGGCGGTCGATCTCAAGCACGCCGATGGCGTGGCCCTGGTGCTCCGGCTGGTCGAGAAGGCCGACGGATTGATGGAAGGTTTCCGGCCGGGGGTGGCCGAGCGACTCGGGTTGGGACCCGACGTCTGTCTGGCTCGGAACCCCGCCCTGGTCTACGGCCGGATGACCGGGTGGGGCCAAGATGGCCCAATGGCCAAGGCGGCCGGCCACGACATCGACTACATCGCCCTGGCCGGCGCCCTCGAGCCGATGGGCCGTGCCGGCCAGACTCCGTATCCGCCCCTCAACCTGGTGGGGGACTTCGGTGGGGGCGGCATGCTGCTGGCCTTCGGGATGTGCGCCGCCATCATCAGCGCCCGCCAGACCGGGAAGGGCCAGGTGGTCGACGCAGCCATGGTCGACGGTGCCGCGTCGCTGATGACCATGACCTACACGCTGCGGGCCGCCGGCATCTGGAACGAGCAACGGGGGACAAACCTTCTGGACACCGGCGCCCACTTCTACGAGGTCTACAAGACGGCTGACGGGGGCTTCATCGGGGTCGGCGCCATCGAACCCCAGTTCTATGCCGAGTTGCTACGGCTCCTCGGGCTGGAGGGTCAGGATCTACCCGACCAGATGGATCGAGAGGCGTGGCCGAAGATGAAAGAGCGCTTCGCTGCCATCTTTGCCACCCGCTCCCGGGCCGAGTGGGAGACGGTCTTCGAAGGCAGTGACGCCTGTGCCGCACCGGTCCTGTCGCCGTCGGAGGCACCTGGTCATCCCCACAACACGGCCCGGGGGACGTTCACTGAGGTGGCCGGCGTGGTCCAGCCGGCACCGGCTCCCCGGTTCCTAGGGACTCCCGGATCCATCCGGCGGCCTCCACCCAACCCCGGCCAGCACGCCGACGAGGCGCTGGCCGATTGGGGACTTGCCGAGGGCGAGGTCAAAGAACTGCGAGCCGCTGGGGCCATCGCCTGACCCCGTGCGGCTGTGGGAACCCGAGCGGTTCCCGACCTACAGGTTGACCACCGGGCAGGTCACCGTGCGGGTTACCCCGTCGATGAGCTGCAGCGCGCCGACCACCATGCGACCCAGTTCGTCGACCGTCTCCGCCTCCGCCCGCACGATCACGTCGTAGGGACCGGTGACCCCTTCGGCAGCCACGACTCCGGCGAGGCCGCCTACCGCCCGGGCCACACCGGCCGCTTTACCTACCTCGGTTTGGATCAGCACATAGGCGTTGACCGGCATTGAACGCTCCTGTCACCGTGGACACTCGAGACCGGGGCATGTTACCGCCGCCACCTCAGCCGCCTACCATGCGAAGGTGGGCGTTCGGGAACGAAGTGACCAGTTCCGGCGCTTGGCGAGGTCGGCGATCACCGACCTGTTCGACCAGCGTCGACCATTCGGTCGGTTGGCGCTCACCCACGTCCTGATGACCGCAGGCGACACCATGTTCGCCGTCTCGTTGGCTGGTTCGCTGTTCTTTTCGATCTCGCCCACTGCGGCCAAGGACAAGGTCATCTTGTACCTGCTGTTGACCATGGGACCCTTCGCCGTCGTTGCTCCAGCCCTCGGCCCCCTCATCGACCGCAGCCGGGGCGCTCGCCGGGCCATGGTGGTGGCCTCGGCCGTCGGTCGTGCCGTGCTCTGCCCGTTCCTGGCTCGAGACATCCACTCGCTCCTGTTGTTTCCCGAGGCCTTCGCCATGCTGGTGTTGTCCAAGGTCTACCTGGTGACCAAAGGCGCCCTGGTCCCGGAGATGGCCACACTGGGAATGTTGGACGAGACGGCCAGCGGTCCGATCCCCGATCCCCATCCCGATCCCTACCGGGTCGAGGGAAGTGCGGTGCCGGGCCGGGCTGGGCTGGGGCAGGGTCCCGACCCGACACCACCCTACGGAACGCCGCTCATCCACGTGTCCGATCCCGGTACCGGCACCGACCGGATCGAGCCCGACCTGGCCACACTCAACGCGCGGCTGGGGCTTTTAGCCTCACTATCCGGGTTCGCGTTCGCCGTTCCCGCCGTCGCCATTCTCAAGTTGGGTGGCGCTGCCAGCGTGCTCTGGGTCAACGTGGCAGTGTTCGCCGCGGCCACCGTGGCCGGTGCCCGGTTGCCGGTGTCCAAGCACCTGTCCCGGCTCCTGGCCGCCCGCCGAGGCGATGAGGGGACTACGGCTGAAGCCGGTGGTGAAGTGGGACGGGAGCCGATCCCGACCGAACTGCCCTGGGTCCCCGACCTCGATCCCGATTGGGGCGACGAGGACGAAGAGGATCTGGCCGCCTTCCGGCCCTTCGCCGACACCGAGGTCCTTCTGGCCCTGATGCCCATGTCGGTGCTGAAGGGCCTGGTCGGGTTCACAACGTTCCTGTTCGCCTTCGGGCTGCGTCGGGAGGGGGCCGCCACCTGGTGGTTCGGGTTCGTCCTGGGCGGCCTCACTGCCGGGGCCCTGATCGGGGTGCTGCTGGTGTCGCGGATACGCCGGTTCCTCGATGAGCAGCACATTCTCATCGCCTCACTACTGGTGGTGGCGGCCATCACTGTGCTGGGAGCCTTCTATCCGGCGCGCTGGTTCTGGGCGGTGATCGCGCTGGCCGTCGGGCTGGCCAGCGCAGTGGCCAAACCCTCGTTCGACGCATTGGTCCAGCGCCACGTCAACGAGTCGGATCAGGGCCGGGCCTTCGCCCGGTTCGAGACCCGATTCCAGCTCATGTGGGTGGTGGGCTCGTTCGTCCCGGTGGTGTTGTCCCTGCCGGTGGCGGCCGGAAGCTTGGTCATGGCCGTGGTCTCTGCTCTCGGAGCGGTCTCCTACATGAGTTCCCGTCGAGCCATGCAGGGCAGTCTGGCGGGGACCCGCCGGGTGCGCCCGGCCCGTTGAGTGCCTGGGGGGTGAAGACCGTGGCCAGCGATCTGGCCGAGGTGAGGCGGGCGGAGCCGCCTCAGCCCAGCAGCTGCTCGAGCTTGTCCACTTCGGCTCGGAGCTGGGCGGGAAGCTTGTCACCGAAGGTAGCGAAGTGCTCGCGGATGCTCGGCACCTCAGCCCTCCACTCGTCGATGTCGACGGTGAGCAGCTTGTCCATGTCGGCGTCCGAGACGTCGAGACCGTTGGTATCGATGGCTCCCGGAGTCGGGACCAGGCCGATCGGGGTGTCCGTGGCATCGCCTCTTCCGGCCACCCGCTCGAAGACCCACTCGAGCACTCGCGAGTTCTCGCCATACCCCGGCCACAGCCAGCGCCCGTCCTCGTCCTTCCGGAACCAGTTCACATAGAAGATCTTGGGCAGTTTTACCGGATCGGCCGCAGCACCCAGGCTCAACCAGTGGGAGAAGTAGTCGGCCATGTTGTAGCCACAGAAGGGGAGCATGGCAAAGGGATCCCGTCGCAGGTTGCCCACGGCGCCGGCCGCGGCCGCCGTTGTCTCGGAGGCCATGATCGATCCCAGGAACACACCGTGCTCCCAGTCCCTCGACTGGAACACGAGCGGCACCACCGACGCTCGCCGGCCTCCGAAAAGGATGGCGTCTATGGGAACTCCGGCCGGGTCCTCCCACTCCGAGGCGATGGCCGGATCCTGGGACGCCGGGACGGTGAAGCGGGCGTTGGGGTGGGCAGCCGGCGTTCCCGACGCCGGCGTCCATTCCTCGCCTTTCCAGGAGGTGAGATGGGCCGGAGGGTCGTCGGTCATCCCCTCCCACCAGATGTCCCCGCCATCGGTGAGCGCGGTATTGGTGAAGATGGCGTTCCCATCGAGCGTGAACATGGCGTTGGGGTTGGTGTGGCTGTTGGTGCCCGGCGCTACCCCGAAGAACCCGGCCTCGGGGTTGATGGCGTAGAGGCGGCCGTCGGCCCCGAACTTCATCCAACAGATGTCGTCGCCCACCGTCTCCACCTTCCAGTCGGGAAGGGTGGGGATGAGCATGGCCAGGTTGGTCTTGCCGCAGGCGGAGGGAAACGCGCCGGTCACATACCTCGTCTCGCCGGCCGGTGAGGTCAATTTGAGGATGAGCATGTGCTCGGCCAGCCAGTTGTCATCCCGGGCCATCACCGAGGCGATCCGGAGTGCGAAGCACTTCTTGCCCAGGAGCGCATTACCGCCGTATCCGGACCCGTAGGACCAGATCTCCCGAGTCTCCGGGAAGTGGACGATGTACTTGTTCTCCGAGTCGCACGGCCAGGGCACATCCTGCTCACCCTCGGTCAGTGGGGCGCCCACCGAGTGGAGGCAGGGGACGAACTCGCCGTCGGCCCCAAGGACCTCAAGGGCCCCTCGGCCCATCCGGGTCATGATCCTCATGGACACGGCAACATAGGCCGAGTCGGTCACCTGAACGCCGATATGGGCGATTGAGGATCCGAGCGGTCCCATCGAGAACGGGACCACGTACATGGTGCGTCCGCGCATCGATCCCTTGAACAGGCCGGTGAGCAGCTCCCGCATCTCGGCCGGGTCCCGCCAGTTGTTGGTCGGGCCGGCGTCGGACTCGAGAGTTGAACAGATATAGGTGCGGTCCTCCACCCGGGCAACGTCGCCCGGGTCCGAGTGTGCCCAGTAACTGTTGGGTCGTTTGGCCTCCGAGAGCTTGGTGAACGTTCCGTTGGTCACCAGAAGCTGGCAGAGGCGGTCGTACTCCTCGGCCGTCCCGTCGCACCATTCGACGGCGGCCGGCTCGGTCAATGCCGCGATCTCATCCACCCATGCGATCAGCTTTTTGTTCTCGGTTGGGGGCATGGGCTGGGTCTTCCTCCTCGGAGCTCCGACTCGGTGCGATCGTAGGACCGCCCGGCTATCCACCGGTTATCCACCGATTGTAGTGGTGGTGGCGTGGCTCAATGGTAGGCAAGGGAGGTGGAGAGTCCCAATTCCGGAGGTCACCCGGCCGAGCCCGAACCGGGCATCGACGAGTTTGCGGCCATTGAGGGTCTCCGGGCCCGTTTCGAGGCGGCCGCCCGGATCCGGCTCCCCGGGGGAGCGGTCCCCCCTCCGGGAGACACCTGGATCGGGGATGACGCTGCCGTTGTCCGGTTCCGCACCACCGGACGGACGGGCCGGCACCCCCGCGATCAGGTTGTTCTGGCCACCGATGTCGTGGTCGAGGGAGTCCATGTCGACCTGGCCCTCAGCAGCCTCGAGGACGTCGGCTACAAGGCGATCATGGTCACCGTGTCCGACTTCGCCGCCATGGGCACCCGGCCCGAGTACGCACTGGTGTCGATAGCGGCGCCCCCGGGTACCGATCTCGACCATCTGGCCACCGGGCTGGCTGATGCCGCTGCCGATGCCGGGTGTGTGATCGTCGGCGGGGATATGGCAACGTCCCCGGTCCTGGTGGTGTCCACCACAGGATTCGGGGTCGGTTCCGGGCCCGACGGTGCGCTGCTATTGCGTTCGGGGGCCCAGCCGGGCGATCACGTCTTTGTGACCGGTCCTCTGGGCCGGTCGGCGGCAGGCTTGCGGCTGCTGCGCAGCAGTGCCAGCTCGGGCGACTCGGCGGGCGCCGCGTGCATCCATGCCCACCGGAGGCCCGCGGCCCGCCTCGACGAGGGGGAATCGGCCCGGCGGGCAGGCGCCACCGCGGCCATCGACCTCTCCGACGGCCTGGCTTCGGACCTCGTCCACCTGGCCGATGCGTCGGGCGTGGGCGTGCTCGTCGAAGGGCTGCCGGTGGCCGAGGGCGCCACCTGGGAGGAAGCCCTCAGCGGAGGCGAGGACTTCGAGCTGGTGATCACCACCGGCGCACCGGACGATCTGATGCGCACCTTCTCGGTCGCCGGCCTGCGGCCCCCACTGGCCATCGGGTGCTGCACGGACCGGCCAGGGGAGTTGTTGGTGGACGGAGAGCCACTCCGGAAGGGTGGCTGGCACCACCGGTTCTGAGCCGATGCACCACCTCGGCGACGCCAGGTGGGTCGTGCTGTCATCCCGGACCTGTCCCGGACCGTCGTGCCGTCTCCCACCATTGGGTTCTGCAAATGGGTGGCTATGCCCGACGGGACGTTTGGGAAGGGCGTCTGAGAAATCGTCGGAGAAAAAGGCGCTGCTCAAGCGCTCGGAGCGCCGAGGAACCTGCAAATATAGGAGATAGATATACGTCATAGACTCATTCGCGGAAGCGATGGCGGCATGAAGTGCAAGGAGTGAAATGCAAGGCGCGACCGCCACGGGCGGCACCACGGGCGTGCTCCTGCCCCGACTCCAAGGAATCTCACAGAACTATCCGTCACCATGGTCGAATGGGAAACCGACGGACTCGGCGGCAAGCAAGGTGGGCATGGCGATGGCGATGACCGCCGAGCAGCGAATCCTGGTGGTGGACGACGAACCGAGCATCACCGACCTGGTGTCGATGGCGCTGCGGCTCCAGGGGGCCACCGTCGACGTGGCCCACAGTGGTAGCGAGGCGCTGCGGGCGGTGGAGACCTTCCGTCCCCATCTGGTGGTCCTCGATGTCATGCTGCCCGACCTCGACGGATTCACCGTGCTCGAGCGTATGGGGGAGCAGCGCCGCACGGCCGACATTCCGGTGCTGTTCCTGACGGCACGGGGCGACCTCGACGACCGCCTCCGGGGACTGGCGCTGGGCGGTGACGACTACATGACCAAACCGTTCAGCGTCGAGGAGATGCTGCTGCGGATCACCGCCATCCTGCGCCGGTCCGAAGGATTCGAAGAGGTCGGTCCGCGCCTCAGGGTCGGCGACCTCGAGCTCGACGAAGAGAGCCACGAGGTGACCCGGGGCACCGAGTCGGTCGAACTCACCCCTACCGAGTTCCGGCTGCTCCACTATCTGATGATGAACGCCGGACAGGTGGTGTCCAAGGCCCAGATTCGCGACCGGGTGTGGGATTACAGCTTCGACGGCAAGGTCAACATGGTCGAGGTCTATATCAGCTACCTCCGGAAGAAGCTCGACGCCACGGGACCACCCCTCATCAGAACGGTTCGGGGCATCGGGTATTGCCTGCGTTCCGAGCCCGTCGCCGGGGGTCCGCACCGGGACCGGACGCAAAGATGACACTGCGACTCCGTCTTCTGCTCCTACTGGTGGGAGTCGTTGCCGCGGGCCTTGTGATCTCCGATGTGGTCACCTACAACGCCCTCCGTTCGTTCCTCACCACCCGGGTGGACCAGCAGTTGGAAGTGGCCGTCTTTCCGGTCGGTCGTGCCGTCCTCTCCACGTCGGGGCTGGGGCCGGCGGTCACCGCCGCACCGCCACTCACCGGAGTAGGGCGCACCCGGACCGGCTATGGGGGGACGTTCCGGAATGGGGAGGGACTGCTCGGCGGGTCGCACCTCACCGACCGGGGGGTGCTGGTTCCGCCGGGAACCTTCGGTGAACTCCGCAGTGCCAAAGGGAAGGTCGAGGCCCACCTGTTCTTCGACTACGGCGGTAAGGCACCCAGCGCTCCGAGTATCCCGGCCAAGCTGCCCGGTTCGGGACTGTCCTCACCTGTCGACCTGTACTTCACCACGTCGAGCACGGGGTCCGGAGCCGTGGCCTACCGGGCCGTGGCCAAACCCCTGGCCGGCGGGGCCGGCGTGATCGTGGTTGCCGTTCCGCTCACCGACCTGGAGAGCACGCTGGGTCAGTTGCTCTCCATCGAGGTCATCGTGTCGGCGCTGGTCCTGCTCGGCCTGGGCGGTCTGGCCTGGGTGATGATCCGCCGTGATCTCCGGCCCCTCCAAGAGATGACCAAGACCGCCGGGGCGATCGCCGACGGCGACCTCTCCCAGCGGGTGTCACCGGTGGCCCCGGGCACCGAGGTGGGTCAGCTGGGTCGAGCCTTCAACACCATGATCGACGAGATCGAGGTGGCCTTCGCCCAGCGGGCAGCGTCAGAGGACCGGTTACGCCGATTCCTGGCCGACGCATCCCACGAGCTACGAACTCCACTCACCTCGATCAAGGGCTACGCCGAGCTCTTCGACCTCGGCGTCCGCTATCGACCGGCCGACCTGTCCACGTCGATGCACCACATCAAGGACGAGGCGGACCGGATGAGCTCACTGGTCGACGATCTGTTCCTGTTGGCTCAGCTCGACCACGAGCGACCCTTGCAGTTCGGGGCGGTCGACCTCGTGGATCTGGCCCGGCGATCGGTGGCCGGACTGGCCGTCCTGGCCCCTGAGCATTCGTTGTCGGTGACCGGCACCGGACCGGTCGTCGTCCAAGGGGACGAGCGGCGGCTGCGTCAGGTGGTCGACAACCTGGTGGTCAACGCGGTGAGCCATACACCCGCCGGTTCGGTTGTCGAGGTCACCGTGGCCGGCGCCGGCGACAGGGGGACGGTCACCGTCCACGACGATGGCCCCGGCATCGATCCTGCCGACGCACCGAGGGTGTTCGAGCCGTTTTTCCGGTCGGACCCATCGTGTGCCCGATCTTCGGGCGGCGCCGGACTGGGACTGGCCATCGTGGCCGCCATCGTCGAGGCCCATGGGGGGAGCGTCGCGGTGCTTTCCGGGGAGGGCGCCACCTTCGAGGTCACGATCCCTACGGTCCGGATCGATTCGGACCCGGGGAGTGGGGATCGGCCATTCCCAGCCGACCCGGCAGCCACCCCGGTCGACGAGCGCTGGCCAGCGCCGACCCCGCGGCCCTAGACCTCGGACCGGGCCCGGGGCCGATCAGTAGGCGATGCGCTCAGCCGGGGATGTTGCGGACCGGCCGCTTGGTGACCTTGCCCGCCCGAATGCACGATGTGCACACATGGAGACGCTTGGGAGAGCCGTCCACCAGGGCCCGTACCCGTTGGATGTTGGGATCCCAGCGACGCTTCGTTCTCCGGTGGGAGTGGCTGATGTTCATCCCGAACGACGGCTTCTTGCCGCAGACCTCGCACACCGCTGCCATGACGTCAGACTTTCTCTTGGGATCCTCAGGGTAAGTCGCAAAGGTTAGCATCCTGGCCATGGTGGTCCTCGACGCGCTCGGAGCGGAAGAGCTGTCCCACGTGATCACCACCTTTCGAGACGGGCTCCGGTCCCATCAGGACCTGATCAACCGACTCAACGTCTATCCGGTCCCCGACGGTGACACCGGTACCAACATGGCGCTAACCCTGGAGTCGGTCACGAAGGAGATCGCCGCCCTCGACGATCCGAACCCCGATCTCGAGGCCACCTGCCGGGCCATCGCCCACGGCGCCCTGATGGGGGCCCGCGGCAACTCCGGTGTCATCCTCTCCCAGCTGCTCCGGGGCCTCACCGAGGGTCTCAACTGTTCGAACGGCCGCCCCGGACCTCTCGAACTCTCCGAAGCCCTGACCATGGCCGACAAGCTGGCCCGGGAGGCCGTCATGCGTCCGGTGGAGGGCACCATCCTCACCGTGGCCCGCGGTGCGGCGGTGGCCGCCCGCACCGCAGCCGAAGCCGGTCACCCTCTCATCGACGTGGTCGAGGCGTCGAGGATGGGGGGCGCCGACGCTCTGGCGCAGACACCCTCGCTGCTGCCGGTCCTGAAGCAGGCCGGGGTGGTCGATGCCGGAGGGACCGGATTCCTGTTGCTGTTCGACGCGCTACTCACCGTGGTCGACGGCCGCCCGATGCCGTTGCCGCCCGACGTGCCCATCCCCGAGTTCGGACCGCTCAACCCGGAGACACCAGGTACGGCATCACCGACCAGGGCGATGATCAGCGCTGCCGACACGGCGCTGGCCGGCCTGCGCTACGAGGTGATGTACCTCCTCGAGGCCGACGACGAGACCATCCCGCCGTTCAAAGAGGTCTGGGCGGGCATCGGGGACTCCATCGTCGTGGTCGGTGGTGATGGACTGTGGAACTGCCACATCCATACCGACGACATCGGAGCGGCCATCGAAGCTTCCTTGGACGCCGGTCGTCCGAGGGCCATCCGGGTCACCGACCTGATCGAGCAGGTTGAAGAGGAGCGTTGGGTGCGGGAGGCCGGCGCCATGGGCCAGGGTCCTCCCGACACTCCTCTCGGGCCACCTCCGGTCACCGGCGTGGTGGCCGTGGCCACCGGCGACGGCATCGCACGGATCTTCCGTTCCCTCGGAGTGCAGGGAATGCTCGCCGGAGGGCAATCGATGAATCCGTCCACTGCCGAGCTGGTGGAGGCGGTGGAGGCAGTGCGATCCGACGAGGTGATCATTCTGCCCAATAACGGCAATATCCGGCCGGTGGCCGAGAGGGTCAACGACCTGACCGACAAGGTGGTGCGTGTGGTGCCCACCGACACCGTCGCCGAGGGGTTCGCCGCCCTGTTGGCCTACGACCCCGAGGCCGACCTCGACGTCAACGCCGAAGCCATGGAGTCCTCGGCTCGCCGGGTGGTCACCGGCGAGGTCACCCGGGCGGTGCGGGACTCGGTGAGCTCCGCCGGCCCGATCACCACCGGGGACTGGCTCGGGTTGTCCCGGCGGGGCATCGAGGTGGTGCGCGATTCGCTGGCCGGGGCCGGCTGCGGACTGCTGGACAACCTGGTACTCGAAGGTCACGACCTCGTGACCATCATCGAGGGTGAGGGATCGAGTCCGGCCGACACTCGTCGGATCACCGAGTGGCTCCGGGACCACCGGTCGGGGGTCGAGGCCGAGGTGCACCACGGTGGACAGCCCCTCTATCCGTACCTGTTCTCCATCGAGTGATCGTCCCGCTCTCGAGTGAGCCGCACCCAGCCTCGTGATCGGTCGGCCGCGGGCGGAGAACGCGCGGTGAACAAGACCCCGACGAGCGGTGGCGGAGCGGAGCCGGAGCCGCTTTCCACTGCCGGTGCCGGGCGCCGACTCGGGCAGTTGGCCGATCTTTCCGTCTCGGTATTGAGGGGTGTGGGGGCCAACGCCGCGGGCGAGCTGGCCGAACTTGGGATCGAATCGGTCCTCGACCTCGTGACCCACTATCCGCGCCAGGGCCGGTACATCGACGGGACGAGGCTTCGACCCATCGCCGACCTGGTGCCGGGGGAGAAGGCATCGGTCCTGGCCGAGGTGATCCGGGTGAACCGACCGCCGTCGGGGTACGGGCGAGGCCGGCGTCGGACTCCGGCGCGGGTGGAACTCACCGTGGCCGACACCAGTGGACGGGTCGGCGTGGTCTTCTTCAACCAGACCTGGCGGGCCAAGCAGCTGCCCGTGGGAACCCTGGCCCTCTTCTACGGTTCGGTGGGCTCCTACCGAGGCGCCCTCCAACTCAACGGTCCGACCGCCGAGGTGGTGCGCAGCAGCGACGACCCATCCGAGCCCGAGGAGGACCGCCCGACCGGTCGGGTGTTCCCCGCGTACCCGCTGACGGAGAGAGCCAGGCTCACCTCGGCCCGGATCAGCCGGTACGTGGCCGAGGCACTGGACCGCGCCGGCGTGTTCGCCGACCCTCTGGTCGACGAGCAGCGCGCACGGCTGGATCTGGTGGACAGGACGGCCGCCTTCAACCGGATTCACCGGCCGTCCACCGTGGCCGAGACCGAGCCAGCCCGGCGGCGGTTGGCGTTCGACGAACTGTTCCGTCTCCAGCTGGCGCTGGTGCTCCGTCGGTCCCGACTGCACGAGGACTCCCGTGGCATCCGTCACACGGTGGCCACCGACGACGGCACCCCGACCTTGGTCGACCAGTTCCTCGAGGGATTGCCCTACCGTCCGACCGGGGCCCAGCGGGCAGCCATTGACGACATCCGTTCGGACCTGGCCGGTCCGCTGCCCATGCACCGCTTGCTCCAAGGTGATGTGGGATCGGGCAAGACCATGGTGGCCATGGCCGCCATGATCACCGGAGTGGAAGGGGGGCACCAGGCGGCGTTGATGGCCCCCACCGAGGTCTTAGCCGAACAGCACGCAGTCGAGGTCCGCAGCCTGCTCGGGGAGTTGACGGTGGTCGATACCTCGACTCTGGACGGCCGGCGGCCCCTCGGGATCGCGCTCCTCACCAACAGGACCAGCGCCGGCCAACGGGCCGACATCCACCGTGGCCTAGCCGACGGCAGCGTCGATATCCTGATCGGCACCCACGCCCTACTCACCGAGCAGGTCGGCTTCCGGTCCCTCGGAGTGGTGGTGATCGACGAGCAGCACCGGTTCGGCGTCGAGCAGAGAGCTGCCCTCCGGGACAAGGGCCGTGGCGACGATGGCACCGGTCGGGATCCCGATCTGTTGGTCATGACAGCAACCCCGATTCCCCGGACGGCGGCGATGGTGGTCTTCGGTGACCTGGACATGACGGTCATCGACGAGCTCCCGCCAGGGCGTGAGCCGGTGACCACCCGCTGGTTGCGAAGTCCGGAGGAGCGGGACGAGGCATGGTCGCAGGTGCGCACCGAGGCAGCCTCGGGGCGGCGAGCCTTTGTGGTCTGCCCCCTGGTCGAGGGATCGGACAGGGTCCAGGCCACCTCGGTCGTGGCCGAGGCCGAGCGGTTGGCCGGAGCTGAGCTGACCGGTCTCCGCGTCGGCCTGTTGCACGGACAGCTGCCGTCGTCGGAGAAGCAGCAGGTGATGGCCGCGTTCCGATCCGGCGAGCTCGATGTACTGGTGGCTACCACCGTGATCGAGGTTGGCGTGGATATCCCCGAGGCCACGGTGATGGTGATCGAGGACGCCGACCGGTTCGGCATCGCCCAGCTCCATCAGCTGCGGGGACGGGTGGGGCGGGGCGGCGATGTCTCGTGGTGCTACTTGCTGTCGGACAACGACACGCCGGAGGCAGAGGCCAGGCTCTCGGCCATGGAGCGGACCTCGGACGGATTCGAGTTGGCCGAGGTCGATCTCGGACTGCGCGGCGAGGGCACCATTCTCGGGGTCGCGCCAGAAGGGACGGAGTGACCTGCGTCTGGCCCGACTGCTGACCGACTCGGATCTGGTGGTCAAGGCCAGGGCTCTGGCCAACCAGCTGGTAGGGGAGGATCCCGGTCTCTCCGGACACCGGCTGTTGGTCGAGGAGCTCCGCTTGTTCATCGACGACGAGGAGGCGGAATTCCTGTTCAAGAGCTGACCGGCCGATACGGGAGCCGAGGAGTCGGCCGGTAGTCTGGGAGCATGCGGGTGATCGCCGGAGAGCTCCGAGGCCGACGACTGACCGCTCCCGATAACCCGGCGGTCAGACCGACCTCGGACCGGGTCCGCGAGGCCATCTTTGACATCCTCTACAGCCTGGGCGGCGTGGAGGGCCTGTTGGTGGCCGACCTGTTCGCCGGTTCGGGGGCGTTGGGCATCGAGGCCCTGTCCCGGGGTGCGGCCTCGGTCACCTTCATCGACCGCAGTCCGGAGGCGTTGGCGGCCATAGCGGCCAACCTGGCGGCAGTGGGACGGCCCGATGCCGTGCGGGACGGAGACGCCACGGTGATCCGTGCCGACGTCGACCAGTGGGTGGCCGGCACCGCGGCGCGCTACGACCTCGTGCTGTGCGACCCGCCCTACGACTACGGCGAGTGGTCGACCCTGATCGGCCGCATTCCCGGCGACCTGGTCGTGCTCGAATCGGGTACCGAGATCGTGGCCCCGGTCGGGTGGGGGGTCATCAAATCAAAGCGGTATGGGGGTACCATCGTGACGGTGGCCCGTCCGGAGCTGGTCGCCGAGAAAGGTGTCGGGTGAGGATTGCGCTCATACCCGGGTCGTTCGATCCGGTCCACAACGGGCACCTCGAGGTCATCGAGCGCGCCGCCCGGCTCTTCGACGAGGTGGTGGTGGCCACCCTGCGCAACCCGCAGAAGAGCGAGGCCCTGTTCGACCTGGACGAGCGCCAGGAGATGCTCGAGGAATCCCTCGCCCACCTGGTCAACGTACGCATCGTGTCGGTGTCGACGCTGGTGGTGAACGTGGCCCACGACGTCGGCGCCACCGCCATTGTGAAGGGGCTCCGGGCGGTCTCCGACTTCGAGAACGAACTGCAGATGGCCCAGATGAACAAGCAGCTCTCGGGGGTGGAGACCCTGTTCATCCCCACCAGCTCCGCCCACTCGTTCATCGCCTCGCGACTCCTGCGCGAGGTGGCCCGGTTCGGTGGCGATGTGAAGTCGTTCGTGCCCAGCGTGGTGGCCCAGCGCCTCGCGGAGAAGTACTCCGATGAGTGACCTGTTCGAGGACCTCGAAGAGCAGAGGGCTGCGGGCGAGGAGCACGATTCCGAAGCGCTGATCCGGAGTGCCCTTGACCTGGTCCAGACAGCCAAGGCCATGCCGCTGTCGGCCTCGGTGCTCGTGTCACGCGAGGAGTTGGCCGAGTTGTTGGAAGCCGCCCTCGACCGCATGCCTGATGAGCTGCGTCAAGCCCGGTGGCTTCTGAAGGAGCGGGATGAGTTCTTGGCTGAGAAGACCCGGGAGGCCGAGGCCCTGATGGAGGAGGTCCGGGTCCAGGCCGAACGGATGGTGCAACGCACCGAGATCGTACGTCAAGCCAATCACGTGGCCCAGCGGATCCTGGACGATGCCAACGAGGAGGCCCGACGACTCCGGCACGAGGCCGAGGACTACGCCGACCAGAAGTTGGCCAGTTTCGAGATCGTGCTTGACCGAACAATGAAGACCGTGCAGGCCGGCCGCGAGAAGCTCCAGGTCACTCCGCTTCCCAACGTGGCCATCGGCGAAGGTGGCGACACCACCCTCGTGACGCCGAAGCCGGTCGGGAGTGTTCCGCTTCCCGCCGATCAGGAGGGGTTCTTCGATCAGGACCTCGACTGAGCAGGGCAGCCGGTGACCGCGGCATCGACTCCGTCCTCCCCCCGGCCGACCAAGGACCCCCAGGGGTCCGGTTCTCGGCCGTTCGTGGTACCGGTGGCCACGCTGCGCAAGAACAACGGCTCGACCCGCCGGGTGATCCGTCACGCCGAGATCGGCGGATTGGCCGCTGTCGGGGTGATGGTGCCCGAGGGTTCAGAAATCGGAGCCGATCTCGAGCTCGCCTCGTATCCGGGTGGCATCACCGTGGAAGGAACGGTGACCGCATCCTGGCTCGGCGAATGCCGGCGCTGTGGTGGCCCGGTGGCCGGCCAGGTGAGGACCGAGGTCCGCGAGCGCTACGCACCCCGGGGCGGATCGGAGGATGACGAGGACGCCTACCCGCTGGGTGGGGACGAGCTCGATCTCGAGCCTCTGGTGCGAGACGCCGTACTGCTCGAGCTGCCGTTGGCCCCTCTGTGCAGCGAGGCCTGCCTCGGGCTCTGCCCCCAGTGCGGCACCAACCGCAATGTCTCGGGCTGTGACTGCTCGTCGGCGGTCGACCCTCGATGGTCGGCGCTGGACACCCTCCGGGATCACTGACCGCCCGGCATCGCCTAGGATGCTCCGTCTATGGCCGTCCCCAAGAAGAAGACCTCTAAGTCGAAGAGCCGCAGCCGTCGGGCGTCCAACTGGGTGCTCGAAGACGCCGTCCCGGTCGGTGTGCCCCCGGTGCACGACGGCCAAGATCCCCCATGTGGTGTGCCCGAACTGCGGTTGGTACAAAGGCCGACAGGCGATCGAAGTCGACTAGTGAGGCGAGGGGGCGGGCGGCCGACGGGCGAGGCGTTTGCCAGCCTTCCGGTGGCGGTGGATGCCATGGGAGGCGACCGGGCACCGGGTGAGATCGTGGCCGGTGCTCGTCAGGTGGTCGAGACGACCGGTATCGGGGTGGCGCTGGTGGGTCGGTCCGGCGAGTTGGGAGACACCGGCGGGTTGCCGTGCTTCCCGGCCAGCGAGGTCATCGGGATGGACGACGACCCCGGCCAGGGTGTCCGACGGAAGAAGGACTCGTCCCTGGTTCGGGCGGCCGAGGCCGTGCGGGACGGGAAGGCCCTGGCCATGGTGTCGGCCGGCAACACCGGCGCCGCCATGGCATCGGCGCTGTTGCGGATGGGCCGCCTGCCCAACGTCCTGCGGCCGGCCATCGCCACCCCGATCCCCGATCCCCAGCGCTCGTGGCCGACCATCCTGCTGGACTCGGGGGCCAACGCCGAGTGCACCCCGGCGATGCTGGTCCAGTTCGCCGCAGATGGGGGCGGCATTCGCCGGCAAGCGGTACGGGCTGGAGCGACCCCGGGTGGCCCTCTTGTCCATCGGCGAGGAGAAGTCCAAGGGCACACCCGCTGGTGAAGGAGACCCACGCCCTGCTGGCCGACGGAGCCGGTGGGCCCGGCGTGCGACTTCGTGGGCAACGCCGAGGGGCGCGATTTCTTCGAGGGGACCGCCGACGTGATCGTCACCGACGGCTTCACCGGCAACGTCGCCCTGAAGACGCTGGAAGGTTCGATGCGCTTCCTCATCCGGGCGCTGACCGAGCATCCTGGCGCTTCCCGAGGTCAAAGACACCGCTGACGCCCTCTATCCCCACCTGCTCCCGCTGGCTGCGGCCCTCGATCCGGACAACACCGGCGGAGCGATGCTGCTCGGGGTCGACGGGGTCTGTGTGATCAGCCATGGCTCGTCGTCGTCGGTAGCCATCGTCAACGCCATCACCGTGGCCCACGATCTGGCCGTGGCGGCCTGGTCGAGGCGGTGGCCGCATCGGTCGATGACGGCCGGCGCCGCCGCCGTCGAGGCCGGCCGCCGGGGCATCGGTGCAGGGCACGGTCCCGACCCCCGGAGCCGATCAGTCCAGAAAGCGGACAGCAGGCCGAGCGTCGGCCGCGGCCTGCCGGGCCCCCATGGCCAGGGCCCGGGGAACCGCGGCCGGGCTCCATCAGCGTTCGAACAGGTCCACCTGGTTCGGGCATCCGCAACACCACCTCGGTGCCCGGATGCTTTCAGGTCCTCCAGCTCCTGGCGGCGCCTCGTTGGGGTGGATGGTCATCATCCCTTCGGTCGACGTCGCTGCCGTCGGTCAGGGCCAGGACCAGCACCCGCCGGCCCGGCCAGACAGATCGAGGTGGGTGCCGGTCCCGCTCACCCCTCCGTCCATGCAGCGGCGGTCCCCGATGGGCTGGGGCGCGAACACTCCGGGAACGGCCCTGCTGGCCGCCGCCGCCCGGGCCATGGAGACACGCCGAGCCGCGGGTGATGACGCAGCGCTCGCCGGTGTAGGCGTCCACACAGGTGATCTGCAGGGCCGGCGGAGGTCCACGGAGCACCTTCCGACCACCAGCGACAGGTTGCGGCGCATGAATCCCGGCCCCGGGGGTGCGCGGCGGCCAGAGCGGCATGGCCGATCTCCTGCACGGTGGCCGGATCGGCATCAGTGGCCTTCAAGAACAGATCGAGCGCCCGCTGCTGGCTGGGTCGCAGCGTCCGAGGCCGGAGCCAGCGCCGACACCAGGGCGGGCGCCTTGGACAGCAACGAGACCTCGGAGTGCAGCCGCTTGAGCTTGCCGGTGGCCACCGCCGACGCCACCATCGACCCGGCCGACGTGCCGACGATCCGGTCGGCGCTGCCGAACCGGATGCCGTGGTCGGCCAGGGTCTGCAGGTAGGCCGCCTGCCAGGCCACGAAGAACAGTCCGCCACCGCCGAGGCAGAGTCCCCGGTCGACATCCCGGCCGTAGCCGGCGCTCGAAGTCCGGGGCAAGCCCAACTCGAGGGAGGCCGATGCGGTAGCGCGGCGGCGGGGCACGCTCGCAACTCTAAGTGGGCGACAGTCCGTAGGCTCGGACGATCCCGGCCGGTGTGCCGGAGGCCGAAGAACCACCCGTCCGCCATGAGCCGGAAGTACGCGCCATCGACGGGTGCCCGAGGTCAGCGCCGGACCCGCCGTCGCCGACCCGCCGCCGGACCGGCGTGTACCTGTTGGCCGTGGGCGTGGTCATCATGCTGGCCGGCCTGCTCTTCGGCTACGACCAGGGCGTCATCTCCGGGGCCCTCGACGGGATCCAGAAGCAGTTCTCGGTCGGCACGCTGCTGCTCGAGGTCATCACCAGTTGGGTGACCCTCGGGGCCATGGTCGGCGCGCTGGTGGCCGGTGGCCTGGCCGACCGGCTGGGTCGCCGGCTGGACCATCGTCTTCGCCGCCGTCCTGTTCTCGCCGGTGCGCTGGTCGAGGCCCTGGCCCCCGGGTCGGGCGTCCTGGTGGCCGGGCGCCTGCTGGTCGGGTTCGGAGTCGGAGTGGCCTCGGTGGCCGCCCCCTCTACGCCGCCGAGCTGGCCCCCGCCCGGCTGCGAGGACGCATGGTCTCCCTCTACCAACTGGCCATCACCATCGGCATCTTCGTGGCCTACTTCGCCGACTACCTGTTGATCAACGGCAACCGGTGGCGGGTCATGCTGGGCATCTCGGCCATCCCCGGCGTCCTGTTGGTCGCTGGCCATCCTGCCGCTGCCCGACTCCCCCCGGTGGTACGTGAAGGCCGGTCGCCACGACGACGCCCGGGCCGCGCTGCAAAAGGTGGAGCCGGCGGATGGACATCGACGGCGAGCTGGCCGAGCATCGAGGACCTCAACGCCAACGAGGCCGCCGGATCCTGGCCGGAGGTGTTCGCCGCCGACTGGCGGCGCCCACTGGTGATCGGCATCGTCCTTGGCCGTCCTCCAGCAGTTCACCGGTATCAACGCCGTCATCTACTACGCCGACAAGATCTTCGCCGCTGCCGGATTCTCCACGCCGGCCGGCCAGAGCCTGGCCACCCTGTGGGCGATCGGCGCCGTCAACGTGGTGGCCACCTTCGTGGCCGTGGCCTGGGTCGACCGGTTCGGCCGCAAGCCGCTGCTCCTGGTCGGATCGGTGGGCATGGGCGCTCAGCCTGATCGTGGTCGGGGCCATGTTCGAGGTGCTGGCAATCACGGCCACGGACCTCGCGGGGATGGAACCTCGGTCACCGGCATCGTCACCCTCGATCGCCTTGGTGGTGTTCATCGCCTCGTTCGCCTTCTCGCTGGGTCCGGTGGTGTGGACGATCATCAACGAGATCTACCCCATCCCACATGCGGGGCCGGGCGGTGGCGGTGGCCACCGCCAGCCAACTGGTTCGCGGCCTGGGCGGTCAGCCAGTTCTTCCTGTCCCTGGTCGACCTCATCACCGAGGCCGGGACCTTCTGGCTGTTCGCCGGCTTCTGCGGGGTCACCTACGTCTTCGTCCGGCGGTTCGTCCCCGAGACCAAGGGGAAATCGCTCGAGCAGGTGGAGCTGCTGTGGTCCGATCCGGCGGCCATCCGCCGGGCCATCGGCTCCCCGACCGTACGACCTTAGCGGCGGAGCAGGTCCTTGGCGATGTGGGTCACCTGGATCTCGTCGGTGCCGGCGTAGATCTGGAACACCTTGGCGTCCCGGGCCAGCTGCTCCACCCGGAACTCGGCCATGTACCCGTTGCCCCCGAACAGCTGGACGGCCTCCATGGCCACCTCCGAGGCGGCCTGGGCCGAGTAGAGCTTCATGGCCGACGCCTCGGCCAGGGTCAGGCTCTTGCCGGCCGCCGAGAGCTCGATGTGGCGGAAGACCAGGTTCTGGACGTTGAGCCGGGCCACCTCCATCCTGGCCAGCTTGAGCTGGATCAGCTGGCGGTCGCCGATGGGCTTGCCCCACAGCATCCGGTCCTTGGCGTACTCGACCGACAGCTTGAGGCACTCCTCGATGAGCCCGAGGGACATGGCGGCCACCCCGGCCCGCTCGGTGACGAAGTTGCCCTTGGCCGAATCCCGACCGCTCCCGCGACGTGCTCGTCTTCGGTCTCGCCCAGCAGGTGGTCGCGCCCGACCCGGACATCGGACAGGAACAGCTCGCCGGTGGGGGAGGAGTGGAGCCCCATCTTGCGGAACGGCTTCGACTGCTCGAGGCCCGGCGTGCCCCTGTCCAGGACGAAGGTGAGCACCTGGCCGGTCGCGGATCGGCGTGTCCGAGCCGTCGTCGAGCTTGGCGTAGAAGACGATGGTGTCGGCGTAGGGGCCGTTGGTGATGAACGTCTTGTTGCCGTTGAGGATGTACTCGTCGCCGTCCCGCCGGGCGCGTGGTCTTCATGCCGCCCAGGGCGTCGGACCCCGAGTCGGGCTCGGTGATGGCCCAGGCGCCCGACCTTGTCCCCGGTGAGCAGGTCGAGGCCCCACCGCTCCATCTGGGCCGGGGTGCCCTGTTTCATGATGGTGCCGGCGGCCAGGCCCAGGCTCACGCCCATGGCGGTGACGATGCCCGGGCAGTAGTGGCACAGCTCGATGATGGGGATGAGGGTCATGGCCGCCGCCCCGCCGTCGCCCGGCCGCTCCGGCCCGCTCGCTCGTGCGATCTCGGCGCCTGCCCCGGACACCTTGCGCTCCAGCTGCTTCTTGAACCGGTCCCGGGCCATCTGGTCCATGCCGAAGGTGGCGTACAGCTTCCGGATGATGTCGTAGGGGGGCAGGTCGCCGTGCTCGAGCGCCTCGATGTTGGGCACCACCTCGGCCTCGACGAACCGCCGGACGGCGTCCCGCACCATCAGCTGCTCTTCGGACCACTCGAACACGGTCGACCTCCTCGGTAGTGCCCTCGGCGTCCCTGAGGCTGGTGTGCCCCGAGGCTACCGAGGCCGGCCTACAGTCGGGGCGTGCGACTGAGGCGCCAACCGGAGCGAGACCGCCTTCGAACGCTGGGGCGGCGAGCCGTTCTTCGTAGCCCTGGTCGACCGGTTCTACGAGGGGGTGGCCACCGATCCGCTGCTACGGCCCATGTACCCCGACGACCTGACCGAGTCCAGAGCCCATCTGGCTCTGTTCCTCAGCCAGTACTGGGGCGGGCCGCCCGACTACAGCGAGCAGCGGGGCCATCCCCGGCTCCGGATGCGCCACGCCCCCTTCGCCATCGGTAGCGCCGAGGCCGATGCCTGGTTCCGGCACATGACCGCCGCGGTACGGGCCGCCGGCATGGATCCCGACGACGAACGGGAGCTGCTCGAGTATCTGGCTATGGCCGCGCAGAGCCTCATCAACCAGCCCGGCTGACATCCACCGAAACATCGAGGGTGTGGGAGTCGCCGCCGCCGAAGACGATGCCCTTGAGCGGCGAGACGTCGGCATAGTCGCGACCCCACGCCGTGGTGACGTAGCTCGACCCCACGATCTGGTCGTTGGTGGGGTCGACGTCCAGCCAGCCCCAGCCGGGCACGAACACCGAGGGCCAGGCATGGGAGGCGTCGGCGCCGATCAGGCGCTCCTCCCCGGGTGGAGGTGCCGTCTCGAGGTAGCCGCTCACGTAGCGGGCGGCCAGTCCCATCGACCGCACGCAGCCGATGGCCAGATGGGCGAAGTCCTGGCACACCCCTCGGCGGTACGACGAGCACCTCGTCCAGCGGGGTGGTCACCGTGGTGAACCCGGGGTCGTAGACGAAGTCGTCGAAGATGCGCTCGGTCAGATCGGCGACGGCGTCGACCAGCGGCCGTCCCGGCGGGAACGAGGGCGTCGGCGTAGTCGCGGACACCGACCGAGGTCGGGCACCAGGGGTGACTCGAAGCAGAACTCGCGGGCGGCCAGCGTCTCGGGGCCGAGATCGGCGGCCAGATGGTCGCGGGCCTGCTCCCAGGCCGTGCCCGATGGCGGGCAACGGCTCACGACTCGAGACCGACACCGAGCTGGTCGATGTCACGGTCAGCTCCTCGAACGGGCCGTCCACGGCGAAGGAGATCACCGGGTTGCCGAAGAAGTCCGAGCGCTCGGTCCAGCTGGTCGGGGTGGGCTCGACCACCAGCTCGCTGGTGAGGCAGTGCTGGCGATGGGTGTCCCGCGGCCGCAGGTGGGCCTCGTTGCGACACCGAGATACCGGTGCGTTGTACCGGTAGTCGGTGCGGTGGACGATCCGGTACATCACGGAGCCCGGCCCAGGTTGTGCTGGAGCCCGGCCAGCACCGACAGCCGCTCGTGGGAGAAGAAGGTGTGCCGCAGGCTGTCGAGCAGTTCGGCCAGCAGGCCGTCGGCCCGGCTGAGGACCGTGTCGAGTTCGACCGGCGTCGGCTGTCGGCGTCCACCGCGGCCAGCCGGACGGCGTCGGTCAGGCGCAGCAGGGTGGTGGTCCTGAGCACCAGCTGCTCCTCGTCACCGAGTCGCTGGGCCGGCGACTGCTTGGGCAGATCGGCCAGGTGGCCGAACAGCCGGTCGAGCTGGAACATCACGCTGCGGGGGTTGGCCGCGTCGTACACGAGCAGGTCGACCGCACCGGCCACGTGCATGATCGGGCCCGAGCGCCGCCGGAAGATGATCAGGCTCTCCGACGTCTTGAGGAGCGACTCGAGCAGGAGGTCCTCGACCACGCCGGCCCGCTGGCGCGACCAGCAGCGGCCCGCAGCAGCCGGACCAGCGACTGGGCCCGTTCGAGGCGCCGACCGGCGTCGAGGAAGAGCCAGGCCGAGTCGCGCTCCATGTTCTCGGCCGACAGTCCCGGACAGGGCCAGCAGGGCCTGGAGGAGGCGCTGCAGGCTGGACTGGACGCCGACGAGCTGGGTCGGGGGCCGGTTGCGGAGCCGGGCCAGCTCCTCCTCGACGTCCCCCACCAGCTGCCAGGTGTCGCCCGAGAGCTGCTCCCGGACCGAGTAGGCCGCGTCGACCAGCAGACCCAGCGAGGCGACACCAGGCTGCCGTCCACCCCGGCGTCGAGCAGCAGGGCCAGGGCGCGGCGGTCGGTGGGCACCTCGGACCCATGCTCGGGGGCCGCTCCGGCACAGGCAGCGGGCCAGCCGAACGGTCGGGTCAGGCTCGGCGCGGCCGGGGAGCACCCGGCCAGGCATCTCCTCCTCGTCGGGTTCGGACACCGGGATCGAAGCCGGAGACGGTCCCGAGCGCCATGAGCAGGACCTGGAGCGACTCGGCCCCGCCCGTCGACGCCGACCCCGACGGCTGGTCGAGCCGGGCCAGGACGGTGCGGATGAGCCGGATGACCAGCTCGGCATGCTCGGCGGTCCGTCCCAGCACGAACAGCTGGGCCGCCACCCGCCCGGGCAGCAGGGCCGGCGGCTCGGGGACCACCGGCGGGCGCACGGTGGTCCGGGCCGACCGCAGCCAGGCGCTCTGCTGGAGGGCCGGCTCGGTCGAGGCCACCCAGGTGTCCTTGCTGGTGCCGTCGCCCCGGCTGGAGATGACCAACGAGGATGGGCCGGCCCCGACCCGGGTCAGGCCGCCCGGAGCAGCGACACCCGTAGCCCGTCGTCGGTGCTCGTCGGCCACCGCGAAGGTGCGGAGCACCACCGGCCGGGGCTCCAGGTGCCGGCGCCGGTCACCGTCGGGGTGGTCGACGGCTCGAGGATCTCCTGGCCCACCCAGGCTCCCGGACGGGCCCGGATCCGGTCGCGCAGGTGCGTCGAGCTCGGCCGCCGAGAGCGTGGAGGCCACCACCGGGCGGTTGGGCCGGCGGTCGGCCGGACCGGCAGCACGATGAGGTGCCTGAGTTCGGCCAGGACGTGGCTGAGACCGGTCGGGTCGCCCGCACCACCAGGTCTCCGGACCGCGGAGGGCCAGCTCCTCGCCCAGCAGGGCCGGGGCCAGGTCGTCCAGCAGACCGGTGAGCGCCGGGATCTTCGATGACCCCGGCACCCAGCGGATTGACCACGGCCACCCGGCCCCGGCGGGCCACCTCGAGGAGCCCGGGCACGCCGAGCAGCGAGTCGGCCCGCAGCTCGACCGGGTCGCACCACTGGTCGTCCACCCGACGGATGACCACGTCCACCGGGTCGAAGCCGGCCAGCGTCCGCAGCCAGACCCGGTTGTTGTTGACCACCAGGTCCCGCCCCTCGACCAGGGCGTAGCCGAGGTAGGAGGCCAGGTAGGCGTGCTCGAAGTAGGTCTCGCTCAGCGGCCCCGGGGTGAGGATGACCACCCGGGGCTCGTCGACACCCTCGGGGGCCACCGCCGCCACGCCGGCCCGGATGGACCGGAAGAACCCGGCCAGTCGCTCCACCCCCGACTCACGGTGGAGATTGGGAAGGACCCTGGACAGGATGGTGCGGTTGACCAGGGCGTAGCCCAGGCCAGAGGGTGCCTGGGCCCGGTCCCCGATGGCCCGGAAGCTCCCCGTGCCGTCGCGGACCACGTCGACCGCGGTCAGGAAGAGCCGATTGGGCGCCGGCGTGTGCCATTCCGACGCAGGCCCGCAGGAACGCGGGGTGGCCGAGGACCAGCTCGGCCGGGATCCTGCCCTCGGCCACCAGCCGTCGCTCGCCGTAGATGTCGGCGAAGACGAGATCGAGGAGACGGACCCGCTGGGCCACCGCCGCGCTCGAGGGATGACCACTCGCCCTCCTCGACCACCAGGGGCCACGGGTCGAGCGACCAGGGTTGGCGACGGCTCTGGTTGTCCTGGGTGACGTTGTAGGTGGCGCCCTCGTTGCGGAGCAGGCGGGCCAGCTCGGATCGTCGGGCGATGAGCCCGCTCGGTCCGAGACCGGCCATCTCGGCGGCCACCTGTTTCCAGCGGGTCCTGACCGTGCCGTCGGGGCCCAGGTACTCGTCGAACCGGCCGGCCACCGCGTGGTACTCGAGGGCCGGGAGTCCCCCGGAGTCGGGGGCGTCGCCGGTCGGCGACGGACGGGTGGTGGCTGTCGTCATGGGCGTTGAGTCACGGGTGGTCGGTATCCATGGTTAGGGGCGTGGGGTCGGAAAAGGAGCCGAGCGTCAGGATGCAGGAGCGGGGACCGACGTCACGTCGGGCCGCCCGTCGGGTCACGAGGCTACCGACTCGGGCTGCCAGCCCACGGCCGAGGGCCGGAAGTAGGTCTCGTCGATCCGGTCGTGGATGGCGGCCAAGGGCCACCTGGACCTCGTCGAGGAACTCGCTCAGACCGCCCAGCGTGAGGTGGGGCACGGCGGCCGAGGCCACCAGCAGCGAGGCATTGGCGCAGGCGTCGATGGCGTCCTCGGCCCGGGCCAGACCCTTCAGGTGGGCTCGGGACTCGGTCAGACAGGCGCTGACCGCCCGCGGGAACCGGTCGTCTTGGAGGAGGAAGCGCAGGGTGGACCCGCCCTGGGGTCGGGCCGGCATGGCCCGCCGGAAGGGCTGGTAGGCGGCCAGCGAACGGAGCACGGCCATCCAGTGGACCACGTCGTAGGAGTCGCGCCCGGTTGGGCCGGAGGCTCTCCGAGCGCACGTCGAGCACCCGGGTGGTCAGATCGGCCCGCTCGAGGTTCTGGCCGATGGTGAGGAAGGACATGGCCTCGTCGCGACTCATGGTGCCGAGCAGGATGCCGTTGATCCGCTGGCACCCGGCGATGACCCGGCGCAGCCACTGCACCCGGCCCTCCCGGGTGTCGGCCTCGGCCAGGTTGTCGGAGCTGGCCAGCCACAGGTTGTTGCAGGCCTCCCAGGCCTCGCGGGGCACCACCGGACGGGCCGTGCGCAGGTTCTCGCGGGCCGAGGTGATCGAAGCGAGGATGGAGGAGGGATTGTCGTCGCCGTGGAGCAGGAACTCGATGACGTCCTCCTCGGCCGGCACCGCCCGGGGTCCTCGGATGCCTCGGCGTAGCGTTCGGCGAACTCGCTGTCCACGCCCACGATGGACAGCAGCGGCTCCCATCCCACGTCCTCGCCGACGGGCATGTCCACGTGGGCGTCGGTGTGGACCTGCACGATCCGGGCGGTCCCCTCGGCCCGCTCGAGATACCGTCCGGCCCAGTAGACGGCTTCGGCCATACGTGCGAGCAGCATGGTGGGCTCCTTTGTGGTCGGTCGGGGTCTCGTCCCCTACGGGTTCGGGTGTCCGGTCGGTCATCGTGTCTCGTCGGCGTGTGGTCGGTTGCATCGGGTTGGTCATGCCGTCGGATCGTCTGCGTCGGGCTCCTCCAGACTCGGCTGGTTCGCCTCGGCTCGGCGGCGCTGGCGCGAGGCGGCGTGGGCCTCGGCCAGGGTAGCGGCGGTCCCGGCTGTCGACCACCCAGGTGTCCTTGCTCCCGCCCCCCTGGGACGAGTTGACCACCAGCGACCCGGCCCGGCGGGCCACCCGGGTCAGGCCACCCCGGGTGACGTAGGCGCCTTCCGGTCCGAGCAGGGTGAAGGGTCGCAGGTCGACATGGCGGGGGGCGATCTCCCCGTCGCACAGCGTAGGGGCGGTGGACAGCGGGATGACCGGCTGGGCCACCCACTTCTTCGGCTCGTCCTCGATCTGCTTGGCCGCCACCGCCAGCTCCTCGGGGGTGGCCTGGGTCCCGACCAGCACGCCGTAGCCACCGGACTCGTTGGCCGGCTTGACCACCAGGCGCTCCAGGTTGCTCAGCACGTAGTGGCGGGAGTCGTCGTCGCTGCACCGGAGGGTGGGCACGGTGGCCAGGATCGGCTCCTCGTCCAGGAAGAATCGGATGATGTCGGGGACGTAGGAGTAGACCTTCTTGTCGTCGGCGATGCCGGCTCCCGGGGCGTTGACCAGGGCCACCCGGCCCGACCGCCACGACCGGATGAGCCCGGGCACCCCGAGCAGGGAGTCGGGCACGAAGACCTCGGGGTCGAGGTAGAGATCGTCGATGCGCCGGTAGATCACGTCGACCCGTTGGAGCCCGTCGATGGTCCGGGCGTAGACGCAGTCGTCGTCGAGTACCACCAGGTCGCTGCCCTCCACCAACTCGACACCGAGCTGCTGGGCCAGAAAGGCGTGCTCGAAGTAGGCCGAGTTGTAGATGCCCGGGGTGAGCACCACGATGGTCGGGTCGCCGGTCGACGGAGACACCGAGGCCAGCAGGTTGGCCAGCCGGCCGATGTAGGGATCGACCGGCTCGATGCTGTAGTGGCGGAACATCTCCGGGAAGACGTGCTTGGCCACCATCCGGTTCTCCAGCAGGTAGGACACCCCCGACGGCACCCGGAGGTTGTCCTCCAGCACGTACACGGTGCCGTCGGCGTCACGGATCAGGTCGCTGCCGCAGATGTGGGCCCAGATACCCCCGGGGGGATCGACCCCCACGCACTCCCGCCGGAAGTTGGGCGAGCCGCTGACCAGCTCGGACGGCACGATGCCCGAGCTCACCGACCGCTGGTCGTGGTACACGTCGTCGATGAACAGGTTGAGGGCGTTGAGTCGCTGGACCAGCCCCGACTCGATCGACCTGCCACTCCTCGGAGGGCATCACCCGGGGGATGATGTCGAACGGCCAGGGCCGGTCGACGCCGGTCGACCCCTCATAGACGGTGAAGGTCACCCCGATGGCCCGCATCTCGCGGTCGGCGGCCTCCTGGCGTTCGGCCAGCGCGTCGGGACCGAGGTCGGCGAAGTGCTTCCACAGCAGCCCGGCGGCCGGCCGGGGCTCGCCGCCCGGGTCCGACCAGCTCGTCGTAGAACAGGCCGGGGTCGTACGACGGCCACGGTGCCGGGACCGATCCCGAACCCTCACCGGGCGCGGCGCGAGAGTCGGAGGAATCCACACCCAAAGTGATACGACGGTGATGGGTCAGACGGGTTGCCACAGTGTTTCGACTCCGTGAATGTCGCTGTCCGGTAGGATTGTTCCCAGGTGAAGGGTGCTGGCGGTGGTGGCTGGGGGGGTCCTCCCTACCGGTTGGTCGGTGCCTGCCGCCCGGCGGTCCTGCCCGACGGCCAGGTCCGTGATCATCCACAGCCGTCCCGCCGTCGGCAATGCTACGGCCGGAGACGAGACGACTACCCACAGGAGCTGCCGTGCCCGCTGAGACCCACGTAGAGAAGGGTCCGCTCGACCGTAACCAGGTACTGGACCTGATCCGTGACCTTCTGGCCGACATCCTCGAGATCGAGCCCTCGGTCATCAGCGAGTCCTCCTCGTTCGCCGAGGATCTCGACGCCGACTCGCTGGCCTTGATCGAGCTGGTGGAGGGCCTGGAAGAGGAGCTCGGGGAGCGATCGGTGGGCTTCCGGATCGAAGACGAGGACTTAGAGGAACTGCGCACCGTCCGGGACGCGGTGGACTACGTCTACGCCAAGCTCGGAGGGGCCTGAGGCGCCCCATGGCGCCCACGACCGGCTCGGGAACGCCCGGGGGGGAGGATGGGGGGGAGCCCCGGATCGGCTACCGATTCGCCGACCCCGACCCTGCTGGACCAGGCCATGGCCCACCGGTCGTGGTGTGCCGAGGAGCCGGGGCGGGTCTCCAACGAGCGCTTGGAGTTCCTGGGTGACGCGGTCCTGGGCCTCGTCGTGGCCGAGTACACCTACCGGAACCACCCCGGGCTGTCCGACGGCACCATGTCCAAGGTGCGGGCCGCAGTGGTCAACACCCGGGTCCTGGCCGAGCTGGCCCTCGAGCTGGGCATCGCCGAGCACCTCCGGCTGGGCCGGGGTGAGGACCTGTCCGGTGGTCGGGCCAAGGAGTCGATCCTGGCCGACGCCACCGAGGCGGTCATCGGGGCGGTGTACCTGGACGGAGGCGCCGAGGAGGCGGAACGACTGGTCCTCTCCCTGCTCAAAGGCAGAATTGCCTCGGCTGTCGGCGAGCCCGGCGAGTCCGATCACAAGAGCCGCCTACAGGAGCTCACCGTCCGGCTGGGCCGAGGCGTGCCCCACTACGAGGTGAAGGGATCCGGACCCGATCATGCCCGAAGGTACCGGGCCACGGTGTACGTTGCTGGTCAGAGCCTCGGCACTGGGGAGGGGCGATCCAAGAAGGACGCCGAGCAGGTGGCCGCCCAGGTGGCCTGCGGATCGTTGGACGTCGAGAGAGGCGGAGGGAATGCCTGAGCTTCCCGAGGTTGAGACCATCCGGCGCGACCTCCAGAACGAGGTAGTGGGTCGGAAGATCAAGACGGTGGAGGTGAGGAACGGTCGTACTGTCAGACGCCATCCCAGCGCCAAACAGTTCCGTGCCCAGCTGGAGGGCCACACCATCAAGTCGATCGACCGGGCGGGAAAGTACCTGCTCCTCAGTCTCGACGACGGCCAGACCCTGGTCGTGCACTTGGGCATGAGCGGCCAGTTGCAGCGGGCCAAGAGCGCCAAGGAGGCCAAGGCCCCCCATACCCACGCGGTGATCACCTTCACCCAGGGTGGCCAGCTGCGGTTCGTGGATCCCCGCACGTTCGGTGAGCTGTTCGTCTCGGCCGCACCCGAGGACGGGGCACCGGCTCTCCCGGAACTGGCCCACCTCGGGTTCGATCCGCTCGAGGACGTGATGAGCTGGGAGAAGTTCTGGGTCCTGCTCGCCTCGCACAAGAGCGGTCTGAAGGCACTGCTGATGGACCAGGAATTCGTCGCCGGCATCGGCAACATGTACGCCGACGAGATCCTGTTCGCCGCCGGTCTCCGCTACGACCGGCTGTCCAACTCACTGTCTTCCCAGGAGGTCCGTCGCCTCTACCGGGCCATGGTCGAGACCCTGGCCGAGGCGGTCAAACGGCGGGGTTCCTCGTTGGCCGACGAACAGTACCGTGACCTGTTCGGAGAGATCGGTGACTACCAGGACCAGCACCAGGCCTACGATCGCGAGGGCCAGGCCTGCCGCCGGTGCCGGTCCACCATCGTCCGGGTCAAGTCAGGCGGTCGGTCGACCTACTTCTGCGAACACTGCCAGGTGTGAAAAGGGTCCTCCCCGATACCCGCCTCCTGCCGATAGGGTGAGCGCCCGGTGTTCCTGAAGTCACTCTCGCTCAAGGGTTTCAAGTCCTTCGCCGACCCCTCGGTGCTCGAATTCGAGCCGGGGATCACCGTCGTGGTCGGCCCCAACGGCAGCGGCAAGTCCAACGTGGTCGACGCGGTGGCCTGGGTGCTCGGTGCCCAAGGACCCCGGACGGTGCGGTCGGCCAAGATGGAGGACGTCATCTTCATGGGTACATCCAGCCGACCCGCCCTGGGCCGGGCGGAGGTGTCCCTCACCATCGACAACAGCGCCGGAAAACTGGCCACCGACCTGGCCGAGATCACCATCACCCGCACCCTCTTCCGGTCGGGGGACAGCGAATACTCGATCAACGGCGCCCCGTGCCGGCTCCTCGACATTCAAGAGCTGTTGTCGGACACCGGGGTCGGTCGCCAGCAGCACGTGATCATCAGCCAGGGCCACCTCGACGCCATCCTCGAGGCGCGACCCGAGGACCGGCGCGCGGTCATCGAAGAGGCGGCCGGCGTGCTCAAGTACCGACGGCGTCGCGAACGATCGGAGCGGCGGCTGGCCGCCACCGAGGAGAATCTGGAGCGGCTCTTCGACCTGATCCGCGAAGTCAAACGGCAGATCCGCCCACTCGAGCGCCAGGCGGCAGCGGCCCGCAGCTACACCGGGTTGGCCGAGGAGCTGCGTGCGGTCCGCCTGGCCGTGGCCGGGACCGAGCTGTCGGCCCTCGATCGCCGTCACGACGAAGGCACCAAAGCCCAGACCGAACTGGCCGCCATCGAGGCCCGGCTCAAGCAATCGCTCGACCAGCTGGACGCCGATACCGAGCGGACGGCCGGGGAGATGTCGGCCCAACGTCAGTCCGACCTGGCTTCGGCATTGGGTCGGGCCGAGGGTCTGGTGGAGCGGGCCCGGGGTCTGTCGGGCGTCCTCCGCGAGCGGCAACGCTCGGTGGCCCAGGCCCTCGACGCCGCTGCCGATGCCGACGTCGTCTCCACCCTCGAGGCCGAGGGGGCCCGGCTGGCCGAGGAGCTGGATGCTACCGACACCGCCGTTTCGGCGCTGGCCCCCGAGCAGGACGACCTGGTGGCTGCCGAGGCGGCCGCCAGCGCCGCGTTGGAGGCCCATCTGGCTGCATGGGGCGACGGAGCCGAGCTGCGAGAGGCCGAAGAGGCCGTCACCGTGGCCCAGGGCCAGCTGTCGTCCATCGAGCATGCTCTCGACCGCGACCGCCGGACGCTCGACCAGCTGACGGCCAGGTTGGCGGCCAGCGAACGACGGTCCGCCCTCCTCGAGGGGGAGGACCATGAGCTGAGTGAGCGACTGGCCGAGACCGAGCAGGCCCGGTACCGGCTCCAGTCAGCGGCGGCATCAGCCGAGTCCGGCCTGGCCCAGGCCGTCCAGCACCTGGAAAGCGCCGAAGACGCCCTGCGCCAGGCCGAACGGGAGCACCACCGCTCCACCGCCCGGGCCGACGCCCTCGAGCGGGCCCTCGACGAGGCGCGGGGGGCGGCCGGCGCCGAACTGCTGGCCGATGTGGACGGCGTGGTCGGCACCCTCCTCGACGTGGTGGAAGTGGACGAGGGTTGGGAAGATGCTTTTGAAGCGGCCGCCGGAGCATCGGTGGCCGCTGTGGTGGTGTCGGGTAGTCAACCGGCCCGGGTGGCGCTGTCGCGGCTCCGTCAGGGAGGGGCCACCGGCGCCGTGCTCGCCCTCGCCGACGCGGTGGCGGAACCGACGGAGACGGCCGGGCCAGGCGGGGACCTGCCCGAGGGAGCCGATCGGGTCCGGGACCATGTGCGACCCCGGCGTGGCGGGCGCTACCTTCCCGGTCTCGAGCAGCTCCTCGACGTCCTGCTGGCCGGATCGTGTTGCACGCGGGACGGCTGGTCGGAGGCCATCGATCTGGCTCTGGCCCGCCCCGATCTGGTGGTGGTGACGAGGGAAGGTGACCGGTTCTCGTCTTCGGGTTGGCGGGTGAGGGCGGCCGGGGGCGTGGTCACGGCCGCCGTGGTAGAAGAGGCGCGGGCCCGGGCGACCCTGGCCGCCGAGGCGGCCGCTGAGGGCGCCGCCGAGCGTGCCGCCGCCCTGGCCGAGGTCGAGTCCACTCGTACCGCCGCCGCCGACGCGGTGCGGGCTGATGACCGCAACGAGGTGGCCCACCAGACCGCCCGGAGCGCCCGCCAGCGGGTGGCCAACGACCAGGTGGATCTGGCTGCCGAACTCCAAGAGATCCGTCGGGACCATGCCGAGTTGGACGACCGGATCGCCCGTGACCTGGCCCGGACCATCCAGCTGCGTGAGGCGCTGCCCCGGCTGGAGGCCGACCGGGCCAGCGCCAGCCAACGGATGGCCGCAGCCCGAGAAGAACGCCGTCGCATCGATGAGCGCATCGCCGAGGCGACCCAGCTCCGCAGCGAATGGGATGTGCGCTCGGCCGGGCTGGCCGAGCGCAAGCGGGTACTCACCGAGCGGTTGGCCGAAGTGGAGCGCCGCCTGACCGGTCACGCCGACGAGCGCCGGGAGGCGGCTGAGCGACGAACCCGATTGGAGGCGGACGCCACCGCGGTGGAGCGCCTGTTGGGTGTGGTGGCTTCGGCCCAAGAGGTCCTCGACGCCGCACTCGCCGCTCTCCGCGACCGCTACCGCCGTCAGCTCGAGGCGGTGCGGGCCGGCGGCGCCCGACTGGACGAGTTGCGCCGCCAGCGGTCGTCCGAGGAGCGCGAGCTGGCTGCCGCTCGTGGGCGCATGCAGAAGGTCGAGCTGGACCTGGTGGAGGCGGCGGTCCGCCGGGAGTCGGTGGTCGAGGTGCTGCGCCGCGACCTCGGGGTTGGTCCGGAAGAGGCCATGGCCGCCCCGGCGCCGGAGTTGCCCGAGGACTCCGACCCGGCCGCCCGGATCGTCCAGTTGGAGGCCGAGCTGGCCGCTCTGGGGCCGGTCAACCCGCTGGCCCTGGAGGAGCTCTCCGAGCTGGGTGAGCGTCACCAGTTCCTCGAGGCCCAGGTGGAGGATGTCCGGCTGGCTCGGCGAGAGCTCCATCAGGTCATCCGGACGCTCGACGAGGAGATCATGCATGTCTTCGACTCGGCCTTCGCCGACGTCAACGAGCACTTCTCGAGCCTGGTCACCACGCTCTTCCCGGGCGGGACCGGACGGCTTTCACTGAACGACCCCGAGGACCTGCTCGACACCGGGGTCGAGGTGGAGGTCCGGCCGGCCGGCCGGAACGTGCGGCGACTCTCGCTTCTGTCGGGCGGCGAACGATCGCTCGTCGCCCTGGCCTTCCTGTTCGCCGTGTTCCGCAGCCGGCCCTCGCCCTTCTATCTGATGGACGAGGTGGAGGCGGCACTGGACGATGTCAATCTCCAGCGCTTCTTGGGGTTGGTCCACGAGTTCCGGGGCGAGGCCCAGCTGATCATCGTCAGCCATCAGAAGCGGACCATGGAGGCGGCCGACGCCCTCTACGGCGTGACCATGGCCCCGGGAGGGTCCTCCAAGGTGGTGAGCCAGAAGGTTGCCCGTGACCAGCCCACCTCCCCGGTCCTCGGCGTGGCGAGCGCCGTCCCCGAAGCCCTCGCCACCGAGCCGGCTCCCGCCACGGTCGCCGACACCTTCCCGGGGGAACCGATCGACCCCGAACCGGCCAAACACGTGACCGCTCCCATCACCAGCCGGCTGGCCAACGGTGATCCGGTCGGAGGCGCCGAACCGTGATCGACCCCGGCACGGTGGCCTCCGCCTCCGACGTGGTGATAGCCCTGGCCATCGCCGTGCCGGTCCTCATCGTGGGAGGCGGTGCCGCCGTGGCCCTGCGGCTCCGGGGCCGGGGGGGCAAGTCGCCGGTGCCGCCCGGCGAGGTGGCCAGTGACGCTGCCACCGATGTCGAGCTGGAGCGCGGGGCACAGACCGCGCGTGACCGAGCCGGGTGCGGCATCGACCGTCACCGTCGAGCCCACACCAGTATCCGAGCCCGAGCCCGAGCCGGCTACCTACCGGGGTCGGCTGGGCAAGGCCCGCGGTCTCTTCTCCGGCTATCTCGGCTCGATCCGGGCCAAGGGACGGATCGACTCGGCCACCTGGGACGACCTGGAGGAGGCGTTGATCCGTGCCGACGTCGGGGTGGGGGCCACCGATGCCCTGCTCGGTGACCTGAGAAGCCGGGTCAAGGCTGGAGCGATCGCCGGGCCCGACGCCCTGGTCGACGCCTTGAAGGCCGACCTGGTGGCCATGTTGGCCACAGCCGACGCGGCGCTGACCCTCCCCGGTGGCAGTCCGACCGGGGAGCCAGGCTCCGACCAGGGCTCCGAACAGGGCTCCGACCAGGGCGAGGTGGACGTCTGGCTGTTCGTGGGAGTGAACGGGGTGGGTAAGACCACCACGGTGGGCAAGGTGGCCAACCGTCTGGTCGCATCGGGCAACCGAGTACTGCTGGCGGCCGGCGACACCTTTCGGGCCGCGGCCGGCGAGCAACTGGCCCAGTGGGCATCACGGGCCGGCGCCGACATCGTCCGGGGTGCCGAGGGCGGGGACCCGAGCTCGGTGGTGTTCGACGCGGTGCAGCGGGCGGCATCCCGGGGCCACGAGGTGGTCCTCGCCGACACCGCAGGACGGCTCCACAACAAGGTCAATCTGATCGAGGAGCTGAAGAAGATCCGCCGGGTGGCCGGCCGCCCGCCGGGACGGGTGGTCGAGGTGCTGCTGGTGCTGGACGCCACCACCGGTCAGAACGGCTTGTCCCAGGCCAAGGTGTTTCTCGACGCGGTCGAGGTGTCCGGGGTGGTGCTGACCAAGCTGGACGGGACGGCCAAGGGCGGGATCGTGGTGGCCATCCAACGCGAGCTCGGGCTCCCGGTGAAGCTGGTGGGGCTGGGTGAGGGGGTCGGCGATCTCGTCGGCTTCGACGCCCAAGCGTTCGTCGACGCCCTGTTCTGAACGGACAGCTGCGGCTGTTCCCCGGGCATCAGGAGGGACACGGACCCGGTCGTGGTCCTGTAGCCTGAGCACCCCATGTTCGAGAGCCTGTCCGACCGATTCGAGGGGATCCTCAGCCGCCTCCGGAATCGGGGTCGGCTGAGCGAGGCCGATGTCGACCAGGTACTACGGGAGATCCGTACGGCCCTGCTCGAGGCCGACGTGGAGATCGGCGTGGTGCGTACCTTCACCGACGCGGTGCGGGCCCGGTGCGTGGGGCTCGAGCTCTCCCAGGCACTCAGCCCTGGCCAACAGGTCATCAAGATCGTCAACGAGGAGCTGGTCGCCATCCTCGGTGGCGAGACCCTTCGCATCACCTATGCCGGTCGACCGCCAACGGTCATCCTGCTGGCCGGTCTGCAGGGGTCGGGGAAGACCACCGCGTCGGCCAAGCTGGCCCGGTGGTTCCGACAGCAGGGCCGAAACCCCCTCCTGGTCGGAGCCGACCTCCAACGCCCGGCGGCCGTCGAACAGCTGCGCGTGCTCGGCCAGCAGGCCGGCGTGACCGTGTTCAGCGAACCCACCGATCCGGTGGCAGTGGCCTCGGCCGGCCTCGAGGAGGCCAGGCGCCTGGGTCGGGACGTACTGATCGTCGATACGGCCGGCCGGCTGTCGATCGACGCCGACCTGATGGCCGAGATCCGGGCTATCGCCGGTGCTGTCGAACCCGACTACACGTTCCTGGTCATCGACGCCATGACCGGCCAGGACGCGGTGTCGACCGCCGCCGCCTTCCACGAGACCCTGACCCTCGACGGAGTGATCCTCACCAAGCTGGACGGCGACGCCCGGGGTGGTGCGGCCCTTTCGGTCAAAGAGGTGATCGGCCGGCCCATCGCCTTCGCCTCCACCGGGGAGAAGCTCGATGACTTCGACCTCTTCCATCCCGACCGCATGGCCGACCGCATTCTCGGGATGGGGGACGTGCTCAGTCTCATCGAGCAGGCCGAGCGGACCATGGACAAGGAGGTGGCCACCAAGGGCGCCGCCGCCATCATGGAGGGTCGGTTCACCCTCGAGGACTTCCTGGAGCAGTTGCAGCAGGTGAAGAAGATGGGTTCGATGTCCGGGGTGCTCTCGATGCTGCCGGGTGTGCCCAAGGATCTGAAACAGGCATCCTCGCAGATCGACGATCGCGAGATCGGCCGGATCGAAGCCATCATCCGGTCGATGACGCCGGCTGAACGGGTGGATCCGGCGATCATCGATGGCGGCCGCCGTATACGGATCGCCAACGGCAGCGGGACGGCCACCTCGGAAGTCAACGCGCTCCTCAAGCAGTTCAAGGAGATGCAGAAGATGATGAAGGGCTTCGGCAAGGGGGGGATGGGCGGCGCCCTCGGCGGCCTGTTCGGGAAGGGTCCCAAGCTGTCGCCCTCGGCCATGGCCGAACTGGCCGAGATGGGTGGATCCGGGGGGGACCTGGCGGGATTCGGCCCGGACCCCGAGCCCGGTTCGCTGAGCGCGGGAGCGATGGCCTCGTCGGGTGCCAGAATGGGTGGCGGTTCCCGGGGGTCGTCCAAAGCCAAGGGTAAGGGCAAGAAGGGGAAGGGCGGGGGTCGGGTCACGCCGAAGGCCCGCTGAGCCCGGTCGATCCCGGCCCGCCGGGCAGGCTGTTCACGCTCATCCCCGCAGGCCCAGGCCACGATCCGCCAGAATGCACGACAAGGTCGCCATTGATGGGAGACTGTCGGGCGCTATCGACAGAATGCAGAGGAGTGCAACGTGGCCGTAAAGCTCCGCCTGGTGCGGATCGGGAAGAAGAAGCAACCGACCTACCGGTTGGTGGCGGCGGACAGCCGTTCGCCGCGGAACGGTCGATTCATCGAAATCGTGGGCACGTACGCCCCGCGGGGCAAGTCGCTGGCCGAGCCCGACGCCGTGGTGGAGATCGACAACGCCAAGGCGGTCAAGTGGTTGTCGCAGGGGGCCACGCCAACCGAGCGGGTGGAGAAGCTGCTCAAGAAGTCGGGGGCCTTGGATGAGTTTGCCAGCGCCAAGGCAGCCAGGTGACCGAGGACCTGGCTGTGGACTCCGGCGGCGACATCAACACCCTCGACGAGTTCGACGGTCAGGAGGATGATGATGTCGGCAACCGGGTATCGGGCGGGACACCGCTCGCCGTGGTCACCTATCTGATCAACTCCATCGCCACCGACCCCGACGCCGTGGTGATCAACACCGATGAGCGGGGTGACTCGGTCCGGTTCCGCATCCATGTCGCCCCCGACGATATGGGGCGGGTCATCGGCCGCCGGGGACGGGTGGCCCAGGCCATCCGTACGGTGGTGGCCGCTGCAGGCGCCCGGGACGGGGTCCAGACCAGCGTCGACATCGTCGACGACTGAGCAATCCGGTGTGGTGAGCCGATCCTCCCACCCCGCCGGTTCGGGGGAGGATCACGGACCCGACGCTTGCGATGACACCTCCACGCAGGCGCCCCGCCTCGTCGTCGGCCGGATGGTCAAACCCCACGGCCTGCGCGGCGAACTGATCGTCTCCCTGTCCACCAACCGCCACGAGCGGGTGGCGCCGGGCTCGGTGCTGTTCGCCGAGGACGGGAGCGAGTTCAAGGTGCTGCGATCCTCGCCCCACCAGGGTCGCTTCATCGTCACGTTCGAGGGGGTGGACGGTATCGACGCCGCCAGGCGCTGCGGGACACCCAACTTCTGGCCCCGCCACTGGAGGACCCCGACGCGTTGTGGGTCCATCAGCTCATCGGGTCCCCGGTCGAGGACACCGAAGGCAACACCCTCGGCACGGTGGAGAGCGTGGAGGCCAACCCGGCCAGTGACCTGCTGGTGCTGAGCGGCGGAGCCCTGATCCCGCTTCGTTTCGTGGTGGCCGCCCAACCGGGTGCGCCGGTGGTTGTGGACATTCCCGACGGCCTGCTCGACCTGGCCTGAGATCGGGCGGTCATGGCAGACTCCCGGCGGATCGACGTGTTCACGCTGTTCCCCGAGGTGATCGAACACTACGCCGACGCATCGATCCTCGGTCGGGCCCGGGTCCGGGGCCAACTGGACCTCCGGACCCACGACATCCGCGACGCGGCCACCGACCCCCACCGCTCGGTCGACGACGCCCCCTTCGGCGGGGGCGCGGGCATGGTGCTCCGCCCCGAGCCGGTGTTCGGCGCGGTGGAGCGGATGGCGGCCTCACCGGAGGGCCTGGCCCGGCCCCTGCTGCTGCTGTCCCCGTCCGGCCGGCGGTTCGACCAGCGGGTGGCCGAACGAGCTGGCTCGGGCTCGGAGGGTTCTCGCTGCTGTGCGGACGCTACGAGGGGGTGGACCAGCGGGTGGCCGACCACCTGGTGCGACGGGGAGCTCTCGGTCGGCGACTTCGTGCTGGCCGGCGGCGAGCTGGCCGCCCTGGTGGTGGTGGAGGCGGTGGCCCGGCTGCTCCCCGGGGTCCTGGGCAACGAGCGCTCGGCCGAGCGAGGAGAGCTTCGCCGACGGGCTGCTCGAGTACCCCCAGTACACCCGGCCGGCCGAGTTCCGGGGATGGGAGGTGCCCGAGGTGCTGCGCTCGGGCGACCACGGGCGGGTCGACCGCTGGCGGCGGGCCCAGGCCCTGGTCCGCACGCTCGACACGCGCCCCGACCTGGTCGCCGCCCGGGGCGGGCTGATCCGACGAGGAGGTCGGCCCTGCTGGCCGACCACGGTGAGGTGCGCCTGCTCCGCGATCACGGCTACGATTGTTGAGCCTCGTCGGCGCCGGCCAGGCCGGTGTCCGCAGCGAAGGCCCGGCTCGCGCAGCACCACCGGCAGGAATCCGGTGGGAACTGCCGGGTGGCCCGACGGGGGAGAGTTCGAACGATCCGTGGAGAGACGCGCCCCATGAACCCGACCGACATCATCGACCGCGACAGCCTGCGGGACGACGTCCCCGAGTTCCGCCCCGGCGACACCGTCAAGGTGCACGTCCGGGTGGTCGAGGGCACCCGCGAGCGGGTCCAGGTCTTCCAGGGTGCGGTCATCCGCCGTCAGGGCACCGGCGTCCGCGAGACCTTCACCGTGCGCAAGGTGAGCTTCGGGGTCGGGGTGGAGCGGACCTTCCCGGTCCACTCGCCGGTCATCGCCACGACCGAGGTGGTCTCCCTCGGCGACGTCCGCCGGGCCAAGCTGTACTACCTGCGGGACCGGCACGGTAAGGCCGCCAAGATCAAGGAGCGGCGGACTGCCCGCTCCTGATCGGACTCGCGGGCGCCCGGCATCCGGCTGAGACGAGTCCCGCGACGATGAGCGAAGAGGATCTCGAGCGGTACGAGTCGGAGATCGAGCTGGCCCTGGTCCAGGAGTACCGGGCGGTGCTCCCGCTGTTCGCCTACGTGGTCGAGACCGAGCGGCGCTTCTACCTGGCCAACACGCGTGGAGGTGACGGTGCGGTCCGACACCGTCGCCGGCCTGTGTCGAGGTCAACCTCAACGATGCCTGGGTGTGGGACATGTACCGTCCGGCCCGCTTCGTGCCCTCGGTGCGCATCCTCACCTTCCGGGACGTCAACATCGAACGGCTGCCCGAAAAGGACCTGTGACCAGCGCCGAACCGGCCGGCGAGGCCGCCGCCGGTGATCCCGGACCGCTCGCCGTCTGACCGTCGGCGCCGAGGCGAGGACCGGGCGGCGCCTGGTACGAGGCGCACGGGTACGAGGTCCTCGACGAACTGGCGCCGCCGGGAGGGCGAGGTCGACCTCATCGTCCGGCAGGGGTCGCACGGTGGCGTTCTGCGAGGTCAAGACCCGCACGAACGACCGGTTCGGCACCGGGGCCGAGTCGGTCCTCCCGGCCAAGCAGCGCCGGATCCGGCGGCTGGCCGCCCGATGGCTGTCCGAGCTCACCCCGGCGTCGGGCCGGGCCCGGGTGGAGGTGCGCTTTGACGTGGTGTCCATCACCGCCGGCCAGGTCGAGGTCATCGAGGACGCGTTCTGACCGGACCACCGCCCCGGTACCACGCATCGGGCCGGGCCTGGCACCGATGATCTCGTAGGCTGCCGGCATGCCCGAACTCGAGACCCTGATCGTGGAGCGCAAGGACGGCGTGGTCACCGTGACCATGAACCGCCCGGCCCGGAAGAACGCGGCCAACGGCACCATGTGGCGCGAACTGCTGGCCACCTTCGACGATGTGGCCGCCGACCGCGACGTCCGGGTGATGGTCCTGACCGGTGCCGGCGACGCCTTCTGCTCGGGCGCCGACCTCGGGCGACCCGTCCGACGTGGCCGGCCGTCCCGGTGATCCCTACCTGGTGCAGATGCGGGCCCTGGCCGACGTGGCCCTCCGGCTCCACCGGGTACCGAAGCCGACCATCGCCAAGGTGGGAGGGGTGGCCGCCGGCGCCGGGATGAGCATGGCCCTCGGATGCGACCTGGTGGTGGCCTCGGAGTCCGCCCGCTTCTCCCAGATCTTCTCCAAGCGCGGGCCTGTCGGTCGACTTCGGGGCGTCGTGGCTGCTGCCCCGACTGATCGGCCTCCACCGGGCCAAGGAGCTGGCCTTCTTCGCCGACATCATCAGCGCCGACGAGGCGGCCGAGTTCGGGCTGGTCAACCGGGTGGTCCCGACCGACGAGCTCGACGAGTTCGTCGACGGCTGGGCGGCCCGATTGGCCGCCGGGCCACCGCTGGCCCTGTCCATGACCAAGACCATGCTCAACAATTCGTCGGTGCTCAGTCTGGACCAGGCACTCGAAGAGGAGTCGCGGTCCCAGTCGGTCAACTTCGGCATCGGCCGACACCAACGAGGCGCTGCGCGGCCTTCATCGAAAAGCGCGACCCGGTGTTCGGAGGCCGGTAGGCCTGATTCAACGGTGCCCGGCCGGCGGTCACCGCTGTGACACCCCGGCCGTAGTGTGCGACCGTGCCCTCAGAGAGCCGTGGGCACGGTCGGACCGGCTCTCTCCTCGCTCCACTTCCGGGACTCCTCCGCTGCGAACACCAGCGGGCCGGGTCCGGACCAGTCCTAGGGGAGGGCACCGTGATCGCCGCCATTCCTTCCGCCGTTCTCCACGGGGTCGACGGCACCCGGGTCTCCGTCGAGGTGCACGTGTCCAACGGCCTTCCCGGCTTCACGGTGGTCGGCCTGCCTGACGCCGCGGTCCGTGAGTCACGCGACCGGGTACGGGCGGCGCTGCTGTCGAGCGGCCTGCCGTGGCCGATGCGTCGGGTGACCGTCAATCTGGCCCCGTCCGGCGTACCGCAAGGCCGGCGCCGGCCTCGACCTGCCCATCGCCGTCGGTGTGCTGGTGGCAGGGGGAGTGCTCCGGGCGCACCAGGTAGAGGGGCTGGCCTTCGTCGGCGAGTTGGGACTCGATGGCTCCCTCCGGGCCGTTCCCGGAACGGTCGTACTGGCCGAGGCGCTGAGTCGCTTCCGACTGGTGGTGCCGCCGGCGTGCGCCGCCGAGGCCCGCCTGGCCTCACCGGGTGAGGTTCGCACGTCGGCCACCCTGGCCGCCCTGGTCGACCGGCTGTGCGGGCGGGCCGGGTGGGGCACCGTCCCGATGGCGGGAGATCCTGCGTCGGACGATCCCCGGTCGGGGAATGCGGAGGAGCGCTCCGACCTCGATCTCTCCGACGTCCGCGGACAACGGCTGGTCCGCCGGGCCCTCGAGGTGGCTGCGGCCGGTGGTCATCACGTCCTGTTGGTCGGTCCGCCCGGCTCGGGAAAGACCATGCTGGCCGCCCGCATGCCCGGTCTGCTCCCGCCTCTCGTCCCCGAGACGGCTCTCGAGGTGACCCGGATCTACTCGGTGTCCGGCCTGCCCCTGCCCCCCTCCGGCCTCATCGGGCGCCCCCCGTTCCGGGCTCCGCACCACACGACATCGGCGGTGGCCATGATCGGAGGCGGCAGCAGTTGGATGCGTCCGGGCGAGATCAGCCTGGCCCACGGGGGTGTCCTCTTCCTGGACGAGTTGGGCGAGTTCCCCACGCTGGTGCTCGATGCCCTCCGCCAGCCTCTCGAAGAGGGGCTGGTCCGGGTGAGCAGGGCCCGGGGTTCGACCACCCTTCCCGCCCGGTTCCTACTGGTGGGAGCCATGAATCCCTGCCCGTGCGGGGAAGGCGGCACCCCCGGAGCCTGTCGTTGTACCGAGGCATCGCGGGAGCGGTATGCCCGCCGACTCTCCGCGCCGCTGCTCGATCGGTTCGACATCGCTGTCCGGGTCGACCGGCCCGGTGCCGACGAACTCCTCGGACCATGCCGGGCAGAGGGAACAGCGGTGGTGGCCGAGCGGGTGCGTCAGGCGCGAGCAGCTGCTGTCGATCGGGGGGTGGCCACCAATGCCCAGCTTCCGGCATCCCGGCTGGAGGCTGTCGCACCGATGAGCAGATCGGCGCTGGCTCTGGTCGAGCGCCAGCTCCGGAGCGGGGACCTCTCCGCCCGGGGTCTGCACCGGGTTCAGCGCCTGGCCCGAACCATCGCCGATCTCGACGAGTCTGGGGCGGTCATCGGTGACACCGAGGTGCACGAGGCCCTGCTGCTGCGGCCCCGGCGGTCCCTCGTCCTTGGGGGAGTGGAACGGTGACCCCAACCGGTACCGAACGCAAGAGCCGGGCCTGCGCAGCGGCGTTGGCCCATCTGCCGGGCATGACGCCGGTCCGCCTGGCCAAGCTGCTCGACGGCTGGCCGCCGCAACTGTGTTTCGCCGCCGTGCGGGCTGGCGCCCATCCCGCCGACCGCGGTCGCCGGTTCGCCACCGCGGCCCGACGCACCGACATCGACGAGTTGGGTGGCCGTTACGACCGGGCCGGGGTGTCGGTCCTCCTCCCGGGATCGCCCGGCTATCCGTCCATGCTGGTCGGCGATGCCGGGGCGCCAGCCGTGCTGTTCTCGGTGGGTGACCCCACCGTCCTCGAGGGACGGCCGCGGGTGGCCATCGTCGGGACCCGGTCGGCCACCCCCTACGGCCGTCGGGTGGCCTCTGAACTGGCCGGGGAGCTGGCCGAAGCGGGCCTGGTGGTGGTGTCCGGACTGGCCCTGGGCATCGACGCCGCCGCCCACGCCGGAGCCCTCCGTGTCGACCAGGCGGCAACAGCTCCGCCGGTTGCGGTGGTCGGCACCGGACTGGATGTCGTCTATCCGACCGCCAACCAGGCGCTGTGGGCCCGGGTGGCATCCGAGGGGGCGGTCCTGTCCGAGGCGCCCCTGGGGACGCCGCCGCTGCCTCGGGTCTTCCCGGCTCGCAACCGGATCATCGCCGCCTGCTCCGACGTGGTGGTAGTCGTCGAGTGCCACAGTCGTGGTGGGTCGTTCCACACGGTCGAGGCAGCGGCGCGCCGATCGATCCCGGTGTGTGTCGTCCCCGGCTCGGTCCACAGTCCGGCCTCCCGGGGCTCGAACGCACTGCTGGCCGAAGGGTGTACGCCGGTCCGGGACGCCACCGACGTACTCGTCGCAGTGTCCCTGGCCCGGGCCGGCCGATGCCGGGCGGTAGCCGACCCTGGCGACGGCCGCGGTGGGCGCGGGTCAAAAGGGGCGGTCGGTGACGCCGATCTGAGGCTCTCCACTCCGCAACTGGCGGTCTGGAGAGCGGTGGAGGATACCCCGGTGGCCTTCGAGAGCATCCTCATCCGGACCGGACTGTCCATCGCCGTGGTTGCCAAGGCCTGCGACCAGCTGGTCACTCGTGGGCTCCTCGAGTCAGGAGGTGGTTGGTGGGCCCGGGCCGACCGCGGACTATTGCCGTCAGACCGCTGTTGAGCCGGCTGCTAATCGGCCAGACGTCACGCTCGGGCCTACGGACGGTCAGGTCGACGCCTGCCGTTTGGCGACTACTGCGGCGAACTCCGGGCCCCGCAGAGCCTCGGCGAAGGCGGCCATCTCTTCGGCCATCCGACCGGCGACGGTGGGCTCGTTGGACCGGAGCAGGGCCTTCGACATGCGGACCGCCTGGGTGGGTTGGCCGGCGAGTCGGGTTGCCGCTTCGAGGGCGAAGGTGAGGGCCGGGCTCGATGCGGCGTTGGCCAGGCCCCATGCAGCTGCCTCCGAGCCGTCGATGCGGCGACCACTCAGGATGACCTCCGACGCCCGACGCTCTCCGATCACCCGGGGGAGGAGCAGGCTGGAGGCGGCCTCGGGAACGAGGCCCAGCGCCACGAATGGTGCCGACAGTTCCGCGGTGGGTTCGACGTAGACCAGGTCGCAGTGAAGGAGCATGGTGAGGCCGACGCCGATGGCCAACCCGTTCACCGCCGCCACCACCGGCACCCGCACCGAGGAGATGGCGTCGAGGAATCGCACGACTTCGTCGAGGCTGCCACCCGAGGCGAAGTCGACCAAATCGTTTCCGGCGGTGAAGGCGTCGCCGACACCGGTGATCACCAACGCCCCGACCGTTGGGTCGGCATCCGACTGGAGAAGTGCGTCGGCCATCCTTCCGTACATGGACTGGGTGAGGGCGTTCTTCTTGGCCGGCCGGTCGATGGTCACCAGCACCACCCGATCGATGACCTGAACCTTCACGTCGCCAGCGTCGAACGTGGCAACAGGACCGTTCCGGACTTCACTCATCGTGCCTCGCAGTCTCGCTCGACGGGTCGCCTGACCATCAAGTTAGTTGCCCAGGCGTCGGCCCCCGCACACGACCTCGGGCTCTGCCGAACCCGCCTATCCGTCTGAAGGGATGGGTACCCGCGCTCCCTCGGCCCTGTTCACGAGCCCCGGAGCGCTGGCCCGGTCCTTCACCGCGGCAACGATCCGCCCGACGACGAACCAGCCAGCACTGATCACCCCGACGAAGAAGCCCACCGGCCAGTTCGTCGCATAGGCGGCGGCGATGGCCGACCAGATCGTGGCCAAGGCGATGGCGACCGATCCGACCAGAGCCAGACCGGGCCTGGGGGTGAAGCACCGTGGCCGCGGCCGGCGGGCCGATCATCAACGAGAAGATCGAGCAGGGCGCCGACCACGGGGACGGTCATGGTGGTGGCCAGCGCCACGATGACCAGGAACGCGAGTTCGACCCGGAAGGTCCGGACGCCGGTCGCCTCGGCGATCTCGGGCACGACCGAAGTGAGCATCAGCGGCCGGTACAGCACGCCGATGGCACCGAGCGACACGAGGCCGAGGACGGCAGCGGGAAGGATCTCGCCCGAACTCACGCCGAGGACCTCGCCGAAGAGCAGCGAGAAGATCTCCGGCTCGTACTGGGTGCTCTGACTGAGGAACGCCGCTCCCAGGGCCAGCATCATCACCAGGGCCAGGGCGGTCACCACATCGGGGCGCCCGCGCCGGCTGAGCACGGCGATGACCGAGGGCCGCTCCGACGGCGAAGACGCCCAGCCCGAGCAGCGTGCTGACGCCGATCAGGCTGGCCCCGGCGGCACCGGCGAAGGCACCGTTGGGGATGGCGTGGGCCTCGAAGGCGGCTCCCCGGAGGACGACGAAGAAGCCGACCACCCCTCCGACGACGGCGACGATCGACCCGATCCCCAGGCGTTGGCCATGAACCCGGAGAACATCAGGAGCGCCACACTCGACGAGCTGACCTGCTGCGACCGCCGATGACGGCCCGCCGGCTGTGGCGCCGCGGCGGTCGCACCGTCGGACAGCGCGGAGTCCCGACAGAGGTAGCCGGCGAACGTGATGGCCACGATGAAGAAGCTGACCGGGAGGCCCTGGCTCGGACGGGTCCCAGTAGCTGCTGTCGTAGGCGAGCAGGATGCCGAGCAGCGTGGTGGCCACGCCGAGCACGCAGGCCAGCGACGACGGAGGACGCCAGCGAGCGGGTGAGCCGCAACGCGGTGGCGGCCGGCCCGATGAGCAGGGCGGTCGACAGGATCGAACCGATGGCGATCGACGACAGGCCGACGGCCACCGCCATGGACACCATGAACGCAGGCCCACCCACCGGGTGCCGGATCCCCGGGCCGATGGCCAGTTCGGGCGAGATGCGAGCTCGAGCAGGAGGGGGCGGTGGATGACGGCCAGCCCGACCACAGTCAGGACACTCAGACGCTGGCCACCGCAGGGATGGTCGAGGGCTCGACGGTGAAGATGGAGCCGAACAGGATCTGCTGCGTGGCACCGGTGGTGGCCGTCGAGGTCGTGTCCAGGTAGAGGAAGAGAGCGGCCAGGCCGGTGGCGGCGCCCAGCACGACCCCGGTGGCCAGGTCGCGGCTTCGCACCCGCTGGACCCCGGCCACTTCCATCGCCGCCCGCCCCGACGACGCCGCCCCCGATGAACCCGACCAGCGGGCTGAGCCCGAAGTAGTAGGCGGCGGACCCGCCGGTGGTCGCGACATCGGTCAGAGCGTGGCCGGCGAACGACTGGCTCCGGATGACGGTGAAGACCCCGACCACGGCCGAGACCACGGCGGTCACCGACCGACCAGCACGGCGGTGCGCGACGGGGCCGCTGGAGAAGAAGCCCGGGCTCGAAGAGGTAGTGCACGATGGCTCAGGAGACAGTCAGTGTGCGGGTGGTCGGGGATGTCCGGATCGTCCTGGCCGGGCTCGGCGACCACCAGCACCCGGCCGTGCACCGTAGGACATCGACGTGGTGGCCATAGAGCCGACTGAGCACGTCGGACCGGACGACCTCGTCGGTCGTTCCGCTGGCCGCCCGCCCAGCCGGTCAGGTACACGATGCGGTCCATCACCGGCAGCAGGGCGTTCATCTCGTGGGCGGACAGCAGGATGGCGACGCCTGTTCCGCAGCCACCCGGTGCAGCAGGCCGACGACCTCCTGGGCGCTGCGGGGATCGAGGTTGGCCAGCGGCTCGTCGAGCAGCAGCAGCTGGGGTCGACTGATGAGGGCGTGGGCGATCAGTACCCGCTGCTGCTCCCCACCCGAGAGCGTCCCGACCCGGCTGTCGGCGAACTCGCTCGGCGTCGACGTCGTGCGAGGACCTGGTCGACCGCGTCGGCGCTGCTCCTTCGTCCGCCGGGCGAACCCGAACCGGTGTCCGTCGAGCCCGAGTGCGACCAGGTCCCGTGCCCGCATCGGCATGTCCGGGTCGAGCACGACCTTCTGGGGTACATAGCCGAGCGACCGACCACGCTGGCCGAATGGCGATCCCCGCCGATCCGACACCGTGCCCGGGTCGGCCGTTGGCTGCCGAGGATGACCCGGAGCAGCGTGGTCTTGCCCACGCCGTTGGACCCGATCAGCCCGGTGAACTCGCCCGGCCGGATCTCGAAGGAGACGTCGTCGAGGACCCGTCCGGCTCCCGAAGGAGACCCCGACCCCGTCGACCTGGAGGACCGGGCCGGCGCGATCGGGGCCGGGCTCACAGGTGCTCCGTCGAGGTGCCGTGCTCCACCGCTCCTGGATGGCGGCCACCTCGGCCTCCATCCAGGACTGGTAGTCGTACCCCGGAGTGGGCATGGTCTCATAGACCCCGACCACCGGCACACCGGCGGTCCGGGCGGTGTGGCGGATCGTCGTCGTCAGCGAGTCCGACCACCTGCTGGTTGTAGCAGAACACCTTGACCACATGGTCGGTGAACAGGACTCCTCTCCTGGGTGATGGCCTCGGGGGAGGGGTCCACCCCGTTCATGATGTCGGCCTGGAAAGTGAACGGCGTCACGATGTCCGCTCCCATCGCCTGGAGCAGGTAGTCGGCCACCGGCTCGGTCACCGCCACCGGCGTGCCGCCGTGGTCGGCCTGGAACGCGGCGATGGCGGCCAGCCACGGCTGGAGCGACGCGGTCGAAGGCGGCCAGCCGTGGTCTGGAAGTAGGCACGGTGGGCGGGCTGCAGTTCGCTCGAGATCCGTGGCCATGACCCGGGCCACCGCCGGCATCGTCTTCGGGTCGTACCAGAGATGGGGATTGGGCGTGTCGTCGGGCAGCCCGAGCACGTTCTGGGCCACGATGACCTTGCGGTGCGGCGTTGGGCGAGGCCGCCTCGATCTGGTTCATGAACGTGTCGTAGCCCGACGCCGTTCTGGACCACCAGTGGGGCCGGCGACCTCCTCGGGCCACGCTCGTGCTGGCCTCGAAGGTGTGGGGGTCGGTGTTGGGGTTGTCGAGGATCGACGACACCGACACGTACCGGCCGCCGATCTGCTCGAGCACGTTGGCGTACTCGTTCTCGGCACCGACCGCTTGGATGACGCCGGCGCTCGAAGGCGTGGCGCGCCGACTAGAGGAACAAGAGGCGAGGCCGAGTGCCGCCACCGCCACTGCCAACGCCAGCACGGTGGGGCCGTGATGGTGTCGACGGGCCACCCGTGCATCGGTCATGGTCCGAAGGTAGAATGAGAATCAGTCTCAAAGCAAGTGAGACTGAGCCCGGGTGGTCGAGCGGGCGGCCGCCACACCGACGGGAGCCAACGATGAGAACGCACACGGCCGACGGTTCGCTCAACGAGCTCGTGGAGCTGCAGTTGCGACGAGCCGACCTCCGCTACACCACGGGACGGCGAGAGGTCGTCGACCTGCTCGCCCTATCCGAACATCCGGTCAGCATCACCGACATTGCCATGCGGCTCCCGCGTGTGCCGAGGAGTTCGGCCTACCGCCATCTGGTGGTACTGGAGGGTGCCGGCATGGTTCGACGCATCGCAGCCAGGGACGGCTTCGCCCGCTTCGAGTTGGCCGAGGAGCTCACCGGGCACCACCACCACCTGCTGTGCACGGTGTGCGGTCAGGTACTTGACATCACGCCCTCGCCGGAGTTCGAGGAAGTGACCGCTCGTATGGTCGCTGAGCTCTCGGCTGAGTTCGGCTTTGCTCCGGTCTCGCACTCAGTCGATGTCATCGGCCATTGTGCGGGCTGTCAGTGAGGGCCGTTCCCGACGGTCACCGGTAGTAGGGGGCGGCCCGGGGACCCTCACGCAGCCGGGAAGCTCCCCTGCTGCCAGCCGATGGCCGACGAGGACACCGGCCCCACGCCGGGAGCCGAGGAGAGCACCGGGGCGGTGCAGTTCGACTGGCCGGTCTCGGCCCCGTAGAAGGTGGCCGAGCCCGACGACCTCCACACCACCCAGCAGGTGCCGTCGGCCGACCGGTCGGCCAGGCTGATGCTCCCAGCCCCCCCGTTGCCCCCCGTGGCGCCGGCCACACCGCTGTCGGCGATGCCGGGTATGCCCTGGTCGCCAGTGCTCCCGGCGGTCGACTGGGCCACACTGATGGTCGATGCGTTGGTTGAGGGTCCCGTGGTGAACGAGACCGAGGGGTCTGCGGCCGAGAGCCCGGCAGTCCCGCCGACTCCGGCGCTGGCCACGGCGGCGCCGCTGGAGGAGAGCGCGGTGGTGAGGGCCTGTTGGGCGACGTAGTCATCAGCCTCGGCCACGCCGGGTGCGCCAGCCACACCGGTGGAGGAGGTGGTCGAGTTGCCCGAGTCCAAGGTGGTCCCGAGCAGCAGGGCGACCAGTAAGGCGGTGGCCAGCATGCTGAGGGCGGTGGCGATCATGGAGAACCCTGCGTCAGGTTCGCCACCGTGGTCCTCGTCCGACCATCCGCGTCGCTGCACGGGCTCCTCCACGTCCTGCCGTCTCGGGTCTCTCCTTCGTTCATCGGGTCGATCGGGGGTGAACTTGAGGCGCTGGCCAGCCGGTGGATTCGGTGCTGGTGTCCGGCGCCGGCAGTTCGGATCAGGCGTCGCTCGCCTGCATGACCACACTGTCGGCGTGGACCCGGTAGATGACCCGGACCTCGCCCGGCTGGCGCATCGGGTAGGTGTCGAGCCCGAGGTACTTCTTGGCCAGCGAGTCGATGTGGGCGTCGGCGCCGTCCTCGCTGCCCTTCGACGGTGCCCCGGACCACCACCACGTTGTAAGGATCGTCGGGGTCGACCACCGACACGGCCACGTGGGGGTTCTTCTCGAGGTTGTGCGCCTTGGCCCGACCCCGGGCCGTGTTGAAGATCGAGATCGTCGCCGTCGATGTCGATCCACACCGGCGTGAGCTGGGGTCGGCCGGCGCGCGTCCACGGTGGCCACGTTGGCGATGATCGGTCGCTCGACCAGTGCTTTTGCCTTGGCCGTCAGGGTGGTTGTCATCGGAGGTGCCTCCAGTCGGTGGGTCTGTCCGGCATGCTACCGACATGGCACGTTCAACGCCGGATCCGGACGGCGCCGCCCCGGATGCGGCCGTGACGCCCGCTGCTACGGTGCCGGCATGCGCATCGGCGCCCATGTCCGAGCCGGAAAGGGCCTGGTCCCCGCCTTCGACCACGGGGCCGAGATCGGGGCCGAGGTGGTCCAGATCTTCACCCAGAGTCCACGCATGTGGAAGCCGTCCCAGTACGGCCCCGAGGTGCTGGCCGGCTACCGGGCAGGCCCAGGCCGACCACCCCTCGGTGGTGCTCGACCTTCTGTCACGCCACCTACCTGATCAACCTGGCCACGCCCGACCCCGAGCTGGCGGCCAAATCGCAGGCCTGCCTCACCGCCAACCTGGCCACGGCCGACGGGATGGGGGCCGACGGTCTGGTGCTCCACATCGGCAGCCACCGGGGGAGTGGCTTCGAAGCCGGCTCTGCCCGGGGTGGTCGATCGCTGCTCGCCGTCGCTCGACGCGGTGGAGCCCTCGGCCGACCCCTGTCCGATCCTGCTGGAGAACGCCGCCGGGGCCGGGGACACGGTGGGCCGCTCGTTCGAGGAGCTGGCCGAGGTCATCGACGCGGCCGGGGGCGACGAGCGACTCGGGGTCTGCCTCGACACCCAGCACCTGTGGGCCTCGGGGATCCCGTTCGGCACCCTCGACGAGGCCGACCGTCTGGTCGATCTGGTCGACGAGACGGTGGGTCTCGACCGTCTCCGGTGCCTCCACCTCAACGACTCCAAGGTGGCCTTCGGGGCCAACAGGGACCGTCACGAGAACATCGGGGACGGCACCATCGGCCCCGATGGGCTGGCCGCCCTGCTCGGCCACCCCGCCCTCCAGGGTCTGCCGGCCATCCTGGAGGTCCCCGGCGAGGGGGATGGACCGCGGGCCGATGACGTGACCGGCCGCCCGGGAGGTGTGGTCGGCGGGTCTGGCCATGCGCTCCTGACGGGGAACAACCTGGTCAGGATGGGTGACTGGTGGCAAGGCCTCGGTAGGCACGGAGCCGCTCCGCTACCGCAGGGCCGGAGGTTCACGCTAGGGTCGCCGCGCACCGTCGTGGGGATTCCGACCGAGCCGGCTGACTGAAAGGACGGGACCATGACCGACGACACCCGCACCGAGACCGACAGCATGGGGGCGATCGAGGTCCCGGCCGACCGCTACTGGGGGGCCCAGACCGCCCGCTCGCTGCACCACTTCCCCATCGGCGACGACCGGATGCCCAAGCCGATGATCCGGGCCATCGGGATCCTGAAGGAGGCCTCGGCCCAGGTCAACGCCGACCTGGGCAAGATGCCCCCGGACAAGTCGGCCCTGATCGTCGCCGCGGCCCGCGAGGTGTCCGACGGCAAGCTCGACGACCAGTTCCCGCTCAGCGTCTGGCAGACCGGCAGCGGCACCCAGTCGCAACATGAACGCCAACGAGGTCATCTCCAACCGGGCCATCGAGCTGGCCGGCGGGGTGATGGGCTCCAAGGACCCCGTCCACCCCAACGACGACGTCAACATGTCCCAGTCGTCCAACGACACCTTCCCGACGGCCATGCACATCGCCGCCGTCGAGGAGATCACCCACCGGCTGCTCCCCGCCATCCAGGCACCTCCGCGACGCCCTGGCCAGCCAAGGCGGAGGCCTTCGCCGACATCACCAAGATCGGCCGCACCCATCTGATGGACGCGGTGCCGCTCACCCTCGGCCAGGAGTTCTCCGGCTACGTGGCCCAGCTCGACGCCGACCTCCACCGGATCGAGTTGACCCTGGACGACCTCTACGAGCTGGCCGCCGGGGGCACCGCGGTGGGCACCGGCCTCAACACCCACGCCGAGTTCGGCACCCGGGTGGCCGCGGCCATCGCCGAGCTCACCGGCCTGCCCTTCGTCACCGCCCCCAACAAGTTCGCCGCCCTGGCCGCCCACGACGCCCTGGTCATGGCCAGCGGCGCCCTGCGCACGCTGGCCGCCTCGCTCATCAAGATCGCCGACGACATCCGCTGGCTCGGCTCGGGCCCGCGCAGCGGACTCGGGCGAACTGAACCTGCCCGGCGAACGAGCCCGGGTCGTCGATCATGCCCGGCAAGGTCAACCCGACCCAGTGCGAGGCCATGATCATGGTCTGCATCCAGGTCTACGGGAACGACGCCGCGGTGGCCATGGCCGGAGCCCGGGGCAACCTCGAGCTCAACGTGTGCAAGCCGGTGATCATCCACAACGTGCTGCACTCGGTGCAGCTGCTGACCGAGGCGTCGGCCACCTTCACCCGCTTCTGCGTCGAGGGGCTCGAGCCCAACGAGGCCCGGATCCGCCAGCACCTGGAGAACTCCCTCATGCTGGTCACCGCCCTCAACCCGATCATCGGCTACGACAAGGCCGCCGAGGTGGCCAAGAAGGCCCACAAGGAGGGCACCACCCTGCGGGAGTCGGCGCTGTCCCTCGGCTACCTGACCGGCGAGCAGTTCGACGAGGCAGTGCGACCGGAGTCGATGACCCACCCCTGAGCTGGATTCTCCGTGTCGAGGGAACCGGTCCGGTCGGATCCGGTGGTGCCGAAAGCCGGTGAGCGTGGACCTCGACGCCCTCGATCTCACCGATCTCGATCTGTTCGCCGACGGCTTCCCCGACGCGGTGTTCACCCGGCTGCGGGACGACGCCCCGGTGTGGTGGCACCCGCCGACCGTCCACACCCCGGACGGTGTTGGCTTTTGGGTGGTCAGCCCCCACGCCGACATCATGGCCGTGGCGGCCGATGCCGAGACCTTCTCCTCGGAGCGGGCTCCGGCGGCGACGGTGGGGGGACCATCCTCCAGGACCTTCCCTACGGGTTCGCCCCTGGGGTGTTGCTCAACATGATGGACGACCCCTCCATCACCGGATCCGCCGGTTGATCACCCGTCGGTGGCCCCCAGGGCGCTGGCCCTCATGGAGGTGGAACTACGGGACAAGGCCCGCCGGATCCTCGACGTCATTGTCGACCGGGGGTCGTGCGACTTCCTGAGCGATGTCGCCGTGGAGTTGCCCCTCCAGGCCGTCGCCGCCCTGCATCGGCGTGCCCGACGCCGACCGTCACGACCTGATGGCCTGGTCCAACACCACCCTCGACTTCGAGGGCCGTGGGCTGGGGGAGAGCAACGACCAGGTGACCCAGGCGGCGGCGTCGATGGCCGCCTACGGGTCCGACCTGATCGCCGACCAGGCATTCCCCGGGGAGGACATCATCTCGGTGTGGCCGCCCTGACGGATCGAGGACGACGGCGGGACCCGCCCCCTGTCCGATCTCGAGCTGCTGATGTTCTTCAATCTGCTGGTGGTGGCGGGCAGCGAGACCACCAGCAATACGTCTGGTTGAAGAAGTGGTGGAAGGGCA
>CAWGOY010000002.1:0-291241 GCA_963824355.1 uncultured Acidimicrobiaceae bacterium | reverse complement strand
ACCGTCGACGCCTGTCTGGAGGCGGTGGCCGACGCCGGGCTGCGCCTCGAGGACATCGACGGCCTGTCCACCTACCCCGGTGCCGCCGGCATGGGGATGAGCGAAGGGGGCGTGTCCGCCGTGGAGGAGGCCCTGCGCCTGCACCCGACCTGGACCAACGGCGGCGGCGACCTGCCCGGCCCAGGGGGGCGATCGTCGCCGCCATGCTGGCCGTGGCCAGTGGACTGTGCCGGCACGTCCTCTGCTTCCGCACCGTCTGGGAGTCCACGTTCGCCACCCTCGGCCTCCATCCGGCCGGCGGCGGGCGGGCCTCGGGCGACCCAGACAGTGGAGGGCGCCGTTCGGCGCTCTTTCGGCGGCCAACTGGATCGCGTGCCAACGCCAACCAGTACCTCCACCGCTACGGCGCCACCCGGGAGATGCTCGGGATCATCGCCATCAACGGCCGCAGGAACGCCGCCCGCAACCCGGCGGCCATCTACCGGGAACCGATGACCATGGACGACTATCTGGCCGCCCGGCCGATCACCACGCCCTTCGGGCTCTACGACTGCGATGTCCCCTGCGACGGCTCGATCGCCGTGGTCGTGTCGGATGCCTCGATGGCCGGGGACCTGCCCCGCCCGCCATACGGGTCGAGGCGGTCGGCACCCAGATCCTCGAACGGGTCTCATGGGACCAGGGCACGCGTCACCCACGAGCCCCAGGTGCTCGGCCAGGCCGCCCACCTGTGGACCAGGACGGACCTCCGGCCCGACGACGTGGACGTCGCCCTCTCTACGACGGCTTCACCTTCAACGCCATCTCGTGGATCGAAGCACTGGGGTTCTGCGCCCGGGCGAGGCCCAGGACTGGCTCGACGGGGGCGGGCGCATCGCCCTGGACGGGGAGCTCCCGGTGAATCCCCACGGTGGTCAGCTCAGCGAGGGCCGGACGCACGGCTTCGGCTTCGTCTACGAGGCGGTGAAGCAGCTCCGGGGTGAGGCGGACGACCGCCAGGTGGCCGGCGCATCCACCGCGGTGGTCACCACCGGGGGTGGAACGCCCTCGGGAGTCCTGCTGCTGCGCCGGGACGGGACATGACCGCGGTTCGGGCGGCGCAGCGGCGGCCGCCTGGGACCTGGCCCCAGGCGGCCGACACCGACACCGACACCGGTAGGGACGGCCCGGTCAGGACGAGGGAAGCGTCGTCGTCCCGGGGAGGTCGTGGCCGCAGATCGGCTGGTCGGACACCGGGGTGAATCCTTTGGACTCGGCCTTCAGGACCCAGGTGCACTCCGCCGGGTTGTGCCCGAAGTCGGTCGTGTAGTTGAACGACTGCGGCAGCAATCCGTTGTCGTTGTACGAGGTGACGCTGCGGAGTTTCTTGATCACCTCGGCCCGCGTCGGGTTGCTTCCCGGCCATCTGATCCCCTTGATCATCAGGTCGGCGCCGGCCCACGCCTCGTACTGGCCGAAGCTCGGGAACTGGCTCTTGGTGAAGTGCGCATACTTCTGCATGGCCGATGCCATGGCTGCCGTACCCGAGTTGGGCAGGCTGAAGGGACGGAAGAGGGACAAGAAGTAGTCGCCCTGCACGGCTCGACCACACCGGCGACTTGATGACGCTCGGACCGTACCCGGTGGCGAACAGCACCGCCTTCAGCTTGACGCCGTCCTGCTTGAGCGCAGTGGCCAGCGCGTAGTTGGAATCACCGTCCAGCGCCGGGACGATGGCGTTGACCCCCTTCTCCTTGGCCACCAGCGCCGCACTGGTGAAGTCCACACTCCCCAGGGGGACGGTGGTGTCGAGGACGCCGACCTTGCCCCCGGCGTGCTTGAACGACTCCGCGGCGCCGATCGCCGCTCCACTCGACGACGGTGAGATGCCGTAGCCGTAGGCACCGATGACCGTGCCGCCGTAGTCCTTCACCAGGGTTGCCGGTGAGGGTGTCGACGGGGTCCTTGGGGTTGGTGCTCCCGTTGTCCGAGGCGAACATGTTGGTGTAGGGCTGCTCGCCCCACTCCGGCCCGTCGTCGTAGGAGCCCGTGACCGGAACGCCCGCCTGTTGTGGGTACTTGGCCGCCAGATAGAACAGCGGGCTCTGGGACACGATGCCCAGTGCGCCCTTGGAGATGGCACTTTGCACGGCAGTCACGATGGTGGACGGATTGGTCTGGTCGTCGATGACCAGCGGGACGATGCTGGTGTCCGTTGACCCCGCCGTGGGCGTTCTGCAGTGCGATCCGGGCCTCGAATCCGGCCGGCGAGTCACCGTCCTGGGATCCCCCCAATCCGGTGACCGAGGTGACGTAGGCGATGGTGATCGGCGCGGGACTGGCCGACGCCGAGGACGCCGCTGACGTCACACCGGCGGTGACCAGTGGCAGCGCGGCCAGTGAACCCACTACGACGCGCCTGATGGTTTTTCTCCCTGGCACCGATCCTCCATGGTCGTGCTTCCCCCCCACGGGCGACACACGTCGACCACGGGACTTGCCGGGCGTTACTGTATCCATCTGCTTCCCTTTCTTGATGACAGGTACGGTTCTTTTACTGATCTCTTAGGGTGAGCCGGCTCATCGGTCCGTGGGGACCGACTCGGTTGCGCCGAGGTACTGGTCGAGGACCTCAGGTCCGGCAGCGGAGGCCGGCCCGGACCAGCTGACCCGACCTCGGGCCAGGATCACGCACTGGTCGGCCAGGGCCAGCGCCCGGTGCACGAACTGTTCGCTCAGCACGATGGTGATCCCCGACCGCCGGGCCTCCTCGAGACTCTGGAAGACCTCCTCGGTCACCAGAGGTGCCAGCCCCAGCGAGAGCTCGTCGGCGATCACCAGTCTCGGAGAGACGGCCAGGGCCCGGGCCAGGGCCAGCATCTGCTGCTCGCCTCCGGACAGGCTTCCGGCCCGTTGCGAGCGGCGCGAGCCCAGGACGGGGAACCGCTCGATGGCCCGCTCGATGGCCGGCTGGCGCTCGGGCCGGGGTTCCTGGGCCACCGCCATCCGGAGGTTCTCGGAGACCGAGAGGCCGGGGAAGATCCCACGGCCCTCGGGGATGTAGGTGAGACCCAGTCGCCGCACCCGGTGGGCCGCCCATCCGGTGATGTCCTGGCCGGCGAAGGTCACCCGTCCGCCACACGCGGGGACCAGGCCCGACACGGCCCGGGCGAAGGTGCTCTTTCCCGCGCCGTTGGCCCCCAGCAGAGCAAGCACCGTTCCCGGCGGGACCTCCACCGACACCCCGAACAACGCCTGGGACGCGCCGTAGCGGACCTCCAGGTCGTCCACCCCCAGGAGCGGCCCGGTGGCGGCCTCCCGGTCGAGGTCGGCTTCGGCCACGGCCCCGGCGGTCACGGTCGCCACGCCCCGTCGCTGTCCGCCTGATCGCCGGCCGAACGTTCCGGTGGGTCGCCGTCACCCAGGTAGGCGGCCCGGACCGCCGGATCCAGCCGGATCTCCTCGGGGGTCCCGGCGGCGATCCGCTGGCCGAAGTCGAGGACGACCACCGAGTCCGAAAGGGAGAGGACGGCGGCCACATCGTGCTCGACGATGACCAGGGACAGCTGCTGACTCGCTTCGGAGACGATCTGCCTGAACACCGAGAGCACGTTGGACGACGCCGTTGCTGTCCAGTCCGGAGAGCGGCTCGTCCAGCAGGAGCACGTGGGGATCGCTGGCCAGGGCCCGACCCACCTCCACCAGCCGGACCACACCCAGAGGCAGGGCGGCCACGGGCGACCGGGCCACCTTGGTCAGTCGGAGCAGCTCGAGCAGCCCGTCCACCCGGTCGTTCTCGGCGGCCGACGGAGGCAGGAGGGAGCGGGGGTCGAACATGTCCCGCCACAGGCGGTGTGGCGAGACGTGGGCTCGGTAGGCCAGCACCAGGTGTTCGCGGACGTTCAGTCCCATGAACAGCTCGGGCTGCTGGAACGTCCTGGCCAACCCGCGTGAGGCCCGGGCCCGGACAGAGCGGGTGGTGACGTCCTCGCCCCGCAGCCACACCGAGCCGTCGTTGGGACGCAGCAGTCCGGACATCACCGCCAGCAGCGTCGACTTGCCGGCGCCGTTGGGTCCCACCAGTCCGAGAATGCTCCCCGGTTGGACCTCGAGGGACACGTCCGCCAGGGCGACCAGCCCCCCGAAGCGGACGGTGATGCCCCGGGCCGCCGAGCGCGGGGGTGCCTTCTTCCCGAGGAGCTCGGGGCGCCCAACAGGTCGGCGACGGTCGAGGCCATCAGGAGACCTGCTCCGCCACGATGCGGGTGGGGTCGGACGGGGCCACGGCGGCCGGACCCGCACCCGGGCCGGCGGTGACGCCGTCGGCCACCAGGAGCGCCGGTGCTTCGGGGATGCGGACGAGGAGCCGTCGCAACCGACGGCTCTGTTCGGCCAGGATGCCGTCCGGGTACTTGGCCACGGCGACCGCACCCAGTCCGAACAGCAGCGGGAGGCAGTTGGCCGTCCAGGTCGGCAGGTACGCCTGGGAGAGCGCCGGCAGCATCACGAAGGCCAAACCGGCCACCAGCGCGGCGGCGTTCGACCGGATGCCGATGGTGACCAGCACGGCCAGCCACACGATGCCGGCGAAGGTGGCGAACTCGTTCGGCTGGACCGTTGTCTGCGCTACGGCCAGCAGGCCGCCGCCGACGCCGGCGACGAAGGCGGCCAGCGCCCCGGCGATCACCTTCATCTGCACCACGCTGATACCCGAGGTCCGGGCGCCCGCCTCGCTCCAGCGTGCGGCGTTGAGGGCCAGGCCGGTGGTCGACCGCCGGAAGTTGACGATGAACAGGGCCACGAGGACGAAGGCGACCAGACAGACGTAGGCGAAGGCCCGGTCCGAGGCGGCGAAGCTGGGGCGGTTGAGGGTCAGCCCCAGGCCCTGGTTCACGAAGCTGCGGCAGCGTGAAGACCAGGTTCTCGATCAGCAGCCCGAAGGTGAGGGTCACCAGGGCGACGTAGAGGTCGCCGAGCCGGATGCTGAGGAAGCCGACGACGGCCCCCATCACCAGGCCACCAGTCCACCGACCACCACGGCGGCCAGGACCGGCCAGCCGTGGTGAGTGGCCAGTTGGGCGGTGGTCAGGGCCCCGACCCCGGCGAAGGTGATCTGGCAGAGCCAGAGCATGCCCCCTTCGCCGGTCACCAGAGTCCACGACAGGAAGATGACGCCGAAGGCGAAGGCCTGGGCGGTCAGTCCGACCCAGTAGCCGCCCAGGATGAGTGGCAGTGCTCCGGCCAGGCCGATGAGTACCAGGGGACCGGCGTACTTCCCGACCGCACTCAACGAGGCGGTCTCGACCACGCTCTCGGTGGATCCGGCCAGACGGCTCTCGCCCTGGGGCATGATCGCCCGGTCGAGCGCTCCTCCCCACACCTCGGACTCCCCGATCCGGCCCCGCAGGATCAGGTTGTAGAGGAGGACGAGGGCGATGACGATGAACGGTACGGCGTCGATGATCTCCGTGGTCCAGTTGCTGTCCGACGGCAGGTACCGCTGGATGAGCGACGTGGCCACGCCCATCAGCAGGGCCACGATGACGGCCACGGGCAGGTTCCGGAGCCGGGCCGCGACCACCGCGGCGAAGGTGGCGGCGATCAGCAGCGTGAAGTTGTCGGCGTCGAGCCCGATGATGGGAGCGGCCAGCACGCCGGCCAGTCCGGCGAAGAAGGTGCCCACGGCCCACACCCCGACCGAGATGGCGGTCGGGTTGGTGCCGGACAGGTCGGTCATGGCCGGTGAGTCGACCATGGCCCGCACCTTGAGCCCGACCTCGGTGTACCGCAGGACCAGGGCACCGACGACCACGGTGACCACGACGCAGACGTAGACGATGACCTGGTCGAGGGTGACCGGCACGCCCGAGGAACTGGTAGACGGCCACCGGCTCGGGGGCCAGCCCGGGTGCCTGCTGGATGGCCTGGTTGCCGAAGATCAAGGTGGCCAGGGCGGGGATGGCCACCAGCAGGCCGATGGTGGCCACCACCTTGATCAGCGGCGAGGACAGGCGGAGGTACCGGAAGAGCACGGCGTAGAGGACCACGCCGAGCGCCGGGCGCGGCGATCACGATGGAGACCACGGCGGCCGGCACGATGGCCCAGTTCTGCTGGGTGTGGAGGTAGTAGTAGAAGCGGGCGATGAAGTAGGCCATGGCCCCGAAGGCGAAGTTGAGGATGCCCGACGACGTGTAGGTGATGACCAGGCCGGCGGACGCGATCGCGTAGATGCCCCCCAGCACCAGCCCGGCGATCACGAACTGCAGCACTGTACGGTCCCCCTTTTCGCCCTTCCCGGCCGCTCAGCTCCCCGTCGCTCACGACGCGGTCCGAAGCGGACCACTCGGCTCCTATCGACCCCGGAACGCTGCCCGATCCCGCATCCGGCCCCGCCGCCGAAGCTCCACCGATGGATGCACAGGTGTCATCGCCAACGGGTCCGGGAGCCCGCCGGTGGAGCGCGGGCCGGGCCGGGCCGAGGCAGGGGATGGTGATGCCCGCCCTCGCCGGCCGCCTTCGGGGGGAACCTCGCCGGGGGACCGGCCGCGGCAGACACCGTGAGCAACGTGCGTCTCAACTGCGTTCCCTTCCCCCGGTCGTGCACCAGTCCGTCCGAACCTTCCCGCCAGCTGCCAGAACACCGTATATCAGAAAAAGAGAGTTTGCTTGGTCAATGCTGAGTCTCCCATTTCCGCCTTTCTGCCTCTCCCTCTCCGATCGGCCGGCCACCGTGCGACCGGCCGCAGCCGACACCCTCCCCGGGTGTTTGACAGCCTGGCGGCTCTTCCTTATCGTACCAACCAGTCGTTACAAAAACAGGGCGAGATTCCACCTTTCGTCCGGGCACGTGCCGCGGGTCGCGGCCCGCCCAGCGTTGGTCGTCGTCGCTCGGGACTTCACGCTTTTCCCCGGCGAGACTGAAGGAACGGGTCCGCCGCGTGCGGCGGGGCGCCGGGTCGTGCGCCTACCGGGTCCGCGTCGCCGTCCCGCTACCGTCCACGGGGCACGACGTCGGGTGTTCCGTTGTCGTGTGCAGTCGAGGACCGTGCCCACGGGTGCGAGACGTGCGAAAGAGAGGTGCTGCCATGGCCACAACCGAGCGGGTGAGGTTCGAGGTGATCCCCGGCGCCGCGCCGGACGTGATGCGCGACTACGACCTCGCCGCCCTCGGCTACCAGGAGACCGAGTTCAGTCTCGAGGGAGTGGCCACCTCGTACCTCCTGGAGGGTGAGCGGGACCAGGACGGGCGTTGGAACGTGGCGCCCGGCCCTGAGGCTCCCTTCCGCACCCGGTTCGTGGTGCGACGACCGATCGATCCCGACCGGTTCAGTGGCACGGTCGTGGTGGAGTGGCACAACGTGTCGGCCGGCATCGATGCCGCCGCCGACTGGGGTTTCTTCCATCGTCACCTGACCGCTCAGGGCCATGCCTGGGTCGGCGTCTCGGCCCAGAAGGCGGGCATCGACGGTGGGGGAGTGACCGAGAGCATCCACCTGAAGCTCCTGGCCCCTGACCGCTACGGCCACCTCGAGCACCCCGGTGACGCCTGGTCCTTTGCCATCTTCACCCAGGTCGGGGCGTTGCTCCGCATGCCGGGAGCCGGAAGCCCACTGGGAGGGCTGGTGGCTGACCGCCTGTTCGCGGCGGGTGAGTCGCAGTCGGCCTCGTTCCTGGTCACCTACATCAACGCCATCGACCCGCACACCCGATTGTTCGACGGTTTCTTCGTACACGGGAGGCCCGGCGTGGCCGCGTCGCTTGACGGGGTGTTCATCCCCTCGGCGTTGGGGAAGGGCATCGAGGGGACCCGACGGGCCATCTCGGACCGCGGCGAGCGCATCCGCCACGATGCGCGGGTGCCTGTGCTCGTCCTCCAGAGCGAGACCGACGTCATCCTCCTCGGGAGCGCACTGGCCGAACAGGAGGACGCGGAGAACATCCGGGTCTGGGAGGTGGCCGGCGCCGCCCACGCCGACACCTACACCATCGGTGCCGGTCGTCATGACGACGGGACGCTCGATCCGGACCGATTGGCCGAGTTGCTGTTGCCGACGACCGACCTGATGATTGGGCACACCGAGACACCGATCAACGCCGGTCCCCAGCAGCACTACGTCGCGCAGGCCGCACTGGCCCATCTGGTGCGGTGGGGGACCGGTGGGGAGCCTCCGCCGCCTGCACCCCGGCTGACCATCGGTGACGGGGGAACGGAGTTCCGCCTGGATGCCAACGGCCTCGCCCTCGGTGGCCTCCGGACACCCTGGGTGGAAGTGCCGGTGGCGGTCCTGTCAGGCCTCGGTCAGTCCGGCGAGTCCTTTTCCATGCTCTTCGGCCGCACCGAGCCCTTCGACGAGGCGGTGCTGACCGCGCTCTACCCCGGCGGCAAGGCGGACTATCTCGCTCGGTTCGAGCGCTCGCTCGATGCCACCATCGCCTCCGGGTTCATCCTGGATGAGGATCGGGAGGAGATCCTCGCCGTGGCCGCTCGATCGTATCCACTCCGCGTCGCCGGTTGAGCGAGGTCGCGCCGGCTCCGGTCCTAGCGTGACACCACCCGTTCGCTTAACAGGCGATCGATCTCCTCGGCCGGGACGCCCAGTTCCTCCAGGATCGCCGTGGTCTGTTGGCCGAGGCGCGGCGGGGGGTGACGGTGGGTCGTCCGTTGCCCGTCGACCGTGAGGGGGATGTCGACCACCCGGAGGTCGGGGATGTCGGGGTGGGGCAGGTCCACCAGCATGGCCAGCGCCTCGAGCTGCGGGTCGTGGACCAGGTCGGCCACCGAGCGGACACGGCTGCAGGGAATGGATTCGGCACCGAGCAGTGCTTCCCACTCGGCCGCCGACTTCTCCCCGAATCGCTGCTCCAGCACCTCGTGGAGGGCGGCCCGGTTGGCGACCCGGTCCGCATTGTGCGCGTACTGCGGATCCCCGGCCAGCCCGGACAGATCGAGCAGCCGGCACAGCGACGACGAAGTGGCGGTCGTTCCCGGCCGTGACCATGAGGTCTCCCTCGGCGGTGGCGAACACCTCATAGGGGGCGACAAAGGGGGTGCCGGTGCCCTGGCGCTGCGGGCTCACGCCCGTGGCCAGATAGCCCTCCACGTGGTACGAGAGCCACCATGCGGCCGTCTCGTAGAGACTCACCTCCACCAGTGCTCCGTGGCCACTGGTGGCACGGGTTCCGAAGCGCGGCCTGAATCCCGACCGCACCCCACATGGCGGTGCCCAGGTCGATGGCACCGATTCCCAGGCGCGCCGGTGGTCCATCCGGGTAGCCAGTCATCGACATGAGTCCCGGTCTCCGCTTGGAGCACCGGATCGTACCCCGGCGCGTTGCGCTTGGGCCCCTTCGACCCGTAGGCGGTGATGGAGCAGTAGACCAGCCCCGGGTTGAGGTCACGGAGCGAGTCGTAGTCCAGTCCCCGTTTGGTCAGGGAACCGGGACGAAAACTCGACACCACCACGTCGGACCGAGCGGCCAGGCGGCGCACCAGCTGCTGGCCGGCTTCGGCGTCCAGGTCGATGGTGATGCTCCGCTTGTTGCGGTTGCAGGCGAGAAACGTCGCGCTGTGCCCGTTCCATTCGGGTGGACGCCAGCCCCGCGTGTCGTCGCCGGACCCGGGAGTCTCCACTTTGATGACGTCGGCACCCAGGTCGCCCAGCAGCATCGTGCAGTACGGACCGGCCAGGTTCCGGGACAGATCGAGCACGGTGACGCCGCGGAGGGCGTCGGACAGTAGGGACATGGGCGCGGTGCTCCCTCGAGGTGGTGTGGGTCGAGGGTCTACTCGACGATGGTGATGGCCACCTTGGGACAGGATCGGGCGGCCTCGTACACCTTCTCCCGCAGTGATTCGGGTGGCTCGTCCTGGAGCACGTAGAGGAGGTCGTCGTCACGCACTTCGAAGACCTCGGGGGCCACGGCCATGCACAAGGCGTTCGATTCACACAGATTGAAGTCGACGTTCACCCGCATCCGGGAAGTGTATCGACTCTCCTGCCCGCCGGTCCCCTGATCGACCCGGCCCCATCTCATTCGACGAAATCCCCCACCGACCAACGGAGCTTCCGGATGATCCTCATCAATTGGCGCAGATCGTCGGTGCCGAGCTCGCCGAGGCCGAAGCTCGCCCGGTTGACGGCGACGGTGGCCCGGGTGGCCAGCGTCTGTCCCTGGTGGGTGATCTCGGCCAGCGTGGTCCGACCGTCGGTCGGATGAGGGAGGCGCCGGACCAGGCCCTGGCTTTCGAGCCGGTCGACGATGTTGGTGACACTGGTGGGGTGGATCATGAGTCGTTGGCCCATCTTGCCCAGCGGGAGCACGCCCTGGCGGCTGTAGAGGAGGAGCACCAGGCCTTCGTAGCGGGCGAAGGTCAGCCCGAAGGGCCGCAGCGCCTCGTCGACCGCGGCCAGCACCACCTGCTGGGCCCGCATGATCGAGGTGGCCGCGGCCATGGCGTCACTGACGTCCGGCTCCCAGCGGGCCGACCACTGGGACCGGGCTTCCTCGATGGGGTCGAAACTGAGGGGGGTTCGGGCCATGGTCGGACGTTATCGGGCGGCCAGGTGCCAGTACGCTGGGGCTGAAGGAGCAACGTGCCCACTCTCGCCGATGACCGTGGCCACCCCGTTCACCTGGAGCAGCGCGCCGAGCCGGGTGGTGTCCCTCGTCCCGTCGATCACCGAGGCCCTGGCCGCATCGGTGCCCGACCGTCTGGTGGGAGCCACCGAATGGTGCACTCATCCCGCCGATCTCGACGTGCCCAGGGTGCGGGGCACGAAGAACCCCGACCACCAGTTCGATCGTCAGGCTGCGGCCGGACCTGGTGGTGGCCAACCAGGAGGAGAACCGGCGGGTCGATGTCGAGCGCCTGCGGTCGGCGGGCATCCCGGTGTGGGTGACGGTCACCGAGTCGGTCGACCAGGCCCTCGCCTCGCTGGTCCGCCTGGTGGTCGACGTACTCGGAGCCGAGCGAGCCACCGTGGCTCACCGCGGCCGTCGAGGAGTGGAACCTCCCGCCCGAACTGCCACCCGCCCGGACGGTGGTGCCGATCTGGCGGGATCCCTGGATGGTGGTGGGCGTCCCCACCTTCATCGGCGACCTGGTGGCGCGTCTCGGTCTGGCCCTCCTGCACGGCGACCGGGGCGACCGCTATCCGAGAGTCGATTCGGCCGACCTGCTGGCGTTGGGACCCGAGCTGGTGCTGCTCCCCGACGAGCCCTACCCGTTCGCCGCCGACGACGGTCCCGAGGCCTTTCCCGGCATCCCGACGGCCCTGGTGTCGGGCCGGGACCTCACCTGGTACGGACCGTCGATGGCCACCTCCCGGTCCGCCCTGGTGGAGCGGATCCGGTCGGCACTGGACCCGGGATGAGTTGGCCGTCGGACCGGGGCAGGTCAGATGTTCCGCCGGTAGGCCCCGCCCACCTCGAACAGGGTGGCCGTGATCTCCCCCAACGTTGCGTGCCGGACGGTGGTCATCAGTTCTGCGAAGACGTTGCCGCCGGTCAGTGCGGTCTGGCGGAGGGCCTCGAGCGCAGCCTCGCGGTCGAGGGCATGGGTGTCGTGGAACCCGCGTAGCCGGGTCGAGCTGGCGCTGCTTCTCCTCTTCGGTCGAGCGGGCCAGCTCGGTGGGCTCGACCGGCGCCTGGGAGGGGGCGGTGAAGGTGTTCACGCCGACGATGGGCAGGCTGCCGTCGTGCTTGCGGTGCTCGTAGAGCATCGAGTCGTCCTGGATGCGCCCCCGCTGGTAGCCGGTCTCCATGGCCCCGAGGACGCCACCCCGCTCGCTGATCCGGTCGAGTTCGGCCAGGACCGCCTGCTCCACCAGGTCGGTGAGCTCCTCCACGATGAAGCTCCCCTGGAGGGGGTTCTCGTTGAGGGCCAACCCCCACTCCTTGGTGATGATCATCTGGATGGCCAGCGCCCTCCGGACCGATTCCGTTGTGGGCGTGGTGACCGCCTCGTCGTAGGCGTTGGTGTGGAGACTGCTGGCGTTGTCGTAGATGGCGCACAGGGCCTGCAGCGTGGTCCGGATGTCGTTGAAGGACATCTCCTGGGCGTGCAGCGAACGACCCGAGGTCTGGACGTGGTACTTGAGTTTCTGGGATCGCTCGCTGGCCCCGTACCGATCCCTCAGGGCGATGGCCCACACCCGGCGGGCCACTCGTCCGATGACCGTGTACTCGGGGTCCATCCCGTTGGAGAAGAAGAAGGAGAGGTTGGGGGCGAAGTCGTCGACCTGCATGCCCCGTGCCAGGTACGACTCCACATAGGTGAAGCCGTTGGCCAGGGTGAAGGCCAATTGGGTGATGGGGTTGGCCCCTGCTTCGGCGATGTGGTAGCCGGAGATGGACACGGAATAGAAGTTGCGCACCTGGTGGGCGATGAACCACTCCTGCATGTCGGCCATGACGCCGAGCGAGAACTCGGTGGAGAAGATGCAGGTGTTCTGGCCCTGGTCCTCCTTCAGGATGTCGGCTTGGACCGTGCCGCGGACGGTGGCGAGCACCTGTGCGGCCAGGTCGGCGGCCTCGTCGTCGGTCGGTGGGCGACCGTGCTCGGTGGTGAAGCGGTCGAGGCGCTGGTCGATGGCGGTGTTGAGGAACATGGCCAGAATGGTGGGGGCCGGGCCGTTGATGGTCATCGACACCGAGGTCGACGGATCGCACAGGTCGAAACCGTCGAAGAGGGCCGACATGTCGTCGAGGGTGGCGATGGACACCCCCGAGGTTCCGATCTTGCCGTAGATGTCCGGGCGGGTATCGGGGTCCCGTCCGTAGAGGGTCACCGAGTCGAAGGCTGTCGACAGGCGGGTGGCCGGCTGATCCTCGGCCAGCAGGTGGAAGCGGCGGTTGGTGCGGAAGGCATCACCCTCGCCGGCGAACATGCGGGCCGGATCCTCGCCCTCCCGCTTGAACGGGAAGACCCCGGCTGTGAAGGGAAAGTGACCGGGCAGGTGCTCGGCTCGCAGCCACCGGACCAGTTCGCCGTCTTCGGTGGCCCGGGGAAGGGCGACCCTGGAGATCCGGGTGCCGGACAGAGACGTGCGCCACAGTGCCGGCTGACCGTCCTGGTGGGAGTCCTGCTGTCCCTGGTCGAAGGTCAGAGTCGACCGGAGCTCCTGCCAAGCGTCGAGCAGCTGTCTGCCCTCGGGGAGCCGGTCCTCTTCGATCCGGGCCGCCAGCTCGGTCAAATCGCCGGTGTCGACGTCGAGGTCACGACCGAGGACGAGGACGGCGCCTACCTGCTCGGCCCGTCGGGCCTCTTCGGCCAGGCGGGTGGAGGTGGCGTGGTAACCGCGGATGGTGTCGGCGATCTCGGCCAGGTAGCGACTTCGGTTGATCGGGACGATGGCCCGCGCCTGAGTCGACTGCCGGACGGGCACCGGCGGGAGTAACCCCTCGCTGGCGACCAGTCCCTCGCCGATCAGGCGGGCCTTGAGTTGGTGGTAGAGAGCGGTGACCCCGTCGTCGTTGAAGCGGGAGGCGATGGTGCCGAATACGGGCTCCGAGCCGGGGCCTTCCGGCACCGGTCCATGGTCCCTGGCCCACTGGCGACAGACCTGCCGGAAGGCATCGTCCGCTCCCCGCCGGTCGAACTTGTTGATTGCGACCATGTCAGCCATCTCCAGCATGTCGATCTTCTCGAGCTGCGATGCGGCGCCGTACTCGGGGGTCATGACATACAGGGAGACGTCGGCGATGTCGGTGACGGCGGCGTCACCCTGGCCGATTCCCGGGGTCTCGACGATCACCAGATCGAACCCGGCGGCATCGCACGCCGCCACCACCTGGGGGATGTGGTCAGGGAGTTCCGAGGAGGCGCCCCTGGTGGCCAGCGACCGGAAGTAGACGTTGGGCGCATCGATGGCATTCATCCGGATCCGGTCACCGAGGAGGGCGCCACCACCGCGGCGACGGGTGGGGTCTACGGCCAGGACGGCGATGGAGAGCTTGTCCTCGTGGTCGAGCCGAAAGCGCCTGATCAGCTCATCGGTCAGTGACGACTTCCCCGAGCCACCGGTACCGGTGATCCCGAGCACCGGTGTGGTGCTCGCTTCGGCGCGTGAACCGCAGGGCTTCGCCTACGTCTGGTTCGACCACGCCCGCCTCGATGCAGGTGATCCACCGGGCCAGGGCGCCGTGGTCAGCGGCATGGAGGGCGTCGAGTGGTGGACGAGGACTGCTGGCCAGGTCATGGTCGCATTCCGCGATGAGGAGGTTGATCATCGATTCGAGGCCCAACCGCTGCCCATCCGACGGTGAGAAGATCCGCCTCACCCCGTAAGCCTCGAGGGCTTCGATCTCCGACGGGATGATGACGCCACCGCCGCCTCCATAGATCAGGATGTCTTCCCGCCCCTCGTCGCGGAGCCGGTCGACCAGGAAGCGGAAGTACTCCATGTGACCGCCCTGGTAGGAGCTGACCGCCACGCCTTGAACATCCTCAGCGACCGCGGCCCGGACCACCTCGTCGACCGAACGGTTGTGACCGAGGTGGATGACCTCGGCACCCTGCGACTGCAAGAGGCGCCGCATGATGTTGATGGCGGCGTCGTGCCCGTCGAACAAGCTGGCCGCGGTCACGAACCGGACCGGGTGGACCGGACGGTGGAGTTCAGTCACCATGTCGGCGGACCGGGACCGAACACTCGGGGAGTAGGGAGGCGGACCACATCCAGAAATTACTACAACGTCCTACTACTGTCGACGGGCGGCCCCGCTCACCTGGAGAAACGCGGGCTTGAGTGCTCAGAGTGGATGAGGCCAGGGCACCGCTCTGATGCTGGCCGAGCACGATCCTGGGGACGTGACGATGCCCCGCTCCGTTTGAACGGTGCGGGGCATCGTCGTAGAGCTGTGATCTGCGGGCGGAGTTACAGCGAGAAGGTGCCCACCAACTTCAGCTTGTTTTTGGCGACGTCGATGCACGTCACCCCATGGATCACGTCCCCGACCTGCGGAATCCCCGGTCCCGACGTGGAAGCGTTGGTAACGGAGCCATTGGCGTCATACTCGTCATAGCCCTTTGCACAAACACCCTGGCCGGGCGTCGTCGCCGTGATGGAAACCGTGGTGGTGGCACCACTCGACGACCAGACCAGATTGCCGCCGGCCTCCAAGGTGGCCGACGCTGCCGACGCCGACTTGTACGTCTTACCCGGAGTGGGTGTGCACTTGCTGATCGTGATTGTTCCCGTGGCCAGCGCTCCGGTGAGTTTCACCTTCGAGCAGGTGATGCCCGAGGCCGCTCCCGCGGTTCCGACCGGCACGACGCCGAGTGTGGCGACAGTGGTCGGAATTGCCAGCGCGGCCGCGGTAACGGCCACTGCAATGAGACGACGCATACTTCCCCCATTTCTTCCTGCCCGGCCTTCGCCGTGCTCAGTGTTAATGCCGCTCTTCTAGCAGCAGAATGAGATTAGCGCGATTCGCCAGGCTGCGTCTGTTCCACGCGGCTGACTGGCTCTGCACCGGAAGCACCTGGTCAGGGCAGGTGGCGCCGGCTCGCATCTCGCCGGGCCCGGATCGCATGCGGCTACTACTGTGCGGTCCATGTCTGAGGATGCGGATCGCTACGCCCGGGTGTCCGATGGTTTCACCAAGCGACTGCAGGGGGTGACGCCGGACCAGTGGACGCTACCCACGCCTTGTGAAGAATGGACGGTACGGGACTTGGTCGCCCACGTCATCGATACTCAGCGGCGTGTGCTGGGACTTCTGGGAGGTTCGGTGATCCCCGCCGATCCCAACGGTGACCTGCCGGCTCAGTGGAGCGAGGCCAATGCCGCACTGCTCGATGCCGTGCGCGATCCGGCCCGGGCCGACAGCGAGGTGCAGGCCTTCGCCGGACCGGCTCCCTTCCGCGAACTGGTCGGCGGCTTGGCCTGTTCGGACACAGTGGTCCACACCTGGGACCTGGCTCGGGCAACCGGTCAGCCCGAGGCTCTCGATGCAGGTGCGGTCGAACACTGCGCCGGCGTGATCGCCGGGTTCGGCGAGGCCATGCGCCGTCCAGGCGGTTTCGGTCCACCCCTCGATTGTCCAGCCGACGCCGACGCGCAGAGCAAGTTCCTTCATTTCACCGGGCGCACCGTCTGAGCCACATTTGTGTCAGTCCCTGAACGGGTCGTGGTTGGATTGCGCTGAGCACGCGGAGACGGTCGGCGATTGAGCGGTGGGCCACGTCGGAGGAATAGGCGTATGTCTCGAACTCGTGTGGGGCGCCTGGGCGGAGGTGGAAGGATGCCCTGGCGAAATGATCGAGGAGCAGAAGTCGAGGCTGTTCGAGTTCGCCGACCTGATCCTGGCGGTTGGCCGCCACATCGAAGCGTCCGACGAGCCATGGTGGAATGACCACCAAGGCGGCGTAGAACGCAGTTGAGGCGATCTCGGACATCCCGCTCGGGATGGAGCCACCCCCAGGCAGGAACTGACTAGCTTCAACGAGAACAAGCGCCACTCCGAACGCCACCAGGCTGGATCGGAAATCGAGCCAGGCGCCGGCTGAATAGCTGAGGGCGATGATCACGATGAAGGGACCAACCTCATCTGAGATCCCTGTCGAGAGGAGCGCTCCCCCGAGAAGCGTCTGCACGGCGGCAACCAGACCGACGGCAACCAGCGCTACACCAGGTGAACGACGACGAAGGAGCAGGGGAATCACCAAGAGCAGGCACGCCACAGCGGTGACGATCTGGTGCTCTCTGGAAATACCGGCGATGGTGGCGCCGACCAGTTCGAGCTCGATAAGCATGGCCGCTGCGAAGGCGAGATCAAGGTACGTCGGGTCGACACTGGCCAGCCTGAGGCCCATAGTCCTCATGGCGTAAGCTCAGTGGCGAGCGGAAGGCTGGCGCGGACCGTGAAGCCGCCGAGGGGCCCGGCGCCTGTCCAGATACTGCCTCCATGGAGAGCGGCTCGTTCACGCATCCCGGCGATACCGTGACCACCCGTTGGCGTGGCGGCCGACCCGTGCCCAGCTCCGTCGTCAGATATCTCGATCTCCAGGCAATCCCGATACCTGCGGAGATCGAGGTGCACACGGGCAGGTGCGGCGTGCTTGATGGCGCTGGTCAGGCCTTCTTGCACGATCCGGTAGGCGCACAGGTCGAGACCGTTGGTCACTGCGTCAGACATCGGGGGCGCACCCCCTGGATTCCCCATTTGTGAGGATATGTACATATCGAGAGCTCTATGTACACTATGTACATGAGTACGACCGAGCCACTCACCATCACGGAGGCGCGGAAGCGGCTGGCCGCGATCATCGATCAGGCGCATACCGAGCACGAGCCCGTCTACCTGACGCGCCACGGACGTCGGGTTGTTGCTGTCATCGACGCCGACGACCTCGAAGGCATTCTCGAACTCGCTGAGGACATGGCTGACATCAGAGCGGCAGAAGCGGCGCGCGCTGAGATGAAGGCGACTGGGGAGCAGCCCATTCCGTGGGCCGAGGTCAAGGCGGACCTCGGCCTGGTATGAGCTACTCGGTCTCGCTGGCACCGGCAGCCGCACGGCAGCTTCGCAAGTTCGACCCGGAAGTCAGGCGCCGGCTCCAAGCCGCGATCGAACTGCTGGCCGAGAATCCCCGGCCGCCAGCGGCAACCCGCCTCGTCGGAGGTGCGGGAGAGTGGCGGGTTCGCACCGGTGACTACCGTGTGATCTACGAGATTCACGACGGCGAGTTACTTGTCCTCGTCCTCCGGATGGCCCATCGGAGGGAGGTCTACGAACGCTGAGCGTTTCGAGCGACTCCCTGCCCCTGAATCGATTGGCCGCATGTGGAAGGCCTGGTGCGCTGAACTGGTGGGCCGTGCGAGTCTCGATCTCGCCACCTAGGGATTAAAGGTTAGAGCCGGTCGATCCCAGGACTCTTCGGCGTTCATCGAAATTCCCCAGGGCCTGCACTGCTGTTCCGAGCGCTGATCATGCTTCGCGTGCCTTGGTCTGGAGTTGTAGTCACGATGTAGTCACGAGACCGGCCAAACCGCGGGATATCCGAGTGCTCTCGGCGTAATGGCCGACGCCATCGAGTGGACGGAGACCGAGGGATTTCCGCTCGCTGGCACCTATGTCGGTCCCCAGGCCGTGCTCGAAGGAGTCTTCATGCGACTCGGGGAGATCGGCGATGACTATGCGGTGGTGCCCGAGCAGTTCGTCGCCGACGGCGACACCGTAGTGATGCTCGGAACCTATAACTGGAAGCACAAGAGCACCGGAGAGCCGGCGGTTGTGAAGATGGCCCACGTGTGGACGATGGATGGCGGTAGGGCGGTTGCCTTCCAGCAGCACGTCGACACCATCAGGGTTCGCGAACTCAGCTGACTTTCGCCGACTGTCCACTGCCCACAGGTGAGGGTCGACCAGCCCTGGACCGACTGAGTGCGTGTGTGTAGGGGCGCGAAGTGGAGTACGCAATATGCGATCTATCTGCTAGCATATTGCGACATGAGGACTCTCTACCTGCGGAACGTGCCGGATGTCGTCGTCGAGAGGCTGGAGCGGCTCGCTGCTCGGGACGCGACCTCAGTCGGAGCAGTGGCGGTTAGGGAACTCGCCGAAGTTTCGCGCCGAGCAGATCATCCGGCACTACTCGGTTCCCTCCCTGACCTTGATGTGGATGCTGCGACCATCGTTAGCGACACGGATGCTGAACGAGCAGAAAGGTGATTGTGGTCGATGCCTCGGCGGCGCTGTCTGCACTTCTCAATGATGGTCCGGCACGACGCGCATTAGGCACCGAACAGATCCACGTGCCTCACCTCATCGACTCCGAGGTGGCAAGCGGTCTTCGCAAGGGGGTCGCCGCTCACCGGCTGGATGCCGATTCCGGGTGGACGGCCTTGGACACCTGGCGTCGATTGGGGATGACCCGGTACCCGACCTTCTCACTCCTGGATCGCATCTGGGAGCTCCGAGAGAACCTGTCGGCCTATGACGCGTCGTACGTGGCGCTGGCAGAACTTCTCGACTGCAATTTGTTAACAGCGGATGCTCGACTAGGTCGGGCGCCCGGCTCCCACTGTGCAATCACTGTCGTTCCACGATGAGCGCATCGGTGGTGGTCCTGGCGAGTCTGGGTCGTTGCTTGTCGTAGGCCTGTCGTGGGCCACGCCTGTCGTGGGCCGTGCGAGTCTCGATCTCGCCACCTTGGGATTAAAAGTCAGAGCTCGTCGATTTCAGGGCTCTTCAGGATCGACCGATTGTGGTCGCTACCTGGACGCATTTTCCCCAAGGCCGATCAGGCTTTGCGTGCGTTCGCCGGGAGTTGTAGTCACGTTGTAGTCACGAGACCGGTCATTTGCGTGTTCGATCAAGATGTCGCCGCTGCCATTTTGGTTCGTTCTGGAAGCCTGGCAATAATCCATGGGTCATCGTCGGCAAGGCGGGCGTCGCCCTGCACCTAATAGGCTGACGACCTGCGATGTTCGCACGCCTTGGCGCGTTAACGAGACAGCGGTTTACTGAATGTTGGTTGGCAATGCTCGCTATCGTTGATGCGCCGAAACGAACCAGGCACCGCGGGCAGCCTCACCCCTTCCTCTATCCACGGTTGCGGGCCATCCACTGACTGCTAAGACCGACCCTGACAGAATCCGACAGTCAGTTGTTATTCGGTTCGAAGTACAAATGCGGCGGGTGTGCGCGCGGCGATACGTGCGGGTATTGCCGCTACGAGATTGGCGAGTACCAATGTGCCGACCGTGACAAACAGAAGTGACGTGGGAACTGTGGGCTGAGGCACCGCATTGATATTGCGAGCGAACTCGATCCACAGTTGGCGTCCAGCGATGATGCCGGTGGGCACTCCGATGATCACGGCGATCGCCGCGATCACCGAAGCTTGCCAGGCGATCATGACGGCCAACTGCCGTGTGGTGAAGCCGAGGGTCTTCAGCAAGGCGATGTCTCGCCTCCGTCGCCGGACGGAAGCGATCAAGGTAAGTGCTAGGGCGGCCGTTGCGCCGAGGGCGAGTCCCGCGGCCAGGATGACGGGTGTCGCTCCTGTGGATTGGTAGTTGACGATCTCAGCAGGGTGTTGAACGCCCAAGACCTCGACACTGTCTCCAGTGGTATTCGGGTCGCCTCCGAATACCCTGTCGGCGAGTTGCGCTACGCGGTGCATGTCCGCCTTCCCTGCGGCAGAGCCGACGCTGCCGCGGAGGCGTACGAAGACCATTCCCGGTCCGTTGAGGTTGGGGTCGGGCTGCTGGGTGGCACGCCCGATCGCCGGACTCACGTACTCGGAGACGATGGCTCCGGTGCCCATCGAGGGATGTTCGGCGAAGTTCCCCGAACCACCGATCGCGGGCAGGGTGGTGGTTCCGACGATGACCAGTTTGAAAGGCGGGAGGTAGAGCGGGGCAGTCGATGGACTCCCGAAGGAACCGACGACGGTCTCGCCAAGGTGTTTGTGCAGAAGCGAGAGCGTGGTGGCGCCCAAGACGATTTGATTGTTGCCGTCGACGGCGTGTCCGGACAGGATCGGGGGAGCGACCGCAGCATGGTTGGCACCTAACAGGATCGGGACCGTCTGGCCATCAATTTGGACCGAGAGAGGGTGGTATCCGGACCAGGCTAGGACGTCATGGTCATGGTTTAGGGCGGTCAGCGCTGCTGGGGGGACAACGTTCTCCGAGCTCAGGGCGTAGTTCCAGTTCCATCCGTACAGCGCCGGTCGTGATACCAACGTGTGCAGTCCACTGCTGAACGTGAGGGTGGCGGTCACGATGGCCACGGCGAGAGCGGCGCCGATGAGGACGGATCGAGCGGGGACTGCGGTACGGCCTTGACCCGGATTGAGCGCGAAACGGAGACCGATGACACCGGAGGCCGACAGACCTGAAGAGGTGGCGACCTCTACCAGTTTCGAGTCTCGGGGCGGATCACGCCGGGATCTGACGGCGAGGCGTTGGGGCGCAGATCGGTAGGCAATCGCCACTGCGGTGACGCCTAGTCCGCCGATCAGCACCAACAAACCAAGTCCAAGGACCGTCCAGTCGAAGGCGATCCCTGGTGGGTGGTAGACGGCTCGGATCGGTCCGAGTGGAGACAGTGGCGAGAGCAAGACCCCAACGACGACCGCGAACACCGACCCCACAACGATGGCCACGAGGATGCCGACCACCCGGTCAGCAATGGTGGTGGCTGGAGTAGCACCGAGTGCCCGGAGGACCTGGATATCCTCGTCACTTGCATGCAATTGCCGAGAGATGGCGAGAACAGCGATGGCCAACGCGGCGAGAGCGGCGATCGCCCCAAACACGCCGAGGGCGATCGACTCTGGCTTGACCGCTCGCTCGACCTTCGTCTCGGTGAGCGCAGTCACGTTGAAGTTGGCATCGCTCCCGCTCGGCAGCAGGCGGACGAGAGCCTGCTCCACTGTGGGAATGTCGCGGCTGCCGTGCGCGAGCTGCATCCCGTACCAGGTGCCCTGAACGAGGTGGTGGGCAATGAGCGTGGAGGTCACCGCCGGAGTGAACAGGATGTTGGTGGGGAGTCGATCCGTGTCATCCTCAATGACCTGGTTGTTGAAGACCACGATCCCGACAAGTTTCATGTCGATCCTGCGTTCCGGTGCCACACGGGGGGTGCCGAAGCCCGGGGAGCTGAACTGAGTGGAGGTATAGATCCCCATGGGGACGACGTCCCCAACGTGGAGCCCAAGGAGCTGAGCTCCCAGTGCAGTGGTGACGAACTCGTCGGCACGATTCGGATTGGCCATCCGACCCACGACCGGTGTGGCTCGGTCCTCATTGAAGTACAGGCCGTCGACGCTGCCCACCGAGTTCAGTGGTTCAGTCAGGTTTGGAGCCCCGTTTGGTTCTAGAGGAATGATCTGTGCCCCCACCCAACTCTCGACCCGCCTCACTTCGGGCAGACGTGCGATCTCTTCTGTCAACTTCGGCGAATAGTTGCTCGCCGTGGAGGTCTGGGTAACGCCATACGTAGACATCGTCAGATCCGACGCGTTCGTGGCGGCAAGGAACGCGGGGTACGCTGACTGTGTCCGCCGGGCAGCCGCAATGGACCCCATTGCAATCCCGCCTATCAGTCCGATCAGCACGACCAGGCTCAGATAGGACCCCCACTGGCGGGCGAACGTAGTGCGCGAGCGATACCGCACCACCCTTGCCGCACTCGATCTCACGCTTCCTCCCGCGTTCCCGCTTTCGACGCTGCATATTGCTCCGACATCAGTAAGCCTGAACCTCTCCGACGCTCGGAGAAAGGATGGCAGGCTCCCCGCCGGCAGGTGCTACCACCACGATCCTCGACTCGCAATGACTCAGTGCAGAATGTCGCCCGAGTGAAACGTCGGAATGACTTGATGGATCCGGGTACAGGGCTCGGTCGGCGTAACGAGCCATCCGGGTACTACCACGAGCGGTTGAGTGAAGACACCCACCTTCAATCCATGCTGTGTCTGCCTACCTTCGTTGTCGATGGGATGGCACCACCGGCCGGGACGGCGGACAGGACACACACGGTGCTTGGCAAGGCTCCTATTAGGTCACGTCCGTCCGACCGGTTGGTGTGAGACTCCAGCACGAGCGTTTCGACAGATCGTGTTGCAAGGCACTTGGCCCGTCACCCTCGGAGTCAGACCACGCTCGCCTGAAGCCAGCCTGCATCATGTGTGTCACCCTCCCAGTTCAGAGGATACTTTTGATGCCGCCCCCGACTCGGCCCTCAAGGTCGGCGTTCCGAGGCGCCGGCTCGAAAGGTGGCCCCACGGGCCGGCTCCCCGCTCGTCGCACCTTCCGGCCATCGCTTCTCGCTCTCGCTGCGCTCGCTCCCCGACCGCCTCGTCCGGAGGTGGCATTCAGCTCCCAGCGGCTGATGTCGGGCTGGTGGGCCGTGCGAGTCTCGATCTCGCCACCTTGGGATTAAAAGTCCCCTGCTCTACCGGATGAGCTAACGGCCCGAGGTGAGCGTATCGGCTCATCTATGTGCGACCCGACGACCACTACTGTCGAAGACGCACCGGTTTGACGGCCCGGCCGGGGAACCGGCTCCGTCGACCGTCGCCCGGAGGACGGCGGGTGCGGCGCATCGGGCAAGGTCGAACCGAACCGCAGGAAGGGCGAGCAGTGACCGAGGACGTGCTGGACAATCCGGTGTGGGGGGCATTGACCGGACCCCAGCAGTCGCTGGGCAAGCGCTTCGGCCTGGCCGCCAGGTTCGACGCCGAGGTCTCCCCGTTCGGGGCGCTCTCCGGCCCACCCACCCCGGCTCACTGGGACGACATGGCCGCGCTGCTCGGCCCGGACGGCCAGGTCGCCCTCATCGTCTCGGACAGGGGGAGCCTCGTCGTGCCGGACGGCTGGGAGGTGCTGATGGACCTTCCCGGCGTCCAGATGGTGGCCCTGCCGGGCGGGGGAGTCTCACTGCCCGCCCCCGGCTCCTCCGATGACGTAGTGGCCCTGGGCACCGGTGACGTCGACGAGATGCTCGAATTGATAGCGCTGTCGCGGCCGGGTCCGTTCCATTCCCGCACGGTCGAATTCGGCGGCTACGTCGGTGTTCGCCGGCAGGGTCGGCTGGTGGCCATGGCCGGCCAGCGACTTCGACCACCCGGCTATACCGAGATCAGCGCCGTGGCCACCCATCCCGACCATCGGGGTGAGGGCCTGGCCGGGCTGCTGGTGCGCACCGTCTCGGCTGCCATCGTCAGCCGCGGCGAGGTGCCCTTCCTCCATGCCGCGGCGGACAACGAGAACGCCATCCGGCTCTACGAGACGCTGGGATTCGCCCGCTCGGCGACGCCGACCTTTGTCGTGGTCCGCGTCCCACTCCGAGGCTGACCCCGTCCAATCAGCTGTTGGCCGTCGTGCCCGAGGCGATGGCCACTGCGCTCGGTTGACCACCGACGTGGACCCGTCCGGTCACCGTCCTTCGGTTGAGATCCACGCCGGTCAGAGTGCCGTTGCCACCGGCCACCCAGGCCATCGAACCTCCCGCTCCTATGGCCAGGGCCTGGGCGGTGGTCCCCACCGGGACAGGAGTGCCGACCCGGTGGGTGTTCAGATCGACCGAGACCAGCTGGTTGCCTCCGCTCACCCAGGCTTCGGTGGATGACGGCAGGCCGGCGATGCCAGTCGGGTTGACGCCGACTTCGATGGGCTTCCCGGTCGACAGAGAGGGAAGGCTGAGAGGCGTGATCGTACTGGTTTGGAATTCGGCGACCAGCGCGGTGGCACCGTCTCCGGAGATGAAGACGGCGTCAGGCTCTGGACCCACCGGCACCGGCGAGCCGGCGGTCATGGATGGAAGCGCGATCGGGCTCACCGTTCCGTCGCTGAAATTGGTGACCAACGCCAGGTTTCCCCGGGGCGAGACGGCGATCGCAGTCGGTTGCTGTCCGACGTCGATGGGCCGTCCGGCTCGCAGCGAGGGGAGGGTGACCGGGGTCACCGTGCCGGCACCGAAGTTGGCCACGAGGGCGAGCGAACCGTTGGGCGTGACCGCTATGGCATCGGGCTCGAGCCCCACCGTGACGTGCCCGATCACGGCGCCAGAAGCTACGTCGATCACAGCCACGGTGTCGTCGCCCTTGTTGGCCACGAGCACGTCCTTTCCGCCCGGGGTGACGGCCAGCCCGGACGGGAGTGAGCCGGTGGTTATCGGGGTCGGGGCCCGGGCTGCCGGCAGATCGACCACGGTGACCGTGGTGCCCGGTGCGGCCGTGTTGGCCCCGGTGGCCACATAGGCGGTCGAGGTGGTCGACGAGGCTGCCGCGGGCCCGGACGAACAGCCGGTCAGCAGGCCCACCGACACGCCTACGGCCAAGCCGGCCAGCGCTCGTGAACGGATGGGCATGAGACTGATGGTAGGTGGTCAGCCCCGGGCGCAGGCGGTGCCCGGCTCGTCCCCGGCGTCACGCCAGCCGACCTGGTCGGTGACGGGAAAGAAGTCCCCGGTCGCCGGATCCTGCTCGTAGGGGACCGGGGCCGCAGAACCATCGGCCAGCACACTGACCGCTGCGACCAAGGCCTCGACGTCTCGGCCGCTCGTCCCGAGACCGGCACTGGCCCGCACGGCGCCAGGGACGCCACGGTGGTCGCCGTGGAGGACCTCGTCACGGTAGGCGTCGACCTCCCGGTCGGTGAGTCCGAGCAGCCGGATCACGTAGGGATGGGCGCAGAAGCAGCCGTGTCGCACGGCGATGCCGTACTCGGCGCTCAGTCTTGCCGCCACCAGCGCGTGGTGCATGCCCTCAACGGTGAAGGCCACGACCGGGAGAGCTTCTGCCGCTGCCCCTCGCGGTGCGCCAGCCCTCTGGGGCCCGAGGAGTCGCACCCCGTCGATCGATCCGAGGCCCCGGACCATGGCCTCGGAGAGCGCCCGCTCGTGGGCAATGATCGCCTCCCATCCGACGGCGCCCAGCGCATCGATCGCCGCGTGCATGGCTACCGCCCCGACCACGTTGGGTGAACCGGCCTCCTCTCGGTCGGGCGGAGCTGTCCACACCACCTCGTCCAGGCCCACCAGGTCCACCGCCCCACCGCCGGCCAGAAAAGGGTCCCCGGTTTCGAAGAGGGCGCGAGGACCGATCAGTGCGCCGGCTCCGAAGGGCGCATAGAGCTTGTGCCCGCTGAAGGCCAGGAAGTCGGCCGCCGGTGGAAGAGGGCGGTGGGGGGCCAGTTGGGCGGCGTCGACCATCACCGCCACGCCACGTCGGTGGGCTGCCTCGATGACGCCCTCGAGCTGAGGCAGCCACCCGGTCACGTTGGAGGCTCCGGTCACGGCGAGGAGCGCCGGGGGGGACCCGGCGGTATCGAGGACGGCGCAGACGTCGTCGACGGTGAAGGTTCCCTCGTCACTGCATTCGACGTACCGTCGTTCGGCCACACGACCCCAGGGCAGGAGATTGGCGTGGTGCTCGACGACGGTGGTGACTACGACATCGGTGGGCTGAAGCCGCAGGCGGTAGGCCAGCTGGTTGACGGCTTCGGTGGTGTTGCGGCAGAAGATGGCGACGTCGGGCCCGTCCGGTGATCGTCCGGCGAAGGACAACACGGCGCGCCGGGCGTCCTCGTAGGCTGCTGTGGCACGCCGCGACCGGTAGCCCGCGCCTCGGTGCACACTCGAGTACCAGGGAAGGAACTCCTCGACCCGAGCGGCCACGTCCGGATGGACCTGGGTGGATGCCGCCTGGTCGAGTTCGATGGCTGGTCGCTCGATGCCGTCGAGGCAGGGAACCAGCTTCCCGGCGCCAACCAACTCGGCCAACGCGCCTTCGGTTTGATGTCCGAGGTGGGCTTCGGCAACCGGATCATGGGCCACGCCGCCACCCTATGGGTAACCCCGACAGCCGCGGGTACACGGATCGGTACGACCGGGAGCAGTACGCTGCCCGACCATGGAAACGGTTGTGGACACCGGCCCCCAGATCGAGCCGGAGCCCGAGTCGGGCGGCGCGCTCAACGACGAAGCCAACGACGGCGGGCCCCACCAGTCCGACCTGACCATCGACGCGGTGGATCGACTTCTCGATGAGGTAGAAGCTGCGCTGGGCCGCCTTGACGACGGCACCTACGGCCGGTGTGCCACCTGTGGTACGTCCGTCGAGGACAGCCGCCTGGCCGATGCACCCACCACGCTCGTCTGCACTTCGTGCGACGCCTCAGATCCCCTCTGATCTTCCCCGGCTGACCGGCCCGGGGACGGAGATCTACTTTTTGGTCTCCCAGAAGATCTTGTCGATCTCGGCGATCTGGGCCAGCAGCTCGTCGGCCACAGCCACGTCGGTGGTCTTCTTGACCTCGCCGGCCTTCTTGGTGGCCTTCCAGAACAGCTCGTGCAGCTGGGGGTACTTCTCCAGATGCTCAGGCTTGAAGTAGTCGGTCCACAGCACCCACAGGTGGTGCTTGACCAGATCGGCGCGCTCCTCCTTGATGAGGATGGCCCGCGTCTTGAAGGCCTCGTCGTCGGAGGCGTTGTACTTGTCGATGGTGCCCTTCACCGACTCGGCCTCGATGCGAGCCTGGGCCGGGTCGTAAACACCGCAAGGAAGGTCGCAGTGGGCATGTGCGGCCTCGGGAGGCGAAATTCGGTCGAGGGTAGCGAGCAGATGGGCTACGAGTCGCATGCGCGGGATCTCCGTTTCTTCGGGGTCTGGGTACTTCGGGATGAGGGCGACATCTGGTAGTGAGTGGAAGGTGCCGCCCAGTCCGGTCACCTTACCCAGCTTCGGCGGCCGGCGAACCCCCTGGCTGCGGCGAGCGGTCGTTGCCGCGCTGGGGCTCACGGTTGTCACCCTCTCGAGCTCGGTGCGACGCGTCGAGGTGGTTGGCTCCTCGATGGTTCCCGCCCTCCTGCCCGGGGATCGTCTGGTCGTCGTCCGTCGACCCTGGCCCACAGTCCGGTGGCCCGAGCCCGGCCAGGTGGTGGCCCTCCTCGACCCCAGGGACGCCGACCGGCTTCTGGTCAAGCGGGTCCGGGCGGTCCACCGGGGTGAAGGCACCCTGGAGGTGGTGGGCGACGACCTCGAGGCCAGCACCGACAGTCGGTCGTTCGGCCCGGTTCCTCGGTCCTCCATCGTGGGGCGGGCGGTCTACCGGTATGGCCCACCGGGACGAAGCGGCCCTGTCCCGCGGGCTGGGGAGTACCATCGACCCTGATGCCCAGCCACAAGGACGATCTCGACCGCATTCTGTCCAGCGACTACCTCGACGGTATCGAAGACCGCTCCCTGGCCGAAATCAGGTCCATGCGCACCGAGTGCCAGGAGGCTGAGGTCGCCCTCTCCTACCTACGCCGGTTGATCCAGGGACGGTTGGATATCGTCCACACCTATCTGGAACACCCCGGCTCGGACGCCCTCCGCGACCTCGGCACGCTCGTCAACGACCTTCCCGGCATCCTGTCCTCTGGCCCGGGCCGTCCGTCCGGTCCCGAACACCTCCCTCAGCTGCTCTCGCCCGACACCGAGGAGGCCGATCTGACCGCCGAACTCGATGCCGTCCTCGGCGCCGACCAGATCAGCACGCTGGCCGATATGGACATCGACCAGCTGACCACTATCGCCGGCCGACTCGAGGACATCGAGCGAAGAGTGTCCGGGGACCGGCGGGCGCTGCACGAGCGGATCGACGCCCTCCAGGCCGAACTGGTCAACCGCCACAAAACCGGTCGGGCCTCGGTCGACGGTCTCCTCTCGTGAGTACACCGTGCGCACGATCAGCAGACGTGAGCAGGAGGACGTGAAGCACCGGTGAGCGTCAAGGAACCCGCCCGCGTCGAGGGAACCCAGTTCGTCAACGAGCTGGGATCGTTCATCCGTGAGCAGCGCAGCTCGGCTCGCCTCTCGTTGCGGCGCCTGTCCGAGCTGGCCGGGATCTCCAACCCCTATCTGAGCCAGATCGAGCGAGGGCTGCGGCGCCCTTCGGCGGAGATCCTCCAGCAGATCGCCAAGGCCCTCCGGATCTCGGCCGAGACGCTCTACGTTCAGGCCGGCATCCTCGAGAAGCCTGACGGCGACACCGATCTCTCCCGGCACATCTTCGCCGACCACCACCTCACCGAGGAACAACGCCAGGCGATGATGCGCATCTACCTCTCATTCAGGCACGAGAACGAAGCCCAGGCCGACCACGAGCAGGTATCGGCGAGCAGGGACGGGGTGTCCACGGGCTCCACGGCGAACGGATCAGCGGCGGCAACCGGCTGAGGGGGGCCGGCCGATAGGCTCGTCCAGGCATGAGGCGACTGGCCGTACTCTCCCTCCACACGTCCCCCCTGGCCCAACCGGGAACCGGGGACGGTGGCGGCATGAACGTCTATGTGCGCGAGCTGTCGTCGGCACTGGCCCGAACCGGGGTGGCCTGCGATGTGTTCACCCGTGCATGGGCCGACGACCTTCCCTCTGTGGTCGACATCGAGCCCGGGTTCCGGGTGCACCACGTTGCTGCCGGGCCGCCCACTCCGATGGCCAAGGAAGCGCTGCCCGAGGTGGTCGACGAATTCACCGACGGCGTGCTCAAGCAGATGCAGATGTCGGAGCGACTGGGCACCGAGTGGGATGTCCCCTTCGATGCCATTCATGCCAACTACTGGCTTTCCGGGATCGCCGGCCATGCCATCAAGCACCAACTGAACCTGCCCCTCGTCTCCACTTTCCACACCCTCGACCGGGTCAAGGCCGAGGCCAGCCCGGAGGAGGTGGAGGCCCACTCGTCGCTCCAGCGCGCCGAGGCCGAAGCGACCATCATCCGCTGTTCCGATACGGTGCTGGCTTCCTGTTCGGTGGAGGCGGCCCAGATCTCCACTCTCTACGGAGCCGATCCGTCCCGGATCCGCATCGTCGCCCCCGGCGTCGACCATGCGTTCTTTGGTCCTGGGGACCGCCGCCAGGCCCGCCGGGCCCTGGGATTCGGGGGCAACGGGCCCCTGCTCCTCTTCGTGGGACGGATCCAACCGTTGAAGGGGGCGTCGGTGGCCGTCCGGACCCTGGCTGCCTTGGGCGCCGATGCGCCTGACGGACGCTTGGTGATCGTGGGCGGACCGAGCGGACCCCAGGGTCGGTCCGAGCTGGCCGGGCTCGAGACTCTGGTCGGCGAGTTGGGACTCGATGAGCGGGTGGTCTTCATACCGCCCCAGCCCCACGAGCTGCTCTCCACCTTCTACCGGGCGTCCGACGTGTGTCTGGTGCCGAGCCGGTCCGAGTCGTTCGGTCTGGTGGCTCTCGAGGCCGCCGCCTGTGGCACGCCGGTGGTGGCCTCGGACGTGGGTGGCCTGCGCAGCCTGATCGATCACGGGCGCAGTGGCTATCTGGTCGACGACGCGACCCCCGCGTCCTTCGCCGCCTGGACCCGCCAGATCCTGGCCGAGCCCCTGTTGGCCGAGCGGCTCAGTACCGGGGCGGTGCTCCGGGCCCGCCGGTACACCTGGGCCCGGGCTGCCCATCTGCTGGCCGAGATCTATGCCGATCTGACCGCCGGCCACCTCGTCGAGTGCTCGTGACCGACCGGTGGAGCGGGCTCCTCGGTCCCGAGGAGCGGGAGGCGGTGTGCGCGGCCATCGACCAGTGGGGGGACCGGGAGCTGGCTGCCGGCGGGGCATTGGTCGCCGTCGACCGCCAGCAGGGTGGTGACCCGGTCACCGGCGCACCCCGTTGGTACCTGCGGCTGGCCGGTGAGGAGAAGGAGTTCGTCACTGTATGGCTGACCCTCCGTCAGCGGACACTCCACCACGAGGCCCAATTCATGCCTGCCCCCGAGACGAACATCGAGGCCACCTGGGAGTACCTGTTGAAGAAAAACGCCGAACTGTGGGGCGTGTCCTTTGCCCTGGGCGCCGAGGATGCGGTGTACCTGGTCGGCCGGGTCCCCGTGGAACAGGTCGACGACCAGGAGCTCGACCGGATCATGGGGGTGTCGTTGGCCACCACCGACGACTGCTTCCCGACGGCCATGTCCCTCGGCTACGCGGGTCGGTACCGCCGCCGGCCTCCAGCCCGGCCGGCTTCTTCCGCCTGAACGGTCCGACCACGTCGTTGCCGAACGGCGTGGTGCCGCTCCGCCATTCCACGCCCTAGACGATTGTCGCCGGCCCGGGTGAAGGCCCTCGAACGATCCCCGGGTCCGCCGCGGTGCACCCCTTTTCAGAATGAGTGTACGACATATATATATGTCCTATGCTGGTCCTGAACTGCTGATATTGATATATCTATGTCATAGATATACGTGATACACGCATACCAAAATGTGAACTGTCCGAGGACCGTCGGCCGGGGAGCGGAGACCCGCTGGTAGCGTCTCGTCCATGGCGCCGAAGCTTCTGGTAGTTGGGGCCGGCAAGATGGGATCCGCCCTGGTCAGCGGCCTGATCAGCGGGGGATGGGCACCGGTTGCCGAGCTGGCTGTCACCGATCCCGATCCCGTCCAGCGTCAACGGCTCGAAGAGGCCCATCCCGGCCTGCAGGTGGCCGAAGGTCCGCTGGCCGCTGCCGACGCCGTCCTTGCCGTCAAACCGGATGTGGCCGAGCCGGTCCTGGCCACACTGTCGGCAGTAGGTGTCAACCGGGTCCTGTCCATCGTGGCCGGCTTGGCCACCCCGCGGCTGGAGGCCGCCCTGCCAGCGGGTGCGGTGGTCCTGCGGGCCATGCCCAACATGCCCGCCCTGATCGGCGCCGGGGTTGCCGCGTTGTCCGGTGGTGACGCCGCCAGGGCTGCCGATCTCGACTGGGCCGAGGGCATCCTCGAGGCAATGGGGACGGTGGTGCGCCTGCCCGAGCGCCATCTCGACGCGGTGACCGCGGTGTCCGGCTCGGGCCCGGCCTACCTGTTTCTGGTGGCCGAGTCCCTCATCGACGCCGGTGTGGCCGCCGGCCTGACCCGAGCGATCAGCCGTCAACTTGTGGTGGGCACGCTGCTCGGGTCGGCCCGCATGTTGGACGAGACCGGCGAGGACCCGTCCGATCTCCGGGCCGCTGTGACCTCGCCCGGCGGGACCACGGCTGCCGCCTTGCGCACGCTCGAGTTCAAGGCTGTGCGCTCGGCGTTCATCGAAGCGGTGGCGGCGGCGGCCGAACGCTCGAGACAACTGGGCCGGTGACAGGGGGCCGGCCGGTGCCCCCTCCCGAAGAGGGCCCGGACCCGGCCGTCTATTTCTTGTCCGACTACGGGACCAAGGACGAGTTCGTCGGCGTGGTTCACGCCGTGCTGCATCGGCTGGCCCCGGCAACGGCCGTCATCGATCTCGGACATCTGGTTCCGGCGTTCGACGTCATTGCTGGGGCGGCCATGCTCTGTCGCTGCGGCCGCCACCTCGGGTCTGGGGTGGTGCTGGCCGTGGTCGATCCTGGCGTGGGCACTGCTCGGCGGGGGGTGGCCCTCGGGGTAACACCGCCCGGTCCCGACTGGTTGGTCGGGCCGGACAACGGGCTGCTGGCTCCGTTGGCCCACATGCTGGGCGGGATCCGTGCGGCCTTCCAGCTCGACCGCCAGCGACTGTCAGGAATTGCGGTGCCGGGAACCTTCGACGGGAGGGACGTCTTCGCCCCGGCCGCCGCCCACCTGGTGCGGGGGGGCGAACCCACCGAGATCGGGGTGCCGCTCGACCCGGCCACTCTGACCGGCCCGAAAGGGCCAGTGGCCACCCCGCAGCCCGAACCCGTGGGTGACCGGATCACCACCGTGGTCGGGTGGATCGACCGGTTCGGCAACGTCCAGCTCGAACTGCTCCCTGCAGCGCTGGGCCAGCTGGGATTGGTCCCGGGCGGGAACGCCTCGGTGACCGTCGCCGGGGCCCGGCCGGGCACCCAACGGGCCCGCTGGGTGGAAGCGTTCGGACAGCTGAACCCCGACGAGTTGGGCCTGCTGGTGGACGCCAATGGTCGGGTGGCCCTTGTCATGGACCGACACTCGGCTGACCTCCGACTGGGTGGGGTCCCACCCGGTACGACCGTCTGGATCAGGGCGCTTCCTCAGCTCGGCCGGGGCTGACCCGACCGGCCAACCGCTGGGCCGGTGGTTCGCGGTCAGCTCGGGTTTTCACCCCGGGCCCCGGCCGTCGTACGATCCGGGCCGTGCCCGAACCCCTTTCCTCGCCGTCTCCTGGCCCCCGACCGGGCTCCACATCCTCCGCCAGGAGGATCCCCGAGGCCACGGTGGCCCGACTACCGGTCTACCAGCGCATCCTCGAGGAACTGCTGCGCTCGGGGACCACCACCGTCTCCTCTGAGGTGCTGGCCTCCTCGGCCCGGGTCAAAGCGGCCAAGGTGCGCAAGGACCTGTCTTTGCTCGGCTCCTTCGGGACGCGGGGCGCCGGTTACGATGCCGCCTTCCTCATCGAGCAGATCGACCGCCAGCTCGGCCTTGACCGGGAGTGGCACGTGGTCATTGCCGGTATCGGCAATCTGGGGCGGGCCCTAGCCCGCTCCCAGGGGTTCGCCGCCCGCAACTTCCAGGTGGTGGCCCTGCTCGACACCGATCCGACCATCATCGGTGAGCTGGTCGATGGGGTGCCTGTGCAGCACCCCGACGACCTTCCGGCCATCGCCGCCGCGACGCCACTGTCCATCGGGGTCATCACCACCCCCGCCTCGGTGGCCCAACGGGTGGCCGACACGATGATCGGTGCCGGCGTGCACTCCATCCTCAACTTCGCGCCCCAGGTCCTCGAGGTCCCCTCCGAGGTGCTACTTCGCTATGTCGACCTGAGCATCGAGTTACAGGTGATGAGCTTCTACCAATCCCGGTTGGCCGACAACAGCGGTGGCGCCGACATGCCCGGCATCCGGTCGATCGGGCTCACTCCCTCCGTGGCTGAGTGAATCGACCGAACGACCGGCGGGCCCCCCCGGCTGGCCGGCGCGGACGGACCGCAGACCAATCCGGCCTACGCTTTAGGTCCGGGCCGGTGCCCGCAACCCATTCCCGACCGAGGCCGAGACGAGTGAGTATCCATCTCCATCAGCTGACAGGTAAGGCGGTCCCCGGATGTCGGTGATCGTCGTCGGCCTCGAGCAGCGTCACTGTCCGCTCGACCTGCTCGAGCGAGTAACCGTGCCCGAGACAGCGCTCCCCAAGGCCCTGGGTCGGCTGCGGGACCAGTCCAACCTCTCCGAAGCGGTCATCCTTTCGACCTGCCTGCGCACGGAGGTCTATGCCGTGGTCGAGCGGTTCCACGACGGGGTGGCCGAGTTGCAGGAGTTCCTGGCCACCATCGGAGGCAGTTCGGTCGAGGTGTTGGCCGAGCATCTGTCCATCCGGTTCGACGACGATGTCAGCAACCATCTCTTTTCGGTGGCCGCCGGGCTCGACTCGGCCGTGCTGGGGGAGTCCGAGGTCCTGGGCCAGGTTCGCCGGGCCTGGGAGAAGGCACAGGGCGAACGGGTGTCCGGACCGGTGCTCGGTGCCCTGTTCCGACACGCCGTCGAAGCCGGAAAGCGAGTCCGGTCGGAGACCTCCATCGCCCGGGGCATCACCTCGTTGTCCCACGGGGCGGTGGCCTTGGCCGACCGCCGCCGATACGGGGGACTGGCCGATGCCCGGGTCCTCGTGGTCGGGGCCGGCGAGATGGGCGAAGGGGTGGCCCAGGCCCTGGTGGGCCACCCGGTGGCCGCCGTGGTCATCGCCAACCGGACACCGGAACGCATCGAGGCGGTGGTGGCCGGTCTCCCCGAGTCGACGGCCGACCGGGTGAGTGCCGAATCGCTCGACGATCTGGGATCGTTGCTGTCCTCAACCGACGTGGTCTTCACCTCGGTGGGCACCACCCACCCGATCATCGACCACCCGATGCTGGAGGCGGCGGCTGTCGGGCGCCAGCCGCGCCTCCCCCTGCTGGTCATCGACCTCGGTGTTCCCCGCAACGTCGAGCCCACCGCCGCCGACACCGAGGGCGTGGAACTCCTCGACATGGAGGTGCTCCGGGCCGCGGTGGCTGACGCTCTGGCCGGTCGCCAGGACGAGGTGGCCGACGCCATCCGAATCGTCACCGACGAGGTCGAGCGGTACCGGGTGGCTTCCCGCGCCCGCGACGCCGCTCCCATCGTCTCGGCCCTAAGGGGCCGGGCCGAGGGTGCCCGGTTGGCCGAGCTGGCCCGCCAGCGGTCCAAGCGTTCCGACCTCAGCGACGCCCAGTGGGAGCAGGTCGATGCGGTGACCCGGGCCATGGTGGCCAAACTGCTCCACCAGCCCACGGTGGCGCTCAAGGACGCAGCGGGCACTCCGCGGGGCGAGCGTCTGGTCGAGGCGCTCCGAACGCTGTTCGACCTGTAGACGGTGCGCTGGCCAACCCGCGCCGCCAGGGATCGGTGTCGTGACCGGTAGTCCGCTCCGCCTGGCCACCCGCGGCTCACCCTTGGCCCTGTGGCAGGCCCGACGGGTGGCGGCACTGCTGACGATGGCCGGCCACGCCACCTCGCTCACGGTGGTGGAGACCGACGGGGACCGGCGCCTCGATGTACCCCTCGAACGACTCGGAGGCCAAGGCATCTTCGTGAAGGAGGTGCAGGCCGCCGTCGTCCGGGGTGATGCCGACGCCGCCGTGCACTCGGCCAAGGACCTACCCGCCGCGGCCGAGATGGCCGCCCCCGGACTCACCGTGGCCGCCTTTCCGGAGCGGGCCGATCCGCGCGACGTGCTGGTCGGCGCCCGCCTCGACACCCTCCCCACCGGATCGGTGGTGGCCACCGGGTCGGCCCGTCGACGGGCCCAGTTGGCCAACCTGCGTTCCGACCTCATCTTCACCGGACTGCGCGGCAACCTGGCCACCCGCCTGGCCGCCGCCGGGGTCGGCGAGGTGGCGGCGGTGGTGGCGGCCAAGGCGGCCATCGACCGGCTGGAGTGGACCCCGCCTCAGGGGATGGAGACCGAGGTCCTCGACCCGGTGACCATGGTGCCCCAGGTCGGGCAGGGGGCCCTGGCCGTCGAGTGCCGACAGGACGATCCGGCGACCCGAGCGGCCCTGGCCCTCATCGACGATGCATCCGTGCGGTCATTGGTCGAAGCCGAGCGGGCGTTTCTGGCCGAGTTGGGCGGCGGCTGCATGCTGCCGGTGGCCGCTCACGCCCGCTGGGCCGCGGAGTCAGAGGACTGCCGGCCGCGATCGCTGGTGTTGGCTGGCCTGATGGCCTCTTCCGACGGCCAGGTGGTGATCCGCCATCACGACACCGGAGACCACGCCGCCAACCTGGGCCGGACCGTGGCCCGCTTCCTAATCGACGAGGCCGGGGGCAGTGACCTCGGCGGGTGGCTGCCGCCGGCGGGCCATGGCGGCGTTCACCCTTCGGGAACCCCACCGTGGTGACCCACCGCGGCGTTCACCCGATGAGCGCGGTGGCCCTGGTCGGAGCCGGACCGGGCCACCCCGGGCTGTTCACGCTCCGGGGAGCCGAACTGCTGGGTCGGGCCGATGTGGTCATCTTCGACCGTCTGGTGGCCCGCCCTCTCCTCGAACTCGCCCCCGAGCACGCCCTACTCATCGAGGCCGACAAGCTGCCCGGGTCCCCGGGTCGCCAGGAGGCGATCAACGCCGAGCTGATCGAGCAGGCCCGGGCGGGCCGTCGGGTGGTCCGGCTGAAGGGTGGCGATCCCTTCGTCTTCGGCCGTGGTGGCGAGGAGGCCGAGGCCCTCCACCAGGCCGGGATCGACTACGAGGTAGTGCCCGGGGTGAGCTCGGCCTTCGCCGCACCGGCGGCCGCCGGCATCCCCGTCACCCACCGGGGCCTGGCCACGTCGGTCACCGTGGTCACCGGCCATCTCGGGGACCGGTCCGCACCCGGAGGGGTCGACTGGGCGTCGCTGGCCCGGGCCGGAGGCACGGTGGTGATACTCATGGGCATGGCCGAGCGGGCCGCCATCGCTTCGGCCCTGATGGACGGCGGTCGGAGCGGCGATACCCCGGTGGCGGTGGTCCACTGGGGGACAACCGCCGACCAACAGGTGGTCCGGGTCACACTCGGTGAGCTGCACGCGGTGGCCCTGCCCGCCCCCTCGGTCATCGTGGTCGGCCCGGTCGCCGCCCTGGCCTTCGGCACCGGTCCCGAGGGTCCCGATTGACCGGGGCACCGCTGGCCGGACGCACCGTGGTGGTCACTCGGACCCGCGCCCAGGCGTCGGTGTTGGCCGACCGGCTCATCGGGCTGGGTGCGGCCGTGGTCGAGCTCCCGGTCATCGCCATCGAGGGACCAGCGGACGGTGGCGCCGGGCTCGAGCGAGCCGCCCACCGGCTGGCGTCCGGGGCCTACCAGTGGGTGGTGCTCACCTCGTCCAATGCGGTCGAGCCGCTGGTCGACCGGCTCGGTGACCGGTCCGTGCCCGAGGCTGTGCGATGGGCGGTGGTGGGGCCGGGAACCGCCGGCGCCCTGGAAGGCGCCGGCTATCCGGTCGAGCTGGTCCCTCCGCAGTCGGTGGCCGAGGCGCTGGTCGAGCTTTTCCCATGGGCCGGTCCCGACGGCGGCACCGTGCTGTTCCCCCGGGCCGAGGCCGCCCGGGAGGTGGTCGCTGCCGGTCTGCGGGCCAAGGGGTGGCTGGTCGACGAGGTCGTCGCCTACCGAACGGTGACCGGCCGGCCGAGTCCCGGTACCATCGCCGAGGCCGTCCGGGCCGATGCGGTGGCCTTCACGTCGTCGTCCACGGTGAGCCGGGCCATCGAGCTGCTCGGCGTCGGACGGCTTCCCCGCACCATCATCACCATCGGCCCGATGACCTCGCAGACGGCCCGCTCGGCCGGGCTCGAGGTGGCCGCCGAGGCCGACCCCCACTCCATCGACGGGCTGGCCGCTGCCGTAGTGGCTGCCCTGGGCGGCTGAGCGGGCCCGCTGCCGTAGGCTGGGCGCCGTGTCGAGCGACCTTACCGCCGTACCTCTGGCCGGGTTTCCGGTGACCCGACTGCGCCGGTTGCGCCGCAGCCCGGCGATTCGCCGGTTGGTAGCGGAGACCCACCTCTCGGTGGACGACCTGGTGGCGCCACTGTTCGTGGCCGACGGCATCTCCCAACCCCGGGAGGTGGGCTCGCTGCCCGGCGTGTACCAACACACCGTCGAGTCGTTGGCCACCGAGGTGAAGCGGCTGGCCGGTCTCGGTGTTCCCGGGGTGATGCTGTTCGGTGTTCCCCGGCCCGATGACAAGGACCCCACCGGCTCGGAGGCCCGGAACCCCGACGGCATCACCCAGCGAGCCCTCGGAGCGGTCCGCGACGCGGTAGGGGACTCGGTGGCGGTGATGGCCGACTGTTGTCTCGACGAGTTCACCGACCACGGGCACTGTGGCGCGGTCGATCCGCGCCACCGGACGGGTGGACAACGATGCCACCCTCCCGCTCTACGCCGAGGTGGCTGTGGCTCAGGCCGTGGCCGGTGCCGACGTCATCGCTCCGAGCGGGATGATGGACGGACAGGTGGGCGCCATCCGGGCCGCCCTGGACAGTTCAGGGTTCACCGACACCGCCATCCTGGCCTACGCGGCCAAATACGCCTCGGCCCTGTACGGACCGTTCCGCGAGGCGGCCGAGGTCACTATCGCCGACGGTGGCGACCGGCGCGGGTACCAGCAGGATCCGGCCAACCGGCGGGAGGCGCTGGCCGAAGTGACCCTCGACGTGGCCGAGGGGGCGGACATGGTCATGGTCAAGCCGGCCCTCACCAACCTGGATGTGATCGCCGCGGTGCGGGCCGCCTTCCCGGTGCCGGTGGCCGCCTATCACGTGAGTGGGGAGTACGCCATGGTCAAAGCCGCGTCGGAGCGGGGCTGGATCGACGGCCCGGCGGTCGCCCTCGAACAGATCACCGCAGTCAAGCGGGCCGGTGCCGACTTCGTCCTCACCTACTTCGCTGCCGAGCTGGCCGAGGTAGTGGGTGGCTGAACGGCGCCGGTCAGAGGCCCTGTTCGAGCGCGCCCGGGCGGTCATCCCCGGTGGCGTCAACTCACCGGTCCGTTCGTTCCGCTCGGTCGGGGGCCATCCCTACTTCGTGGTCCGCGGCGAGGGCGCCTACGTGTGGGACGCCGACGGCAACCGGCTCCTCGACTTCGTGCAGTCGTACGGCGCGTCGATTCTCGGCCATGCCCATCCGGCGGTCGTGGAGGCGGTAAGGTCCGCCGCCGGCCGGGGCACCACCTTCGGGGCGCCGACCGAGGGCGAGGTGCGGTTGGCCGAGGCCATCTGCACTCGTGTGCCAGGGTGCGAGCAGGTACGGCTGGTGTCCTCGGGAACCGAGGCGGCGATGAGCGCTGTCCGGGTGGCCCGCGGCTTCACCGGTCGTACGAGGATCGTCAAGTTCGCCGGTTGCTACCACGGCCACTCCGACGGCCTATTGGCCGGCGGGGGAAGCGGTGTGGCCACCCTCGGGCTCCCCGACTCGGCCGGCGTACCGGCCGCATCGGTAGCCGAGACGCTGGTAGTCCCCTATAACCGCGTCCCCGAGCTCGACGACCGGGTGGCCTGCGTGATCGTGGAGGCGGTGGCAGCCAACATGGGGCTGGTGGCGCCGTCTGATGGTTTCCTTCAGGGTCTGCGGGAAGCCTGTGACGCGGTGGGCGCACTGCTGGTGTTCGACGAGGTGATCACCGGTTTCCGCCTGGGGGAGAGTGGTGCTTCGGGCTGGTCCGGCGTCCGACCGGACCTGTGGTGCTTCGGCAAGGTCATCGGCGGCGGACTGCCGGTCGGGGCATTCGGCGGGCGGGCCGACGTCCTGGCCACGCTGGCTCCGGACGGGCCGGTCTATCAGGCCGGCACCCTTTCGGGGAACCCGCTGGCCACCGCGGCCGGCCTGGCCGTGCTCGACGCCCTTGACGGCGAGTCCTATGCGGCCCTGTCGGCCAGCGTCGCCGGGTTCGGCGATGCCCTGGCCTCGCTGCTCAACCAGGCACTGGCCAAGGCCGGTGTCACCGATACCGGGGGCAACCCGCTCGAGGCACGGGTACCGGTGGCAGGTCCGCTGTTCGGACTGTTCTTTGTGCCTGCCGGCACCGGCCCGGTCCGCGATTACGCGGGTGCCGCCGCCTCGGCGTCCACCGGTCTCTACGGTCGTCTGTTCCAGGCCATGCTCGATCGGGGGGTGGCCCTGGCACCGGGGCCCTACGAGGTCGGGTTCCCTTCGCTGGCCCACGGTCCGTCGGAGATGGAACACGCACTCGAGGTGGCCGCGGCGTCGATGGCCGACGTTGTCGGAAGCAACGAGTGACGATGAACTGGCCACTCCTTCGGACGTCGCCGCCGGGGATGCGCGTCTTGGGTCCCGCGGACGGGCCACAATAGAGGGGATGCGACGGTATCTCGGGTATTGGTAAATCCTTGCTACCGGCGGATGGTGACGGCAGGATGACAGGGCCGATGAGATGTCAGAACAAGTGAGCACCGTCGGGGCCTGCGCTCGCCTACAGAGGAGAAGTGGATGACCGTCGGAATTACGGAACTGCCACCTGAGGGTATGCAGCTGGGGGGCGTCGCCCTGGCCGGCGATGCCGAGCGGGGGACGAAGACCACGGAAGGTCTGAGCCTTCTGTTCACGGCGGCCGGCATCACCGTGCAGGGTCCACAACCCCAGATCGAGCGGTTGCTCGTGTGGTCGGGGCTCGACTCGGCCACCTGCCGCGAGAAGGTCACCCTGCCCGACGGTCGAAGCGCGGCGGTGATGGAACTGACCTCGGGTGGGCAGTCGATCCGCTTCCTCTTCCCTACCGAATCGGTGACTCCGGGACAAGCCGCCTATCTCGACCAGGCGCTCCCGCACTGGCTGGCCCGCTACAAGGGTGCACCGGCGGCAACGCCACCGAATTCCCCCCGGTCGGTTGGGACCAGGCCGCGGGCAACGGCAACCTGGCCGATGGACCGATCGGCTCGGCCGCTCCGCCACCCCCTTCGGCTACCGAAGCGCCGGCCGCCGGAGCTGTCGCCGCCGGAGCCGCTGCCGGCGTGGCCGCCGAGTGGCGCGGTGCTCCGGCCGGGGCCTCACCCCCCCCTCCCCCACGAACGGCGCCCCCCAACGCCGGCCCCCCCGACGGTGGTCCTCCCCCCGCCCCGGCGGGCTGGGCCAACGCCGGATCGGTGGCTTCCCCGCCTCCGCCTCCGCCCGGGGGCGTTGCCGGGTACTCCGCACCGCCTCCGGTCACTGCACCTCCAACGCCCGGTCCGCTGGCAGTGGGTACCCCCGCATGGGAGCCGGTCAGTGACCCGGGTGGCAGCGCCCAGGACACGCCTCCGGCGACGTCCGGTCCCGACTTCTCGGCCCCGGCCCCGGTCAAAAAGACGAGGAGGCGACGGAAGGGCTCGGATCCCGACGAGATCGGAGCGGCCGCGGCTGCCGGTGCTGGGGCTGCCACCGCGGCATCCGGTACCTTTGCTCCGCCGCCGGCTCCCTCTGCGCCGCCGAGCAACCCGGTCCCCCTTCAAGGCTCGACGCTGCCCCCGCCGCTGGCTGATGCGGGCCCTGCAGTGTGGAAGCCGCCGGTCGACCCGGTCACCGGCGAGACGCTGTGGACCGGCCAGCCCGATCCCGATGCCCCTCCCGCGCCCGAGGATCAAGGGTCGCGCCGAGGTCTGGGTCGCCGACGTGCCGCCAAGGCCGCAGCAGGAGGCGCGGTGGTCGGTTCCGCCGTCGGTGCCGAGGCGATGGCCGCACCGGTGACCGCTCCGCCTCCCCCTATCGCCACGCCCTCCCCATCCGATCTCTCGAACTCCTTCTTCACCGGAGCACCACCGGCTCCCCAGGGAGCGGAGGTCGACCCACCACCACCCTGGACACCCGGCGACACGACACCCGCCGTCCCGCCCCCCGGCAAGAAGAGCCGGACCACCATCGTGCTGTTGGTGGTACTCCTGCTCGTGGTGGTGGGCGGGATCGCCTATTTCCTGACCAAGAAGAGCAGCAACTCGACGACCACGCCGACGACCGCTGCTCCCGCCCCGGCCACGGGTGACACCGCGCTTGCCGCGTCGATCAACCTGCGGCTCGCCGACCTGCCCAGCGGGTGGGGTGTGTCCGCTGCCGGTCCGGTGCGACCTCCGGCTGCGCCGGCCAGCGCCCAGGTCCAGGCCAACCGGGGGCTGGCCGAATGTCTCGGCGTGCCCTACGCCACTGCCGCAGGACTGTTCGCCAGCGCAGTGATCCCCGGCCAGACCGGGTCGGCTACGACGCCAGCCTTTGCCGACGGAGCCGATACGACCATCCGAATGTTCTCGGCGACGCGGGTGATGGCCAACACGGCCGCGGTCGGGTCCCTGGCCGCGCCGTTCGCCAACACCAGCTTCCTGACCTGCTTCGGCGAGTACCAGTCCGTGCTGGCGTCGGCGGCCTCGCCCGGGGCGACAGCCCAGGTCCAGGTGGTCGGACTGGCAGCGCCGGCTGGTGTTCAGGCCTACGGCTATCTGACCACTATCACCATTCCCAACCAGGGCACGGACATCGTTGGCGAGGCATTCCTGTTCGGTGGCCGCATCGAGTCGAAACTGGAGCCCACCACCGCCGGCGCCCAGGTGCCGACCAGTGCCTTCACGCCGGCACTCAACGCCATGGAGGGACGCATTGCCGCCGCTGTCGACAAGTAGTCGACCGATTGCAGTCGGGCCGTCCTCCGCGGCAGCGTTCGCTCCGGGCTACGAACTCAGGCGCCCTCGGGGGCCAGGCGGGCAATGAGGGCGAGGGCCCGGTAGGCCGCCTCGGCCGGACCGGTTTCGTCCGGCCGGAGCAGGTTGGCCATGATACGGAGGATCCAGCTCATCAGCGGCTGGGAGTGGATGCCCGTCCCCACACACAGTTTCATCAGTTCGGGGCGACTGATCACCCTGATAAAGGCCCGGGCCACCCGGTAGTAGAGGCCGTAGGCTTCCTCCAGGCGGGTCTCATAGCGCCAGAGCGCTTCGGCGCCGCCACCCGACAGGGCCTCGCCTAACGTGGCCGCGGCCAGCCGCCCGCTCTCGTAGCCGTAGGCGATCCCCTCGCCGTTGAACGGGTTGATCGAGCCGGCGGCGTCGCCCACCACAAGGGTCGTGGACCCGACCCGCGGTCCGACGGCCAGACCCATCGGGAGCTTCCCGCCGGTGGCCGGACCGAGGGAGGCTTCAGGCGACAGCTCCCACTCGGACGGTGCGAAGGCCACGAAGTGGTCCATGAGGGTGGAGGTGTTGACCCCCTTCCAGCGCTGGTCGGTGGACAGCAGTCCCACGCCGACGTTGACCCGGCCGTCGCCCAGAGGGAAGATCCAGCCGTAACCGGGCACTACGGTCCCCTCGCCGTCCCGGATGTCCAGGTGGGACTCGATGAACGGCTGGTCATGCCCAGGGGAGGAGTAGTAGCCGCGCAGGGCCATGCCCATCGGCTGGTTGCGGTCCCGAGCGATGCCGAGGACCCGTCCGAACCGCGAGTTGGAGCCGTCGGCCACCACCACGTACCGGGCCCGCACCGAACGGGTCTTGCCGCTGGCCTTGTCCTTCACCACCGCTCCGATACAGGAGGGGAGGGACTCGGGGCCCGAGCCGGGAGGCCTCGGGCCAGCGGTCGGATCGGCGTCAGCCAGGATCGGTTCGAGCGCCTCGGTGCCCTGCCAGACGGTGGCGCCCGCCTTGGCCGCCAGTTCACTGACCAGGCCGTCGAGGTCGTGGCGGGTGATCACATAGCCGTAGTTGGGGAAACTCGGGTGGTCGGGCCAGGGCAGGTCGAGGGTCTTTCCGAAGGCATGGGCCCGCAAACCGGTATACCGGTGAGCGCCGGCCAACGACCCCTCGATCCCCATATCGGCGATCTGGCGGACCGAGCGAGGGGTGAGGCCGTCACCGCAGGTCTTCTCACGGGGGAACACCTTCTTTTCGACCACGGCCACGTCCCAGCCGGCGTCGGCCAGCCAGTAGGCGCACGCCGACCCGGAGGGCCCGCCCCCCACTACCAGCACGTCGTGGACGTGGTCGTCCTTTGGGGTCCGGCGGCGACCGGCGGCCGGCCGAGGATTCGTGGCCTCCAGGCCGGGGGTGGGTACGGGGGTGGTGGCGGGAGTCACGACCCCCAATGCTAGGTGCGCTCCGGCCCCGGCGGCGCGCCCGGCGGCACCCCCGGGGAGGCCCGATCGACCGGTGGCACCCGGCCTACCGTCGATGTGCCCGGGCGAAGCACTGCGTGGTAAAAACAAGTCCCTGTGGACGACTACCTGCCAATTCTGGTGCTCATCATCCTCGGATTCCTCTTCGCCGCCCTGTCGTTCGTGGCTTCCGCCCTCATGGCCCCGACCAAACGGCCCACCTCGGCGAAGACGGCGCCCTACGAGTGCGGCATCGTGCCCGGCATCGAGCCGCCCACCCGATTCCCCGTTCGCTTCTACCTGATCGCCATGATCTTCATCATCTTCGACATCGAGATCGTGTTCCTCTACCCGTGGGCCGTCATCTTCCGCCAGCTGGGATCGTTCGGTCTGGTTGAGGTGGTGGTGTTCGCCGCGGTGGTGTTCATCTCCTTCCTCTTTTTGATCAGCAACGGCGCCCTCACCTGGGGACCGGCCAAGCGACTGGTACGGGCCATGCCGTCGCGCACTTCGGAGTCGACCATCGCCCGCATCAGCGCCGGACCGGGGGGTCCCGGCCGTGCCACGCGCTCGGTGGGGACACCGTCCCCGACCGATCCGACCGGACCAGCGACCACCGACCCAGACGCCCCGACGACCGGAGAGCCGGCCACCTCGCCGAGCGGACCCGGGCGCGCCGCGTAGAGCAGGAGCGGACGACCATGGGTCTCGAGGACCTGCAACACAACTTCCTCACCGGGCGGCTGGAGGATCTGGTCAAGTGGGCCCGGACCTACTCGATGTGGCCGGCCACCTTCGGTCTGGCCTGCTGTGCCATCGAGATGATGTCGGTGGGCGCAGCCGACTTCGATCTGGCCCGCTTCGGGATGGAAGTGTTCCGGGCCTCGCCCCGTCAGGCCGACCTGATGATCGTGGCCGGCCGGGTCTCGCAGAAGATGGCGCCGGTTCTGCGGCAGGTCTACGACCAGATGATGGAGCCCAAGTGGGTGCTGTCCATGGGGGTGTGCGCCAGCACCGGGGGCATGTTCAACAACTACGCCATCGTCCAGGGTGTCGACCAGATCGTTCCGGTGGACGTGTACGCCCCCGGGTGCCCTCCCACCCCCGAGACGCTGATGCACGCCATTCTCACCCTGCACGAGAAGGTCCGGACCAGCGACATCACCCACCGCGGCCCCCGGGCCGGTCAGGACACCGCCAATCTGCCCGCCGACGAGGGTGGCGACACCGACGACGCCCGCACCGCGGGTGACGAGACGACGACGGGATGGACCCCCGACCGGCCCGACGCCGTCCACCTCGGAACTCCCAAGCGAAACCCGGTCATCGCCCGCAGCGTGGGTGAGCCCCTGTGACCAGCGACGGCGGCACCGTGGTCGACGAGCCGGTGTCGGCCAGCGCATCAGGCGGCGAGACGTCGCGGGTCCCCGGCCGCCCCGACCAGGAAGTGGTGTTCCCCACCCGCCAGCAGTATTTCGGCATCGTGGGCGAGTACCGCGACAGCGGCTTCGAGATGTGCGCCGACCTGTGTGCCGTCGACTACCTGGCCCATCCCGACCGCCGTCTGCCCCAGGGCGTCCGTCCCGAGCGCTTCGAAGTGGTGGTCAACCTGCTGTCCCTCAGTCAGGCCCGCCGGGTCCGGATCCGGGTGCAGGTACCCGAGTCCGACGCCGAGGTGGACTCGCTCTTCGACCACTATCCGGGTACCGAGGCCATGGAGCGCGAGGCCTACGACCTGTTCGGCATCGTCTTTGTCGGCCACCCGGACATGACCCGCATCCTCATGCCCGAGGACTGGGAGGGGCACCCGCTGCGCAAGGACTACGGGGTCGGTCGGGTGCCGGTCCAGTTCAAGGGAGCCCCGGGACCACGATGAGTGATCTGAAGGCGGCCTCCCCCGGCGACGGCACCGACGCGCCGGAGGTCCATCCCGACTCGGACCTGTCCGCACCGCCGTCCCGCGACCTGTGGAGTCCCGGCTCCGGTCCGGACTACGAGCCCGAGGCGCTGGCCGCCGAGACGTCGGAGGGAACCCAGGAACTGAGCCGGCGCTCCGACACCGATCCCGGCCAGCTCCGCCGCGAGGTCGGGGCCGTGCTCCGGCTGCCCGAGGGCGTGGCCATCGACCCGTCGGACATCGACATCGAGCAGTCCGAAGACGAGACGATGATCATCAACATGGGACCGCAGCACCCATCCACCCACGGCGTGCTGCGCCTGATGCTCGAACTCGACGGCGAGACCGTCCTGCGGACCAAGCCGGTCATCGGCTACCTCCACACCGGCATGGAGAAGACGGCCGAGGAGCTCACCTACGTCCAGGGTTCCACCAACGTGACCCGCATGGACTACCTGGCCCCTCTGCACAACGAGCTGGTGCTGTCGCTGGCCGTCGAGGCGCTGCTGGGGGTGGAGATGCCGCCGCGCTCCGACTGGATCCGCATGCTCCTGGTCGAACTCAACCGGGTGTCCTCCCATCTGATGTGGATGGCCACCAACGGGATGGACCTCGGATCCACGTCGATGATGATCTACGGCTTCCGCGAGCGGGAGATGGTCCTCGCCTTCTTCGAGAAGACCACCGGCCTGCGGATGAACCACAACTTCATCCGGCCCGGTGGCACCGCCGCCGACCTGCCCGACGGCTGGGAGGACGACGTCACCGTGATCTGCGACACGGTCCTCGCCCGCACCGACGAGTACGACGAACTGCTGACCGGCCAGCCGCTGTTCCGCCAGCGCTCGGAGGGAATCGGCACGGTGTCCGCCGAAGAGGCCCTGGCCCTGAGCCTGACCGGTCCGGTGCTCCGTTCGACCGGCGTGCCCTGGGACCTCCGCCGGTCCATGCCCTACCTTCGCTACGACGAGGTGGACTTCGACGTGATCGTCGGAACCTACGGCGACAACTTCGACCGGTACTCCATCCGCCTCAACGAGATCCGTGAGTCGGTGAAGATCATCCGGCAGATCGTGGAGAAGATGCCGGCCGGCGACTACCGGGTGCAGGACAAGAAGGTGACCCCGCCGCCCCGGGGCCGCATCGACGAGTCGATGGAGGCCCTCATCCACCACTTCAAGGTGTTCACCGAGGGCTTCAAGGTGCCCGAGGGCGAGGTCTACGTGGCCATCGAGTCCCCGAGGGGTGAGCTCGGGTGCTACCTGGTCTCCGACGGTTCCCCCAAGCCCTACCGGATGCACATCCGGGGCCCGAGCTTCGTCAATCTCCAGGGACTTCCCCTCATGATGCGCGGCGGCCTGGTGGCCGACGCGGTGGCCGTCTGCTCGACCATCGATCCGGTGATGGGGGAGGTGGACCGATGACCGACCAGCCGGCACCCACCCCGGTGGACGGCCCCCGACGCATCAGTGCCACCGGTGCCACCGGTGCGGAGACCACCCACCTGTCGGTGGAGACCCTCAACCGGGCCAGGCAGGTCATCGCCCTGTACCCGCAGCCCCGCTCGGCCCTCATCCCCCTCTGCCACCTGGCCCAGGAGCAGGACGGATGGCTGACCGCCGAGGCCATGTACGACATCGCCGTCCTGGTGGGGGTGACCCCCACCGAGGTTCTCGGCACCGCCTCCTTCTACGACATGCTCCATACCGAGCCGGTGGGTCGCCACGTGGTAGCGGTGTGCACCAACATCGCCTGCCTGCTGGGCGGCGCCGCCGAACTGCTCGAGCACGCCGAGCAGTCGCTCGGGGTCAACGCCGGGGGCACCACGGCCGACGGGTCCATCACGCTGGAGGAGGCCGAGTGCCTGGCCGACTGCGACCGGCCGCCCTGTGTCCAGGTCAACCACCGGTTCGTCGGCGCCCAGACCCAGGCCAGCTTCGACCAACTGATGGCCGACCTCCGGGCCGGCACCCGGGCCGCCGACATCCCCGCTCACGGCACGCTCAACCGGGTGCGAGCGGGCCAACGGCCTGGTGGCCGACCCGAACCGGGTGGCCGCCGAGCGGGCGGCGATGGCCGAGGCCCAGGCCGGGCGGGCCGCGGCGGCCGAATCGGCCAAGAGCAGCGCGGCGCCAGCGGGGGAGGGGCCTAGTGGCCATCACCGACCCGCCCAAGATCGTCACCTCCCGGCTCGAGCACGATGACTCCCACACCCTCCAGCGCTACCTGGCCACCGGTGGCTATGAGGGGCTGAAGAAGGCGCTCACCATGACTCCCGAGGCGGTGGCCCACGAGGTGGACACGGCCAGCCTGCTCGGCCGGGGTGGCGCCGGGTTCCCGGCCGGACGCAAGTGGGCCATGCTGCGCAAGAACCCGGTCACCTATCTGGTGGTCAACGGGGACGAGAGCGAGCCGGCCACCTTCAAGGACCACCTGCTCATCGAGCGGGATCCCCACCAGCTCATCGAGGGTGTGGTCATCGCCGCCTTCGCCCTGCAGGTCTCCCAGGTGTTCATCTTCATACGGGGCGAGTTCGCCCTCGGACTCGAGCGGGTCGAGTCCGCCCTCAACGACGCCTACGCCCACGGCGCAGTGGGTGCCGACATCTTCGGTTCGGGCTTCTCCATCGACGTGGTTGTTCACCCCGGAGCCGGTGCCTACATCTGCGGCGAGGAGACGGCGCTGCTCGAGTCGTTGGAGGGCAAGCGGGGCTTCCCCCGCATCAAGCCGCCGTTCTTCCCGGCCGCCATCGGCCTCTACGGCGAGCCCACCGTGGTCAACAACGTGGAGACCATGTCCAACCTGCCCTGGATCGTGCTCAACGGGGGGGCCGCCTTCGCCGCCCTGGGCGAGGGGCGCTCCACCGGCACCCGGCTGTTCGCCCTGGCTGGTCACGTCAACAACCCCGGGGTGTTCGAGCTGGAGATGGTCAAGACCACGTTCGACGACCTGATCAACGCACCGGTGCTGGGGGGTGGAATCCCCCACGGGAGAGCGCTCAAGGCCTTCATCCCCGGCGGAGTCTCGGCTCCGTGGTTCGGTCCCGACCAGATCGACCTCCCCCTCGGCCAGGACGAAGTGGCCGCGGCCGGTTCCATGCTCGGTTCGGGTTCCATCGTGGTGATGGACGATCACACCTGCGCGGTGCGGGCCGCCTGGCGGATCACCAAGTTCTTCTTCCGCGAGTCGTGCGGCCAGTGCACCCCGTGCCGCGAAGGTGCGGGCTGGCTGGAGAAGATCATGGAGCGCATCGAGACCGGCCACGGTCGCGAGGAGGACCTCGACCTCCTGCTCGACGCCTGCGACAACATCTCCCCCGGCCTCGCCTGGCCGCCCCAGCAGACCACCATCTGCGTCCTCGGTCCCTCCATCCCCTCGTCCATCGGATCGGCCATCCAGATGTTCCGCGACGAATTTCTGGTCCACATCAAAGAGGGCGGCTGCCCCTATGACTGAGCCGACCACCACCGAAGGCAGCACCACCCGGGCCACCAACGCCGGTGACGCCACCGTGGACACCGGAGGCCCGGTGGAGGACCTGGTGACGTTCACCCTCGACGGACGCCAGGTCAGCGGGCGGAATGGCGAGATGCTCATCGCCGCCGCCGAGCGGGCCGGGACCTTCATCCCCCGCTTCTGCTACCACCCGCGGATGAAGTCGGTGGGTGTGTGCCGGATGTGCCTGGTCGAGGTGAGCGGACCCCGGGGTTCCTCCCTGCAGCCGAGCTGCTTCGTCGAGGTGCAGGAGGGATCGGAGGTGGTCACCGAGTCCGACAAGGTCAAAAAGGCCCAGGACGGCGTGCTCGAGTTCCTGCTCATCAACCACCCGCTGGACTGCCCGGTCTGCGACAAGGGTGGCGAGTGCCCGCTCCAGGACCAGACCCTGGCCTACGGCCCGGGTGAGTCGCGGTTCGTGGAGGAGAAGCGGCACTTCGAAAAGCCCATCCCCATCTCCGAGCTCGTGCTGCTCGACCGGGAGCGCTGCATCCAGTGCAGCCGGTGCACCCGGTTCGCCGACGAGGTGGCCGGTGAGGCTCAGATCGACTTCATCGGTCGCGGCGAGCAACTCGAGGTCAATATCTTCCCCGAGCTGCCGTTCGCCTCGTACTTCTCTGGCAACACCGTGCAGATCTGCCCGGTGGGGGCGCTGACCGCCGCGCCCTACCGGTTTGCTGCCGCGGCCCTGGGACCTCGACCAGGTCGAGTCGACCTGCACGACCTGCTCGGTGGGCTGCCGGGTGGCGGTGCAGTCGTCGTCCAACCGGGTGACCCGACTCCTCGGGATCGACAGTCGACCCGGTCAACCACGGCTGGCTGTGCGACAAGGGTCGGTTCGCCTTCGACGCCGTCAACAGCGACGACCGGCTGGTCGAGCCGCTCCTCCGCCAGCGACGACACCCTCGTGCCGGTGTCGTGGCACGAAGCGCTCGCACGCGGTGGCCAGCGGTCTGGGCCGGGTCAAGAAGGCCAACGGGCCCGAGGCGGTCGGTGTCATCGGTGGGGCCCGACTGACCAACGAAGGGGCCTACGCCTGGGCCAAGCTGGCCAAGGGCGTGGTGGGGACCGACTCGGTCGACGCTCAGCTGGGGGACGGCCTCCCGGCCGAGCTGGTGGTCGGCCTGCCCCGGGCCACCATCGACCAGGCCGCTGCCGCCGACACGGTGATCGTCCTGGCCGGCGACCTCCGTGAGGAGCTGCCGGTGCTCTTTCTGCGCCTGCGGTCGGCCATCGTCGACGGCCACTTGGACCTGGTCGAGCTGACCCCTCGGGCCTCGGCGCTGACCCCGTATGCCGCCGCTTCCCTCCGCTACGTCCCCGGGGAGGTCGCCGCGCTGGCCCGGGCCGTGTCCGATCCGTCGGTGGCCGCACCCGTAGACAGTGACCCCGACGCCCTCGAGACGGCCCGGCGCCTCGCCTCCGCCGGCGACGTGGTCATCGTGGTGGGGCGGCCCTCCTTGGCTGAGGATGGGGCCCTGGTGGCCGAGGCGGTCACCGCTCTGGCCCAGGCGCTCCCCGCCGCACGCTTCCTTCCCGCCCTCCGGCGGGGCAATGTCCACGGGGCGCTCGACATGGGACTGGCCCCCGGCCTCCTCCCCGGTCGGGTCACCCTCGACGCCGGTCGCGACTGGTTCACCCACGCCTGGGGATCGGTGCCCGCCGAGCGGGGCCGTGACACCACGGGCATACTCGCTTCGGCGGCCGGTGGTGCGGCCGGCGGTGCGGCCGGTGGTGCGGCCGGTGGTGCGGCCGGTGGTGCGGCCGGTGGTGCGGCCGGTGGTGCGGCCGGTGGTGCGGCCGGTGGTGCGGCCGACTCCTCCCGGATCCGGGCCCTCGTGGTGCTGGGCGCCGATCCGCTCGCCGATTTCCCCGACCGGGATCTGGCCCAGCGCGCCCTGACGACAGCCGACTTCGTGGTGGCGGTGGCCTCGGCTCCGGGTCCGGTGACCGAGTTGGCCGATGTGGTGCTGCCGGCGGCCGAGGCCCACGAGCGTCCGGGAACCACCACCAACATCGAGGGTCGGATCAGCCGGCTGGGTCAGAAGCTGGTCCCGCCCGGCCAGGCCTGGCCCGACTGGATGATCGCCGCCGAGCTGGCCGTCCACCTCGGCGGCGACCTGGGTCTCGACTCGGTCGGCGACGTGTGGGACGAGATCGAGCGCCTGGCCCCTGCCTACCGGGGTATCACCCGGGCCGTCCTCGACGGGCCGGGGGCCACTGACGGCGTGGTCGCCCCCCTGCAGGCCAGCGCGGTGGCTATCAGCCGCCGGGGTGACGGCGCCGCTCGACCCGATCGCCTTCCCCGGGGTCGAGTCGGTCGAAGCGCCAGGGGGCCCCGCCGCGGGCTGGCCTGGCCGAATCACCCACCGCGGGAATCGGCGAGTTCAGCGCCGGCCGGAGCGCCGGCCGTGGCGCTGACGACGAAGGCGACAACGGAGCCGGCCCGGCCCGGCCGAGGTGCACAGCGGGCCCTTCAGCATGGAGGCCCCTCACGTGGCGCCGAATGACAGTTACTCGTTCCGATTGGTGGCCTCCCGCACGCTCTACGACCTCGGCGCGGCCGTGCAGTCGGTGTCGCACCTGGCCGGCCTGGTGGCCCCGCTCGCCGCTGCGGGCCAATCCCCACGACCTCGACGAGCTGGGGGTCGCGGCCGGCGGCTCGGTGCGGCTGCGCACGGCCACGGCCGTGGCGGTGCTGACCGTGGTTCCCGACGGCTCCCTGCCCCGCAAGGTGGTGGCCGCCGACTTCAACGTCCCGCTGCGACGAGGGGACCGTCGGCCGACCTCATCGACGCCGTCCACCCCGGTGATCGAACTGCGGATGGAGACGCCGTGAGCGGCTCGCCGCTCGGTGCACCCCCTGGTCGGGCTGCTCGCCACCACGGAGACCCGCTCTACAGCGAGGGCGTCGGCTGGGTCGTGTTCCTCATCGTCATCATCAAGGTGCTGGTGGTCTTCGGCGCCCTGATGGTGTCGGTCATGTTGATGATCTGGTTCGAGCGCAAGGTGATCTCGGACATGCAGAGCCGGATCGGGCCCAACCGGGCCGGCCCTTCGGCATCGCCCAGACCCTGGCCGACGGCATCAAGCTCTTCTTCAAGGAGGACCTGCTGCCCGAGCAGGCCGACCGGTTCGTCTTCAAGCTGGCCCCCTACCTGACCATCATCCCGGCCTTCCTGATCTTCGCCATCGTGCCCATCGGCGGCGAGGTGACCATCGCCGGCCACACCTTCGAGCTGCAGCTGGCCGATCCGCCGATGGGCATCCTGTTCCTGCTGGCCATGTCGTCGATCGGCGTCTACGGCATCATGCTGGCCGGCTGGTCGTCGGGCTCCAAGTACCCGCTGCTCGGATCGGTGCGGGCCTCGGCCCAGATGATCTCCTACGAGGCGGCCCTCGGCATGACCGTGGTCACGGTGGTGCTCATCACCGGGTCCCTCTCCACCCGGGACCATCGTCGACGCCCAGGCCGCCCACTTCTGGCAGTGGAACGTGATCCGGCTCGGCGTGGTGCCCTTCGTGATCTTCTTCATCGCCATCATGGCCGAGACCAACCGGCCCCCGTTCGACCTGGTCGAGGCCGACTCGGAGCTGGTCGGCGGGTTCGTCACCGAGTACTCCTCGATCCGGTTCGCCCTGTTCTTCCTGGCCGAGTTCATGAACACCATCACCATGTCGGCCATCACCGTGACCCTGTTCTTCGGCGGCCCCGACGGGCCCATCCCCCACATCCCGCACCTCTACTGGCTGTGGCCGATCCTGTGGTTCCTGGGCAAGACCATCGTCTTCCTGTTCGTGTTCGTGTGGCTCCGGGCCGCCCTGCCCCGCCTCCGCTACGACCAGCTGATGGACCTCGGGCTGGAAGCAGCTGATCCCCCTCTCCCTCGGCTGGCTGCTGATCGTGGCCGGGTTCGTCATCGACGGCTGGTGGGGTCTGGGCATGGCCGCTGGCCGTGGTGGCCGCCGGCCATCGTCATCACCCGGGCCTTCGCCATCGGTCCGAGCGCGAGGAGACCCGGGCCATCGTGCCCGCCGGTCGGGGTCCGCCTGTGGACACCGACCCGCCGAGCCGGCGCCCGCTGACCCCGTCTCCCCGTCCACCGAAGGAGGTGGCAGCTGATGGCCGTCCCCGAACCGCCGCATCAGCGCCAGAACTTCCTGGGCGGGTTCAAGCTGACCCTCGAGCACCTGGGCCGTCCGCCGGTCACCCGCCAGTACCCCGAGGAGAAGCGGCCCAAGCAGCCGCGCCAGCACGGCCGCCACGTCCTCAACCGCTACGAGGACGGCATGGAGAAGTGCATCGGCTGCGAGCTGTGCGCCGGGGTCTGCCCGGCCGACTGCATCTACGTGCGGGGCCTCGACAACCCGCCCGACCATCCGGTGTCGCCCGGGCGAGCGCTACGGCTACGTCTACGAGATCAACTTCCTGCGGTGCATCCACTGCGACCTGTGCGTGGAGGCCTGCCCCACCGAGGCCATCACCGAGTCGAAGCTGTTGGAGTTCTCCTTCACCAACCGCAACGACGCCATCTACACCAAGGACGAGCTGCTGGTCGACGACGACGGCAAGCCCCAGCACCATGCCGTGGGAGGACTGGCGGGAGGGCGACGACCTGCACACCTCGGGATGGATGCGGGCCACCTCGCCGTCGGGCAGCGCCGAGTTCGAGGGCGAGGTCCAGTGGTCCGGCGAGCTCGGGCTTCGGCGTCCGGGCCCCCGAGGGCGGCCAGTCCGGCCACCGCGACGACGCCAGCCACCGGAAGTCGCCAGCTCCGCGACACGCTCGAGCGCCACCTGCTCACCTCCGACCTGCCGGTCGAGAAGCGGGGACCGCGGGGTGCCATCGGGCGCATGCTGGAGAAGGCCGAGCGCTTCGCGCCCGGGGCCGGCAAGAAGCACCGCGAGAAGGCGGACGCCGACTACGCCGCCGCCGTGGTGGCCGGCAACTCCGAGCGCGACGAGTCGGGCACCGGCGCACCGACCCGCCGCCGGCCAGCCGGATCGGCGGATCGCAGCCGCCGACACCGGGTCGGACCGTCGTGATGCCGGGCTGCCGGATCGCTGGTGGCGGCCGCCACCAGCTCCACGCACGCCTCCTGGGTCGACGTCGGCGTCTTCGCCGTGGCCGCGGCCATCATCCTGGCCGGCGCCATCGGCGTGGTGGTGGCCCGCAACCCGGTGCACTCGGCCCTCATGCTGGTCATGACCCTGTTCGGCGTGGCCGTGCTGTTCGTACTCCAGCAGGACCCGCTTCCTGGCCGCCGTGCAGGTGATCGTCTACGCCGGCGCCATCGTGGTCCTCTTCCTGTTCGTGATCATGTTCCTCGGGGTCGACCGCCAGGAGAACATCGGCCTTCGAACCCCTACGCGGCCAGCGTCCCCTGGCCATCGGGCTGGTGATCCTCGGCATCGACCGGGCTCCTCCTGCTGGGCCAGGTGTCCAGCTGGACCACCGGTGCCCCGTCGGTGGCCGGGACCGACGGCGGCAAGGAGTCCAACGTCTACCTGCTGGGCAAGTCGGTCTACACCACCTACCTCTTCCCCTTCGAGGCCACCGCCGCCCTGCTGATCATCGCCGTGGTCGGGGCGGTGGTCCTGGCTCGCCGGCCCCCGGTGACGGTCAACGCGGTCGACGATGACGGTATCGGCACCGACGCCGGAGACCGGGGCGACGACGCACCGCACTGACGACGCACCCGCCGACGTGCCCCGCCGCCGACGAGCCGGCGGGGGCGAGCCCTCAGGTCGAGAGCACCACCGAGGTGGGGCCATGACAATCAGCGCCAACTGGTATCTCGGCCTCAGCGTCGTCCTCTTCTCGATCGGTGCCCTCGGCGTGCTGATCCGGCGGAACGTGCTGGTCATGTTCATGTGCGTGGAGCTGATGCTCAACGCCGCCAACCTGGCCTTCGTCACCTTCGCACGGGTGCTGCACGATATCGGCGGCCAGGTCCTGGTGTTCTTCGTGCTGGTGGTGGCGGCGGCCGAAGTGGTGGTGGGCCTGGGCATCGTGGTCGCCATCTTCCGGCGACGGGCCAGCGCAACCGCCGACGACCTCCACGTGATGAAGGGCTGACCGGACGATGTTGCACGCGACCTTCCTCATCATCCTTTTGCCCCTGGTCGGGTTCGCCGTCCAAGTGGTGGCGGGACAGAAGCTGGGCGACCCGGCCGCCGGGGCGGTGGCCACCGGCTTCATCGGGGCATCGTTCCTGGTGGCGGTGGGCGTCTACTTCGACCTGCTCACCGTGCACGCTCCGGTGCGCTCGTTCACCCAGGACCTGTGGAACTGGATCCCGGTGGGCAGCCTGCAGGTCAAGGCCAGCCTGTTCGTCGACCCGCTGTCGATGACCATGGTGTTGTTCGTGACCGGAATCAGCACCCTCATCCACCTGTACTCCGTCGGCTACATGAAAGGAGACCCCGACTACCCCAAGTTCTTCTTGTACATGAACCTCTTCGTGGCCTCCATGCTCATCTTGGTGCTGGGCTCCAACCTGCTGGTCACCTTCGTCGGGTGGGAAGGGGTCGGCGCCTGCTCCTACTGGCTGGTGTCGTTCTGGTTCACCCGGGACTCGGCGGCCAGCGCCGGCAAGAAGGCCTTCATCTATAACCGGATCGGTGACGTCGGGCTCCTGCTGGCCATCTTCCTCGTCTTCACCAGGGTCCACTCGCTCGAGTACTCGGTGATCTTCGCCCACCTCGGCACCATCGGGGCCGGCAACATCACCGCCATCTGCCTGCTGGTACTGGTCGGCGTGATGGGCAAGTCGGCCCAGATTCCTCTGTTCCCCTGGCTGGCCGACGCCATGGAGGGCCCCACCCCGGTGTCGGCCCTCATCCATGCGGCCACCATGGTCACCGCCGGCGTCTACCTGTTGTGCCGGATCAACCCGTTGCTCCATGCCTCGCCCGACGCCGCTTTGACCGTGGCCATCGTCGGTGCCGCCACCGCCTTCGTGGCCGCCACCATCGCCTGCGGCCAGCAGGACATCAAGAAGGTGCTGGCCTACTCCACGGTGTCCCAGCTCGGCTACATGTTCCTGGCCATAGGGTGCGGGGCCTACGAGGCGGCCATCTTCCTCATGATCGCCCACGCCTTCTTCAAGGGCCTGCTGTTCCTCGGGGCCGGCTCGGTCATCCACGGCCTCCACGACGAGCAGGACCTGAAACGGATGGGCAACCTCCGGCGCTACCTGCCGCTGACCTTCATCACCTTCGGCATCGGCTGGCTGTCCATCGCCGCCGTGCCCCCCCTGTCGGGGTTCTGGGCCAAGGGGGACGTCCTCGAGAACACCTGGTCGGCCCATCCCGCGCTCTGGGTGGTGGGCATCATCACGGCCGCGCTGACCGCCTACTACATGAGCCGCCTCACCGGCCTGGCCTTCTTCGGCAAGGACCGCTGGTCGGCCAAGGTGCCGGTGGACGCCGACTCCGACATGGCTTCGGCCCACCACGCCGACGGCGCCATCGCCGAGCCCCACGAGTCGCCCCAGATCATGGTGATCCCCCTGTGGATCCTGGCCTTCTTCGCCGCCCTGGCCGGCCTGCTGGCCGTGTCCAGCAACCACCTCTCGCTGTCCAACTGGATCAACCCGGTGTTCGGCTCCCGCCTCTACGACGACCACCTGAGCACCGGGGCCATCTGGACCCTGTCCATCGTCGACGCCCTCATCGCCGTCCTCGGTGTCTACGTCGGTCTCACCCTGTGGATGGCCAAAGCCGAGCGCCCGGCCCTCGAGGGACCGTTCCTCCGCAACTCCTGGTACATCAACGAGCTCTACGACACCGTCTTCGGCCGTCCCAGTCAGAAACTGGCCACTCTGGCCGCCACCGTGGTCGACCCCAAAATCATCGACGGTGGGGTCAACGGCGTCGCTGCTCTGGTCCGACGGTCGGGTTCGCTGGTCCGCAAGACCCAGACCGGCTACGTGCGCAACTACGTGCTCGGCATCGTGCTGGGTACGGTGCTGGTCCTGGCCTTCATGCTGACCCGGCTGTGGTGGGGCTGATGGCTTCGTCCCATTTCCCCTTCCTCACCGTGTTGGTGCTGGTTCCGGCCATCGGCGCGGTGGTGATCGCCCTCATCCCGACCGACCGGGTGTCCCGGCACTTCCACCAGGCGCTCGGCACGTTCGTGGCCCTGTTCACCCTGGCGCTGGCCATCGTCATCGCCGGACAGTTCAAGGTGGGTGACGCCGGCTACCAGCTGCTGTCCGACCACATCTGGGCCAAAGAGCTGGGCATCCGCTGGTCGCTGGGCGTCGACGGCATCTCGCTGTTCTTGGTGCTGATGACCGCCTTCTTGTTCCCTCTGACCATGTTGGCGGCCGGAGCCCGACGGGACCCCCGCTCCTTCGTGGCCTGGGTGCTGGTGATGGAGGCGGCCTGCCTGGGAAGCTTCGTCTCTCTCGATCTCGTCCTGTTTTTCCTGTTCTTTGAGCTCACCCTGGTACCCGCTTACTTCCTCATCGCCGGCTGGGGCTACGCCCGTCGGGGCTATGCGGCCATCAAGTTCTTCATCTACACCTTCGCCGGCTCGGCCTTCCTGCTGGTGGGGATCCTGGCCGTGGCCTTCCTCCACCAGTCCCAGACCGGCGTGCTCACCTTCGAGCTACCCGCCCTGGTCCACACCCACCTGTCGGGCACCGAGGGGGTCCTGCTGTTCTGTGCCTTCACCGCCGCCTTTGCCGTCAAGGCCCCCATCTTCCCCTTCCACACCTGGTCGCCGGATGCCTATGCCGAGGCGCCGACCGCCGGTGCCGTCCTCCTGGCCGCGGTGATGGCCAAGCTCGGGACCTACGGGATCATCCGGTTCGACCTCAACCTGTTCCCCCAGGCCACGAAGACCCTGGCCCCCTGGCTCCTGACCCTGGCCGTGATCGGCATCCTCTACGGGGCCCTGGTGGCCTGCGCCCAGCGGGACATGAAGCGGCTGCTGGCCTACTCGTCGTTGGCCGGAATCGGGTTCGTGATCCTCGGCACCTTCGCTCTCAACAGCCAAGGCCTGACCGGCGGGGTCCTCCAGATGGTCAACCACGGGCTGATCATCGCCACCCTGTTCATCCTGGTCGGTTGGATCTACGAGCGTCGCGGTACCTGGCAGGTGTCCGGGTTGCGAGGGACTCCAATCGCCGGCACCGGTCCTGGCCGCGGCGTTCACCGTGGCCATGATGGCCTCCATCGGCCTGCCCGGCCTCAACGGGTTCGTCAGTGAGTTCCTGGTCCTCATCGGCGCCTTCGAGGCCCACCGCTGGTGGGCGGTGGTGGCCGTCCTCGGCGTGGTGGTGGCGGCCATCTACCTGCTGTGGGCCTACCAGCAGGCGTTCCAGGGGCAGCCCACCGAGGAGGACGCAACCACCCGGGACCTGGCTTGGGGGGAACGGCTGGTCATCGCCCCCCTGATCATCGTCATCGTCTTCCTCGGGGTGTACCCCAAGCCGGTGCTCGACCGGATCACACCCTCGGTCGACCGATTGATCGTCCACATCGACCAGGTGACCCACACCCCGGTCCCCTCCAGCCTCGCCCATTACACCGTCAGCGTCCGACCGGTGGCCACGCCGGTTGGAACACCTGCGGCCGCGCCGGGAGGAGCACCGTGATGAGTCCCTCGCTCCTGGCCGCTGCCGCTCCGGCCATCCACACTCCGCACGTCGACTACCTGAGCATCCTGCCCATGCTCATCATGATGGGCGGCGCTCTCGCCCTCATGATCCTGTCCTCGCTGTTCCGCAAGATCCTGGGTGTGGGGACCGGGACGCTCACCGCCTCGGTCGTTTCGATCGCCGCGTTGGTGGCCGCGCTCGTCCAGTGGGACCAGGTGGCCACCCACGGCCCCAGGTGACCATCGCCGGGGCCATCGCCTTCGACGGCTTCGACGTCTTCATCCAGATCACCGTGGCCATCGCCATGCTGCTCACCGCGCTGGTCGGCGACGGCTACCTGCGCCGGGAGGGGGTGGAAGGCCCCGAGTTCCACGTCCTGGCCATGATGTCGGCATCCGGAGCGATGATGATGGGGGCGGCCAACGACCTCATCGTGGTCTTCCTGGGCCTCGAGATCCTGTCCATCGCCCTCTACGTGCTGGCCGCCTTCAACCACAGGCGGGCGGAGTCGGGCGAGGCCGCCCTCAAGTACTTCGTGCTCGGCGCCTTCTCCTCGGCCATGTTCGTCTACGGCATCGCCCTCGTCTACGGGGCCACCGGCTCGACCAACCTGCCCCAGATCGCCGACTACCTGGCCAAGCAACGTCATCGCCTCCAACGGCGTGCTTCTCGGCGGGACTGGCCCTCCTCCTCGTCGGGTTCGGGTTCAAGATCGCCGCCGTCCCCTTCCACATGTGGTCGCCCGACGTCTACCAGGGCTCCCCCTCGCCCGATCACCGGCTTCATGGCCGCGGTGGCCAAGGCCGGGGCCTTCGCCGCCCTGTTGCGGGTCTTCGTCTCGTCCTTCGGCACGGTTCGCGCCGACTGGCAGCCGATCCTCTGGGGACTGGCCATCCTCGCCTGGTGGTCGGGGCGGTGTTGGCCCTGGTCCAGCGGGACATCAAGCGGATGATGGCCTACTCGTCGATCAACCACGCCGGCTTCATCCTGCTCGGGGTGGAGGCGGCCACCACCCGGGGCGTGTCGGCCTCGCTGTACTACCTGTTCACCTACATGTTCCTGGTCATCGGATCGTTCGCGGTGATCACCTTCATGGCCAGGGACGGGGACACCGGCCACCAGATCACCGACTACCGGGGCCTGGCCCGCCGCCAGCCGGTGCTGGCCCTGGCCTTCGCTGCTCGCTGCTCGGACAGGCCGGGGTGCCGTTCACCACCGGCTTCCTGGCCAAGTTCGGCGTGGTCGGCGCCGTGGTGGCCACCCACGCCTACGCACTGGCCGCGGTGGCCATGGCGTCGGCGGCCATCGCCGCCTTCTTCTACCTGCGGGTGGCGGTCACCATGTTCTCGCCGGTGGGGGCGGTGGCCGACCCGGTCGACGGCGACGACGGGAGCGAAGGGGCCGGGGCCGGTGGGTCCGCCAACGGGTTCCGGCCGAGCGGGGGGAGTCGAGTTCCGCCCGACCGGACCACTCCGAGCAGGAGTACGGCGTGGCCAGCCTCCAGCTGCTGACCGACGCCCCGCCCGACGAGTCGGTGCTGGAGCGGGGCCGGGTGGCGTTTCCGCTGCTCGCCCAGGTGGTCATCGGCGTGACGGTAGCCTTCACCGTGGTGTTCGGCATCATCCCCGGTCCCATCCTCGACTTCGCCCACCAGGCCACGCTCCTGTTCACCTGAGCCGTCGACTCCCTTCCTCTTGGTCAATGAGTGGCGGTCCGCACGACGGGCGGCATCCACGGGTACGGTGATCCGACGGGCGCTCTGCGTCCGTCGATGAGGAAGGAGCAGGCGATGGCCAAAGCCTCGGCATCACCCATCCAGGATCCGTCGGCCAAGACGCCCCGGGACACCCGCGAGATCGTGCGCATCGTGGGGGCCGGCATCGCCCTGGTCCTGCTGGTGGCCTTCGTCCTCGACAACAGCAAGACCGTCGAGGTCGGGTTCGTGTTCTTCCACACCAAACTCAGCTGATCTGGGTGCTGCTGATCGCCGCCTTACTCGGCGCGCTGGTCGACCGCCTGGTCATCCTGCTGCGGGCCCGTCGGAAGAAGGCCGCCGCCGCCAAGGCCTCCCATTAGGAGATAGCGGCCGCCGACCAGCGGGACCGCCCTTGACGGGGTACATCGACCTAGCCCGGGTCGGGCGGAAAGGGTCTAGCTCGGCGTGGGTTTGAGCGACCCGTGCGCCTGGTTCGGCAGCTTCTGCTTCTTCGGGATGGTGAGCGGCGTGGTGGTCGGGTTGGTCTCGATGATCTGGGCCGCTGAACATTCGTTGCCCACCGGTGGTGCCGTGGTGCTGTCCGAGGTCAACGGCAGCTTGGGCGCCTTGGTCACCGGAGCGACCGAGGACGGGCAGGGTGGCGGTCAGATCGCCGGTCACCGACCGCCGCCAGGCTGGGATGTTGGGAGCGGTCACGTCGAACAGGGTCTCGAGGAAGCGGAGCTGGAGGTGTGGTCGAACACGTCGGAGCACACATCAGCCCCCGGCCGAGAAGGGCGAGACCACCAGCATCGGCACCCGGACCCCCATGCCCACCGGACCGGCGATCGCCGCCGGCGGCGGCCGGCAGCGGATCGACGGTCAGATACTCGCCGGTGGTGCCCCGCGGTGGTGCCGGCGGGGGGACGTGGTCGAAGAAGCCGTCGTTCTCGTCGTACATGATGAACAGCACCGTGCTGGCCCAGACCGTCGGGTTGGACAGCAGCGTGTCGAGGATCTGCTGGGTGTACCACTCGCCCAGTGCCGCCGGTGCCGGCGGGTGCTCGTCGTAGGAGTCGGGGGACATGATCCACGACACCTGGGGAAGGGTGTTGTTGGCCACGTCCTTGGCGAAGTCGTTGGGGCTGGTGCCCGAGGTCAGGCCGCCGCTGACGTTGGGCCCGAAGTAGCCGAAGGCGTTCTGGTAGAGCGACGAGGTCGGGATCGGCCTGCGAACTGCTCGAAGTAGAGCAGCATGTTCTTGCTGATGAACACGGACGAGCCCGGGCTGGTAGATCGGAGCCGTAGGGGTTGTAGGCCTTCCAGGAGATCCCGGCGGACTGCAGCGCCTCGGGCATGGTGACCACGAGCAGGTGCCCTGGGTGGTGGTCTGGTCTGAGGCGGTATCGAGGATGGGTCCCCCGGCCACGCCGGCCGGGTCGAGTGTTCCGGTCAGTGGCCATCAGCCGGTTGGGGTGGGTGGGCCCGAGCACCGAGCAGAAGTAGTTGTCGCAGATGGTGAACTTCTTGGCCAGGTCGTAGTAGAAGGGGATGTCACCCTTGTTGTAGTAGCCCATGGTGTTGATACCCAGGGCCCCCTCGTACTCGGCGGACGTATGGACCGACACGAAGCTGTCCATCGCCCCGCCGTTGGTCGAGGCGTGCTCAGCCGCCCACGAGTGGTCGAGATCGTAGGTGCACTCGGCCTGCTCGAGGCGGTCTTCATGTGGAAGGGGAGCAGGTCGGCGTTCTGCCCGCCCGGCCACGCCTGGGTGAAGGCCGACCGGTTGTTGGTGTCGTCGAAGCCCTTCACACCGCCAAGCGTGCCGAAGTAGTGGTCGAAGGACCGGTTCTCCTGCATCAGGAAGACCACGTGCTTGACCGCACCGAGATCGGAACCGGCGGCACTGGCCTTGACCGCCCGACGCACCGTGTCCTTCCCGGTGGTGCGAACGTGACCGACCCGAGCGAGCCCCAGAGCCGCGGCCCCTGAGATCCCCCCAGCCAGTACCTGCCTACGACTGTATCGCTCTGCGCTCATAATTTGATGCTGACACAGATCCCCTGGCCGTGCTCGCCTGAACCGGAAGTCGGACAAAGGTCCAGGTGGTGCCCTAAGAACCCCGGGCACAGACCGGAAGGACCGGGCCGGACGGAATCAGCGGAGTGCGGCTTCGGCGGCGCGGGTGGCGCCGTCCCGGTCGGGGGGCGGACCGAGCAGGGCCTCGATGGCCAGAGGGGGCACCGGCCTCGAGACGAGGAATCCCTGGCCCCGGTCACACAGCTGGGCCCGGAGCCCGTCCAGCTGGCGGCTGTCCTCGATACCCTCGGCCAGGGTGACCAACCCGAGGATGCGGCCCAGTTCCACCAGGGTATGGATGAGCGCGGTGGAGTCGGCGGAGCCGTCCATGGCCGACACGAAGGACCGGTCGATCTTGAGCACATCGACCGGGAACTGGCGGAGGTAGGCCAGGGACGAGTAGCCGGTCCCGAAGTCGTCGATGGCGATCATGACCCCGATGTCCTTGAGTCGCCGGAGCCGGCTCACGGTGGATTCCGCGTCCCGCATTAGGGTCGACTCGGTCACCTCCAGAGTCAGCGCACCCGGATCGAGGCCACTGTCCCCCAGCGCCTGGACGACGTCGTCGACCAGCGAGCCCGACTCGAGCTGGCGCATGGAGACGTTGACCGACATGCTCATCCGGTGGCCCTGGGCGTTCCATGCCGCAGCCTGGGCGCAGGCCTGACGGAGGACCCAGCGCCCGACCTCGACGATCATGCCGCTGTCCTCTAACACGGGGATGAAGTCGTCGGGCGAGATCACCCCCCGGACGGGATGGTTCCAGCGGATGAGGGCCTCCACGCCGCAGATGTGCACGGTGCCCAGGTCGAAGATGGGCTGATACAGAAGGAAGAACTGGCCGTTGGTCACGGCCGAGTCGAGGTCCGACTTGAGAGCCAGGCGGTCGACGGCGGCCGACTGCATGGCCGGCTCGAACAGGACCGAGCGGTCCTTGCCGGCCGCCTTGGCCCGGTAGAGGGCGATGTCGGCGTCGCGGCAGGAGCTCCTGGGCCGAGGTGCGTTCGCCGGTGGCGATCCCGATGCTGGCGGTCACCGTGATGGGGAGTCCCTCGTAGCCGTCGATCTGGAAGGGCTCGCGGAGGGTGTCGCGGATCCGTTCGGCCACCACGCCGGGCCCGGCCGCCAGGGAGATCCCTTCGGCCAGGATCACGAACTCGTCTCCCCCCAGCCGACCCACGGTGTCGTTGGCCCGGAGCATGGCCACGAACCGGCTGGCCACCGCCTGCAGCAGCCGGTCACCGGCCTCGTGTCCCAGCGAGTCGTTGGTGTCCTTGAAGTTGTCGAGGTCGACGAAGTAGGCGGCGGTCGGTTCACCACTCCGGCGTGACCGGGCCAGCATCTGCTCGGTCCGGTCGAGGATGAGCTGGCGGTTGGCCAGACCGGTGAGCGGGTCGTGGACGGCCCGGTGAGCCAGGAGGGCCTCGAACTGCTTCCGCTCGGTGATGTCGCGGACGTTGGCCACGTAGCCGGCCACCGATGGCCGGTCCTTCTGGTTGACCACCACCGCCTCGACGTCGCACCAGGTCCCGTCGCTGCGGGCCATGCGGAACTGCACGAGGATGGTGTCCGGGGTCTCCTGGAGTCGGGTGCCGAGCCGGTCGGTGACCAGCTCCACGTCGTCGGGGTGGACCAGGTCGGTGGGGAGCTTGCCGATGAGCGTGTCCGGCTTCACCCCGAGAATCTGTTCGATGGCCGGGCTGACATAGGTGCAGACCCCCTGATCACTGATGACCAGGGTGGCATCGGAGGAGTTCTGGATGAGGGAGCGGAAGCGGTCCTCGGAGAGGCGCATGGTCGCCTCGGCCTGCTCCTTTTGCTCCATGGTGGCGCCGGCCATCCGGATGACGAACAACAGGATGAACGCGCTCATCAGGGCCAGGGCGTTGGCCTGGTTGTGGGAGAGGAACGACGGGGCGATGCCCTGCCAGATGGCGATCTGCCCCACGGTGATGCCGAGCAGGCTCCACAGCGCGGTGACCCGCCACACCTGGGATCCGTCCTGGGCCACGTTCTCGAGGGCCAGGAAGGCGAATGCACCACACAGGACGGGACCCCAACCGCTCAGGTAGATGACCGTGGTGACGCCGGCGGCCTGGACGGCAACCCTGGCGTGCATCCGGAGCCGGGTGGGCTGGACACGGTAGAGGTGGTCGGCGGCCAGGCTGGTCAGGGGGATGGCCACGAAGATGGCCAACCACATCCACGCCGACTCTCGGGCCACCACCCCGAAGTGCATGAGGGCCAGGATGATCCCGAAGGCGGCCGGACCCATCAGGTAGGCCAGCAGCTTGGGGTCCAATCCGGGCCGGTCCCGCGCGGCCACCACACCTGCTTGCGTGGGTCCGATACCGGACACGGGCGGATCGGTCCCAAAGGATGGTGAGGCCAGGTCTGCCATCGATCTCCGCTTTTCTGCCTTTCGACGCCTGTTTCTGCCTATCGACCACAACAGCGGTTGACTTGAACCGGGACGGGGCATCGGCACCGGCGCGCTGGTCCGGGTGCGATGATGGTCCGATGCGACAGGGAACCGTGGCCGAACGGTCCGAGTACGGCCGCCGGACCAGGGAAAAGGTTCCTCGGTCGAGCCACGGCGCCTGGAAGCCCTCGGCCGGACGGACCGATCCTCTGGAGATCCTCGCCCTCCAGGCCACCTCCCGGATCCCCGAGCTGGTGCCCATCCGCTACGGGCGCATGGCCGCCTCGGCCTTCGCCTTCTTCCGTGGAGCGGCCGCCGTGATGGCCGCCGATCTGGCGACGGAACTGCAGACCGGCCTGGGCGTCCAGCTGTGCGGCGACGCCCACCTGTCCAACTTCGGGGGGTTTGCCTCGCCGGAGCGCGATCTGACCTTCGACGTCAACGACTTCGACGAGACCATCCCCGGCCCCTTCGAGTGGGACCTCAAGCGCCTGGCCGCCAGCTTGGAGATAGCCGCTCGAGGCCGCGAGTTCGATGTCGCCACCGTCGGTTCCATCGTGGCCCGGGCCTCGAGCTCCTACCGCACGGCCATGCGCGAGTTCGCGGCCATGCGGGACCTCGACATCTGGTACGCCCATCTGGACGGCAAGGCCATCGCCGCCCGATGGGGCTCGTTGGCCAGCGCCAAGCTGGTCGAGTCCTTCCAGAAGCGCATGACCAAGGCCCAGTCGAAGGACCATCTGGCCGCGCTGGCCAAACTGACCACCGAGGTCGACGGCGAGTTGCGTTTCGTCGACAACCCGCCGCTGATGGTGCCGGCCGAGTCGCTGTTCACCGACGTGTACTCGGCCCAGACCGTCGGCAACCTCTACGAGGCCCTGACCCAGTACCGCAGCACGCTGTCGGGCGACCGCCAGAGGCTCTTGGAGAAGTACGAGTTCGTGGACCTGGCCCGCAAGGTGGTGGGGGTGGGGAGTGTGGGTACCCGGTGCTGGGTGGCCCTGTTCGTCGGCCGGGACAACGACGACCCGTTGTTCCTCCAGATCAAAGAGGCCGAGGCCGCGGTGGGCGAGCCCTTTCTCGGGGCCAGCGAGTACGCCCACCACGGCCAGCGGGTGGTCGAGGGCCAGCGCCTCATGCAGGGGGCCAGTGACATCTTTTTGGGCTGGGACAGCTTTCCCGGTGACGACGGTGTGCCCCGCCACTTCTATCTGCGCCAGCTGTGGGACTGGAAGTTCTCGGTGGTGGTGGAGACCCTCACGCCCGAGGCTCTCGGCATCTACGCGGAGATCTGCGGCTGGACGCTGGCCCGGGCCCATGCCCGGTCGGGCGATCCCGTCGCCATCGGCGCCTATCTCGGGGCCGGTGACCGGTTCGACCGGGCGATGTGCGAGTTCGCTGTCTCCTACGCCGACCAGAACGACCGGGACTTCGCCGCTCTCACCACGGCCATCGCCGGGGGGATCGTCCACGCCGAGCTGGGAGTCTGAGTCCGGTCGCGGCGGGCGGACCCGGCTCCGGAATCCGGTTGGGTCAGGCTCGACGGTCGGACAGGGTGGCCGGCTCGGGCACCGTCCAGTCGGCGGCGATGGGCTTTCGGCCGAAGATCCGGGGTCGTCCCACAGCGGCGGGCCGGTCGGTGGTCCACCGGGCCGGCGTGGCCAGTGTGAGACCGGCCAGTCCTCGCAGGGCCAGGTCGTAGCCGGACCGGATCCAGGCGAACGTCCGCCAGCAGCCCTCCCGCTCGGCGGCGGGCACCGGCAGCAGTGGATGGAGCCGGTCGATGGCGCCCATGTACTCGTGGCGGCGGACCGAGATGTCCGGCGCCGGTTCGGCCTTCTTGGCCAGGAGTTCGACCAGCAGCTCGGGTCGGGGTAGGTCGAGACCGGCCGACCGACCGATCCTGACCAAGGTGGGCATCCCGTAGGCCAGGGCCATCATCGGGCCCTTGATCTCATCGGTGGCGTCCTGCTGGGAGTTGAAGTCCGAGGCCGACAGCATCAGAGCGGCTCCGTCGAGCATTGATCCCACCGAGGCCACCCACGACTGATCCGACGACGCTTCGGGAAAGTAGCAGAGGGCGGGGAAGGCGGTGTGGGTCTGGTCCAACTCGAGCATCCAACTGGCCGCCGTGCGCCACAGCTCGGGATTGTCCAGCGTCCCCAGTCGCTGCAGGTTGGCCAGCAAGTCGACCGGGTTGGGTGGCGTGCCGGCGAAGGGCCGGAGCACGCTGATCCCCTTCTCGCGCTCGTGGTGAGCGGCGTAGATGGTGGGCAGGTAGCTGATCAGCAGGGCGACCAGTCCCAGTCCGATGGTCGCCTCCACGAAGGTCAGCCAGATGCGGGCTACCCCTTCCGGCTCGGCGAAGCCCAGGGTGAAGAGGGACGAACCACTGATCTCGAACGAGCGCTGGGCCGAGGTCTGGCCGATGGCCCAGAAGATGAAGGAGAAGCCGAAGGTGACCGACAGCATCCACACCAGCGGAAGACTGACCAGAGCCACCGGTGCGTAGAGGGCCCGAAGGTTCTCCTGGCGTTCCTTGTTCCCCCAGTGATGGACGAGTATCCGGTCGGCCACCGCAAACACGAAGCGGGCGATGTGGGTGAACCCGTCACGGGGGAGGACCACGGTCTCCACGGCCGAGATGAGGACGGCCAGTACGACCACGGTGCCGAACAGGCCGGCGGCCACATGGGCGATGATCACGGCGCGGCGGCCGGTCCGACCGGGACCGACGTCGGAGGGGTCGCTTTCTTGCGCCGGAGGTCGGCCGGCGTCTCGGGCAACCAAGCCGTGACCACATAGGCCACCACCACGGCCACGATCACCAACGGCACCACCGCGGTGCCGTCGCCGGACAGCAACAAGGTGGCGAGCAGGGTGCCGGTCATGGGCAGTTTGAGCATGACTGTGGCCATGGCACCGATTCCCATGGCCACACCGGGCACCAGCGACAGGCCCGGAAGGTGGGATGCGGCCACGCCGGCCGCGGCCCCGATGAACATGGAGGGGAAGACCGGACCGCCCCGGAAGCTGGACAGCGAGAGCCCGTAGGCGAGTGACTTGCATGCCACCAGTAGGACCAGGGCGCCGACCGTCCAGGTGCCGGCGTGCAGCACCAGTGGTGGGAGGGCCGACTGCCCCGAGAAGAGCACCTCGGTCCCACTCCTCCCCGTCCCTTCGGCGAAGGCGATGGCCATCCCGGCCACACCCACTCCGACCATCGGCATCAGCAACAACATGCGACGCTCGACGATGGGCTGGAGGGCCAGGCCGACCAGGCGGACGGCGGTTCCCAGCACGGCTGCGGCCAGACCGAATACCAGGGCCCAGCCGAACATGGCCCCGGTCGGGTGGCCGAAGGGGGGCAGGCCCGGTATGGCCAGGGAGAAGGTGCCGAAGCCGGTGAGCGAATCGAGGCCCACGAAAACCAGGGTGCCGATGCCGGCAGCCAGCAGGCCGGGGACGAGCACCAGTCCGAGCATCGGACCCCCCAGACCGGACGCCTCCATCAACAAGAAGGCGGCGAGCAGGGGTGACCCGAACAGGGTGCTGATGGCGGCGAAGCTCCCGGCCGCGGCGATGACCATTCCGGCCGTGGGTGGGGCATCCCGCTTGGCCAGTTGCACGGCCAACATCCCGAGTCCTCCGCCGATGGCGATGAGCGGGGCCTCGGGGCCGAGGACCACGCCGAGGGAGAGTGTGGCCAGCGCGGCCAAGAACACGCCGGGCAACTCGATGGGGGTCGGTGCACCTCCGGCCTTGAACCCCTCGGCTGGCTTGTGCCCGGCCGTCCCGGGCAGAAAGGTGATGGTGGCGGCCACGGCAATGCCGGCCAGGAGCAGCGGAAGGAGGGGCCACCAGACCGGTGCCGTCGCGAAGCCCAACTCCTCGGGCAACGACACGAAGATCCAGTTCTGGAGCAGGCTCACCAGCTCGAGGAACCAGTAGGCCAGTGCCGAGATGGGGACGCCGATGACGGCGGCCAGGACCAGCAGCTGCACATAGCTCCGGGTCTTGAGCAGCGCCATCGGGTCGGCCGGTGCCGGAGTTGCCATTGCCGCTGTGGCGGCCGGGTCGGACGATGGGACGGTCATGTCCGGATCGCGCTGCCCGGGTGCGGGGCGCAGTCCGCCGGTGATCGCGGAGCATGGGCTCCGCTGACCCGGCTAGGCCGTAGTGCGTCATCGGCGTGCACGGATCTCCTTCCGTCGTCCGGGATGCGTGCCCGGGACATTAGGTGCTTTCCCGGCAAACCGTAAGGACTGCAAAGGGTGGGATCCGGCTGACCCGGCCGCCGCGGGGGTGGCGGTAAGACCGCCAACGCCAGAGTCCACCCAGTAGGGTGCATGCCGTCCCCGATCAAAGGAGCAACACCAGCCATGCTTGCCTACAACTACCCCCTGCTCAACATCTTCTGGACGATGTTGGAGTTCTTTCTCTTCTTCTTGTGGATCTGGCTGCTCATCGTCATCTTCAGCGACATCTTCCGCAGTCACGACCTCGGTGGGTTCGCCAAGGCCATCTGGGTGATCTTCGTGATCATCTTCCCGTTGCTCGGTGTGCTGATCTACCTCATCGCCCGGGGCGGAAAGATGCACGAGCGGGCCGCAGACCAGGCTGCCCGCCAGCAGAAGGCGTTCGACAACTACGTGAAGCAGGCCGCCGGCAGCTCGTCCAGCGTCGACGACCTGGCCAAGCTGGCCGATCTGAAGGCCAGCGGCGCCATCACCGATGCCGAGTTCGAAGCCCAGAAGGCCAAGCTGCTCAGCTGAGTGCCCTGATCCTGAGGCGGCGCTTCCGCGGCCTCCGACACCGGCCGCCCGCGCTCCGTGCGTACCGGGGCGGCCGGTGTCGCGTCCGGCCCGCCGTTCCCCGGCCTCCGCCCCTCCGCCGCAGGGTTCCCGACCTCGCTCTGCGGCCTCCGATGGGGGTGATCCCCCCTGGGTAACCATCCCCTGGTCCCGTTCGGTGCGCCACTAACGTTGCGCCGTGCCCCCCGACGATCCCGATGGTCCCGACGACGTCCCGGGTAAGGAGGAGGGCCCGCCGGCGGCAGTGGCCGACGTAGCTTCTGGGCCAGTGGAGAAGACCGGCACCGGTACCGGCCGGAGGCAGCGATCCCGTCGCGGCCGGTGGCGGACGGTGACCTCGTGGATTTTGGTGGTGGTGGCTTCCCTTCTCGCCGTGGTCTCGGTGGTGGTGGTGTTCGGTCGCAACCAACTGCTCAACACCGATGCCTATCTGCGCACGGTGACTCCACTGGCGTCCAACCCAGCCATCCAGACCGCGGTGGCCCACCAGGTCAGCACCAACCTGGTCAAGAGCACCGATATCGAGCAGAAGATCAAGAACGCACTGCCGGCCAAGGCCGGGTTTTTGGCCACGCCGATCACCAACCAGGTGACCAACACCACCGAGATCCTGACCCTCAAGGTCATCCAGTCATCCCAGTTCCAAACGCTGTGGGTAGCGGCCAACCGGATCTCGCACAAACAGTTGGTCAATCTGCTCACCGGGTCCACGCAGGGATCCGTGTCGTTGGCCAACGGCAAGGTGACCATCGATCTCTCCCAGGTGGAGCTCCAGGTCAAGAAGTCCCTTGCCGACAAAGGCATCACCGTGTTCAACCGGGTTCCCGCGGTGAATGGACTCAGTTTCGTCCTCTTCCAGTCCGACCAGCTGTCCAAGTTCCAGCGCCTCACCCGCTTCCTCAACAAGCTGGCACTCGTGCTTCCGGTGGTGACCATCCTGTTGTTGGCCGGAGCTGTCCTGCTGGCCAAGAACCGTCGGCGTGGTCTGGTGCGGGCGGCCTCCGGACTGGCCCTGGCCATGGCCCTGATCCTGGTGGTGCTGGCCGTGGCCCGGAACCAGTATCTGAACGGACTGAGCCCCGACAAGTCCAAAGCGGCCAACCAAGCGGTGATCGACACGGTCACCGCTTCCCTCCGCGAATGGGTGCGCATCATCGGCATCGTGGCTGCGGTCATTGCCCTGCTGGCGGTGATCGTCGGCATTCCCAGGGTGAAGGAATGGCTGGCCGGTGGTCCCCGTCCCGACTGGATGACCGGCGGTCCCTTCCACGGCCTCGTGGTCAACCACCGCAAGGCCCTCCAGTGGTCGGTGATCGGTCTCGCCCTGGTCGTTCTGGTCATCTGGGACGAACCCACCACGCTGGTGGCCATCGTGGTGGTGGTCGTCGCCCTGGCCCTGGTCGGGTTGATCGGACTGTTCGCCGCCCAGACGGCTCGACCGGCGCTGGCCGGGGCGAGCGGTGGCGGGACGGGTGCGGCAATCGACGTCACCCCGTCAGCGGGAAGTTCGGGATCCGGCTCGGGCGGCAGTACCGGCGCCACCCCAGACTGACCGGGAGCGCGGGGTGGACCGGACCGGCACCCGACCGAGCGCTCGGGACTGGTGGATGCGGATCGAGGTTATCCACGCGGTGACCTACTTCGCTCCCGAGTGCCGGGAGGCGCTGGGCGCCACCGGACTCCGTGGGTTCTGGATGGGCTACTTCGCCGGACGGGCCGCCCCCCTGGGTCCGGTGGGTCCCGACGTGGTCACCGCGGCGTTCTTCAACTTCCACCCGGTCATGGTCCGTCGTTCTCTTCCCGACGCCTGGTCCTTTGCCCAGCCTCCCACTGTGCTCGAGGCGCGCCGGTCCGGTGCCCGGGCCGCCCTGTCGACCAGGGTGGCCTCAATCGACGAGCGGGCCGCACCATTGGTGGCTGTGGTCGAGCGCTCGGTGGATGCCGCCGACGGAGCCGGCCGGACCCTGTTCAGTGCCAACCGGGCCCTCGGGGCCGATGGCCATCCGGTGGGGGCACTGTGGCAGGCCTGCACCAGCTTGCGCGAGCACCGGGGTGACGGACACGTGGCCGCACTCACTGCTGCCGGGCTCGACGGTTGCGAGGCGCTGGTCCTCTTCGCGCTGTCCGAGAACGTGCCCTCCTCCCTGTTCCTCGAATCCCGGGGCTGGTCGCCCGGCGAGTGGGAGCTGGCTCGACGGCGACTGCAGGAGCGGGACCTGGTCGCCGATCACCGCATCTCCGAGCGGGGATCGGAACTTCGCCGCTCCATCGAGGCCACCACCGACCGTCTGGCTGCCGCCCCGTTCGACTGTCTCAGCCCGGACGACCGCGCCCTGCTGTTCGAGGGACTGGACGCCATTGCCCGCGACGTGGTGGCGACCGGCGTGATCCCCTACCCCAACCCGATGGGCCTTCCCCACCCGGCCTGACCTCCTCTTCCTGTACCATCGTGACGCTCCACAACGGGGGGTCCTGATGAGGGTGGGTGCAGCGTGAACTGGGGAAAGCACAAGAGTGAGTCGGCCACGGCCACGCCGCCGCCTACACCCCCACCCACGCCCACCGACGCCCCCGCAGACCGACCGGAGGCCGGGGTCCAGCCGCCACGTTCGCTCTTGCGCTGGGCCGACAACGAGCATCTGGCCGTGGGGAGGGCAGGGTTCTTCCTGACCCTCGATCCCGACACCTGGAAGGCCGCCTCCAAGCCCGATCGGTTCATCATGCTGAAGAACCGCCCCATGGTCGAGTTCTTCTGCGACCACACGCCTGAACCCGCCCAGGTCAACAACATCGTCGATCTGGGGATCTTCAAGGGCGGCAGCGTGGCCCTCTACCACGAGCTCTTCTCCCCGAACCGAATTGTCGGGGTCGACCTCTCACCGTGGCGAGTCAAAGCTCTCGACACCTTCGTCGAGCGGAACTCCCTCCGTGACTCGGTGCGGCTCTACTACGACACCGACCAGGGCGACCAGGAGCTCCTGTCGAAGATCGTTGCCGACAATTTCGGAAAGGACCAGCTCGACCTGGTGGTCGACGACTGCTCCCACCTTTATGGGCCCACCAAGGCGTCGCTCAACGTGCTGCTGCCCCGCCTGCGGCCGGGGGGTGTCTACCTCATCGAGGACTGGGGATGGGCCCACTGGTCTGGGGAGTACTGGCAGGGAACGGACCACCAGTACGTCGATGAGACCACACCCCTGTCCAAATTGATCTTCGAAGTGGTCATGCTCCAGGCCAGTCGACCGTCCCTGATCCGGGACGTGACCATCCGCCGGAGCGAGGTCTACATCACCCGCGGCGACGAGCAGGTCTCGTTCCCCGACTTCGACATCAGCGCCAGCTACCTCACCGCCGGCAGGCAGATATTCCTCTGAGGCGGGGCATGGCGTTCGGCTCAGGCCGCTGATCCCTTCGAGCCGTGGGGCTCGTCGTCATCCCACTGTCCGAACGAGGCGATGAACTCCTCGGTCTCCTTCTGGGCAGCCACCATGCGCTTCTCCGCTCCGGCAGCCAGCAGTCTGCCGAGCACCGGTATCTCCCAGAGGGACTCGGCACGGAGGATGGCCATCACCACCGGCACCAGGTGCTCGGCCGTGTCGAACACTACGAAGCGAGGCAGCCATTCCGGTTCATACTTGGCGTTGAAGCGCCACAGCGACTCGATCTGGGCGAAGTTGGACAGGCGCTTGAGGAACCATCGCTCGGCCCGCTGGACCGTCCCGTCGCCCTTGTCGCCGGACAGGGTCGACCGCAGAGCGGCGAAGTTGAGACTGAGTCCCTCGAACCCGCCGGACTTGAGGTGTTCGATGGTGGAGACCAGGGCGAAGTCCAACAGTCCATTGGGATGGTCGCCCGGGTCGCGGCGCATCAGATCCAGTGAGTAGCCGCGGATACCCGGTGCCGGTACGAACTGGCACATGGCCGCGGCGGCACCGTCCGGACCCCGTACCACGGTGAGCAGCAGCCCGGTGTCGCGGGGGTCGAAGACCCGGCCCAACATCATCGAGAACCCTCGCTCGTGTTCACCCTGGCGGCTGAGGCTCATCAGGGCACTGAGCTCGGTGGACAGGCTGTCGTCGAGATGGGCGGGATCGTGGAAGGTGGCCGTGTAGCCATGGTTCTTGATCCGGTTGTGGGCCTGGCGCAGTCCTTTCCTCGTCCCCCCGGCCAAGGTGAACGACCCCACGTCCACCACGGCTTCGTCGCCCAGGTAGATGTGGTGCATGCCCGCGTCGCGGTAGACGGACAGCCACTCCTCGCCGGCGCCCATCACCGAGGTCACCCAGCCGTGGCTGTCGGCGAACCGGCGGAATGCCCCCCAGACCTGCTCGCGCTCGTTGCGTGGCCCGATGGGGTCGGGGGAGATCAGGCACACTCCGCCGTAGACGGCGTAGGCCACCAGGCTGTCGCGGTGAAAGAACCAGCGTTTGTCCGAGCGGAGGGCGAAGTAGTCCAGCGTGGAGATCCCGTGGCGGCGAACGACGTCCCGGGCCCGGAACTCAGCCGCCCGTCCCGAGTTGAGGCGGCGGTCGACCACCGGCCGGGTGATCAGGAACAGGGTGATGGCGGCCAGGGTCAGCCCGATGGCCAGCAGGGTCGGAGCCAGAAACCGGTCGGCCCGTTGGGGTAGGGGGACGGTCTGGATGCCCACCAGCCGCTCCGACACCGCCTGCAGTGCCGTCCACCACGGGATGGTGGTGTGGTGGTGTCGGCCCACATGGGTGAACAGCTCGATCGACGCCGTGGTCAGCAGGGTGATCCCCACCACCCCGACGCACAGGCCGATGACCGCGGAGCGCAACGACGACGAGTCGGAGGCGGACTGGAAGTCCCGGCGGTGGGTCAGCAGGAGTATGAGGACGCCCACCGCCACCAGGGACTCCTCGAAGTCGGCTCCGGCGATCAGGTGGAGCACGATGGTCATGGCCAGCAGGATCACCGCCACCCGCCAGGCCCGACGCTGGCCCCGCAGGATCCCCCGCCCCAGCGCCACCAGGGCCAGGCCGGCCATGGCGATGAGGGCGCCGGCGGCCACGCTGGCCCGGAGGGGGAGGAACTCGAGGACCACGTGGAGACGCCCCCGCAGTGGGGGGGTGATGGCGTCGAGCAGGTCGATGATGCCGGCCACCAGGATGGCCGCCGCCGACCAGCGTCGCACCCGTCGGGTCCGGCGCAACGACTGCCGCAGGTCGGGTGCGGGTGGCCACGACTCGCCCACCGGATAGGACGCGGCCAGAGCCGGCCGGAGGCTGTGGACGCCGCGTCCCCGGGTGACCAGCCGTTCGAGCACGCTGGGCGACCGCAACTCGTTGCCGGCCAGGAGCAGCCGGGCGTGGAGCTCGGCGCCGGTCTCCAGCTCCACCCAGCTCACCCGCTGGTTGTGGACGAACACCGGTGGCAGTCCCATGCGGCCTCGGCGCTCCTCCACCACCTCGGCGGTGGCGCCGACGTTGGCGTAGAAGCCGAGGCCGAGATGGGTGAGCTCCGACTGGAAGGTGGCCGCGGTGATCAGACCGGCATACCCCCGACCCACCAGGCGACGGGCCGCGTCCCGGGCCGCGTCGTTGGCCGCCGCCTCGGTCTGCACCTGGTCGAGGGTGCCGCCACCCAGGATCGACCACATGCGTCGGGTGAGCAGCCCGACCACCAGGGCCAGTACCAGCAGCACGATGAGGGCGACCAGGGCGGCGATGACGATCTGGTCGCCGAGGTCGGCCTGGTGGGCGTGACGGATGGCCCGGGCCGGTAACCCCGAACCGAGGTGTCCGAGCACCCAGGGTGTCACCGCCACCCGGAGCAGGCCGGCCACGATGAAGGGCACCAGGAGCCACCACGCGTACCGCCCCAACCGGCGGTAGAGCGTGCGCGAGACCACGAACCGCGACAGCGACGAGGGGTCGGACAACCGATGCAGACCCACCAGCCATGGCGCGTCCTCGGTGGACTGGGCGGCCAGCGAGCGCCACCCACGGGCGGCCGGTGAGTGCCCGAAGGCGCCGGGTTTGGCGTCGACGGCCGGGTCCAGTCCCGTCTCCGAGCCGGCACCGGTCCGGCCGGCGGCGTAGGCGTGCTCTCCCGGCTCCACCCGCACCACCCGGGGCCCGGTGGCCGTCTGGAGGTGGAGGTCGATGGGCCCCAGCCGCTCGACGCCACGGGCGTCGAGGTTGGCGATGGTCTCCGGATCGGAGTCGTAGCCCGGCTCGTGGGTGCCCGTCTGGCGGATGACCCGGCGCTCGCTGACGGTGAGGAAGCGGGTGAAGGATCGGGCCAGGGCCGGATGGGCGTCGAGCGAGCGGGCCGCTTCGTCCACCGGAGCCGCGCATCCGGTGAGATCGAACAGGTTGCCGGCGATGACCAGGATGCCCGGACCGTCCCAGGTGTCGAGGGCCCGGGCCAGCTCGGCGGCGAGCGCGCTGCTCGACGGTGTGGCCGTCGGCGTGAGGAGGAGGTCGCTGACCACCATGACCCGACGCCCCAGCGGGACGTCGACCCGGGTAGCGCAGTCCTCGGCCACAAAGGTGGCGGGACGGCTGTCCAGGGCGCGCTCGCCACGGGCTGTCCCCGGCGGGACCTGGATAGGTGCGGTCACAGCCCCTCCATCGTAGGGTGCCGCCGGCGTTAGGCTGAGGCAGGTTGAGGTGGAGCCGTCTCCATCACCGGTGACGAAGGGTTGGGGGAGTGATGGCCGAGGGCGCCGAGGGTACAGACGACCTGGTCGGAGCGGTATCGGCCCCTGACGAGGCCACCATCGAGGACTATTTCTCCGAGGAGCGGGTCTTCCCGCCCTCCGAGGAGTTCCGACGCCAGGGAGTGGTCACGGACGCCGCCATCTACCAGCGGGCCGAAGCCGACTGGACCGGCTTCTGGGCCCAGCAGGCCGGGGCCCTCGACTGGTTCCGGACCTGGGACACCGTGCTCGACTGGGACCTCCCCTTCGCCCGGTGGTTCGACGGCGGGACGCTCAACGTCTCCTACAACTGCCTCGACCGTCATGTGGCCGCCGGCCGTGGCGACAAGGTCGCCTTCCATTGGGAGGGCGAGCCGGGTGACCGCTCGACCATCACCTACCGCCAGCTGCTGGTCGACGTGTCGAGGTTCGCCAACGTGTTGCGCGGCTTGGGGGTGGGCCGTGGCGATCGGGTGGCCATCTACATGCCGATGATTCCCGAGCTGCCGGTGGCCATGCTGGCCTGCACCCGCATCGGTGCGGTCCATTCGGTGGTGTTCGGCGGATTTTCCGCCGATGCCCTGGGCGACCGTATCCGCGACGCCGAGGCCCGCGTGGTGCTCACCGCCGACGGCGGTTGGCGGCGCGGCGCACCACTGTTGCTCAAGGCCAGCGTCGACCTGGCCGTGTCGGAGTCCCCCTCGGTCGAGCACGTGGTGGTGGCCCGACGCATCGGTACCGCCGGCCGTGTCGCCGAGCCGGCGATGACCGCCAGCAGTGCCGCCGAGCCGGCGATGACCGCCGGTCGCGACCACTGGTGGCACGAGCTGTTGAGCGGTGAGGACGGTGCCGCCGGTGGGCGACCGGGCGACGACTGCCCCCCCGAAGCCATGGACGCCGAGGATCTGCTGTTCATCCTGTACACGTCGGGCACCACGGCCGCCCCCAAGGGGATCATGCACACGACGGGCGGCTACCTGACCCAGGTGGCCTTCACCCACCGGGCGGTGTTCGACCTCCACCCGGACACCGACGTCTACTGGTGCGCCGCCGACATCGGCTGGGTCACCGGCCACAGCTACATCGTCTACGGCCCGCTGGCCAACGGGGCCACCTCGGTCATGTACGAGGGGACCCCCGACTTCCCCGACCGCGACCGCTGGTGGTCGATCGTCGAACGCTACGGCGTGACCATCCTGTACGCCGCGCCCACCGCCATCCGCACCTTCATGAAGTGGGGCGCCGACTATCCCGGGCGGCACGACCTGTCCAGCCTCCGGGTGCTCGGTTCGGTGGGGGAGCCGATCAATCCCGAGGCGTGGATGTGGTACGCCACCCACATCGGCGGCGGCCGCTGCCCGGTGGTCGACACCTGGTGGCAGACCGAGACGGGCGGCATCATGATCGCCCCCCTGCCCGGCCTCGTCACCACCAAGCCGGGCTCGGCCACCTTCCCCCTTCCGGGCATCGGCGCCGAGGTGGTGGACGAGCGGGGCCAGCGGGTGGACAAGGGCGGGGGCTATCTCACCCTGACCCGACCGTGGCCGGCGATGCTCCGGGGCATCTACGGCGACCCCGAGCGCTACCGGGCCACCTACTGGAGCCGCTTTCCGGGCCGGTACTTCGCCGGCGACGGGGCCAAGCTCGACGAGGACGGCTACCTGTGGCTGCTCGGCCGGGTCGACGACGTGATGAACGTGTCCGGCCACCGCATCTCCACCACCGAGGTCGAGTCGGCCCTGGTCGACCACCCCCGGGTGGCCGAGTCGGCCGTGGTCGGGGCGACCGACGCCACCACCGGGCAGGCCATCGTGGCCTTCGTCACCCTGGTGAGCCGGCGATGGGGCGTCCGGTGGTGCGGAACCCGGCGACCAGCTGGGCCAGGAGCTGCGGGCCCACGTGGCCGACAAGATCGGGCCCATCGCCCGGCCCAAGACGGTCATCTTCACCGACGAGCTCCCGAAGACCCGGAGCGGCAAGATCATGCGCCGGCTCCTGCGCGACGTGGCCGAGGGCCGTGTGCTCGGCGACACCACCACCCTGGCCGACCCGGCCGTCGTCGAGGAGATCCGGCGGCTGGCCGCGACCTCGCCGACCGACGAGTGAGCCCGGTCACCGGCCCATCCAACTGGGCCTGGCGGGAGGGACCGCTCGCCGCACCCGCGGAGGCGGTGGTGTTCGACGTCGACGGCGTGCTCTCCGACGCGGTCGGCCGCCAGCACTTCCTCGAGCGGGGTCGCCGCGACTGGGACGCCTTCTTCGAGGCCTGCGGCGACGACCCGGTCATCGGCGAGGTGGCCCGGCTGCTCGAACTGCTCGACGGTCGGCTGCAGGTGATCCTGCTCACCGGCCGGCCCATGCGGGTCCAACCCCAGACCCTGGCCTGGTTGGAACGGTACGGACTTCGCTGGGACCTGCTGGTCATGCGGGCCCGGGGGGACTACTCGCAGGTGACCTGGTTCAAGCGGGATACGGTCGACGAGCTGCGGGCCTACGGGTTCGACCTGCGCCTGGCCTTCGAGGACGATCCCAACAACTTCGCCATGTTCCACGCCGAGGGGATTCCCTGCGTGTACATCCACTCGGGGTACTACGAGTAACCCGAGCCCCGTCCCGACCGGTTGGCCGGCCTCCCCGGGGAACGGTTGGCCGGTGGCCTCCGGAGCCGGGACGGACGCCGGGCCGCCAGCCACCAGCCACCGAGCAACGCCAGGACGGCCATGGCCAACGGGGGGAGGTCCCCGAAGCGGACGTAGACCGTCCACCCGTTGCGCCGTTCCAGGGTGGCGGTGAGGACCGACCGGGCGCCCAGCACCGAGCGGGACAGCAGCCTGCCCCGGTGGGTGACCGCGGCGCTGAACCCGGTGGGTGCCGCCTGGAGGAGGTCCCGACCCTGCTCCACCGCCTGCACCTCGGATGGCGGCGATCTCCTGGGCCGGGACCTGGGCCGTTCCGTAGGACGAGGTGTTGGTGGGGACGATCAGCAGCTGCGCTCCGCTGCGCACCGCGGCCCGGCCCCGGTCGGCGTAGAAGACCTCGTAGGAGATCATGGCCCCGAGCGGCCCGGCCGGGGTGCTGAGCAGCCCGCTGCCGGTACCGGGCACGGCGTCCCGGGGCACGGCCGACAGGTTGGCCAGATGGGCGAAGAAGCTCCGGTAGGGCACGTACTCGCCGAACGGGACCCGGTGGACCTTCTCGTACCGGGCCACCAGCGTCCCGTCGGGCCCGAAGGCCACCACCTCGTTGAGGAAGGATCGGTCCGACACCGTCTCGGTCACACCGACCACCAGGGTGGCCCGAAGTGTCCGGGCCAACCCCGACAGCACGGCCTCTTCGGGGGAGTCGGACAGCACCGTGTCGAGGGACACCACGTCCTCGGGCCACAGGACCAGCTCCGGTGGGCTGTCGTCGTGTTGGAGGTCCTCGGTGGCCGCCATCTGGGCGGCCAGCACCGCTGCCGGATCGGTCTGCGAGGTGTGGAAGCCCCGCGGTCCACCGCCCTGGACCGCTGCGGTGGTGACCGTTCCGACCGAGCCGCCTCCGTCGGGGCTGTGGTCGCCGGCTACCGCCAGGCCGACCACCAACGCCACCGCTGCCACCCCGACCATGGCCGGCCGGCCCCGTCCGGCCACCGCTCCGGCCAGCACACCCACCGGCGCCCCGCTGCCGTCGGCGTCCCGTCCCGGGTCGACCCGGGCGAAGACCCGCGCCCGCCGTCCGTCCCGCAGGGCACCCCCCACCGCCCCGACCAGGGCGGCCAACCCGACGCCGCCGGCATAGACCAGCACGGTCAGGCCCAGCGGACCGCCGAGCCGGGCCACGCCGAGCACCGGTCCGTCCGCCTGTCCGAGGAACACGCCGCCGATGGGCAGCCCACCGAACGGCCAGTGCATGCGGGCCGCCTCGGCCAGGGTCATCGACGCCGGAAAGGCCAGGGCCCGGGCCCCCACCGGGCGGGCGGGGACGGCCAGGCAGCCTGCGGCGAAAAAGGCCGCCTCCACCACGATGAGCACGATGGCACCGGGGACGGTGAAGGTCCGGGCCCAGGCCAACCCGGGGAGATAGAGGCCGATCCCGGCCAACCAGCCGCACCACCACCGGGTCGCTGGTCGCAGCCCGCCGAGCCGCCACCACAGCAGGCCGGCCGAGGGGAAGGCCAGGATCCAAAAGCCCCAGGGCGGAAGGGAGAGGGCCAGGCCGACACCCGAGGCCAGAGCGGGAAGCGCCACCATCCCCCGGCGGGGGGCGGGACCGGCCCCCGGACGGCGGGTGGTCATGGAGATCCGTGACGGGCGCCACCGCGGGGTCGACTGGTTGAGGGCCTCCGCACCGGCTGGCCGCGTGCCCGCGGCTTCGGCCGGCCCTGGCGGCGTGGTTGGCCCTGGCGGCGTGGTTGGTCCGGGTGGGGTGGTTGGTCCGGATGGGCCGCCGGCCCCTCCTGAGGTCATGGTCGGCTGGTCGGTGCCACGCCGTCGCCGGCCACCGGCGCCTGGTGGCTCGGTGTGGCCACCACCAGCCGGGCCGCCGCCCTCCCGCTGGCGATGCAGGCCGGGATGCCCACCCCCCGGTAGGCGGCCCCGGCCACCGCCATCCCGCCCAGCGTTGCCACCGCCTGTTCCACCCGGGCCACCCGGATGAGGTGGCCCACCTCGTACTGCGGAAAGGCTCCGTCCCACCGGGCCACCATGGCATCGAGCGGATCGTCGTCCACCCCGAGCAGGGTGTCCAACTCGTCGAGGACCGCCGCGATCAGCTCCCCGTCGCTCAACTCGCGGTGGCGCTCGTCCCCGAACCTCCCCACCGATACCCGGATGAGTTCGTCGCCAGGACGGGCCAGGTGCGGCCATTTGCGGGCCAGATAGGTGCACCCGGTGGTGAGCGGAGGTTCCCCGTCGAATCTGGCGGTGCGGGGGACGAGGAACCCGGTCCCGCGCAGCGGGGACCGGATGGACCCGGCCGGCAGGGCCAGGGTCACCACCGCCACCGAGGCGTACTCGACCGTGGCCAGGATGCCAGCGGCCTCCGGTGCCAGATCGGCGAGCAGTCCCGCCGCTTCGGGCGCGGGGACGGCCAGCACGACGCCGTCCACCTCGAGCGTCGACCGGTCGCCGCTGTCGGTGCTCCCGCCGGCCAGGCTCAGCCGCCAGCGGGATCGGGGTGATGACCCCCGGTCGGACCGGGTGAGCGCCACCGCCTCGGTGCCGGTGGTGATGTCCACCCCCCGTGCGGTGAGCGCCTCGGCCAAGGTGTCGACCAGGCTGGCCGTGCTGTCCGCCAGTGACCAGAACGCCGGTGCGGTCCCACCGTCGCTCGCCGTCTGGGCTCGGGCCAGCGCCGCACCCAGCCGGCGCATGAGGCTCCCCGATTGGAGGTCGGCGGCGATGAGCATCGGGAACGTGGCCGCGGCGCTGAGGTCGTCCACGCCGCCGGCATTGATCCCCCCGACCAGGGGATCGACCAGGCGCTCCACCACCGGCCGGCCGAGTCGGGGGCCGACGATGGACGCCACCGCCCGGTCGCCCACCGCCCGGTCTCCCACCACCCCCCGCACCGACCGGTGCGGTTTGACCAGGTCCTCGGCCACCCGCACCGTCTCAGCGGGGCTCAGGATGCCCGATCGGAAGAGAGGCCACCATCGGGTGGGCACCCCGAGGTTGAGCCCTGCCGGCATGGTCCGGAGCTTGCCCCGGGCCCACACCGACGCCCCCGACGCCCCCACCGCCAGGAGCTGGCCGCCCATCCCGAGCTGGTGGACCAGCTCGGTGCCCTCGGGCCGTCGGGCCAGGAATGCGTCGGCGGCCAGGTCGACCCTCCGGGCGGCGAAGACGGTCGACTGCAGCTTCCCGCCCAGACGGTCGTCGGCTTCGAGGACGTGTACCCGGGGTACCGGTCGGCCGTCGACCTCGGCCTGGGTGATGAGCTCCCAGGCGGCCGACAGCCCGCTGACGCCACCGCCGACCACGGCGATCTCGGGTGGCCCCCCTCGGGTCCGGCGCTCGGACCGGGTCACGCCGGCGAGGTCGGCCCGGTCACCGGTGACGAGGCCGGGTGAGGAGCCGCCCGGCTGACCACGTCGGCGAGCAGGTCCATGAAGCGGGGATCGTCGTTGAGCGACGCGGTGCGGGCAAAGGTCATCCCGGCCGACCGGGCCACGGCGGCCGCTTCGATGTCCAGGTCGTAGAGGACCTCCAGGTGGTCGGAGACGAACCCCACCGGGCACACCACCACCGCCTCGACACCCCGGTCGGCGGCCTGTCGCATCTCCACCAACAGATCGGGACCGATCCAGGGATCGTTGGTCCGGCCGGCACTCTGCCAGGCCACGCTCCAGGTCAGACCGGGACGGCGGTCGAGGTCGAGCAGGGCGGCGATGTCCGCTGCCGTCTCGGCCACCTGCTCCGGATAGGGGTCGCCCTCGGCCACCACCCGGAGCGGGAGACTGTGGGCGGTGAAGTAGAGCGCGGTGCGCACCTCGCCAGATGCTCCGATCGCAGCCAGACCCTCCGCCGTCCGTTCGGCCAGGATCCGGGCCAACCCGCCGGCCCGGTGCCACGACGCCACCGGGGTGAAGGGGAGCGGGGGAGCGGCCGCAGCCGCTGCCGTCTCGGCCCGTCGGAGGTACTCGCCCGAGCCGAGGGACGACTGATGGGGGGTGAGCACGATGCCCACCACCCGGTCAACACCGGCCTCGGCCAGCGCGGCCACCCCGTCCTCGATGGACGGCGTCACGTACTTGGTGCCCAGGCGCACCACGTAGCGCCCGGGTGCCCGGGCGTCCAGGGCGGCGGCCATGCCGTCCACCTGGGCTCGGGTCCGTTCGGTGAGGGGCGAGGTGCCCCCGATGGACTCGTAGCGGCCGACCAGTTCGGCCAGCAGTTCGGGGGTGGGGGGGTTCCCCCGGCGGATGGTCGTGTAGAACGGCTCGATCCCGGCCGGGGTGGCCGGTGTCCCGTGGGCCATGACCAGTACCCCGGTCACCGGGGCCGGGGTCGGGTCCACGGTCGGGGTCACCGGCCCTCCACGCCGGCCCGGCCTTCGGCGTGCACCAGTTCGACCACACGCTCGAGGATGGCCGGGTCGGTCTCGGGGAGTACCCCGTGACCCAGGTTGAAGATGTGACCGGGCGCGCCGCCGGCTCGGCTGAGCACGTCGCGGGTCTCCGCTGCCGCCACCTCCCAGGTGGCCAGGCAGAGGGCGGGATCGAGGTTGCCCTGCACCGCCACCCCCGGGCCCATCCGGTGGCGGGCCACGTCGAGCGGGACCCGCCAGTCGACGCCGACCACGCTGCACCCGGCCGTGGCCATGGTGGCGAGCAGCTCGCCGGTACCCACGCCGAACAGAATGGTGGGGATGTGGGGATGGGTGGCGGCCAGATCGTTGAAGAGCCTCCGGGTGGACGGCAGCACCAGCTCCCCGTAGTGCTGCGGGCTCAGGATGCCGGCCCAGCTGTCGAAGACCTGGACGGCGGAGGCCCCGGCGTCCAACTGGGAGCGGAGCGAAGCCAGAGCCAGGTCGGTCAATCGCTCCAGCAGCTCGTACCACACCGCCGGTTCTGCGTGCATGAGGGCCTTGACCTTGGTGAAGTTCTTGGACGGGCCACCCTCGACCAGGTAACTGGCCACGGTGAACGGTCCGCCGGCAAAGCCGATGAGGGGAACGTCGAGTTCGTCGACCAGCTGACGCACCGCCTCCACCACGTAGGGCGTGTCGGTCTCCGGCTCCAGGGGACGGAGGCGGGCCAGGTCCTCCTTGCTGCGGAACGGGTCGGCCACCACCGGCCCGGTTCCCGGGGCCACGTCGACACCGAACCCGATGGCCGCCACCGGAACCACGATGTCGGAGAACAGGATGGCGGCGTCGGTCCCGTAGCGGTCAACCGGCTGGCGGGTCAGCCGGGCCACCAACTCCGGCTGGGCGATGGCGTCGAGGATGCTGCCGTCGCCCCGGACCGCCCGGTACTCGGGCAGTGAGCGCCCGGCCTGGCGCATGAACCAGACCGGAACCCGGTCCACGCCCAGTCCCCGACACGCCCGGATGAACGAGGCGTCATCGAACCGTCCGGTCACCGCTTCGTGCACCTCCCGAGTCTAGAGACCACGGGAGCCGGCCAGACGACGGTACCCCCGTCGCGTGACGGCACCCGGGGGCATACAATCGAGGGTTCCCCTGAGCCGGACGGGGCGGGGAGTGAGGAGGTGGGGGTGGACGCAGAGCAGCAGGCCGAGCAGGAGTTCGTGGACCTGGCCTACGCGCGCCTCGACGCCATGCGCAGCGATGCCAACTCGATGATGGAGGGGGTCCTCGACCTGGGCCGGGGCGGCACCTTCCAGTCACGGACCGAGCGGGACGTGATCGTCCGCACCAGCCTGGCCCGCCTCGAGCAGCTGGACATCGGGGACCAGGCCCTCACCTTCGGACGGATCGACCGGCTCAGCGATGGGCAGGACGGGCAACACGGGCAGGACGGACAAAACGGGAACGGCCCGGCCACCGAGACCTTCCACATCGGCCGATTGGCCATCCACGGTGCCGATCACGAGCCGCTGGTGGTCGACTGGCGCGCCCCGGTGGCCGAGCCCTTCTACCGGGCCACCGGTCGCGATCCGCTCGGCCTCGTCCTACGGCGCCATCTGGCTCTGGAGGGTCGCAGCGTGGTGGGACTCGAGGACGAGCGGTTCACCGTTCCGGGTTGGCCCGGTGTCCCGTCCGAGGGCCCCGATGGAGCGTCCGGGACCGACGGGGCCGCCAGCAACGGCTCCGGCGGGGAGGGCGACGGGAACGGCGAGCTCATCGTCGGCGATCTGCCCATTGGCGGCCCGGCCGCCCTACTGGCCGCCCTCGACCGGGCCCGGTCCGGACGGATGACCGACATCGTCTCGACCATCCAGGGCGAACAGGACGAGATCATCCGCGCTCCTCTGACCGGAGTCCTGGTGGTCCAGGGCGGACCGGGCACCGGCAAGACCGCGGTGGCCCTGCACCGAGCGGCCTACCTCCTCTACACCCACCGGTTCCCCCTCGAGCGACAGGGAGTGCTGGTGGTCGGGCCCAACCCCCTCTTCCTTCGCTACATCGAACAGGTGCTGCCCTCGCTGGGCGAGACCGGGGTCACCCTGTCCACCGTGTCGGGACTGGTGCCGGAAATCCGGATCCAGGGGAACGGGCCGGTCGATGTGGCCCGGCTGAAGGGCGACGCCCGGATGGTCAAGGTCATCGCCCGGGCCGTGCGGACCCGGCAACGGGTGCTGGTGGCCGATGTGGCCATCCCCTACGGCGCCCTGTTGCTACGGCTCACCCGTGAGGACAGTCGCCAGATCGTGGAGATGGTTCGGCGACGGCCGGGGACCCACAACGCCCGCCGGCGCCTGGTCGAACAGGCGGTGGCCCAGCGGTTGGCCGACCGGGCCCGTCAGACCCAGCAGACCCTGGGGGTCGCTGTCCCTGCTTCGGTCACCGCCTTCCCCGGGTACGAGGATCCCTCCGAACTGCCTGACGACGAGTTCGACTTCGAGGACTTCGCCCGCAAAGTGAAGCGGGTCCCCGAGTTGGCTGAGGCCCTCGACCGGATGTGGCCCCGGCTCTCACCCCACGAGCTCCTCCACGACCTGTTCGGGGCACCGCCGCTGATCGCGGCGGCGGCCAAGGGTGTGCTCGACACCGAAGGACTGCGGCTCCTCCACCGCCCTCGGTCCAGTTCCTTCGATGACGTGGCCTGGACCACCGCGGATGCCGCCCTGGTCGACGAGGCCCGTCACCTGCTCGGTCCGAGGAGTGGGAACGGCGACGACGGGATCCGTAAGTACGGGCACATCGTGGTCGACGAGGTGCAGGACCTCTCGCCCCTCCAGCTGCGGATGCTGACCCGGCGGTCGCTTTCCGGTTCGATGACCGTCGTCGGCGACATCGCCCAGGCCACTGCGCCCTGGGCCCCGTCGTCGTGGACCGACATCACCGACCACCTGCCCCGCCGCCGCCCGGCCCGGACGGTCGAGTTGACCGTGAGCTACAGGACCCCGGCCGAGGTATTGGCGGTGGCCTCCCGGGTGCTGGCGGTAGCCGCCCCCGCCCTCACGCCGCCGCGTCCGGTTCGCCGCACCGGGGTCGAGCCGCGGATGATCCCTGTGCTCGACGCCGACGGTTCGCGACGCGGGACCATCCAAGGGGACTTGGGCCGGGTGGTGGCCGAGGTGGCCGGGCAGGAGGTGGCTGCGGTGGACGGTGGCCGGGTGGCCATCCTCGCCCCCGAGGATCTGATCCCCCTGCTGTCCCGAGCCCTGGCCGAGGCCAGCCTGCCGGTGGTCGACGCCCGCGACATGCGCAAGGGCGGCCTGTCCGAACCGTTGGTCCTCCTGGCCGCCGACGGCGCCAACGGGCTCGAGTTCGACTCGGTGGTGGTAGTCGAGCCCGCCCTGATCGCCGGCGAGACCGCCCGGGGCCTGCGCACCCTCTACGTGGCTCTCACCCGGCCCACCCAGCGACTGAGTGTGGTCCACTGGATGCCACCCCCCGCCGCCCTCGAGTCCACCGGCTGACCGACGACCGGCTGTCACACCGGGCACCCCCTCAGCCGTCCGATCGCTGGTCCGTGCACCGTGGTGCGCCGACCGACCGGCACGCCGGCGGCCCTGGTCCGGCGGGTCATCCCCGGCGGGAGAGGGGTATCCCTGCCGATCCCGGGGGCAAAAGAGTAGTCCCAGATCGGGCGGGAAACGAGTCATGTCGCCCCCCGGGACGGCTCGTGGTGACCACCTCTTCCCGAGTTGGCTCTCGGAGCTAAGGATCGACTAAAAATACGGCGTGACTCAGGCCCTCGCCGCCGAACCGGCGGTCAAATCCCGCCAGCGCCACCGCCCCGACAAGCCCTCCATGCTGGCGGTCGGCGTCATGATCTGGCTCGGATCCGAGGTGATGTTCTTCAGCTCCCTGTTCGCCGCCTTCTTCACCATCAGGGCCCACGCCTCCATCTGGCCACCGCCGGGCACCCACCTCGACACCATCCGGGCCGGCATCTTCACGGCCATCCTGGTGGCGTCCAGCTTCACCATGCAGAAGGCCGTCTGGGACCAGGAGAAGGGCAACCGGCGCAGCGCCAAGATCTTCGTGGTGGCCACCCTGGTCCTCGGTGCCATGTTCGTGTCCAACCAGTTCTACGAGTGGGTCACCCTGTCCCACAATCCGGCCACCGACCCGACCCACACCGCCTTCGGGTCCCTCTTCTACATCATGTCCGGGGTCCACGGCCTGCACGTCACCCTGGGACTGGTGGCGATGATCTTCCTACTGGGGAGATTGAAGGGCCCCAAGGGTGACCCGGGCGAGACCGCAGTGTTCCAGGGTGTCAGCTACTACTGGCACTTCGTGGACATCGTCTGGGTCGGCCTCTACTCCTGTCTGTTCCTCCTCAAATAGATGGGGACCGGGATGCGCGGGCTGTTGAAGGCCCGACTTGCTGTGCCACTGGCCCTGGTCGGGTCGGTCACCGTCATCGGCCTGCTGGCCTTCGCTCCGCAGTCCGGCGCCAGCACCTCCGCCACGCTGCCCGCCGCTGACCGAGTACCTCCACCACTACCACCCCCATCGGGACGGTGACCCACCCGAGCGCCAGCGGGGCGGTCAAGCACGTGGAGCCGTCCAACTCGACCGGGCTCTACTACGTCACCCTTCCCAAGTCCTTCATCGCCCCCGGCGAGGCGCTGTTCGCCGCCAACTGTTCGAGCTGCCATGGTCCCGAGGCCCTGGGCACCGTCCGGGCCCCCAATCTCCAGGGCCTGGGATCGGGCACGGTCGACTTCTGGGTGTCCACCGGCCGGATGCCGCTGGCCAACTCGAGCGTCCAGGCCACGCGCAAGCCACCGCGCTTCAACCGGCTCCAGACCCTGGAGATCGCCGCCTGGGTGCAGTCGCTCACCCCCGGCGTCGGCGTCCAGGTCCCGGTGGTCAACACCGATAAGGCCGACCTCGAGGCCGGGAACACCCTGTTCACCCTCAACTGCGCGGCATGCCACACCATCACCGGCGCCGGTGACGCGCTGGCCGACGGCGCCTACGCCCCCAGCCTTCACCTGGCCACCCCCCCCCAGATCGTGGAGGCCATGCGCTCGGGCCCGGGTAACATGCCCCACTTCAGCGAGGGCAACATCACCAATACCGAGGCCCTTGACATCGCCGCCTACGTCCACGGTGTCATCCAGCACCCGTCCGACCCCGGTGGTGTCGGCCTCGGTGGGATCGGTCCGGTGGGCGAGGGCTTCGTCGGGCTTCTGGTCGGTGTGGGGGTCTTGATGTTGGTGTGCTTCTGGATCGGAGACCGCACGTGAGCGACGAGTCACCCCGTCTCGACGGGCCGCTGCCGCCGGCCGCCCTCGACGACCCCCACCTCCAGCCCTACGCCCGACATCCCGAGGGGGCCCAGACGGTGGCGGCCGTCGCCATGGTCGTCGGCTTCCTCGGATTCATAGGGTTCGGTGTCGCCTACTGGCAGGCGGCCAACACCCAGTGGGAGGCAATCACCCTCGGTATCGGTCTGTTCGGGCTGGGCTTCGGGGTCACCGCCTGGGGCAAGTACCTGATGCCCCAGGGCCCGTTCGTGGAGGAACGGCACGAGTTCCACTCCTCCGAGGCCGAGCGCGACGCCATGTCGGCGGCTATCAATGAGCGGGGCGGCATGGTCATCAAGCGCCGCAAGCTGCTGGGCGGCCTGTTCGCACTGGGATCGACGGCCATGGGCATCGTCCTCCTGTTCCCGCTGCTGCGGTCGCTCGGGCCCAAGCCCGGCCGGACCCTGTTCGAGACCAACTGGAAGAAGGGCTCGCAGCTGGTCACCGTGGACGGCCGGGCCATCACCGCCTCCGACCTCGACGTGGGCGGTGTGCTCACGGTGTTTCCCAAGGGCTACGAGGGCTCTTCCCCCGACCAGGTCATCCTCATCCGGCTGGCCGAGACACTCCAGCCGCTGACCGCGCCGGGCCGGACCGACTGGGGAGTCGACGGCTACGTGGCCTACTCCAAGATGTGCACCCACCTCGGGTGCCCGGTCGGCCTCTACCAAGAGCAGACCCAGCAGCTGGTCTGCCCCTGCCACCAGTCCATCTTCAACGTCCTGGCCGGGTGTCTCCCCGAGTTCGGTCCGGCCCCACGGCCCCTGCCCCAACTTCCGATCACCGCGGACGCCTACGGCTATCTGCGGTCCAAGGGCGGGTTCAACCAACCAGTCGGACCCGGATTCTGGGAGCGGCCATGATCGACGAGAGCATCGACAAGTCCCTGCGCTGGGTCGACGACCGGTTGGGGGTGGCCAAGGGCGGGCGCACCTTCCTCGACAAGATCTTCCCCGACCATTGGTCGTTCATGCTGGGTGAGATCGCCCTCTACTCCTTTGTGGTGTTGCTGGCCACCGGAGTGTTCCTCTCCCTCTACTACGTGCCCTCGGCCCATGAGATCGTCTACCACGGGTCCTACCGGCCGCTGGACGGCCAGCGGGTGTCCGAGGCCTACGCCTCGTCGGTCGGCCTGTCCTTCGACGTCCGGTCGGGCCTCCTCATGCGCCAGGCCCACCACTGGGCCGCCGACATCTTCCTCGGGTCGATCGCCGTGCACATGGCCCGGGTGTTCTTCACCGGGGCCTTCCGCAAGCCCCGTGAGTTCAACTGGATCGTCGGCGTCACCATGCTCATCCTGGGCATCGTCAACGGCTTCCTCGGCTACTCCTTGCCCGACGACCTGGTGTCGGGGACCGGTATCCGCATCGCCTATTCGATCATCGAGTCGATTCCCCTGGTCGGGTCGTACCTGGCCTTCTTCGTGTTCGGCGGCAACTACCCGGGGAACGGGGTGATCATCCCCCGGTTCTTCATCCTCCACGTCCTGATCGTGCCGCTCATCCTGTTGGGACTACTCGGAGCCCACCTCGGCCTACTGGTCAAACAGAAGCACACTCAGTTCAAAGGGCACGGCAAGACCGAGCACAACGTGGTGGGGTCCCCGATGTTCCCGACCTTCATGGCCAAGACCACCGGCTTTTTGTTCATGGTCACCTCGGTCATCTTCCTGTTGGGTGGGTTCGCCCAGATCAACCCCATCTGGCAGTTCGGCCAGTACGAGCCCTACCAGATCTCCTACGCCGTGCAGCCCGACTGGTACATGGGCTGGCTCGACGGTGCGCTGCGCATCATGCCCAGTTGGGAGTGGGTGGGATGGGGCCACACCATCCCCCTCGAGGTCTTCCTACCGGCGGTTATCTTCCCCGGCCTCATCTTCAATATCCTGATCGTCTGGCCCTTCATCGAATCGAGGCACACCAAGGACTTGGCCTACCACAACCTCCTCGACCGCCCCCGCGACCGTCCCAAGCGGACCGGCGCCGGCGCGGCCATGCTCACCCTGCTGGGCATGACGTTCTTCGCCTCGTCGACCGACGTCCTGGCCAACTTCTTCGAGCTACCGTTGAAGTCGGTGTTGTGGTTCTTCCGCTTCGCCGTGGTCATCACGCCGATCATCGCCTACTTCGTGGCCTACAAGATCTGCAACGAGATGCGGGCCGCCGAGGACATCGGCAAGCGCAAACGAGCTGTCATCGTCTCCCGCTCCACCACCGGCGAGTACTCGACGACGGTCTCCGAGCCACGTCCGGGGGACGGGTCCGAGGAGCTCGAGGCCATCCCGGTGCCAACCTTCATCGACCTGGTGCCACCGGAACTGGCCACCGGCGAAGGTGTGCGCCGGGTCATGCGCTGAGCGTTCGTCGAGGCGGACCGATGCTCCGGCCGCCGGCCGGTGGTCGTACCCGGTGACCTCTGGGGACCGGCGGAGGCCGCCGGGAGCCGTGGTGGTCCTGACGGCATTCCTGACGGTCATGACAGTGGCGACCGCCGGTTGTTCGAGTCGTGCCACGCCGGCTCCACCCACCCACCCCCCAGCGGCGTCCACCTACACCAACCCGGTCATCGCCACCGATTTCCCCGATCCCTCGGTGGTCGCCGCCGGCCCGGAGTACGTGGCCATCTCCACCGGTTCAGCCGGTAGCAACCTCCCCATGGACGTGTCGACCGACCTGGCCCACTGGCGTCCGGTGGGTGACGCTCTGCCCGTCGTCCCGGCCTGGGCGGTGCCGTCGTGGAAGGACGTGTGGGCTCCCGACCTCGAACGCGTAGGAGACCACTGGGTGCTGTGGTTCGCCGCCCTCGACACCGGCACCGGTCGTCACTGCATCGGTTGGGCGTCGTCCCCCCGGGTCACCGGCCCGTTCCGGAGTACGTCGCCGACGCCGGCCGTCTGCCAGTCCCAACTCGGTGGGTCGATCGACCCATCGGTGTTCACCGCCACCGATGGGCGTCGGTGGCTCCTGTGGAAGAGCGACGGGAACTGCTGCGGTGTCGCTTCACGGATCTGGTCCGAGCCGCTGGCCGCCGACGGGACCACCCTGCTCGGCGAACCCGCCCCGATCCTCACCTACGCCGGTGGCTGGGAGGAAGGCACCACCGCCGACACGTCGACCATCGAGAAACCGTCCATGGTGGAGGTCGACGGTGTCTACCACTTGTTCTTCTCGGGCAACGGCTACGGCACCGCCGACTACGCGGTGGGCCATGCCGAGTGCAACTCTCCGGTCGGACCCTGTACCACCACCCCGGCCTATCCGGTGCTGTCGTCCTTCGGGTCGGTGGCCGGGCCCGGTGGTGCGAGCGTCTTTGCCGACCGATCGGGCCACCTGTGGATGGCCTACGCAGCCTGGACGTCCCCCCGCATCGGCTACGCGGCCGGCGGCGCCCGCTCCTTCCGGATCGACCGGCTGATCTTCGTGGGTGACCTCCCCGTGGTGGTGGGCCCGACCACCACGCCGGTCGCTCTCGGCTAGCGACACCGGCAGCCCACCGCCCCTCGCTTCCGGCCGACGACCGGGGCGATCGCTAATGTCGTTCCCGTGTCGAACTGGTCGGGTGTTGCCGCGGTGAGCGACTGGGCGACCATCGCCGATTTTGCCACCGCCATCGGCACGCTGGTACTGGCGCTGGCCACCTTCTCGGCGGTGCGCTCGTCCAACCGCTCGGCCCGGATCGCCGAAGAGGGTCTGCTGTCCAGCCTCCAGCCACTGCTGATCCCTTCGCTGGCCGACGACCCCGAACAGAAGGTGATGTGGGTCGACCTGCATCGGGCCCGCCTGGGTGGTGGTCAGGCGGTCATCGAGCACGAGAACGGCGTGGTCTACCTGGCCTTCGGCCTCCGTAACGCCGGGGCCGGTCTGGCTCTGTTGCACGGGTGGCTTCCCTACCCGACACGGTACGACGGTTCCCCCGGCGAACCCGACGCCTTCCGGCGCCTGACCATCGACCTCTATATTCCGGCCGGCGGTGCCGGCTACTTCGAGGGCGCCGTCCGGGAGGTCGAGGATCCGGCTCAGAGGACCTTGCTGGCCGCGCTGGCCGGGCTGTCGCCATTCAGCATCGACCTCCTCTACGGAGACCACCAGGGCCGTCAGCGCACCATCAGCCGGTTCACCCTGTTTCCCCGGGAGGACGGCACCGGCTGGTTCTGCCGGGCCTCCCGGCACTGGAACCTGGACCGTCCCGCGCCCCGCTGACCGGCCGGCCACTCCCCGGTCGGGCGCCGGTTCGAGCTCCCTCCGCAGCCTGGGCCGAGCCGGGATCAGGACACGCCGGCCGGCAACGCCGCCGGAACCTGGGCCGACGGGAATGAGATCACCGAGCACAGGCAGTAGCCCCGGGCCACGCCACTGTTGAGCAGCCCGAGCTGGTCGAGTTGGGCAGTGGTGACGCCGGGCACGCCGGCGAGGATGAAGCCGACGAGGGGGCTACCCAGGTGACTCACGTCGTCGGCCCGGCCCTCGGTCACCAACACCGCGGCCAAGCGGCGCTGGAGGGCGATCAGCTGGGCCTGCTGGCCGGTCGGCAGCGGATGGGAGACGGCCAGAACCCGGGCGCCGGGCATGGCCGAGATCAAACTGAACACCTGGCTCTCCTCGGTCACGTACCAGACGGCCCCGACCTCGGAGGGCAACGCAGTGCGCCCGTAGCCGAACTGGTAGCCGAGCGAGGGGTCGACGAAGACCGGGTTGCCTTCTCTGGCCAGCTGGTCGATCACCCCGGCCTGCAGGCCGCCGAGCGCCGAGCCGGCGAAGCGCACGATGACCTTGCTGTCCGGTTGGTGCCGCTCGTGGAGCTGGCCGAGGATGGAGGTGGCCATCGGGCCCATGGGTGACACCGGGCCGTCAGCAGACGCCACCGTGTCGGTGAAGGCGATGCTGGCCACGGCGATGACCGCCACCAGCACCACCGAGAAGACCGGGGTCAGGAGGCGACCAGTCCGACCGGTGCGATCGTCGGAGCCGGCCCGTTCGGCCCCCTCGGTCGCGCCGAGGTTGCCGGCGAAGGCATCGACCACCACGAACAGACTGAGCACCACGGTGGCCGCGCCGACGATGATCCGCCAGTAGAAGAGGTAGCCGACCGGTAGGCCGCGCACGAAGGTGAGCGTTACCACCCCGGCCACCAGTGACACGGCCAGCAACTCGGCCAGGATCCGCAGATCGCTCCTGTGCTGGCGGTGGGCCGCCCACCACGCGACGGCGACCAGTACCACCGGCACGATGAGCCAGACCAGCGAAGACGGCGCCGGGGCACCGGTGAAGGCGTTGACCGGGTCGGACCCGCCCAGCCAGGGTGGTCGCCATCGGAACTCGGTGGCCAGGTAGCCGAGTCCGTTGTGCAGCCCGAGCAGGGGCTGCTGGTTGTTGGGGTCCAGCCCGGCGTAGAACTTGAGGAGGTGGGCCGTGTTGCCCGGGAAGTGCACCGCCGTCTCCACCACCAGGGGGATGAACCAGAGCAGAGCCAAGGCGATCACCGGTGCCTTCCACACCGACCACTGCCGCACCGGGAGGTGCTGGCTCCGGCGATCGAGGATCAGTCGCACGACCGCCCACACGCCGATCACCAGGACGGGCAGGGCGTAGCCCACATGGGTCTGGACCAGAAATGTCGCCACCACTGCCAAGCCCAAAAGACGCTGGGTATGGCCCATCCCGACCAGCCAGCTCTGCAGCAGGAAGAGGGCGAAGAAAGGGAAGGCCACGTGTGGGTTCCAGAGCACCTGGAGGATCCAGGCACCGGTGCCCACGTAGGACAAGGTGATCACCGCCATCCACGGCAGCACCCGACGGAGGCCGCCGGTCTTCCACGACAGGCGGGCCAACCATACGAGGGCCACACCCTCGAGCAGTGCCTGGCCCACCATGGATGCCCAGGCCGGCTCGCCGGTCACGCCCGAGAACAGGGCCAGCAGGTAGTACATCAACGGTCCCGGGTGGCTCCAGCCGAACCGGCTGTAGGGGCCGACCAGGGGGGTATTGGCCGAAAAGGTCCAGACATCGCGGATGCGCAGGTCGAGCACGGCCTGATCCTGGACCGGGAGGTAGGGGCGTCCCCACCGCTGGAGGATGAGGGCGAATACCGGCAACAGGGCGAACACGGTGACGGCCACAGCCACGGCCAGCGCGCCACGCGAACGGTTCCCGTCGGGCTCGTTCTCGGCGTGCCTTCCACGCGGGGCCGGGCGGTCGACCTCGTTGCCCGGGCTGGGGGACGGACCGGCGGGGGGGTCATCGACGTCCACCGGATCGGGCGACTGCTCGCTCACCGCCCCTCCGGCCCCCTGGCAACCGCTCGCCTCCGGTGGTCCCGGATCCGCCGGACCGCCGACAGGGCGGCGTCGGCGGCCAGCAGCATCACCGCACCCCAGATCAGTGCCGAGGCCCGGTTGAACTGGGTGGGCCAGCCTCCCGGTGGGTAGTGGTAGCGGGCCTGATGGGCCACGATGTCCGCCGCCCCGCCCACCATCAGTGCGATGGCTGCCACCCGCAGGACGATTCGGCCGGAGGGCAGCGTCATGGTGAGGAGCACACCCACCGCGGTGACCACACCGGCGAACACCCCTCCGAGGGCCCAGGCACCGGCCCCGGCCAGTACCGTGCCTGCCACCGCCGACACCGGCCGCGACCGGACGAACCGGCGACGCTCTGACCGGAAGGGGACGAGAGACGGCGAAGACGGCTGGCTCGACAACGACGCTGGGGCCAACGGCTCGACGACCGGCTGGACGACCTGCTCGGCGACCGGCGTCGCCTCCCGCAAGCCCTTCCGCCGCCGTCGGAGCAGCGCAGCCACCACGATGAGGGCACAGGCAACCACCGTGGCCCCGGAGATGACCAGGGCCACATTCACCGTCGACTGCGGGGTGAACCGGAGTCGCACCTCGAACGCACCATGGCGGGAGGCAGCATCGAGCGTGGCCCGGTTCACATACCAGCCGTTGGAAAAGCCATCGACCAGGGTGGGCGGGCCGAGGTCGCCGCCGCCGACCACCGTGGCTGACCAGCCGCGGTTGAGGCTCTGTCCGAGGACGAACAGGAACGGTCCGGTGGCCCGGGTGACCGTGGCGTCGATGGCCGTCGACGACTGCCGTGTGACCGACACCACCGGCGCTCCCGACGAGGCCGACGGGGTCGGCGCAAGGTTGGCCGAGGCGGCCAGGGGTGCGGGCCCGGCCGGAGTGGCCGGCGCCGAATCCAGGACCAGCTGGTCGATGTTGAAGCCGGTCACCGCTCCGTCGGCGGCCATCAGCCGGTGGGTACCGGCACCCAGCTTCAGGCCGGCCGCATCCGGACCGCACAGACTGACCTCGAGGCCGTTGCCCGACAGGGCGTCGGCGGTGGTACCCGACACGGATACCCACACCGGCTTGCCGTCCAGGGACAGGAGGTCGGACCGGCAGGTCTCGGGGATGGTGGCTGGCAGGGCGGTTCCGGACACGCCGGGGATGCCCACTTCGGCGATGGCGATGGGCAGGACGTTGGGCAGCGACGTCTCGTAGCTGGCCGTCGTGCGGGCGGCAATCCCGTCGAAGGTGACTCGCAGATTGGCTCCGGTCACTGCCGGGAACGACACCGGTACCGCGGAGGTCGAGCCGGCCCCGGCCGTCACCGGAATGGCCGGCAGCGGAACCGTCTGCGATCCGCTGGTCCCGGTTACGGTGATCGAGGTCGGCCGGCTGTGCTCGGCGTCGGAGATCACCTGGAGGTCGAGGTGGTCGACGGTGACCGGCTGGGTGAAGGCGTAGTCGAGCCACGACCCGGCCTGGGCGGTGGCACCGATCCCGGGGCTCCAGGCGGTTGCCGTGTTTCCGTCGACGGTGGCGCTGGCCGTGGCCTCGAGGTCCCCGGGCATCCGGCCGCTGGAGGTGGCGGCGAGGAGGCCGGAGGTGCCCCCCGACCGTCCCACCAGCCGGTCGATCTGATCATCGGGGGCGGCAGTCGAGATCCGCGCCGTGCCATCGACGGCGAACCCCCGCGCCGTGGTGAGCTGGAACTGGCGGGCCAGGGCCACCTCGGGGCTCTGACGGGGCGGTACGGGGGCCACCCGGTCCCGGGTGAAGATGAAGGTCAGGCGATCGTTGGCCGAGGCGCTGCCCACCGCGTCGAGCAGGTCGGTTGGCAGCTTGACGATCTGGGTCACCCGGGTCGGGCCGATGCCCACCTCGGCCAGACCGACCAGGCTTGAACCGGCCGGTACCGACGAGCCGTTGGACAGGTTGGTCTGATCGATGGTCACCCGCAGCGTCCTGAACGATCGTGTCGGAAACGTCACCACCTGGCCGGGGGAGGTGCGCGAGCTCCGGCCGAGGTCGACGGTCACCGGGTCCTGGCCGTCGAAGGTGAGGGTGGCCTGGGTGATCCACTGGTTGGTGTAGTCGGCCTCGTTGGCCACCGGCTGGGGCTGGAGAAGGGTGACCGAGGAGGTGGTGGTCGGGTGGTCCAGCGTTACCTGCCACCAGTTCCCGTTGGGAACCCCCGAGTCACCCTCGGTCTCCCAGGCCGTGGTGGGATTTCCGTCGATGGCGTTGGCCGGCCGCCACTCCGAGCGCAGGGTGGTGGCGGTTCCGTAGGCCGAGGCGGTCACCGAGCGGATACCTTGGAGGATCGAGGTGGTCTGCGCGTCGGACGGCGTCCCCGGGAAGAGGTCGATGGCCGGGTCGTTCTGGATGAACGGGGTGGGCTGTTCGGTGGCCGTCTCGGTGTAGCCCGTGTTGTCGTTGAGGCTGTTCCACTCGAAGGCCTGCTTGCGATTGGAATCGGTCACCACCAGGTCGGCCGGACCGTGGAGGGCGACAGCACCGAGCGCCTTGTCCCGGTCGAGGGTCCCGGCATAGAGGATGGTCGGATCGGAGGCCAGCAGACCGGCGTCGGCCGCGTCGACCATCCCCACCGCGTCACCGTCGACGATCAGGGGATGGGCCATCGACTCGCCCCGCACGATCGGGCGGGGATGGCCCACCGTGTAGGTGACGACGGGTGAGGGCGTGCGTTGGTTCGTGGGCAAGCCGTAGTAGGTCTCGTCGAGCATGGGGATGGTCGCCACATTGGGAACCGGCCGACCGAACGACACCGGATCCGAGAGCCCCGGCGGCGTGGCAGACAACTGCTGGGCCAGGACGGCCGGACGGGGGGTGTCGTAGCGCTCGTACTGCTGGTCGTAATCGACCAGGACGTCGCCCACGCTCATCAGGCGGGCTACCGGGGCCAGGGCGTCCCAGTCCATTGTCCCCTGTTGGAGAGGCGCGTCGAGGGCGTAGAGGAGGTCGGCCGTGGGCAGCGAGCCCTGGATCTGCTGCTCCCGGGTGACGAAGGGTCGGTCGAGCAGCGCCGGCCACACCGGGTCGATGGTGTCGCCCCACCGTTCGGCGGCGAAGTTGTTCCCGGGCAGCGCGTAGACCCGGGTCCCCGGATGGGTGGCGTTGAGGTGGGCGGCGGCCTCGGTCACCGGTTTCGGGGGCGCGGCCGGCTGGGAGAACTGGCTGATCACCGTCGTGCCGGCGAAGAAGGGAGCATCGGCCAGCAGCAGGCACAGCCCGACCACGACGAAGGCGAACCAGTCCGACGCCCCGGAACCGGCCGGCCAAGGCTGTTACACCCATGCCGGCCAGCACGGCCAGGCCCAGGACGACCAGGGGCGTGGCCCGGTCGGTGGAGCGCAAGGCCAGGCCGGCGGTGGTCTTGGTCATGAACGCCTTGGCCACGGCGCCGAATGCGGTGGGGTGTTCGTACGGGTAGGCACCGACGCGACAGGACCAACCCGATGGCCACCAGCGCTACGAAGTAGATCCGGTAGCGCCAGCGGGCCAGTGCCGCTGACACCAAGGCCACCACTGGGAGCACGTAGGTGAGGGCGATCAGCCACAGTTTCTGGGTGAGCTCCGCCGCCGCCTGCGTCCACAGCCCGATGCGGTCCCCGCCGTAGAAGTACCAGTAGCCCAGGCCCCGGATGACATCGGAGGCGTTGGAGGTGGAACTGGTGGCCTGGACCGACTCCGTGTAGCGGAGGACGTTGATGCCGAACGCCCCCTCCACGGCTAGGCCGACGATCCACCACAGCGAGGCGAGGAGGCTGCAGCAACCCGACCCGCACGAACGTGCCGAAGGCCCGCCTCCCGGTGGCTTCGCCGGCCACCAGCACCACGAAAGGCAACCACAGCACCGGGGCGATCCCCACGTAGAGGATGGAGCTGGCGTTGATACCACTGACCAAGGCCACCACCAGGGCGAAGAGCGCCGGGTACTTCCATCCCCGCTGGCGGACGGCCCGGATGACGAAGGCCAGTAGCAGGGGAAGCCCGGCGTAAGGCATGAGGATGACCGAGATGCGTCCCGAATACTGCAGGACGTAGGGGGTGAAGGCGTAGGCCATTGCTGCGATCAGCCGCCCCGGGCCGACAAGTCCGATGGTGTCGGCCAGATAGAGGACCCCGGCCCCGGCTACGAAGACGATGGAGCCGAGCCACAGGCGTTGGGCCACCCAGGTAGGGACGTGGATCAGGGCCATCGTCCAGTAGTAGGGACCCATCGGGAACAGGTAGCCGATGGTCTCGTGGGTCACCGTGCCGAGGGCGACGTTGGGGTCCCACGCCGACGCTGAGGTCCTCATCCACTTGCCCGGGTCGAGGTAGAGGTAGGTCTTGGTGTCGTCGGAGACCACCCCCGGCTTGGTCAGCAGCATGGGGAGGTAGGTGACCACGGCGATCACCCCGTAGGCCCACCGCCCGGCGCGGAGAGGAGATGTCCTCCCGGCTGGTGGGGGACCACCCTTGTCCTGCTCGGCGGGATCCGGGGTGCCGGGCGGCGGTCCGGTACCGGTGGAGGTCAGGAAGGAACTCATAAAGGGGGGCCGGCAGGCCACCGAAGTATACGTAGCCCGGTCCCCGGATCCGGGTCCGGGGACCGCCCGGTCGGAACCGCCAGGGGGCGGGACCGGACCGATCGGGACCTTTGACCGCCGGGCGACCCGGCGATCGGGTTAGACCGCGCCCCCCGACGACTCTCGACGGTCACCCCGATGGCGGCGGACAGCATGAGCGCGGCGGCCAGTGGTGCCAGCCACAGCCCGAACACGAAGGTCAGCACACAGAACATCGCTCCCATGCCCAGCAGGAACGGCCAGATGCTCGAACCGGGGAACGACTCCACCGTACCGGCCCCTTCGGCCACCTCGGCATTGGGATCGTCGTCGGGCTGTGGCTTCATGTGCACCGACCACCACAGGTAGTACGAGCCGGGCAGCACCCCGAGCCCGGCCGTGCCGATGAGCATGGCGAAGCCGCCGTCGTCGTAGCTGGTGAACCAGTAGATGATGCCGATGATCCCGAAGAAGACCCCGACGCCGGCCAGGAAGAGCCCGTTGACCCTCACGAGTCGGCGCCCACGGTGACGGTCTCCTGGTCGGGAAGGGGCTTCGGGTCCTTGTGGATGGTCCGGTGCTCGGGATGGTTGTAGTCCCAGGTGGGCCGCTCGGAGCGGATCGGGGGCAGCGTGGTGTAGTTGTGGTGGGGCGGGGGTGAGGAGGTGAACCACTCGAGGGTATGGCCGTCCCACGGGTTGTCACCGGCCGGGATGGGGTTGCGCCACGACACCCACAGGTTGATCAAGAAGAACAGGAACGAGGTGCCGATGATGAACGCCCCCACCGTCGAGATCACGTTGAGGGTGGTCCAGCCGTTGGACGGCAGGTAGGCGGCCACCCGCCGGGGCATGCCATCCAGACCGACCACGTACTGGGGCATGAAGGTCACCCAGAACCCGATGAACAGCCCCCAGAAGTGGATCTTGCCCAGGGGTTCGCGGAGCATCCGGCCGAACATCTTCGGGTACCAGAAGTAGAACCCGGAGAACCCGGCGAACACCGCGGTACCGATGAGCACCTGGTGGAAGTGGGCCACCACGAAGTAGGTGTCGTGGGTCATGAAGTCGACCGGGGGCGAGGCCAGCAGCACGCCGGTGACGCCGCCCATCAAGAAGGCGAACAGGAAGCCGATGGAGAACAGCATGGGGGTCTGGAAGCTCAGCTGGCCTCCCCACATGGTGCCGATCCAGTTGAAGAACTTGATGCCGGTGGGGATGGCGATCATGTACGACAGCAGCGAGAAGAAGGGCAGGAGCACCACGCCGGTGGTGAACATGTGGTGGGCCCACACCCCGGTGGACAGGGCGGCGATGGACATGGTGGCGAAGACCATGCCCTTGTATCCGAAGAGCGGCTTGCGAGAGAACACCGGGATGATGTCGGTGACCATGCCGAAGTAGGGCAGGGCCAGGATGTACACCTCGGGGTGGCCGAAGAACCAGAAGAGGTTCTGCCAGAGGACCGGAACCCCGCCCCCTTGGACAGTGAAGATGTGGGTCCCGAAGTGTCGGTCGCAGAACAGCAGGACCACCGCCCCGAACAGCACCGGGAAGGCGATGAGGATGAGGATGGCCGTCACCAGCATGTTCCACGAGAAGATGGGCACTCGGAACATGGTCATGCCCGGCGCCCGCAGGTAGAAGATGGTGGCGCACAGGTTGACCCCGGTGAAGATGGCCGAAAAGCCGGTGAGGGCCAGGGCCATCAGCCACAGGTCGGCGCCGGCTCCCGGCGAGTTGGTGGCGTTGGACAGCGGGGCGTAGGCCACCCAGCCGAAGCTGGCCGCGCCTCCGGCCACCAAGAAACCCGACATCATGGTGATCGAACCGCCCAGATACAGCCAGTAGGAGAGGGCGTTGAGCCGGGGGAAGGCCATGTCCGGCGCCCCCACCTGCAGCGGCACGATGTAGTTGGCCAGTCCACCGAAGGCGAAGGGTCCGGCGAACAGGTACAGCATGAGGCTGCCGTGCATGGTGAACAGCTCGTTGTAGGTCTGGAAGGAGACCAACGAGGCGGTGGGCGTGGTCAGCTGGGCCCGGATCACCAGGGCCATGATGCCGGCGAGGAAGAACAACACCAACGAGGTGATCATGTAGCTCTTGCCGATCACCTTGTGGTCGGTGGAGGTGAGCCAGTTGAGGATGCCGGTGGGTCCTTCGTGGTGGGCGTGTTCCCCTCCACCGGCGTGGGCGTCGGGCGCGTGCCCGTTGGGACCGCCCGGCTCTTCGGGGGTGATCAGATCGGGGGGTTCGATGGTCGTCGTCATGCGGATCCCTTTGCCGTGGACAGCGTCGGAGTGGGCAGTGATGGACTGGTCATGCGGCTAGGCGTTGGCCGGGGTGGGCGTCGAGGGGGTGATGTGGTCGTAGATTGGCGGATTGTTCTGGGCGCCGGAGCCCGAGCGCGGCAGGGTGTGGCCGGTGGCCACCTCGTTTGCCGCCCACTGGGTGAAGGCGGTCGGGCTGACCGCCCGGACGCTGAACAGCATCTCCGAATGATAGAGGCCGCAGATCTGGGTGCACTGGCCGTCGTAGGTGCCGGCGTGGAGGACATCGAGATCGAAGTAGTTGGTCACACCGGGCAGCGCGTAGCGGCTGAAGTTGAAGTCACGCACGTAGAACCCGTGGATGACGTCGTTGGAGACCAGGGTCACCTGCACCGTCTCGCCCACCGGCACCACCATCTGCGGCCCGTGGTTGTTGGGGCCGTTGGTGGTCTCCCCGGCCACGCCCACGTTGAGGCCGGTGTAGTCGAACCGCCACCCCCATTGGAAGGCGGTGACCCGCACATCAACCACCGGTTTGCCGGTGGAGGTGACAGTGGCGTTGACCGGCACTGTGGCGTCGACCTTGTTCTCGGTGATCACGGTGAAGGCGAACAGGAAGGCCACGATGATCACCGGGATGATGGTGTAGAGCACCTCGATGGGGATGTTCTCGTGGAACTGCTTGGGCATCTCGTCGGACCGCTTGCGGTACCGGACGATGGTGTACAGGATGAGTAGGAAGACCAGGCCGCCCACGATGATGCCGGTGGTCATCATCCCCGAGTAGAGCTTGAACGTCTCCTGGCCCTGGGTGGTGGCCCCGCGACTGGCGCCGTAGGTCGGGTAGAAGCTGCATCCTCCCAGCACCAGGGGAGCGGCGATGGCCAGAGCGACCGCACGCCGGGACCAGCCCCGACGGCGCTGGTCGACCGGGTCTCCCGACACCACCGCGGCCGGCGGGTGGCTGGTCGCCCAGCGGCGCGCTCCGTCGTGACCGGGTTGTGAATGCGTTCACGGCGATGACACTAGTGGGCACGGCGCCGGAATTAGAAGTTGAGACCCCACTTGTTGCGCGCCCTCGACCCGACCGCGGGAAATCCCTGTTCAGGGCAGCCCGCCCGCTCACCCAATGGCGGCGCGGTGGTCGGCCCTAGGGGGCGGCTTCCGGAGGTGGGTCGCCCGACTCCCTCGCTGCCCACGAGAACACGCCGTGGGCCATGGTCGAGGAGGCCTCGTCGGCCCGCCGGGTGAATACGGTGCGTCGCACCGCCGGCCACCCCGGCGTCCTCGGGAGCGGCCAGCCAGGCCAGCTCGGCCAGGTGTCCGGCCAGGCGCAGAGCCCCGGCGTCGTCGCCGGCCGGGGCCCCGTCGGCGAGGGCCAGGGCCCGGTCGGCCAGGACTCCGGCCCCTCCGGCCAGCGTCGGCCAGCTCTGTGGCCAATGCCCGCTCCGGCGCCGGCTTCAGGTTGGCCGGATTGCCGTCCCACCAGCCGCCGTAGAGCCGCCAGACGTTGCGCACCACGAACTCGGGCTCGTCGTAGACCGGTCGCAGGTAGGGGCGCTCCATCAGTCGGGCCGGAGGGGTGACCGTGTGGATGACCTCGTCGAGCCGGGCCCCGGCATTCATCAGCGCCAGGGTCTGCTCGACCAGCGACTCGAGCAGTTCGGCGGTGTCGCCCAGGGCCTGGCGAATCCGGTCGCGCTCCGACCACCGGGAACCCGTGGCCGGGCAGCAGCACCTCGGGGCCACCGCCGGGCCGGTCGTAGAGCGCCAGCATCGACCGCAGCGCGTCGGCCCACTCGAGCGGGTAGCGCTGGACCTTCTGCGGGTTGCCGGCGTTGGGCGAGGCCCAGATGAACAGATCGCCGCAGCACAGGACCCGGCGCCCCGGAAACCAGGTCCAGGTGTGGTCGTCGGTCTCGCCCCGGGCGTGGTGCAGCTCGACACCGTGCCCGCCGACGTCGAGGTCGAGGTGGTCCCGGTAGGTGAGGTCGGGGTAGCGGTACTCGGTCGGCCACTGCAGCGACTCCAGGTTGAACTGCCGGCGGTTGATGATCCCGTTGTAGCCGGCGGTCATCCGGTAGCGGTCGAACCGGGCCGGCAGGGCCTCGTGGGCCACCACCACCGGCGCGGGCCAGCCGTGCTCGGCCGCCTCCGCCTCCCACACCGGCACGCCGAAGACGTGGTCGATGTGACCGTGGGAGTAGACGGCGGTGTGGAGTCGGCCGGGCTCCAGGCCCGCAGGGTCCGGTGGACCCCGGCGGCGGCAGAAGACGCTGCCGGTGTCCACCAGGACCAGACCGTCGTCGGTGCTGACAGCGGACACGTTGGCGAACGAGGGGACGAAGGCCGACCCCGTCGGCCACCTCGGCCATGCCGGTGCCGCCGCCGACCGGGTGCACCTCGGTGGTGGTGACCGCACCGGTCCACAGCCGGTCGGCCAGGGCCAGGACGTCGGACTCGTCGGACGCGGTTCAGCCCTCCGGGGGTCCGGGGTCGGCTGCCGGCTTCGGGTGCAGGCGGCGGCCCGACCGGCGACCCGCCCGGCCGACCGGATGGTCCTTTTCACCCGTTCCTCGGCCTCGGGACGGTAGGTCCTCGACGGTCCGCTTGTCCGACACCGGTGGCCCGACCCGCCCACCGGGCCGCCTTGGCCGTCGCCGTTCCGACGGTGCCCGGTGCAGTGCGGACCCCGGGGTCGCCACCCGAGGTGGCACCGGTCACGGCGGGCTGGGCCGGGGCCGGACGGGACGGGGTCGGAACGCCCTGGGTCTCGATGATCGGACCGCCGGATGCGCGACGATGGCCGGCAGGTGCCGTCGAGGTCAGCGTGGCCAGCCGGATCATCCCGACGGCCACGAACTCCACGGTGATGATCCCCTCGATGTCAGGACGGAAGCGGCTGAGCACGGGAGCCAGGGCCACCACGATGCAGGCCACCTCCACCAGGCTCACATGGCAGCCGGGGACCGACGACCCGGACCAGCCCAACGGCCCCTTGGCGGTGATGGCCAACAGGCCGAAGGCCACCGCGGCGGCCACCAGCAGACCGCCGTTGTCGACGTGGAGCGAGATGTCGACCAGGGCCACGGCCACCCCCAGCTCGGCCGCCTGGAGGATCCAGAAGGGGATCCAGCCGCCCCGGCGGAGGCTCGGAGGCCGACGGACCCGGTGGCCGGGGTGCCCCTCGGTCATCGACGTGCTGCGGTCATCGGCGCGATGGCCATCAGGCCGATGACATTCGGAGCGGCAGCGATCGGGATGGCGTCAGACGGTGGCGTCAGGAAGTGGCGCCCGGGGCCGTCGACGTGAACATCGACCGTCGGGGGGGTCTGGACCTGGGGAGCCGGCGGGCTGACCGCGGCCGGTGGTGTGGCCTTGGCCACGGCCGGGGTGCTCGGCGCCATCCTCGGAGGCGCCCTCGTCGAGGCCCTTCTTGAACTCCTTCTGCGCCGAGCCCAGCGAACGGGCCAGCTTGGGGATCTGGGTGGATCCGAACAGGACGACGACGACCACGACCAGGACGATGATGCCGTCCTCGCCGAAGATTTCTGCGGGTGGGCCGAATGTGCATGGTGTGCATCTCCTTTGTCGGCTGCTGCACCAGGTTAGACCTGCGACTGGTGTGCTACGCCGCAGGCGCCGGCGCCGACCTGTGTCGGAACGGACCGCCCGGTCGGATGTCCCGGTTCAGCCGGCCAGGAAGACCCCGAGGCCCAGCGCGGCCACCGAGGCCAGGGCCCCGACCGCCCCCCAGACGGCCAGGCCCGCTGGTGGTGGCCCGCTGGTGGAGGAAGACGGCCACCCCGGCCACCACCACCACGACGATCTTGACCACCAGCACCGCCTTCCAGGCGGAGGAGGCGTCCTTGACGGTCGAGGGCGCTGATGTTCCAGAACCCGGTGACCACCAGGACGGCGTAGGCCGGCCACAGCAGGCGGGCGAAGGCCTGGGCCACCTTCTTCGGGGCGTCGTCGCCGAGGGCCCGGATGGTGGGCAGCAGCCCGGCCACGGTGAACTGCCCGCCCACCCAGACGGTGGCGGCCAGCACGTGGAGGATCAGCCGGAACCCGCCCAGTCCGTCGGACAGGTCGGGCACGTTGGCGGCGTGGGACACCGCCGCGTGGCCCAGGATGGTCATTGCACCGGCCGTCGGATCGAGTAGGCCCGCCTCACCGGGACCGGCCTACTTGCCGGTCCAGTTGGGCTTGCGCTTCTCGGCGAAGGCGATCGGCCCCTCCATGGCGTCGGCCGACCCGAACACTTCGGGCACCGCGGCGTTGTTGATCGCCCAGCCCTCGGCATCGGGGAGCTCGCCGGCCTGCTTCATCACCCGCTTGGACGCCCGCACGGCCAGCGGAGCGTTCTCGGCGATGGTGCCGGCCAGGGCCAGTGCCTCGTCCATCAGCTCGTCGGCCGGCACCACCCGGTTGATCAGACCGAGAGCCAGCGCTCGTGGCGCGTCGATGGGATCGCCGGTCAAGGCCAGCTCGAGGGCGATGGCCGGCGGGATGCGCTTGGGGAGCCGGATCAGTCCGCCGGCGCCGGCCATCAGACCCCGCTTCACCTCGGGGATCCCGAACTTGGCCTCCTCCACCGCCACCACCAGGTCGCAGGAGAGCATGATCTCGCACCCACCGGCCAGCGCCGAACCGTTGACCGCGGCGATGATCGGCTTGGGGAAGTCGCGCTGGGCGATGCCGCCGAACCCGCCCTTGGCCCCGATGATGTCGGCCGCCTCGCCGGCGGCGAACGCCTTCAGGTCCATGCCGGCGCTGAACGCCTTGTCACCGGCGCCGGTCAGGATGACCACCCAGCAGTCGTCGTCGGCCTCCAGCTCGTCGAAGGCTCGGCGAAGGGCCGGACACTGCGCCGTTGATGGCGTTGCGGGCCTCGGGCCGGTTGATGGTGAGGATCTCGATGTGACCCTGGCGTTCACGCAGCAGTTCGGACATGGGGTCTCCCTGGACGTCAGCTTTCGGTGACGAGCTGGCTGCGGCTCCGGGGCCAGACGGTAGCGCGGCGGGCCGGGCTGCGACGACCACATCGGTGCCGACCACGCCCGGGACGTCGAGCTCGCCCATGGCGGCCATCGACCTCGTCGTCCTCGGCGGCCAGGGCCATGTGCCGCCCGTCGGGCAGCCGGGCGATCACCGGCGCGCCGGTGGCCGTCCCGTCGTGGTCGCGCACCACGGTGGCCGCCACCACGGTGGCCGGGTGGGCGCGTCCACCTCCAGCGCCACCTCGACCGCCGAGGCGTCGATGCCGGCCTGGTCGGCCGTGGTGTCGCCCCGCCGGAACCCCCCGGGGGGCGGGGTCGTCCCGTAGAGGCCGAGGGCGTGCTTGGTGACGAACCAGCCGAGCCCGGTGGCCAGGCCCAGCCGGGTCGGTCCGGCTCCCTGGCTCTCGCGCAGGCGGTCGGTGAGGGTGGCGATGCCGTGGGTGGTGTAGTTGTTGCCGGGACCGCCGAAGTAGGGGAGGCCGCCGGTGACGGTCAGGCCCCGGTGGTCGTCGCGGGCCGAGCCCGAGCGCCTCGGCGGCCATCTCCACCGCGGAGGGGAAGCAGGAGTAGAGGTCGATGACGGCCGAGGTCGTCGACCCCGATCATCGCCGCCGGGTCCGGCTGCCGCCGATGCCGCGTCGAACAGCGCCCGTCCGGCGGCGGCGATGGCCGGAGAGCGTCCGGGGTCGGGTCGGGCACGTCGGGAAGCGCACGTCGGTCGGCCTCGGCTCCCGACCAGACGAACACCGCCCGGTCGGCCACCCCGGCCCGCCGGGCGGCGGCCAGCGAGCAGACCACCAGGGCGGCGCCCTGGTCGGAGCCGAGGAAGGCGGTCATCCGCTTGGTGTACGGCTCGCAGACGATGCGGTTGTCGGGGCTCGGGGTGGCGATCTCCGTCGGGTCGGTAGGCGTCGTCGGGAACCAGGCGAAGGGATTGGCGGCGGCCACCGCGGGTGAACGGGGCCAGCAGCTCGCCCATGGCCCGGCGCGTGGGCCCGGCGGCGTCCTGGCCGGCCCGGGCGGCCACCACGCTCTCGAACAGCGGGTAGACGTGGACCGGGGCCAACAGCCCGATGGCCGACTCGGCCGGGCCGACCCCGGGTTGGTCGTCGCCGACCACCGGGTCGGGAGCCAGATCGGGCGCGACCTTCGAGGCGGGGCAGTCCCGGCGGCCCGCCGGGCCCGCGACGAGCGGATGGCCTCGGCCCCGGCGATCACCGTCACCCCCAACCGACCGGCGGCGATGTCGGTGGCGGCCCGGTTGACCAGCCACTGGGGGGAGTTGCCACCGATGGTGGTGACCTCGCGATCGCCGGTCGGGGCGATCCGACCAGGTCGGCCAGCTCGGTGGCCGGCGCCGGCCGGTCGGTGTCATGATGTCGACCACCGAGAGGCGGTCGATCCGGTCGCGCAGCCCGGGCACCTGGGCAAAGGCCGCCTCGCAGGCCCGGGCCATCAGCTCCACCGGGCGTCACCAGCTCGGTCCGTTCGATCGACTGGCCGGACGGCGATGACCACCGGCATCCGCTCGGGGTCGAGCGCGGCGACTGGTCATCGGTGCGGGACGGTCGTGGCGGTCCGGGGTCGACCCGAAGCGAGCGGTGGACCACCGGAGCGGAGCGACCACGCCACCCGGTCCGCTGCCCGGGGCGCAGGCTCCATAGCCCGATCGAGGATAGGGCGCGCAGCGTGCCGTCCACCGCCAGACCCATCGGAGCACCAGCGTCGCACCCGGGGACCGGGCGGCGTCTTCCCGACGGGCTTCCTGTTCGGGGTGGCCACCGCCGGGTTCCAGGTCGAGGGCGGCTTCAACGGGCCGGGGAGCCGGCCAACAACTGGCTGGCCTGGGAGCAGGTGGGCCGGGTCGAGCCGTCGGGCAACGCGGTCGGCTTCTGGGACCGGCCCGAAGAGGCCCTCGACCGGGCCGCCGCACTGGGGTGCGACAGCTTCCGGCTCGGCATCGAGTGGGCTCGGGTGGTCCCGACGGGAGGGGATCGACCAGCGCGCCCTCGACCGGTACGCCGCCATCGTGGACGGCTGCGTCGAGCCGGGGCTGGAGCCCGCTGGTCACCCTGCACCACTTCACCCACCCGGCCTGGCTGGGCGAGGACTTCTGGCTCCGTCCCGACGCCCCCGGCCCGCTTCCGGCCGTGGGCCGAGATGGCGGTCGGGCGCCCTGGCCCCCAAGGTCCGGCTGTGGGTCACCATCAACGAGATCAACGTCCTCGCTCATCGGATCGTGGCTCCTCGGCATGTTCCCCCCGGGCCGGATCGTCGGCTTGAGGATGCCGCCGTGGCCCCCGACCATCTGCTGTGCCGCCCACGTCTATGGCTACGAGGTGATCCACCGGGCCCGGCCCGACGCCGATGGTCACCACCAACAACGGCGCGCTCTGAGTGCCTACGCCCTCGACCGGCATGATGATCGATCTGTTGCTGTGCTCGGGAGCACGGGCGTGGAGCGACGGGACGTCGACGCCTGGCTGGACGAGCGTCGCCGGCTCCACGACCGCCTGGTGCCGCCGCCGGCATCGGTCGGGAGTGGGCGTTGCGCCGGGCCGCGGCCGCCCGAGCACCCTACGGAGACGGTGGGCGGGCCCGCCGCCGGAGGACCGGCCGCTTCCGTCGGGTGCTCGACGCCGTGTACGCCAGCCCGCACCGAGCGCACCCTCGACGTCCTCGGGATCGACTACTACGACCCGGTGGCGTCCCGGCACTTCCGGCTGCCCGGTCACCGCACCGCCGGCGGTCGCAGTGGTCTTCCCACCCGGCCGCTGTGGGACGACGTCCCCGACCCGGACGGGCTGACCCGATGGCTGCAGGACACCCGGACCCTGGCACCCGGACTCCCGCTGTGGGTGGTGGAGAACGGGTTGTGCAACCGGGTGCGCAACGGCCGGTCCTTCGCCCGCACTCGACGGATGGGACCGCTCCCGGTACCTACGGGACAACCTGGCCGCGGTGGTGGCGGCCATCGACAACGGAGTGCCGGTCGACCGGCTACTGGCACTGGTCGCTGGTCGACAACTACGAGTGGGGCTCCTACGAGCCCCGGTTCGGGCTCTACGGGATCGACCGGCACCGGGGGGAGCACGGCTACCGGTGGTTGGACACCGACGCCATGGGGGACGACTCGGCCGGCACCTACCGCGGGATCATCGCCGGGCTACGGGCCGGCGACCGGTCGGTGCTCGCCTCGTCGGGCTGAGAGGCCACCGCCTGGTGCCCTCTGGTGCCCTGATTCAGCCCGGTGACGAGCGACCAAGGTCGGCCAGCACCTGCTCGGCCTGGTCCACGATCTGGTGCACCAGGCTGGCCGCCGGGATGAGGGTCTGGATGGCCCCCACCCCCTGGCCGGTCGGGTAGCACTCGCGCTCGGGATCGATGCCCGGGGTGTCCTCGCCCCCGCCGAGGTGGAAAGCGCCGTCCTCCATCGACCTACCCAGCTGGGCGGGGAAGGGGTCGAGCTCGTGCGGGATGTTCGTCGTAGAAGATCGGTGTACTGGTTGCGCACCACCCGCATGGTCTTGCCCGAGAAGGCCCGGCTGATGGTGGTGCCGTCCTCTCTGGTGCGGATGAGGGCGTCCTTGTAGCCGGCCACGCTGCGGGCCTCGGGCGTGGCGATGAACCGGGTGCCGATCCACACCCCGTCGGCGCCGAGGGCGAGGGCGGCGGCCAGGCCCCGTCCGTCGAAGATGCCTCCGGCCGCCACCACCGGAATGTGCGCACCCACTGCGTCGACGATCTGGGGGACCAGGGGCATGGTGGCCACCTGGCCGGTGTGCCCTCCGGCCTCGGTCCCCTGGGCCACCACGATGTCGCAGCCGGCGTCGAGGGCCCGGCGGGCGTGGTCCACCTTGCCGCACATGTTGACCACCAGCACCTGATGGCGGTGGCAGAGGTCGACGACGTCGGCCGGCACCCCCAGTCCGGCCACGAAGACCGAGGCACCGCCGTCGATGATCTGTTCCACCTGGCCGACCAGGTCACCGGGCATGGCCGTGAGCAGGTCGACGCCGAACGGCTTGTCGGTGGCGCCGCGCACCTCGGCGATCTCCGCCACCATCCGCTCGTTGCTCATGGTCGAGGCGCCGAGGCAGCCGAACCCGCCGGCCTCGGAGACCGCGGTGACCAGCGGCGCGTAGGACACCCCGCCCATGCCGGCCAGCATGACCGGGTGTTCGATCTGCAGGAGGTCGGTGAGCCGTGTCTTCATGACCAGCACACTAGGCCGACGCGGGTCCGGTCCCGCCCGACCCTCACACGACGTAGGGACAGTGCCGGCAGCCCGACTCGCAGCACTCCCCGCGCTCGGCCAGGGCGGCGGCGGTGAGCACGAACAGGCCGGTGGCCGGGTCGGTGTAGCCCGGATCGCCCCGATCCATGGCCTTCTGGTGGGCGGCCAGGATCAGGTCTCGGTCGGGACGGTCCGGGTCCAACCGGTCGGGATGTGGCTGGTCGAGGGGCCGATCGGCCAGTGGATGAGGGTCCGGCGGTCCTGTCAAAGCCAGCAACCCTGTCTCGCCGCCCGCCGACTCAGGTGATGTCGCGCCGGGTCAGGATGACCGAGCCGATGGTGGCGAAGACCAGGCCGTAGGCCAGCATCAGCAGGGCCCCTGCCACCAGTTGAACAGGCCGAAGTCCGCAGCCCCGTCCCGGTCACGTTGGCGGCGGCCGCTGGCCGCACCGGACGGCACCCACCGGGCCGTTCCGTGCCAGATACCGATGATGATCCCCTCGACGATGAGGAACCAGCCGAGGCACACGATGATGGCCGCCACCTGGTTGGTCAGCACCGATCCGACACCCACCCCGAGGATGCCGAAGAGGGCGAAGACCAGGATCATCCCCGGGGCCACCGCCGGGACCTGGTGGAGCATGTCGGTGAACGATCCGCCCTTGGCGGCCAGGGTGATGCCACCGCCGATGAGGGTGGCGGCCAGCAGGACCACAGCCAGCACGCACCGAGAGGATGGCCGAGGTGAGCAGCTTGGCCAGCACGAACTGCGGCCGTCTGGGGGTGACGAGGAACGAGGTGGTGACCGTCTTGTGCCGGAACTCGGTGGTGACGATGAGCGACGCCGAGCAGCAGGGCGAAGATGTAGCCTGCCGACACCGCGCCCACCAGGTTGCGCAGCTGCTGGGTGGTGTGTGGCGTGATGCTGCCCACCGACGGGCCGCCCCCACCGCTCCCCGGTCCGTTGGCGCCGTTGAGGAAGATGAGCAGGATGGACAGGCCGGTGATGACCACGGCGATGGCCGCCGAGCACCCAGGGCACCGCCGTGGTTCGCATCTTGAGCCACTCCGAGCGGATGCTCCTGATCACGCCGGGCCTCCCGGGGGGAGCGGACCGGTCATCGGTCCGGGACCGCCCATCGGCGCGGACTGCCCGGCCCGATGCTCCACGGGGTCGGCGGCGTCGAACCCGTGGGTCAGGCTCAGGAAGACCTCTTCGAGACTGCCCCGCTCGTGGACCAGCTCGTAGAGGACGATCTGGTGCTGGGCGGCCAGGGGGCCGAACCACTCGGGGGTGGCGCCGTCGATGACCAGGGTGTCCGGCGCCACCTGCCGGTAGGCCACCGGTATGGCCTGGAGGATGCCGACCAAGCGGGGCAGCTCGGGCGTGCGGATGCGCATACCGGTGCTGGTGCCCGGCCTGGGTGGCCAGGTCGGCCAGGGTGGTCTGGAGCACCAGCTGGCCCTGGGAGACGATCACCACGTCGTCGACCGTCTCCTCCATCTCCGACAGCAGGTGGGACGAGACGAGCACGGCGTGCCCGGTCGAGGCCTGGTGTCGGATGAAGGTACGCAGCCACTGGATGCCCTGGGGGTCGAGCCCGTTGGAGGGCTCGTCGAGGATGAGGATCTCGGGGTCGCCGAGCAGGGCGGTGGCCAGCTGCAGGCGCTGGCGCATGCCCAGGGAGAACTTGCCCACCCGCCGCCGGGCCACGTCGGTCAGGCCGACCAGTTCCAGGGTCTCGTCGACCCGGGTGAGGGGGATGCCGGCCCCGATGGCCACCGTCTTCAGGTGGTCCTCGGCCCGCCGGGACGGGTGGAAGCTGGTGGCCTCGAGCACGGCTCCGACGTGGTGGATCGGGCCGTCGAGGTCGACGTAGCGGCGACCCCCGAAGGTGGCCGTGCCCGCCGGTGATCGACACCAGGCCGAGCAGCATCCGCAGGGTGGTGGTCTTGCCGGAGCCGTTGGGCCCGAGGAAGCCGGTCACCCGTCCGGCGGCCACCTCGAAGCTCAGGTCGTCGACGGCCCGCACGGTCCCGAACTGCTTGGACAGGCCGCGGACTTCGATGGCCGACGGCATGGCCAGACCGTACCCCGCTCGTGGGCCCGGGGAACGTCATCCGTGGGCCCGATCGGCCCGGTTCAGACCTCGGCGTAGATGTCGGTGGGCAGCAGCAGGCCGATGGCCACCACCAGCTCGTCGTGGACCCGGCCCATGTTGCTCCAGCCGTTCACCCAGCCGACCAGGGCCGAGTACCAGACGTGGCCGAGAATGCGGGCCCGGTCGCTGAGGTCGGGAGGCTGGGGCTCGCCGATGGCCCGGGTGATGATCCCCTCCATGAGCACCGACACCTGCTGCTGGCACTCGATGGCCGCCGGGTCGGGCGAGGCCAGGGCGGTGAACACCGCTCCGACCAGCTGGGGTTGGCGGCCCATGGCCCGCAGCGCCCGGTCCAGGGCGTCGATGACCCGCTCGGCCGCGGTGTCGCCCTGGGCCGGCTGCTGGGCCAGCCGGCTGTCCAGCTGTTCGACCCAGTGGACGAGGGCGGCGGCCAGCAGGTGGTCCTTGCTGGTGAAGTACCGGTAGACGGTGCCCATGGCCACGTCGGCCCGGGCGGCCACGTCGCGCATCTGCACCGCTTCGTAGCCCCCGTCGAGCCCGAGCGCCATGGCGGCGTCGATCACCCGTTGGCGCCGGGCCTGCTGGGCCCGCGTCAGGGTGCGGGGCACCGGACGGTTCGCCATGACCGTACACCCTACTACCAGGGCTTTCGGCCCGGCCTTCCCGGCACCGCCCGTCGCTTCGACCGGGTCTGGCGCCCCGTCACGGGACCCCGGGCCTCGGTACCATGGGCCGCCATGCCTCCCGCCGACAGATCCGGAGCTGATCGCCACCACCGACGGGCGGGTGCCCGGCCGACGGGGCCGGGCCACCCGCCAGCGGCTGCTCGAGTGCACGGCCGAGCTGTTGGTGGCCACCCCGTGGCGGTCGATCAAGGTCATCGACATCGCCCGGCAGGCCGGCACGTCGCCGGCCACCTTCTACCAGTACTTCGAGAACGTCGAAGCGGCCATCACCGTGCTGGCCGAGGAGCTGGTCGAGGGGGCCGGGGTGCTGGCCGGCCTGGTCGACGGCGACTGGTCCGAGGATGCGGGCTGGGACACCGCGGTGGCCGTGGTCGAGGGCTTCATGGACTACTGGGAGCGCAACCGGGCGGTGTTCCGGGTGGTGGAGCTGACCACGGTGGAGGGCGACCTCCGGTTCCAGGGCCTGCGGGTCCGGGCCCTCAACGCGGTGACGGTCACCCTGGCCCGGGTCATCGCCACCCACGCCGAGGAGTCGGGATCGCCGGCCGGGCCGGACCCGATGGCGGCGGCCGGCACCCTGATCGCCATGCTGGCCCAGGTGGCCGGCCACCGCTACGGGTTCGAGTTCTGGGGGATCCGTACCGCCTCGCTGGTGGACAGCCAGGCCCGCCTGCTCCACTGGTCGGTCACCGGTCGGCCGGCGCCGGCCGGGGTGCAAGGTTCCCGGTTCGGAGGGACCCCCACCCCGCACCGGTCCGGTGGTGGGCGGTGGCGCGGCCTCGGCCCGCACCGCCGAGGTGAAGGCGGCATCGGCCAAGGCCCGACCACGGTTGGCTCCCGACCGCTGAATCGGGCTCCCCGGGTCCGGTGCGGCCCGACCCTCCCCGGGTCCGGCTCGCCGGGATGTCAGCGCAAGGCCACCGGATTCACCGGTGAACCGAGGGCGTTGGTGAACGGCAACGGGGTGGCGTCCAGCAGGAACTCGTACCGGCCATCGCTGGCGCAGGCCTCGGCCAGCTCGTCGAGGAACCAGTTCTGGCCCTGGGTCATGCCCATCTCCACCAGGTTGAGCAGGTGGACGGGCAGGGGGGTGCCCTCGTCCTCGTAGGGATAGACCTCGAATACGACGGTGTCGGTGGCCACCGCGGCCACGTCGTGGTCGTGGAACCAAGCCGCCGTCCCCATGGTCAGCCCCGGTGACGGCCACCTGTAGGCCACCAGGTCCCGGACCGGAACGGCCCCGGTCAGCCCCGTTCTCCCCGGCAGTGCCAAACGGGCGGTCTGTCCGGTACGGACCAGCACCACGTCGCCCGGCTCGAGTTCCACATCGGCCAGGTCCAGTGCTGCGTCCAGGTCGGCCGAGGTGATCGGGTAGCCGGGCTCGAGGATCTCCACCGACTTGGCCCGGGCCACGTCGAGCAGCACACCACGCGTCACCAGTGTGGTGACGTGGTGGATGCCCAGGCGGGTAGCCCCCTCGGCCGTAACCGACGAGGCCGGATACCCGTTGTAGAGCCTGGGACCGTCCGGGCCCACCCCGTACGAGGCATGGGCCAGCCCGTCCCAGTGGGTTGCGCACTGGAGGGCGAGGGTGACCACGTCCTCGGAGAAGGCGACCCAGCCCGGCTCTTCGCCGAGGGGCTTGTTGACGCAGACCATGGTCCGGGTCGGATTGACCCGACCGTCCACGAACCCCATTTGGATACCCTCGCCCTCAGAAAGCGGCAGGCCGAGGGGGAATGCCCTTCCGTCCCGGACCGCCGTCACTCCCCGTAGGCGGGCGGCCTCGTCGATCAGGTTGAGGGTGCCGATCTGGTCCTCCGGACCCCAGCGACCCCAATTGGAGACCCGGGCGGCCAGTTCGGTGAATGACGCAGGGACGTTCGGCGGTACGGGTACGGGCACAGCTCTGTTGTAGTTCACGCAGCGTTGCCGGTCATGGAGCGTCGTCGGTCACGGAGCGTCACCAGATTGGGTCTGGGTCTGTGACCCCGGTAGATTGTCGCCGGAACTTGGGGGTGTCGGTATGGCCGGAATCCACCGGATTCGGACGCCGGACGGGGTAGCACGACGTTCGGGGCGCAGCGCAGCACATCCGGCGCACCGCCGTGCGCGTCCCGAACGCGAGACCCACCGAGCCTGTCAGACCCACGCCGCCCGTCGACGGGTGGCCATGGCGCTGGTGGTGGCCGTGGTGGTGGGGGCGTCGGTCGCCGGCATCGCCTCTCGCGGCAGGGTGGTGGCCACGCCGAAGGCTCAGGCCGCCGATACCGATGTGGTCGGCATCCAGTCGCTTTACGCCCAGGATCTGGTGGCCCGGATCAACGCCGAACGGGCGGCCCGTAGCTCGTGGGCGGCTCCCGTTCCCCAGCTGCAGGTCGACCCCGGTCTCGAGGCCTATGCCCAGGCCTGGTCGGCTCATCTGGCCGCCATGGGGACGGTGGCCGATCCGCCGCTACCCCCCTGTGGGGGCCCGACCAGCCAGATGTGCATCCTGGCCAGTAACGCCGGTGCCTCGGGCTACGGCGCCTGGCCCGGTGACGGCTCCGATGAGATGGACTCGCTGTACATGGGGTCGACCGTCCATCGCCAGAACATGTTGGGGGCCGACTACACCGATGTCGGCGTCGGGGTGACCTGTAGCGCCAATCAGGCTTGGACCGTCGAGGTGTTCGGCTACCAGTACGGGACCCTGGGATCGGCCGCCGTCCGGGCGGCCTTCCAAAATGCCGTCCAGGGTTTCCCGGTGCCCGCGTCCCCGACGGTGGCTGGGGTGCTGACCGGGGATCCGGTCTACTGCCCGGGCCAGACGGTCGGTCCCAACGGCATGGTCACCGCCACTGGTGGCCAGTACCCGTACGCGGCCCCCGCGGCCCCGGTGGTGGGCGAGCCCATCACGCCGCCGCCGGTGGTGGGGATGGCGGCCACGCCCGATGGCAAGGGCTACTGGCTGGTTCACTACGACGGCTCGATCTCCACCTTCGGGGATGCGCTCAACTACGGATCGATGGCCGGCCAGCATCTCAACGCCCCCATCGCCCACATCGTGGCCACGCCGGACGGCAAAGGCTACTGGCTGGTGGCCGCAGACGGCGGCATCTTCAACTTCGGGGACGCCCACTTCTACGGTTCGATGGGCGGCCGGCACCTCAACGCTCCGGTGGTGGGCCTGGCGCCCACGCCCGACGGCAAGGGCTACTGGCTGGTGGCCGCAGACGGCGGCATCTTCAACTTCGGGGACGCCCACTTCTACGGCTCGATGGGCGGATGGCATCTCAACCAACCGGTGGTGGGCATGGCCGCCGACCCGGCCACCGGCGGCTACTGGATGGTGGCATCCGACGGCGGCGTGTTCTCCTTCGACGCCCCCTTCTACGGCTCGACCGGTGGCATCCGGCTCAACCAGCCGGTCAATGGCATGGCCGCCCTGGCCGATGGCGGGGGCTACTGGTTCGTGGCATCCGACGGTGGCGTCTTCACCTTCGGGCAGGCGGCATTCCGGGGCAGCACCGGGGCCCAGTCGCTCAATGCACCGGTGGTGGGCATGGCCACCGACCCGGCCACCGGCGGCTACTGGCTGGCCGGCAGTGACGGCGGGGTGTTCTCCTTCGACGCCCCGTTCTTCGGGGCTGGGTAGCCGATCAGCCCGACTCCCGGCGGTCCGAGCTAGCCGGCCCAGATGATCGACTGCATCTCCGAGTAGGCCTCGAGGCTGTAATCGCCGCCGTCACGGCCGATGCCACTCATCTTGAAGCCCCCGAACGGCGCATCCATGTTGCGCTGGGCGGTATTGATGCCGACGTGACCAGCCCGCAACAGCTTGGCCACTCGGAAGGCCCGGGGCGTGTCGGCTGAGAAAACGTAGTCGTAGAGGCCGAAGTCGGAGTCGTTGGCGATGGCGATACCCTCCTCTTCATCGTCGAAGGGGATGGCCACCACCACCGGCCCGAAGATCTCCTCCCGGGCCGAGGTCATGTCGTTGGACCCGGTGATCAGGGTGGGTTCCACGTAATACCCGGTGTCGAGGCTCTCGGGACGACCGCCCCCGGCCACAATTTCGCCCTGCTGACGCCCGCTCTCGATGTGGTCGAGTACCCGCTGCTGCTGGGCCGCAGAGATGAGCGGCCCGACCACCGTGTCCTTGGCTGTGGGGTCCCCGACCTTCAAGAAGCCGGCGAAGGTGGCCAGTCCTTCGACCACCTGGTCGAAGATGCTCCGGTGGACCACGGCCCGGGTGGGGGCAGTGCAGATCTGTCCGGAGTGGAAGGCCCAGGTCGAACCGATGGCGGTCACCACCGACTTGATGTCGGCGTCCTCGAAAACCACAGCGGCACCCTTACCCCCCAGTTCCATCAGCAGGCGCTTCATGGTTGGGCCCCCGGCCGCGGCGATCCGCTGACCCACCGCCGTGGATCCGGTGAACGACACCATGTCGACGTCGGGCGAGGTAGTGAGGGTGGAGGCCGGTTCGGCGTCCTTGCTGTTGATGATGTTGACCACACCCGGAGGGAAGCCGACCTCGTCGAGAACCCGGGCCAACTCGACCACAGCCAGGGGGTCCTGGGGGGCCGGCTTGAGGATGACCGTATTACCCATGGCCAGCGCCGGCGCCACCTTGCCGGCCATGTTGGTCAGCGGGAAGTTGTAGCTGGCGATGGCCGCCACCACCCCGACCGGCTGCCGGTAGGCCAGAGCGCTGATTAACCCGCCGGGGGCGAGGGGGGTAGCCGCAGAGACGATCGGCGGCAGCATCGACTCCTGCACGTGGCGGATGTCCCGCGAGTAGCGGTTGAACCGGTCGGCACAGACCGGCACCTGCATGCGCGAGCCGACCGACGCGGTGGCACCCGTCTCGGCGATGACCAGGGGCACCAGCTCGTCGTTCTTGGCCCAGATGGCGGCGCTGGCCGCCTTCAACAGGGCCAGGCGCTCCTCGGCCGGCGTGGCCGCCCAGGCCGGGAAGGCCTCCTTGGCCGCCGCTGCGGCCGCCTCGGCGTCCTCGACCGATGCATTGGGTGCCTCGCCCACCACCTCCTCGGTGGCCGGGTTGATGATGGAATAGGTGCCGCCGCCGGCCTCGACCCATTTACCGCCGATCAGCAGCTGCGTTTCGTCCTTGGTGACCTGATTACCCATGGCTGGGTCCCCTTTCGCGGTGTAACTGAGCTCTGTACAGAGGGATTTCCGACCCGGACGTAATGGGGCCGACGGGCGTCATCTGACGCTGCGTCAGCAGTGTAGGTCCCTGTCGCCGCGTTGGCAGATCCGTCCCGGTGGAGCTGGTGTCCGGCCGGCTCCACCGGTCCGACGCCGTGGGCTGGCCGACGTTCAGACGGCGGCCAGCGACGGATCCACCGTGACCGTGTCGCGTCCCGACCGCAACAGCATCCCGGGCAGATTGCCGGTGGGCTTGCCATCGACGATGGTCTCCACCCCATTCACGAGCACACGGACCACGCCAATGGCATCGGCGATCAGGCGCGGGCTCCCTCCGGGGAGATCGTTGACCAGCGTGGCCGGCTCGGAGCTGACCGTCTCGGGGTCGAAGACGAACAGGTCGGCCCGCAGGCCCTCGGCCACCCGTCCCCGGTCGTGGAGTCCGAAGAGCTGGGCCGGCGCCTCGGTCATCAGCTGCACGGCCCGTTCCAGCGGGACCAGCTTCCGCCGGCGCAAACAGTCGCCGAGGAACGACGTCGGATAGTTCGAACCACACATGCGGTCGAGGTGGGCTCCGGCGTCGGAGCCGCCGACCATGGCACCGGGATCGTCCCAGACCGCCACCCGCGCCTGCCACGAGGCGTCGTCACCGTCGGAGGCTTTGGGCCACAGCACGGTCCGGAGCTCGTCGGCGATGACCAGGTCGAGGAGGGCGTCGAAGGGGGGCTTGCCCTGCTCCTCGGCGATCGAACCGACATCCCGCCAGCTCAGACCTTTGTTCTCCGGTGCGAAGGTGTCCCCGATGATGTAGTTGGCCCAGTGGGACAGGCGGCGGAACACGCCAGCCGCCTCCGAGTGGGCCAACTCGTCGAGCTCGTCACGGACGGCGGGATCGCGAAGCTTCTCGATGCGCTGCTCCACCGGCAGTCCCATCACGTCCCCCCAACCGGGGATGAGGAAGAGCGCACAATGGTTCCGGAAGCTCATGTTCATGGGGACCAGCGTGGGCATGGTCAGGGCGATGATCCTCCCCCCGCCCTCGGCCGCCCGGGCCGACGCCTCCAGTTGGCGGGCCGTCTTGTCGGGGGTCCGCGAGTCCACGGTGAGCAGGTTCCAGTTGAGCGGCCGCCGGGCGGTGGTGGTCATGGCCACCATCAGGTCGATCTCCTCCTCGCTGAAGGTGTCCAGGCAGCCGTTAGTGATGTACTCGAGGGTGGTCCCCGGGTGATCACGTACCACCTCACAGAAGGCGAGCATCTCGCGCCGATCGGCGTTGCGGGAGGAGATCGGCTTGCCGTCCCCATCGGAGTGGGTCCGCGACTGGGACGAGGAGAATCCGAGGCCACCGGCCTCGATCGACTCGGCCAGCAGTTGACTCATGGCCGCCACCTCGTCGTCGTTGGCCACCTCACTGCCCCGGTCATCGCCCATCACCCATCGGCGCAGCGCGCAGTGGCCGACCAGAAATCCGGCGTTGACGCCCAGGTTTCCCTCCAGGCGGTCGAGGTACTCACTGAAGGTGGTCCAGGTCCAGTCGATGCCGTTCTCGAGCGCGGGCAGGGGCATGCCCTCCACCTTGGCCATCATCCGGCGGATGTAGTCGTGGTCCTCGGCCTTGATGGGGGCCAAGGTGAAGCCACAGTTGCCGCCGATCACGGTGGTCACGCCGTGGAGGTTGGACGGGGACGCAGTCGGATCCCAAAAGAGCTGGGCGTCGTAGTGGGTGTGGGGGTCGATGATGCCGGGTGCCACCACCAGACCGGTGGCATCGAGCTCGGTGGCACCGGTCTCGTCCACGACGCCGACGGCCACGATCCTGCCGTCGTTGATCCCCACATCAGCCAGCTGGCCCGGGGACCCCGTCCCGTCGACGACCAGTCCGTTGCGGATTACATAGTCGATCATGGTGGTGGTCCCTTCCGTGGGGTGGCAAGACACCCCGGTCGCCGACCCGGCTCCGGCCGGCCGGTCCGTAACTGACAGACCGTCAGTTTACGGCAGCCCCGGCGGCTTCGCTCCGGCGGCGAGCGTGGGGCCGGCAGGCGGCGGACCGGCTCGGTGGGTCGGGCACCACGCGGATGGTATTTTTCGCCAATCCACCACTCCTGGTTCCAGAACCATCTGCTGCCTGCGGTCGTACTCGTGCTCGGGGCCGGACTGTTCATCAGATTCGCCCACTGGGTGGGGGCCCGCCGCCGCAACTGGGTGGACCGACAGATCCGGGGCCAGATCGAGTCGGGTCTGGTGGCCTCCGAGGGGCTCAAGCGATCCCGGGCGGTGAGCGAGGCCGTGGAGTGGTCGGTGGTCGCCCTGGTCGGGTTCATCACCGCCATCCTCGCCCTCGACCGGCTGGGCATCCCGCTCACCACCCTGGTCGCCCCGGCCACCGTCATCGGCATCGGACTGGGCTTCGGGGCGCAACAGATGGTGGGAGACCTGCTGGCCGGGTTCTTCCTCTTCACCGAGCATCAGTTCGGTTTCGGTGACGTGATCCGGTTGTCGGTTCCCGGCCAGCCCACCGGTATCACCGGCACCGTCGAGGAGCTGACGCTGCGGGTCACCAAAGTGCGCACCGCCCAGGGCGAACTGGTAGTGGTGCCCAACAGCGCGCTTCGCCAGGTGACCAACCTGTCCAAGGACTGGTCCCGCGCGGTGATCGACATTCCGGTGTCGGTGACCGAGGACCTCGACCAGGTCACCCGCCTGCTGAAGGACATGTTCTCGGCCATGGCCGCCGAGCCCGAGTGGCACGAGCTCCTGCTCGGTGACCCGGTGGTGGCCGGGGTCGAGACCATCGACGTGGGTTACGTGCAGCTCCGGCTCATCGCCCGGACGCTCCCCGGACGTCAGTTCGAGGTGGCCCGGGAGATCCGTCTCCGGGCCGCCAACGCCCTGCGGGCGGCCGGGGTGAGTTCGCCGTCCATCGGGGACGGTCCCTCGTGAGCAGCCCCGGCCCGGGGTCGGGTCCCGACACCGGTGCGGGGTCGAGCCCGGAATCGACCGAGCCGGCCGACCGGGCCCCGGAGGATGGGGTCGGGCACAGCGCGCTGGTCGGGTTCATGTCGGTGCCCGTCTCGACACGGTTCCCCCTCCGGCGGTCCACGCTGCTGATGGCGGTGGCCTTCATCGGCCTGGCCACACTGCTCTACTTCAACCCGGCCCAGTCATCGAGCCCCAGTAGCGGCGTGGTGCTCCACACACCACAAGGTGACGTGTTCGTACCCAACGCCACGCCGGTGAGCACCACGCCGACAACGACGATGCCACCGACCACCACGACCGCGGTGGCGCCCCTCACCACCACCTCCCAGCCGACCGTTCCGACCAGCACCACCACAACCAGCACCACCACCACGACCACCACGGTCCCGTCGGGCCGCGGCACAGGCGGAGGAGGCTCGGCCACCAGCACCACCTCGTCGGGATCGTCCGGACTGGGTGGTTCGCCCACCGGTGCAGCCGGCACCACACCAACCACGGCCCGGTGATCCCGACCACCCCGGACCCATCAACCAGCGGATTGGGCGAGAAGCGGCCGAGGTCTCAGGGATCCCGGCACATGGACCAGATGTGCGGTCCGCCTGCCGGTGCGTCGAGGACCACGCGGAAGCCGAGGTGTTCGTAGATGGCCGCATTCCGTTCGGTGCCCATCTACAGGTGGGCGCCCACACCGTCGGTCCGGGCCCGGACGACGCCCGCCCGGACCAGGGCGGAACCGTAACCGAGACCCTGGGAACCCGGATGTACGGCGAGGGAGTCGAGTGGCCACCGCGATTCGCCGGCGCGTGGTCGTCGATCCAGCGCCAGAACGCAGCGATGCCCCCCGTCATCGGTGAGGGCGGGGATGCGGGGCTGGTTCCACGGATGGTCGACCCACTTTTCGAGCTGGCCGGAAGCAACCCACACCGCCGCTCCCCGGCCCGGGCCCACCACGGAAACCCCCATCTCACCACCCTCGGCCATGGGATGCCTGGACCGTGGGTCAGCCGTCGACCAGTGGGATGACCTGCTCACCGAAGCCGGCGATCTGATCGCAGAGCTCGCCCACCGTGCGGGCCGGGAACCGAACCTGCACCTGGCCCACGCCGGCCTCGGCGAAGGGACGAAGGTAGTCGGCGATCCGCTCAGGCGGTCCCGACACGGTGCCCGGGGGGAGTTCGGAAGCCGGAGCGGGGCTCCCGACAAAGAAGGGCAGGGCAAGGCCTCCTATGTCGAGCGGCGCACCGTCCCGGTACTCCTGGCGCAGGCGACGGAGTTCGCCCAGCAGCTCGGGGTCGGCGCCCAGCGACTGGGGCAGCCAGCCGTCGGCGTAGCGGGCCGTGCGGCGGAGCGCAGCCGGGGAGGAGCCTCCCACCCAGATTGGCGGACGGGGCGACTGCACCGGCCTCGGACACAGCCCGAGTCCCGTTGCCTTCCATCGGGGTCCACCCAGGACCGGGTACTCGTCGACCAGGCCTGCGGCCAACCCGACGATGGCCTCGTCGGTAGCACGGCCCCGGTGATCGAAATCCGGTCCCATCTGGTCGAACTCCTCGGTCACGTGTCCGGCACCAACCCCACAGATGATCCGCCCACCGGATAGGGCGTCGAGGGTGGCGAACTCCTTGGCCGCCCGCAGTGGGTGGCGGAGGGCGATCACGTAGATATGGGAAAGCAGCCGGATCGAACGGGTGACCCCGGCCAACCAGCCGAGGGTGGCGATGGTGTCGTACCAGGTGGTGCTCATGGCGCCGGCTAGCCGCTCGGGGATGAAGGTGTGGTCGCAGACCCCGATGTAGAAGAAGCCGGCGTTCTCGCAGGCCAGGGCCACTTGGGCCAGCTCGTCGGGCCCAGCTGCGGTTTCCCAGGCCTGGGTGTAGATGGTCGATTGCGATTGGATCGGGAGTTGCATGCCGAACACCGTCCGGCCCTTCGGCAACACGGTCACCACATCGGCGGGCGGCGGAAACGGGGCGTCGGTCACGGGGTCAGCGTAGGTCGCCGGGTGCGGTGGATGACGCCCCGCAACGTACGGTGGTGAAGTTCACCGGGCCGACGCCGGCGCAGCCATGGCCTCAGCCAGTTGCTCGGCCAACTCGTCGGCCGTCCCGAACTGGGTGGCCCGCACCCGCGCCCGTTTGTAGGCCAGGTGGGCGGGGACCTCCCAGGTGAAGCCCATACCCCCGTGGACCTGGATGCAGGTCCGCCCGTTGGCGATGGCCGCCTCATCGGCCAGCAGCTTGGCCCCGGCCGCCGCCAACACCGGGTCGCCCACGTCGGGCTGGTCGACGGTCACCGCTGCGGCCTGCACCGCGCATCGGGCCACCTCGGTGCGGACGGCCATGTCGGCGCAGAGGTGTTTGATTGCCTGAAATCAGCCGATGGGTCGTCCGAACTGGCGACGCTGCTTGGCATACCCGACAGCCAGGTCGGTGGTCCACGCCGCCGCGCCGATCTGGAGGGCAGCGGTGAGCACCGTGCCGTCCCGGCGCCACCATGCGCGCGATGTCCGGGCCGGCCACCGGGGTCCCCGCCGGAAGGGCCGGCACCGTCCACACCGGGGTCAGCGGGTCCATCGGTCGGCGCAGACGGGTGGCGTCGAGCGAGCCGGGGTCGACCGACCTCCACACCGGCATCCGACAGCACCAGCAGCACATCAAGATCGTCGAGATGCTCGACCACCACCGGAAGGGCCGGTGAGGACCGGGGTCCGGGCGCCTCGACCAGACCGACCACCACCGATCCGTCGTCGGCTCCGTCGATGAGTCCGGCGGCCAGGTGTGAAGCGACCAGCGGCCCGGGGATGAGCGACCGACCCAACTCCTCGAAGACCAACGCCGCCTCGGCCAGGCCCAGGCCGACACCACCGGCCTCCTCGGCCAGGCACAGGTTGAACACCCCCGCCTCGGCCAGTCGGCCCCAGCCCACCCGGTCGACCACCCGGTCGGCCAGCTCGAAGGCCCGGATGGCTTCGAGGGGAAACTGACCCTCGCAGAGCCGGCGGACCCCGAGGGCCAGGTCGGTCTGGAACTCGCTCAGCTCGAAATCCACCGGTCAGCCAGCTTTGGCCGGGGGAGCGGTGGCCACTGGTTCCTTGGGGAGACCGAGGATCCGCTCGGCCACGATGTTGCGCTGGATCTGGGACGTGCCGGCGGCGATGGTGAGCGAGATGCCCCGCAGCCAGTCCTCGACCATGGTCTCAGCCGGTAGTCCGCCCCGGCCGTCGGCGCCGTCGGGATCGTCGGCGGCCAGCCCGGCCCGCCCCAACAGGGCGAGCGAGAATTCGCCCAGCCGGTTGCGCGTCTCCGAGTAGGCCAGCTTGAAGTAGGTGCCACCCACCCCGGGGATGCCGGTCCGTGCTGCCTGGGAGACGTTCCGCCTGGTCAGTGCCCACAGGCCGTCGAGCTCGCCGCGGAGGTGGCCGGCCTGGCGCCGCACCGCCGGGTCTGACCAGGCCCCGGTCCTCCGGGCCACCGCCACCGACGTCTCCAGGAGCTCGAACGCCTCGAGCAGGTCACCGACGAAGGCGGTACCCCGCTCGAAACTGAGGGTGACCATGGTCACCCGCCAGCCGTCGTTCTCGTCCCCCACTCGGTTGGCCACCGGGACCCGTACCTCGTCGAGGAAGAGCTCGGCGAACTCGGTGGACCCGGCGATGGTGGTGAGCGGGCGGATCTCCACCCCAGGCGTGTCCATGGGCAGGATCAGCCACGAGATCCCGCGGTGCCGGCTGTCCTCGGCACCGGTGCGGACCAGCAGTTCGCAGTAGTCGGCCACCTCGGCGTGCGAGGTCCAGATCTTCGAGCCGGTGATCACGTAGTCGTCACCGTCCCGAACGGCGCGGGTGCGCAGGGAGGCCAGATCGCTGCCGGCGTCGGGCTCGGAGAAACCCTGGCACCAGACTTCGTCGCCCTTCAGGATGGGCGGCAGGTAGCGCTGACGTTGCTCGGGCGTTCCTTCGGTGATCACCGTCGGGCCAGCGTGGAGCAGTCCGACGAAGTTGACCCCGACGTAGGGAGCGTGGGCCCGCTCCAGTTCCTCTTTGAAGATCAGTTCCTCGATCGGCGACGAGCCCCGTCCGCCTCCTTCGATCGGCCAGTCGACCCCGGCGTAGCCGGCGTCGAACAACAGGCGTTGCCAGTGGGTGTCGTAGGCCCGGCGGCCCGGCCAGTCAGTAGGACCCGGTTTGTCCGGCAGTCCGGGAATGGTGTCGGCCAACCACTGGCGCAGCTCGGCTCGAAACGCCTGTTCGGCGTCGGTATAGCGCAGGTCCATCTCCGAAGGTCCTAGACCCGGAGGTACCGGTACCGGAAGTTCATCCGGCTTACTTGAAGTCGAGGTCGTAGAGCTTGATGGCGTTGCCTCGGACGATCTTGTAGATCTGCTCGTCGGTGAGGTCCTTCATCTGCTTCTCGGCGATCTGGCGGGTCTCGGGCCAGGTGGAGTCGGAGTGGGGGTAGTCGGACTCATACGTGATGTTGTCGACACCGATGGACTCGATGTTCTTGAGGCCGAAGGCGTCGCTGAAGAAGCAGCCGTAGATCTGGCGGAAGAAGTAGGTGGACGGTGGTTCGGGGACGATGTCGGCCACGCCGCCCCAGCCCCGATTCTCCTCCCATACCGTGTCGGCCCGTTCGAGGATGTAGGGGATCCATCCGATCTGACCCTCGGCGTAAGCCAACTTGAGTTCGGGGAACCGGACCAGCACTCCCGAAAACATGAAGTCCACCATCGAGTAGGTGGCGTTGGAGTGGGTCAGTGTCGACCCCACCGCCGGCGGCGCGTCGGCCGAGGTCGACGGCATCTTGGATGACGAACCGATGTGCATGTTGACCACGGTATGGGTCTCCTCGCAGGCCCGGAAGAACGGATCCCAGTAGTGATCGGGGTCGTGCACCGAGGGGAGTCCGAGGAACGGCGGGATCTCGCTGAAGCAGACCGCCCGCACGCCGCGGTCGGCGTTGCGGCGCACTTCGGCGGCGGCCAATTCGGCGTCCCACAGCGGCACCAGGCAGAGGGGGATGAGACGTCCCTGGGCTTCGGGGCCGCACCACTCCTCGACCATCCAGTCGTTGTAGGCCTTGACGCACAAAAGCCCCAGTTCCTTGTCCTGCGCCTCGGTGAAGGTCTGTCCGCAGAAGCGGGGGAAGGTGGGGAAGCACAGCGACGCCTCGAGGTGGTTGACGTCCATGTCCTCGAGCCGTGCCTTGACCTCGTACGAACCAGGGCGCATGTCCTGGTAGGTCACGCCCGCGCATGGTCACCTCGTCCCGGGGCACCCCGACAGCCGAGTCCACCCGGAGGAGCGGGCGCTTCAGATCCTCGTAGTACCACCAGTCGGTGGGGAACCCTTCCGATCCCGGCACGACGGTGAGCTTGCCCCCCACGAAGGTGATCTCCCCCATTGGGGCTCTCACAATGCGGGGCCCGACGTCGTGGTACTTCTTCGGCAGGCGGTCCATCCACACGTTGGGGGGTTCCACCACGTGGTCGTCGACGGAAATGATCCAGGGCATGTCGGCCATGGGCCGAGTGTACCGCCTGGTCTGACGGTGCGTCAGCTCCGGCCCTGCTCGGCTACCGGTCGGCTCCGACCGGGACGGTGGCACCCGCCTGGCACCCGACCCGACCACGTTCGGTGGTCTCCTGCACCTCCCCATACCCTCTGATACACCCCCCTGTCATGATGGCTCCATGGTGGTTTCCGCCCCCAACCGAGCAACCAAACCCGATCCGATGGCGCCCGACGCCCAGGATCTTCTGGCCGCCGTCGAGGTGGTGGCCGCCTTCGTTACTGCCTTCGAGCCCGAGCGCTATTCGGTCGCTGACGCCACCACCCTGCTTTCGGCCTTCACCAAGGTGAAGCGCCTGGGAACGGCTGGTGAGGCCCACTGTGCCCGCCGGATGGCCCAATCCAACGCCCATCTGGGCTCCGGTCACCGCACCCCGGCCGAGTGGCTGGCTTCGGCCACCGGTGAGTCAGTGGCAGAAGCAGGAAAGCTCCTGTCCTTGGGGGAGAACCTCGTCTCCCAGCCCAGCGTGGACGAAGCCTTCCGAAACGGCGAACTGTCGGCGTCTCGGACCCAGCTCATCTCCGATGCCGCCCGGGTCAATCCCGGCAGAGAAGACGAACTGGTCAAAGGGGCCAAGGGAGCAGCCACCCACCGACAGGTCAAAGACGACTGTCTGCGGGTAAAGGCCCAGGGAAGGACCGCAGAAGAAGCGGCCCGCCACGACGAGGCCCTCCATAAGGCCCGCCGGTGTCGGACCTATGTCGACCGGGACGGTGCTTTCCACTTGGAAGCGCTCCTCCACCCGGTGGTTGGGGCCAAGCTGCTCTCGGTCTTGGACAAAAAGACCGACCGCATCTTCCAGAAAGCCCGAGCGCAAGGCCGAAGTGAGTCGACCGACGCCTACCGGGCCGACGCCCTGGTCGCCCTGCTCACCGGGGCCACCAACAGTCGCACCACTGGCTCAGCCGGCACAGCCGGCACAGCCAGCCCAGCCGGCCCAGCCAGCCCAGCCGGCACTACCGGTGCAGCCGACAGAGCCGATGGGTCCGACAGTGACGAGAGCGACCACGCCCCTTCCCGCTCCGAGGCTCAGGTCAACCTGCGGGTGGATCTGGCCGCCCTGCGCCGGGGATCGGTCCAAAACGGCGAGGTCTGTGAGATCCCCGGGGTGGGACCGGTCTCACTTGCGACAGCCAAAGAGATGATGGGCGATGCCCTGTTGCGGATCATCATCACCGACGGGGTGGATGTGACCACCATCTGCCATCCGGGCCGGACCATGCCCGCCGCCCTGCGCACCGCGGTGTTCGAACGGGACCAGTGCTGTGTGGTCCCCGGTTGTGACTCAAGGCTCGGATTGGAGACCGACCACTGGGAGATCGACTTCTCCGACGACGGGCCCCTCTCGCTCCACAACGCTGCTCGCTTGTGCAAGCACCACCACCAGTTGAAGACCTACAACGGGTTCAAACTCGAGGGTGGACCGGGAACCTGGCGCTGGGTGGCCCCGAACGAGCCGAAGATCACCCCCCGACAGAAGAGAAAGCTGGCCAAGAACAGCACCCGGACCCCAACCGGGCAACCAAAGCGACGCCGAACCAGACCCGAAGCTACGGACGATCCGCCCCTGTTCACCACCCAGGAGTGAGCAGGCGGGCCGGGTGCCCGCACCGTGAACCCCCGACCGGACCGTCGCCGACCGCTGACCGGCGCACCCCGATCGTGAACTGCTGACCGCGCTCAGCCAGGCCGAGGCCGGAGGCCAGGGTGGAGCCGGAGGCCGAGGTCAGAGAATTCGGAATCGTCAGGCCGATCGAGCTGGCGTCAGACCATGGCCACGCCGCCGTTGGGCCGCAGTACCTGACCGGTCATGAACCGGGAAGCGTCCGAGGCCAAATAGAGAACGGCAGCGGCGATGTCCTCAGGCTCCCCTATGTCGCGCAGGGGGGTGTACTTCTTCATCGGGGCCACGACCGCATCCCGCATGTCCTCATCGACGGTGCCGTCGGGCCGCACGAAGTAGCGACCGGTCATGCCGGTGAGCACGAATCCCGGGGCCACCGCGTTGACTCGCACATGCTTCTTGCCGATCTCGAAGGCCAGCGACTTGGTCATCTGGACGACACCCGCCTTGCAGATGGCGTAGCTGACGATATTGGGGCTGGGGGTGTCCGCCGCCGCTGACGACGCGTTGATAATGCTGCCACCCTCTGGTTGATTGACCATGACCCGCCCGGCCGCCTGACAGCCGAAGAAGACCCCCTTCAGGTTGACGGCCAGGATCCGGTCGAGGTCCTCTTCGGGCGCGTCGAGGAACGGGCCCTCGACCATGATGCCGGCGATATTGCACCAGATGTGGATCCCACCCCGCTGGCTGGCCACCCGCTCGGCCAGGGCGTCGACCTCGGTTCGCACCGAGACGTCCAGTTGCACTCCCTCGGCCGCACCGCCGGTGGCCACGATCTCCTCAGCCGAAGCCACAGCCGTTTCGCCCTGGATGTCGGCACACACCACTGTGGCCCCGGCCCCGGCCAGGGCCAGGGCGCTGGCCTTGCCAATCCCACTGCCGGCCCCGGTGACCACCGCCACCTTGCCGTCGACGCGGAACGATGTGATGAGGGTGGTTGCGTCCAAGTCCATGCTGGTTCTCGACCTCTTTGTGTCCGCCTGGGCGTGCTCAGGGCGACGGGTGCGGCATCCGTCGACGGGAAGAGTACGGCGTTCCCGTCGACGGGAACAGTCCGGTCAGGACACCGACGAGGCCGCCGGGAGGTTGACATCGAGGACACCCGACCCCTCATCGGTCCCGTCGTTGGCCTCCTGCCCGGCCGAGCTACTGGTCCCGTGGTCGTTTCCGTCCTCGCTCGGATCGGCCGGTCCACCGAACTCCTCGGCACCGTCGCCGAGCAGATCGTCACGGTCGGCCTCTTCGGCCGCCTTCCTGGCTGCGTTCATGGCCTTGACCACGGTGGCGGCGATCCGCTTGTGACCCTCGTCGTTGGGATGGATCCCGTCGGCCAGGTGGTCGGCGCCGATCACGCTCTCCCCGGCCACCAAAGCCAGGGTGCGGTCCCCGTTCAGGATTCGCTCCCGTGTCACCGACTCGATGGCGTGTCGAATGTCGCCAAAGGTGGCCCCCAGCCGATTGGGCTCATTCTCGCCGTCGGGGCGGAGCAGAGGGCTGACGACCACGATGGGGGTGGTCGGGTGGCCCTGGCGCACCACATCGACAAAGGCCCGGAACCCCTCGCTGATCATGCCGAAGCTGTGCGGGACACGGGTCCAGCAGCTGGCGCCGTAGGCGAGAGTGACCACGTCAGCCGGCAGGGCTGCGATGTGCTCGGCTGACACGATCTCTCCGCGCCCGGCCGAGGCGTAGCCCAGGTTGACCAGGTCCAGACCAGACTTGCGGGCGGCGATGGCTGCCCATCCCTGTGATGGACCCGAGGCGATCCAGCCCTGGGTGATCGAGTCCCCATAGGCGATCCAGCGGGGGCACTCGGGAGCCGGGGCGATGTCTCCCTGCACGGCGGTGAGCGACTGGATGACCGGCTGCATCCCCTCGGGCAGATAGATGATGGCCGGCTTGTCGGGGGCGGTGGAACCGAGCGGGAGCCGAACCAGCCCCTCACCGAGGACGGCCTCTACTTCGGCCACCTTGCGGCCACCCCGCCAGACCGAAAAGGTGATTCCGGCGCCCTCTCCCCGGTAGCCCAGGTTTCCCGAGGTGGTGCGGTAGGCGACATCGACGGCCTCGGCGTCCCCCACCAACTCGAGGCGCACGCCGGCGGGAACCACCGCGGCGTGCCAGATGTCGGCGGGCAGTCGAGCGGTATCTGACGGATTGGCCCGCGGATAGGGCACATCGCCGGCTGACGGGTAGGGAGCCCCGCGGACGAACGGTTCGGGCTGGACCGGTCGCGGCGTCACCGCGGGTTCACTTCCATCCTGTACTCCCCTCAGCGTACAAATGCCACTGTGAGTGGTGGCTCGACCACCCTAGCACTCCGACCGCGCACTCCACACGGAGAAATTTGGTCGTTGTCGAAGGCGATCCACGAGGTCCAGGGGCCGCGGTCCGATCCGGCGCACTGACTACCCAATGCCCCGCCTGCTGCGTAGCATGGCCCGATCCTCGAGGGTCCCGGAACGATGACCCGATCCCAGGATGACTGACAGTGGCGGGTCTGGTCGGATCAGTGGTCAACCAGGTTGATCGACCGGGGGGCCAAAGGTGGTGAGTCAGATGGCGAGACAGGGGAGATCCTCGATGCAAGACGTCAGCGGCGCACCAACACCGGGTCGACGTTGATGGCCCGGACTCGGTCGGGGACGTCCCGGCTGGCGGTGCTGGCTGTAGCCATCGTCTCGCTCCTGTCTCTGGTGATCGCCTCGGTTTCGGCCACCGAGGACGCACCGGTGGCCCGGGCCACGACCATCGCTCCCCATATCTATCCGGGCGGAGGGGTGATCGGTTTCGGTGATGCCCAGTCGATCAATGCCCCGATCCCCTCGGCCCTCAGTTCGGTGATGGTGGCCATGGTCGCCGATCCGGCCGCCACCACCGTCAACCAGGGTTACTGGCTGGCCGCGGCCGACGGCGGTGTGTTCGCCATGGGCAGTGCCCCGTTCTTCGGATCGCTCGGTGCCGAACGGATCAACGGCCCGATCGTGGGCATGGCCGCCACCCCCGACGGGGGCGGCTACTGGCTGGTGGCCATGGACGGTGGGGTGTTCACCTTCGGCGATGCGGGGTTCTACGGATCGATGGGCGGCTCCCACCTGAACAAGCCGGTCGTGGGCATGGCCTCGACGGCCGACGGCCGCGGCTACTGGTTGGTGGCCTCCGATGGCGGCATCTTCTCGTTCGGGGATGCCGCCTTCTACGGATCGATGGGAGGTACATCACTGTTCGCCCCGGTGACCGGCATGGCCGCCACAGCGAACGGTCAGGGCTACTGGTTGGTGGCCCAGGACGGTGGGGTGTTCACCTTCGGTGACGCCCCCTTCTACGGTTCGTCGGGCGGCAGGAATCTCGGGGACGAGGTGGTCGGAATCGCCCCGTCACCCCACGACTCGGGCTACCGGCTGGTGCTCAACAACGGCGGAATCTTCCCATACGGCAACGCTCCCTCCTATGGATCATTGGCCGGAGGGTACGGAGGTGACTCGGGGGACGTGCCCCCGGTGGCGGCCATCGCCCTCACACCCGACGGCCAGGGCTACTGGCTCCTCGAGCCCGACGGTTGGAATTACGGGTTCACCAATCCGCCAAGTCCACCGGGGACCCGACAGGCCATCGTCTCCATCGCTGACAGCCAGGTCAACGCCGATCCTGACCGCGGTTACTTCTGCAATCCCTATGGACCGTGTGAGGAGTGGTGCGCCCTGTTCGCCACCTGGGTTTGGCAACGGGCCGGGGTGCCCATCCCGTCCTACCCCTTCACCGGCGACATCTACGGCTGGGCAGCGGCCAACACCGGGGTGCTGCCTCCTAACGCCACTCCGGTGGCCGGTGATGCCGTCCTCTACGGCACCGGTCCCTGGTCGACAGCCAGCTCGGTGCACGTCGGTCTGATCGTCGAGACCTGGCTGGACGGCGCCGTCGTGACCATCGAAGGGGACGCCGGGCCGGGGCCCACCGGGGCCCTGGCCGTGGTCATCAACGGCCCCTACTTGCCCGCCGAGTCCGAGGACTACAACGGATTCCCCATCTACGCGCTCGCCCAGCCGTAGGTAGGCCCGTTCCGTTCCGTTCCGTTCCGTCCCGTCACGTCCCGTTCCGTCCCGTCCCGTCCCGTTCCGTCCCGTCACGTCCCGTCCCGTCCCGTCCCGGTCACCTCAGCGATCAGCCACCAGTGAGGCGAGGACCCGAGCGCGGTGCTCGGCCGCCGACCCCCAGTCCTCGGCCAGCGCCCAGGCCCGCTTGAGGTACAGGTGGAGGTCGCACTCCCAGGTGTAGCCGATGGCCCCGAATACCTGGAGCGAAACTGAGGCCGCCTCGGTGGCGGCGTCCGAAGCGTAGGCCTTGGCAACCGACACCGACCGTGAGGCCGTCGGCTCGCCCTCGTCGAGCGACCACGCCGCTGCGTAGACCGCCGGCCTGGCGAACTCCAGACGGACCTGAGCGTTGGCCAATAGGTGCTTGACCGCCTGGAAGCTGCCGATGGGTTGGCCGAACTGGTGGCGGGCCTTGGCGTACTCCGAGGCCAATGTGACCATCCGGTCGGCCAGCCCGAGCAGCTCGGCGGCAGCACCGAGGGCCCCACGGTCGGCGGTCCGCCGGATGGCCGAAGCAGCGGCCGGCCCGGCGGCGAGCGTGGTCTCGGCATTGGGCGTCCACTCCGTAACACCCAGACGTCGCGTGGGGTCGAGGGACGCCACCGGCCGGACGGTCACCTTCTCCGCTCCCACCAGGTGGATCTCCGGGCCGTCTCCGGTGCCCGCGGTGCACAGCACGAACAGGTCGGCGCCGTCGGCCCCGACCACGACCTCCGTGTCGGGAGTCGTTGTGGCCACCGCCGCGGCCACCCCGCCGATGGCGATGGCAGACAGCCAGGCCCCGGACGAGGCGGCTGCCGGCGAGCCCGACTCGGCCAGCTCGGCCAGCAGAGGCGCGGCCAGCGCCGACGTGTGGACCAGGGGCTCGGGGAGAGCGGCCCTGCCTGCCTCTTCGAGCAGCGGGACCAGGTCGACCAGGCCCAGTTCCAGGCCGCCGTGGGCTGAGGGCACCAGGAGCCCGACTACGCCCAGGTCGGCCAGTGTGGCCCACCGCGGCGTACGGGCTTCGGGATGGTCGAAGGCCGCACGAAGGTCGTCAGGGGTGCACTCCTTGGCCAGCACCTGGCGGACGGCATCTCTGAACTCGGACTGCTGGTCGCTGAAGGCGAAGTGCACGCTTGCCCCCTCCGGTCAGCCCCGGGGGAGCCCGAGCATGCGCTCGGCCACCACGTTGCGTTGGATTTCGTTGGTCCCGGCATAGATGGGACCGGCCAGGGCGAAGAGGTAGCCGTCGAGCCATGGTGTGTCGACCCCGGCGCCGTGCCGTTCGGCCTCCTGGCCGAGCAGCGCAAGGGCGGTGCGGTGGATGGCCAGATCGGTCTCCGACCAGTGGATCTTGTTGGCGCTGGCTTCGGGACCCACCGAACCACCGTCGAGGACGCGGGTGGCGGTCCACAGGGTGTTGAGCCGGTAGACCTCGGCATCCATCCAGGCCTGGGCCACCGCATCGGCCGAGCGTGCGGCCCGGGACGGGTCCTCGGCCAGTCGCTCCACGTAGAGCCCGACCAGTCGCTGGGCGGCCTCGCTGTAGCGGGCCGGGCTCCGGAGGCTGAGTCCCCGCTCGGACCCGGCGGTGGCCATGGCCACGTTCCACCCCTGCCCCACACCGCCGAGTACCTGGTCGTCTTGCACGAAGACGTCCTCGAAGAACAGCTCGGCAAAGCCGGTCTCCCCGTCGATCTGGGGGATGGGTCGGACAGTCACCCCCGGGCTGTCCAGGGCGATGAGGAAGTAGGTGAGCCCGCGGTGCCGCTCCGCCTCGGGATCGGTGCGGAACAACCCGAAGCACCAGTGGGCGAACGCCCCCCGTGATGCCCAGGTCTTCTGGCCGGTGAGCATCCAGCCGTCGTCGGCGTCGGAGCGGACCGCCCGGCTGCGGATGCCGGCTAGGTCACTGCCGGCGTCGGGCTCGGACCATCCCTGGCACCAGATCTCGGTACCCGCGGCCATGGGAGGGAGGAAGCGCTCCTTTTGCGCGTCGGTCCCGAACTCGAACAGGGTGGGGGCGAGGAGGAAGACGCCGTTCTGGCTGACCCGCAGAGGTGCCTCGGCCCGCCAGTACTCCTCTTCGAAAATGAGCCACTCGAGGATCCCTACGCCCCGTCCCCCGTACTCCTCGGGCCATGACACCACTGACCAGCGGTCGGCGGCCATGGTCTGCTCCCAGTACCGGTGGGCCTCGAATCCTTCGGCTGTGTCCAGCGAGGGCAGGGACCGAGGGGCGGGCGCATGGGCGGATAGCCAGGCTCGGGCCTCGAGCCGGAACGCCTCTTGGGCGGGGGTGAAACGCAGGTCCATTGCTGTGTCCATGTGGCGGTCCATCGCTCCGGCGGCGGTTGGGGCACGTTGCCCGGCTGGTGGCCAGGGCGCGGATGCCTGGGCGGCTAGGGAAATCTGACACACCGCCAGATTTCCGGCAACCACGGCCGATCGGTCACAATGGCGGGATGCCGAATGCTGTGATCGTCGATGTGGTCAGGACCCCTGTGGGCAAGCGGAATGGCCGTCTGTCAGGGTGGCACGCTGTCGACCTGGCCGCCCAGCCGCTTCGGGCCCTCATCGAACGGAACGAGCTCGACCCGGCCCTGGTCGAGGATGTCATCTACGGCTGCACCATGACCGTAGGCGAGCAGGCCATGAATATCGGTCGCAACGCCGCGTTGGCCGCCGGCTTCCCGGACACGGTCCCCGGTACCACGGTGGACCGTCAGTGTGGTTCGGCCCAGCAGGCCGTCCACTTCGCCGCCCAGGCGGTGATGTCCGGGGCCATGGACATCGCCATCGGCGGCGGGGTCGAGTCGATGAGCCGGGTGCCCATCGGGGCCACCACCGACCACGGTCCCGGCGAGGCCTACGGTCCTACCGTCCACCAGCGCTACGACTTCATCCACCAGGGGTTGAGCGCCGAGGAGATCGCTCGCCGCTGGGACATCAGCCGCGAGGAGATGGACCGTTTCTCGGTCCGTTCCCACCAGCGGGCGGCTCGGGCCGCCTCCGAGGGCCGGTTCGACAACGAGATCGTCGCGCTGGACACCCGCCGGGCCCACGTCGAGAACAAGGTGGCGGTGGCCGGTACCGACGAGGGTGATCCGGCCGGCGAGGGGCCACTCACCTTCGACGAAGGCGTACGGGCCGAGTCGACCTACGAGAAGCTGGCCTCGTTGCCCCCGGTGTTCGCCGAGGACGGGCTGATCACCGCGGCCAGTTCCTCGCAGATCTCCGACGGCGCCGCCGCCGTGCTGGTGATGTCCGAGGAGCGAGCCGGCCAGCTCGGCCTCGTGCCCCGGGCCCGGTTTCACACTTTCGCGGTGGCCGCCAACGATCCGGTGATCATGCTCACCGCTCCCATCCCGGCCACCACCCTGGTGCTGGAGAAGTCGAAGCTGTCCCTCGACGACATCGATCTGATCGAGATCAACGAGGCCTTTGCCTCGGTGGTGCTGGCTTGGGAGAAGGAACACCACCCGGACATGGACAAGGTCAACGTCAACGGCGGGGCCATCGCCATCGGCCATCCCACCGGCGGTTCCGGCGCCCGGCTGTTGGCCACCCTGGTCAATGAGATGGAGCGGACCGGTGCCCGTTACGGGTTGCAGACCATGTGCGAGGGTGGCGGACAGGCTAACGCCACCATCATCGAGCGATTGGGCTGAACGTGGCCGCCGGACAGGGGTCACCCCCGCCCGGCGGGTCAGCGGAAGCTAGCGAGGCTCGGACGACTCCGGAGTCGCCAACGACTCCACGGTGGAAGGCTGCGGGGCACCGGGTTCCGGCTCATCGGTGCCGTCGGCTTCCGACCAGACGACCTGCTTGTTGAAGTCGACTCGGTCGGCCCGCGTCGGCCGGGACATCAGGTAGCCCTGGTAAAGGTCGCATCCGAGCTCGGTAACCCGCTGCAGTTGGATGGGTGTCTCCACGCCCTCGGCCAGCACGACCAGACCCAAGGCCTTGCTGAGCTGGACGATGGCGGCCACGATGGCCTCATCGTTCTCGAATGTCCCGAGCCCGTCGACGAAGGACTTGTCGATCTTCAGGATCTTGACCGGGAACCGCTTGAGCTGGGCCAGTGACGAGTAGCCGGTGCCGAAGTCGTCGATGGCCAGTCCGACGCCCATCTCGTGGATGCCTCCGAGCATGGCGATCGAAGCCGAGGTGTCGCTCATGAGCATGCTCTCGGTGACCTCCATCACCAGGGCTTCGGGAGGGAGGCCCGAGTCGGCCAGCGCCGAGGCAATGGTGTCGAGCAGCTCGGTGTCGCTGAGTTGGTGGGCCGACAGGTTGACGGTCACGTAGGCGTCCTGGGCCCCGGGCAGCTCCTTGCGCCACCGGGCCATGGTCTGGCACGCCTGGCGCAGCACCCAGCGGCCCAGCGAGAAGATGAGGTCGGTCTCCTCGGCGAAGGGGATGAACTCCATGGGGCCGAGCAGACCCCGCGACGGGTGGTGCCAACGGACCAGGGCCTCCATGGCCACGATCCGGTCGTCCTTGACCGAGGCGATGGGCTGGTAGTGCACGGCCATCTCGTCGTGGTCGATGGAGTGTCGCAGGTCGTCGTAGATCTCGAGGCGGGCCACCGACTTGGCCCGGAGGGACTCGTCGAACACCTCGACCCGGGAGCGACCCTTGTTCTTGGCCTGGAACATGGCCACGTCGGCCTGCTGGAGAATGTCCTGGGCCGACTGGCGTCCTCGCATCACGAAGGAGATGCCGACGCTGCAGGTGACCACCACGTTGCGGCCGGTCGAGAGCTGGACCGGCTCGGCCAGCAACCGCGAGTACTCGGTGGCCAGGCTGACAGCCACAGTCACGTCGCGCACGTTGCGGCACAGCACCACGAACTCGTCACCCGAGAACCGGCTGACCACGTCACCGCCGCGGACCGCCGACTTGAACCGCTGGGCCAGTGCCAGCAGTACCTCGTCACCACTGGCGTGTCCGAACGAGTCGTTCACCAGCTTGAAGCGGTCCAGGTCGATGAAGAGGACGGCCAGATTGCTGCCCCGCTGCATGGATACCAGCAGCTCCCGCTCGAGTTCATCGTTGAACAGCGAGCGGTTGCCCAGTCCGGTCAACGAGTCGTGATAGGCCAGCCAGTGCAGCTGGGCCTCGGCTGCTTTCCGGTCGGTGACATCGGTGAACGAGCACACCACCACGGGGGACTCGGATCGTCCGGCACCCGAGAGCAGGCGCGAGCTGAGGGAGAGCCATTGACGTCGGCCGCTGCCGTCAGTTACCCCGATGACCACGTCGTCCTCGGACTCGGCGGTGGCCAACGTCTTGGCGTGGGGGAACATGTCGGCGGAGAGCGGGTGGCCGTTGGCCTCGATGGCGATTGATGTTCCCGTAAAGATGGCATGCCCGCTGCCCGCGGCCAGGCGGTTGCCCAGGATGCGGCCGGCCGCCTCGTTGTGGGCGCTCACGTTTCCGAACTCGTCGAACAGGACGATCCCCTCGCTGAGCGAGGCCACCACCGCCTCATACCGCTCCTCGGCGGCGCGGCGGCCGGCCTCGGCCTGTCGGGCATCGGTGAGCTCGGTGCACACCACCACCCAACCGGACGGCTGCGCGCCGTCGTCGATCAGAGGGTCGATGGCTACCAGAACGTCGACCGCCGAGCCGTCCTTGCGGTGGTGAGTCCGGCGCCCACGCTCCAGTACGGCGGCGCTGTCGCTCCGATTGGCGGTGACCACGGCACTGATGGAGAGGCCGACGACCTCCGCCTCAGCCCAGCCGTAGATGGACTCAGCTGCCTCGTTCCAGCTCTCGATCTTGCCGGCAGCGTCGATACCGATGATGGCGTCGGAAACGTGGGCCAGCAGGCTGGCTCGGTACCGGTTGGCCGCCTCCACCGACTTGCGTTCCGTCATGTCCCGGGCAATGACCTGAAAAGCGGGCTCCCCACCCCAGGTGGTGCGCACACTGGTGATCTCCATGGCGGTGGCTGTCCCGTCGGGCGTGATGACCCGAACCTCCCCATGCTCGAAGAACTGGCCGGGCTCGTTCAACTGGGCCAGGCGCTCGAGGACGTGGGGGATGTCGGCCGGATCGATGAAGTCGGAGATGGGGCGACCTGAGTACTGCGCGAAGGTCTGCCCGTACTCCTCGTCGGAGGTCCCTGCGCCGATGAGCCGCGCCGCCGACCGATTGCCGTAGACCAGCAACCCGTTCTGGTGCACCAACACGACGTCGGGCGATACTTCAGTGAGGAGACGGTAGCGGTCGACCATCTCGCTCAGTTCTCGCTCAAAAGTCAACTGGGCGGTGACGTCCATCACGACACCGGTGTAGAACGGGTGTCCCGCATCGCCGGACGGGTCGTCGTCGCTCGCCGTCAACATGGGAGAGGCTCGGATGACCAGATCGTGGATGGTCCCGTCGGGACAGCCGACCGACATCCGGAGGTCGAACTCGGTGGGATGGATCCCCTTCCGGATCGGGGTGAGGATCGGCTCCAGCAAGAGCTCGCTCGTCGTCGTCGCGTCCGCATAGCGACGGTGGGAAGCATCACCGGTGGGTGCGTGGGGGGAGAACGAGTCGGCGGTATTGGCGGCGTCAGGGTGGGCAGCGTCGGCGTAGCCGGTCGGCACCGGATGCATCTGATGGTGGACCGAAAATCCAACCACACCCGCGCGGAACCCGAATAGCTCCTCGATGGGTGAGGACCAGATCACCTGATCCCGGCCGGCGTCGTAGACCCAGGTGGCCGAAGACATCTCCTCGCCGGCGAGGTCGACGCCGTGGGAGAGCTCGTAGACCCTTTCGGCGCGGACCTCGTCCAGCGCCACCTGGTCGAACGAGACCCGCGCCCGCCTGTTGTCGAGGCTGTCGGTGCTCGCCATAGACTTGACATATCGGCGGGACCGGGAGCCACCTTTAGCCTGGTGCCTGAGGCCAACGGGCCTGTGAAGGGCGATGGGTCAACGCCCGGGAGCAAGCCCGACCGCGTGGTGCGGTCGGCGGCGCAAACACCCACTGACCAGGCATCAGGGTCGAGGCCCCTCGCAGCTCCCCGGTGCTAGGGCTCGGCTACGGAGTGGTGGGCTGAGGTGGTCCTGGCGGGGAGAGCGGTTGCCCTGGCTCGGAGAGAATGACCGCGGTGTTGTAGCCGCCCAGGCCCAGAGAGGACTTCACGACGAGTCCGGGAAGTCGCTCGGAGCGCCCGTCGAGCAGCCGAGGGTGCCCGGGGGCGACCTGGCGGGGGGCGGGGATGTATCCCGTTTCGAACGAATACAGCGTGGCCAGGGTCTCCACCGCGGCGGCCGCCGACTGGCAGTGGCCGACCAGAGGCTTCATCGAGAAGATCCCGTGAGCGGCGGGGAAGATCTGGTCGAGGACGGTGATCTCGGCCGCATCGCATAGCGCCGTCCCCGGGCCGTGAGCGTTCAGGTACCCGACGTCGGAGGGATCGACCCCAGTGTTGGCCAGGGCCAGTCGGAAGCAGCGGTGGATCTCCTCGAAGTCAGGGGCGATGGCTGCCGAATGGTGACCATCGGAGGTCATTCCGCCGCCGAGAACCGATCCGTAACTGCCGGTGTCGCTTCCCGACAGCACCATGGCCACGGCCGCCTCACCACCCACGAAGCCCCGGCTGCCCTCCTGAAAGGGTCGGCAAGCATCCAACGGTGGCTTGTCCAGAACGCACGCCCCGAGGTCGCTGAAGGCTCGGAGGTTCTGGGGAATGCCCGAGAGATCGGTGGCCAGGAGGATGACGTCGGAGACGATCCCCGCGTCCATCCACGCCTTTGCGGTGATCATGCCGGCGTTGGCACTGGCGCACATGGCCGACACCGACATGGTCGGTCCATGGAAGTCGAACTCTTTCATGACCATGGTGAGAACCGTGGAGGGCATCATGTTGACCCACGTCTTCGGTCGGATTCTGCTGGAGTCGGCCCGGTAGAAGTCGCTCCACATCTCGACGTCGCCCTTTTCGAGGCTGTGCACCAGCCCCACCACCGGGCCTGGCTTCCACCCACGCTCGATGGCGTCGGTGACCGCCTCCCGTGCGGCGAACCGCACCGATCGCATGAATCGGCTCGGCCCGTCGGCCCGGTCGCCACCGTCGGAGACCATCGACAGGTAAGCCTCGCCACCGCGCACGTAGCCGTCGAGGCCGGTGACCAGCCGCACCGCACTTTCGCCGAGCAGGAAACCATCCCACAGGTGTTTGGTCCCCCACCCGTAGCCGGTGACCGCTCCCACGCCAACGATCTCCGTGGCCAGGTCGCGCCGACTCCGTCCGGAATAAGGAACATCAATAGAGCACTGTGAAGCGTCCGACATCAGAACTCCTGAGCGTTGCGCCTTGCTGCATCCGATCCGGTCCGGATGCCGGATGGGTCGGTTGTAGGCAGGGCTGGCTGCTAGGCAGGTAGGCAGGTTGGCAGGTAGGCAGGTTGGCAGGTTGGCAGGTGGATAGGCAAAAGGTGACCGCACGATTATCCCTCAGCCGGCAGCCGGAAACAATGGGTCATTGGAACTCACATCCCAGTGACGGTGGCAACTGCGTCGCTGGTACCAGTTCGGCGAGCACCCGAACACCCCTGCTGCATCGGAGTTCGCATGGGGGATCGGCCCGGAGTTCTGTCCCATGGTCGCGTCGGAGATCGACCCAGTATTTGCCACGGCATTTGCCGGTGTGACCGGTAGGCTCTGCGTGGCATGACCAGCATCATCCCGAGTACATCGATCGTGCCTGCCACCTAGTGAGAGGACGCGGTCTCGAGCTGTGGGATGAGGATGCACGGCAGCTGGTCGACCGTCGGGTTCCCTCATGGGGACCACAGGCGGATGGTCAGCCGGCGTGGGGGGACCGGGAGCAGGTTCACGCTGTTGCCTCGTTCCACGAGTGCCGCGCTGTGCTTGCCGATCAGAGCCTCGAGTCCCAAATCGAGAATCGAAATCTGCGACAGAGCAGTTCGAACCTGCTGTTCCTGGATGGGTCGGAACACGACCGGTTGCGGACATTGATCAGTAGCGCCCTGCCCAGCTGGCGCCAGACCGCGGCGTCCACGACCCGGTTCATCGACGAGTTGGTGGGCGGGTTTCCCGACCGGGCCCAACTGGATCTGGTCACCGATTTCGCCGAGCCCATCGCCGAGCACACCTCCCGCATCATGTTGGGGCTTCCTCCTGTCGGTGAAGGCTCGGAAGTGCCTCGGCTGGCGCCGGTGCTGTCGGCAATGAGTGCACAGTTCGATCCGGGCTCTGACGCTTCGGCGCTGGAGGCGGGTCTTGTCGCCGGCCATCAGCTCCTGACCATCTTCCGGTTGGCCATCCGGAAGCGGTCCTTTCCGGAAGACTCGGCGCTGGACCGCCTCGACCGGGCCCGCCGGACCGGCGCGCTGTCGGTGAGGGAGATGCTGGCGTCATTGGTCATGCTGGCCCACGCGTCCTTCCAGAACACCGCCAACCTGCTCGGGTTCGCCGCCGTCGAGGCAATGACCAATCACGAGGCGCATTCCGCCCTTCGGGGGGCGGATGACCTCGAACGCCGACGGTGCATTGAGGAGCTGCTCCGACTGGGCTCCCCGGCCAGATTCCTGATCCGACGGGCCTCCTCCCCGAGGTCAATCGGAGCCATGTCCATCGGGGAGGGCGACATCGTCATCCCGTGCCTGGGCCTGGCCAACCGGGACCCGTCAGTGTTCGCCCGACCCGACGAGTTGGACCTGACCCGTGAACGGACTGCGCATCTGGCCTTCGGTGCCGGCGCGCACGCTTGCATGGGTGCTGCACTGGCCCGAGCAGAGACGATCGCGTCGGTTTCGGCCCTAGCCTCCCGCTACCGCACCCTGACAGTGGAGTCGGTCACGTGGGGATCGAACGCGGTCATGTACGGGCCGGTCAGCCTGATGGTTGAGCTGTCTGTCTGAGCCCCATCCGTGCTCGGCCGCGCAGCTCCGCACATGACCGCGCAGCTCCGCACATGACCGCGCAGCTCCGCACATGACCGCGCAGTGACCGCACATCACCGCACATCACCGCCGAGTCCATTGCCATGGAGCGGAGCCCAGGTCGATAGGGCAAAGTGAGGTGCGGGTGGCGAAGAGTCAGCCGCGGAGGGAGACGGGAAGCGACTCCATTCCCCGCAGGATGACGTTGGGCTTGTATTGCACGTCATCGGACTCGAGTGTCAGACGCGGGGCTCGCCGGATCAGCGACGCCAGGGCCATGCGGGTCTCCATCCTGGCCAGCGTGGCACCAAGACAGTGGTGGATGCCGAAGCCCAGTCCCAGGTGGTTATTGGGGTTGCGTGTGATGTCAAAGCGTTCGGCATCTACGAATTGGGCTTCGTCCCGATTGGCCGAGGCGATGAGCACGAGGGCGAAATCGCCGACATCGAAGGTGGTCTCGCCGATGGTGCATCGTTCCGAGAATGTTCTCGTGGTGAGCTGCACCGGCGAGACGTAGCGCATGATCTCCTCGACTGCGGTCCGCTCCACCTCGGGTTCGGTCCGGAACTGCTCGAGTTGATCGGGATGTTGCAATAGGGCGAGCGCACCTCCGGCGATCAGGTTGACCGTCGTCTCGTGGCCGGCGGCCAGCAACAGGATGCAGGTGGAGATCAGCTCGGTCTCGCTCAGAACGGTTCCGTCGTCCTCCACCTCGATGAGACGGCTCATCAGATCGCTGCCGGGAGATTTCCTCCGCTCACCGATCAGGGCATTGAAGTAACGGATGATTTCGAGCGCCGCCTCACCGCGGGCGGCGATGACGTCGTTGGTCAGGAGGAAATCGGGGTCGAGCCCCCTGGCCAGTGCTTCCGACCAGGCCCCGAACCGTTCATGGTCCTCGACGGGGACACCCAGCATGTCGCAGATGGTGCGGACCGGAATCGGATAGGCGAAGTCGGCGATCAAGTCGATGCGACCGGCGTCCAGGGCGGCGTCCAACAGCTCGTCGATTGCCAGTTGGATGCCCTCGCGCAGAGACTCGATCACACGGGGTGTGAATGCCTTGGCCACCAGGCCGCGGAGGCGGGTGTGGTCAGGCGGGTCCCGGAAGATGAATGGCCGCATGGCCACGATGCCGGCGTATTCGGGACTGTCCAGGGGGACGGGTCGCCGGAACCGCTCGGGCATGCCACCCTGGTCCATGTTCATGCTGTCCGAGCTGGTGCGGCGATCGCGGAGCACGGCCAGGCAGTCGTTGTGCCTCGACAGCACCCAGAATCCCATGTCGTTGCGATGGATCGGGGCACGGTCCCGAAGTTCGGCATAGAGCGGGAAGGGATCGCTGGACCACCGGGGATCCAGCGGATTGAACACGGGGCCCTGAGCGTCGGGTTCGACAGCGGAGTAGGTCATTGGCCAGCGATGCTACCCGTCGGTGGTCGCGAAGGCTGGCTGCGGTCAGGGCATCGATGGCCCGGTCACGGCGCGCTCTGGCTGACCGAGGAGAGCCGATCGAGTACTGCCGAGGCCTCAGCGACGATCCTGCCGATCAGCTCGGCCACCGTGGGCAGTTCCCCGATCTCGCCGACCACCTGGCCGGTGGGTAGCACGCCGACGTCGGTTCGCCCGTCGACCAGGGCCGCTTTGGTCATCATCGGGGCGTTGGCTGCCATCAGCACCTGAGGCCAGGTCAGCTCGTTGCCGTGCTTCAGGGCCCGACCCTCCCTGGCCAGGTCGAACAGTGAGGTGCCGGTCTGGCGGCGGAAGGCGTGGGCATTGGCCAACGCGCGCGGCATGTTGCGCAGCCAGCTGGCCCTCTCCAGATGGTCGATCAGTTGGGTGCGGATCACCCGCTGGGGCGCACCGTCAACCGCTGTCGACACCACCGTTCCGGTGACCGGCGTGGCCAGGTATTGCTGCTTCACGGTATCGGGAACCCGGCTCTCCTGGGTCAGCAGGAACCGGGTGCCCATGGCGATACCAGACGCGCCGTAGGCCAGCGCCGCCACTAGGCCCCGGCCATCGAAGAAGCCGCCGGCAGCGATGACCTCCACCCGGTCGCCCACCGCATCGACGACTGCCGGGATGAGGAGCGAGGTGGGCACCGCGCCGGTGTGTCCGCCACCTTCGCCGCCCTGGGCGATGACTGCGTCGACTCCCCACTCGGCCACCTTCTCGGCGTGTCGCCGTGCGCCGATGGTGGGCATGACCACCAGGCCGGCCTGCCGACACCGGTCAACGAGCTCCGGTTTCGGAGCCTGGGCGAAGCTGGCCACCCGTACCCCGTTGTCGATCATGAGGGCGACTCGGTCGGCAACGTCGGCTACGTCGGTCCGCATGTTGACCCCGAACGGGTTGTCGGTGCGCGCACGGACCTCGCCGATGGCGGCTGTCAGTTCATCGAAGGTCATGGTGGCCGAGGCCAGGATGCCGAGCCCACCGGCCTCGGCAGTGGCCGCTACCAGTCGGGGTCCGGCCACCCATCCCATTCCGGTCTGGACGATGGGGTAGCGGACACCCACCAACCGGCAGAACGGAGTATCCAGAGCGGGGTGCACCATCGCGGTCACGACCGCACCTCGCGGTCCCGGAGCCCGCTCGGGTCGAGCACGGTGCGGATCAGGTTCAGCTCCTCGGGTGTCGGAAGTCGGGTCTCTTCGACGTCGGCCGGCAACACCAGCTCGAATCCGGTGGCCGCCCGGATCTCCTCCACCGTGACCCCGGGATGCACCGATCGGAGCCGCATCACCTTGTCGGGCGTCTCGAAGTCGAACACGCCGAGGTTGGACACGACCCGACGGATCTCGTGGAAACGGGTGGCCGCCGGGCCGGCGGCTTCAGCCCGCTGGTAGCCGACCCCTGACACCACGTCGACCTGTTCGACGAACGAGCGGGTGGAGTGGTTGGGCACCCAGTAGCTGGTCGAGTGGTTGACCGTGTTGCCGGGAGCACCCCGGACACCGATCAACTGCGCCTTGGGCCGAGCCCAGTCGCCGATGGCACTGATGTTCTGATTTCCGGTCCGGTCGATCTGAGAGGCCATCATGATCAGGTTGCGTCTCCCCGACCACACCACCTCGAAGACCTTCCGGTAGGGCATGTGCGACTCGACCACCATGGTGGCCGGGTCGGTCCCGAGCGGTGGTGCGCCGCTCACCAGCGCGGCGTCGCCATCGGTGAGGACCAGGTCGGGAGCGAAGGTCAATCGGGCCAGACGGGCGCCTAGGGCGGGGGCCGTCCCAAAGGCACTGGCCATCACCTCGCCGTCGCCTCGGAATACTTCGGCACAGGCCACCGCGCAGAACTCGGCCCGACTGACCCCCGACGAATCGGCCGGCATCGACGGGCTCCCCGATGGGCTCACCGTGCTGCCCCCGCTGCCCCCGGTGCCCCCGCTGCCCCCGCTGCCCCCGCTGCCCCCGGTGCCCTCGGTGCCACCGGTTGATCGGCCCAGGCCCGGGTGGCAGCCTGGTACCCCGTTTCGTCAACGCTGAGAAAGCGCTCCTCGAAGACGGCCCACGCGTCGGGGTCGCCAGCCGAAGCCACGTAGGCCTTCTGGAACGCCTCGTCCCGGTGATAGTCGGGGACGCAGGCGGTGAAGTGGGCCCCCCCGGGGGTCTCCACCACCCCGTCGGTCAGCAGCCGGCTGATGCACATGGTCTGGAGCGGACCCGCCGAGGCGAACTGCTCGGTCTCGACGATCTGTTCAGTGGTGAGGAACCGGCGGTCGGCCGCGCCCAGGAACAGCTCGTCGAAGAAGGGGTCGGGACCGAGGATCTGGCCCGACCCGCCTGCGTCGGCCCGATTGACGTGGACCACAGCGGCATCGAGGTGGAGGGCGGGTACCGCCACCAGCTCCTCCCCGTCCTCGTAGGGCGAGGTCACTGTGCGCAGGGAGGGGTTGATCCGGAGTACGTCGGATCCGAGCCCGGCCCGGGTGGGGAGGAACGGCACTCGCTGGGAGGCGGCCAGCAGACCCAGGTAGAACATGCCCTCATCGATCTCCATGCTCTCCACCGCCCCGGTCTGGCGAGCCACCCGGAAATGGGGATCGGTGGGGATGGAGTCGAGGGTCACGAAACCGAACACCACCTTGCGCACCTTGCCGGCGGCGCAGAGGAGGCCGACGTCGGGTCCGCCGTAGGACACCACGGTGAGGTCGGTGAGGTCCGACCGCAGGATGGCCCGGACCGCGGCCATCGGCTTGCGCCGCGAACCCCAGCCACCCAATCCGATGGTCATCCCGCTGGTCAGCTCGGTGACCAAGGCGTCGAGGGAAAGCCGCTTGTCGGTCACCGGTCGATCCCCCTACCTGGTGGTGTCGGCATCGCGCTTCTCGACGAAGGCCGAACGCTGCTCGTCGGCTACGCCAGCTACGTGGAGCTCGTAGGTGAACCCCTGTTCGAACCGGTAGCTGCCCTTCACGTCGACCGGATCGATCCCGTTCAGCGATTCCTTGGCCCGGCGGATGATGGTCGGGCTCTTGGCCGCAATCTCCCCGGCTACCTCGTAGGCCGTCTCGACCAGGTCATCCTTTGGGACCACCCGGAGAATCGAACCGTAGGCGTGGAGCTCAGCGGCCCCGGCCGGTTGGGCGGTGTAGACCATCGACCGCATCCGGTGCTGGGGGACCAGGCGTGACAGATGGGTGGCGGCACCGAGGGCTCCCCGGTCCACTTCGGGCAGACCGAAGGTGGCATCCTCGGAGGCCACCACGATATCGGCATTGCCGACGATCCCGATCCCACCGCCCAAGCAGAACCCGTGCACGGCGGCGATGACCGGGACCTCACACTCGTACACGGCGGCGAAGGCGGCGAAGCAGCCCCGGTTGGCCCCGATCAGCGCCTCGTCCCCGCGGGCCTGGATTTCCTTGATATCCACCCCGGCGCAGAAGCCACGACCCTCGGCCCGCACGACGACCACCCGATTGTCGGGGACGCGACCGGCGGCTAGAACGGCGTCGGCCAGCCCGAACCAGCCGGCCACGTCGAGGGCGTTGACCGGAGGATGGTCGATGACCACCTCGGCGATGCCGTCGACCAACTGGTGTGTTGTGATTGGCAATGGACTGCTCCGGGCGGGTCGGAGGCGTAGGCACGTTCCGGACCACGAGCCACCGGCTCGCCGACCGGGCGCAGCCCGCGCTCGGCTTGGTTTCCTGCCGCACCGTTGCACACAGCACCGTCGGATCAAGCACCGTTCGATACGGCATGGTCTGATACAGCGTCAGGACAGTACCAGTCGGAGACCGGGAGGCAGCTGTGGCCACATTCGAATCTTCGCGGGCAACCGAGGCGCTCGACTTCGCCGGCCGGTCCGTGGTCGTCACCGGCGGTGCCCGGGGCATCGGCCGAGGCATCAGCGAAGGATTCCTCGGCGCTGGGGCCGACGTGTTGGTCTGCGGTCGAAGTCAGCCGGCCGACGCGGACCTGCCCGCAGCCGCCGATCGGACCGGCGCCACCCGGCGGGCGGCCTTCGTCCAGGCCGACGTGCGCCAGGCCGACCAGGCCGCGGCCGTGATCGAAGCCTCGGTGGACCGGTGGGGCCGACTCGACGTCCTGGTCAACAACGCCGGGGGTTCGCCCCAGGCCGATGCGGCCACCGCCTCACCCGCCTTCTTGGCGGCCATCGTCACCCTCAACCTGCTTGCCCCCCTCTACTGCGCCCAGGCGGCTAACACGGTGATGCAGGGTCAACAGGAGGGAGGCTCGATCATCAATATCGGCTCGGTCAGCGGTCTTCGGCCCTCCCCGGGCACCGCCGCCTACGGGGCAGCCAAGGCCGGCCTCGTCAACCTGACCCAGTCGCTGGCCATCGAGTGGGCCCCCAGAGTGCGGGTCAACTGCCTCAGTGCTGGATTGATGGCCACCGAGTCGGCAGACTCCCACTACGGAGGCCCCGAGGCGATGGCCGACGTAGCGGCCACCATTCCCTTGGGGCGCTTCGGGACCCCCGTCGACCTGGCCGGGATGTGCCTGTTTCTGGCGTCGCCCCTGGCCGGTTATCTGAGTGGGGCCAATTTGGTGGCCCACGGCGGCGGGGAACGTCCGCCCTTCCTGGCCGTGGCCGAGCGATGGCGCTCCGGTGGTGGGAACACGGACTAGCCCTTTGGAGAGAAATCCCAGGTCACCGGCGTCCCGCCGGTGAGGTCGGGTCCGGAACGGATGCCGCTGACCGTGGACGAAACTGCTCAAGTGGGGCACCTGCGTGGTCGATATCCCAACTGTGCACTCAGAGCATCTGGCCATCGGGGCTGCCGATGGAAAGGTAGGCGGTCGATCCGCGGCGGCGGCGTGCGTCACTCCGGCCACGGGGATGTGGCGCAGGTGCTGACCGAGCCCGAGTCGACCTTCATCCTGGCCGGCTCGCCGTATCTCGAGTACCTGCCGGTGGTCGACCTCTCCACCGGTCGCCTCCTGGGCATGGAGGCCCTGGTCCGATGGGAGCATCCGACCCACGGTCTCATCTCGCCCAACCAGCTGATTCCACAGGCCGAGGCCAGCGGGGACATCGGACCTCTGACCCGATGGATCCTCATGGAGGCCTGTGAACGCGCCCGTACCTGGTCACCCAGTATCCAGCTTGGCGTCAACTGCACCATTCATCAGCTTCGCCGGGGTGAGGTATCCAACGCGGTGTCGAGCGCCCTCGACCGGACCGGATTCTCCAGCGGGCAGCTGACCGTGGAGGTCACCGAGGACGCCGTGGTCGATCCGGCTGCATCTGCCGACCTCAAGCACCTTTCCCAGATGGGCGTCCAGCTGTCAGTCGACGACGCCGGCACCAATTGGTCGTCGTTCGAGCCGTTCAAGCGTCACTCGATCAGCACGGTCAAGATCGACGGATCGTTCATCGCCGGCCTCGAGTCGACCCAGGGCATCAACCGGCTGGTGGTGGAGACGGTCATCCACATGGCCCACTCGCTCGGCATGTCGGCCATCGTCGAGGCGGTCGAGACCGCCACCCAGGTGGAGATCGTCCGGTCGTTCCACGCCGATGCCGCCCAGGGCTTCTTCTTCGCCCGACCGATGTCCAGCGAGGCCGCCACCGAGTTGGCCGGACGTACCGAGGTGCCCCAGTTCTCCCGCACCGAGATCCGGACCCTGGTGGGCCCCGAAGTTCCGGGGGACGAGGCGTCCCTACCGACCGAACCGGGCGACGCCATCTGACCTGAGTCTCCGGCGGATTGCGTCACCGAGGCGACCGGCATGACCACAAAGGGTGGGGAAACTGAGCACGACTGAGGTGTCCGGATCCGGGTGGTCCGAGCACGGGGTCTCCATCGGCTAACGGCCGCACCGACGGGTCGGGGTGGTCGGCCAATAGGCTCCAACCCTGAATTGTTGTATACCTCTGGCCGTGAAACTCGCAGTCATCAAAGAGTCGCGGGTCGGGGAGGATCGTGTGGCGATCGTCCCCGATGTGGCCTCCAAGCTGGCCCGGACCGGGGTCGACGTGCAGGTGGAAGCGGGTGCGGGGGCCCCGGCCCGTTTCCTCGACGCTGACTATTCGGAGGCCGGGGCCACCGTGGCCCCCGACGCTGCCTCGGCACTGGCCGGCGCGGCCATCGTGGCCCGGGTCCAGCCTCCGAACCTCGCCGAGGTGGCGGCACTGCCCGACGGCGTGACTCTCATCAGTTTTCTCCAGCCGGTGGCGTCGGCCGACGTTGTCCAGGCGCTGGCCGCCAAACACGCCACCGTCTATAGCCTCGATCTGCTGCCCCGCATCAGCCGCGCCCAGTCCATGGACGCCCTGTCCTCCCAGGCCACCGTGGCCGGCTACCGGGCTGGTCTGGCCGGAGCCGAGCACCTGGCCAAGTTCTTCCCCATGTTCATGACCGCGGCCGGCACCGTGCCTCCGGCCAAGGTGCTGGTGATGGGGGCGGGCGTCGCCGGCCTGCAGGCCATCGCCACCTCCCGGCGTCTGGGCGCGGTGGTCCGGGCCTACGACGTGCGGACCGCGGCCAAAGAGGAGGTGCAGAGCCTCGGGGCCAAGTTCGTCGAGCTCGGCCTCGAGACCCAGGCCGGGGCCGGTGGCTACGCCAAGGAGCAGTCGGCCGACGAGCTGGCCCGCCAGCAGGAACTGCTGGCCGCCGAGGTGGCAGCATCCGACGTGGTGATCACGACGGCCCAGATCCCCGGTCGCCGGGCTCCGGTGCTGGTTACTGCGGCCATGGTCGAGGGCATGTCCGAGGGAGCGGTCATCATCGACATGGCCGCCGATTCCGGCGGTAACTGCGAGTTGTCGGTGGCCGGTGACGTGGTGGTGACCCACGGCGTCACCATCGTTGGACTCAGCAACCCCCCCGCCGCCATGCCCACCCATGCCAGCTTCCTCTACGCCCGGAACATCGCCAACTTCCTCGCCCTGCTGGTCAAGGACGGGGAGCTGGACCCGGATTTCGAGGACGAGATCGTCGCCGGCACCTGTGTGGTGCGGAACGGGGAGGTGGTGCACGGGCCCACGGCCGAGGCACTCGGTCAGAACGCAGGCCACTCGAAGGGGGCAGACGCATGAGCACAGGGATTCTCGAATATCTGACCGTCTTCGTCCTTGCCGCTTTCGTCGGCATCGAGGTCATCAACGCGGTACCGAGCATCCTGCACACGCCGCTCATGTCCGGCAGCAACGCCATTCACGGCATCGTGCTGGTCGGAACCATCCTGATCATGGGGGAGGCCCACGGCACCCTCCAGATCACCCTGGCCTTCTTCGCAGTGCTGCTGGCCACACTCAACATCGTGGGCGGCTTCGTGGTCACCGACCGCATGCTCGAGATGTTCAAGGCCAAGCCGGCCGAACGGGCGACCAAATCGTCCGACCAGGCCGGCAACGGTACCGGGGATGACGCCGGCGGTGCCCAGTGAAGCTCGACACCTTCATCGATCTGATCTACCTGCTGGCGGCCATCGGTTTCATCCTCTCCCTCAAGGGCCTCAGCTCCCCCAAGCAGGCTCGAAACGGCAACCTGGCCGGTGCAGCGGCGGCCGCCTTGGCCGTCGGGTTCACGTTCGCCTATCCCCAGGTACGGGCCCACTCCCTCAATCTGGTGCTGACCCTGGTTGCTATGGCCATCGGTGCCGCGGTGGCGGTACCGGCGGCCCGCAGGGTCAAGATGACCGCGATGCCCCAGATGGTGGCCATCTTCAACGGGGTGGGCGGCGGTGCGGCCGCTTTGGTTTCCATCGTCGTCTTTCTGATCGATGCTCCAGGAAAACCCGCCGTCTACCGGATTGCCGAAGTGTTGTTCGGTGTGCTGGTGGGCTGTGTGTCCTTCGCCGGAAGCGCCATCGCCTTTGCCAAGTTGCAGGAGCTGATGACCGGTCGACCGGTGACCTATCCGGCTCAACAGGTGATCAACGCGGTCGTCGGGCTGGCCATCGTGGCCCTGGCCATCGGTACCCTGCTCACCGGAAGTGTCCCGTTGTTGGCCGCCACGGCCGGCCTGTCGTTGGTGCTGGGGGTCATCTTCGTGCTCCCGATCGGTGGCGCCGACGTCCCCGTGCTCATCTCGCTGCTCAACTCGTTCACCGGTCTGGCCGTGGCCGCATCGGGCTTCACCCTCAACAACAACCTGCTGATCATCGCCGGCACCCTGGTGGGCGCGTCGGGGATCCTGCTGACCCGGATGATGAGCAAGGCGATGGGCCGCTCGCTGGCCAACGTCCTGTTCAGCGCATTCGGCTCGGTGGTGACGGCGGCCGGTGGAGCTGACGGCTCCGGCGAGACCCGCACGGTCAGGACCGGGACTCCGGAGGACATCGGCGTGCTGCTGGCTTACGCCCGCAAGGTGGTGATCATCCCCGGGTACGGACTGGCGGTGGCCCAAGCCCAGCACACGGCCCGGGAACTCGCCGACCTGTTGATGGAGCGGGGAGTGGAGGTGTTCTACGCAATCCATCCGGTGGCCGGCCGCATGCCAGGCCATATGAACGTGCTGTTGGCCGAAGCCAACGTCCCCTACGACGAGCTGAAGGAGATGGACGAGGCCAATCCCGAGATGGCCACGGCGGATGTGGCCCTGGTGGTCGGGGCCAACGACACGGTGAACCCGGCGGCCAAGAGCACCCCGGGAAGCCCGATCTACGGCATGCCCATCATCAATGCCGACGAGGCCGAGAACATCGTCTTCCTCAAGCGCTCGATGCGCCCCGGCTTCGCCGGCATCGACAACGACCTGCTCTTCGACGACAAGACCACGCTGCTGTTCGGCGACGCCAAGGACACCCTGGCCAAGCTGGTGGCCGCGGTGAAGGACGCCTGACGTCGGTCCGCCGGTGATCAGCCGATCAGGCGAGTGTCCCGATCGGCTCGTGCACCCCGCTGGCACCGCCGCTGTCGGCGGTCAACTTGGCGAAGACCATCACGCCCTGGCTGGTCGGCCGGGTGGAGAGCACGGTCACCTCGACCGTCCCCTGATCGACCAGGTGGGTGGCATCGTTGACCACCACCATGTCGCCATCGGGCAGGTAGCCGATGGCCTGGCGGGGCTGACGCCCCTCCCGGATCAGCTCTACGGCGAACGCGCTCACCGGGAAGGTGGTCGGGAGTGAAGCCGTGGGCCACCTCGCGTAGATCGACCACAGCCAGCTCCCAACGCGCGGCCTGTTCGGCGACGTTCCCCGAGCAGGTGGCGACGCGGAGGCCGATCCGCCGGGCCACGGTCAGCAATTTGGTGGTGGGATCGTCGACCTCGGGGACCTCGTCGCGGGCGACATGCACCGACACGCCCAGCTCACGGAGGGCCTCGATGGACTCGAGGCCGCGCCTGGCCCGACGGGAGCTGACCGGATCGGGGGACTCGGCCACCGACTGCACGTGGTCGATGACGAACTGGGGGATGACCAACCCACCAGGGAGCAAGCCACCCCGACCGAGCACCATGAGATAGCGGTCCATCACCGCCGACGCGTCGACCAGGAGAGCGTGGCCCTGGGGTGGGGTCGGCTGAGGAGCGAGGATGCGTGACAGGCCGGCCGCAGCGACGATCTGACGGCCCTTCACCGCACCGATCCTCCAGCCCAGTGTGGCCAGCACCCACGAAGTGGCCGCGGTGATCAGCAGAGCAAAGCCCGATCGCACCAGGATGAAAAAGGGCAGCCCGACCACCAGACCGAGCAGCATGCCAGTGGTGGAGGTGATCGAAGCTGCGAAGATCTCCCCCGGCGGGGTGTTGCGGAACAGGAACACCGCCTGTTGCAGACCACGGTCGAGCAGCCGTCCGGCCGCGCCGCCCAACACGTAGCTGATGGCCGCCCCGAGCAGCAAGCCGATGAACTGGGAGTGCGAGCCGCCGCCGACGTTGCGCCCGACCTCGTAGCCCGCCGCCGATCCGGCCAGGACGAACAGCAGGCGGAACCCCTCGACGAAGATCACGGAACGGCCAGCCGGTTCATGTGGACCGGGTTCGGATGGTGGGGTCTGGGATTGACATCATGGTGACCACTTCTGTCTCCGCCACCTTGTTGAGGTTGCACAGCACGAGGTTCAGGCGGCGCGGCATGGGTTCTCAACCGCACAGCACGGGCCGCACAGCTTCGGCCGCGGGTTAATTGTCGGTATCTGTACCCAGACCTTTAGGAATGTCCTATTCCCTAAGCCGACTCAATCCTCTAGATTGGTGGGGTCGGCCCGGAAAAGTCCTTGTGGACGGCGTGAAACTGCAGAGAGTGGCAGGCAGATAAAACTGCAGAAAGTGGTAATCTGACCACGGATAGTGATTTTAGCTGCACCGGCCCTGACGGTGTGAGCCGCTTCCCAAGTGACCCCATGAGATCCCTCCGCCGTTTCTCCCGAACCGAGCGTTCCCGTGAGCGTTCGGCGGCTCTCGTCGCCGACAGCGACGATGATCGGGTCACTCCGACGCCGGCACCCCTGAGCGTGCCTGAGCTGGACTTGGCAGAGTTCGGATCGGCTGGCGTGGCCTTCACAGGTGCGGCTGTCTTCCTCGGACCGTCTGTCGACGGAAAACAGGAGCCGGCGTTCGCCGTGCCGGCCACCGGCGCAGGGGCCGTTCTCCACGTGACCGACCTGGGGATCATCGTTGGATCGCCGGTCGGACCCGTCCCGGAGGTGCGGTCCCTCCTCAGCTGGGCGGCCCTGGTCGGTGTGGAGGTAGTCGGGTCGTCGACCTTGCCTGACGGCACCCCCGGCGCCGTGGTGCAGATCGAATCAGTGGAGGGTTCCTGGCTCGAACGCTCGGTGCGCGGGCGAATCGTCGTGCCGGCTTCCGACCTCGCCGCCTTTCTCGCCGCCGTGGCCGCCGGTCAGCATTCGATCCCTCCGGCGGAATCCGGGACGGACCGGCTCGGACCGGCCGATCGCTCCGGGCGCATTGCCGCCCTGGCCGCCGCCGTCATGGCCCTGGCCAATCGTCCGGTCCTGACCAAGGAGGGCGAACCCCAGCACGGCCTCGGGAGGCGCCGGTTTGCTCCGGTAGCGGTGGGCCTGCTGGCCCTGCTGCTGTTGGCCGGCAGTTCCCGGATCTTCGAACCATCGGCCGGCGGCGTGACCAGCCGCACCGATAGCTACCGGACCCAGACCCCCGATGTGGGCAACAAGGTCGAAGCGTCGAGTGTCAAGGCCGCGGCGGTGCTCCCGGCGGCCACGGCCCCGCCGGCGCCCGCTCCCCCTTCGGTGGCCGCATCCGCCCCGCTGCAGTCCCACGAGGTCTTCGGCTATGCCCCCTACTGGACGCTGCCCCAGTCGTCGGGTTTCGATGTCCAGGACCTGACCACGCTGGCCTACTTCAGCGTTGACGCCAACCCCGACGGGACCCTCGACGAGAGCGGGCCGGGTTGGAACGGCTATGAGAGCCAGGATCTGGCTGACCTGGTCACCCGGTCCCATGCAGCCGGCGATCGGGTGGTGCTGACAGTGACCTGCTTCAGCCAGAGCGCGCTCGACGCCATCACGTCGGACCCCAGCGCCGCCGCCAACCTGTCGGCCGCCCTGATCAGCGCGGTGTCGGCCAAGAACCTGGACGGTGTGAACTTCGACTTCGAGGGCCAAGGAAGCGCCGACCGCACCGGGCTGACGGCTCTGATCACCCAGGTGTCCAACGCCCTGCACGCGGCCAATCCCCACTGGCAGGTGACCATGGCCACCTACGCCAGCGCCGCCGGCGACAGCGCCGGCTTTTACGATGTGGCCGCACTGGCCCCGGCGGTCGACGGTTTCTTCGTGATGGCCTATGACATGAACAGCCAAACCACGCCCAGCGCCACTTCGCCGCTGACCGGAGGTGGCTTCACCGATCTTGAAGCCCTCCAGCAGTTCACCTCGGTGGTGCCGGCATCGAAGGTCATCCTTGGGGTTCCCTTCTACGGCTACGACTGGCCAACCACCGACGGCACGCCAACCGCCCAGGCCACCGGGGCGGAATCACCGCTGAGCGACGCGGTGATCCAGGCGGCGGGGCACCCGACCTACTGGGACCCGACCACCCAGACACCGTGGACCTCTTATCAGGTAGGAACCCAGTGGCACGAGACCTTCTTCGACGACCCCACGTCCCTGGCCCTCAAAGCACAGCTGGCCAATCTGTTCCACGTGGCCGGCGTAGGGATCTGGGCACTGGGCATGGACGGCAACAACCCGGCTGACATCGCCGCGTTGTTGGGCAACGCTCCGGCCGTGAAGGACTTTCAGGCCGGCCCGACCAGCACGGGACTCCCGGGTGCCGGCTACGTCACCTCCGGTATGTGGAACGGCACCAACGTGAGCCTCACCCCGGTGGCTCCGCTCACATCGGAGGGTACCGGCCAGTATCTCGGGACCCTGGGTGGCATCCAATCCACCGCCCCCACCCTCTCCTGTCTGGAGACAGGTTCGCCGCTCAATGTCTGGACGTTCTCCTCCGTGCCCGGCGTCGACGTGGCTGTGGCCACCCAACCCATCAACTGTGTGGGCGCGTTCTTCTCCTTCACGCCGCCAGCGACGCCGACCACCACCACCACCACCACCACCAGTCCAACCACCACCACCACCACCACGCCACCGACCACCACCACGGCGCCACCGACCACCACGACCGATCCCTCGTCAACCACTTCGACCACGTCGTGAAGGGGTCCGTGACCGGATGCGACGCGGCTAGCCTCTTCGGGCACCCGGGGGTGTAGCTCAGCTGGTAGAGCGCTACGTTCGCAATGTAGAGGCCGAGGGTTCGAGTCCCTTCACCTCCACTGAAAGTCCTGTTCAGGGGCAAAAAGTGGGAAGCCCCGATCACCGATGAGCGCTACGTCCGAAGAGTAGCTGGCGACCTGCTGGCACACCGGGGCTCCTGACGAACCACCAGGTCAATGGTCAAAGCGATCCGGTCTCCGGGATGAAGTCACATGGCAAGGCGTAGGACTTAACAGGACTCAGAAGCCTCATCGGGACCGGCAGGTTCCGGCTCTGCCCAGTCGCCGGTGCAGGTTCGGAACTCAGTGCCCGAGGTCCATTCCAGTATCTCGAGCCCTACTCCTGTGCGCAGCTCGTTCCTCTGGGGAACTCAGCTCGAATGCACCCGTCCGCCACACCTGCACCCGATGCTGGAGTTCCTCAAACCGAACATCGTCGATTGGGAACTCGTCCCGCCGAAGGCGTGGGAAGCGATCCAACATCTCGGTGAATACGACTGGGCTGAAGCCACTGTCCTTCTCGCGAGCCAGTTCGAAGAGACGGGTAAGGCCAAAGCGAGGCTCGATGGACATGAGATCGACGTAGTCGCGGGCCTCCGCCCTGCCGAACACGGCGAGCACCTTGTCAGCGGCGAGTTCTTCGGATGACAGGAGGTCGAAGCCCGGGCCCGCCTCCGTGGGGAAGAGCCGGGCGTCGCTCGCCAGGTCGACCTCCGTTCGATCGAGTTCGTCCGCGACGACAAAGCGGGTGAATCCAGGGCTGTCGATCAGCCGATCGACTTGGAATCCGGCCTGCCGGAGTGCTGACTCGGCTGCTGGAACCAAGTGGTCCACCGCGTCGGGACTGGTGCCGAAGAAGTCCAGGTCCCGAGTGGCTCGCTCCACGTCGCCACGGACGATCAGCGCAGCACCACCGGCGAGCGCGAAATCTTCGGCCTCTACGAGCCCGGCAATGATTCTCGCAACTCGGAGCTGAAGATCACTCAGCACTCCGCCCGCGCCTCATCGTGGCGTAGGAACCATTCCTCCCACGTCCGTCGGACCGTTGGCGGGAGTACGAGCTCATCGAGGAGCTCGGCGAGTTCGTTGGGGTCGACGTAGTGCCGTACGTCCGCCTCGGTGCCCTCTCGGAGGACCTGTTCGTAGACGCGAAGCCGATCCGCGCGCACAGCCATGTCGTAAGCGACTACCGGCTCACTCCATCGCACATGGAATGGAAGCGTGACGATGCCCGAGGCTGTTGGCTCCCAATCGAACGCCTCGGGGATCGCCACCGGACGAGCCGCGGGTCCGAGCGTCAGACTGCGCGTTCGTGCCATTGCCCCAAGTCTACGGCGGTCGCTCTGATTTCCTTGCACTGCGTCAGTTGCGTGCTCAGGACTCAACAGGACTCAATGCTGCCCGACGGCGCCCTTCCTTGCCCCTCGGTGCACCTCGTCGACCAGATGTGGCCTGGGAATCCACGAGAAATCCCAGGCCAGGGAGGTGCCTCAGTTCCGTTCGCAATGTAGAGGCCGAGGGTTCGAGTCCCTTCACCTCCACTCGGGTCCAACCGGTTGCCGGCCGCTTTGGGACTCAGTGCCCCAGTTCCATCCCGGTGTCGCGACCCTTGCCGCATCCGGCTGATCGCTCTTCTGGCGAACTCAGTCCGAGCGCACCGGATCGCCACATCTGAACCCGATGTGTTGCAACGCTTCGACCTCCACGTCGTCGATCGGAAACTCATCCCGTCGAACACGTGGGAAGCGATCCGTTCCACGTCGCCCCGGACGATCAGCGCAGCACCACCGGCGAGCGCCAAATCCTCGGCTTCTACGAGCCCAGCAACGATTCTCGCAACTCGAGGCTGAAGGGCACTCAGCTCACCGCCCGGGCCTCATCGTGGTGTACAAACCATTCCTCCCACGTCCCTCGGACCGTTTGCGGGAGTACCAGCTCATCGAAGAGCTCGGCGAGCTCGTTTGGGTCGATGTAGTGGAGCACGTCCGCCTCGGTGCCCTCACGGAGAACCTACTCGTACACACGAATCCGATCATGGGGGACCCGCCCGTTCTAAAACTGAAGCAGTTACTTGACTGTGTGACTGGCGGAGAGATATACTCAAGTACATGCTTGACCAAATGATCGACCTGGATCGGACCTTCCAGGCACTGGCCGACAAGAGCAGGCGCACCATGGTGGAGCGCCTCACCCTGGGGCCCGCCTCGGTCAGCGAGCTGGCAGAGCCCCTGGCCATGTCCCTCGCCGCCGTCGTCCAGCACGTGCAGGTGCTCGAGGCCTGCGGGGTGGTGAAGACGCAGAAGGTCGGGAGGACGCGCATGTGCCGGATCGAAGGCGCGGCGATGACCGCCGCCGAGCAGTGGATCGGCGACCGGCGCCGGGGCTGGGAGATCCACCTCGACCGACTGGGCGAGGTCCTCAACGAAGTAACCGCCGTCAAGGAGAAGCCATGACCCTGTCCACCCTTGCCCACGACACGTTCGTCATCGAGCGCACCTACGACATCCCGATCGCCCAGGTCTTCCAGGCCTGGTCCGATCCAGAACTCAAAGCCCGCTGGTTCGCTGGATCAGCCGACGCACTGGGGTCCAGCTACGAGCTCGACTTCCGGATCGGGGGCCACGAGCTCAATCGTGGTGGGCCTGCCGGCGGGCCCGTCTACACCTACGACTCGGAGTACCGCGACATCGTTCCCGAGCAGCGGATCGTCTACACCTACGAGATGTTCGCCGACGAAATACGGCTCTCCGTGTCGTTGGCCACCGTCCAGTTCCGGGAACAGGGGGCAACGACTCAACTGATCGTCACTGAGCAGGGGGTGTTCCTCGACGGCCACGACACCTCTGCCCAGCGGGAAGACGGAACCCGAGGGCTCCTCGATTCGCTGACCCGGTTCCTGGGTGGAGGAGCATCGTGAGGGTGGGCCACCGCGCGCTCAGCGGGTGCGGCGGCCCGATCACGAGGAGGAACGACCGTTGAGCACCCTGGCGTCCTTCATTCTCATCAGTCTGGACGGCTTCTACGAGGGTCCGAACGGTGAGTTCGACTGGCCGGTCGTAGACGAGGAATTCGACGACTTCGCCATCCGCCAGCTCGACCAGGCGGACATCCTGGGCTTCGGTCGAGCGACCTACGAACACATGGCTGCTTATTGGCCGACCGAACAGGCTCAGGCCAACGACACTGCCATCACGTCCCGGATGAACACCAAACCCAAGCTCGTCTTTTCGACGACGCTGGAGGACGCGGGCTGGTCCACACCACTGTCATCGTCGGCGAAGCCGTCGAGCAGATCGAATCGGTGAAGGCCAACCACGATGGCGAGTTGCTCGTCCTTGGCAGCACTCACCTCACCGCCCACTTCGCCGCCGCAGGCGTCCTCGATGAGTTGCGCATCATGATCTGCCCGATCGCTATCGGTCAGGGTCGCTCACTCTTCGAGGACCTGGAGGGCCGGCTCCCGCTCACGTTGGCCACTGTGAGGCAATTCGACTCCGGCAACGTCCTCCTTACCTACCGCCCGTCGCCGTAACCGCAGGCTGCGCCTGATCGTCAAGGCGAGTCAGTGGACCGGAACCGCGACCTTCGGAGGAAGCACTATCGCATCCTTGGCGTGGGTACCGTGATGGAACAGGTCCCGAACAGCGGGGAGTGCGAACCGGTCGAGTCCGAAGTATCCGGCGTTGCGCCAGGCCAGGATCAAGAACACGGAGACGACGGCGAAGGCTGGGTTCACGCCGGCAGAGCCGGAGAACATGTAGATGACGTTGAGGCCGATGCCGACGAACGCGGCCGCTCCGGTGAACAGACCCAGGATCAGGAGCGCGCCGATCACCAGCTCGCTCAGGGTTACCAGCTTGGCGATCCACGAGGCGTTGGGAATGACGAAGTTGTGGAGGAAGCCGGCCCACCATCCGTAGGAAGCCCCACTCCTGCCGCCGGCTGATCCGGCTACACCGGCCGTGGCGAAGCCCTTCACGCCGGCGCCACCCCCGTACCAGAATGCAGCCTTTTCGCTGCCCCAGAGTTTCTGGTAGCCGGCATTCAGCCACTCGTAGCCCAGCCACAGGCGGGCCACCAGCCAAAGTACGCTGGCCGCCTTCGAGCGATAGAGCCAGTCGGCAAAGCGAAGGTTTCCGGAGGTTCCTTCGAAGAAACCCCCGTCGCCCGTTGTACCGACGCCGGAAGCAACGTCACTCTTCGAGTGTTCCAACGTCGCGGTCATGGCATCCTTCCGTCCCCTCGGTCTCGTGACGAGCGGTCTACCTAGCACAGTGCTGGATTCGGGGGGGATGGGACAGGGCCGAAAGACCTCAATACTGTCCTCGGCGCATTACCGCATCGGCCGCCGTCGTTGGCGCGGCGGAGACCGAGTACCAGTTCGTCGACCGACTGGCGCAGGGTGGCCACGCCATTCCCAGCGTCATGGCGGGCCTCGGTGGCCGTCGTCCCACTACTTGGAAGGTGGCACTACTGGCTGAATGGGACCGCCCAATCGAGCACGGTCCCTCCCGCCTCCGAGTCGGCTATCTCCATGGTTCCGTGCAGCTTCTCCGCCCTACGACGCAGATTCACCAGCCCCAGGCTGGTGTCGAGGTATTGGGCGCCGCTGAGGCCGATGCCGTTGTCGACAACCCTGAGGTGGCACTGGCCTCGGTGCGCGCTGACTGCTATCGAAGCCTCGGTGGCCCGAGCATGGCGTCCGATATTGGTCACCGCCTCACGGATGGTGGCCAGAAGTTGCTCGGTCACCGACTGCGAGATCACCGAATCGACAGGGCCGTCAAAGGTGACCCTGACGTTGAAACCGAGCATGGGGTCCAGCGAGCGGACCAGGGTGAGTACGCCCGATCGGACACCGGGGTCCTCCTCGCCGACTCCGAGTTCGTAGATGCTGGAGCGGACTTGACGGATGGCGTCTCCGATGTCACCAACCAGGACAGCCAACCGGTCGGCCATGCCGGCCGCCTCGGCCTCTCGTGCCAGGTCTCCAGCGATATCCCTATCGCGTAGAGGTGCTGCACAACGGTGTCGTGAAGATCCCGGGCGGTACGATCCCGGTCTTCGACGATTGCCACCTTCTGCACCCGTTGATGGAGCCGGGCATTGGCAATGGCCATACCCGCGGCCACGGCAAGGGCTTCGACCAGAGCCTGATCCTCATCGGTGAACTGGGACGAGCCGATCTTGTTGGAAAGGTACAGACTCCCGTATACCTCACTACGCACCTCGATCCGGACGGCGAGGAACGACTCCATCGGGGGATGACCTGACGGGAATCCGACGCTCTGCGGGTGCGCTCCCAGGTGGGCCAGCCGCAAAGGTCGGGGGTCAGTCAGATGCAGGCCCAGGACGCCCTTTCCCGCTGGTCGAGGTCCGATCTCGTGCTTCTTCTGCCTGGGTCAGGCCGGCCGTCAGGAACTCATCGATCGCCGTGCCCTGGCTGTTGAAGATTCCGAGGGCGCCGTACTGGGCGCCGGTCAGGGCACGAGCTTCCTCGACGACGTGGCCGAGTAGGACGGGAAGTTCGATGTCGGCCTGGAGCAACATGGTGGCCTCGATGACCCGGGTGAGCTTGACGGGATCGTCGATCGAGTGAAACGGCATCAACTTGCAGCGTAATGACACCAAGAGGTGCCCCCATCCTCGGAGGCGAAGAAACGGTCCCGAACTGGGTGTTCGTGGTCTGTCCGGCGAGAGCGAAGTTGCCCATGCTGCTCGTGGCTGGGAGCATGGTCGCGTGACCCTCGGTGTGTTTCTCCTCGATGACCACGAGGTGGTGCGGACCGGGCTCCGGTCGATGTTCGAGGCCACGGACGATCTCGTCGTGGTCGGAGAGGCCTCCACCGCCGAGGAAGCGTTGATCCGGATTCCCCTGACTCACCCCCAGGTGGCCGTTCTCGATGTCCGGCTCCCCGACGGGAGTGGGGTGGAGGTATGTCGGGAGATCCGCTCGCAGTGGCCGGACATCGTCTGCGTGATGCTCACCTCCTACGCCGACGATGAGGCCCTGTACGCCGCCATCTTGGCTGGGGCCGCCGGTTATGTGTTGAAGCAGGTCGGGGTGGGCGACCTGGTGGACGATGTTCGACGGGCCGGAGCCGGCCAGTCGCTCCTTGACCCGGCGGTGACCGAGCGGGTGCTCGAACGCCTGCAGGCCGGCCCTCGGGAGGACCCCCGTCTGACCAGTCTCACCGCTCAGGAGCGAAAGGTGCTCGATCTCATTGCCGAGGGAAAGACGAATCGTCAGATCGCCGACGATCTCTTCCTGGCCGAGAAGACCGTGAAGAACTACGTGTCCAACCTCTTGGCCAAACTCGGCATGGAACGACGGACACAGGCTGCCACCTATGCGGCTCGTCTCGACGAGCGTTCAACAAGAGCGAATGACGGCGAGATCACCGGAACGTAGACGGCCAGCCAGACGTGGTGTCGTCCAGCTACGGCCTCGTCGAGCCCGTCCAGGGGAAGTCCCCGATCGAGCAGCACCTGCTCCAGCAGATGCCGCTCACCGTCGTCGAACCGTTCGATGTGCGAAGTCGATATCCAGGCGCCTGACCAGACTGATGAGGGAGACGTCGTACTCCAACTGGCTGATCACGTCCCCCAATGTCTTGGCCTGCCTCGGTGAACGGATGCCGCTAGCCGTCACTCGGACCCTGCTCTTCAACAATTCAGCGAAGAGATCCCCGATGGTTGCCGTGCTATCGGCCTGGTCACGCTGGTCGAGGGCAGACCGAGCAGTGTCGTGTACATGGACATGGTGCCTCAACGATCGAGACTCCTCACTTCGTTACTGAACTAGGTCGATGGACGTCCGAGTCTTCGAGATGTTGTCCCCATCAGTGGTTGCCGCCATGACCGGACGAAGGGGTTGCAGCGTCTGATGGACGGTATTCGGGGATCCTGCTCTGACGCCTTCATCGTGACGTGAACGGTCCACGGGGGTAAGGGCCAAAGGTCACGACTTGATGTCGGGTCGGAGACGTCGCCGACTCGACCACGTCGTGGCGGTCATCAGGCCGGAGATGCGGGACCTTTGGCACTACTCCGGATGCGACGAGACGATCAGGCTGGACTCAGACAAGAGAGGGAATCAGCTGATGAAGGCACTCGTCTATCAGGGACCGAACACCAAGGCATGGGAAGAGGTGCCCATTCCGACGCTGCAGGTCGACACCGATGTCATCGTGCGGGTGGACACCACCACGATCTGCGGATCCGACCTCCATATCCTGAAGGGCGACACGCCAGAGGTCACCGCGGGGCGCATTCTGGGCCACGAGGCCGTCGGCACGGTCGAAACAGTCGGAACCGGGGTGAAGACGGTCGCCGTCGGCGACAGGGTCCTCGTCTCCTGCATCAGCGCCTGTGGCGCCTGCCGGTTCTGTCGCGAGGGTCGCTACGGCCAGTGCCTGGGTGGAGGTGGCTGGATCCTCGGCCATCTGATCGATGGCACGCAGGCCGAGTATGTGCGGGTGCCGTTTGCCGACACCTCCACCTACCCTGTGCCCGAAGGAAGCCAGCGATGAGGAGATCCTCATGCTGGCCGACATCCTCCCCACCGCCTACGAGGTGGGCGTGCTCAACGGTCACGTGCAGCCCGGCGACACGGTTGCCGTCGTCGGGGCCGGCCCTATCGGACTGTCTGCCATCACCGGGGCGAAGCTCTACTCGCCCGGGCATGGTCATCTCCATCGACCTGGCCGATCGCCCGTCTCGACGTGGCCAAGCGGTTCGGGGCCGATCTGACCATCAACAACGGGCGACCAGGACGCGGTCGCCCTGGTCCGCGAGCTCACCGGCGGGCTCGGTGCCGATGTGGCCATCGAGGCGGTCGGTGTCCCGTCGACCTTCGAGCTGTGCACCGAGCTGGTCCGGCCCGGTGGGCATGTGGCCAACATCGGAGTGCACGGCAAGCCGGCCACACTGCACCTCGAGTCCCTGTGGACCAGGGACGTCACCATCACCACCGGCCTGGTGGACACCTACTCCACGCCTACCCTGCTCCGGCTCCTCACCAGTCACCAGATCGATGCCGCCCGCTTCGTCACCCACCACTTCGGGCTCCACGACATGATCGAGGCCTACGACGTGTTCGCCAGGGCATCGGACACCGGGGCGGTCAAGGTCGTGCTGACCCGCTCATGAAGATCCTCGTCGTCGTCGTGGTGATCGTTGTGGTGGTGCTGCTGCTGGCCTTGGCATCGGCGGCACGGATCGTGAAGCAGTACGAGGAGGGCGTGCTCTTCCGTCTGGGCCGGGTGCTCGGGACACGCAATCCCGGCTTCCGGCTGATCATTCCCATCGTCGACAACCTCCGGCGGGTCTCCCTACGCATCGTCACCATGCCGATCCAGTCCCAGGGCATCATCACCAGGGACAACGTGAGCGTGGACGTGTCCGCGGTGGCCTACTTCCGGGTGGTCGACGCGGTGAAGTCGGTGGTGGCCATCGAGAACGTGGACTCGGCCATCGACCAGATCGCCCAGACCACCTGCGGAAGGTCGTCGGCCAGCACACGCTGGACGAGACGCTCTCCGAAACCGATCGCATCAACCTCGACATCCGGGCCATTCTGGACAAGACGACCACCGACTGGGGGATCGAAGTCACCCTGGTGGAGCTGAAGGACATCCAGCTCCCCGACAGCATGAAGCGGGCTATGGCCCGCCAGGCCGAGGCCGAGCGGGAGAAGCGGGCCAAGATCATCAATGCCGAGGGCGAGTCGATGGCCGCCGCCGCGCTGGGCGACGCCTCGGACGTGATGATGGCCCACCCGTTGGCCCTCCAGCTCCGGAACCTCCAGAGCCTGGTCGAGATCGGCGCGGACAAGAACTCCACCGTCGTCTTCCCTGCGCCCCTGATGTCCACCATCGCCGAGTTGGGTTCGTTCCTGGCTCGTGAGGCGGCTGCTGCCACGGTGCCGGCGTCCTCCGTCACACCGTCGCCCCGGTCGCACCCTCCGTCACCACCGTCGCCCCGGTGACGCCGCTCCATCCGGCAGCGGCCAATGGTGTGCACCACCCCAATAGTTGCGGTCCCGGATGCGACACGGTGACGCCCCTGTCCGGGCGGCCGCCCGTGTCCGGCAGTATGAAGCTGCCAAGAGGGTGATGAACGAGTTGAGGTCCGGCCCGGCCACCAGCCGGTCTGGGTGAGCCGGAGCACCACCACCACGGAGGCGACATGGATCGGCTCAGACGAGAAGAAGTACAAGAAGGTGGCAGAGAAGGATCTCCGGCAGTTCGTCGACGAGCTGACCGAAGCACAGCGGCTCTTCTGGGCCAACGACACCCACGCCCTGCTGATCGTCCTCCAGGCCATGGACGCCGCCGGCAAGGACGGCACCATCAGGCACGTCATGTCCGGCGTCAACCCGCAGGGCTGCACCGTCCAGGCCTTCAAGGAGCCCTCCGCCGAGGAACTCAGCCACGACTTCCTCTGGCGGTCCGCCACCGTGCTGCCGGCCCGGGGAATGATCGGCATCTTCAACCGCTCCTACTACGAGGAGGTCCTGGTTGCCCGGGTGCATCCCGGAACTCTTGGCCCGGGGGAAGGCAGGCACCGGGAGCAACCTGCCACCGAGCAGGTCTGGCACGACCGCTACGAGGACATCAACGCCTTCGAGCACCATCTCGACCGGAACGGCACCAGGATCGTGAAGATCTTTCTGCATGTCTCCCGTGACCAACAGAAGAAGCGGTTCCTCGAGCGACTGGACGATCCCGGCAAGAACTGGAAGTTCTCGGCCAATGATCTCGCCGAGCGCCAGCACTGGGATGCGTACCAGGACTGCCTACGAGGAGGCGCTGAGCGCCACCTCCACCACCTGGGCGCCGTGGTTCGTGGTGCCGGCCGACCACAAGTACGCTCTCCGGGCCCTGGTCGGAGGCATCATCGTCGAAGCCATCGACGGCCTGGACCTGCAACCTCCGCAGGTCACACCGGACGAGCATGACGCCTTGGCCAGGGCAAAGGCCGAACTGCTCGGTGAGTCGTTGTGACCGCACCCCTCGGCGTAGTCCTCCGGCGACGGACGAGACGGGAGATACCCATTTCGCGGGCGGAGTTGTAGGTGGTCCCTCGGGGGTCAGCCGAGCCGCATCGAACAGCGAGACCTCCCGGCAACGCAAGTTGGGTCGTTCGGCACTACCGCGAGGTTCGAACCCTTGCCATGATGCGTTGCAGGGTACGGAGCTGAGGATCGGAGGAGTTCATGTCGCTACTGTTCGTCCTCGGCCTGTGGCTCGTTGTTGGTGGATTCGTCCACCGAGCCCAGAAACGTGTTCGGGCGGCGCTGGCGGACAGTGCTCCCGGCGATGGGCACGATGCACTGGAAACTTCGCCTGTCGGCGCCGACATCCCCGACACGGTTCCGCCCGACTGGGTCGAGGCCTACCGAGCGGAGCATGGAGACTCTCTGTAGCCCTCCTCCTTGGGCGACCCGGCGCCGAAGTGGGCGTTTGGCACTAGGGTCCTCCGCCTCTGGGCGAACGACGCGCAGGCGGTCAGTGTTGTTCATGAGATCCGTCGAAGGTGGGACTCCGGCCCCAATGGATGTCGATGAAGGGTGGCTGGCCATGGGTGCAAACGCAGATGGGGTAGCGGTTGCGTCCATTCATCCCGATAGTCGGCATCACGAGGTGCGACGGATCCTGCGGCAACGGTCGGACCCCGCCATGGGGGACGTCGGGGAGGACGAAGGGGCGGGCGAGGTGGCGACCGACGACCAGTTGGAACGTTCCTGGGCGGGCCCCGACAACGAGCTGCCGGAGGCATTGGACCTGGCCGGCGATCTGGACGGCGACCATGCCCCCGAACCTGGTGCCCTCCAGGAGATCGGAACCTGCCGAAGGTGTGGGCTGCTCATTGCCCGGAACACCCAGGGCGTGTGGAGTCACCGGCCGTCGGTCGGTGAGCTCGATGCCGGACGGACATGGCTCGGCCGCAACGAAGCCAACCCCGTCCTTTGATCGGCACGGTCATACACCGACGCAGAACGGTCGACATCATCTCAACCTGAAGGAGAAACCATGAACATTGGAATCATCGGTGCTGGCAACATCGGAGGAACGCTCACCCGACGGTTCGTGGCGCTCGGCCACCATGTTGCCGTGGCCAATTCTCGGGATCCGGAGACGCTGGAGGCGCTGGCCGCCGGGTGTGGTGCCACGGCGGTCTGGGCCAGCGAGGCTGCCCGCGAGGCCGATGTGGTGGTGGTCTCCATCCCCGAGAAGGACGTTCCCCATCTCCCCGACAACTTCCTCAAGGGGGCGGCGGACGACGTTGTGGTGGTCGACACCGGCAACTACTACCCGAAGGAACGGGACGGTCTGATCGAGGAGATCGAGGGTGGCATGACCGAGAGCCGGTGGGTCGAGGAGCAGATCGGGGTCAGTGTCGTGAAGGCATTCAACAGCAACCTGGCACAGCACCTGCTCGAGCAGGGCAAGCCTCCGGGGACCCGTGGGCGGATCGCTATGCCGGTGGCCGGGGATGACACCGAGGCCAAGACGGTCGTCATGGGTCTCGTGAACGAGCTGGGGTTCGATTCGGTTGACGGCGGTGGCCTCGATGACTCCTGGCGTCAGCAGCCTGGCAGCCCCGTGATCGGAAAGGACTTCGATGCCGACGGGGTTCGGAAGGCTCTGGCTGAAGCGACTCCGGACCGGCCTTCTCAATTCCGGGCCTGAGAACCCCGCCGCCGACGGGAATCCGACCCGAGACTGCGACAGGAGTGCCGGGTCCAAAAAGTCCGCTCGTAGACTCGCGGTCATGACTCGCCGCGATTCGGTCCACGGCTGGGACGAACTGCCTGGCGTGACCATCCGTCTCCTGCGACCCGACGAGGCGACCCTCCTCCCCGAGGCCATTCGGGCCGCCTACGGCGACACCTATGACGTCCCGTGGGTCTACGACAGGGCCGAGGTGGCACGCCGGCTGGCCCAGGGCACGCTGCTGTCGGCCGTCGCTCTCGACGACCGGGGCGGGCTCCTGTGCCACGCCGGGTTGACCCGGCACAGTCCGCGGGACTTGGTGGTCCACGCCGGTCAGGCGGTCACCGTCCCGGCGGCCCAGGGGCACCATCTCTTCCCCCGGGTCAAGCGCTTCCTTTCGGACCTGGCGCTTCAGCATGGGATGGTGGGCATGTACAGCGAGGTGACGGCCGCCCATCCCTACAGCGAGCGGGCCAACCTCGACCTCGGCGGACACGAGACGGGGTTCCTGCTGGGCTGGATCCCCGGTTCAGTGATCAACGAGGCGGCCGGCGTGACCAGGGGCCGCCGGCAGTCGGCCGCTCTCTTCTATTTGAAGCTCCGTCCCGGTCATGACCGGCCGGTGTACGCCCCCGCCCAGCACCGGCCCATCGTCCACCGCATCCTGCGCACCTGCGGTCTCCGGGGCCGACTCGCCGAACCCGCCCGCCACGTGCGCCTGCCCGACCGGACCCACACGCATTCCGAGTTTCTTCGTGGTCACAACGCCGTGCATGTCCACGTCGCCCACCCCGGGGCCGATCTCGCGACCACATTGGACGGGATCCGGGCCCGGCAGTTCGAGGAGGGTGTCGACGCCCTCTTTGTGGACCTCCCTCTGGAGGTTCCCTCGACCGCCCTCGTGGCCGACCACGTGGACCAGCTCGGCCTGGGGTTCTCCGGGATCTTTCCCAACACCCGGGCTGACGGCGACGTCCTCCGGCTCCAGTCGCTCAACGGAGTCACGGTGCTGGCCGACGACGTCGTGGTGGCGTCAGAGCACGGCCGGGACCTGCTCGACTATGTCCTCGCCGACCTCAGTGGCGCTGGGGCGCCTGACCGGGCCGGGTAGCCGCCCGTCTCGGAAATCCTCCGGACTGCTTAGACTCGACGGGGCACGCCGTCCCTCGGTGTCGGATTGTAGGAATTCCCACGAGCCCTCAAGTGGCAGCACGGAGTGGGAAGTGCCGGACGCTGCGGACGCTGCGTGCGTGCTGGTGAGCGAATGAGTAGAGGCAGCGAATGAAGGAGCCCGGATGACCGATCGTTACCGCAAGGATCCCGAGGCGATAGCCCGCCTCAACCCCAGGCAGTACGCCGTCACCCAGGAAGCAGCCACCGAGCCGGCCTTCGGCAACGAGTTCTGGGACACCAAGGACGCGGGCATCTACGTGGATATCGTCTCCGGCGAGCCCCTGTTCGCCTCCAAGCAGAAGTTCGACAGCGGCTGCGGCTGGCCCAGCTTTACCGTTCCGCTCGAGCCGGCCAACGTGATCGAGCACGAGGACCGCAGCCACGGCATGGTCCGGACCGAGGTCCGCTCGGTCCACGGCGACAGCCACCTCGGCCACGTCTTCAACGACGGTCCGGCCGAGGAGGGGGGACTGCGGTACTGCATCAATTCGGCCGCTCTCCGCTTCGTGCCCTACGCCGACCTCGAGGCCGAGGGCTACGGTGAGTACCGGAAGGTGCTCGAAGCGCATCTGGCAGCGGAGGAGGTTGGACAGTGAGCGACAGGACGCAGAAGGCGATTCTGGCCGGCGGCTGCTTCTGGGGCATGCAGGATCTGATCCGGAAGCGTCCCGGCGTGCTGGCCACCCGGGTCGGCTATACCGGCGGCGACGTGGCCAACGCCACCTACCGCAACCACGGCACCCATGCCGAGGCCATCGAGATCGTCTTCGATCCCGAGCATCATCTCCTATCGCGACCTGCTCGAGTTCTTCTTCCAGATCCACGACCCGACCACGCCGCAACCGCCAGGGCAACGACCGGGGCACGAGCTACCGGTCGGCCATCTTCACCATCGACGACGAGCAGCGTCGGGTGGCCGAGGACACCATCGCCGACGTCGAGGCCTCCGGCCTGTGGCCCGGCAAGGTGGTCACCGAGGTGACGCCGGCCGGTCCGTTCTGGGAGGCCGAGCCCGAGCACCAGGACTACCTGGAGAACTACCCCAACGGCTACACCTGCCACTTCCCCCGTCCTGGCTGGGTCCTGCCGCACCGGACTGATTCTGTCGCCAGCTGAGGCCGACCGGCCCGCCGGATGAACGTCATCATCGGTGGGGCGTCCGGAATCGGCCGGGCGGTGGCGGCTGCGCTGCCGGGGCCGACCCTGGTGGCCGACCGTTCGGGAGGCGAGGTCCTCTGCGACCTCACCGACCAGTCGTCGCTGGAGGCTCTGGCCGGGCGCGTCGACCAGTTGGGGTCCCTGGTGGTGACGGCCGGGGTCTCACCGGCCATGGCCGATGCCCGGACCATCTTCGATGTCGATCTGGCCGGTGTGGCCCGAGTGCTGACCGCCTTCGACCACCTGATCGGCCCGGATGTGGTGGCCGTCTGTGTCGCTTCGATGGCCGGCCACCTCGGGGACTGCCCGGTGACCACCCTGGCGGCGTTGGACGACCCGCTTCGGAGTCCCGACGCCGGGCTCACCGACGATCCGGGAACGGCCTACATGCTGGCCAAGCTCGGGGTACTCCGCCTGATCCGGAGGACGGCGTCGGAGTGGGGGCCCCGGGGGCGCGCATCGTGTCTGTCTCGCCCGGCGTGATCGACACCCCGATGGGCCGCCTGGAGCTGTCCGAGACGGAGGGGACCGCTTTCATGGTCGAGCACAGCCCTTTGGGTCGGATGGGACGCCCCGAGGAGATCGCTTCGGTCATCCGATTCCTCTGCTCGGGCGAGGCCAGCTTCATCACCGGGACCGACCTGCTGGTCGACGGGGGAGCGGTGGCCAGCCTCGGCTGACCCAGGTCCTGTCATGGGCGGTTCGGCCGTCTGGTAGCTGCCGGTAGGACACCCACCCCACGGTGAGGTCGGGGCCGGTCCCGCCACGGGACGGAGACAGCTTCCGGTCCCGTGTGACTTGGATGGCCGACGACCGATGTTGGTAGGATTCGCCCAAGAGTTCGGCCCGGGAGGTCGTCATGTGGATCGTCGCTGGAATCCTGCTCGGTGTGGTCATCCTCGCCTCGCTGGCCGGCCTCCATGCCGGCCCGCACTCCCATCTGGTAGCTGGTGTCGCCGGGGTCGCCGCCGCGGCATGGTTCGTGCTCATGGCCGTCGACGGCCGTTCCGGTCCTGTCCTGTGGGCCCTTCTGGCTGCTGACCTGGTGGTGGCGGCCGGGGTGGGGATCACCGCCTGGACCGGATTGACGACGCCGTCGCTGCGTGGCTATGACCTTGCATCCCTGGAGAGCGCCGAGGGGGTGGCCCTCAGCGATCTGAAGCCCGAGGGCATCGTCCAGGTCCGCGGTGAACAGTGGACGGCCGCCGCCGTCAACGGTCACGTGGCCGAGGGCTCCCGGGTGCAGGTGCTTCGGGCCGAGGGGGTCCGTCTCGAGGTCTGGGGTGAAGAGGTCGACCCCCGACCCCCGAACCGAAGTTCACCTTCCAGCGAATCACGAGCGAGGAGTTGGGAGCGTGATTCTCGGCATCATCCTCGGAGCCATCGGGCTCTCGGCGGTCACTGTCTCCGGTCTCTCGGTCAAGATCGTCCGGGAGTACCAGCGCATCGTGCTCCTCCGCCTGGGCCGGGCCACCGGGCTCCGAGGGCCGGGTCTGGTGTTCATCAACCCGCTGACCGACCGCACCTCGTGGGTCGACCTTCGCGAGCGGTTCCTGGAGATCCCCGAGCAGACGGCCATCACCCAGGACAACGCCTCGATCTCCATCGACTTCATCATCTTCTACAAGGTGGTGGATCCGGCCATGTCGGTGCTCCAGGTCCAGAACTTCGCCGCCGCCGCCCAGAACGTGGCGGCCACCACCTTGCGCAGCGTGGTCGGGGACATGCCTCTCGACGACGTGCTGTCCAAGCGGGAGGAGATGAACGCCTCGCTGCGCATCCGGCTGGACGACGTCACCGAGCGCTGGGGGGTCAAGGTCACCACCGTCGAGGTCCGTGAGGTCAACCCGCCGGCGGGCGTTCTCGAGGCCATGACCCGCCAGATGTCGGCCGAGCGCACCCGCCGGGCGGCGATCACCGAGGCCCAGGGCCAGAAGCAGGCGGCCATCACCCTGGCCGAGGGGACCAAGGAGGCGGCCATCCTCGGAGCCGAGGGCGAGCGGCAGGCGGCCATCCTCAAGGCCGAGGGCCTGGCCCAGGCCCTCGAGAAGATCCTCGTGGTCGGCCAGGGTCTCGACGCCAACACCATGCAGCTCCAGTACCTCGACACGCTCAAGCAGGTGGGGATGTCGCCGTCGACGAAGATCGTCGTGCCCATGGAACTGGGTGGTCTCCTGAACGGCTTGAGGGGCATGATCCCGGCCGAGTCGGGGGCTTCGTCCGCCTCCCCGGGTGCTCCGAGCGCTCCGAGCGCTCCGGGCACTTCGGGCACTTCGGGCGCTCCGGGCACTTCGGGCGCTGTGGGTCAGGGCGCCGGGCCGGCGGTCGGTCCAGCAGTGGGTCCGGCCGTGATCGCCGCACCGCCGGAGGCCAGCGGCTCCACAGCCGACCCTGGCTGAACCGGGGGTCGGCCCCGGCCGAATAGGAACCGCTCCGGTGCAGGGACCGGACACAACTCCGGGCTCGCGGTGCGCGGCTGCCCGGCTCCGCCTCGCCCGTTTTCGTCCTACCCTGCGCAGCGCCGCATCGCGTCACGGAGCCCTCATGAGCTGTTGACTGTTTCATCACAACTCCAGCCGATCCTTGCCTGGCAGCTTCACAGACGATCCTCTCTCCCGAGAGGACCACGACCACGAAAAGGCAGGGATGGTCATGGAACAGTGGGTCAACAGCTTGATTGCACGGTGGCGTGGGCAGCGCCTGGGGGCTCGCCTGTGGTGGGCGGCGATGGCATCGGTGGCGACTGCCGCGGTGGTGGCACTGGCCGCCATCACCCTGTTCGGAGCGTCGGCTGCATCGGCTGGATCCGGGACAGGCCCCGCGTCGTCCCGGTCGGCCGGCGGCGTCATGGACGGGTCCTCCGGTTCCACCACCTCGACCGGCGGCACCTCGTCGGCTTCGATGGGTACGTCGGGCTCGGGATCAACAACAACCAGCTCGGACGGTTCGGGGGCGATGGGGGCGATGCCTTCAGGTTCTTCAGGTTCTTCAGGTTCTTCAAGCCCGATGGCTGTCGCCACCTCGCCGGTCTGCTCCAACGTGGCCGATACCACGGTCATGGCGAACGGCATGGTGATGGCCCCCGTCCCCGCCGGTCCTCCCACCGCTTCCCAGCAGGCGGCTGCCAACCAGCTGGTGGCCGAAACGACGTCAGCCCTGACCCAGTACGCCGACCTGTCGGCAGCCACCGCGGCGGGCTATGTCCCGGCCACCGACCCCAACGGGTACGTCGTCCACTACGCCAACTGGCAGACGGTCGAGTCGGGGGATGTGCTCGATCCCAACCACCCGTCGGCGCTTGTCTATGCCAACACGGATTCGGGCCCGGTGCTGCTCGGTGCCATGTTCATGGGCGCAGGCCCCTGTCAGCCAGGACCCGATATCGGGGGCTCCCTCACGCAGTGGCACGCCCATGACAATCTTTGTCTGTCGGCCACCACCCATCAGGTGGTCGGGCAGACCACGTCGTCAGGCTCCTGTACCTCGGGTGTCCACAACACCGAATACCTACTTCATGCTGCACGTATGGACCGCTCCCTCGCTGGCGTCGAGCCACCAGTTCGAGCCCGATCTCACAGCGGCGGAGATCGCTCCCATCATCCGGTCTGGCCAGCCATGAGCGCCACCGGACACGAGAGCTGGCCCCGGATCTCCGCCAGGGTCGTCCGGACCGTTCTGGGCCTGGTATGGCTGCTGGACGGACTGCTGCAACTGCAGCCCAAGCTGTTCGGTCCGGACTTCGCCCGTGACGTCATCGCTCCCTCGGCCATGGGCCAACCGGCACTGCTGGCCCAGACCATCGACCATGTAGCCCACTGGATCTCGATCCAACCAGCGTTGGTCAACGCGGTCTTCGCCAGTGTGCAGACTCCTCATCGGCGTGGGTCTGCTGATCAAGGAGGCGGTGAAGCCGGCACTGGCATTGTCGGTGGTGTGGGCCCTCGGGGTCTGGGTGATGGGGGAGGGACTGGGGGGTCTCCTCACCGGGACCGCCCTCCCTATCACCGGTGCTCCGGGTGCGGCGCTCCTCTACGCGGTGATCGCCATCCTGGTCTGGCCCACCTCCGGCTCTCGTTCGCTGCAGGCGGCCGGGGCTTCCGGTCCTGCAGGCTCGGCAGCGGCCGAAGGACCCCTGGGTCCATGGGCCGGTCGGATGGCCTGGGCTGCCTACTGGACCGGGATGGGGGTCATGTGGCTGCTCCCGCCCGGGTCGTTCATCCGGCGCCATATCCGGCGCCATCAGCGGTGCGCGGCTCGGGGGACCGGCTTGGCTCGCCCATCTGGAGGCCTCGGCATCCCGTGCAGTGGGCGCCTCGGGAAGCTCACTGGCCCTGCCGCCGCCGTCCTCTCCTTCGTGATCGGCCTGGGCCCCCTGGTCGTCCAGCCGTTTCGTGGTCTTCCTGGTCGCCGGAGTGGCGCTCTCCCTCGACTACTGGGTCTTCGGCCAGGCGTTCGGTCAGATGCTCACAGGGACGGGCACCGACCCCAGTACCGGACCATTGGTCGTGCTGTTGGCCCTTACCATCACGCCTGCAGCCGGTGCGAGTCGCTCGACCGCCAGCTGGACGACCCCACGTTGGTAAACCCGAGGAAACTGCCACTCGGTCGTCCAGATCCCGCCCTTCCCGAGCTCTGGTCGACTCCTCGATGGGGGGCTGAGCGCCATCCGCCTGTCACCGGGCCGGCCTGCTGGCCAGGCTGTCTGGGGCGGACTGACCAGGGCGCCTGGATCAGGTTGCCGGGGGACCTGGATCAGGGCGCCGGCGGGATGTCGACGTTGAGATGGAAACGGTTGTCGGGGTCGTACTCAGCCTTGATGCTAATGCCAGTGCCTCGACGACGTCGTTGGTCTCCGAACAGCTCACCACGACGGCCGGCCGCCGTCCGATGGCGGCGTTCCAAATGGTCACCGCCTCGTCGTACGCCGCTGAACCGGGGAGCGAAACAGTCCCCCGGCACGATGTCTGCAGGTCCTCCACGACCGACGTGTTGATGCTCACGCTCCCACCATCCTCCGGTCACTGTCTAGGCCCCGTTGCCCAGTGAATCCTCTCTGCCGAAAGGTGTCAACTGCCTCCTCGGGAGAGGGGAAGCGGCCGTCCGGACGCCGGCCGCTCCAGTCCAAGACAGCCGCGAAGGTGCCCCGTACACTGACGGAGATCGGCCGACGATCGGGTCGATGGGGGAACGGAATGGGGGAATGCCGATGACCACGCAGCTCTTGATCTACGGAGTGCTCGGTGTCGCGAGCACCGTGGCCGCCTTCATGGCCAACCGGCGGCTGTTCGGTGTCGATGGTGCCGGAGGGCCGTCCTTCCTCGAGTGCCTCTACTACGTCCTCGGTGTGGTCTCCGTGTGCCTCGGTTGGTACTTCGACGTCCGCTACACCCACCAGTACGGTCACCGGGCCAGCTACGTCGCCTTCACCAAGGCGCTTTTCTCCAGCTGGGCGTCCGACTCGGCGGCCCAGGACTACATCATGGTCAACGTGGTCCTGCTGCCCCTGTGGACCATCATCGACGGCCGGCGGCGAGGACTCCGTTGGCCTGGATCTTCTTCGTCATGAGCCTGTTCACCAGCCTGGCCTTCTCGGTGGCCTTCTTCCTGGCCTTCATCGAGCGCCAGATCCGCTTCAACAACAAGCCGGTCGTCGCCGAGCCCGAGCCCAGCCTCTCCAAGCTCTAGCTGTACCCCCCGTTGGGCCCGGTCATGCCGCGTCTCTGCGTGCTCGTTCACCGTGGGCGTGACCGCTTGGGTCGGCGGAGCCGTTTGATGCACCGCGGTGTCCGATACCCGTCCATGGATCCCAACCTCTGGAATCGACGTGACTCACAGTGGAGCACTCTCCGCTTCTCCGGCTCCCCGTCGGAGATGCAGCCGCACATGACAGCCTGTTCATGACAGGCAGGGCATTCCTCGTCGACGCAGCCGGGATGATGGACCCCTCCGACCGGTGTCCAACAGACTGCGCATCGCCCAGCCGCCTTGAACGGACCCCACCGGATCTCGTTGCCCCATCGGACGGGTTCGTAGAGTGTGCCGCTGCAGTTCAGCGCATCGGTCCGACAGCTGATGGCCTTGGTTTTCTCTCCACCACAGTGGAAGCAAACGGCCATTGGTCACCTCCTCAGTTTGTCGTTCGGACGATTCTGCCTGGAGGGTGTGACGGTTGGTCCCGTCGGTCCCTCCTCAGGGCGCTGGGGGATGGATGTCACACCCGGGTGATGGACTGTGACCATGGAACTCGGTGCCCTGACACTTGATCAGCTGAGCGAACTGGACCCGTCGTCGTTGGCCGACGGGGAGTCGATCGTGGCCCTGTACCGTCAGTTCTCGCGCTTCGAGTCCCTGGTCACCGAGACCACCGCCTCCTTCGACGCCTCGGCCAACTGGGCACCCGACGGTGCCCGCAACGCCGCCACCTGGCTGGCCTCCCGGTGCCGCCTGCCCCGGGCCCGGGCCCGTCAGATGGTGCGGAGGGGCAGGGAGCTCCGCCACCTGCCCGAGACGGCCCGGGCCTGGTCCACAGGGGAGATCTGTGCCTCCCACGTGGACACCCTGGCCGCGGTCCGCCGGGAGTCGACTGAAGAAGCACTGCAACGGGACGAGGCCGTGTTGGTCGAACAGGCCAAGAAGCTCCCCTACGAGTCGTTCACCCGGGTGGTGGGCTACTGGGAACAGCTGGCCGACCCCGACGGGACCGAGTGTGACGAGGCCAAGCGCCACGCCCGGCGGGACGTCTACCTCGAGGCCAGCTTCGGGGGCATGTTCTTGGGCAAGATGACCCTCGATCCCATCGCCGGCGCCATCGTCTCTGACGAACTGGCTCGGCTCGAGCGGGAACTGTTCGAGGAGGACTGGGCCGACGCCCGGGCCACCCTCGGCCAGGAGCCCACTGTCACCGATCTGGCCCGCACCCCCGGCCAGCGCCGGGCCGACGCCCTGGTCGAGATGGCCACCAGGTCGCAGACCGCCCCGGCCGACGGCAGACGCCCGGCTCCGCTGTTCAGCGTGCTGGTCGGCTACGAGACACTGCACGGGCGCATCTGCGAGCTGGCCCAAGGAGCCGTGGTCACCCCCGGCTCGCTGCTCCCCTGGCTGGATGAGGCAACCATCGAACGGGTGGTGTTCGGACCCGAGCGTCGGGTCGAGGTGGGGGTCACCGCACGGTTGTTCACCGGGGCCACCCGACAGGCCATCATGCTCCGGGACCGCCAATGCACCCACCCCTACTGTGAGGTGCGGGCATCGGACTGCGATGTCGACCACATCGTGCCCTACGCGGAAGGTGGCCCCACCACTCAGGAGAACGGCAGGGTCCTCTGTGGATTCCACAACCGGCTGAGGAACACGACGCCACGGCGGGAATAGGGCGTGACGGGGTGGCAAGAACACCATCCGACGTCGCTGAGCATCCAACCGTATATTGAGCCCATGGACCCCGCACAGCCTGTAGCCGGCGCGGCCCCGCGTACCGCGGCCGTCTTCCACGAGCTCCTCGACGAGGTCCGAGGTCTCGAAAGCCGCCTGCAGCTTGCCGACATCCCCCTCGATCAGCAGACCGTTCTCGAGGGATACAAGTGGATCTTCACCATCCTGGCCGTCGGGCTCGATGCCTATGTGTGGGCCGATCCGGACCGGCCCCGTTTCGTGGACATCGTCGGCCCGTACCGCAAGTGGGGTGGCGACAACGCCGACGCCTTCTACAAGTACGCACCCATCGACCCCACCCGGACCTACCGGGTGAGCGGCAGGAAGGGCGACGCCACCTATCTCTCGCTGAGCGTCTACGGGGGGCCCGACGACGGCCGCTACTCCGAGCGCATCGTGGGGACGGTCAACCACCATGCCCTCCAGTTCGACGATGACGGCTACTTCTCGCTGCTGTTGAGCTCCGAGCCCCAGGAGGGAACCTGGTTGCCGCTGGCACCGGACGCCGTGTGTGCCATCACCCGCGACTATCTGCCCGACCCGGTCGGTGGCCGTCAGGCGGAATGGAGCATCGAGGCTTTGGATCCACCGCCCACCCGGCGCGAGGACGACGCCGACCTGGCTCGGCGGTTCGAGGCCACCCTGACCTGGATCCGTGATCAGGCCCGGATCGTTCCGTTGGCCCTGGGCAAGCCGAACACGGTGGAGGAGCCCTATCCCGTACCGAGTGCCACCTTCGGTTGGGCGGCCGGTGACGCTTCCTACGCCATGGGCAACTTCGCCCTGGCTGACGACGAGGCCCTGGTCATCGAGGGCCGGTCCCCCGAATGCGCGTTCTGGAACCTGTGCCTATGGAACCAGTTCCTCCACACCTACGACTACGACTACGAACGGGTCACCCTCAACGGGGACCAGACCGTCTACGAACCCGATGGATCGTGGCGGATCGTCGTGTCAGCCAACGACCCCGGTCACCCCAATTGGATCTCGACGGCCGGTCACCGGCGCGGGTTGATCTGGATCCGCTGGTTCCTCCCGGTGGTGACTCCCGACCGGCCCACCACACGGGTGGTGCACCTCGGAGACCCCGACCTGCTCGGGGCCGGATCGGAACGATGACCACCGCAACTCCGCCTGTCGTCCTCGACGACCTTGCTGACCCGAGGTTCAGTCCCGAGATCGAACAGTTGCGGGACTCGCTCGACGAAGTTGCTCCGGCCTGTCCACTCGAATCTGATGCGCTGTGCTCGGCGGCGGTGGAAGCGACCGGTGTGGACGACTTCGGCGACGGCTCCTTCCGACCCCGCCTCGATGCCCTGTGCGGGGCTCTGCGGAGGGAGGGCGATCTCAGCAACTCGGGGGTGGTCAGCTGGTACAGCCAGCTTCTGCAGTTCCTGAAGAACCGCCTCCTCATCGAGAACCTGCTCAGACAACACCCCGAGATCCACGACATCCCCATCGAACGGCCGATCATCATCTGCGGTCTACCCCGCACCGGGACCACCCACCTGCACAACCTGATCGGTGCCGATCCCCAGCTGCGCTCCCTGCCGTACTGGGAGAGCCTGGAGCCGGTACTCCCCGAGTCCGAGATCCCTGCTGCCGGCCAGCCCGATCCCCGCCGAGCCCGTACCGCCTTCGCGCTCGACGTCCTGGATGCCGCCCTGCCCTACTTCAACCGGATGCACGAGATGACGGTGGACCATGTGCACGAGGAGATCCAGCTGTTGGCCATCGACTTCTCGACCATGCTGTTCGAGACCCAGGCCCTGATCCCGAGCTGGCGGGACCGCTTCATGGCCGAGGACCAGACTTCCAGCTACGAGTACCTACGCACCATTTTGAAGGTGCTCCAGTGGCTGAGGGGTGGCACCCGGTGGGTGCTCAAGTCGCCGCAGCACCTCGAGCAGTTCGGTCCCCTGGTGGCCACGTTTCCCGACGCCACCTTTGTGGTCACCCACCGGGATCCGGTGTCGGTGACCGTCTCGATGGCCACCATGATCGCCTACACCTCCCGGATGGCCCTCGAGACGATCGATCCGGTGGCCATCGGCGCCTACTGGTCGGAACGGGGCGAGATGATGTTCCGGTCGTGCGTGGACGACCGCCACCTCCTGCCGGCCGACCGATCGCTCGACGTCCGATTCCATGACTTCATGGCCGGCGACATTGCCACCGTCGAGCGAATCTACGCGGTGGCCGACCAGCCGTTCACCGGGGAGACCCGTACGGCCATGGAGACCTTCATGCGGGACCACCCCAGGGGACGGCACGGGACGATCGCCTATCAACCCGAGGCCGTCGGGGTCGACACCGCCGAGCGTTACCGGTCACTCGGGTTCTACATCGACCGCTTCGGGGTGGAGCGGGAAGCCCTGTAGGGCCCGACCCGACACCGGGGCAAACCGGCTCGGGAACCCCGCAACAGGGTGTCGACGCCACGAGGGATCATCCGGACACCCCAGGCCGGCTCGGAGGCGGGCGGAGTGGCTAAAGCTGCCGTCGTCACACGTCGATATCCAAGGGTGGCGTCAGATCACGGACCCCCGCCGACGAAGCGGTCCGTTCCTGTTCGCGGGCCTTCCATAGGCTCGCCGACCCCACCGTGCTGGCCGTGCCGGTGGTGGTGGTTCTGTTGTGGATCCTTCGTTCCCACCACCTGATCGCCAACCTGGCCGTCTGTGGAGTTGGTCCTTCTGGTGGGCGGTGCATCGGTGCTGGCCGCGGTGGCCAACGAGGCATGGGAACAGGATGTCGGCGGCTGGCGGCTCACCATGCGGGTGGGCCTCGAGCTGACCGCCATCACCTTCGTCATCTACGCCATCGGTTGGGGGCCGACCCTGGTAGTGGGTCTGGTGTTCGGTGTGGCCGACTGCATGCGGTCGGTCGGGGCTGCGGCGACCCGGCCGGCCATCGTCCTCAGCATCGGTCTCATCGGCCTCGGGCAGGCCGGGATCGCCGTGGGGTCTTCCCGACCCTGGTCCCCGAGCCCCTGGTACAGGCACTGGCCGTGCTGGCCCTGGTCGGCCTGGTCTTCAGCATCCAGCTGATCGGTTGGGTGTTCGGCGCCAAGGAGCAGGCGGACCAGGCCCTCGTGGAGGCCGAGGCCCGGTTCCGGGGGTCGTTCGACGGCGCTCCCATCGGCATCTGTCTCATCGGCACCGAGGGGAGCATCCTCCAGGCCAATCCGGCGTTCGGGACCATCGTCGGGCCGGATCCCGACCAGCTGGAGGGCTTCCCCATCGATGGGCTGATCCATCCCGAGGACCGGGCGGAAGGTCGAGGCCTGGACCCACCGCCTCTTCACCGGCCAGGCCGCCACCCTCCAGCTCGAGTTGCGCTATCTCCATGCCGAGGGCCACGCCGTGTGGGTGTCCCTCAGCGCCAGCTGCATCTTCGACGCTGCCGGTGACGCCCAAGTACGGGATCTGCCAGATCGAGGACGTCACCGAGCGTCGGGCCATGAACGAGTACATGGCCCACGCCGCCATCCACGACCCGTTGACCGACCTTCCCAACCGCACCCTGTTCATGGACCGTCTGTCGATGGCCCTCGGTCGTGCCGATCGGACGGCCGGGCAGCGTGATGGTGGCCTTTGTCGACCTCGACCACTTCAAGGTCATCAACGACAGCATGGGTCACGAGTGGGGTGACCGGGTGCTGCTGCCTCGTCGCCGACCGGATCAAAGAGGCGGTGCGGCCTGGGGATACCGTGGCCCGCTTCGGCGGTGACGAGTTCGTCGTGCTCTGTGATGCCGTTCCCGACGAAGCGGCCGCCCTGGAGCTGGCCGATCGGGTGGCTTCCAACCTGCGGGTGCCACTGGTCGTCGAGCAGTCGAGACCTTCGTGACCGCCAGTGTCGGTATCGCCCTGTCAGCCGACGGTTCGGCCACCCCCGAGCGACTCCTGAGTGATGCCGACTCGGCCATGTACCGGGCCAAGGAAGGGGGCAGGGCCAGTATCGAGGTCTTCGATGAGGTGAAGGATGTCGGATCAATCGGCCGCCTGCGGATCGGGAACGACCTCCACCGGGCCATCTCCCGCGACGAGTTCGAACTCTATTATCAGCCGTTCGTCGATCTCCACACGTCAGAGCTGATGGCCGTCGAGGCGCTGATCCGCTGGCACCACCCGAGCCGCGGCGTACTGCCACCCAGCGAGTTCATCGAACTGGCCGAGGACACTGGACTCATCGTGCCCATCGGGTCGTGGGTCATTGCAGGAGGCCTGTCGGCAGGCGGCCCGGTGGGCCGAGCTCCGGGCCGAGGCCGGTTGCGAGCCCTGGAGGGCGGCGGTGTCGATCAACGTTGCCCCCCGCCAGCTGGCCGAGAAGCAGTTCCCCGAGCAGATCGCCGACATCCTCGACGAGTCGGGCATCGACCCCGACCGGGTCTGGCTGGAGATCACGGAGAGCACCCTGATGCGCGACCCCGACCGGACCATCCAGGCCCTCGGCCAGCTGCGGGACCAGGGGGTGCACATCTCCATCGATGACTTCGGCACCGGTTATTCGTCCCTCAGCTACCTGAAGCAGCTTCCGGTGGAGTGCCTCAAGATCGATCGCGGGTTCGTCGATGGGCTGCAAACCGGTAGCGAGGGCGCGGCCATCGTCCGAGCAGTCATCGCCATGGCCGGAGCCCTCGGCCTGGCCTGCATCGCCGAAGGGGTGGAGACATCCGAGCAACTGGCGGCCCTCCGGGAGCTGGGGTGCGACATGGCTCAGGGCTACCTCTTCGGCCGGCCTCTCCCCGCCGACGCCCTGGCCCCGTTCCCCGCTGACGACCTCGTCTCATGGAGGGAGCCGAGCCGGACGAGGCTGGGGTTGTTGGGGTCCACCGGCATCAGCGCCTGACCCGTCACCCCGACGGGGGACGGCGGCCACCGGTTGGATCGATCGGACTGTGCAGCGACAACCCACCGTCGCACGGAATGATCTGTCCGGTGACCCAGTACAGGCGGTGAACGGCGAGGACCGCCTCGGCGATGTCGGCGGGTTGGCCCAGGCGGCCGAGCGCGGTGCGCCGGGATACGGCGGACAGCCAAGGTCCGTCGCGGGGGACCGGTCCCAGCATCGGGGTGTCGGTCACTCCAGGGGCTACCGCGTTGACCCGTACGGCAGGTGCCCACTCCTTGGCGGCCACCTGCACGACCATGTCGAGGGCGGCCTTGGAGGCGCAGTAGAGGCCCATGGTCTGATCGGCGAGCCGAGCGCTCACGCTGCTCAGCACCACGATCGAACCCCCGACCCCGTCAGCCATTGCGCCGGCTAGAGCCCGCATGGTCAACCACACCCCCTTGGCATTGACACCCATCACCCGGTCCCAGTCATCGGGATCCGCTTCGGCCAACCGACCGCTGTGGCCGATACCCACCGTGATGGTCACCTCGGCCGGGACGCCGACCCGTTCGATGGTGGCTCGCAGCGCGTCGGTGATCTGGTCGTTGTCACAGATGTCGCAGCGGAGGTCGCCACGCGGTGACCGGTCCCAGACCACCACGTCGATCCCTGCCGCCCGGTAGCGATCAGCAACGGCCGCGCCGATACCCGATCCGCCGCCCACCACCACCGCGGGTCCGGACCGCAGGTCTCCGGTCGGTCCGACGGCGCCGGCAAGTCCCTCGGTTCCGGTCGGTCGCATCGGTTCGGTCACCAGCCGACGCCTCGAGGGATGGGGAAGGGCTGGAACACGGAGTCAGCATAAACTCCGCCTCCGAGCGGGCGGCGCCCGTCGTGGCGATGTCGTAGGCCAAAAGGCCAGGGGGTGGTCCGGTGCCAGTACTCCATCACTCGGCGATCTGCGTGCAGGACGTCGATGCCAGTCTGCGCTTCTGGCGCGACGGCCTCGGCTTTGACATCGTGATGGACGGGACATTCGCCGGTGACTGGCCGCACTTGCTGGGTGCCCCCTCGACCTCGCTGCGGGCGGTGTTCCTCGGTCACGCCGACAGCCCCGATACTGGGATCGTGGAACTGGTGGACCTGGGGCCGGTGCCCGAAGCTCAAGCCGGCAACGACCATTCCGACAGCATCGGAGGAACGGCACCAGCCCGCTCCGGGTTCCTGCTGCTGTCGTTGATGACCGATGTGGACGCGGCCCTGGCCCGACTGGCCGCACTCGACCTGGGCGGTGAACCCCGGCGGGTCGAGGTGTCGGGCCTGTCCATGGCCGTGGTGAGGGACCCGGACGGCGTGCTGGTGGAACTGGTCGATGACCGGGCTTCAGCCAATCTCGGCCGCATGGCCGCTCGAACCGCCCGCGCCCCCCGCGCCGCCAGTGCCGCCCGAACCCACCGCGCAGCCCGAGTCCCGCGATGATCCCGAAGCCCACCGTCGCCGTGCTCGGTGCCGGTGCCGGTGGCATCGCCATGGGTGTCCGGCTCCGCCGGGCCGGCTATCCGTTCACCATCTACGAGAAGTCCGATGGGGTCGGGGGGACCTGGAGGGACAACACCTATCCCGGTGCCGCCTGCGACGTACCCGCCCACCTGTACTCGTTCTCGTTCGAGCCCAACCCGTGGTGGAGCCGCACCTACGCGACGCAACCGGAGATCCTGGCCTACCTCGAGCGGTGCACCGACCGCTACGGGCTCCGACCCCACCTGCGCACGAGTACACCGATCGTCGAGGCCCGGTGGGACGGCACCGCCAGCCAGTGGGAGCTGGTAGCCGAGTCGGGCGAGCGCTTTATGGCCGATGTGGTGGTCAGCGGCCTGGGCATGCTCAACGTCCCGAACTTCCCCGCCATCCCCGGAGCCGACCGCTTCTGTGGTCGCTCCTTCCACTCGTTCGCGCTGGGACCACGGCAAGTCCCTGGCCGGTGAGCGGGTGGCGTCCATCGGCACCGGAGCCAGCGCCATCCAGTACGTGCCGGCCATCGCCGAGGAGGTGGAGCACCTCGACGTCTTCCAGCGCAGCCCCATCTGGATCACCCCCAGGATGGACCAGCCCTACTCCGAGGCTGAGCAGCGCCGGTTCGCCCGGATCCCGCTGGTTGCCCGCTGGCACCGCTTCCAGATCTGGCTCACCTACCAACGGGCCGATGCCCGGGCCGACTCGGATCTGACCACCATGCAGACCGAGCTGGCCCGTTCCTATCTGGCCCGCAAGATCAAAGACGAGGTGCTGCGGGACGCCCTCACCCCGGACTATCCGGTCGGATGCAAGCGACCGCTCATCTCCCGGCAGTGGCTGCCCACGCTCACTCGACCCAACGTCCGCCTGGTCACCGAGTCCGTCACCGAGATAACCGAGACCGGTCTGCGCACTGCCGACGGGGAACTTCACGAGGTCGACACCATCATCTTCGGCACCGGATTCAAAGCCGCCCAGTTCCTGTCCTCCATCGAGGTGATCGGCGAGGACGGCCGCCGGCTCCACGACCAGTGGCGGGACGGTGCCGAGGCTTACCTGGGGCTGTCGGTGGCCCACTTCCCCAACTTCTTCCTGCTCTACGGGCCCAACACCAACGGGGTCAACTCGATCATCTTCTTCCTCGAGGCCCAGAGCCGGTTCGTGTTGTCGGCCCTGGCCACCATGCGCCGGTTGGGGTTGGCCAGCGTGGATGTCCGCCCACCGGTTATGGAGCGGTACAACCGTCGGCTGCAGGCGGCCATGGCCGGAACGGTGTGGCTGGCCGGGTGCCGCAACTACTTCCGGGCTCCCTCCGGCAAGGTGGTCACCCAACTCCCCCACAGCGGGGCCTGGTACTGGCTCCGCACCCTCCTCTTTCCTGCCTGGAACTACCGGCTGCGGCGGCGCTCCGGGGGCTGATCCCACTGCCGCCCGGACCCGGCCTGCCCGGGCGCTGTGCCTGGTACCCCCGACCCACAGGATGCGTCGGACCAACAGGACCAACAGGACCAAGAAGACCACCAGGACCAGCCGGACCAGCGGGTCACGAGGACAGGATCCCCTCGATCTCGGCCAGCTCCTCGGGGGTGAGGTCGAGCCGGTCGATGGTGGCCACGTTCTGCTCGAGTTGGGTGATGCTGCTGGCACCCACCAGGGTGGAGGTCACCCGGGGATCGCGCACCGTCCAGGCCAGGGCCATCTGGGCCAGCGACTGTCCCCGCCGCCGGGCCATCGCGTCCAGAGCCCGGACCCGGCCGAGGACCGCCTCGTTGAGATAGACGGCATCGAGGGTGTCCCCGCGGCTGGCCCGTGACCCCTCGGGGATCCCGTCGAGGTAGCGGTCGGTGAGCATGCCCTGGGCCAGTGGCGAGAAGACGATGCACCCAATCTCGAGTTGACCGAAGGTGTCGAGCAGGCCCTGTTCGATCCAGCGGTTGAACATCGAGTACGGGGGTTGGTGGATGAGCAGTGGCGTCCCCAGGTCGGCCGAGGATTCGGGCCGCGGCGGCGGTCTGCTCCGGTGGGTAGGAGGAGATTCCGATGTAACGGGCCTTGCCTTGGCGCACCGCAGTGTCGAGGGCCCCCATGGTCTCGTCCAGCGGCGTGTCGGGGTCGAAGCGGTGCGAATAGAAGATGTCCACGTACTCGAGACCCAGGCGACCCAGACTGGCATCGAGGCTGGCCAAAAGGTACTTGCGGGAGCCGCCGTCACCGTAGGGTCCGGCCCACATGTCGTAGCCGGCCTTGGTCGAGACGACCAGCTCGTCGCGGTACGGGGCGAGAGCGCCGTTGAGGACCCGGCCGGCATTGGTCTCGGCCGACCCGTAGGGCGGTCCATAGTTGTTGGCCAGGTCGAAGTGGGTGATGCCCAAGTCAAAGGCCCTGGTCAACAGCGACTCGATCTCGTCGGCCGGGCGCTCGGCCCCGAAGTTCTGCCAGAGTCCGAGTGACACGACCGGGAGCTTGAGTCCGCTGCGGCCGCTTCTGCGGTAGGGCATGTGGTCGTAGCGACCGGCATCGGCGGCGTGGGTCATGACCCAGACGGTAGATCAACCTTCGGGCGGGGGTGCTTCGAGCCCGGCGACCGGGCCGGGTCGGAGCGTCGGGTGCCGGTGGCCCGACCACCCCCATTCCCCAGGTCACGGTCCGGTGGCTGGCCTAGAGTGTCGGCCGAGTGACGAGCACCACCCGGTGTCCGAGAACCGGCCCGGGGTCCGTCCGGGGGTGGAACAGTGATCGATCTTCCCGAAGTGATGCCGGCGGCTGTCTACCGGCGCCCGGGTGAGGTAGTGGTGGAGGAGCGTCCGGTGCCCCGCCCCGGACCCGGGGAAGTGCTGGTGGAGGTCGACCACTGCGGCATCTGCGGCTCGGACATCCACCTGCTGCTCGAAGGGTGGGGCCAGGAGGGTTTGGTTGCCGGCCACGAGTTCACCGGCGTCATCGCTGCCCTCGGCGACGAGGTATCCGGGTGGGGGGTCGGCGAGACGGTGGTGGGGGGAACGTCGCCCAAGTGCGGGCGGTGTCGCCGGTGCCTGGAGGGCAAGCCGTCGCAGTGCGAGAACCGCCAGGGCTCGATCGTCGACGGCCACGACGGGGCCTTCGCCCGCTACGTGCTGGTCAATGCCGCGGCCCTGTTGCGGTTGCCGCCGCAACTCACGGCGCGCCAGGCGGCCCTGGCCGAGCCACTGGCCGTGGCACTCCACGGGATCACCCGGTCGGGGGTCAGCCTCGGCGACAGCGTCATGGTCATCGGTGCCGGTCCCATCGGGGCGCTGTCCATCGCCGCGCTGGTGGCCCGGGGCATCGGTCCGGTGGTGGCCGTCGAGCCGGGAGAACGGCGTCGGAGACTGGCGCTCGATCTGGGAGCCGACGAGGTGCTCGATCCCTCCGACCTCCAGGTGTTCCCAGCCTGGGAGCCCGAGCGGATCGCTGACAGGGCGGCTCACGTGGTGCTGGAGTGTTCGGGCAAGAAGGCGGCCATGGAGTCCGGGTTCCACCAACTCCGGCGGGGCGGCACCCTGGCCCTGGTGGGGGCGGGCATCGACCATCCCACCTTCGACCCCAATCGCTTCATCCTCAACGAGCTCAATGTGGTCGGCTCGTTCGTCTACGACCTGGGGGGGTTCGAGCGGGCCCTCGAGCTGCTGGCCACCGACGCGTTCCCCACCGACCTGCTCATCGAGGCCGAGGACGTGCCCCTCGACCGCATCTCCGAGGCCCTGGCCGGCCTGGCCGAGGGGCGGTTCGCCGGCAAGGTGATGGTGGTGCCCCGGCTGTCCGGTCCCGACGGCATCGGGGACGCGTGATGGCCCATCCCTACTACCCGTCGGGCACGCCGCGCTTCAATCACGTGGCCCTGAGCCTGCCTGCCGATCTGCTCGACGCGGGGAACCGAGCCGATATCTGCCGGTTCTGGAGCGAGGTGTTCGGCTTCGATGAGATCGAGGTGATGACCGAGGACCGGCAGCGGCTGGTGTTGTCCTGTGTCCACTGGGACCAGTTCATCTACCTGGTGGCCGAGCGACGATCCGATGCGCTGTCCACGGATGGACCACTTCGGTTTCGCCGTGGGGTCGATGGACGAGCTGCAGGGGGTCCAGGATCGGGCCGTCGCCTACCGCCAACAGGACCACCGGGTCGACCTCATCGACCTGCACGTGGACGACCAGAAGGTGGTCAAGATCCACTCGCTCTATGTCCGGTACCTTCTGCCCATGATGTGCGAGGTGCAATGGTGGGAGTTCGCGGCATGAGCAAGGGCACCCTCGAGATCGGCGTCTTCGTACCCCAGGGATGGAAGCTCGAATACACCGGGTGGACCGGGCCCGACGCCTGGGCCCGGTCGCTGGAGCTGGCCCAGCTGTCCGAGACCCTCGGCTACGACCACCTGTGGGTCTACGACCACGTCGAGACCGTGCCCCGTCGCCGACCCACCCACGTATTCGAGGCGTTCACCATGCTGGCCGCCCTCTCCCAGCGCACCGCAACGGTTGGCCTGGGCCAGCTGGTGACCTGCTCGTCGTACCGGAATGCGGGGCTGCTGGCCAAAGAAGCCGCCTGTATCGACGTGTACTCCGAGGGAAGGCTCATCCTCGGCCTGGGGGCGGGCTGGTTCCACGAGGAGTACCACGCCTACGGGTACGAGTACCGCTCCAACCCCGAGCGGCTGGCCGTGCTCGACGAGACCGCAGAGGTGGTCCGTCGACTGTGGACCGAGGAGACGGTCACCTTCGACGGCGCCCATCTGCACTTCGACGGCGCCTACTGCGATCCCAAGCCGGTCCAGAACCTCCCGCCGCTGCTGGTGGGCGGGGGAGGGGAGAAGGTCAACCTGCGGATCGCCGCTCGCCGGGCCGACCTGACCAACTGGCAGGTCTCGCTCGAGGCTTTCCAGCGCAAATCGGGGCTTCTGGCCGGCTACTGCCAAGAGGTGGGACGGGACTTCACCGACATCAACCGCACCCACGGTCCCGACTGCCGTATCTTCGACACCGAGGCCGAGACGCTGGCCTGGTGCGAGTCGGAGGAGGGGGGCAATCTGTGGGGCGGGACCCCCCCGACCAGTACCTGGCCGACAACCTGGTTGGCACCGTCGGCCAGGTTGTCGAGAAGGCCCAGGCCTTCGTGGACGCCGGGTGCCGGGGCCTCATCCTCTGGTTGCGCGACTTCCCCGGCGACGAGACCCTCCGGCGCTTCATGGACGAAGTGGTACCCGCACTCGAGGTGCCCGCCTAGGAAAGTGGTCGAGGAGCCCACTGGGCAACGGTGCCGCCTGGTGGGTCCGACCGGACCGGCATAGGGTGCAGGCAAATGCCGTGGACCAGCGACAGCATCCCCCATCTCACCGGCCGCACTGCGGTGGTGACCGGCGCCAACAGCGGGTTGGGCTTCGAGTCGTCGCTCGCCCTGGCCCGGGGCGGCGCCCTGGTGGTGCTGGCCTGTCGCGATCGGGCCAAGGGGTCCGACGCGCTCGACCGCATCCGCGCCCAGGTCGAGGGCGCCCTGGTCGAGCTGGCCCCGCTCGATCTGGCCGACCTGTCGTCAGTGCGGGACTTCGCGGCCACGGTGGCCAGCCAGCACCCCGATCTCGACATCCTGATCAACAACGCCGGGGTGATGGCCATCCCCCGCCGCCAGACGGCCGACGGGTTCGAGATGCAGTTCGGGACCAACCATCTCGGCCACTTCGCCCTGACCGGACTGCTGTTCGATACGTTGGTGGCTCGACCGGCAGCCAGGGTGGTCACCGTGAGCAGCGATTTGGCCCGGATCGGCCGCATCCGGTTCGACGACCTCCAGGGCGTGAAGCACTATGGCCGGTGGACGGCATACGCCCAGTCGAAGCTGGCCAACCAGCTGTTCACCCTGGAGCTCGACCGGAGAACGGAGGGCCGGGGACTGATCAGCGCCGCCGCCCACCCCGGGTACGCGGCCACCAACCTCCAGTCGGTCGGGCCGCAGATGAGCGGGTCGGGGCTCATGGAACGCATGACCAACCTCGGGAACTCCCTCTTCGCCCAGTCAGCCGCCGCCGGGGCCCTTCCCAGCCTCTATGCCGCCACTGCTCCGGACGTCCGCGGGGGACAGTACTTCGGGCCCGACCGTCTCTTCGGTATGCGCGGCCACCCGAGGGAGGTGGCGTTCGTCCGGGCGGCCACCAACCGCGAGGACGCCCGCCGGCTGTGGGAGGTGTCCGAGGAGCTGACCGGGGTCAGCTTCGGGGCGACCGCCCCGGACGCCGGCTGAATTTTGACTCCGGTTCAGGCTGCCGCCTTCTCCAGAATGTGCACGCCGCATGCCGAGCCCAGGCCGATGACATGGGTCAGGCCGACCTTGGCCCCCTGGATCTGACGGTCGCCGGCCTCACCCCGCAAGTGGGTGGCCACCTCCCACACGTTGGCGATGCCGGTAGCGGCGATGGGGTGGCCCTTCGACTCGAGACCACCCGACACGTTGACCGGGGTGGTGCCGTCGCGCCAGGTGGCGCCGGAGTTGAAGAAGTCGACCGCCCCGCCTACCTCGCACAGCCCGAGGTTGTCGTAGTGGACCAGCTCGGCGGTGGCGAAGCAGTCGTGCAGCTCGACCAGGTCGAGGTCGGCCGGTCCCACCCCAGCCTGCTCGTAGGCCTGGGCAGCGGCGTTACGGGTCAGGGTGTTCACGTCGGGGAGGATCTGGCACGACTCCTCCCACGGATCGGTGGTCAGGATGGAGGCGGCGATCTTGACCGCCCGCTTCTGCTGCTCCAGTGACAGGGTCTTGAGCTTGGACCCGCTCACCACCACCGCGGCGGCCGCGCCGTCACAGTTGGCCGAGCACATGGGCCGGGTGTTGGGGTAGGCGATCATGATGTCGCCCATGATCTCCTCCAGGGTCATCTTCTTGGTGTAGGCAGCCAGTGGATTGAGGGTGGAGTGCGAGTGGTTCTTCTCGCTGATCCTGGCGAACAGCTCGAAGCTGGTACCGCCGTACCTGTGGCCGTACTCCATACCGATCTGGGCGAAGACGCCGGGCATGATTTCGGTGCCGATGCGGCCGTCGACCGGTGCCACCGCCCCGTAGCGGCCCGACGGGGTCCAGGTGTCCGAGTCCTCCTTGCGGCTGCCGCCGGACAGCAACCCCGCGCCCGACAGCTTCTCCACGCCGAAGGCCAGGCCCATGTCGGTCTCGCCGGCCTTGACCGCCATGCAGGCCACCCGCAGTGCGGTGGCCCCGGTGGCGCAGGCGTTGGCCACGTTGTAGACGGGGATCCCGGTCTGGCCCAACTGCTTTTGCAGCTGCTGGCCGATGCCGGCGTTGGCCGCCATCAGGTTACCGGCCCCGATCACCCCCATGTCCTTCATCTCGACCCCGCCGTCGGCCAGGGCTCCGAGCACCGCCTCGGAGGCCAGGTCGACCAGGTCTTGTTCGGGGTGCTTGCCGAATTTGGTCATGTGGATGCCCAGGATCCACAGGTCGTCGGATGCCATGGTGCTCAACCTCCCAAGGGTTCGAAGCCGAACCCGATCGCTTCGGTGCCTTGTGCGTCGATGCCCACCGGCTGGGTGGCCAGCCGCACCTTCATGCCCAACGAAACGTGCTCGGGGTCGGGCTCGACGTTGATCAGATTGGCCCGCACACTGGTGCCCCCGCAGTCGACCAGTGCGGCCACGTAGGGGACGGGTACGCCGGGGGCGGCAAAGGCCACGATGGTGAAGGCCCTCACCTCGCCGGTGGTGGGGACGTCGACGGTGACAAAGCCGGTCTTGCCACAGCTGGCGCAGGCGTTGCGGCGGTCGAAGAACCGGGCCCCGCAGGAGGTGCACTCGTGCGCGGTCAGGTGCGGCTCGTCCCCCAGTACCAGGTAATCGACCAGCGGAATCTGCTCGGCCATCGTCCCCACTTCCATCGTGTCCCATTCGCCGGATGTCGGATCCACCGTAGCGGGAGATGGAATTCGACCGCCACACGGCGCGGCCGCCGGGCCCAGCCGCCGGACCATCCGGCCGGGCATCCGGCCGAGCATCCGGCCACCATCGGAGCCGATCGGGCTGCGGGGAGGGGATCATGCCCCGGGTCAGCCGGCGGCTCGGTTGTTACGATGCGAGCCGGTCCACAGGTGGGCCACCGCGCCGCCCGGGATCGCCCGAGAGACGAGGAGAGTGGAACCCATGCCACTGCACAAGCACGAATCCATCCGTGACGAGCTGCTCGATTCGGTCTATGCCGGCAAGGACCTGTTCACCTGCTTGCCGTCCCACCTGTTCCCGGCGGACGAGATGCGCCCGGACGACGCCTACCAGGCCATCTCCGACGAGCTGCTGCTCGACGGCAACGCCCGCCAGAACCTGGCCACCTTCTGCCAGACCTGGGAGGAGCACGAGGTCCACCAGCTGATGGACCTGTCGATCAACAAGAACATGATCGACAAGGACGAGTACCCCCAGACGGCCGAGATCGAGCGCCGGTGCGTCCAGATGCTGGCCGACCTGTGGAACGCCCCGGAGGAGGGCGAGGCGGTCGGGCTGTTCGGCCATCGGGTCGTCGGAGGCCTGCATGCTCGGCGGCATGGCCGCCAAGTGGCGGTGGCGGGCCAAGCGGGAGGCGGAGGGCAAGCCCACCGACAAGCCCAACATGGTCTGCGGCCCGGTCCAGGTGGTGTGGCACAAGTTCGCCAGGTACTGGGACATCGAGATGCGGGAGATCCCGATGTCGCCCGGCAAGTACTGCATGGACGTCGAGCAGATGCTGGCCCAGGTGGACGAGAACACCATCATGGTGGTCCCCACCTTCGGGGTGACCTACACCGGCTCCTACGAGCCGGTGCTCGAGCTGTCCCAGGCGCTCGACAAGCTGGCCGCCGACACCGGGCTCGACATCGACATCCATGTCGACGGGGCCAGCGGGGCCTTCCTGGCCCCGTTCTGCGCCCCCGATGTGGTCTGGGACTTCCGCATCCCCCGGGTCAAGTCGATCAGCACCTCGGGCCACAAGTTCGGCCTGGCTCCCCTGGGGGTGGGCTGGGTCCTCTGGCGGGACAAGGAGGACCTTCCCGACGACCTGATCTTCCACGTCACCTACCTGGGCGGCGACATGCCGGTCTTCCAGATCAACTTCTCGCGGCCGGCCGGCCAGATCGTCGCCCAGTACTACAACTTCGTCCGGCTGGGACGGGAGGGCTACCGGGCCGTCCACGACGCCTGTTACGACACCAGCAAGTTCCTGGCCGAGGAGATCGTCAAGCTGGGACCCTTCGAGCTGCTGTGCGACGGCAACCCCCTCACCGGGATCCCCTCGGTGGCCTGGCGGATCAACGAGGGCGCAGGACCCCGGGTACACGCTCTACGACGTGGCCGACCGGCTTCGGGTCAAGGGATGGCAGGTGCCGGCCTACCCGCTCACCGGATCGGTGTCCGACATCTCCGTCCAGCGAATCCTGGTCCGCCAGGGGGTGACCCGCGACCTGGCCGTCCTGTTGCTCGACGACATCCGGCAGTCCATCGAGCACTTTGCCGTACATCCGGTGTCAGTGGCGATGACCAAAGAGGAGTCCGGCGGCTTCGGACACCTCTGAGTCCCGGAAGCCAGGACGCAGAGGCGGCGGCGATGGCACCGTCAGGACTCGAGGAGCTGGGGGAGTACGAGCGCGTCCATCTGGTGACCACCGGGCTGCGGGCGGTGGGAACGGCGGCGCTGTTGCTGGTGCTCTACTACCTGCTCCCCATCGAGCACCGGGCCCACCAGGAGGTGGCCCTGCGCCTGGCCGTGGCCTTGGCCCTCTTCGTGGCCGTGTTGGTCAACGAGGTTCGTCTCATTGCCGGCCACGACCGGCCCATGCTGCGGGCCGCGGTGGCCATGGCCACTATCATCCCGTTGTTCCTGGTCCTGTTCGCCTGGATCTACCTGACCATGTCCCATTCCCAGCCGGCTACCTTCGGCGGCCAGCTGAGCCGGACCTCGGCCCTCTACTTCACGGTCAGCGTGTTCTCGACGGTGGGGTTCGGGGACATCACGGCCAAGACCGACCCGGCTCGCCTGGTGGTCACCGTCCAGATGCTGGCTGACCTGGCCGTGGTGGCTGTGGTCATCCGGCTGATCCTCGGGGCGGCCGCCCGAGGGACCGAGCGCCGCCGGGGCGAAGTCGGATAGCCCGGCCGGACGTGGCGCCGGTCGCGGCGCCTGCGGTTCAGGTGGCGAGGAGGTAGGCGCTCTTCCCGACCAGCCAGAGGCCGAGGGCCACGGAGACCACGATGATCACCTGGTCGGTGTGGGTGTCGATCCAGGTCCGGATGGCGCTGAGGAACGACTGGGCGTTCTCGGGACGGCACAGGGCGTAGAGCTCGAGCACCAGGTAGACAGCAGTCGAGACGAGGCAGAAGAGGACCACGGCGAGGTAGGTCTGCGGCGAGCTCAGCTTGGCCTGCGCGATGGTTGCCATCCCGGCGGCCACCAGGCCCCAGGGCTGGACGAGGGGAGCCAGGCCGACCACCAGCCAAGGCGACATGTTGTCGATGCCGGTCTGCCACTTCGGGGGCTTCTTGGGTTTCTTCGGCTTGCCCATCCGGCTGCGTCGTCGAATGCCGATGACGAGGAGGCCCACGCCGATGGCGATCTTCACCGCCAGCAAAGCCAGAGAGGGCTGGGTGTTGGTCTTGGGCGGTTTGTCACTGGTGGCGAGGATGGTGAGAGCGATGACTGCAGCCAGAGACACGAGCCACCCGAAGAGGAAGGCCGCCCCCTTGCGCACACCGCCCTTGGCCGACAGGGCCAGGATGAAAGCGGTGAGCGGGATCGGCTCCAGGGTGATGGCCAGGCCGATGATCAAAAGGTCGAGGGTCATTCCCGCACAGCCAGTCATCTCGCGGCGCGGACGGATGGACGGCCGGATCTCAGTCGATTGCTCTGACAGAACATGGGCGCATCGGTCCGGCCTCAACGACCCGATGCAGCCCGGTCAGGCGAGGAGCTTGGCTTTTTGGGCTTCGAACTCCGCATCGGTCAGCACGCCCCTGCTCTTCAGGTCGGCCAGCTTGGCCAACTGATCGGCCGAGCTGGACCCCCCGCTGCTGCCTGCGGTCTGCTTGACGTAGTCGTCGAAGGCCTTCTGTTGGGCGGCGACCTGGGCTTCGGCTCGCTCGTGCATCGAGCCACCCCTGGCGATCAGGTAGACCAGGATGCCGAGGAACGGCAGGATGATCACGAAGATGACCCACAGGGCCTTGGCCCCGCCGCCCATGTCCTTGCTCCGGAAGATATCGGAGAAGACCACGATGAGCAGCCAGAACCAGATGAAGAAGACGAAGAGACCCAGCATGGTCCCGAACAGATCGGCCAGCGGGTAGGTGTAAGCGAGCATCGAAGGTTCCTCCTTGGTGGATCGACTGTGCTTGGCGAATCGACTGTGCGTGTGGTCAGTTCGTGCGCCGGGCCACCGGTGACCGATCCGATCCGGTCCCGTGGTCAACGCCGCGGAGCAGTTCTCCGGGCGGAGTGAACGCCGACGCCTGCAGGAGGCTACAACCCCGACCTGCCAATTTGCGTCATCATCGTCCGAGGATGACCGGTTCCAAACCCGAACGGACCGACGTGACCTGGACCAGACCCAGAACTAACCGTCTGGATCCGTGACGGCGGACCCGGAGATCGGCGCTGCCATCCAGAAGCGCCCGGCGGTACGCTCCCCCGGTGTCCGGTGCCTGCTGTGCCCCCAGCCAGAAAGGTGATCGGGGTGGGTCAGACAGCCGCGGTGCTTCCGGGGAACGCCCACCGGTCAGCCGAGGGGCTGACCAGCCCCCGACGCTGGTAAGCGTGCCGGGTGGCCGGTATCGGATGGGGGACGAGTCGAAGTGGTCGTATCCCGGTGACGGGGAAGGCCCGGTCCACGAGGTCGACCTGCCGCCGTTCCGGATCGACCGCTTCGCCGTATCCAACCGGCAGTTTGCCGCCTTTGTCGACGCCACCGACTGGCGCACCGACGCCGAGCGGTACGGTTGGTCGTTCGTGTTCGGGGGACTCCTCCCCGACGACTTCCCCCCCACCCGGGGAGTCGAGCAGGCCCCCTGGTGGCGACAGGTGATGGGAGCCGACTGGCGGCATCCCGAGGGACCGCACTCCGGATGGTCGGACCGGCCCGACCATCCGGTGGTCCACGTCTCGTGGGCCGATGCGGCGGCCTTCTGTGCGTGGTCGGGCACCCGACTGCCCACCGAGGCCGAGTGGGAGGTGGCGGCCCGGGGCGGGCTGGAAGGGGCGCCCTTCCCCTGGGGCGACCAGCTGGAGCCGGCTGGCGAGCACCGGATGAACGTCTTCCAGGGCGACTTCCCGGGGGGCGACACCGGGGCCGACGGCTTTACCGGCACGGCGCCGGTGGACGCTTACCCACCCAACGGTTACGGCCTCGCCAACGTGTGCGGGAACGTCTGGGAGTGGTGCTCGGACTGGCTGGACGTGGGCTACTACGCCACCGCCCCCCTCAACTCCCCGCCTGGCCCCTCCACCGGGTCCTTCCGGGTCCAGCGGGGTGGTTCCTACCTGTGCCATGCCTCCTACTGCCGCCGATACCGGGTGTCGGCCCGGTTCGGCAGTGCGCCGGACAGCTCGACGGGGAACGTCGGGTTCCGGGTGGCCGCCGACCGGTGAGCGTTCCCGGTCGTCCCGGCCAGGGCGACGGCGGCCGGCCGAATCCCGGTCCGGAGGCATGGTGTTCCTGACCCGTGCGACAGTGGGGGATGGCCCAACCGACCACCGACCATCCGGTCCCGGCTGATCGGGTGGCCCTCGGCAAGGCGGCCCGGGTCGAGGCCCCCCGCAGCTCCCACGGGGAGTGGCAGCCGCGCACCACCCGACCCGATCCGGTGGCCCTCCTCCAGCGTCAGGCGGTGACCCGGGTGCCCGAGCTGGTGCCCATCCGCTACGGACGGATGCTCGTCTCGCCGTTCACCTTCTACCGGGGTGCGGCGATGATCATGGCATCCGACCTGGACGACACCCCGCGTTCGGGAATCACCGTCCAGACCTGCGGCGATGCCCACCTGTCCAACTTCGGGGTCTTCGCCTCGGCCGAGCGCAACCTGGTCTTCGACGTGAACGACTTCGACGAGACGCTCCCCGGCCCGTGGGAGTGGGACGTGAAGCGCCTGGTGGCCAGCCTGGCCGTGGCCGGCCGGGAGCGGGGCTTCTCCGATCAGGAGCGGGCCGGCGTGGTCCTCGGCGCCGCCGAGGCCTACCGGACCGAGATGGCCAAACTGGCCGCCATGCGGGACCTCGACGTGTGGTACGCCCGCATGGACATCGAGAAGGTGATCGCCGACCTGGGCGCCCAGTTGGGGCTCCCGATGGGCAGAGCCGACAAGACGTTGACCAAGCAGAAGGTCCGGGCCGACAAGGCCCTGGCCAAGGCCAGGTCCCGTGACAGCATGCAAGCGCTCGACAAGCTCACCGAGGTGGTGGACGGGGAGCGGCGCTTCATCAGCGACCCACCCCTGATCGTGCCCATCGAGGAGCTGGCCACGGCCACCGAGGCGGCCAATCTCACCGAGAGGATGCACGAACTCCTCGACAGCTACAGTGCCTCGCTGCAGAGTGACCGGCGCTACCTGCTTTCGCAGTTCCGCTTCGTCAGCATCGCCCGCAAGGTGGTCGGGGTGGGCAGCGTGGGCACCCGGGCCTGGGTTCTGCTGCTGGTGGGCACCGACGGGCAGGACCCGCTGCTGTTGCAGGCCAAGGAGGCCCAGAACTCGGTGTTGGCCGAGTTCGTGGGCGAGAGCCAGTACGACAACCAGGGCGAGCGGGTGGTGGCTGGCCAGCACCTGATGCAGGCGTCGAGTGACATCTTCCTCGGGTGGGACCAGGTGGTGGGACTCGACGGGGTCCACCGCGACTTCTATATCCGCCAGCTCCGCGACTGGAAGGGTTCGGCCGACACCGACCAGATGGTCCCCGCCGGCATGACCACCTACGGACGATTGTGCGGCTGGACCCTGGCCCGGGCCCACGCCCGGTCGGGCGACCGTGTGGCTATCGCCGCCTACCTGGGTTCGGGCCCGTCCTTCGACCGGGCCATGGCCAGCTTCGCCGAGCGCTACGCCGACCAGAACCAAATCGACTACGACGCCCTGGTCGAGGCGGTCAAGGACGGCCGCATCGTGGCCGAGAGCGGGCTGTGAAGGCGGCGGCCCCGGGTTATGAAGGAGCGGGCAGCTGCTCGACCGCCTCGACGGCGGCCGCCGCGGCGCGTTCGGTGGCCCGCTTGGCCGCCCGGGCCATGCGGGCCATGTCCGGGACCCGGCCCGGATGCCTGAGTAGGTAGGTGGCCACCGCCCCCCCGTCGGGGGTGCCGTCCTGGTGGCTCAGATGGAACACCTCGTCGTCCACGCTGCCGTCGGTGGCCCGGTCACTGATCACCCGGAAGACCGACCAAGGGATGCCCTGGGTGACGCATACCTCGGCCACCGCCGCGGTCTCCATGTCGAGGGCGACCACCCCCTGCTCCCTCAGGCGGGCCAGCTCGTCGGGGTCGGTGATCAGCTCGTCCGAGGTCCACATCCGGCCCTCGGCCTGACCGTCGCCGAGTGGATCGGGCCGGTACTCCCGGCCGGTGGCGCCGTCGACCACCATCTCGGGCCGGACGAGGGCCCCGAGCGGGGTCTCATCGCGGATGGCCCCGGTGATGCCGACCACCACCACCCGCTCGACCGCCCGGGCGGCCAGGAGGTGCTCGGTCCCCTCGGTGGCCAGCGCGGTGCCCATACCGGTGACGATGGCCACCACCGGCCGGTCACCGAGGAGGCCGGTGTAAGCGGTGAGCGGACCGAGACGGGTCTTGCCCAGGGCCAGCCGCCGCCTGAGGGGGGCGACCTCCATGGGCATGGCACAGACGAAGGCGACGGCTCCCGGCATCGGGAAGCACCCTAACCCCGCGTCGGTCGGACCGCCCGGAGTACGGCCGGGGCCGACGGACGGCAGTGCTGCCCAGGCGGTTGCCGGAGCGGCTCAGGTACGAACCGGCCGTCGGCGGCGCACGGTGTACCAGTAGGCACCGCCACCGAACAGCAGGCCGATCAACGGAAGCAGGATGGCGACCGGAGATTCGGGGGCCCCGGCCGGCGGCACCGGATCGAGGGTCACCGTGAGGATGCTCCGGTAGAGCTCGGGGTCGTTCACACCGATGGTCCAGACCGGCGCGCCACCCTGGCCGTCGCCGAGCTGGGTCCCGGCCGGCACCACCGGCTTCGGCGTGCTGTAGCCGGAGAAGACCATGGTGAGGGAGTTGTCGGCGTTCTGGACCACGGTCGGGGAGTAGACCCGACCGGCGTAGTAGCCGGAGATGGCCAGAGGATCGTCATGACCGGAGGCCAATGCCGCGTCCTGTTGCTGGCGGGCCGAGAAGGTGTAGTCGGTCGACTCCACCACCACCGGCTGGGTCCAGTGGACCCCGTCGGTCGACGAGGTATAGAAGATCTGGTCGAAGGCGTCGCTGTCACCGTCCGACTCCCACGCGCCCGAGTCGAACATGCCGATGCTGCCGTCGGGGTTGGTGATGATGGTCCCCCTGGTGCCCACGTACCGCAGCTCCGGGTTGTCGGTGGCCCCCTGGGGCAGGTTGATCGAGGATGGGTAGGCCTGGCCCGAGGGGTCGTTGATGTCGGTCAGGTGGCTGTGGTCGGAGCCGCTGATGGCGCCGAGATCGTTGAAGGTGATGCCGTCCGTGGTCCAGGCGGCCCGCAGCACGGTGAGGTCCTCGTTGTTCTTGAACAGCGTCTTGGGCTTGGTGCTGCCCTCGCCGATGGCATTGAGGACGCCCGGGGGAGCGACGGCCGCCCCCGGACCACCGACATCGTTGCCAGCCTTGACCGAGCCGGTCCCACCGGTGCAGCCGGTGAAGGACCCCGACGAGTAGGCCGCACACGTCACCGCCTGGATGCTCCCCGGCGACCCGGTGGTCGAGCCCAGGTAGATGGTCATCGGGCCGGTGGCCGGGAGGGGCTCGGCCGAGGAGGTGGAAGGGGTCATGGCAATGGTGCTGGATGGCAGGCTGACTGTCGAGGTCACCGTCCCCTCGATGTAGTAGTTGAGGACCTTCTCGCCGTAGATGACCACCGTCGAACCCGACTGGGCACCCGGGTAGGAGACGGTGCCGGGAATGACCCCGACGATGCCGTCGGGAGCAGTGAGCCCAACGGTCTGGAGGGCTCCCCCCGGCTGGCCGTAGTCGGTGGGAAGGATCGGATCGGTGGTTACCGGATCACCGACGGACACCGGGACGCCGCCGGACTGGGTGGTGGTGCAGTTGTCGAGCTCGTTGGGGTTGTTGTTGTTGACGCAGTAGACGGTGGCCCCGTCCACGTAGAACCGACCGGGGAGGTTGGCCGCCTCGATGGTGGTGAGCGGTGCGGTGAGCAACAGGGTGGCCCCGCCGTTCTCCAGGGGGCTGTTGGGCCCCTGGGGGATGGTGACGGCGGTGGTGGCGTCACCCACCACCTGGACCAGGGGATCGCCCGACCCGACGCTGAGCCCGGAGGGATTGGCCGTCGAGCAGCCGGTCAGCACGTTGCTTGAGGTGCCGGTGCAGGTGATCACCGAGCCCGACGGCGACCCGGCGTTCGTGTCCTCGAACTGGCCGGCACCGACCAGTTCGGCCCCGCTGCCCAGGGTGGTCACCGGGATGGTGGTGGTGCCCGAGCCCGAGGCGGGGACCGAGGCGCCGCCGGTTCCGGCGAAGGTGTCCGGGTCGGTGCCCACCGACTCGTCGGCGGCGACGCCGGACACCGGGTCGGTGGCCGACGGGTTGACCGAGTGGACCAGCAGGCCCACGCCCATGTTGTCGCCGGCCGGTCGGTTGACCGTGTACAGGTAGGTGTGTCCGTTGACGGTCATGACGAAGGGGTGGCCTTGGCCGTTGTCGTTGGTGTCCCCGGTCGGGCAGTAGTTCTCGGGGTTCTCCTCGAGCGCCTTGCCCTCGTAGGTCCAACTCTGGCCTGCGTCAGTGGACTTGGCCACCACGATGGCCTCCTCGGTGTCCTTGGGGCGGTAGTCGAAGTAGCCGGTCAAATGTCCCGGTGTCGAATCCCCTGGCGTCTGGGTCACGAACGGGAAGTAGTAGGGAGACATGGGCAGCGAGGTGCCGGCCGGCTCCTGGGCCTGGGTGCCGGTCTCGGGGGCGGATCCCCCGCTGGTGCAGTAGCCGTCCACCGGGCCCGGGGTGCCGACCACGCCACTGTCGTAGGGGGTGCCGGTGGGCGTGTTGGCGTTCGGGTAGACGGCCAGGTTGGGGTCGCCGCCGGACTGGGTGGGTGATCCACCGGGCGTGAAGGTGGGGAGGCTGTCGTCGTAGGGGGCACCGACCGTCGAGTCGCCCTGGGACAAAGTCCAGGGACCGTTCTGCACGGTGTCGAGCACCGGCGACCCCTCGGTGTAGGTGGTGTTGCCCGATGCACCGGCCACCCCGATGCCGACCACGCCGACCAGGGATGCGGTGACCACCGATGCCGCGGCGGCCAGGCGGACGGTGCGGCTTCGGATCATCGGTGGGGCCCTTTCGGTGGCGGGATAGGGGTCGGTGACGGGTACCGGTCGGGACGGGAGGCGGTCAGGCCACCTGTCGCCGACGGCGGACGGCGATGTAGCCGGCCAGGCCGAGGGCGGCCACCAGTGGGAGCCCGATGGCCAGCGGCGACTCAGGCAGGCCGTTGCCGGTGGCCACCGGGGCCCAGGCCAGGCCCTTGAAGTCGGTGCCGGTCGGCGCGGTGGCCAGCAGGGTGGGCGTCCCCGACAGGGTGCCGCCAAACCCGGAGCTGTCCGTGATGGTGTCGAGGATGGTGTTGTTGGCAGCCGAGGTGGAGGTGGCCCCGGTCACGTAGATGGTGGCCACTCCGTTGGACACGGTGGCGGCCAATCCGGCGACGAGGGGTACGGTGACCGAGCCGGTGGCCGTCCACACCCCCGACTCGAGGGAGTACTTCTCGACGGCGTTGGGTTCACCGGAGGTGGCGCCGTTGGAGCCATCGGCCACATAGAGGGTGTCGGGGTTGGGCCCGTTGCCCAGGGTGACGAACGCGAACTGGTCGGGCCCGAAGTTGGTCGGCAGGCTTGCTCCCGAAAGAAGTGCGGTGGTGGTCGGGCTGCCGCTGGTGGGCAGACCGGAACCGATCGAATAGATGTTCTTGGTGGTGGACTCGTAGAGCTGGGGATTGCCCGACTGGTTGTTGGCCACCAGCACCTCGTGGACCTTGTCCCCGGTGAGGAAGGTGGCGCTGCTCGAGCCGCCGGTGGTGATCCCGGCACCGCCGCCGCTGCCCAGGTAGATGTTGCCTCCGGTCACCGCGGTGGTGGCCGAACGGAAGTTTTGGGCCTCGATGGTGCCGTTGGTGATCGAGGTGGTGGTGTCGACGGTGCCGGTGGGCCCGACGATGGCCACCGTACGGGGAATGCCCGACGCCGAGGTGACGCTGGCCGTCCCGACGGTGGCGTCGTAGCCGGTGGCGATGAGCGACTGGCCGTCGGCCGACAAGGTGAGCTCACCGTCGTTAAGGGCGCCGCCGCTCTCGGTGAGGGCGTGCTGTCCACTCCCGTCGGTCGTGGGCAGCGCCACCGAAAAACCGGGCAGCCCGGTGGTCGGGGAGTAGTCGACCAGGTCGACCGACTGGGCATTGCTGGAAAGCCCCTGTGTCTCGTAGACGACGAGGTCGCCGGCGTTGAACTGGCCCAAGGCGAAGGCGTCGGTGGACAGGCCGATGAGGGAGCCGGCTGTGGCCAGCACCGCGGTGGACAGTGTCACGGCGACGCGGGTGCGTCGATGGGTTCGCACGGATTCGGCTCCTCGCGATCGATCGCTGCAATTTGCGATGGACGATAAAGAGGCGCGGTGAACGGACCGTCACTGTTACTTGAACACGGAGTCATCTCTCCGCGTCGGTTTTGCAACATGTCACGATCCGCGAAGGGGTAGCGACGCGAAGTGACGGGCAGTGTGACGGGATCGCGAACTCGGACCCAGTGCGGACCCGGTCCCGCCGGCGGCGGTCCGCTACCGTCGTTCACGTGGTCGAGCGCGTCCGCAACAGAACCGGCGGGAACAGAACCGTCCTGTGTCGATCGGCGACCTTGGCTGCGGTGGTCGCAGTGCTGATCGGCTCGGGAGTGACCGCGTCGGCCCTCTCGGTGGTGGCGGGAGGACCGGCCGCAGCAGCACCCACCGACTCGGCGGCGGCAATGGTCGGTGATCCGGCGGCCTTGGTCGATCCGCTGGACGGCACCGGCACCGGACCGGTGAACCCGGGCACGGTGGGGGAGTTTCCTGGCGCCGTCCTGCCCTTCGGAATGATCCAGTGGAGCCCGGATACCACCCCTGACCTGGCCGCATCGGGGGGCGGTTACTCGTATGCCGACTCGGCCATCAACGGATTCAGCCTGACCCACCTGAGCGGTACCGGTTGTCCCAGCTACGGCGACGTGCCCATCCTTCCGACCGTCGGCTCCATCGGCACCAGCCCGACCACCACCACTGCGTCGTTCTCGCACGCCACCGAGCACGCCGCCCCCGGCCGCTACGGCGTGACGCTGGGCACCGGGGGCCAGGCGGTGACCACCCAGTTGGCGGTGACCACCCGGACCGGCTTGGCCCGGTTCACCTTTCCGCCCACCGGGTCGGCCAACGTGCTGTTCAAGGTGGCCGACAGCGCCAATCCGGCGAGCGCCTCAGAGGTCCGACTGGACGGGCACGATGGGGTGAGCGGCCACGTAACCAGCGGCCAGTTCTGCGGGACCGGGACCTCGTACACCCTCTACTTCTCGGCCCGGTTCGACCGGCCCTTCTCGGCCGAGGGGAGTTGGAACGGCTCGGGCGTCTCGCCGGGGACGACCTCGTGCCGCGGGAGTGCCTGCGGGGCGTTCGTGACCTTCGACACCACCTCTAACCAGTCGGTCGAGATGAAGGTGGGGATCTCTTTCGTCAGCGTGCACGACGCCGCCGAGAACCTGGCCGACGAGGATCCTGGCTGGTCGCTCGACCAGGTGGAGTCACAGGCCAGCGCTCGATGGAACGCCCTGCTCGTCCGCATGGCCATTGGCGGTGGGACCGCCACCCAGCAGCGCACCTTCGAGACCGCCCTTTATCATTCGCTGCTCGACCCCGACGTGGTCAGCGACGCCAACGGCGAGTACACCGGCGAGGACGGCCGGGTCCACCGGGCCACCGGCGGAGCCCAGTACGCCAACTTCTCCGAGTGGGACATCTACCGCTCGGAGATCCCACTGGTCGCCCTGGTGGATCGAGACGACGCCGGCAATATGATCCAGTCACTGGTTAACGACGCCGCCCAGGACGGCTGGTTGCCCAAGTGGGCCATCGTCGCCGGAGACGAGTCCCAGATGAACGGGGACTCAGCCGATCCGATCATCGCCGACGCCTACGCCTTCGGGGTGCGCAATTTCGACGCCAAGGCGGCGCTGGCGGCCATGGTCAAGGGGGCCACCGAAGCAGAGACCGGGCACGGATTCGAGATCGAGCGCCAGTACCTCAGTCAGTACCTCGCCCAGCACTGGGTCACCGCCTCCTCGCTCGACCTGACCTCCATCGACTATTCCATCGGAGGCTCGGTCACCCTCGAGTACGCCCTCGACGACTTCGCCATCGCCCGGCTGGCCACCGCGCTGGGTGACGATTCGGAGGCGGCCACCATGACGGAGCGGGCTCACAACTGGGAGTACCTGTTCGACCCGGCCACCGGCTACATCGGGGCCCGCAACGCCGACGGAAGCTTCAACCCCGGACCGGCCTTTCAGACCTCACTGCTCGAACCGGGTGGCGAACTCGGCTTCGAGGAGGGGAACGCCGTCCAGTACACCTGGTCGGTTCCCCAGGACCTGGCCGCGTTGGTCGACCTGATGGGGGGCGACGCCGCGGCGACCACCGAGCTCAACGCCACCCTCACCCAGCTCAACGCCGGGCGTGACCTGCCCTATGACTGGGCTGGCAACGAGCCGAGTGAATGGACGCCATGGGAGTACGACTACACCGGCGCTCCCGAGCGGACCGAGCAGGTGGTCCGGTCCATCGCCGACACCCTTTACGCCGACGCCCCGGTCGATGAACCGGGCAATGACGACCTGGGGGCGATCTCCTCGTGGTACGTGTGGGCGGCCATCGGCTTGTATCCGGTGACGCCGGGCGCCGCTGATCTGGCGCTGGCCAGCCCGCTCTTTCCCGAGGTGGACATCACCCTTCCCGACGGCCGCCACCTGACGGAGCGGGCTCCGGGGGCATCGGCGTCCACGCCCTACGTGCACGGGCTGACCGTCACAGGGATGGCGGTTCCGGCTCGGTCGACCTCCTGTGGCCCGCCGGTTGTGGGCGGTGGGTCGGGGTCGGGCCGCGGGTCGTCAGCGGGCGGTACCGACTGGGACCGGCCCTGGCTTCCCGGAACGGTGCTCACCAGCGGCGGGCACCTGACCTACACCCTGGCCTCGAGCCCCGATCCAGAGTGGGGATCGGACCCCGCCGCTGCCCCTCCGTCCTATGACGCCGGCTTGATCCCCGCCGTCGGGTTCACCGTCCCGGGCGGCGCTACGACGTTGCGGGCGGGACAGCCGACCACCATCCGGTTGGGTGCCGATCCGGCCACCGTCGGATCGCTCCGGGTCCGGTGGTCGGCCACCGGTCCGGGACTGTCGGTCACTCCCGACCACGGTGTCCTGCGCATTGCCGGGGGCTCGTCGGCTTCGGCCCGGTGCAACCTCGCCGCACCGGCCACCGAGGAGCTGACGGTGACCGCCGACACCCCCGGCTCGTTCGTGCTGAACGTCCATCTCACCACCGCGCAAGGCCAGACGCTCCCTCCGGTGGTGGTTGATCTCGATGCCACCGGCTGACCTCCGGATCGTCGCCGCCTGTCGATCCGCACGCGGCTGTTCTCCCTACTCAACGGCCTGAACTCCGTCCTCGGGGCGCTCACGAGCAACCGGAGTAGTGGCCCGGTACACTTTTTCCACGGCGGAGATGGGCGGTACCCGTTTGTGCCGATGAGGCCTCGGTGCACGGCGCAACGGGGCAGAGACAAAGGGGGAAGTCCATGCGCAGGAAACTCGTGATGTTGGCCATGGCGGTGGTGATGCCGCTCGGCTTCATCGCCACCATCGGATCGGGCGTCGCTTCGGCCGGAGGGTCGACAACGTTCGACGGGAACATCAGTTGCAATCTCCAGGGAACGGTCAAGGTCAAGCCGGCGATCACCTCGACGAGCGTCGGGCCCTACACGGTGTCGGCCAAGTTGACCAACGACGACTGCATCGGCCTCGATGGAACGTCGACCACCCAAAACGGTGAGACGCTCATCTCGAGCAAGGAGTCGGTAACCTTCACTGTCCCGGTGAGCAACCCTCCGACTGAGGGCTGCAGCACGCTACTGAGTGGCGGGAGCGGAACCATCACCGTTCCTTCGATCACTGTCAAGTGGAAGGGCACCAGCAAGATCACCACCACGGTGCTCGGTAGCTCCGGCGTGACCATCACCCCGGGATCGCCGAACTCCACACTTTCGCTGGGTGGGGCGGTCACCAGTGGATGGAGCGGTCCTCCGGCGGCGACGTATCAGATCTCGCTGGGTACCAACACCGCTTCGTTGGCGGCTGACTGCGCCGGAAAGAAGGGGCTCAGCAAGTTCAGCGTCAACGACCTGAACGGCGACAACCTCGAGATCGGCCCGGCCTTCTGAGCCAGCGTTTCTCGATGCAGTAAACACGATGCAGCAAACACGGGATGCTGTAGATAAACAGTGCAATGTGCTCGAGGGTGGGGCTCCGGCTCCGCCCTCGAGCGCGTCGCGGATGGGAAGAGCAGGACGATGTCCCGAATCAGAGCCGTGACGAGGGAATCGGCAAGGAGACTCCGCTGGTCGACCTTCGGGCCGGTGCTGATTGCCGGTGTGGCAGTGGTGGTCGGAGTTCTGGCTGCCCAGCCGGGGGGCGACGACGGCCATCTTCCGCCAAAGCCTCCAACCGCCAGGCTCACCACGAGCGGTAGGGGAGACAGGGCCGCGCTCGACGCGGTCTTGGCTTCCGCCAGTCCCCCCGTAACCGTGGGGGCAGTGAGCCCGAGTCCCAATCCGCTCCAGATCGCCACACTCCGCTGGTACCCGGCCAACCAGACGGGATTCAGTGTCAGGGTGGGTCGCCTGCCGTGGGGCGTGGTCTTTGACGGTGCCGACCTCTGGGTGACCGACGCAGGCAGCGGAACCGTCACCAAACTGAACGCGTCGACCGGAGGTGTCGACGGCACCTACCGGGTAGGGAAGCATCCCGAGGGGATCGCGTTCGACGGCAGCAGCGTCTGGGTGGTCAACTCGGGAAGCAACGACGTCACCCGGCTCGCCGCCTCGGACGGCCACGCTCTCGGCACCTACCCAGTGGGAAGGTTTCCAGTGGGCGCTGCCTTCGACGGAACTGATGTGTGGGTGGCCGACCAGGGGGCGGGCACGCTCACCCGGTTGTCAGCGGCCACGGGTCACCGGGTGGGCACCTATCGGGTGGGAACCGATCCCGAAAATTTGGCCTTCGACGGCTCGAGCCTGTGGGTGACCAACCCGGGCACCGATGACGTGGTCAGGGTGGATGGGTCGACAGGCACGGTGCTCAGTACCACTCCCGTCGGCCGTTCGCCGTTCGGCGTCGCCTTCGACGGCTCCGATGTCTGGGTGACCAACGCCGACGTGGGCAGCGACAGCGTGACCCGGATCGCCACATCGACCGGAGCCATCGTCGGAACCTACCCGGTGGGGATAAACCCGCTCGGCATCGCCTTCGACGGGAGCAGTATGTGGGTGGCCAACGGGGGCACCGACACGGTCACCAAGCTGGACGGTTCGACAGGAGCCCCGGTCGGCACGTACAAGCTGCCGGCCGGCGAACCGGTCAACCTGGCGTTCGATGGCGTGGATGTGTGGGTGGCCGACGGCCAGGATCGGGTGGCCAAGCTCTAGGCCCTCCGGTGGACCCGGTATCGGGGAGCGCGGCTGTGATCAGGGACCGACCAGCATCAGTCCACTCTGACCGGACGGTCCGATTCCTACCGCGTAGCAGGTGTCGACCGACGGGCAGGCCACCCCCTGGAGGAACTCCACCCCTTGTGGCACCGGCTGGTCGGTCCAGGTGGCCCCGGAGTCGGTGGTGGCGAGTACGTCGCCCCGGTACCCGCTGTTCTCCCCGGCGATGGTGCAGGTGGTGGCGGACGGGCAGGCCACGGCGGTGGGGAAGGCGCTGGTCACCGGTAGGCCGTAGGCGTTCCACCTCTTTCCGCCGTTGGACGTGGAGAGGACGATCCCCTCCTGTGATTTGGTTATCCCGGTCACGATGCAGATGGTGGTCGACGTGCAGGCGATACCGGCGAAGCTGACGGTTCCCCTGGGCAGCCGTTGGCGGCGCCATCGAGCTCCGCCGTCGGTGGTGGCCACGATCTCGCCGTGGTACGGGCCGGTGGTTCCCACCACGTAGCAGGTGGTGGCGGACGGGCAGGCCACGGCGGCCGGATAGAAGCTGGAGGACGGCGGCTGCTGCACGGTCCAGGTGACGCCGCCGTCGGTGGTGACCACGATTGTCCCGTATCCCTGGGCGTCGAAGCCGGCCGCGTAGCAACGAGACGTCGATGGGCAGGCGATGCCGTAGAGGTCCGCGGTCCCGGTGGGGAGGGTCTGGGCCGTCCAGCTCGATCCCCCATCGGTGGTGGCGACGACCTGACCCTGGTCCGAGGTGACGTACCCGACGGCGTAACAGACGGTGCTCGACGGACAGGCGATCGAGTTGAGGCCACCGGTGCCGGCCGGAACGCTCGGCGCATCCCAGGTGGCCCCGGCGTCGGTGGTGGCCAAGATGTCCCCGTAGCTCGAGCCGTTGTCGCCGACGGTGAAGCAACGGGTGTCCGAGGTGCAGGTCAGCGCAGTGGCGCTCGGGACGGTTGGGTACGAGGCGATGAGATGCCACGGCGTCGTTGGAATCGCCACAACAGCGCTGCCGACCGTCGCACGCACCACTCCGGACGGTGCCGCCTCAGCTGCACCCGCAGTGGTGAGGACGATGGTCGGCGGCAGGGCAACCGCCCAGGTCGCCAGCAAGAGGGCCAACCATCCTCTGGAGCACTTCTCCATACCCCTGTCCGCCATCCGGTTCCCCCTGACGCCTCACGGCACGCCGGGTCAGGCTAGCAATCGCTTCTGGGTCAGGCAGCAGGCGCTACCGATCGGGGCGGAGGCGCTGATCAGTCAGGAGGGAAGCGATCCAGCTCCGAGGTACATCCACCCATCGCGGTAGTCGAGCACGAGGGAACCGTTGACGCTCAGCGAATTCGACCCCAGTGCTCCCGACACACCCGGCGGCGCGGTTGCCGCCACTCCAGCGACCATCGCACCGGTGGGCAAGGCGACCGACCCGGTCGCCCACCGGCCGCTGTCGAGCGTCGGTCCCTCCTGCGGGCAGCCGAACGCGGTCACCGGTTGAGAGTGTCCCGTCTTGGACAGGCCGAGCAGTGCGCCGAGCGATGCGGTGACCTCCGAAGTGGCCGTACCGGTGGAGACGGCGAACGGGAAAGGTCCCCGGGAGCCGAACGTGACCTGAGCCTCGACGGCCACTCCCGAGGCGCCGGTGGTGACCTGCAGCGGGATCGGAGCCGTTGACCCAGGACCGACCAGTGGCAGGTGGGCGCCTGTTGCCGGCAGCATGGTGAGCGAACTCGGCGTGGAGCGTGCACCTTCAGGACCGGCCACGGTCAGGAGGTGGGAGCGGTAGTCGATCCGGACCGCGCCGAAACGGTCGAGCACATCGGAGCCGAGCAGGCCCATGGGTTGACCCCGGAGCCCGAAGCCGGGCATCCGGATCACTGAAACCGACTGGGCTTCGAGCGCCAGTGACCCTGCTGACCACCGGGGCACCGCGACGTGCAGCACGACCGTGGCGCAGCCCGGCTGGTGAAGGATGGCGGGGGCGCCGTCGGCCCCCAGCCGGACGTAGTCCAAGAAGTGCGTGTCGAACAGCGTGGCCGGAGCGCCGGTGTCCAGTACGAATGAGAATGGTCCCTTCCCGTTGACGCATACCGGAACGAGTACCCGGACGCCGGTCCCCACCCGATCGAGCCGGATGCGTACCGGGGCGGTTGCACCGATGGCCGACGCCGGCGGGGTGCAGCCCGTCCCCGTGGGAGCGGGCCCGACGGCCACTGAGCCCGCCGACTTGGTCGCCGCTGGGGTGCCGCACGCCGATAGTGACAACAGGACAACGGCCAGCACAAAGAGCGTGAGCACCCCCCGCCGTAGGCGGGAGCGGGGTCCGACGTGGGCAAGAAGACGGACCGCCGGCACGCGAAGATCCTCGCATATCCGGCCAGTTCGGAGCCGCCGTTGACTCCCACGCTCAAGGGGGCAACTCAGGGTGTCGATAGTAGGGCATGCCCTCTGCCGGCAGCCCCACCCACGCCTGCGCACCCGCTCCTGTCCCCACTGCGACCCGACACACCCTCCGCCGGCGCCTGGCCCCGATCCTCACCGCGGCGGCCATCCTGGCCGTAGTGTCGATGGTGGCCACCCCGACCAGCCAGGCCACCGACCCGACGGGTTGGACCATCGTCAATGTCGCCGGCCCCGACCCGGCCCAGAGCGTCCTCCTGATGGGCACCACCTGCACCAGCGCGTGGAACTGCTGGGCTGTGGGCGGCCAGTTCAGCAACCTGAACAACGGTAAGCCGACGGCGGCCGTGGACCATTGGGACGGCTCGTCGTGGTCGGTGCAGTCCGATGGGGGACCGACCACCTCCCCGACCTCGGTGCTGTGGGGAATCACCTGCGTCGACACCTCGGACTGCTGGGCGGTGGGCGGCCAGGCCCCGCCGGGGAACTCCAACAGTCCCGAGGCACTGATCGAGCAGTGGAACGGATCCACCTGGACGGTGCTGCCCTCGCCCAACCCCAACGCCTACTTGTTCTCGGTGTCCTGCCCGACCAGCCAGGACTGCTGGGCCGCGGGCGCTGACACCACGCCCAACGGTGGTGGACCGACCAACGGAGTCATCGACCACTGGGACGGCTCGTCGTGGACGGTGGCTGCGACCCCGCCTTCGGGGCAGACCTACGACCAGTTCAACTCGGTGACCTGTGACTCCTCGTCGGACTGCTGGGCTGTCGGCTTCGCCGGACCCAACCAGGCCCAAGACGGTCTCATACCCAACGTGGCTCCCAATGTGATCGGCTCGTCGGCCTTTGTCGAACACTGGGACGGTGCCCAGTGGACCACGGTTCCGACCCCGACGGCGGCCAGTCCCGATGGCCAGTATCTGGGTGCGGTGACCTGCACCTCGTCCACCCATTGCTTCGCGGTGGGGACGACCACCGATACCCTCGGCGATCCCACCACCTCGCTGGTCGATGCATGGAACGGAAGCCAGTGGTCGACCGTGCCCAGCGCCGACACCAGTACCGGCGCCGACATCCTCGACGCGGTGACCTGTCTCAGCGCCACGGACTGTTGGGCGGTCGGGGCCAACGGGGTCGAGAGCGGCCAGAACCAGCAGAGTCAACAGAGCAGCCCCAACAGCGGCAACAGCGGCAACAGCGGCAACAGCGGCAACAGCGGCAACAGCGGCAACAGCGGCAACGGGCAGAACGTCAACCCCAATGCCCTCATCGAACACTGGGACGGTTCGTCCTGGTCGGTCGACCCCACGCCCAATGTGACCGCCTGGAGCTATCTCAACGGGGTGGCCTGCGTACGGGGCACTGGGTGCTTCTCCGACGGCCTGGCCCTCACCAACGGCGGCAACAACACCCAGTTCGAGCCGTTGATGGAACAACTGGTCCTTCCGGCCTCCGGAAACCAGGGACTCACCGTGTCGGCCACCGACGGCGGCGTGTTCACCTTTGGGGACGCTGCCTTCTACGGGTCACTGGGGGGCACCCACTTGAACGCCCCCATCGTAGGGATGGCCCGGACCCTCGATGACGGGGGCTACTGGCTGGTGGCCACCGACGGCGGCGTGTTCACCTTTGGGGACGCTGCCTTCTACGGGTCACTGGGGGGCACCCACTTGAACGCCCCCATCATGGGGATGGCCCCGACCCCCGACGGCCAGGGGTACTGGCTGGTGGCCGCGGACGGCGGCGTGTTCACCTTCGGGGACGCCGGCTTCTACGGTGCGCTGGGCGGCACCCACTTGAACGCCCCCATCGTGGGCATGGCCCCCACCCCCGACGGCCAGGGGTACTGGCTGGTGGCCGCGGACGGCGGCGTGTTCACCGGAGGGGACGCCGCCTTCTACGGTGCGCTGGGCGGCACCCACTTGAACGCCCCCATCGTGGGTATGGCCCCCACCCCCGACGGCCAGGGGTACTGGCTGGTGGCCGCCGACGGCGGCGTATTCGCTTTCGGTGACGCCACCTACTTCGGGTCGGTGCCGGGACAGGGGATCTCCCATGCCGCCCCGGTAGTGGGCATGGCCCCGGCCCCCGACGGTGAGGGGTACTGGCTGGTGGGCGCAGATGGAGCCGTCTACTCCTACGGCGACGCCTCCTTCCTCGGATCGCTGGTCGGAAGGGATCTGGCCGGACCGCCCCACGGGGTGGCCGCCAACTGAGCTGGCCAACGGCACGTTGGCCCAGTGCTCTGCCGGTTCATCAGCGACCCGGGAGCGTTCCGGTCGCAGGACGATTGGTTGTGCTCAGCGGGCGGGACCACTTCGAAGCGCTGTCGTCCGCCAGGCCGGTAGACGTGGAAGTCCGAATCGAGCGCGAAGACCCTGCGGTGGCCTTGCTCCTCGGCCAAGGCGACCAGGGTGGCGTCGGCAAGGTCCATTGGCGTGTCTGATGTGTCACGTTTGTTGGCGTAGGTATCACAGTCGGTGATGCCACCAGCCGTCAGCACCACGAAGCGGCCGGCCGCCGGCAGGTAGCCCAACTCATGCCGTCCCGGTCAGGACAGGAACGAGAAGAGGAAGAGCTGGGTGGCGTAGGCCACCAGCCGAGGCTGGTCGGTACCTTGGTCCCCGCAGTCCCACAAGGCCATGTCGGCCGACGCGTAGCCGTCCCCGGCGAAGCGTGCCCGGTTGTGGGCCAGCACCCAGGGCGAGCGGCAGCGGTCGAGCAGGTGGACAGTGAGGTCGATGCTCGGGGCGAACCACATGCGCTCGTGGCGCCCGACCTTCTCGCCCACCGCGCCGGGCATGGTGTCAGCCAGCACCACCAGGGCGAGCGGGTCGAGGGTGCCGTCGTCAAGGAAGGGCGGGTCGTCGAACCGATACCACATCACCCGCTCGGCCCGGTCGGGCTCGTACTCCTCCCACGGCGGATGGCCGGCCACGTTGCGGCCCTCCACCCTCTCCTCCCAGAACCGCATGGTGAACCGTTCGGCTCCGGGAGGCAGCGGGTCGCGGTACGACGGGGAGTCAGCGGGCGCCGGGATGTCGGTCGGCGCGTCGAGGTCGGTGAACTCGAACCCGGGACGGGGCGAGCCGAAGATGCCGGTGGTCAGGTGGCCCCGCTCGGCCCCGACGTTTCTCACCTCGGCTCGCAGGTGGGACATCGACCGTCCTCGCCGCAGAGCTTCAACCTCGACAGCCATCCGTCCGTCGGCCACCTGGGCCACGAAGGTGGTGTGCAGTGTCCGGAGGATCTGCTCGGGATGGTCGAGTTCGGCCGACATGGCCCGCAGCGCCAGCGCGGTCACGATGCCGCCCTGGGGGAGCGGGTTGAGGTTCCACGAGCCGTCGATGGTGCCTTCATACCGGCCGGGACCGGCCGGTATGGCCCGGGTGGCGTCGACGAAGGGGTTGGTCACGACCGAAGATGCTCGCTGTCGACCTCAGGGGGTGACGTTGGAGACTTCCGTCTTCCAGACGGGAGTGCTGTCGTTGATATCTGGTGTGTTCCACTCGCTGGAAATCCAGACATTCCCATACGAGCCACTGAGCGATGACGATGGATCGGGCGCTGCTCCCGATTCATCGCCCCAACGACACTCATTGGCGTCGGGTTCAAAGCACGTGAAGTCCACGTCGGTGCCGGTTGAGCGTTTGACAACGACAAGGGGAGTGGTCGGCTTTCCGTCAATCGTTGAGGTGACCTCGATAGCCGGGTAGCTGGTTGTCGAAGAAGTATTCACGTCGATAACTGCCGATTGTCCGAAGCCCGAGCCGGTGGTCGTGACCACCCGGTCAGGTGAGATCGATGCATCGAAGACGTCCAGTGAGGGGCTGCCGATGATGCCGGATTGATCGAGCGTGCTGTTCCAAGGATCGATTTCATACCACTGCACCTCGGCGCCGGCTCCTCCGGCGATGGTGTTCGCTGTCCAGATTGCGTAATGACCGACGCGTGGGTCATAGGCCATGATGGCTTGCGTCAAATAGATTCTGGTCTGAAGCGGAGGAGCCTTAGCCCCAGCCAGCGTGTTTCCCTTTTGGGGAGCATCGGGCGGGGAGCTGTAGGCAGGAACATTGACGGACTTTGGCGGGCTGATGACTGCTGAATCACCGGTCGTGCTTTTCGTGACGCTGTAAGTGGTGAGCGTGCTGGCCGAGACATAGCTGGGAGTGGCCACCACCCAACCGGTGGCATTGCCGCCGACCTGCTTGGCCGGGGTCGGCGTATAGGCGGGAGTGCCATCAGGATTGCTGAGATTCTGGATGCCGGTGGAGAAGGAACTGGCCGCAGGGCAAGTCGAGCCGGCCGCCGGTTTGGAGATCCAGGCCAGATCCGATCCGAGAAGGTCCTCCGGCGACGTACCCCAGCGGTTGCTGCCGATCAGAAGGAAGCTGCTCGATTCACCCAGTGATTCCCGATCCGGAAACGATGTGGAGCCAAAGTTGAACCCATTGAAATAGGAACAGAAGCTGGCCGGGCCCGACGGAGTAGGTGTCTTGCTGAACCCCCAGGCAATACCCTCATCAGGCGTGGTCGAACCGAGGTTTTCGAAAATGCTGTAATAGAAGCGCCCCGTTGTCGGATCCCACATGATCTGCGGGTCGGATACAAAGGTGTTGTTGGTCTTGATGAGACTGGCGACGGTTCCACTATTGGTAATGGTCCCGGCATGAGTCATGATCTGATAGCCAGTATTGAGCAGTTGAATTTCTTGGGTTGGACTAGCGGCAATAACCGGTGTCGGAGGAGAATTAAGCGTGCTGCTCGAGCCCGGATAGCTGGCATTGACGTGAGCGGAGCCCGTCGTGGAGGCGAAGACAGGAACACTGGGGACCAATCCAAGTCCCACGATCAATACAGCGACAAACGTCCTGGTAGAGGCTCCGCCTAGGCTTATCGACATACGCTGCAGCGTACGGTACAGTAGCGCTGGTGCCGTGTCAACCCGGCGGAAATGGTCATGAATTTACATGACGTATAAGAACTGTATTATACCAAGATTGTCGTAACCATTCTGTTGCTATTGGAGGATGAACCGTTATTCCTATTGGACGCCAGCGGCGATGAACATCGTGGTCAGCAACGTCAAAGGCGGGGTGGGCAAGACCACCACCTCGGTGTACCTGTCCGCCGCGGCCGTGCAGCGGGGGTGGGGGCCGGTGACCCTCATCGACGCCGACCGGCAGGCCTCATCGGCCGAGTGGTTCGAGGAGAGCCCAGTGGAGGGTGTCGACCTGGTGGAGGCCCCGTCTGAGCGGACGGTAGCCCGGGCCATGGTCAATCACGGCGGTCTGGCCGTGGTGGACACCCCTCCGGGCGACGAGCGGATCGTGCGGGCTGCGCTGGAGCGGGCCGACGCGGTGGTCATCCCCACCCGTGCTGGAGGCGTGGAGTACTCGAGGGTGGCGGCCACCTTGGACATGATCGGCAAGGCCGTGCCCCATGGAGTGGTGATCTGCGCAGCGCGTCTCGGGACCAACGACCTCGATGAGGCGGTGCGGTGGTGGACCGACTCCAAGGTGGCCATCTGGGGAATCATCCCCGAGCGGGTCGGGATCGCCTCGGGCCCCGAGGGCCGGCTGTTCCGGGAGGGTCTGGCCGCCTACGACTCGGTGCTCAAGAAGGCACTGCGCAAACGACCGGCCTGAGCCGACCCGGTGGACCCGAGCCGGGCTCCTCGGACCGGCTGACGACCATGGGTACCATCTCCGGGGTGAGCGACCGCCCCCTCAACTGCCTGTGCCAGACCGATGCCTGGGACGACCCCGACTGGCGGGCAGTGGGCCGGCTGCTGGCCCTTCCTCAGGACGAGGGCTGGCTGCACCGCAAGACCTTCGAGTGGGTGCAGTGCATCTACGGACTGGAGCGCCTGGGCGCCCTGGGTCCCGACCGACGGGCCCTCGGTGTAGGGGCGGGCCACGAGTGCGTCCTCTACTACCTGGCCAACCGGACCCGATTGACCGTGGGCACCGACCTCTACGGCGGGGCATTCGTCGGCAGCATCGCCGCCGAAGCCGACCCCGCCTTCCTGACCGATCCCGGGGCCTTCGCCCCGTTCCACTACCGCCGGGACCACCTGGTCGGGCTCCCGGCCGACGGACTGGCCCTGCCCTTCGTGTCCGACAGCTTCGACGTGGTCTACTCGCTGAGCTCCATCGAGCACTTCGGGGGCCACGACAAGGCGGCCGAGTCCATGCGCGAGATGGCCCGGGTCCTGCGCCCCGGCGGAGTGGCCTGCGTGGCGACCGAGTTCATCATGGAGGGGGGCCAACACGGGGAGTTCTTCACCGCCGACGACCTCTACCACTGGATCCTGGCCGCGTCGCCCGAGCTGGAGCTGGTGGAGCCGATCGACTACACACCTCCCGACCGGCGGTACTTCGATGATCCGGTCAACCTGCCCGACGACCCCTTGCACACCCCCCATGTCGTGTTGGCTATCGACCGGTGGCGCTTCACCTCCATCGTGCTCTTCTTCGCCAAACGCCGACCGCGCCCACCCGGCCTGCGTTCACGGGCCCGTCGGCTGCTGGGTGCAGGCTGAGGCAGTACCCAGGCCGTCAGCCGGCGAGATCGCCGGGACCGGTCGGAACGTCCACCGCGTGCTCCTGCAACGCGTCCAACGGGACCACCTCGAGGGCCCGTTCGTGGGTCGAGGCCAGCACCACGTAGGCGGCGGCACCCTCGTGGTGGGCCCGCAGCCAGTTGACCGCGGTCACGCACCAGCGGTCGCCGGGCACCAGTCCCGGGAACCGGTAGGCGGGCATGGGCGTGACCAGGTCGTTGCCGATGGACCGCTGGTGCTCGAGAAACTCGGCGGTCACCACCGCGCAGATGGTGTGGCTGCCCAGGTCCTCGGGTCCGGTATTGCAGCAACCGTCACGGTAGAACCCGGTCACCGGGTCGGTGCCGCACGGCTCGAGGTCGCCCCCCACCACGTTCCGTTCGGCCATCTCAGAGTTCGGCCATCTCAGTTGTAGTCGTCCAGGGTGGTCCGGTCGCCCGTCCCCACGTGGGTCAGGGTGATCTCCCACCCGTCGACCATCTCGATCTGCTGCACCGCGTCCACGTGTCCGCGGCCGGCGCCGTGCCACTTGGACTTGGCCCGGGCCTTGGCCTCGGCCGGGTCCTCGGCCACCACCAAGACGACCTCGTGACCCTCGCCCATCCGATCCCCGTCGAGCGGGCCCCCCAGGTACGCGGCGAACAGGTGCATGGGCTCACGATAGCGGCGGGGCCCGTGGGACACTGATGGGCGTCGAGCTGAATTCCGGGGGCGGTGTCGATCGGGGGCCCACGACTCCGTCATTGGAGCAAAGGTCGTCAGAGCTGGCGGCCCCCGAGTAGGTCGTCGGAGCCGACGGCCAGACGAAGAGGAGCGAGCCATGCGCTACATGTTGATCATCCACAACGACCCCGAACTCCATCCGGTGCCCGGCGGGCCGGGCTGGGACGAGCTGATGGCCGACTACGCCGAGTTGTCCAAGCAACTGGTGGAGCAAGGGAAGTCGTTCGTGGGCGACCCGCTCAACGACCCGAGTACGGCCACCACGGTGCGGGTCCGTGATGGCGAGACCCTCACCGTCGACGGCCCCTTCGCCGAGACGAAGGAGTGGATGTCCGGCTTCTATGTCATCGACTTCGACAACCTCGACCAGGCCCTGGCCGCCGCGGCCATGGTCCCTTCGGCCAAGTTCGGTTCGGTCGAGGTGCGGCCCGTGGCGGAGATGTAGCCCTGTCCGGGGCACGGACAACAGGACCGGAGCCGGCCGAAGCGGCCATCGAGGCCTTCTACCGGGACGACCGGGCCCGGGTCCTGGCCCGCCTCATCGGCATCCTCGGTCGGTTCGATCTGGCCGAGGATGCCCTCCAGGACGCGCTGGTGGCGGCGACTACCCACTGGCCTACGCACGGTGTTCCCGACAACCCCGCCGGCTGGCTGGTGACCACCGCCCGCCGTAAGGCCATCGACCGGCTGCGCAGCGTGGCCGCGTCCGAGCGGCGGGAACGGGCGTGGGGCGAGCTGGCCATCCCCTGGGACATGGGGGACGAGTCCCACCCGATCCCGGACGACCGGCTCCGGCTCATCTTCACCTGCTGCCACCCCGCCCTTACCCTCGAGGCCCAAGTGGCCCTCACCCTGCGGACCCTGGGAGGACTGACCACCGAGCAGGTGGCTCGGGCCTTCCTCATCTCGGAGCCGGCGCTGGCCCAACGGATCGTGCGGGCCAAGCACAAGATCCGTCAGGCCGGGATCGGCTACCGGGTCCCCGACCCGGCCGAGCTGCCCGGACGGCTGGCCGCGGTGCTGGCCGTGCTCTACCTCGTCTTCAACGCCGGCTACCTGCCTTCCTCGGGGGAGGCCCTGGTCGACGTCGACCTGTGTGACGAGGCCCTCCGGCTGGTCGGCGTGGTCATCGACCTGCTGGCCGGCGAACCCGAGCCCCTCGGGCTGGCCGCCATGATGCACTTCCAGGACGCCCGCCGCGACGCCCGCGTCGACGCCAGGGGGGTGCCGGTGACCTTGGAGGACCAGGACCGGTCGCTTTGGGACGCGGCCAAGGTGATAACCGGCCTCGGCCTGCTCGACCGGGCCCGGGCCATGGACCGGAACGGCCCCTACCTGGTCAAGGCCTCCATCGCCGCGCTGCACGCCACCGCACCACGGGCCGACCGCACCGACTGGGCCTCCATCGTGGAGCTGTACGACCTCCTGCTCGCGTGGGAGCCGACCGCGGTGGTCCGTCTCAACCGGGCGGTAGCGGTGGCCATGGCTGAGTCGCCGGCCGCCGGCCTCGTGCTGCTCGACGATCCCGAGCTGGCTGGAGCCCTGGGGGACTACCACCTCTATCAGGCGACCCGGGCCGACCTGCTCCGGCGGTTGGGCCGTCGGGACGAGGCGGCAGCCGCCTACCGGGCCGCCCGTGACCAGACCGGCAACCGGGCCGAGCAACTGTTCATCGACTGCCGCCTGGCCGAGCTCACCGGGATGGCCGTGACCTGAACGGCCGCGGCGGGGTGCCGTGCCGTGGGTCAGCGCGCTCGGTCAGGTGGAGCGCACGAACTCGACCACCACGTTGGCCAGTTCTTCGCCCTTGTCCTCCTGCAAGAAGTGGCCGCCCCCGGCGATGGTCACATGGGGCTGGCCCTTGGTGCCGGGGATACGGGCCTGCAGCACCCGGTCGGAGCCGGCGGTGATCGGGTCGCCGTCGGAGAAGGCGGTGAGGAACGGCCGGTCGAAGGTCTCGAGGACCTTCCAGGCGGCGCGGCCCTCGGCCGAACCGGGACCGTCCGGGGTGATGGGCACCAGGGTGGGGAACTGGCGGGCGCCCTCGCAGAAGGTCTGGTCGGGGAAAGGGGCGTCGTAGCCGGCGACGACCTCGGGGGAGAGTTCGGTCAGGCAGCCGAAGTTGACGATGGTGCCCGACGGGAACTCCTCCACCTCCTGGGAGAATTTGAGCCAGTTCTTGAAGGCGTCGCCCGGGGGGGTGTCGCCCGTCGGGAGGAAGGTGTTGGCCGCCACCACCCGGGCGAAGCGGTCGGGATGCTCGCCGACCAGCCGGAGGCCGATGAGGCCGCCCCAGTCCTGGCCGATCAGGGTCACCGAACTGAGAGCCAGGTGGTCGAACAGGAGCGAGCGCACCCACTCCACGTGCCGGGCGAAGGTGTACTCGGTCCGGGGCGTGGGCTTGTCCGACCGGCCGAATCCGACCAGGTCGGGGGCGATCGAGCGCAGCCCGGCGGCGGACAGGACCGGGATCATGTGGCGGTAGAGGAAGCTCCACGACGGCTCGCCGTGCAGCAGCACCAGCGTCTCCCCGTCGGCCGGTCCCTCGTCCAGGTAGTGCATGCGGAGGGTGCCGCCGTCCTGGTCGGACACCTCGGCGTAGTGGGGGGCGAAGTCGTAGCCGGGCAGACCGTCGAACCGGTCGTCGGGGGTTCGGAGGACCTCCATGGTGCGTCACCTCTTCTCTGTCTTCTCTGTCGCCGGGCAAGCTCACTCGTCGGGTGAGGCAATTGTCATCAACTGTGCCAGAGGGACCGTATCAGCGGCCGGTTTGGCTAGCGGAGGGCGTTCTTCACGAAGTCGTCGGTGCCGTGACCGACCTCGAGTCGGGCGCCAGCGTGCCAGCTGCCCCGCAGGTGCCGGCGGACCGCGTCGGGGCCGTCGGCCGTGGCCCGGGCCGCGCCGTGCCACAGGTCGCAGTGGTGGAACAGGACGTCACCGCGCTCCTGGTAGACGGCGATCTCACCGGGAACCCGTCCGAAGCCGAGGGGGATGCCCTCGGTGGTCTGCAGGTGGCTGCCCGGCAGCACCCGCAGGAACCCGTTGGCCGGCGAGGTGGGGTCGAAGTGGACGGTGAAGGCCACCGCCGGCCACATGTCGAGATGGGGACCGGACTGGTGGTCGGTGTGCCAGCCGATGCGCGAGTAGGCCGAGCCGGGGTCGGGCCGGGCGTCCTGGTAGACCACGCCGAACTGCTCGTAGTCGAGCAGCCAGGCCTGGGGCCCGAGGACCCGGTGGGCCACCTCGACCAGTGCCGGGTGGTGGACCAGGGCATCGGCCCGGGACGAGGCCCGGGTGGCGAAGGTCACGTAGTGGGCGAACGGCCGGCCGTCGATGGTGGCCTCGGGGTCGTCGAGGATGTCGGTGGCGTGCCGGTCACCGCTTCCCGCCTCGGCCACCCGCGCGCTGGGCCTCCACCAGCTCGGCCTCGGTCTCCTCGAGGTCGGCCGGGTCGAAGGCTCCCCGAAGGGTGGCGTAGCCGTTGGCCCCGAAGAAGGCGACGAGACCGTCGAGGTCGTCGGGGCCGAACACGCCGGCCTCTGTGCCGTTCAACCCTTCACACCCCTGTCGACCGGTCCCGCAGCTCCACGCGCCCATGGTAGGTCCGGGCCCCGGGCGCCAGGTCCTACCATCTAGGGCATGAGTGACACGCCAGGCAACGATCCCGCAGAGGCGCCGCTGGTGGGTATGAAGCCCCGCAGCTTCGAGGTCACCGACGGTCCGACCCGGGCCCCGGCCCGGGCCATGCTCCGGGCGGTGGGCATGACCGACGACGACTGGGACAAGCCCCAGATCGGCGTGGCGTCGTCGTGGAACGAGGTCACCCCGTGCAACATGCCGCTCGACCGGCTGGCCAAGCGGGCCAAGGAGGGGGTGCGGGAGGCCGGCGGGCTTCCCTCTCGAGTTCGTGACCATCGCCGTGTCCGACGGCATCTCCATGGGCCACGAGGGCATGCGGGCCTCGCTGGTCAGCCGCGAGGTCATCGCCGACTCGGTCGAGACGATGATGCACGCCGAGCGGTTCGACGGCATGGTCACCTTGGCCGGCTGCGACAAGTCGCTGCCCGGCATGCTGATGGCCGCGGCCCGGCTCAACCTGCCCACCGTCTTCCTCTACGGCGGGTCGATCCTCCCCGGCCGGGCCGCGCGACCGGGCCCTCGACATCACCTCGGTCTTCGAGGCGGTCGGGGCCCACGCCGTCGACGCCCTGACCGACGAGGAGCTTCAGCCTCATCGAGCACAACGCCTGCCCGACCGAGGGGTCGTGTGCCGGCATGTTCACCGCCAACACCATGGCCTCGGTGGCCGAGGCACTGGGCATGTCGCTGCCCGGCAGCTCGTCGGCCCCGGCCGTCGACCGCCGGCGTGACGACCTGGCCCTACGCCACGGGCCGAGCGGTGGTCGACCTGCTGCGGGCCGGGATCCGGCCCCGCCAGATCATGACCAAGGAGGCCTTCGAGAACGCCATCGCCGTGGTCATGGCCCTCGGCGGCTCGACCAACGCCGTCCTCCACCTGCTGGCCATCGCCAACGAGGCCCGGGTCGACCTGAGCCTCGACGACTTCAACAAGGTGGCCGCCCGGGTGCCCCACCTGGCCGACACCAAGCCCCACGGCAAGTACCACATGGCCGACCTCGACCGGATCGGCGGCGTGCCGGTGGTCATGGCCGAGCTGCTCGAGGCCGGCCTGCTCCACGGCGACTGCATGACGGTGACCGGCCGGACCATGGCCGAGAACCTGGCCGCCCTCGACCCGCCGGCCCCCGACGGCGACGTGGTCCACCGCGATCGCCGACCCGATCCACGCCCAGGGCGGGCATCGCCGTCCTCACCGGGTCGCTGGCCCCCAAGGGGGCGGTGGTCAAGGTGGCCGGCATCGACCAGCTCGACCTTCGACGGGACGGCCCGGGTGTTCGACGGCGAGGACCGGGCCATGGAGGCCATCCTGGCCGGCTCCATCGAGCCGGACACGGTGGTGGTCATCCGCTACGAGGGTCCGAAGGGCGGCCCGGGCATGCGGGAGATGCTGGCCGTCACCGGGGCCATGAAGGGGGTGGGCCGCGGGGGCGACTGCGCCCTGGTCACCGACGGCCGGTTCTCGGGTGGCACCCACGGGTTCTGCATCGGCCACGTGGCCCCCGAGGCGGTCGACGGCGGGCCCATCGCCCTGGTGGCCGACGGCGACCGGATCGTGATCGACGTGGCCGGCCACACCATCGACCTGCTGGTCGACGACGCCGAGCTGGACCGCCGCCGGGCTCGGGCTCAAGCACCCCGACCCCCGCTACACCACCGGCGTGCTGGCCAAGTACGCCCGGCTGGTCACCGGGGCCGAGCGGGGAGCGGTCACCGAGCCCTGAGGTGAGCCCGGCAGCGGGCACAGCTCGGTCCGCGTCGTTTTGGTGGGATGAAGGGCCACTTTAGGACCCTGAGCACGCCGAGAACGTCTGGGCTACCTTCTCCCGGTCGGGCTGTAATGGGGTGAAGGACGAGGTGGAGATGACATCGTGCAGAGGTACTGAGCCACTGCTTCGTCCCCGCGCTGCTCGTGTACGTGGCCAGGGCAACAGCTGGATAGCGTGCCTGGCTATCACCCTCCTGGTCTTGGGAATGCCTGTCGTGGTCTTGTTGCCCTCGAGTCCAGCAGGTGCGGACACGGACTCCTTTTCCAGCGCACAGATCGGAACATCCGGTAACACGGCCTCGTTCTCGCAGATCGGCGCCTGGACGATGAACTGGACCTACGACTGCTCCAACTTTGGGTTGGCAGGAAATTTCATCGTCAATGTCAACGGCTCAACAGCCGATACCGGGCCGAACGAGTTGAGCACGTCGGGTTCGGGTACCGACTATTACTACGACAGCGGAACGTTCAGTCTCGGCGTAAACAGCGAATGCAACTGGACGATCAACGTGGCGCCATCCTCAGGTGCGCCCCTTTCAACTCCGGTGACCTTTACCAGCGCACAGACCGGGGACACTGGGAATCCCCAGGCGTTCAACGTCAGTGGGGCTTGGACGATGGCCTGGAGTTACAACTGCACGGATTTTGGGTTGCCCGGAAACTTCATCGTCGATGTGAATGGACCTCCGGGTGACAGCACGTTCGATATCGGGCCCAATGAACTTGGCACCGGGGGCAGTGGCGTCGACTCGTACAGCGACACAGGTACCTTCACGCTCAGTGTGAACAGTGAATGCGCGTGGTCAATCACGGTCAGCTCGCCCAGCTCCCCTGGTGCTGCGTCTCCGTCTCCGGCGCCCAGCACGTTATTTACCGGTATTGCCTCCACCCCTGACGGCGGTGGCTACTGGATTGTCGACAGTGCGGGGGGTGTCGCTGTCGGAGGTGATGCAGTGGACCATGGCTCAATGAGCGGCCAGCACCTGAACGCGCCAGTTGACCACATCGTCTCCACCCCTGACGGAGGGGGATACTGGATGGTGGCAGGTGACGGTGGAATCTTCACCTTCGGCGATGCCCAATTCTTCGGATCGATGGGTGGCCAACACTTGAATGCACCCGTCGTAGGAATGGCACCCACGGTTGACGGGCGCGGGTATTGGTTGGTGGCCTCCGACGGAGGCGTGTTCACCTTCGGTGATGCGGTGTTTCATGGCTCGATGGGTGGCCAGCACCTGAACCAACCAGTCGTCGGTATTGCTGCCGACCCACTCACTGGTGGTTACTGGCTGGTGGCGTCTGACGGGGGTGTATTCAGTTTCACTGCACCGTTCTTAGGATCGACTGGCAACATTCATCTCAACAAACCCATCAACGGTATTGCCGCAACTCCCGACGGCTTGGGCTACCGATTTGTGGCGTCTGACGGCGGGGTGTTTGACGGAGGGGATGCTGCCTTCTACGGCTCGACAGGGAACGTCAGGCTCAATGCTCCCGTGGTCGGGCTCGCAGACGATCCGGCCACCGGGGGGTACTGGTTGGTGGCCTCCGACGGGGGAGTGTTCAGCTTCAACGCGCCGTTCTACGGTTCCGCGGCCTGAGCTGGGCTTAACGCTCCGAGTTGTTCCGTGCTCAGGCCCAGAGTTCCTAGATGACCCTCAAGCATCCTTAGATTCGCCGAGTGCTTGTCGGACCGGCCCCGGTCGTGCAACAATGGAAGCACTATGTGTATCCGCCGGTCACGCCTCAGCATCCTGGTACTCGTTTCGTAGCGCACACGACGCCTTATCGCCGTGTGCGCTCTCCGACCTCCCAGACGGGAGGTCGTTTTCGTGTCCGGCCACAAATACCCAGCAGTTCAGTAGCCCGCAGCCAATCAGTCCGACAACACCGAACCAGCAGTCCAGCCAGACCCAGACCCCAAGGGAGCACCCGATGGAACTCACCGGAGCACAAGCACTGATCAAGAGCTTGGAGATGCAGCAGGTGGAGGTCATGTTCGGGCTGCCCGGCGGGGCCATCCTCCCGGTCTACGACCCGATCATCGACTCGTCGATCCGGCACATCCTGGTCCGCCACGAGCAGGGTGCCGGTCACATGGCCGAGGGCTACGCCCAGGTCACCGGCCGTCCCGGCGTGGCCATGGTCACCAGTGGTCCCGGCGCCACCAACATCGTGACCCCGCTGGCCGACGCCTACATGGACTCGATCCCCCTGGTGGTGGTGACCGGCCAGGTGGCCACCACGGCCATCGGGACCGACGCCTTCCAGGAGAGCGACATCACCGGCATCACCATGGGGATCACCAAGCACAACTGGTTGATCACCGACGTGAACGACATCCCCCGGGTGGTGGCCGAGGCCTTCCACGTGGCCACCACCGGCCGTCCCGGCCCGGTCCTGGTCGACCTGCCCAAGGACGTGGCCAACAGCAAGATGGAGTGGTACTGGCCGGAGCCCTCCGACCTCGACCTGCCCGGCTACCACCCGAAGACGGTGGGGGACCCGGCCGACATCCGGGCCGCCGCCGAGCTGCTGCTGACCGCCGAACGGCCGGTGATCTACGCCGGGGGCGGGATCCTCAAGGCCCGGGCGGCCGACGCCTTGCGGGAGTTGGCCGAGCGCACCGGCATCCCTGTGGTGACCACCCTGATGGCCCGGGGCTGTTTCCCCGACTCGCACCCGTTGTGCCTGGGCATGCCCGGGATGCACGGCAACTACACCGCGGTGACCGCCATGCAGCGTTCCGACCTGCTGATCGCCCTGGGCAGCCGGTTCGACGACCGGGTGACCGGCAAGGTCGACGCCTTCGCCCCCGAGGCCAAGGTCATCCACGTGGACATCGACCCGGCCGAGCACAACAAGGTGCGGTTCGCCGACGTGGCTGTGGCCGGCGACTGCCGGCTGGTCATCGACGAGCTGCTGGTGGCCCTCACTGCTCTCGGCCTGCCCCATTCCGAGACCACCCGCGGTGGACGGGGCGGAGCACCCAGTGATGCGGTGGCCGGAGCCCCGGCCGATGCCGGCTCCTACGCCGCGTCGTACCCGCGGGAGCAGTTGACCCCCTGGCGGTCCCAACTCAGCGCGTGGCAGAAGCGGTACCCGCTGGTCTACGACCAGCAGCCGGGCAGCGGGGCATTGAAGCCCCAGTTCGTGCTCGAGACCCTGCGCGACGCCTCGCCGGAGGACACCATCGTCGCCTCGGGCGTGGGCCAGCACCAGATGTTCGCCTCCCAGTGGTGGCAGTTCGACTACCCCTACACCTGGGTCAACTCCGGGGGCCTCGGCACCATGGGCTTCGCGGTGCCTGCCGCCATCGGGGCCAAGGTCGGACGCCCGGACAAGACGGTGTGGGCAGTGGACGGCGACGGCTGCTTCCAGATGACCGCGCAGGAGCTGGTCACGGCCAGCTCGGAGCGCATCCCGGTCAAGATCGCCATCCTCAACAACGCCTACCTGGGCATGGTCCGTCAGTGGCAGGAGATGTTCTACGAGGAGCGCTACTCCGAGGTCTACCTCTCGCCCGACCTGCCCGATTACGTGGGGTGGGCCGAGTCGATGGGCTGCGTGGGTATCCGGGTGGAGTCGGCCGAGGAGGTGGCCCCGGCCATCGACAAGGCCAACAACGTCGACGACCGTCCGGTGGTCATCGACTTCCGGACCGACGCCTTCGAGAAGGTCTTCCCCATGGTGGCCGCCGGCTCGTCCAACGACGACATCGTGGTCGACCCCTCGCTCCACCAGGAGTTCGACCGATGAGCGTCTACGGCGCCGACAAGCGGCACCACACCCTGACCGTGGTTGTCGAGAACAAGGCCGGCGTGCTGGCCCGGGTGGCCGGGTTGTTCTCGCGGCGGGGCTACAACATCTTCAGCCTGGCCGTGGCCCCCTCCGACGACGAGCGGTTCAGCCGCATCACCATCGTTGTCGACGTGGAGTCGGCCCCGCTCGATCAAATCGTCAAGCAGCTCGACAAGCTGATTCCGGTGGTGTCGATCACCGAGCTCGACCCGGCGGTCTCCCGGGAGCGGGAGCTGCTCCTGGCCACCGTCGAGGCCGGTCCTGTCACCCGGGGCCAGGTCATCCAGCTGGTCGGCGTGTTCGAGGGCAAGATCGTCGACGTCGGCCATGACCGGCTCACCGTCATGCTGGCCGGCGCTCCCACCAAGCTCGATGACTTCGAGGACCTCATCCGCAGCTACGGCATCGTCGAGATGCAGCGGACCGGTCGGGTGGCCTTGCCTATGCTGGACCGGTCCGGAGCCCATGGGGGCCAGGTCCGCGGGGATGCCGCATTGGGACTCCACACAGAAAAGGCAGGTTGATCACGATGGCCACGCTGTACTACGAGAAGGACGCTGACCCCAGCCTCATCGGGAACCGCAAGGTGGCGGTGATCGGCTACGGATCCCAGGGCCACGCCCACGCCCTCAACCTGGCCGAGAGCGGGGTCGACGTACGGGTCGGGCTGCGGGAAGGCTCGTCCTCCAAGCAGAAGGCCGTAGAGGCCGGCCTGTCGGTACTGTCGGTGGCCGACGCCGCCGCTGAGGCCGACGTGATCATGATCCTTTTGCCCGACACCGAGCAGGCCGCCGTCTACGAGGCGGAGATCGCCCCCCACCTCCACGACGGCGACGCCATCTTCTTCGCCCACGGGTTCAACATCCGCTTCGGACTGATCAACCCGCCGGCCGGGGTGGACGTGGCCATGGTGGCTCCCAAGGGTCCCGGCCACCTGGTGCGGCGCACCTACACCGAGGGCGGGGGCGTGCCGTCCCTGGTGGCTGTGCACGCCGACCCGTCGGGCAAGGCCCACGATCTGGCCCTGTCCTACGCCCACGCCATCGGGGCCACCCGGGCCGGTGTCCTCGACACCACCTTCGCCGAGGAGACCGAGACCGACCTGTTCGGCGAGCAGGTGGTGCTGTGCGGCGGCCTGACCGCCCTGGTGCAGGCTGGCTACGAGACTCTGGTGGGGGCCGGGTACCAGCCCGAGTCGGCCTACTTCGAGTGCCTGCACGAGCTCAAGCTCATCGTCGACCTGATGTACGAGCAGGGGATCAGCGGCATGCGGTTCTCCATCTCCGACACTGCCGAGTACGGTGATCTGACCCGCGGGCCCCGGGTGATCAACCAGGCGGTCCGTGACGAGATGGGCCGGATCCTCGGCGAGATCCAGGACGGCACCTTCGCCAAGGAGTGGGTGGCCGAGAACGCCAACGGCCGCCCCAATTACAAGGCCCTCCGCCAGGCCGGTCTCGATCACCCCATCGAGAAGGTCGGCTCCGAGTTGCGCGACATGATGCCCTTCGTCACCGCCGGCAAGCAGAAGATCCAGGACGTCTCGGGCGGCTGACGAGCCGGTCCGGCGGGTTCGAGTAGGCCAGGAGGGGAGGGAGATGGTCGACGAGCCGGTCGGTCCGGACGTGAAGGTCTCCGGTCTCCTGCCCACCTTCCGGCACCTCGACGATCCCGACATGGGATGGCAGCAGGTCAAGTCGATCCGCAGGGCAGACGGCACAACCGCTTCGGTGTGGGAGAAGTGGCTGGCCTTCTCACCGGATCCCCAGTACCTCTCCCTCTATGCCAAGTGGGACCCGGGCATGGTGGTGCGCCGCCACGGTCACTACAGCCCGCACGTCCTCTTCGTCATCTCGGGTGAGATGTGGTGCGGTGAACGGCACTGCCCGGCCGGTACCCACATCGAACTGCCCTTGGGCGCGGCGTTCGGTCCGTTCGTGGCCGGACCGGAGGGCACCGTCCTGTTCGAGGTGATGATGGGCGACCCGCGTTCGTGGGGTGACGACCACCAGGTGTTCCTCGATGCTCTGGCCGCCCGGGGGGCAGAAGCCCTGCCTGATCCCGAGATCGAACTGCCCGACTGGCTGGTTGACCTCCGCTCGCGGTGGGTGGTCGACGGCGAGTAGATGCGACGGGTCTTCCCTGGACGTGCTGATTCCGGCGCCCGGATCACCTCAGGCAACTGCGATCCGTGGCGGCGACTGACCGAAGCGTGTCCATATGGCCAGTGTGTGACGTAACAGTGAACGTTCACGGTTTCGTTTCCCAGAGTTCATCTTGGCGTCACCCGATGAGAGTGTTCATCTCTGAAGGTTTCGTTGATACTGCCAAGGATGCGTTACTCGCTGGTGGTTCTCTCGCGCCGGGTGGGAATCGCGGCGGCTTGCTGTCTCGGCGGTCTGGTCCTCGTTCCCGGGGTCGCCGGCGCAGCCTTTCCCGGCGTCGATGGTCCCCTGGTCTACCAGAGTACGGAAACAGGCATTCCGCCGTGCAGTCCGTATACCAGTAGTGAGCTCTTTTCGATCCAGCCTGTGGCCGATTCCACGCCATCACAGGTCGACTGCAACGGGCATACCGATCAGCACCCGTTCGTGTCACCGGACGGAACCCAGGTGGTGTTCGCCAGTAACCGCGGCGGCGGGTCGGGCGCATTTCAGCTCTATCTCAAGCCGTTGTCGGCACCGAACAGTGCAGCCACTGACGTGTCCTATCCACCGAATGCCGGTGTCGACGACTATCCCTCGTGGGCCCCGGCGTCTCCGGCCAACCAGGGAACCATCATCTTCCAGCGCACGCTGTCGGGAGGCGATCCCCAGCTGTACATCGAGAACGTGAACACTCCGTCGTCTCCCGCAGTGCCCGTCTTTTCGGCTCCGACCGGCTTCAGTGACACTGAGCCGGTCTACGACCCGTCGAACGCCAACGAGATCGCCTTCGTGCGCCAGGCGGCTGGAGGACCTCAGCAGATCTACACCTACAACCTGTCCACTCCGTCGGTTCCACCGGTCAATCTGTCGGCGTCTGACGGTGATTCCGCAAGCAACGACTCGAAGCCCGACTTCGCCCCGTACGTGGGCGGTAACGGACAGGAGATCGTCTTCCAGTCGGACCGGTCCACAGCGAATGCAATGGGTGGACCTTGCGAAGGAACCCAGCTCTACACCATGACAGACCAACCGGGGTCAACGATCACGCCGGTGTTCGCCACGGGATCACCGCCCAGTGAGCAGCAGACGTGCCCAAAGGTGAACGGGGTGAATGTAGCCACCGAAAACCCGGTGTTCTCGCCTGAGGGTGACAAGATCGCCTACGACGAGCCCGGACCCAACGCCCAGGACGTCTACACCTTCGAGGTGTCGCTGTCGGATGACATTGGCGTGGGCTCTCCCACCGACCTGGTTGTCAACAATTACAACACCGATGCTGCACCCAACTGGGCACCGGTGTCCCCGGGATCCAGCACCCCGGAATCGCCGAATGTGCTCCTCCTGCCGTTGGTCGGGGCCGCAGTCGCCGGCGCGGGATTCCTGGTCGTGCGCCGCCGGCGCCGCATCGCCGGCTAGCTGTCGGTACGCGGTCAGCCGGTCGAGCCGGCACCGGTTACCGAGGCGACCGCCGTATTGAACGCAGCGCTGGCCCCGTTCATGGCCGACAGGCTGTCCTTCCATCGGGTGAAGTCGGCGTTGGTGCCAGTACGGGTGAGGGCGAGGCAGTCCGATGCATAGGCCAGAGTATCGGCCAGCATGGTCCGCCAGGTGCTGTCGAGCGACGCCAGTGGGGCGTGGGGGATGGCCAGAGCCTTGTCGGCATCGTCGCGCATGGAGGTACAGGCCGATGCCAGGCGTCCGAAGAATTCGGTGGGAGTCGCTTCACTGACTGCCGCACTGGCCAGATCGATGGTTTGCTGGTCGGCGTTGAGGGCGCGGTTCCAGTGTTCGGCATTGGAGGAGAGCCAGGTAGAGGCCGATCCGGCAAAGATCGAGTCGGACGCCGTGGCTGTCGTTGACGGGGCGGCGGTTCCGGAACTGCTGCACCCGGTGGCCGCCGACCCAACGAAGAGCAACGCCAGCACCATCAGCCCAGTTCGTTTCACCTCGCCACGGTAGCGGCCGGTCTGGATGGCACTGCCCGGCTTCCGACATCCAAAGCCCCGGTTCACCAAGAGTTCACTCGGTGGTGACCCCTCCGTTACCCGGGTCTGACAAAGGTGAGGACGTCGACCCTGCCGTCAGCTGGCCAGGGCACCGACCACGTAGTTGATGCAGGCGCACAGCGAGGCCACGTCGTCGGGTTCGACGGCTGGGAACATGGCGATGCGTAGCTGGTTGCGGCCGAGCTTCCGGTAGGGCTCGGTGTCGACGATGCCGTTGGCCCGCAGAACGGCGGCGACGGTGGCCGCGTCGATGGCATCGTCGAAGTCGATGGTTCCGACCACGTGGCTGCGGTCCTGATCCCGGCTGACGAACGGTGTGGCGAAGTCCGAGTTGTCGGCCCAGGTGTAGAGGATCTCCGCCGACTTGTCGCACCTCCCGGCCGAGAACTCGATGCCTCCGTTCTCGTTGAACCAGTTGACCTGGTGATCGAAGAGGAACAGGGTGGCGAGGGCCGGGGTGTTGTAGGTCTGGTCGAGCTTGGAGTTGTCGAGAGCGATGGTCAGGTCCATCGACGCCGGCACCCACCGCTTGGTGGCCGAGATGGCTTTGATCCGGTCCTGGGCCGCAGGGGACAGCAGCGCCACCCATAGACCGCCGTCCGATCCGAAGCACTTCTGCGGGGCGAAGTAGTAGGCGTCGAACTGCTCGGGGTCGACCCGGAGCCCGCCGGCTCCCGAAGTGGCGTCGACCGCCACCAGGCCCCCACCGGCGGTGGGAGCGGCCACGCCGTCCGGCCGGGCGATCTCCATCATCACGCCGGTGGAGGTCTCGTTGTGGGTGAGGGCGTAGAGGTCGACGTCCTCGCGGGCCACCGGCAGCGGGTGGGTCCCCACCTCGGAGGCGATGATCTCGGGATCGTCGAGATGGGGGGCGTCAGAGGCCGCGGTGGCGAACTTGGAGGAGAACTCGCCGAAGCTCAGGTGCTGGCTCTTGCGGTCGATGAGATGGAAGGTGGCGGCGTCCCAGAAGCAGGTGGTGCCTCCGTTGCCCAGGGCCACCTCGTATCCGTCGGGAAGGGAGAACAGACTGGCCAGGCCGGCCCGGAGACTGCCCACCACCGACTTGACCGTCTTCTGGCGGTGACTCGTCCCGAGGTAGTGCCCGGCCGCTTTGGCCAGCGCCTCGACCGCTTCGGGCCGGACCTTGGACGGGCCTGAGCCGAAGCGTCCGTCGCAAGGCAGCAGGTTGGGCGGGATGGCGATGTCAGGGGTGTCGGTCACGTATGGAATCATGGCACCATGGCCATCCAGACAGAAACCGGGCCCATCGCCGGCTTCGGCAGCCGGAGGCCGATTCGATGACCGGGCAGCGCATCTCCGCCCGCATCGCCGCCGTCTCGCCATCGGCCACTCTGGCCGTGGACGCCAAGGCCAAGGCGCTGAAGGCGGCCGGTGAGAACGTCATCGGCTTCGGAGCCGGGGAGCCCGACTTCCCCACGCCCGAGCACATCGTGGCCGCCGCCGAGGTGGCCTGCCGCGACCCGAAGACCCACAAGTACACCCCGACCGCCGGTCTGCCCGAGCTACGCGAGGCCCTGGCCGCCAAGACTCTGCGTGACTCGGGACTCGAGGTCGCACCCTCGCAGATTCTGGTGACCAACGGGGGGAAGCAGGCCATCGCCAACTCCTTCGCCGTGCTCTGCGACCCGGGCGACGAGGTGCTGGTCCCCGCTCCCTACTGGACCACCTATCCCGAGGTCATCGCCCTGGCCGGCGGTGTACCGGTCGTCCTGCCCTCCGATGCGTCGACCGGGTTCCGGGTCAGTGTGGAGCAGTTGGAGGCGGCCCGGACCCCCCGGACCAAGGTGCTGCTGTTCGTGTCACCGTCCAACCCCACCGGGGCCGTCTATCCGCGGGCCGAGATCGAGGCCATCGGCCGGTGGGCGGTGGAGCACGGCATCTGGGTGCTGACCGACGAGATCTACGAGCACCTGGTCTACGGGGACGCCGAGCACCACTCGATGCCGGTGGTCGTCCCCGAGCTGGCCGACCACTGCATCGTGGTCAACGGGGTGGCCAAGACCTACGCCATGACCGGTTGGCGGGTGGGCTGGATGATCGGCCCCGCCGACGTGGTCACCGCGGCCACCAACCTCCAGTCCCACGAGACCTCCAACGTGGCCAACGTCTCCCAGCGGGCCGCACTGGCCGCCGTGTCCGGCGACCTCGAGGCGGTGGCCATGATGCGGGCCGCCTTCGACCGGCGCCGGCAGACCATCCACTCCATGCTCAACGAGATCGAGGGGGTCACCTGCCTCCTGCCCGAGGGGGCGTTCTACGCCTTCCCGTCGGTTGAGGGGGTTCTGGGCCGCGAAATTCGCGGCCGTCGGTCCATCACCAGCGGCGAGCTGGCCGATGTGGCCATCGACGAGGCCAAGGTGGCCGTGGTGCCGGGCGAGGCCTTCGGTGCCCCGGGCTACTTCCGGATGTCCTACGCCCTGGGGGACGAGGATCTGGTCGAGGGCGTGTCCCGCCTGGCCAAGCTGTTCGGCGAGGCCTCGTGATTGTTGGGGCCCGCCGACCTCTGAACGCAAACCGAAAGGAACCCCATGGGTAGGGTGCTGGTCACCGAGAAGCTGGCCCAGCCGGGCCTGGACCTGATGGCCGAGGCCGGTCACGAGGTCGACGTCCAGCTCGGGCTGTCCCCCGAGGAGCTGGAGGCGGCCGTGGTCGGTGCCCAGGCCCTGATCATCCGCTCGGCCACCACGGTGACCCCCGAGGTCCTGGCCGCCGGCACCGATCTGGTGGTGGTGGGCCGGGCCGGCATCGGACTCGACAACGTCGATGTGGCCGCGGCCACCGACCGCGGCGTGATGGTGGTCAACGCCCCGCAGTCGAACATCCTCTCGGCCGCCGAGCAGGCCATGGCTCTGCTGCTGGCCCAGGCCCGCAACATACCCCAGGCCCACGCCGCCCTGGTGGCCGGCAAGTGGGAGCGTTCCAAGTGGGAGGGCGTGGAGCTGCACGGCAAGACGCTCGGGGTGGTCGGCCTCGGTCGGGTGGGGGCGCTGGTGGCCCAACGGGCCCTGGCCTTCGGCATGCGTCTGGTGGCCTACGACCCGTTCGTGTCGGCCGACCGGGCCCGGCACATGGGGGTCGAGCTGATGGGTCTCGAGGAGCTGATGGCCACATCCGATTTCGTCACCGTGCACCTGCCGAAGAATGCCGAGACCCTCGGCCTGATCGGCAAGGACCTGCTGGCCAAGGCCAAGCCGGGCCTCCGGATCATCAACACCGCCCGCGGCGGCATCGTGGACGAGGAAGCACTGGCCGAAGCCATCCGGTCGGGTCAGGTGCAGGGGGCGGGGCTCGACGTCTTCGCCAAGGAGCCCACCACCGAGTCGCCACTGTTCGAGCTCAGCTCGGTGGTGGTCGCACCCCACCTCGGGGCGTCCACCGCCGAAGCCCAGGACAAGGCCGGTGTGACCATCGCCGAGCAGGTCATCCTGGCCCTCAACGGTGACTTCGTCCCCTTCGCGGTCAACGTGGCCGCAACTGACGTCTCCGAGACGGTCCGGCCGTTCATGGGACTGTCCGAGCAGCTGGGCCGCATCCTCTCCTGCCTCAACGACGGCCTGCCCTCCACCCTGGAGATCGAGTACCAGGGCGGCCTGGCCGGGGCCGGCACCGGCATCCTCACCTTGTCGGTGCTGAAGGGGCTGTTCGCTGCGGCCACTGAGGAGCCGGTCAGCTACGTGAATGCCCCGCAGCTGGCCGCCGAGCGGGGCCTCGAGGTCCGGGAGACCTCGACGGTGACCGCCCACGACTACGTCAACCTGATCACCCTGCGGAGTGGCGACCACTCGGTGGCCGGCACGCTCACCGGACCCCGCACCGAGCCCCGGCTGGTGATGGTGGACGACCACACGGTGGAGGTGCCTCCGGCCCCCCACATGCTGGTGGTCCGCAACGATGACCGGGCCGGGATGATCGGAGTGGTGGGCACCATCCTCGGTGAGGCCCAGGTGTCCATCTCCTCGATGGCCGTCGGCCCGTCGGCCACCGGCAACACCGCGTTGATGGTGCTGTCCACCGACCGGACCGTCCCCGGGGAAGCCCTGACCCTGTTGCGGGCGGCGCCCGGCATCAGTGACGTCCACACCGTCGAATCCTGAGGCTGTGCTGGTGCCGGACGGCTCCACCGCCAACCGACCGCAGTTCGTCCCGGGTCAGGTGATGACCGTCTTCCGTTCCCAACGACGGGCCGCTGATCAGGATGAGTACTTCGAGCTGCTCGCCCAGATCGAAGAGGCCGCCCGGCGCATGCCCGGGTTCGTGGACTACAAGGGCTTCCTGGCCGAGGACGGCGAACGGGTGTCCCTGGTGACCTTTGCCTCCGAGGAGGCTCAGCGGGCCTGGCGCGACGAGCCCCGTCACCGCGCCGCCCAGCAGAAGGGCCGGGACCGGTTCTACCTCGACTACTCGGTGCAGGTGGGGGAGTGCACCCACGTCTCGCAGTGGGCGAGGCCGGTCGACTGAGCATTGCCTACCGGACGGCGCCGGGCCCGATCAGTCGAGGCGATCGGGATTGGTCGGCACCGGTGGCCAGGTGTCGCCGCTCACCGAAGGGACCGGCTCGCTTCCCGCCGTGGAGTGAGAGCCGAGGGTGCGGCGGACCAGAGCGACCACCGTCCCCACGATGATGATGCGTCTTGCCCACTTGAGTCCGGACTTCGCCATGGGATCACCCTAGAGGCCGCAGGCGATGCAGTGGCAGGTGGTGGCGACCACAGCCTCCGGGTGCTCAGCCGGAATGGACGGTGGAGCGGCGGCGCTTGACGAAGACCCATCCGCCGAAGATTCCCAACGCCAGCACCGGGAAAGCAAGGACGTAAGGAGTCTCTGGCAGGCCGCCGGGGGGGTCACCGGGGTCGCCCGCGTCCGGGTCAACGTAGAACGGGGCCGACCAAACCTCGTGACCGTGATCGTCGATGTCCCATCCGACCATAATCACGCACGCATGGGTCAGGTCGCAGACCGGCCTGTGGCGCTTTCCCTCCCCCAGAACCGATGCGTTCGGTAGGGAGTAGACCGGGTAGTCCATGTAGTCGACTGTGCCGTGGTGGCCAGCCCGCAGCTGGTTCGGTTGGATGGTCCTTCGATCGCACCGGATCTGCCAGTCCCAGCCCGGCCTGAGGGGAGCCGAGCACTCTTCGATGACCAGGTCGTGACCACGTTTGAGAATTGGGTTGGGGCCGACCTCGACATCGACGTACTCGCCATCAGAGAACGGACCGTTGGAGACCCCGGGGATCAGCGTGACGAGCGGAGGACCGATTGGTTGGGCAGTCGCCGCCGAACTGGCTCCAAGTGTTCCCGTCAGCGCGGCCAGCATCAGCAACGCTGCAGCTACAGGCGATGTCCACGTCCGCACCAGCGGCAGTCGTCGCCGTTGCGATCTCGTCCGCCTGCGCATGGAGCTAGGCCTTTCTGAGCCGGGTTGCGCCTGGTGGGTCGGTAGCGATGTTCCGCCTGACTCTTCGACCATCCCGAGCAGATGATCGTGTTGCCGCGATTCGTATCCAAAACTACAGCCCACTGGCGATCGCTCAGGTAATCGTTATCTGACGGAAAGGTGAACTTTTTGTTACCGACCGGAGGATCGGCGGGACGAACCGGTAAAAAGAGCACCCAAGCCACAGTGCAGCTACCAACGCGGTCGACCCTTCGCTACCATCTCGAACGGCAGTCGTGTGGTCGAGTTCCACCCGCGCCACTCCCAAACCCGAAGGGTGACCATGCACGAAGAGGGCTGGTACGCAGACCCGTACGCATTGCACGAAGCCCGTTGGATGTCAGACGGCGAGCCGACCGCCCTTGTCCGCGACGCGGGAGTTGAGTCTCAAGACCCGCCTCCCAACACGCCAATGCCGGATGACTTCGAGCGCATTGCCGGGAGGGAAACCTACGAGGACGTTGAAGGGGGAGAGCCCCAACCTGATTCCTTCATCGAGACGGCATTTCAGTCAGTCAACAGCGGTGGTGGCCTCTACGGTCCGCCCACCAAATAGAGGGTTGACCAGGGGAGAAACCGGCTGAGTCTCAAGGACGGTTCCGTGATGACCACGGCCGAATGAAACCAAGCTGGGCCGCGCGAGATGCCGTCTCGGCATCGTAGGGGGACTCCAGTTGCGCGTCATCAGCCCGACGGCGGCTCTCTGGCCGGGGAACTGACTTCGGTTTCCGCCTCAGCATCCCGGTGACCCAGAAGAAGCTGATCAGCACCACCGCAGACCCGGCGATCATTAGCAGAGATGCGGCCATCGAGCCCTCCATCACTGTGCCCTGCAGGTGAAGTGGGCACCACGCCCCGTCATTCTATGGTGAGTTCATGGCAACGATGCGGGCCTGCCTGAATCGGTTTCGGCGGTACCGGGGTACTGAGCCTTCCGGTAGTGCTGGACGAGTCTCCTTCGCGGAAGATTCAGGATCCTGTTGCCTACAGTTCATCCTTCCTGGCTAGGTCAGCGCTGTTGAAGTGTGTACGGTGTCGCCGGTGAAATCCGTCAGCGTGACTGCGGGCTTGGGAAGGTATGGCAGGGCGCGTCGTGCCGCGCTGGCTAGTTGTGCAGGCCTGGTGCTCGCCTGTTCTGCCACGTTGGTCCTCGCAACCGCCATTGCATCCGCTTCTGGTGCCAACCCGATCACGGTGACGCCAGGTCCAGGTACGGGTACGGAAAGACCGTACGCGAGCGGCCAACACGTCACGGTTGACGTTGCCGCCAATCGAACGCTTTCGGTGGGGAACCTCAAATCTGCCGGCTATCCCGGTGGCGCCGCCCTGTTCAAGATCTTCGAGTGTTCCGACCCCGACGGCACCGCTGCGCATCTACCCACCAACAGTCTTCAGTGCGACGGCCAGACCATCGCTACGTATTCCACACCCAATGCCGACGGAAGCTTCAATTATCCGAACTATGTGATCTACGCACTTCCTGACAAGCCGACTTTCTCCGAACCGCCAGACACACTTCCCGTGTGCGGTGACACACCGAAAACGGAGTGTGTGCTTTATGTCGGTACGGATATCAACAACTTCTCGGAGCCTCACATCTTCTCGACGCCGTTCTTCGTCACCGGCAATGCCAGCGACAGTGGCCAGCCCCAGGGCAATGGAGGGGTCGAGGGGTCCTCCGGCTCGAATACCACGCTCATCATCGTCGGCGTGGTGGTCCTCATTGTCATCGTCGGTGGGACGGTCTATCTCCTACGCCGCAGGCGATCCCAAATCCTCTGACTGACTTCGAACAACAGCGAACAGGGCGGCCCCGACCGGCTGGATTGGGCCGCGTCGCGGACCTTGCCGGGCCCGGTTGAGACCCGGCGGAGGGGAACGCAGAAAGCGTTCGTGAGGTTACTGAGAGCGTTTCTCTGTCGGGAAGAAAACGTTGCGTTATGCGCATGTGATGCCTAGATGACCGGAAAGTGTTTTCTTCGTGTCACCAGGACTTATTCCTTGCGGCGTGCTTGGTGCCATGCGATAACTAGCTCGTCGGCACGCAGTGGTTGCCGGTCGATGATGCCCATCACACGGTCTTACACCGACCCCCAAGCCTTCGAATCACACTCGAACATCCGATGCAAGGAGTCCACTACATGTTGAGAAGCGCTCTGAGGAAGGCCCTCGTGGCCGGGGCTGGCCTGGCACTGATTGGAGCTGCGGTTTCCTTCGCCGGCGGCACGGCCGGGGCCACTACGGCGACCCTCACCTACACCAACGCCGGCAGCGGCACAGTGAGCCTTAACCCGACCAACCCTGACGATGTTTCAAACCTGACGCCGACCGGTGGGATTCCCTACTCCAGCGGCCAGTACGTCACCTTGAATATCGCGGCCAACTCGGTGTTCAGCGCCGCTTCGCTGGGCGTGTCCGGGGACAAACTGGCGATCGAGGAGTGCACGGACGCCGACGGCCTGCCCGACGACCTTCCCACCCTCAACACCAGTTGTGACTCGAACACGGTCCAAACCACGGAAGCTGTGAATGACGACGGCTCGCTGACCCTCGACATCCCGGTGTACTCGACCCCGGACACCAACATCGGGGATGGAGCCACCCAAATCAAGTGCAACGCGGTGACTCAGTGCGTGTTCCTGATCACGACGAATCAGGTCACCGCCATGGTCGATACCCCGCCCCACCTGTTCTCAGCGCCATTCAAGGTGGTGCCTTCACCCGGTGATGATGGCGCCAACCCGGGTGACGGAACGCCGGAAGTACCGCTCGCCATTGGCCTCCCCCTCCTGGCCGCGGCCATCGGTGGTGGAGCGCTTCTGTACTCACGTCGACGTCGGCACTCGGACGCCGCCTAAACCAATCGCTGGATACGGCCCACAAAATCATGTCCTTAGACAAACAAATCAAGGAGCAACGATCTATGTCGAAGCACAAGCTCCGCACCCGATTGATCGGTGCGGCAACTCTAGGGGTCGCGGTAATCGCCGGGACTCTCACCACGGGGGTGTTGCCCGCTGCGGCGTACACCGTCCCTCCCTGGCCTACCAGCCAGTTCGGGACCTATCCGCAGTTCCTGAGCGGCAACGTCGAAGGTATTCGTAGCTCAGGCTCGGACACGACGTTCTACATGATGCAGAACATCAGTGACCTGTACACCGGTGCAGGCCTCTACGGTTGCACGCTCGGGACCACAGAGACGGCATGCACCGGTAACGGCTCCCCCGGGGGCAACACCAACGTCGCCACCACCGACACCTCGGACAACTTCGACCGGGTCGAAGTCACGACCGGTGTCGACGATGTCGGCTCAGGTGCCGGGCAGAAGCAGCTGTGCGGGACGGTCAATTCGCCGTTGACGGTGAACTTCGCCCGTTCGTCGAAGCCGATCGCTTCGATTTCCGGCTGCAACATGGTGGAGACCGGCTACGCCAAGGATGGTGTGGTTCCCGTCGACTTCCCGACAGCCAACCCCGGCTTGATCGGGGCTACCGACACCAGCGTGTCGTACGGGGCAAGCGGCACCAGCCAGCTGCCGTGGGCCGCTGCCGTGTCGAGTTCCGCCAATGAGGCAGCCAATGGTGGCGCGGCCCTGATGGGACCGGTGGCCAAGGGTTGGCTCCCCGGTGATCCGATCAACGGACCGTATTCGGGTGTGGCCCTGAGCACCACCGGCAACGACCCGGCCGGTGGCATCTATGGCATCTCCAACATTTTGCCTTCAGCTACGGCAGCCACGGAGGCTACGGCGGTGCTCGGACAGAACGCCAGCGTTGCCTACCGGCTCTGGTGTGCCACTGATTCGACCCGGATCACCGACTGGGGCCAGCTGACCAACCTCAAGTCCACCGGGCCGGGCAATGGTGGAGTGGCCAAGACCATGGGTAACGGTACTCCGATCGGCATCCCAGTCCGCATCGTCGGCATCAACTCGAGTTCGGGCACGGTTGCCACCTGGGCCAGCTACGCCAACAGTGGCTACGCCACCGGCAACTGCAACTCGACGAACGAGACGGAGATCAACGCGGCCAACTACGTCGGCACGAATCCTCCGGCCAACCCACCCCAGGCGTTGGAGAACAACGCGTCGCAGGTCGGTGACTTCGCCCGTGACGACTTGCCCAATGATCCCGCCGACCAAGCGGCCGAGATCGCCACATCGCTGTACTTCATGTCCAACGGTGTCTACGCGGTCAACACTCCGGCGATCACGGCTTCGATCACCAGTGCACCGGCAAACGTGTCCGGTTCTTACGTTGCACAGGAGCTTGACGCCAACAATGTGGCTCCAGGACTCACGCCTGACCTGCAGAACAAGTATCCGACTGCCCGTACCCTCTACAACATCTACACCACGGGTGGAGGTACGCAGGCGACTGTGGTGACTGCCTCAACGGCTGACTTCCTCAACTGGATCTGCGATGCCAACAACGGGGTCACCCCAGCGCTGTCAACCAACCCGATCGTGAAGCAGAACGACAATGAGACTCACGTCAACTTCGACACTGAGCTCGGCAACATCATCGGTACGCAGTACGGCTTCACCCGGTTGACTGACCAGACCAACGAGTTGGCGAACAACAAGCTCACGCCGGCAGACGGCTTGACGGCGCCCAATGGGCAGTGCGCTGCACAAGCCGCCGGGTTCACAACTACGGCGACACAGCCAACGGCAACGCTGACGACGACCGCCGGGGTGACTACCGTCACCTTGACTGGAGGGGCGACCTTCCCCTCGGCTGTCACCGTCGGAACGCCCATTTCCGACCCGCAGTACACGGCTACCTACAACAGCAACCCGTCAAGCCTCATACCGGCTGGCGACACGGTTGCCTCGATTGCCAACGACCGCACATCACTCACCCTGACCAATGTGGACAGCGCCGACGGCTCTGGGGACACGCTGTTGTTCCCCAACCTGCCGCCGGTGACGGAGGTGGGTTCGGCGGGGCTGTCGCAGTAGGCAGCCCAGAAACAACCTTCAGCGTCTGAGCGACGTGGGAGGTGACAGTACTTAGTGACCAGGACCCGAGGGGCCCGGCGAACGCTCGCCGGAGTACCCCTCGGGTCTTGGGGGTTACCGGAGAACCGTAAGAACCGTATGACAGACAAGGGACACAACACCAGATCTGGCCCAGCCCGACCTGGTGCAATCGGAAGAAGGGTCGGTCGGCTGGTGGGAATCCGCAGCAGGAGGACGGTTCCATCCGGTCCTGCACGAAGGAGTGGTCTCCGTACAATCCAGCTGCTTGGAGTCGCATTGCTGGCCATTGGTGTGGTCGCAGCGGTCGTTCCCCAACACGCTGGAGCCACGACGCCAGCCACACTGACGTACGCCAACTCCGGCAGTGGCACCGTCAACCTGAACCCGACCAATCCTGATGCAAACTCAGGTCTCACACCCACCGGGGGCATTCCCTACTCCAGTGGTCAGGTCGTCGACCTGGACATCGCAGCCAACTCGGTGTTCAGTGCCGCCTCGTTGGGCGTGTCTGGGGACAAACTTGCCATCGAGCAGTGCACCGACGTCGACGGCCTGCCCGACGACCTTCCCACCGTCAATACCAGCTGTGACTCCAACACGGTCCAAACCACGGAAGCTGTAAACGATGACGGCTCGCTGGACGTCGACGTTACGGTGTACTCGACGCCTGACATAGGGGGCATTGGGGACCAAGCGAGTGCCATCAAGTGCAATGCGTCAAACCCGTGTGTGTTCTTGATCACGACGAATCAGGTCACTCCTCAGGTCGATACCCCGCCCCACCTCTTTTCGGCACCGTTCTATGTTGTTCCATCGTCGAACGACGATGGAGCCGACCCGGGGGACGGATCTGCTCCTCCGGCGGTCACAGCGCCCTCTCCGACCGCCTCAACCGTGATGGTGAGTTCCCCAACCGCAGTGGCCGACGGGGTGAGTAGCTCAACCATCACGGTCACGCTGGAGGGCACCGGGGGTGCTCAGGTGACCAATTCGAAGTCACTCACCCTCAGTCAGGGATCCGGCCATTCAACGGTCATGGTCGGTACTTCGGTCACCAACATTGCGACGACCGACGCCACCACCGGTCAAGCGACCTTTACCGTCACCGACCAGACCGCTGAGGACGTGACCTACACGGTGACCGACACCACCGACTCGAACTTGGTGTTGCAGCCGTCCGTGCCGGCGACCGTGGACTTCAGCGCGCCGGTGGCCACGGGCAGCCTTTCGGACCTCTCCCCGTCGCAGACACCCGTGCCCTCCGGCCAGTCGTCGACCCTGACGCTCGTGCTGAAGGACCAGGCCGGAAACCCCATGGCCAACCAGACGGTGACACTCGAACAGGGATCGGGTAGTTCGATCATCATGGTCGGAAGCACTCAAACCAAAACGACGACGACAGGTACCAACGGTCGCGCCACGTTTACGGTGACGGACGCCGATTCCGAGCAGGTGACCTACACGGTGAGCGTGGGAGGGAACACGGTCACCGGGTTGAGCACGCCTGTCACCTTCGGAATGCTCACCGTCTCAGCAACGGCATCGACGCTGGTGGTTGACGCAGCCGTTCACTCAGTGGTGGGAACGGATGTCAGTTCCAATGCGGCAACGGTAACCGTCACCCTGCAATCCAGCGGCGACAGCCCCGTCGACGGAAAGACCGTGAGCCTGGCCCTGGATGTGGCGGGGACTTCAACAGCGGCCAGCGCCACCATCACCTCCTCGTCGCCGGTCACGGGTCAGAACGGCAATTCCCCTGGCCAGGCTGTGTTCACGGTGACCGACGCGACGGCGGAGATTGTGGCGTTCGTGCCCACCGACGTGACTGACTCGTCCTTGGTCATCACGCCGACGCCGGATCCGACGGTGACGTTCGCCGAACCTGCGGTCTCCGCGACCGACTCGACGGTGGTGCTGCAGAGCAGCACGCCGATCAGGGCCGATGGCACGCAGAACAATGAGATCACCGTCACCGTCAATGACCAGTTCGGAAAACCAGTCGCCGGTCAGACCATCGGACTGAGCGCCTCAGCGGGAACCTCCAGCACGATCAACGCCTCCCCCATTCAGGGCGGAGATTCCACTTCGGCAACAGTGACCGACTCGCAGGGTCAGGTCCAGTTCGACATCCTCGACGAGGTGGCCGAGTCGGTGACCTATACGGCGACGGACACCACTGCCACTCCAAATGTGGTGCTGGCGCAGACGGTTACCGGAAGTTTTGTGGCCGGCCCCCCGGATGCGGCAACCTCGAGTGTGGCGGCCAGTCCCACTCAGGTTCCGGCGGACGGTTCCACCACGTCGACCGTCACGGTCACCCTGCGGGATTACTACAGCAATCCCATCCCTGACAAGGAGATCTGTTTGGCAGCTGACGCGGGCTCCTCGGTCATCGCTCCGGCGGAAACCGGAGGAGACTGCCCGACCGGGCAGGGATATGCGCCTACCGACGACAAGGGTCAGGCGACGTTCACCGTGACTGATACCAAGAACGAGGTCGTTACCTACACCGCCACGGATGTCGGAGATGACAACTTCCTACTGACTGGTCAGGGGGTCGCCGTTACATTCGGTACGGCTCCCGCGGTAGTGCCGAGCACAGCGGACTCGGATGTCACGGTCAGCGCTGCCTCCGTTCCCGCTGACGGAACCTCGACGGTCAACGTCACCGTCGAACTGCTCGACGTCAATGGAAACCCGGTTTCCGGCAAGACGGTCGCGTTGAATCCCGAAACCGGTAGCTCTTCAGTGACCACGGTCAACGGAACGTCCGGTCAGGACGGGTTGGCCACGTTTACCGTCACTGACAAATCAGTCGAGAGCGTGAAGTACACGGCAACCGATATGACCGACAGCACCCTGGTGGGTCAACCGGTCGAGATCTCCTTCACCACTCCCACCGCGACCTCGGGAACCACGACCGCGTCGCCCACCAGCACCGCGACGACAACTCCCAGTTCGACCTCCTCGGCGGGAGGCGCGGCCAGCGATGCCGCCAGCACCGCGGCGGGCAACTCCGGCACCACGAGCACCAACTCGACACCGGCCCTTGCCTTCACCGGGGCGTCCCCCATGCTCCCTTGGTTGTTCGGCGTCGGCCTTCTCCTCTTGGTCATGGGGTCGTTAGGGCGGCGAAGGATGTCCCGAGGCACCGATGCGTAGGACCGTGTCCTCGGGACGCCGATTGCGGTCAGTGGCACTGCTGCTGCTGATCATCGTGGCGGCCTGTTGGGCTGGCACCTCGAGGGCAGATGCGGCCACCCCCACGGTGACCATTTCGCCGGCCGGTCCGTATCACGACGGCGAATCGGTCACCGTGTCGATTGGCCCAAATTCGGTATTCACTCCGAACACAAGAGTGAACATCCTCGAGTGTGCCGACCCGGGCGGCACTCCTGCCGGGCTGCCATCCAGCGACAAGTCCTGCGACGGCCAGACCATTCAGAACGGGACCTTGTACGTGGGCAGCAATGGGGCCGTCAACGAGTCGGGATACGTTCTCTATGCGTTGCCCAACAGGACCGTGCTCGAAGAGGCGGCGAGTTCGGAGCCGACCTGCAACACGTCGAATGCCTGTGCGCTGTTTGTCGGCGTGTCACAGAACGACTTCGGTCAGGCCCACCTCTTTTCCAGTTCATTTTCGATAGCGACGGCACCGTTGACGTCGACCAGCGCCACCAGCTCTTCGCCGAATGGCGGTGCTGGATCGGCGACCACCAGCAACAGCGGAACAACGACTTCCCCGGCCTCGACCGGGGATCCTTCGGCCGCGGTGACCCTGGGCACCGGCAACGCCGGGTCGTCGGCGGCCTCATCCGGCTCGCTGGCCTTTACCGGCGTTCCCCCGACGCTGCCGAGAATGGTTCTGCTCGGCAGCGTCCTCATGGCCGCCGGATCCATCGCCCGTCGGCGATTGCGCCACCATCGTTTCTTGTGGGGTAAGCCATGACCGCCGTGCTCGAACCCGTCGAGCAAGCGCAGGGCTATCTCGAGGAGAGGCCGCCGCCCTTCAAGGGAAAGCTGGTCGGTGCCGACCGCGCCTTCCGTGCACTTCTGGCCGCTTGTGCCGCCCTGGTGCTGTCGCTCCTCTTCGCCATTCTCGCCTTTCTCGTGTTCCACGGGTGGTGGGCGCTCCGGAGCTACAACTTCCGGTTCTTCTTCGGAACCGATTGGTCGCCTCCCGATCACCCTGGCGTTCTGGCCCTGCTGTTCGGGTCGGTGGCCATCGCCTCGATCGCCATTGCCATCGCGCTTCCCGTATCAGTGGCGTGTTCGCTGATGATCAACGAGTACTCACCGATCAAGATGCGACGTTGGCTCATCGGTCTCGTCGATCTGCTGGCCACGGTGCCGAGCATCGTCTACGGCTTCTGGGCCCTGGAGGCCCTGTCCGGCTACCTGGGAGGTCCTACCGTCTGGCTCTCCAAACATGCTGGGTTCATTCCCATCTTCCGCTCAACCAACGCCGACGTTTTCGGGCACTCCGTGTTCCTGTGTGGCGTCGTCGTGGCCGTCATGATCATCCCCGTGGTGACTTCGGTCAGCCGAGAGGTGATGTCTCAGGCGCCTCGCGACGGTTACGAGGCCGCGCTCGCCCTCGGCGGCACCCGGTGGGGGGCGATCTCTGACGTGATCCTGCCCTTTTCCCGAAGCGGCATCATCGGCGGTGCACTCCTCGGATTCGGGAGAGCACTCGGCGAGACCATGGCCATCCTGATCATCCTGTCGCCGGGCGCCCTCACCTACAAGCTCCTCGGCTCGGGGAACAACACCGTTCCCTACCAGATCGCCAACAACTTCCCGACAGTAGGCCCGCACGTCCAAAGCGAGCTCATCCTGGCCGGGCTGACCCTGTTCGCCACCACACTCGTGATCACAACCGGAGCCCGGATGGTCGTCAAACGGTCAGGGATCAAGGGATGACACTCACCGCACCTGATACGCGAAGCGTCGCTGCCGGTCAGCCTATCGATGACCGACCGCAGGGCCGCCGGAAGATTCAACGCCAGAATGTCCTGGAGCTGGTCGGCTCGGCCGTGAGCGCCTTTGCGCTGGTCGGGGTGATCTTCTGGATCGCCGGCATTTCCGCCCCGGTCGGACTTTTCATCTGCTGGGCAATGTCGTTCTACGTCATCTACGGCGTGCTGGAATGGCGACTGCACGATGTGCTGTACGCCAAGGACCGACTGGCCACCCTGGCGGTTTGGACTGGTGCACTGATTGCCCTGGCACCCCTGCTCCTTCTGGTGGGATACGTGATCTTCAAGGGTCTTCCTGTGGTAGCCGCCCGGTTCCCCCACTTCCTGTACGCCGACATGTCCCAGTCCGGAGGACTCGAGCCGGTGACAGCCGTCGGGGCGGGTGCGGCGATCATGGGAACCATCGAGCAGGTGGCTATCGCCACCCTGATCTCCGTACCGATCGCCATGCTCACGGCGACTTACATCATCGAGTCGAGCTCAAATTCTCTCCCGAACGGTGAGGAACGTCATCGACGCCATGACCGGTACGCCCTCGATCATCGCCGGGCTCTTCATCTACCTCCTCTGGGTGGTACCTCACGGTACAAACGGCAAGTCAGGCTTGGCCGCCGGCATGGCCTTGTCGGTCATGATGCTTCCAGTGGTCACCCGTGCCTCGATGGAGGTCATCGCCGTCGTACCTGGCTCGCTACGTGAAGCGGCCATGGCGCTCGGCTCGCCGCAGTGGCGGGTTCTTCAGCGGGTAGTGCTGCCGACCGCTCGGGCCGGGCTGGTCACCGTGATCATCCTCGGAATCGCTCGCACCACTGGCGAGACGGCTGAGCTTCTGTTCACTGCCGGCGGTAGCAGTCACTACAACCTGGACCCGGTGAGCGGTTGGCAGGACAGCCTGCCCCTGCGGGTCTATGAGCTCATCTTCCAGCCGTCCACCAACGCCATTCGAGAGGCATGGGGGGTCTCCTTCGTACTGATGCTCGTCATCTTCTTACTGTTTGGTGCGGCCCGTATCGCCGGCGCCTCCCGTATGGGAAAGAAGCGGCGGTTCAGAGGTCGAAGCCGGCCACCTCACGGAGCAGGAGCCTGACCATGCCCATGACCCGCCATCAGCGAGATCACGCCCAACTAGTCGGACCGGACGACGATGCAAAGGAGCAATCGGCTGTGATGATTCAGAGGACACCGAATCTGTTACGGACCCTCGGCCGACGATCTTCAGGTCGGAGGCTCCCCATCGCGATGGGCATGGCCGCTGCGTCATTTCTCCTTGCCGCGTCGTTGGCGACGCCGGCGATAGCGGCGCCCGTGTTCGGGCCGCCAGCATCGACCGCGACAAGCGCCGTTCCCATCCCTCAGGTCGTGCCCGATGCGGTTCCACCGGTTGCGATCCACGCGGGAGCCATCCCGCTTGACGACAGTCAGATCTTGAAGGGCGAAGGCTCGTCGTTTGCTGCTCCCGCCATTGACCAGTGGAAGGACAACGTCCAACACGAGCCCTATGGACTCACCGGCATCGACTACACGTCCGACAGCTCCGGGAACGGCCGGGAGAGCTTCACCAACGAAACGGTCAACTACGCCGTGTCGGACACCGACTACGTGAGTTCGAGCGCCGGCAACATTGCCCCCACCTTCCCCTTCCGCTTCATACCTGTAACGGCCGGTGGTATCGCCTTCATGTACAACATTCCCGGGCTCACCTCGACGCTGCAGCTGACCAGCTACACCATGTGCCTGGCGCTCACCGGACAGGTCACCAATTGGGACGATCCGGTGTTCCACCAGAACGGGGCCAACAACGGAGTCACCTTGCCGAACGTGCCCATCATTCCGGTGACCGAGAGCGACCCTGCCGGCACCAACTATGTGCTGGAGGAGTATTGCATCGATGAGCAGCCGGCAGTCTGGGCCAAGTGGGCGGGAATCATCAACCCGACCGGCCCCACCTATCCGGTTTCCCCCACGCAGGCCTGGTCCAACTGGGATGCACCGGCGAACGGTATCAACGCGGCGAGCACGACTGCCGTGGCCGCCGATGTCGCCGGACAATCGGGTGCGATCGGCGCGGTCCAGGTCAACTACGCCAACTCCACCCCCGGTTTCAACGGGTCTGATCCGTCCAAGAACGTGGCCCAGATGCAGAATGCCAGCGGAGACTTCACCACTCCTTCAGCAGTCGACGTGGCCTCGGCCCTGGCCTATGCCTCGGAGAAGTCCGACGGGACTCACATCCTCAACTTCGGCGGTACCGGTCCCCACGTCTACAACCCATCGACCTACAGCTACCTCCTGACACCCACCACGGGGTCATCAGCTGCCAATGGAGCTGTCCTCAGCCAGTTCGTCAACTACATCCTGACGCTCGGCCAGGGAGTTGCGCCGTCGATCGGCTACGCCAGCCTCGGTCTCTCGCTCGAGCGGAGCGGCATCGATGACGTAATCAATGACGTGCCCGGAGCCGTCGATCCCACGGCTGCAGAGGACCAGGCCTACGCCTGTGGAGATCTCACTCCCACGGAGGTTCAGGCCGGGCAGACTACCCCGACCTGCGGAGTGACCAACGGTGCTGCGCCGCCCGCCCCCCCGGGTGCTCCCAACATTGCCACCACCAATGGGGCTACTGGCGGGACGGCAGCCAAGGTGGCGACAAGTGGTTCCAGCTCGAGCAGCAAAGGGAGCTCGGGTAGCAAGAGCGGTTCGGGGGGAGCTGGCGGGGCCGGTGGAGTTGACCCGGCCGTCAGTCTCAGCGGGGGAACCGGTCTCGCCTTCACTGGCGGCAATCCCATCCCCCTTCTGGGTATCGGTGCGGTTCTGCTCTCGTTCGGCTGGTATGCCCGCCGGCGGCTTCTGCGGCGACGCCTGTCGGAGAGACGCCGGTGAACCGGTTGCACCACAGGCTGAGGCTGGCCGTTGCCGCCTTGGTTGTGCTGGGCTCATCGGCCCTTGCCGTGGCGACGGTGACCGCCGCACCGGCCGGTGCCACCTCAGCGTCTGACAATCTCGTAGGCGAGGGAGGTTCGTTCCTGTCCCCGGTGGTCAACGCTCTCGAGGACTCGGACTCGAATCAGGGAGCACCGTACTTCACCTATCAGGACACGGACGTTGATGCAGCCATCGCCGACTTCACCGGCATCGCCACCAGTGCTCCTGGCCAGCTCAATGCCGACTTTGCAGTCACTGAGCGGCCATTGACGTCGGCGGAGGCAGCGGGTGCTTCAGCCAACGGACGGTCGTTCGCCTACGTACCCTTCGCGGCGACCCCTGTGGCCATCGTCGACATGGCCTTCTGCCATTCACCACAGATCACGGATCCGGTTGTCGCCTCTGACTGGTGTCAGTACGTCAAGCTCACACCAACGGATGTGGCCGAAATCATTGAGGGCAGTTACGGGGTTGGAGCCGCGACGAACCCGCTTCAGAACTGGGGTGGATTGACGCAAACCGATGGCGACCCCATTCCCAGCACGCAGTCGTTCGGATTTGCCAACGTCCTCGGAAATCAGCAGGAGAACACGGCACTGCTCACCTGGATCGACAGTGACACCAATGCCAAAGCGATTTTTGACAACGTCCTCTCCGCCAGCGGATTCAATATCGACAACCTCACTGATACTCCGAGCGAGATCTGGCCTATGCAGACGCAGCGGTCGTATGCCGGTGGCGACGAGGGAATGATCGAAAAGGAGATCGATATCAATCCGGCGGACAACGCACCGGCCAATGCCGGCCAGTGGCTAGGCCTCGGTTCGCTCACCACGCCGTTGACGTCGGGCGACGCGTTCCCGGTGTCATCGGTCTGGACGGTTGCGCCGGAGGGCACCCCGTGGGACCTGCCCACCGCGGCACTGGTGAACGCGGCGGGACACTACGTTCCGCCTACTGAAGCGGCGGCAGTCGAAGCCGAGACCGGATCGAACATCACGCTGGACCCGACCACCAACCTGGTGACCTTCAACGCAAGTACGACCGATGCCAATGCGTACAACAACGACATGATGGCCGAGAGCTATCTGGTGGTTCCCACCACCGGTCTTCCGGCAGCGAAGGCCGACAAGCTCGCTCAGTTCATCCGGTACATTCTCGGCCCTGAAGGTCAAACCGTGATCAAGGAGTACGGCGCGGCACCTGCCACTACCGCAGAAGTCACTGCCGGTCTCAGTGTCGCCGCCCAACTGAGCCAGGAAGCGGCCTTCGGCAACGCAGCCACTGGTTCCATCAGTACGACGTCGAGCTCGTCCACCACTACGACGGTGGCCGGCGGCAGCTCAGCAGCCTCTTCAGCATCCAGTGGATCATCGGGTGGTACGTCGGGTGCAGCGGCTGGCAGCACCACGGCCGCTGACTCGTCGGACAGTGACGGTACGGGGAGTGCCGGTACGTCAACCGGCAACAGCGGCACTGGAAGTGGCTCGGACCTCGCCTTCACCGGGAGCGGAGCCCTGTGGCCCATCGGCGCCGTCGGAGCCGCCCTCTTCGTGTTCGGGGTCTTGCGCCGCAGGCAGCTTCTCCGATCGCGAGCCGCTCCGGCGTTGGTGGAAGGCGAGTACGCACCTACCGCTCATTCTGATCATTCGAATGGCTGGAGGGGGGCGATCTCGTGGTCGAGTTCGCTCCCCTCACGGCTGATCTCCAGCGTCACACGAAAGAAGGTTGGACCGTGACCACCATCCAGGATGCACCCCAGTACCCGTGGTGGCAGGACGGAAGCCAGCCTCAAGTTCCGCAGCCGCTGCAACAGGATGCCTACGGTCGCTCGGGTCTTCGTGCCACCAACGTGGAGCGCGTGGTTCGGAGCGAAGAAGGTTCTGGAGCGGGTGACCCTCGACATGGTCCCGGGACAGGTCACGGCGCTGATCGGGCCGTCTGGCTGCGGCAAGTCAACATTCCTTCGAATCCTCAATCGGATGCACGAACTGGTGCCCACCGCAGCCCTCTCCGGCAACGTCGAGCTGGATGGAGCGGACATCTACGGGCCTTCGATCCCCGTTACCCACACCAGGCTGCGTATCGGCATGGTTTTTCAGCGTCCGAACCCCTTTCCCCTCCATGACCATCGCCCAGAACGTCCTGGCCGGACTGCGTCTGTCGGGAACCAAGGTGAGCAACCCCGATGCCCTGGTCGCGGACTGCCTCCAGCGTGCCGGCCTGTGGAAGGAGACCCGCAACCGGCTCAACGAGGCCGGCGCGGCCCTGTCCGGGGGACAGCAGCAGCGACTTTGCATTGCCCGGGCTCTGGCCGTCCGACCGAAGGTCCTGTTGATGGACGAGCCCTGCTCGGCACTGGATCCCATCTCGACCAGTGTGATCGAGGAGACCATCCGAGAACTCTGCAACGAGTTGACTATCGTCATCGTGACGCACAACATGCAACAGGCCCAGAGGGTGTCCCACACCTGCGCCCTCTTCTTGGTCGACAGTGAGGGCGCCCCCGGCCACATCGTCGAGGCCGGCCCGACGCACGACGTGTTCAACAACCCCCGAGATCCCCGCACCTCGGACTACGTCCACGGACGGTTCGGTTGATGGTGCTGGCTACGCGAGCGCGAGTGATCGTGAACCCCGAAAGGACGACGGGCTCGTGACCGAAGCGATGTTTGTTCCCGAGCCCACTTCTCGGTGGTCAGCGCTCAAGGAGCGTCGCTACAGTCTCCAGCAGCGTTGGACAGATGCGTCCCAAGCCACTCGGACGCGGGTGCAGCTGTGCGTGCTCCTGCTCGCCGTCCTGGGCGCCTACAACTACTCACTCACCACGTTGCTGCAGACCGCAGATCAGCAGACCCCTCTGGCCTATGTCAGCCTGGTTCCCGCCATCGCATTGGCTCTTGCCGCCATCCGGGCCCGGCCACTCAGGCCGGAGCCACCCATTTACGACCGCCATGTCGATTACACGATCGGTATACCTCTGATCGTCACCGCTGTGGCGATCAACGAGATACTTCCGGCACGCATGTCGGCCATGTTCTGGGTCTACCGGGTCGACCTATTGAGCCTCCCCATCTTCGTCGCCGGAGCAGTGGCGATCATTTTCGGATCCCGCGTTCTCTGGCGACAGAGGCTGGCCATTCTCTTCCTCTTCTTGGCGTGGCCCTATCCCTATCAGAAGTACCTGCTCGGGGTTCTCAACGCATTCACGACGGCGACCCTGTTGGCCATGCAGAAGATAGCGGTGGCCACCCATCTGGCCAAACCGGCGAGCTCATTGGACGACACGCTGTTCATCATCACCCACCATGGATCGACCTTCGCCCTCAGTGTCGTATCGGCTTGTTCCGGCGTGAATGGTGTCGTGGGATTCCTCCTGGTGGGCTCAGCGTTCGCGGCCATCGTCAAAGGACCGATCGTTCGCAAGCTGTTGTGGCTCTCGGGTGGCATGGCGTTGCTGTGGGTCATCAACCTCGTCCGCATCTCGTTCATCTTCTATGCCGGCAAGGAGTGGGGCGAGGCGGTTGCCATCAATGTCTTTCACCCCTTCGTCGGATTGGTCACGTTTGGGCTGGGTGTGCTGGCGATGATCCTGCTCATCAAGCCACTCGGTATGCACATCGCCGTCGGTGAGACGTCCCCGCAACCGGAGGCACCACGCGGCCCGGTACCGGTTCCCTCTCTGTACAACGACGTTCTGCCGCAGAAGAACAAGACCGTTCTGGCGGTTCCGAAGGTCTACCTGGCCATCATCGCTGTCGTGCTCGCCTCACTGGTCGTCGGCATCAACAATCTAGGTCTTCGGAACTACAACCTGGTTGCCGGCGTCACCGGTGAGGCCAAGCTCTATCCCTACATCCGGTTTCCCGCGGCTCCGGCCGACTGGCTGGTTCAGTTCGATACGACGTACGGCTGGGCGAAGCCACTGTTTGGTGATACCTCGGTGTGGAACCGATACATCCTGCGCTCGACCGGTCCAGGGCCACTACAAACGAACGTCCCGGTGGTCGCCGATGTCATCAACACACCGGACCTTTCCACATTCTCCGCCTACGGCGTCGAGAACTGCTACACCTTCCACGGCTATTCACTGGCCGACGTGGCTCAGGTGTCACTGGTGGGAGGTATCACTGGTCAGGCCATGTCCTACACGTCGCAGCAGTTCGGGAGCTGGTCGATCGTCTACTGGATCGTCCCGGTCAAGACCGGCAACTCGACCAACTACGAGCGGGTCGTCCTGTATGTGCAGAACTCCGGGAACGGCGCCGTGGTCCACGGCCTCAACACTGATGACTCCATCCACAATCTCGGCGGATCGCTCAACGCTGGGGATCAAGCCGACCGGGCGCTGATCAACAACCGAACGTTCCTGGTTGCATTTGCCAAGCAGCTGATCCAATCCCAGGCCCAGCGTGCTGCGCAGTTCACCAGTCAATCCAGCGCGATTGGCTCCTGAGCAGGGAATATGTCACCTTCGGTCATTAGTCGTTCATGTGAAGTTTGCTTGACCCGAATCCGGGAGTGTCCCACGCTATGGGCGTGACGACCCCCTGGGATCCTGAGGCGACTCCGTACGGCGAAGAGGAATCTTCGCGGTTGTCTGCCGTGGGGGATCCGGCCACTGTTCCGACTACCTCGGTCGATCTCCATGCCGTGGCGGACCAGGCGGCATCGTGGGTGCCACCTCAACCCACGGTTCCCGATCTGAACGGTGGCGATTACCCACGATCGCTCTTCGTCCCACCTCCTCCGCCTACTTCAACTGGTAATGGCGCGTACGCCCCGAATCCCTATGTCAGTCAGTCGTCCACTGGGCCGGATCCCTATCGGTACCGAGCTTCGGTAGCCCCAACACCACCACCATCCGATCCCCGCGATCACGCCTACCTTTCATCGGAACACCTCCCGCCGCCTCCGCCCTCGGAGATACCCAGCAATGGGCTGAGTCCGTATCCGCCCTTACCCTCGCAGCTGCCTCCAACCGAGGGCTCAGGAGCCTACCCACCTCAGACCACTTATCCGCCCCTACCGCCGCCGTCTGATCCCACTGCCATTCTCTACCCAGTGTCGTCGATAGCCACTGAAGAGCCGCCTACGCAGGAACAGTGGGTGTACGTCGATCCCAGTAGCTATTCGAATCCCCACACACCGGCACCGGTGTACACCAGCGGACCACCCACCGCGACCATTCCGGTGCAAACGCCGCCGCCGACTGCCAATGGACCTGCTCCGGAATTTGCCGCCGGACCCCCGCTGAATCCTGGAATCCCGTATCCACCCACTTCGTACGGGACCGGAGCGCCGGTTCCTCCAAGTGGTCCGTCCCCTTCACCGGACGGCTATCCGGGTAAGGGTGATCTCAAGATCAAGGAGCGCAGATCCTGGAAGACGTGGCAGCTCCTGTCTGCTGTCCTGTTGGCCGCCTTGCTGGGTATGTGGATCAACGGGAGTACCGGCTCGAGTACCACCACCAGCTCAGACTCCAGCGCCGCTGACAAGCTTCCACCTGCTGCGGGATCGCCCTCCTCGAGTGCCGCATCGGGGGGGAGTACCGCTGGTTCATCGACGAGCACCACGGCGGCTGGAACGGCTACGACAACCACCACCGCAAGTGCGGCAGCCGGTGGTGCGTCGAGCACCACGACGACGGTGGTGGTCGGTCCGGCGACGGTCCTCGTTCCCGAAACTCAGCAGACGGGAAACTGGACGAGCCCGACATTCACGATTGCCGGTGGTACGTGGAACGTCGGCTGGGCGTTCCAGTGCGTCCCAGTACCGACCACGACGCCGACGTTCGCAATCTATGCGGTCAACGCCGGTGGGACACCCAGCGGAACCCCTGCGGTCACGTCATCGCTGGGCTCGGGAAACTCAGTAACACCGCTGACCACCACCGGTAGCCAACAGGTCATCGTGCAGACGAGCGCTTCGTGCCGTTGGGCGGTCAAGGTGACGGGATCCAGCAGCTGAGAACCTGGGGGCACTGTCCGCAGTGATGTCAACCCTGTTCAGAGGGTCGGAGGTCCGCCCGGGACTTCTCCCTCGACTCTGGCTAGCGCGACATTGAGTTCGTTGAAGTAGTCGTAGTTGCGTTTTGTACGCCGGTGTAACTGACCGGTTCTCGCCACTCGCACCATGTAGCGGGATACCGGTGGAGGATCTCCCGCCGGTTGAGGCGCCCCTCCCGAGGCTTCATTCATCGACCGCATCAGTGCCTCAATCGGGTTGTCGAAAGAGTCTGCCGGGGAGCTGCTGACGGAACGAACCAATGCGTCGAGTGGGTTCTCAGAAGGTGCCGGATGGCTTGGCGCAACAACCGGGTCGGAGATTCTGACGGGAAGACTGACTTGAGTGCTCGGCAAGGCAAGAGCGATCGAGCTGTCTCCAGGCACCGAGGACTCCACCAAGAACTCAGGATTCGGGGAGAAAGGTCGAGCGCTCGGGGCCAGCCCGCTGATGAATCCCGAGAACTCACTCCGGCGTCGTGACGACACGCGAAGTTGATCAGTGATGGACGGGATTGATGGCTCCGAGTTGGAGGTTGTCATCGCACGATCACCCCTAGATCGTAGACCATTTGACCCGAGGGCAGGGCTGGCACAACCCCTGCTTCTCCCTGGTCAGCGCCGGATTCGGGAAGGTGAACGGCAGATGAACGCAGAGCTGAAATTGAGGGAAAACCACGCTGAATTCTCGGTGAACTGATCCTTAGCGTCCGAGGTCAGTTGCTACGTTTGGTCAGTGCGAACCTCCGTGATGAGTCAGGAGGCGTCAGACCTTCGTCTCCGGGCCAGCATCTCTGGACTGGCCGGACGCGAGCCGGTCGTGTCGGCCCAGCGCATTCTGTCCCGGGGGCAACGAACCTTGGGGCTCACACTGATTGGCCTCTTTGTGGTCGGCTGCCTCATTGATCTGATCCTCACGGTCACAGTGATCGTCGCGGTCGTCACGGTGATCTACGTAGCGGCAATCATCTACCGGCTGGTGCTCTTTCGGGCTTCGAGCAAGCCGGGCACCACCGAAGTAGTCAGCGATGAGGATGCCCGCGCGATTCCGGACTGGGAGCTTCCGGTGTATACGGTGATGATTCCGGCCTACCGTGAACCTGAGGTGATCAATGAGCTGATCCAGCGGGTGACGAATCTCGAGTATCCCCCGGACCGGTTGGACGTCAAGCTTCTCATCGAATCAGATGATGACGAGACCATCGACGCGGTTCATGCTGCATTGCCGGGCGATCAATTCGAGCTGGTTCTGGTGCCGGCAGCCGAACCGAGGACCAAGCCCAAAGCACTCAACTATGGGTTGACGCTGGCTAGGGGAGAGTTCGTCGCCATCTACGATGCCGAGGACGAACCGGAACCGTTGCAACTGCGCCGGGCCGTAGTCGCTCTCCGCCGTCTCGGCCCTGACGTTGCCTGTGTCCAAGCCAAGCTCGCCTATCACAATCCGATGCAGAACCTGATTACGAAATGGTTCACCATCGAATATGGCTTGTGGTTTTCGTTTTTCCTCCCCGGGTTGGCGGAGATGCAAGCCCCGATCCCACTGGGGGGAACCTCCAATCACTTCAGACGTGTCGTTCTCCAGGCGCTCGGTGCTTGGGATCCATTCAATGTGACCGAGGATGCCGATCTTGGAATCCGAATGTTCCGTGAGGGCTACACCGTGGGGGTACTTGAATCGAACACTTACGAAGAGGCCAACAGCGATTTCGTCAATTGGATGAAGCAGCGATCACGATGGCTAAAGGGGTATGTCCAGACGTTCGCTGTCCATCTACGCGAGCCGCGTGAGCTCAAGCAAGAGCTTGGATGGAAAGGCCTGATGCATTTCACCATGTTCGTGGGAGGTACTCCTGCACTGGCCATCATCAACCCGATCTTCTGGCTCATGACGATCCTCTGGTTCGTCGCTCACCCGGCATTCATTGAGGAGATCTTCCCGGCTCCCATCTATTACCTCAGCCTCTTGTCGTGGGCCTTCGGTAACTTCCTCTTGGTCTATGTCACGGTTATGAGTTGTCGGCTTTCAAAGCGAGGGGAGCTACTCATCCCTGCGCTGCTGGTTCCCCTCTATTGGGTGATGATGTCGATGGCCGCGATCAAGGCACTCAGCCAGTTGGTTGGCGCCCAGTCGTACTGGGAGAAGACGGTCCATGGTCTTCACCTCGCGCCACCAGATCCTGTTCAAGCACCATGACCGAGCCCGAAGGCCCCCAATCGCGGCCCGGTCGCCAGAATCGATCGTAGCCTGGCCATGGCCACCACCCTTTCGCCGTGGGCAGCACCTGACGGCAGTGATCCGGTTGTTAACGGAAACTCCTCCGGGGCCTATCTGTGGGAGATGGACTCGTTTCGAAAGTTCGTTGCGCAACTAGCTTCAGGGCCCGACGGAGTCGATGCAAAACCGCTGTCCCGAGCCGAGTGGGAAAGCCTTTGGGCCTCCGCTCAGGGGGCAGAGAATGAGAAACAGGTCGTTTCGCGGGTGTTGTTCGAGGCGTACCGGCTTCGACGTCCGCCGGCCATCGAAGTTCTGAATCCGTCGACCAGCATGGACTCTCCCTCAGTTGAGCTTCCGTTCACTGGAACGGCTGGCGATGAACCCTACGGCGATCTTGCGGCTATTCCCTTGGATTTTGCTGCAGCCACCCTGCCAATGGCCCCAGGCCGCCTGGAGCCGACCGCAGCAAACTCCCACTTCTCTTCCGAGGACACCATCACCCTCCCACGGGTCGAAGGACGACCTACAACTCCTAGCCCTTGGTTCGGGGTCAACGAGCCGGACGGCGGGGACGAGCTCCCTTCCACTGATCAGGTTCGGCGTGGCGGGTCACACGCCAGAGCCAGGCGAATCAAACTGGATGACCGTCGCCGAGAGCGCTGGCTCTCAGTGGCGAGCTGGGTCAGGAACATCGGCGCAATACTCATTCTCTTTGCGGCGTGGCAGCTCTGGGGAACCGCCATTACGCAACACCGCAGTCAGGACGTCCTGAAGAAGCAGTTCGAGGCAAGGGTTCACGAGGTCAAGCCGTCGTCGGGATTTACGTTGGCGCCCGCCACTGCCAATATCCCCGATCCTCCACAGGGCACAGTCATGGCCCAGCTAACGATCCCGAAGATTGGCCTCAGCGAATATGTGGTATCTGGGACTGCTGCAAATGACCTCGCGCTCGGACCGGGACACTACCTCCACACCGCTCAACCCGGACAGGCCGGCAATGTGGCCATCGCCGGCCACCGCACGACCCACGGCGCTCCGTTCAATCGCCTCGCACAGCTGGCACCCGGTGACCCGATCTATCTCACGACTCTGAGTGGTCAGCATCTGACGTATATCGTCGCTGAAACGCCCTACCCGGTGTCTCCCTCCAACGTTTCGGTCCTCAACAACTTCGGCGACAACCGATTGACACTCACCACCTGTAATCCGGAATACTCGGCCGTTCAGCGGCTGATCGTGGTGGCTGCCTACAAACCTCCGGGTGCAGCAACCGCGCCGGCGATTTCGAAGAGTTCAGGGACGCCGTACAAACTAGGACCAGCGGCCACAAGCGGGTGGGACGTTGAGACTCATTCCATTGGTTGCCATCGAAATGGCTCTGGTCCTCGTACTGGGATTCGCTAACCGACGCCTGTCGAAATCATTTGGACGCGAGGGCCGCTGGTTGATCCTCGTACCCATATGGGTGGCGCTGCTACTCGCGCTGTTCGAGACACTGACAAACTTCCTGCCGGCCGCCGTGTGAGTTGGCCCGTGCTGAAACTCGTTAGTTCACTTCCGGCCGATCAGGCGACGTAGGGAGAAGAAGGTGGCGGCGGGATCGTGGGATAGGTGCTGGCAGGGAGTGTAACCACCGGCGGCGGTGAGGCCAGCGTGTCCCGCAGCTGGGCGAGCTGCCAGACGAGCGCGTTGTTCGAGCCTGCGAACTCCTCGAGTGCTGCAGAGAGCTGAGCGATCGCCTCGTTGGCGACTGGATGCTGGGTTGCGGCCTCTGCGCTAGCGGCCGCCGTCGCGTTTGCGGTGATCTCAGCAGCCTGCTGCTTAGCTTCGTCAACCAAGCGGAACGCCTCGAAATGAGCGGCCCGCACCACTGCTTGTGCCTCTTGTTCGGCTTGCCGTGCCGTCTCGTCAACGAACCGCTGGAGCTTTACCAGGATGTCGGCAATCTCGAAATCAGAAACCGGGCTTGGCGGAGGCGGCGGTACAGCCTGAACCACACGGTAGGGCTCGCCATTCTCGTTGCCGGCCGACCCATGCTCCAATGCGTACGCCATTGTCGAGTGCCCTTCCGAAACGATTGGCCAACGGAGTCATCGTGATTAAATGACGATGATGGACATTCTAGCTGGGTACCTGGCTCCTAACCAGGTAAAATTTCGTGAAACTGCAGCGTATGGAGGGTGAACGAAGCGTGGCGGCGCCTCTCCTCTCCTTGCTGGAGGCCTATTGAGATCAACTCGTATCCCTGACGGCGCGGTCCGAGTCCAAGCCCCGAGCCCAAGTTACTGAGCGACCCAAATCCAAGCCTGGCCACCGGCCGTGTTCAAGTCCTGAGGGCGGCATACCGATGGTCTCACAGTGCCGTACTGCCACTCAGTCCGATTTCTTAGGGTGGTTCAGGGCGGAGCTCCGAGGTAATGCGGTCGGGCTTTCTCCCAAAGGCCGTCATGGGTGCGGCTGTCTTCGTCTCGTTCCTGGCGGTCGGAGGCACACAGTCGACCTCAGCCGACCGCATTCTGGCCTCAGGCGTGCGAATTCGCTCCTCGGTCACCGAGCACCCCGTTGTCTCCACAACCACCTCGCCAACGACTACGAGTGCTACCCCTATCAACGAACCCACCAACCAACCGAGTCCCACGCAATCAACTTTGCCGGCACCGCCACCGGTAGTGGCATCAGCTCCATCAACCACGATCCCCGTGTCTTCGTCAATACAGGTTTTGGGATCGCATCTCGTAAGTAACGGTTCCACTTATCACTTCACAGGTATAAACGCATACGAGGCTGCGACGGACTACGGGACAAATGCCGGCTGCGGATCACAGCTAACCGATTCGCAGCTCAACCAGCTGTTCGCTTCGCTACCACCGAACTCGATGGTGCGCATTGCCGCTCTACAGGGTTCAATGGCGACGAATATCAACACACACGAACTTGACTGGGGTCCGCTGCAGCGCGTCTTTAACGCCGCAACTGCCCACGGCCAGCGCCTCATCGTGACCATCGCGAACCAGGGCGGAACCTGCGACAACATGCATTGGGAGGATCTCTCTTGGTACGAGGGAGGATTCATGAACGTGTTCAATGACCCTCAAACTACGCAGGGAACTGGACTGACGCCCTTGTCCTATTGGACCTATCTGCAGGACCTCGTCAATGAGTTTAAAAGCTCCCCTGCACTAGGAATGTGGGAGCCAATGTCAGAACCAAATGCCGGAACCTGCCCCCTCCAAGATGAACCGCTCAATTGCGCTTCCAATCAGACTTGCCCCGATGAGGCAGCCGCGGCGACAGCGCTTCGCTATTTCTTCGATACGGTCGGAGGAGAAATTCATGCCCTCGATCCCAGCCATCCGGTCGAGAGTGGAATGCTGGGTAGCGGACAGTGCGGTACTTCTGGGGGCGACTATGAGTATGTATCGGCTAGCCCCGGCATCGACGTTCTCTCCTATCATGACTACTACGGCACGCCTCTGTTGGGCGGGGACCAGTGGAATGGGATCGGCGTTCGCCTACAGCAGGCAGCCGCTCTCAATAAGCCCATCATTGCTGGAGAGATGGGCATCCTCGCCGGTACCACTCAGGGCTGCCTCACGCCTGCCGCCCGTAACGCGATCTTTCAAGCTAAGGAGCGAGCCCAAATTCAAGCTGGAGTCAGCGGCGTCCTGGCTTGGAATTGGGTGCCTTCCGCTCAAACGAATTGCAGCTATGACGTGGACCCAACCGATCCGATGTTGCAAGCTGGTGGGGCTCTCGAGGGCTGACCCAGTCAGACCAACAGAAGTAGCGCATCGAGGTAGTCCCTCATCTGGTTCGCCTTCCTCTGTAGATCTCTCAGGTCATTGATCGGCCGTCGGATCTCCTTGGCTACGCCACACGACCAAGTTTCCGCCAAAGGGTGAAAACGGGCTGAACTCTGGGTAAACAGTTCGGAATCTGCTATTCGGCGGCGTGATCCACACAGTACCGTGAGGAAGATGTTCACGAGCAGGAGCTGGTAATGACGGTGACCAGCGCCCCACCTGTTTGGCGGCCGACACAGCAGCCCATACCCACGACGCCGACTGACGACCGTAGGGTGGCCAGGCGCGTCGAGGCGGGGACCGTTCTTGGGGTCTCGTTCGCTGCTTATTTCACTGTCGCAATGCTCTTGGACTTCCACTATCTGTCCTTCGAAATCGACGCCATCTCCAGAATGGCCAACGGCTTCTATATTCTCCACTCGAGAGATCCGCATCTGGCGGCAGTAGGATTTGTGTGGAACCCTCTATCGAGCTTCGCCGATCTTCCCCTCCTGCTGTTCAACAGTTGGTTCCCAGTGCTCGCCTCTCACGACGTAGCCGGGACCACGATGTCGGCAGTGGCCATGGCCGGGGCCGCCTACCAACTCCATGCGCTATTGAGGGAGTGGCGCGTGGCACTGGTTCCCAGGCTGGTTCTCACAGCCTTCTTCGCACTCAACCCGATGATCCTGTATTTCGGCGGGAACGGAATGAGCGAAGCGCTCTATTTATGGTGCACCATTGCTGCGGCACGCTACCTGAGCCGGTGGCTTACGAAGAGCGACTTGCGCTCCTTGGTGTATTCAGGAATCGCATTGGGTTTTGGGTATCTCGAACGAACTGAGCCCGTTGCCTCAGCCTTTTTCGCCGTGCCACTCGTCCTTCTTGTGACGTTCGCTCGGACGGACGGCGACCGCCGGCACCGCATCTGGACCGGTTTCACGGACGTTGTGGTATTCACGCTTCCGGTCGCAACCTCCTTCGTAGGGTGGGCAGTGGTGAGCGCGGTCATTACCGGCCAGCCCTTCGCACAGATTCAGTCGAAATATGGCAACGCCGCACTCATCAAGAACTCCCACGAGATAACTGGGACTCTGCACGATCGACTGGTGCACGAGGTCAAAGCCGTTACATACCTGGCTCCACTCTTGATTGTGATCGTGGTGGCAGCGATCGGTGTAGCCATAATCCGGCGAAGTATCGCAAGCGCCGGCGTCATTCTGCTGCTCAGCGGAGGCATCGGATTTACTCTGGCATCGTTTCTTGTCAATGCCATCTTCCCTTGGCTCCGCTACTACATCCTGATCATACCGTTAGCTGTGCTGCTTGTCGGCAGCATGTTCGCCACTCCGGTGAGGCTCAAACCGGATCCTTATCCTGTCCTATCCAAGCCAGAGAAGAGAGGGCTGAGTAATGCCATTGGCAGCATTACCGCCTGTGTTATCGCCGTGGTTCTTCTAGGCGTATCGTTCCCGAGCACGGTGATGGCGATGAGAAACTCGACCATCGCTCCCGACGTTGTGCAATACACCGGCTACTTTTTCTTCCCCACGTATCCCCTCAGCGACGGCGCAGGAAGCACAGAGTACGGCTTCAGACAGGTGCAGGCGGTGGCTCAGTATTTTGAGAATATGCATCTCCCGAATGGCGATGTGGTCACCGACAATGCAAACGCTTGCGTCCCTAGTGTCTACACAAAGATCAACAACCCGCGGATCTTCGTCATCCACAACGATCGGGACTTCCAGCGCGAACTCGACGATCCCCTGACGTTCCATGCCCACTATCTCCTGGCGGGCTTACCTGGCAACAACGATGCTGTGTTGGCACAGTATCCGAACATCGGCAGTGATAGTTGGGTGAAGCTCGTTCACACCTTCAATTTCAATCCCGGGGGCTACTGCAGCGGATTCCGCCTATTCAGAGTGATCGGTCACCCAGGTGGAAACTACTGAGACTGGTATTCGTGTGAGTTCGGCGTACCGCAAATCCAAAGAGTCAAATCTCAACGCCGGACACTACCTGCACTCGGTGAATCACCCATTGGAGAATGTCATCCCCTGACTTCAGCTCAGACTTCGGACCCTTGGGTCGTGATCCAGTATCCGCATTGTCCCGTTGGAATCGCTATATCGATCTAATGACCATGCCGTTCAGCACTGACTCCTCCGCTGCGCTCAGTCCTGCTCCACCAACCTCAACGCCAACCTCGGGCACGAAGCGACAGCCCGCTCCGCGTGGTCGATCAGCGGGGGTGGCACCGGTCCCGGCTCGATAATGGGGAATCCCCACGGGTCGAGACGGATGCGCTCGGGCAGCAGCTCGGCACAGACCCCGTGGCCATCGCAGGCGATGGGATCGATCACCAGGGTGAGCCGGCGCTGCCTCATCGGCTCGACACGGTGCGTGCTGCCGACACATTCCGACCGTTCCTCGCCGCCGAGCCCGTGAGCATCGGCACCGGCAGGAACGGCGGTCCCATCTGACACGGTCCCTGCTGCAGATGGACTGCGGCATGGTCCTCGAACACCCGCAGGGCGCTGAGCACGAACCGGGCCACCCCGTCGGGATGGCCGCAGGCGCCCCGTCCCACCACCAGATGGCTGATCGACTCGATGGGGTAGAGGCCGCCCCGCAGCTGGTGAGGCCGGTAGGCCAGCAGCTCCAGCTGGTTGGCCAGGCTGGCCAGTCCGTTGACGCATGGTCCGCACTGTCCCGCCCCCTGGCCCTCCATGTACCGCACCACCCGGGACACCTCGGCCAGCGGGCACACCCCGGCCGGTAGCAGCGCCACCACCCCCGGCCCCAGTGACGATCCCCGCGCCCGGGCATCCTCCTCGGTCAGTGGCAGCCCCAGCGCCTGGCTGGTGGGCACCCAACCGCCCCCGTACCCGCCGAGCAGAACCCCCTGCACCCCTCGGGTGTCGTCCGTCCCCATCCCGAGCACGCTACCCAGCGAGGTGCCCAGCGCCACCTCCACGATCCTCGTCTCCGCCCACCGTCCGGTCACGGTCAGAAGGGTGGTCCCCGGTGACTCGACCGTGCCCACCGACCGGAACCAGTCGGCACCGAACCGGGCGATGAGGGCCACCTGGGCCAGGGTCTCCACGTTCTGCACCAGCGTGGGCCGCCCTCCCACCCCCTGGTCGCGCACGGTGGTGATCCCGGTGAAGGTGGGTGTGGCTGGTTTACCCCCGTTGAGCGTGCTGACCACCGCCGACTCCTGACCGGCCAGGTAGCGGTCGGGTGCCACCACGATCTCCGTGGCCACCGGATCGATTCCCACGGCCATCCGCTCGCCGATGGCCTGTCGCATGGCCCCGACGGCGTCGGCGTGTACGTGCACGACAACCTGTGAGGCCCCGAGGGTGCGGGCCGCCACCGCGGCGCCGTCCAGTACCAGGTGGGGGAGCCGGTGGACCAGCAGCCGGTCCTTCCCGCTGGCCGGTTCCCCCTCGGCTCCGTTGGCCACCACCACCGGTCCGCGCAACCGGGTCCTCCGGAGCGACCGCCACTTTGCCGCCACCGGAAACCAGGCCCCGCCGTGACCACGCAGCCCGCTGCGGTCGAGTTCGTCGAGGAAGGCCGGACCGGGACCCGCCGGCCCGGCGCCCCACCGCTGCCCATGCTCGGCAAGGGTGACCTTCCGACCGTGGCCGCCGACTCCATTGAGCAGTCGTTCGGCTCCGCCGGGGGGAACCACCGCACCCGGGCTGGCCACCGATCGCCGACCGGCATTCTGGGCCATCAGGGCGTAGCCCCCGGGTCGGTGGTGGAGGTCGTCGTCTTCACGTTCTTGTTGGCCAATTGGGAGAGGAGGGAGGCGGAGGTGCCGGCCCGGTGCGACCAGCCCGGCCGGAGCGGGCCCACCGCGGCGAAGATGGCGATAGCCGCCACCACCAGAAGCGCTCCCGCCGCGCCGGCCACCCGCTGCCCCGTCGTGAAGGTGTGACCGGTGGCCAATCGCCACAGCACCGCGGCGACAACGGCCGCACCGCACACCACGTCGAGCACGATGACCAGGGTCAGGGAGGCGTCGGTCCCGCTGCCCAGCGAGTGGAGTACGGCGATCGGCCAACACAGGTAGGCCAGCCAGTGCACGAACCGCCACGAGGCGAATCCGATCTGGCGTCGCAGCGCGCTGGTGAGCAGGACGGCCAGCAGCAGGTCGAAGGTCAGCGCGCCCAGTCCCACCCACAGCGGCCGGTACGGCGTGCGGAAGGGAATGAATGCATCGGCGAAGCCGATGGGCACATAGCCGTCGCTCACCGTGGTGACCACGTGGACGGCCACGAAGCCCACGCAGAACAGGGAGAGGTTGCGGTGGACGTCCTGGGACAAAAAGCGCGGGAACCGCTCGGATGTCCAGCCCACCGAGGCCACCACTCCGACCACCACCGTCGCTGTCAACAGCACCAGGGCCACCAGCCCGGTGGACCGGGTCAGGTACCAGAGGGCTTTGCCATGGCCGGCGGTGACGGCCAGCAGTGCGGTGCCCGTCACCGGACCACCGGCGCATCGGTCGGCCAACCGGCCACGGTGGTGACCGTGCCGTCCTCGGCCACCAGGCGGGCCGGGAGCCGGTGTTCCTCCAGCCAGGTCGGCGCCCCGGCTCCCTTGACCATGGCCGCGGTGGAACCGGCGTTGGCGTCGACGCAGGTCCCTGCGCCCACCGACACCGTCCGCCATTGCCGGCTGACCGGCAGTCCGGTGGCCGGATCGACCAGGTGGTGCACCAGGTCACCGCCCAGCATCCAGTGCCGGCTGCCGACGCCCGAGGTGGCGATCCCTCCCGAACTCACCGACACGTGCACCGTGGTGGTGGTGTCCCCGCACACGTCGGCGATGCCGACGGCGAAGCCGCCTTCCGGTGCCCGTTGCACAGCCAGGTCGCCGCCCACCGAGACCATCACCCCGCAGCCCAGCTCCTCGGCGATGGCCTGGGCGGCCCGGTCGGCCGCCCAGGCCTTGGCGGTGGCCCCGAGGTCGAGCAGGGTGCCTTCGGGTAGCCCCACCACCGAGCGCAGCGTGTCGAGTCGGACCGAGCGCCAACCGGCAACCGGGCCCGGCGCCGGCAGGGTGCCGGGGACACCTCTGGCCAGTTCCGCGATGTCGCGGTCGTAGCCCAGCCGGTTGACCGCCGCTCCTACCGTGGGATCGACGGCGCCGTCGGTGAGCTCGGCGGCCCGCAGGGCGATGGCGATGGCGAAGCCCAGCTCGGGCGACACGGCGGCCTCACCGCCCGACCAGGTAGCCCGGTGGAGCACGTTGAGCTCGGAGCCCGGCTGGAAGCGGTTGGCCACCCTGTCGACGGCATCCAGCTCACGATGGAGGATGGCGGTGGCGGCCACCAGCCGGCCGGGATCGGTAACCACCAATTCGGCCCGGGTGGACCAGACGGTGGTGCAGTAGAGAACCTGTTGTGACCGAACCGATGCGGTGGTGGGGGAGGTCAACTGGACCCGCTGACCACGGGCGACTGCTGCTGCACCCTGGCCGGCGGAGAGGTGGGAGCCGACAGACCGCCCGATGATCCGGAGTTGCCGGTGTTGCCAGTGCCGGTGTTGCCAGAACTGTCGGTGTTGCCCGAGGCGGCGCCTTCCGTCGGGGCGCCCGAGGATCCCGTGGGGAGTGTGGTCGTCCCCGAGCTGGTCGGGGCCGGGTTGGACGCCGCCTGGCCAGGCAGGGCGCGGCTGACGTAGACGCCGAGGGCGGCCACCGAAGCCACCGAGCCGATGCCTACCGCCCGGGTGATCGACCGCGTGCGCTCGACTGCGGCATCCCGTCGAGAGCGCTGATGGCGGACGGTGTCCTGAGAGCCAGTGGACCGGGGACTGCTCACCCTTTCAATGCTACGGGTCGATCCTGACGGATCCGTGACGACATGGCTAAATTTTTCGGAAGAAATACCAGCTCAACGAGTCAGATGCCTTCGGATGGTTCCGCAGTCAGGGCACCGGCTGGGGCTGGGGCTCGGGTGCGGTGGCCGGGGTCGGGACCTGGCGCCACGAGACCTCCATGCGTGCCCCACCCAGGGGGGACCGGCCCACCGACCACGCCCCGCCACTCTTGTGGACCACCACGTCGGCAATGGCCAGGCCCAGACCAGTACCACCGGGCCGGTCGTCGGCCCGGTGGAACCGGTCAAAGACCAGGTCACGCTGGTCCTCGGGGATCCCCGGACCCGAGTCGTCGACGGTCAGCACCACCCGCCCTCCGTGGTGGTCGACGGACACCTCCACCGTCCCGCCGGTGCCGGCGTACCTGCAGGCGTTGTCGAGGAGCACGCTGACCAGGCGGTCGAGGGCGTCCCGGTTGGCTCGGACCACCGGTGGACCCTCGGACGAGCCGTGGTAGCGCAGGGTGACCGAGGCGGCGTCGGCCACCGCACCGAACCGCTGCACGCACGCCCCACCGAGCTCGGCCACGTCCACCGCCTGGGTGGCGAGCCCGGTGGCCTCGGTGGCGTCAGCCCGGGCCAGCCACAACAGATCGTTGACAATGGAGCGGAGCCGTCCGCTCTCCGAGGACACCCGGTGCAGGGTGGCCCGGTAGCTTTCGGCGTCCCGGGGTCGGGCGAGGGCCAGGTCGACCTCGGCCTCGATCACTGTAGCGGGGTCCGCAGTTCGTGGGAGGCGTCGGCGGTGAATTCGGCCTGGCGCCGCCGTACCTGCTCGATGGGCGCCGAGGCCCGAAGCCCGACCACCAATGAGCCGATGAAGGTGACCAACAACAGCAGCCCGCCGAGAACCGCCTCGCCGATGAGCAGCTGGTTGCGGACCTGGCCGACCCGGGCCACGCTCTCACCGACCACCAGGGTGCCGTCGGCCGCCTTGGCGGCGTCGAACCGGAACGGGCTGGTCCCCACCGTGAGGCCCACCGGCCCGCCGGACCAGCGCACCATGGGTAGGGCCGGGGCACCGAGGGTCAGTGCGGTTACGGTGCCGGTGGGACCCACCCACCATGTGTAGACGGGTACGTCGTCGGGGTCGCTGGCCGTGGGGTTGGCCAGCGTGGCCGAGCCGCGGGTCGGCGGCACGAAGGCCGGATGGGTGAGCCCGGCCAGTTGGTTGGCCAACCGAGCGTCGACCCCTTCGTCGAGGTGGCGCACGATGATCAGGTTGGCCGCGCCGGCCAGCACCACCGCCACCGCACCGACCACCACGGTGGCCCCGAGCGCCACCCTCGCCGCATGACCCCAGTGGGCGCTCCGCTTTCTCACGGCCCGACCATCCGGTAGCCGGTGCCGCGGACCGTCTCGATGCGGGCCGTGGTCCCGGCCAGCTTGGTCCGGAGCCGGCCCACGTGCACGTCGATGGTGTTGGAGCCCACTGCGTCAGCCTCGTCGTCCCACACCTGGACGGCGATGGTCCGTCGGGTGACCACCGCCGGGGACCGCCGCAGGAGCAGCTCGAGCAGACCCGTCTCTATGGCGGTAAGTGTGACCGGTTCTCCTGCCCGTGTGGCCATCCGGCTGGCCGGGTCGAAGCTGAGGTCACCGCTGACCAGCACCGGGTCGACCGACAGCGCTGGTCGCCGTTGCAAGGCGCTCAGTCGGGCCACCAGCTCGGCGAACGAGAACGGCTTGACCAGGTAGTCGTCGGCACCTTGGTTGAGGCCCTCTACCCGGTCGCCGGTGGCGTCTCGGGCGGTCAGCATGAGCACGGGAGTACGGTCGCCCCGGAGCCGCATGGCGCTGACCACCTCGATCCCGGTCCGGCGGGGCATGCGCCAGTCGAGGACCGCCACCTCGTAGGTGTACGACTCGAGGTAGGACAGCGCCGCGTGCCCGTCGTCCACCACGTCGACCACGTACCCGTGCTCCCGCAGGCCGCGCTCGAGGACCGACCGAAGGCCGGCGTCGTCCTCGGCCACCAACACCCTCATCGGTCGCCGTGCCCCAAGCAATTCGGGGTCGCTCCGCCGGAGGGAAGGTCCATAGCCGGTCCAGTATGGACTCGGCGCGGATGACGGTGAGATGACGGTTCTGATCAAGTCGCCGGGGGAATGCCACCCTCAGTGGCCAGGTAGGTGCGCCTACCGGTTTGTCACGGAATTACCCGCGAGCTTCGATTGACCGGACAATCCGTCCGGCCTAACATCACCGCGGCAGTGCAGTAAGCCGTCCGGTCGGTGGCGGTGTCGTGGCAGAGAGGCGGACCACTCGGGAGACACATGCGCTGGCTTGGGAGAACGGGTCATAGCGAGGGGAGATTGGCAACGCCGTGCGTGCCCCGCTGGACGATCTCGGAGATACACGAGTTCGGAGCCCCCGTCGTGTACCGTTTGTCGCGGTGGCACGTTGTCTGACAGGCGAGTCCAGGCTCCCCACCTTGCGGGAGCACAAGTTCGAAGTTGCGAAAGAACCTGGCGGTTCGCAACTCCTCATCCACCGGGTCCCCCGACGCTGGCTGCCCCCCTGCCCCTCGTGGTAGTCGGCGCCGGGGACCCGGCGGGCTCTCCCACTCAGGGCTGAGGCCTCAGCCTTTAGGGATTGAGCCCGTCAGGGCGCTAGCCGCATCGACCTGCTCCCGCTCAGCGGGTGGTCGGCAGCCAACCAGGTCGTTCGGCCTCGTAGGACGTGATCTCGTCCTCGTAGCGCAGGGTCAGGCCGATGTCGTCCCACCCGTTCAACAACCGCATGCGGGTGAACTCGTCGAGCGGGAAGGTGGTCTCGATCCCCGCCGACAGTGCCTCCAGCCAACCCCGTTCGATGTCGATGGTGATCTGCATGGCCGGCTCGGCCAGCACCGCGTCGAGCAGCAGCCGGCCGATGAGCGGATCGACCTGGACGGGCACCAGTCCGGCCTTGGTGCAGTTGTTGCGGAAGATGTCGCCGAACTTGGCCGAGATCACCGCGTCGAACCCGTAGTCCTGCAGGGCCCACACCGCGTGCTCCCGCGACGAGCCGGTACCGAAGTTGGGTCCGGCAACCAAGATGTTGGCCCCGGCGAACTCCTCGCGGTTGAGCACGAAGTTGCGGTCGTCACGCCACTCGGCGAACAGCCCGGCCCCGAACCCGGTGCGCTCCACCCGCTTCAACCAGTCGGACGGGATGATCTGGTCGGTGTCCACGTCGGACCGGTCGAGGGGGACCGCCCGGCCGCTGACCAACTGCATGGCCCGCATCAGTCGAGCTCCGCCGGTGCCGCGAACCGGCCGGCCACCGCGGTGGCCGCGGCCACCGCCGGCGACACCAGGTGGGTGCGTCCGCCCCGACCTTGCCGGCCCTCGAAGTTGCGGTTGGAGGTGGAGGCGGCCCGCTCGCCGGGGGCCAGCTTGTCCGGGTTCATGGCCAAACACATCGAACACCCCGGCTCGCGCCAGTCGAATCCGGCCGCGATGAACACCGCGTCGAGACCCTCCGATTCGGCCTCTGCCTTCACCCGGTGCGACCCCGGGACGACCAGGGCCCGCATCCCGTCTTTGACCTTCCGACCCCGCAGCACCTCGGCCGCCGCCCGCAGGTCCTCGATCCGCCCGTTGGTGCACGAGCCGATGAACACGGTGTCCACCCCGATCTCCCGCATGGGCGTGCCGGCCAGCAACCCCATGTACTCGAGTGCCCGGTTGGCCGCCTCCTCGTCACTTGACTCGGTGAAGGCGGCCGGGTCGGGGACGGTCCCATCGATGCGGGTGACCTGGGCCGGGTTGGTGCCCCAGGTCACATACGGGGCCAGGGTGGCCGCGTCGATCTCGACCTCCCGGTCGAACACCGCTCCGGCATCGGTGGGCAGGGATCGCCAGGCAACCAGTGCCTCCTCCCAGGCGGCGCCTTTGGGGGCGTGGTCCCGCCCCTCCAAGTAGGCGAAGGTGACCTCGTCGGGGGCGACCAGGCCGGCTCGGGCCCCGGCCTCGATCGACATGTTGCACACGGTCATCCGGCCCTCCATGGACAGGCTCCGAACCGCCGAGCCGCGGTACTCGATGATGTGGCCGGCCCCGCCCCCGGTGCCGATGCGCCCGATGACCGCCAGCACCAGATCCTTGGCGGTGACCCCGTCGGGCAGTTCGCCCTCCACGGTGACGGCCATGGGGGAGGGCCGGCGCTGGGGGAGGGTCTGGGTGGCCAGCACGTGTTCCACCTCGCTGGTGCCGATGCCGAAGGCCAGCGCCCCGAACGCCCCGTGGGTGGAGGTATGGCTGTCGCCGCAGACGATGGTCATCCCCGGCTGGGTCAGTCCCTGTTCGGGCCCGATGATGTGGACGATGCCCTGGTTGGCGTCACCCATCGGGTAGCAGGTGATGCCGAACTCGCTGCAGTTCTCGGCCAGCACGGCCAGCTGCTTGGCCGAGATGGGGTCGGCCACCGGCTTGTCGATGTCGACTGTCGGCACGTTGTGGTCGGCGGTGGCCAGGGTCAGGTCGGGCCGGTGGACCCCGCGGCCGGCCAGGCGCAGCCCGTCGAAGGCCTGGGGTGAGGTGACCTCGTGGATGAGGTGGAGGTCGATGAACAGGACGTCGGGCTCGTCTTCGGTGCCCCGGTGGACGGTGTGGAGGTCCCAGACCTTCTGCGAGAGGGTCCTCGGTCCGCTGGTCGGCTGCGTGTCGCTCACCGGTCAGGCACCCACGTCGACGATCTCGACTTTGAGCGTACCGCCGGGGGCGGCGTACTCCACGGCGTCGCCCTTGGCGTGGCCGAGCAGGGCCTGGCCGAGCGGGCTTCCGGGCGAGACCACGGTCAGGTCCCCCTGGCGCTCCTCGATGGAGCCCACGAAGAACTCGGTGGTCTCGTCCTCGTCGTCCCCCTCGTAGCGGAGGGTGACCCTGGTCCCCGGGGCCACCGTGCCGTCGGAGGCCGACCCGGCGTCGACCACGGTGGCCGTCTTCAACAGCCGCTGGAGCTGGCGGATCCTCGACTCCATCTTCCCCTGGGCGTCCTTGGCCGCGTGGTAGTCGCCGTTCTCCGACAGGTCGCCGAGGGCCCGGGCCGACTCGATGGCCGCGGCGATCTCCACCCGTCCCCGGGTGGTGAGATCCTCCAGCTCGGCCTGAGAGCCGGTCGTAGGTGTCTCGGGTCAGTTGGGCCTCGGATGCGTCAGTCACGGCTCACCAGGCTAACGGGTGGATCGTCGGCTCCGGCACGTTGTGCCCGGCGGCGGGTCACCGCGTAGCGCTCGGCGTCGAACCGGCGGGTCCGACGGCGGAAGCGCCAGGTGAAGTCGGGCCACAACGAGGTGTTGCGGCCCTGGGCGTCGAGGTACCAGCTGGCGCACCCGGAGTTCCACACCGTCCCGGCCAGCTTCTGCTGGATCTCGTCGTTGAAGGCGGCCACCGTCTCCGGCCGACGGTGACCGTGGCCAGGTCGCGGCGGTCCATGGTCCGGAGGGCGTCGACGATGTAGGTGCACTGGGACTTCGATCATGTAGATCATCGACGAGTGGCCGAGCCCGGTGTTGGGGCCGGTGATCCAGAACAGGTTGGGGAACCCGGCCACCGCGGTACCCAGGTAGGCCAGGGCGCTTCCGCCCCAGTGGTCCCGCATGGTGCGTCCGTCGGCCGCCCGCACCTTGGCCGCCATGGGCGGGTCGGTGGCCGCGAAGCCGGTGGCCAGGATGATGGTGTCCACCGGGTGCTCGACGCCGTCAGCGGTGAGGATGCCGTGGGGCAGGACCCGTTCGATGGGCTCGGTGACCAGGTCCACGTTGGCCTGGCCGAGGGCCGGGTAGTAGTCGTTGGAAAGCAGGACCCGCTTGCAGCCCAGGGCGTAGTCGGGGGTCAGCTTGGCCCGCAGCCCCTCGTCCTCGACCTGGGCGGCCAGGTGGCCGAGGGCCCCCTTGGCCGCCAACCGGGTCAGCCCGGGCCGCTTGGTGAAGGGGATCACCAGCAGCTCGCGGGACCAGTAGATGCGGGCCCGACTGAGGCGCATGGCCAGGGGCGACCGGCGGAACAGCCACCGCTCCCAGGGCCGGAAGGGACGGTCGGGCCGCGGCGTCACCCAGGGTGGGGTGCGCTGGAACACGCTCAGGCGGGCCACCTCGGGCTGGATCTGGGGCACCAGCTGGATGGCCGAGGCCCCGGTGCCGATGACCGCCACCCGTTCGCCCCCGAGGTCGTGGTGGTGGTCCCAGCGGGCCGAGTGGAAGACGGTCCCTGCGAACTGGTCGAGGCCGGCGAGGGCCGGGACGGTCGGGGTACTGAGGAACCCGCTGGCCAGCACCAGCACGTCGGCGGTGAGGGTGCCGGCGTCCGCCGGGCCGGCCGGTCGCCGCTGCCTCCCGAGGGACGCCGGGTCCGGATCACCCACCGGTCCGATGCCGGGTCCCAGGACGCCTCTTCGACCTCGGTGTCGAAGCGGATGAGGGGCCGGAGCCCGGCCCGGTCGGCCACCGTCTCCAGATAGGCCTCGATCTCCGGCTGGGGGGCGAAGGTGCGGCTCCACTCCGGGTTGGGGTGCCGACGACAGGGAGTAGAGGAGGGAGGGGACGTCGCACTGGCACCCCGGATAGGTGTTCACGTACCAGGTGCCGCCGAGGTCGTCCTCCTTCTCGAGGAGCACCACGTCGCGGAAACCGGCGGCGGTGAGCCGGGCGGCCAGTCCGAGGCCGCCGAACCCGGCCCCGACGATGACCACCCGGTGGTGTTCGCCCTCCGGTGGTGTGGCAGCGGTGGCTCCCGGGGTCATCGCCGCCAGCCTACGGCGCCAGGAGATGCCTGACCGGCCGGCGCCCGTGGGATGATTGTGGGCACAACCATGACCGGAGGTGGTGCGCGTGGCCGACATCCGAGGGAGCTGGGACCCGCAGTTCGAGGGGGTGGCCACGACGCTGGCGGCCAGCCTCGACGCCGGCACCGACGTCGGGGCCTCGGTGGCCGTCCTCCTCGACGGGGAGCCGGTGGTGGACATCTGGGGAGGGTGGGTCGACCAGGAGCACTCGGCCCCGTGGGCCGAGGACACCCTGACCAACGTGTGGTCGACCACCAAGACGATGACCTTCGTCTGCGCCCTCATGCTGGCCGACCGCGGCCAGCTCGACTTCTACGCCCCGGTGGCCGAGTACTGGCCCGAGTTCGCCGCCGGCGGCAAGGCGGACGTCCAGGTCCGCCACCTGATGAGCCACACCGCCGGCCTGTCCGGCTGGACCGAGCACCTGGAGCCCGAGGAGCTGGCCGACTGGGACCGCTGCACCTCGCTGCTGGCCGCCCAGGAGCCCTGGTGGGAGCCGGGGACGGCTTCGGGCTACCACGCGGTGACCCAGGGTTACCTGATCGGCGAGGTGGTCCGCCGGATCACCGGTGAGACCATCGGCACCTTCTTCGCCCGCGAGGTGGCCGGTCCCCTCGGCGCCGACTTCCACATCGGCCTGCCCGAGTCGGAGGACCACCGGGTGTCCTTCGTGATCCCCCCCGAGCCCCTCGACTTCGAAGCCCTGGGCGCCCCCGAGATGACCGTCCGGACCTTCTCCAACCCGCTGCTCGACGCCACCTACCCGCAGCAGGCCTGGTGGCGCCGGGCCGAGATCCCGGCGGCCAACGGCCAGGGCAACGCCCGGTCGGTGGCCCTCGTGCAGTCGATCGTCGCCGGAGGCGGCCAGGTCCGGGGGACCCGCCTGTTCTCCGAGAAGACCTGCGAGATCATCTTCGACCAGCAGGCCGACGGGGTCGACCTGGTCCTGGCCGCCCCGACCCGGTTCGGCATGGGCTACGGGCTGTCCAGCTCGATGGTGCCCATCGGCCCCCGGTCCTGCTACTGGGGCGGCTACGGCGGTTCGCTCATCATCATGGATCTCGAGACCCGGCTCACCGTGTGCTACGTGATGAACCGCATGGACAGCGGGCTGATGGGCGACGTGCGGGGATTCTCCATCGCCCTCGCCGCGGTGACCGGCCTGGCCGGATCCTGACCGGGGGACCGATGGCTGTTCCGCCGACGCCGGACCGGAGTCCGCACGGGTGACCAGCGTGCCGGCCGCCGGACGCGATCCCCGGTCGCGGTCGTTCGAGACCCAGTTCGAGGAGCAGCAGGACAAGCCCTTCCCGTGGAAGGCGCTGGTCAAGCGACTCATCGTGGTGGTGGTGGCCGGGGTGGCCTTCTACCTGGTGCTCCCCGAGGTCATCGACGTCTTCCACTCGTGGCCCCGGCTGGCCACCCTCAACCTCCTCTGGTTCATCCCCGCCCTGCTGGCCGAAGGCATCCATTTCGTATGCACCTTCTCCCTGCAGCGCATCGCCCTGCGGACCAAGGCGTGGTTCTCGGTGATCACCGCCCAGCTGGCCGGCAACGCCATCTCCCTCATCGTGCCCGGGGGGGCGGCGGCTGGCGCCGCCGTGCAATTCCGCATGCTGGCCACCAGCGGCATGGATTCGACCGACGCGGTCGGTGGCCTCACCGCCTTTTCCTTCCTCGGGATCGGCGGGCTGCTGGCCCTGCCGGTCTTTGTCCTTCCCGCCGTGCTGTTCGGCTCGCCGGTGAGCCGGGGTCTGGCTGACGCGGCCATCATCGGCGCCATCGGCTTCGTCCTCTTCGTGGGCCTGGGCGCCTGGGTGCTGGCCACCGAGGCCCCGCTCCGCCACATCGGCCGGTGGGCCCAGTCCATCCGCAACCGCCTGTTCCGCAAGCGCGAGCCGCTCAGCGGGCTCCCCGAACGGTTGGTCGAACAGCGGGACCTGATCCGCACGGTGCTCGGCCAGCAGTGGTGGCAGGCCACACTGCTGTCGGCCGGGCGGCTGCTGTTCGACTACCTGTGCCTGCTCTTTTCGGTGCGGGCGGTCGGGGCCCACCCGCGTCCCTCGCTCATCCTCTTGGCCTACGCGGTGGCCGGGGTCATCGGGTTGGTGCCCATCACTCCCGGCGGGCTGGGCATCGTCGAGGCCAGCCTGTCCGGTCTGCTGGTCCTGTCCGGCCTCACCGGCGTGCAGGCGGTGCTGGCCACCCTGGCCTACCGGTTGGCCTCCTACTGGCTGCCCCTCCTGGCCGGGCCCTTCGCCTACGGCGCCTTCAAGCACCGCTACCGGGACACCCAGGCCCCGCCGCCGTTGGCTGCGGGCACGCCTGCGCCCTGAGTCCCCCCACAGATCCCCCAGCCGGGGAATCCTCGGGGCCGGCAGGCCTCGGTACACTCGGGGGATGCGGATCGCCGTCGGCTCCGACCATGCCGGCTTCGCCCTCAAGGCCACGCTGGCCGAGCACATGGAAGGCGCAGGCCACCAGGTCATCGACCTCGGGACCGACTCTTCTGAGGTGTCGGTCGACTACCCCGACTACGGTCTGGCCGTGGGCCGGGCGGTGGCCGAGGGGCGCGCCGATCGGGGGATCTGCGTCTGCGGAACAGGCATCGGCATCGGCATCGCCGCCAACAAGGTGACCGGGATCCGGGCCGCCCTGGTCCACGACGTGACCACCGCCTCGCTGGCTCGCCGCCACAACGATGCGAACGTGATCTGTCTGGGCGGGCGGACCACCGGTGCGCTCGAGGCCATCGACGCCGTCGACACCTTCTTCTCCACCGCTTTCGAAGGCGGGCGCCACCAGAGGCGGCTGGACGAGATCTCCGACTTCGAGTCGGCGGAACCCCAGCCCAGCACGGGTGCCCGGTGACATCGATCCCGACCGACCGTCTGACGAAAGGGCGTAGCCGACAACCATGACCACCCCCCATGCCGCGTCCCCGTTCGACCGGTGGCTGGTCGACGACCCCGAAGTCAGCCGTCTCCTCGGGGAGGAGGCCGAGCGCCAGTCCACCACCCTGCAGTTGATCGCCTCCGAAAACTTCACCTCCCCGGCGGTGCTGGCCGCCTCGGGCTCGGTGCTGACCAACAAGTACTCAGAGGGCTACCCCGGCCGTCGCTACTACGGGGGCAACCAGATCATCGACGAGGTGGAGGAGCTGGCCCGCCAGCGGGCCACGGACCTGTTCGGAGCGGAGCACGCCAACGTGCAGCCGCACGCCGGGGCCAGCGCCAACCTGGCCGTCTACCAGGCCCTCCTGGAGCCGGGGGACACCATTTTGGCCATGCGCCTCGACCACGGTGGCCATCTGACCCACGGGTCGCCGGCCAGCATCACCTCCAAGATCTGGCGCTTCGTCTCCTACGGCGTGTCGGCCGCCTCCGACGACCCCGACAAGCCCGGGGAGATCATCGACTTCGACCAGGTGGCCGACCTGGCCCGTCGAGAGCGGCCCAAGCTCATCGTGGCCGGCTCCACCGCCTACGCCCGGATCATCGACCCCCTGCCCTTCCGTGAGATCGCCGACTCGGTGGGGGCTCTGTTCCTGTTCGACGCCGCCCATCCGGCCGGCCTTATCGTCGGCGGTTTCCACCCGTCGCCGGTGGGCGTGGCCGACGTGGTCACCCTCACCACCCACAAGACACTGCGGGGCCCGCGGGGAGGGGCCATCCTGTCCACTGCCGAGCTGGCCAAGAAGGTGGACAGCGCGGTCTTCCCCGGCCTGCAGGGTGGGCCGCTGGAGCATGTGATCGCGGCCAAGGCGGTGGCCTTCGCCGAGGCGGCCTTGCCCTCGTTCCACACCTATGCGGCCCGGGTGGTGGTCAACGCCGCTGCCCTGGCCGAGTCACTGGCCGCCGAGGGGATCCGCCTGGTGTCCGGCGGGACCGAGAACCACCAGGTCCTGGTGGACCTGCGCACATTTGACGCCGAGCTCACCGGCAAAGTGGCCCAGGACGTCCTCGACCGGGCCGGCATCACCTGCAATCGCAACACCATCCCCGACGACCCGCGCTCGCCCTTCATCACCTCGGGCCTGCGGCTGGGTTCCGCCGCCGAAACCACGGCAGGCATGGGTGTCGACGAGATGCAGCTCATCGGGCGCCTCATCGGCCGCACGCTGCGCAACCGGGACGACGATGCCGAAATCGCCGCCATCCGTACCGAAGTGCGTGAGCTGTGCGGTGCCTTCCCGCCCTACCCGACCATGGATCAGCCGACCTCGGCCAGCGTGTGACCACCAGTCAGGCGACGCCACCGGCCGTGGTCCGATGAGTTCGATCGTCCCACTCAACTGGTACGCCGCCCTGTTCGCAGTGGCCGCGCTGTCGGCCTGGGCGCTCACCTTCCCGGCCCGCCGGATCGCCCTCCAGATCGGTTACGTGGCCCAGCCCGACGACCGCAAGGTCCACCAGCGGGTGACCCCCGAGGCGGGTGGGGTGGCCATGTTCGTGGCCATGCTCGTCACCTGGGCGGTGGCCGCGTCCATCCCCGCCCTCGCCGCGCTGTTCCGGGGATCGTCGGAACCGCTGGGGCTCATCCTCGGGGCTGCGGCCATCTTCGTGGTCGGCATCATCGACGATTTCCGGGACATGTCGGCCCCGGCCAAGGTGGCCGGCCAAGTGCTGGCGGCCACCATCCTCTATTTCATGGGGGTGACCTGGTTCCAGTTCAAGGTGCCCCTGGCCGGTCTGGTCCAGCTGTCGCCCGAATGGACCCCGCTGCTCACCGCCTTGTGGGTCATCGCCATCACCAATGCGGTGAACCTGATCGACGGCCTCGACGGCCTGGCCGCCGGCGTGGTGGCCATCGCTTCGGGCGCCCTCGCCATCTACGGCCTCCATCTCCAGCACCTGGGTAACCTGCCGGCCGACAACATCGGGCCGCTCATCGCCGTGGTCACCTGCGGCATCTGTGTGGGATTCCTGCCCCACAACTTCCACCCGGCCAAGATCTTCATGGGTGACGCCGGGGCGCTGCTCCTCGGGGTGCTGATGGCCGCCTCCACCATGTTGATCGGGGGTCGGTCGGCCGGCACGGTCGGCGGCATCGCCGGCCACTCCGGGCAGACCTACTTCTTCTTCGCCCCCCTGTTCATCCCCTTCTTCATCCTCGGGGTGCCCATGGTGGACATGGCCTTCGCCTTCGTGCGCCGGACGGCCAATCGCACCGGATTCTCCACCCCGGACAAGAACCACCTCCACCACCGGCTCCTCCGCCTGGGCCACGGGCACCGTCGGAGTGTGCTCATTCTGTGGGCCTGGACCCTGCTCCTGTCCGGGTTCATCCTGTTCCCGCTGTACATCTCCAGCGTGAACGCCATCATCCCCTTCGGTGCCCTCGCACTTGGGGTCATCCTCTATACCCTGTTCCACCCGTCGCTCAGGCGACCTGCCGAACCGGCGGCCGAGGAGCCCGAGGAGCCCGAAGTGCCCGAGCGGCCCGAAGTGCCCGACGGGCCTGAGCGGGCGGAGCGGCCCGAGCGGCCCGAGCGGCCCGAGCGGGCGACCTTTCCGGGCCTGCCGTTGCGGGGCGGCGACCGCAGCCGCGTCCCCTGAAGTGTGAACGGCGTGTTTCCTTCGTTTTGCCTCGCCCCGCTTCTCCATGCAAATATGCGTCGTGCGCGCCCTTGGCCCCCCAAAAGTCGTGAGTGAGCCGCCTCCCGGGCCTCCGGTAGACAGTGATCCGACGGCGGCGGCCCACCCCCACCCGGACGTCCCAAACCGGGTGCACCAGCCGGTGTGGGCCTATTCGGACGTCGTGCTGGTGGTCTTGGCGATGGCTCCCGCAGTGGCACTCGGAGCCCCTGTTCTCGGTTATGCCATCGGTGCTGGCGGATGGCTCCTGCAGCGGGTCATCGCCGAAACCGACCGACGCTGGATCGGCAGGGTGTCCGAGCCGGTCAAGCAGCTCGGCGTGAGTCTGTTCGAGGCCTTCGGACGGATCTGGCTGCTGGCGGGCGCCATCATCATTGCGGGCATCGCCGGCGGACGCCAAGACGGGCTGACCGCAGCGCTGGTGATCTTCGGGGCCTACTCGGTGGCCTTTGTCCTCAAGGTGATCACGCGACCAACCCGGCACGGGGCGGTCCAATGAGCTTCCTGGCCACCATGAGCCCCCGTAGGAAGATCACCTGGGGCATCGTTCTCGTCTACGTCGTGGGCTTGGTCGTGTTCGGGGTCATCTTCGGTCTCCACGAGCATCAGAACACCGAGTTCAACATCGTCTCCCCCTACCAATTGGTGACGTGGGTGCACATCGTCGGCCCGATCGACATCAACAAGGGAGTGCTCTACCTTCTCCTCACCGCGGCGATCACCATCGGCGTCTGCGCGTGGGTCGCCAGGCACATGGAGATGCGGCCGAATCGGGTCCAGACCGCCGTTGAGTGGTTCTACGACCTGACGAAACGTCTGACCAACGACAGCATGGACGAGCAGATGGCCAGGAAGTGGTTTCCGCTCGTATTCACCCTGTTCGTGTTCGTCCTGGTCACCAACCTTCTGGGCTACATCCCACTACCCGTCAACACCGTGGACAAGATCGCTGTGGCCGGGGTGCACGTCCCGTCGTTCCAGATCTATGCAGCGGACACCAATGTCGCCCTTCCTCTGGTACTGGCGCTCGGCGTTTTCATTGCGTACAACGTGGAGGGCATCCGCCACCACGGGTTCCCGGGGTACCTGAAGAGCCTGGTTCCGTCCGGTGTGGGCGGAGGCATGCTTCTCTTCCTTTTCCCACTGGAGATTCTCTCCCACTTCCTGCGGCTGCTCTCGCTGGCCATCCGGCTCTGGGCCAACCTGCTCGCCGGGCACCTCCTGATCGATTTCATGGCCGGTGACATGGCGGTACTGCTGGGCTTGCCTGTCGTGGGTTGGTTCACTCTGCCGGTCGGTGTCGCGATCTACCTCTTCGAGTGCGTATTGATCGCGGGTCTGCAGGCATTCATCTTTGCTATTCTCACGTCCATCTACCTCGGCAGCGCCGTCAGTAGTCACTAGTAATAAAGGAGCAGTACCTTGCATTTTCTCTTTGGTGTCGCTTTGATTTCCGGCCTTATTCATCCTTTGGTCGCGGCCGCGGCGCAGTCGTATGACCTGGTTGGCGAGAAGGCTGGAAAGGCGATCGCGCTCGGCGTTGGAGCTGGCGGTGGTGCCGCCGGGGCCGGCGCTGGTATCGGGATGCTGTTCGGGAAAGTGATCGAATCGACCACTCGGCAACCGGAGATGCGCGCCGAGATCACCCAGATCCAGTGGCTGGGGTTCGCGCTCACCGAGGCGACCTTCTTCTACGGGCTCGTCGGTGGCTTCATCGCCTTCTTCCTGTAAAGCCAGCAGAGCCGACCCTCCGTTATGACCCAAATACTGGCCGCATCGAGTTCCTGGCTGATCACTCCAGACGTCGGGCTGACGATCTGGACGCTGGTGGTCTTTGCCATCTCGCTCTTCATCCTCATCAAGGCTGTATTGCCTCGTATCGGGGAGGCACTCGATAAGCGCCAAAAGGTCATCGAGGATTCGATTGACGCGGCCGAGGAAACCCGACACGAGGCGGACCAGCTGCTGGTGGAATATCGCCAGCACCTTCAAGAGGCCCGCCAGCAAGCCGAAGAGATCATCGAGCGTGCCCGCGAGGCGGCCGCAGCCAGCGAGCGCGATGCCCGCAGTGAGGGCCAGGCGCGGCGCGAGCAGATGTTGGAGCAGACGCGCCGGGACATCGAGGCCGAGACCCGCCGTGTGCTCGACGAGATGCTCAGGGATGTCGCCGAGCTCACGGTGTTGGCGACCGAAAAGATGCTGCGCAAGGTACTGACCGAGGAGGACCAGCGGCGGCTGGTCGAGGACGCGCTGTCCGAGCTCGACTTCACGGTCCTCAGCGGATCGAGCCGGCAACCATGAGCTTCCAAAGGCCCGGCTAATGGAAGAAGTCGCCGAGGTCTACGCGCGGGCGCTCTTCGAGGTCGCCTCCGAGCGCGGCGTGCTCGATGTGGTTCGAGACCAGCTCAGCCAGTTCGTCGACGCCCTGGAGACCGACCATGCTCTCCAGACCTTCTTCTTCTCGCCGTACTTCTCGACCCAGGAGAAGAAGGACGGCCTGACCCGGTTGGTCGACGGCGCCGAGCAAACGGTCATGAGTTTTCTCGAGACGCTCGTCGAGCGTCACCGGATGCCGGAGATCTTCCATATCCGCACCCGCTATGCGGTGTTATGGGACGCGGAGATGAAGCGACTGCCGGTCGAGGTGACCAGTGCCGTGGATCTCGACGAAGCGGTCGTGCAAGAGATCGGCGAGCGCATCGGCTCCCAGACCGGCAATAGGATCGAACTCACCAGCGTCGTCGATCCCGACATCCTCGGTGGAATCGTGCTCCGCGTGGGCGATTTCGTCCTCGATGCATCGATTAGGAACAAGTTGAGCCAGCTTCGCCAGCAAGTGGCACAGGCTCGGCCACCATCGCCTGCCAAGGAGTCAATCAATGCAGATCAAGCCTGACGAGATCACCTCGATCCTCAAGAGTCGGATCGAAGGACTCGACTCCACGAGCGGTGATCTGACTGAGGTCGGGACCGTGCTGTCGGTCGCCGACGGCATCTGCCGCATCCACGGCCTCGACAACTGCATGTCGTTCGAGATGCTCGACTTCCCGCACGGCGTCACCGGGCTTGCCCTCAACCTCGAATCCGACAATGTCGGTGCCGTGCTGTTCGGCGATTGGGAGGAGATCGCTCGAGGGCGACACCGTCCGCCGCACCAAACGACTGCTGGAGATTCCGGTCGGTGAGGACATGCTCGGGCGCATCGTGGATCCGCTCGGGAACCCGCTCGACGGCAAGGGCGAGATCAGGGCGGCCACGACGCGTCCGGTCGAGCACAAGGCGCCAGGGGTCGTCCAGCGTCAGCCGGTCACGGAGCCGATGCTCACCGGGTTGAAGGCGATCGATTCGATGATCCCGATCGGCCGTGGCCAGCGCGAGCTGATCATCGGCGACCGCAAGACCGGCAAGACGGCCATCGCCATCGACACGATCATCAACAACAAGGACTCGTGACCTGATCTGTGTCTACGTAGCCATCGGGCAGCGCAAGGCGACGGTGGCCCAGCTGGCGCTGGCGCTGGAGGAAGCCGACGCGCTCAAGAACACGATCATCGTGATGGCGGCAGCCGATGAGGCCGCGCCGATCAAGTTCCTGGCACCGTATGCCGGCTGCGCGATGGGCGAGTACTTCCTCTACAAGGGCATGGCCGCGCTGGCCATCTACGACGACCTCACCAAGCACGCCTACGCCTACCGCCAGATGTCCCTGCTGCTGCGCCGGCCCCCCGGCCGCGAGGCCTATCCGGGCGACGTCTTCTACCTGCACTCGCGGCTGCTGGAGCGGTCGGTCAAGCTGGCCGACGAGCGTCACCGATCCGCCGACCGGGAAGAAGCTCGCCGGTGGCGGGTCGCTCACCGCGCTGCCGATCATCGAGACGCAGGCCGGTGACGTGTCGGCCTACATCCCGACCAACGTGATCTCCATCACCGACGGGCAGATCTACCTCGAGCCGCATCTCTTCAACTCCGGCGTGCGCCCGGCCATCAACGTCGGTATCTCGGTCTCCCGAGTCGGTAGCGACGCCCAGACGCACGCCGATGCGCAGGTCGCCGGCCGCCTGAAGCTCGAGCTCTCCCAGTACCGCGAGCTCGAGGCGTTCGCCCAGTTCGGCTCCGAGCTCGACGCCGACACCCAGCGGACGCTGGCTCGTGGCCAGCGGCTGGTGAAGACGCTGAACCAGGCCGAGCGCAACCCGATGCCGGTCGAGGAGCAGGTCGTGCAGATCTACGCCGCGACCAACGGATTCCTCGACCGGATCACGGTCGACAAGGTCGAGCGGTTCCTGCTCGAGCTGATCGAGCGGGTCACGGGCCACCGACGCCCGACCTGCTGGAGCAGATCGGCGGCCGGGGACTGGGGTGAGCGAGACCCAGGCCCGGGTGGCCGCGGTGCGTCGAGCAGTTCGCCGAGGACTTCGGGTTCGACCTCGACGAAGAGGGCCGTCCGCTCCAGCGGTGTCGAGGAGCCCGGCCCCGCCAGCCGGGTGACGCTGCCGGCCAGCCGGAAACGGAGAAGGGGAAGAGGCTGCGTTGGTGCCGTAATGCACCCCGCCTCGACCACCATGGCACAGTCCCAGCGTGACGTCCGTAACCGCATCTCGATCGGTCACGAACATCGAGAAGATCACCCGGGCCATGGCGATGGTCGCCGCGGCGCGGCTGCGCCGTGCCGTGCAGCGGATCGAGGCGCTGCGGCCGTACGCCAGCGCCATCCGGCGGATGACCCGTCAGGCTGCGGAGGCGGCGGGCTCCGTTCCGAGCGGTGCCGATCCTCCAGGAGCACGCCGAGATCCGTACGGTCGGCCTGCTGCTCGTGGCCGGCGACCGCGGCCTGGCCGGTGCGTTCAACTCCAACATCGTCCGGGCCGGGATCGCCGCCGGCCGGGAGCACGAGGCGGCCGGCCGCCGGGTCGTCTACTTCGCTTCGGGGCGCCGCATCGCGTCGTCCCTGAAGTTCCGCGGGCTGGACCGGTTGCCGACGCTTCACCGGCTTCACCGACCGGCCCAGCTACGCCGATGCTCGGCGCATCGCCGAGCGGCTGGTGGCCGCCTTCCTCGACAACGAGGTCGACCAGGTCGAGATCTTCTACAACGGGTACGGCTCGGCGATCTCCAGATCGTCCGGCGCGAGACCCTGCTGCCGATCGCAACAGGCAACCGTCTCGACGGAGGATCCGCCGAAGAGCCGCCCTCCGACGGGAGCCGAGCCGCGGTCGCGCCGATTACGAGCCCGACGCGGTGCCGATCCTGAAGAGGCTGGTCCCCGACTACGTCGAGATCTCGATCTATCGCGCACTTCTCGAGTCCACCGCCTCGGAGCACGGCGCACGGATGACGGCGATGCGTCACGCCTCCGACAACGCCAAAGAGCTGATCCAGGACTTGACGTTGCAGATGAACCGGGCACGCCAGGCCGAGATCACCCAGGAGATCATGGAAGTTGTTGCCGGGGCCGAGGGCCTCAGCTAGACTGCCCAGTTCCACCAAGAGATCACGACAGACAGGTATAATGACATGACAGTGACACAGAAGCTCCGGCGGAAGAGGGCCGCACGAGAACGTCGGCCGGATCGAGTCCATCCAAGGCGTCGTGATCGAGGCCGTCTTCCCCGACAAGCTGCCCGAGATCAACCACGCGATCAAGATGCGCCGCCGCGGCCGCGGGTAGGAGGTCTCGCCCTCGGCGAGGACGAGTACCTGGTCTGCGAGGTTCAGCAGCACCTCGGCGACAACCGGGTCCGGGCCGTGGCCCTGGACACCACCGACGGCCTGGCGCGCGGGACCGAGGTCATCGACACGGGGGCCCCGATCACCGTTCCGGTCGGCCGGGCGACGCTGGGCCGCATCTTCAACGTGCTCGGAGAGCCGATCGACGCCGGGAGCCCCTTCGAAGGCGTCGAACGGTGGGCGATCCACCGCGAGGCCCCGTCGCTCGAGGCGTTGACGCCGACCACGGAGATGTTCGAGACCGGCATCAAGGTCATTGACCTGCTGGCGCCTTACGCCAAGGGCGGCAAGGTCGGGCTGTTCGGTGGAGCCGGCGTCGGCAAGACCGTCATCATCCAGGAGCTCATCCACAACCTGGCCCAGCAGCACGGTGGTCTTTCCGCCTTCTGCGGCGTCGGGGAGCGCTCCCGTGAGGGCAACGACCTCTGGTTGGAGATGAAGGAGTCCGGGCGTGCTCGACAAGACGATGCTGGTCTTCGGGCAGATGAACGAGCCGCCCGGCGCCCGCATGCGCGTCGCCCTGTCCGGTCTGACGATGGCGGAGTACTTCCGCGATCAGGAAGGGCAGGACGTGCTGCTCTTCATCGACAACATCTTCCGATTCGTCCAGGCCGGCTCGGAGGTCTCGGCCCTGCTCGGCCGTATGCCGTCCCAGGTCGGATATCAGCCGACGCTCGAGTCCGAGATGGGCGAGCTGCAGGAGCGGATCACCTCCACCCGCAAGGGCTCGGTCACCAGTGTCCAGGCGATCTACGTCCCCGCCGACGACCTCACCGACCCTGCTCCGGCATCGGCGTTCGCCCACCTGAACGCGACCACGGTGCTCTCCCGGTCCATCGCCGAGAAGGGCATCTATCCGGCCGTCGACCCGCTCGAGTCGACGTCGACGATCCTCAAGGCCGACATCCTGGGCGACGAGCACTTCCGGTCGCAACGAGGTCAAGCAGGTTCTGCAGCGCTACAAGGAGCTCCAGGACATCATCGCCATCCTCGGTATCGACGAGCTCTCCGATGAGGACAAGGTCACGGTGGCCCGGGCCCGCAAGCTCGAGCGATTCCTCTCTCAGCCGTTCCACGTGGCCGAGCAGTTCACCGGCACCCCGGGCGTGTTCGTCCCGGTTGCCGAGACGGTCCGCGGCTTCAAGGAGATCCTCGACGGCAGGCACGACGATTTCCCCGAGCGCGCCTTCTACATGAAGGGCACCATCGACGAGGTGATCCGAGACGCCCGCGGCGAGGGATGACCCGGATGAAGTGATGGCCCACGCCAAGTTTCCCGTCGAGGTTCTCACCCCCGAGGGCGAGGTGTTCAACGGCGACGTGGAGATGGTCTCCACCCGGACCACTCTCGGGCCTGATCGGCATCCTGGCCAGACATGCGCCGCTGTTGGCCACACTCGAGCCCACCGAGCTGCGCCTGTACCAGACCGAGACCGACATTCTCCGCTTCGCGCAAGCGGAGGGTTACATTCAGGTCGCCAACAACCACGCGCTGCTGTTGGTCGAGGAGGCTTACCCGGTCGAAGAGCTGAACGCAGAGGAGTTGCGGGAGCGCCTGCAGATGGCCGAGCGGGAGATCGAGGAGGCCGGCGCGGACACCGAGAGGCTCCGGTCGGCCGAGCGCGACAAACGGCGCATGGAGCGGTTTCTGAGCCTCATCGAGTAGCGAGGCATCGGCCGGGGCATCGGCCGGGTGGCGGGGACCAGGGGCTGAGGCCGGCCGGAACCGACGGCTTCAGCTGAATTCGATGGCGCTGTACTCGGCCAGCTTGTGCAGCGGGTGGCTGGCGTCGATGAGCCGGACGGTCCCCGACTTCGACCGCATGACCAGGGACTGGGTGGTGGCGCCGAACTCGTCGTAGCGGACGCCGTGGAGCAGCTCGCCGTCGGTGATGCCGGTGGCGGCGAAGAAGCAGTTGTCCCCCTGGACCAGGTCGTCGGTGGTCAGCACGGCGTCGAGGTCGTAGCCGGCGTCGAGGGCCGCTTGCGCGCTCGGCCTCGTCCCGGGGCCAGAGCCGGCCCTGGATCTCGCCCGCCCATCCACTTGAGGGCGGCGGCGGCGATCACCCCTTCGGGGGTCCCGCCGATGCCGAACAGCAGGTCGACCCCGGTGTCGGGCCATGCCGGTGGCGATGGCGCCGGCCACGTCGCCGTCGGTGATCAGCCGGATGCGGGCCCCGGTCGCCCGCACCTCGGCGATGAGGTCGCTCGTGGCGCGGTCGGTCGAGGATGACCACGGTCAGGTCGCGCACCGGCTGGTTCCCTTGGCCTTGGCCACCGCCTCCAGGTTGTCCTCGATGGGCATGGGTGATGTCGACGGCACGCCGGCGGCCCGGGGGCCGACGGCCAGCTTCTCCATGTAGACGCACGGCCCGGGTCGAACATGGTCCCCTGCTCGGACACGGCGATCACCGCCAGCGCCCCGCCCCGGCCCAGGCGGTCGGCGTGGTGCCGTCGATCGGGTCGACGGCGATGTCGGCCTTGGGCGGCGTGCCGTCGCCGATCCGCTCGCCGTTGAAGAGCATGGGGGCGTTGTCCTTCTCGCCCTCGCCGATGACCACCACGCCGTCCATGGCGATGCTGGACAGCACGATCCGCATGGCGTTGACGGCGGCCCCGTCGGCGCCCTTCCTTGTCGCCCCGGCCCATCCAGCGGCGAGGCGGCCATCGCGGCGGCCTCGGTGACCCGGACGAGCTCCATGGCCAGGTTGCGGTCGGGGGCCTGCGGTGGTGGCGGTCACGGCCTGACGATAGTGGCTGGCCGAGGCGCCTGATCAGTGCGCCGGCGGACCGCTCGGCGTGCCTCCTCGGCCCGCACGGGTCGAACCGGCCGGAGTAGCTCGAGGGTCGCACCGAGGCCGGGCCATACTGGGGCGCGTGGATCGCTTCGTCGTCACGCCCAACGGGCCGCTGTCGGGCACCGTCCGGGCCGGCGGGGCCAAGAACTCGGTCCTGAAGCTGATGGCGGCCTGCCTGCTGGCCGAGGGCCGCCACGTGCTCACCAACGTGCCCCGGATCACCGACGTGGACATCATGGCCGAGGTGCTCGGCGCCATGGGCGCCGACGTGCACCGCGGGCCGACCGCCCGACGAGCTGGTGGTCGACCACCCCGGCCGACGTCGTGCCCGAGGCGCCCTACGAGCTGGTCGAGAAGATGCGGGCCTCGGTCGTCGTGCTCGGGCCCGCTGCTGGCCCGGTGCGGCCAGGCCCGGGTGTCCATGCCCGGCGGCGACGACTTCGGTCCCCGGCCCATCGACATGCACCTGGCCGCCCTGGAGCCCATGGGGGCGAGTTCACGCTCGTCCCACGGCTACGTCGAGGGCCGGGTGGATCGACCGGTGGCTCGGCGCCCCGCCTCGTCGGCAACCGGATCGTGCTCGAGTACCCGAGCCACACGGCACCGACAACCTGCTGATGGCGGCCGTGCTGGCCAAGGGGACCACGGTCATCGAGAACGCCGCCCGGGAGCCCGAGGTGCGCGACCTGGCCGAGTTCCTCAACACCATGGGGGCCCGGATCACCGGGGCCGGCACGTCGCGCATCGAGGTCGAGGGGGTCGAGGAGCTGCACCCGGCCCGCCACACGGTGATCCCCGACCGGGTGGTGGCGGCCACCTTCCTGGCGGCGGCCGGGCTGGCCGGGGGCGAGGTGATGGTCGAGGACGCCCGGCCCGACCACATGGACATGCTCCTCCGGAAGCTGGCGGCCACCGGCATCGAGTCACCCAGGACGCCCGACGGGCTGCGGGCGGTCGGCACCGGTCCGACCGGCTGCCGGTCGGTCGACGTGGCCACCCTGCCCTACCCGGGGTTCGCCACCGACTACAAGCCGTTGCTGGTGACCATGCTGACCGTGGCCGACGGCGTGGCCATCGTCACCGAGAACCTCTTCGCCGGCCGCTTCCGCTACGTCGAGGAGCTGCGCCGCATGGGGGCCGACATCCGCACCGAGGGCCACCACGCCGTGGTCCGGGGGGTCGACCGGCTCTCGGGGGCGCCGGTGCGGGCCACCGACATCCGGGCCGGCGCCGCCCTGGTGCTGGCCGGCCTGGTGGCCGAGGGGGAGACGGTGGTCGCCGACGCCCAGCACGTCGACCGGGGCTACGAGGACCTGGCGGCAAGCTGGCCTCGCTCGGCGCCCACGTCACCCGGGCTGACGCCCGGCCGCTGCCGGATACGCTCGGCACTCCATGCCCGTCACCCGCTCCGCCGACCCGTCCGCAGCTGTTCGAGGCCGCCCGGCGGCGGGGACCGGGTGGCCCTGGCCCGCCTGCTCTCGCTGGTCGAGCGGGGCGGCGACCGCGGCCCGGGCGGTGGCCGCGCTGGCCTACCGCGCGCCGGCGCAGCCTACACGGTCGGGATCACCGGCGCCCCGGGCGCCGGCAAGTCGACGCTGACCGACCGCCTGATCAGCCGAGGCCCGGCAACGGGGCCGCGACGGAGCCGACCAGGTGGCCGTGCTGGCCGTCGACCCGTCGTCGCCGTTCTCGGGCGGCGCCATCCTCGGCGACCGGGTCCGGATGCAGGACCACGCCACCGACGACGGGGTCTTCATCCGCTCGATGGCCACCCGCGGCCACCTGGGCGGCCTGGCCCTGGCCGTGCCCGACGCCGTCGGGTGCTCGCGGCGGCGGGCATGCCGGTGGTGCTGGTCGAGACCGTCGGCGTGGGCCAGGATCGAGGTCGAGTGGCCGCGGCCGCCGACACCACCGTGGTGGTGGTCAACCCCGGGCTGGGGTGACGCCATGCAGGCCAACAAGGCCGGGCTGCTGGAGATCGCCGACGTCTTCGTGGTCAACAAGGCCGACCGCCCCGGCGCCGGCGAGACCCGCGGGACCTCGAGCAGATGCTGGACCTCTCCAGCTGTGTCGGTGGCGACCGCCCATCGTGGACACCGTGGCCACCGACCGGCGACG
>CAWGOY010000001.1:0-957464 GCA_963824355.1 uncultured Acidimicrobiaceae bacterium | reverse complement strand
ATTTACCGATTATCTCACATCACGTGGCCAGGACAACACGTAGAGCGCGTACTCTGGCTCGATTGTGTTGGCGATCTCGGAAGCGACTGGTGGCAGGGACGAACCCTGAGTGGCGAAGCACCGCTTGATCGGTGCATGGATCGCTTTGAGACTCGGGCCGAGGTTGCTACCCCGGCGCATCGCGTCGATCTACCCGGTGGCCCGTGCCACTCTCGGCCACCACGGCGCGGTACGCCTGGTCGAAGGAGGTCGGGGGGATCACCGTGCCGCTGGTAGAGGCACTGAGCAGGGTGACGGTGCGACCGCCGAGGATGAAGGCGTCCCCCACCACCTCGGCACCTTGACTGGGAAACGTGAAGGTGGTCACGAACCCGTAGGCCTTCATTCCCGGTGGAGCGGACAACGGCACGGTCTGGACCTGAGCCGTGGAAGGAAGGGCCACCGCGGCAACCTGGTACTGGCCGAGACAAGTGGCGAACTTGGGTGAACCAACCGCACTCCCCACTGACTGGACGTTGCTCGGCGCATCCAGCACCGTGGTGGCCGAGAACATCTGCTCGGCCGGGACGGTCACGTTGGCAAAGGTCGGTGACTTCACCGTGGCCACCTGACCGGCGAACGACGCCGTACCGAACCACCCGGACACTGTGTCCACCGGCTGACCGACACACGCCGCCAATGTCTGGACCGCAGTCACCAGCTTGGCCGTGGGGACCACAGGGGGTACCGGAGCCGTCGTCGGCGCGGTTCCATCCCGCGGCAGGTCGGACAGCCGGAGATTGATCGACGTCGCCAAAGCCCTCTGCTGGGCTGTCGCCCACCTCCCGCGTCCCCGAAGGAAGACGAAGGCCGCGGCCGCCAGAACCAGGACGAGCAGGACGATCAGCGCCACCAGGGCCACACCGGTCCAGTCGTTCCGCCGGGCCGTCCTCCGGGTGGGGGCCTCGGCGATCGAGGTCCATCGTCCCGATTGGTCCAGTTGCTGGCGAGATCGTACGGATCGGGAGGGTCGGCCAGCCCCAACCACGGGTTGACAGCCGTAGCGTCGACGGGCGGAACTCCCAGCTCAGGCTGGTCAAGCGTGGATGGTGTCCTGGGACCGGTGATGGCCAACAGGTCGGTGAACATGCCCGGCGGGTCTCGCGTGGCCGCCGGATTCAGACTCGAGTGGGGAACCGATTGGCGGAGCTGTTCGTGGCGACAGTGGGGCTGGCGGTGGCACCGTCAGCTGATAGGGCTCGTTGGCCGGCGGTAGTGGAGCAGTCAGTCCAAACGAGGTCGGTGGCGGTTCGAAGGCCGGTGGTGGTGGCACGCTCGGCTGGTACGACTCGTACCGCGGTTCGTGGGCCGCTGGCGAGGATTCAGGTGGTGGCGGCACGGTCGGCCAATAGGACTCCTGCGGTGGTTCGTACGGCAGCGGTGGCGGAACCACGAGTCCATTCGGCGCAGGCTGGGATGCGCGGCCGGGCGGTGGTGATTCGGGTGGCGGCACGGTCGGCCAGGAGGACTGCGCCGACGGTTCGAAGGACGGGGGTGGGGGAATCGCCAGTCCGTTCGACCCCGGCAGGGATTGTTGGGCTGGCTGCGGGTCGTAGGCCGGTGGCGGAGGAATCGCCAGTCCGTTCGATTCCGACCGATAGGTCGGGGTCGGTGCAACGGTCGGCCGGTAGGACGCCAACGCCGGCTCCGGAGTGGGACGACCGTTCTGCGAAGAAACGGCCGGTTGCAGAATCGTTGGCGCGCCGGCGTCTTCGACGGCCCAGGTGGCGCCTGCGCCCGGGGCTGAGGCCCCGTACCGGGTGAACCATTCCGGGACAGCCTGCTCGAGATAGGCGGCCTGACCAGGAGAGATCGCGTCAGCGGGCAGTAGGAACCGGACCGAGTGTCCGTTCGAGCGCAGCTCAAGAACTGCCGCACTCCGGGCGTCGGGAAGCACCGTCTTTTCCGAGCACCGAACCGAATCGAGGCCGGTCCAGCCGAACAGGCTGGGTGCGGGCATCTCCGGAGACTCCACCATGACCCCCGACGGGGTGAGCACCAGGGTGATCCCTTCCAGGGTCCTACGGCCCCGGGCAGGGTCGCCGGCGAGGAGTACACCGCTGATCTCCATGCCCCCGGGAGGCAGTTCCTCGATGACCGAGGTCACGGTTGGGCTGGCCGTCGTCCGTCGTCGTCCACGCATCCGTTCCTCACCCCACACCATCTTCTCGTTGGTCGCACCACCGAGGACCCGACCGACGGCGAACAGGCGGAGAGGTACGTCCTTTCGGTAGTGGTGAGACCAGCACGACAACCCCTAGAGGAGCTCTACCCCCGAAATGGGTAGCGCGATTCTGGCACCTCAATCCCTATTAGTACAGGGGGGATTGAGCGGGAGTCCATCTGACCAGGTGTGAGGAGGCGCCCGCCAGCCACGGGAACGACCCGCCCACCCAGCCCGAGCCAGGCTCAGGCGGGGACCAATTCATGCCGATGGAACCCCTATGCGCACGAGGGGTGAGCTGGTGGCAGGGCTGGCGATCGCTATTGCCACGCTGGTCATGGGCGTGATCGGTACCGCATCCACTGGGGCGGCCGTCCCGAAGTCCACCTGCACGTTGGTCTCCACGCAGGCTCGGACGCCGAGCCCGACCTCATCCACCGACCAAGCCGCTCCAGCGAGCGCGGCGCCGTCCACCCAGGCCTCCACAGGCGATCTCAGCGTGACCATCCCGCCGGTGGTCTTCGTGCGCGCCCAAGGTCGGCTGCTGAGCGTGACGACCAATACCGGTCGACCGCCGCAGCCCACCGACCAGTTCTTCACCCTCGTCGGGAAGAGGGCGCTCCCCACCACTGCCCAGGTACGGGCGTTGGTGCTCGCCGACTGTCCGGCGCACCGTCAGCGGTAGCGCCCCGCTGCCACCCGGGCCAGTCCACGGGACGTCCCCCACCGTCACGGTCGGCAGCCGACCCGTGGCCTACCATGCGCCCATGCCGGGGCCCGACGCGGACGATCGCGACCTCCTGCCCCCCCTCTCCGACCCGCTCCGCACGGTGGCCGCCGTCGGCGTGGTGGCGGTCATCGCCCTCGGTGTCGTCCTGCGGTTCGTCACCCACTCGGCCCTGTGGCTGGACGAGGCCCTCACCGTCGACATCGCGCGCCTGCCCCTCCACCAGATCCCTGAGGCGCTCAAGCACGACGGGGCCCCACCGCTCTTCTACCTCCTGTTGCACTTCTGGATGAGGATCTTCGGGCAGTCCGATCTGGCCACCCGGTCGCTCTCGGGGGTGATCGGGGTGGTGGCCCTGGTGGTGGCCTGGTTCGCCGGGCGCCGGTTGGGCGGACGATGGGTGGCCTGGACCACGGTGGTTCTACTGGCCAGCGCGCCCTTCGCCGTCTACTACGCCACCGAGGCCCGCATGTATTCGCTGGTCATCCTGCTCACCGGCTGCGGCTACCTGGCGCTCCGCCGGGCCCTGGACGCCCCCCGGCCCGGCAATCTGATCGCCGTCGCCGTGGTGGCGGCGGCACTGCTCTACTCCCAGTACTGGTCGCTCTACCTGGTCGGATCGGTGGCACTCTGGCTCATCCTGTCGGCGCTCTGGAGCCGCTGGCGGTCCGCCGACCCCTCGACCTGGAAGGGACCGCTGCCCGCGCTCGGTGCCGTGATCGTCGGAGCGCTCTGCTTCCTGCCCTGGCTGCCCATCTTCTTCTACCAGTCGAAGCACACCGGAACCCCCTGGTCGGCACCGGCCGGCTTCGCGGCCACCATCAACGTGGTGACCAGCTTCACCGCCAATCAGGGCTCCACGTCGACGCTCGGCACCGTGCCCGGTCGCCTGCTGGCCCTCATCTACTTCGGTGGCGTCGCCCTGGCCCTCTTCGGCATCGGCCGGAGCGGACGGATAGTCGAGCTGGACTGGACCACCCGTCCACGGGCGAGAGCCCTGACCTTCGTGGTGATCGCCACCCTGCTCATCGCCATCACCGGTGGCCTCCTGTCCTCTAGTGCCTTCTCCTCCCGTTACGGCGCCGTGGTGTTCCTGCCCCTCCTCTTACTGGTGGCCCTCGGGACCACCACACTGCTCAACCCGCTGGGACGGGTGGTGGTGGTCACCGTGGCGGTGGTGGCCGGCATGGTCATCTCCCTCCAGAACGTGGATACCCAGCGCACCCAGGCCACCGAGGTGGCTGCCGTCATCAATACCCGGGCCCGGCCGGGCGACGTCATCGCCTTCTGCCCCGATCAGCTCGGACCGGCCGTCTACCGGGTGGCTGAAGAGCCCGGTCGGTACGAGTTGGTGACCTTCCCGAGGGGCATCGGCCCCCAGATCGTGGACTGGGTCGACTACGCCAAGGCGGTGGGGGCCGCCGACCCGACCACCTTCGCATCCATGCTGACCGAACGGGCCGGACCCACCCATCGCGTCTGGCTGGTGTGGGCGGGGGGCTACCAGACCTACGGGACCAAGTGCGAGGATCTGGCCGGATCACTGGCCGCCTCCCCCCAACGGGACAACCACACCTGGGTGACCAGCGCCCCGACCACCTTCTACGAGCCCATGAACCTCACCGAGTACGCCCCGGGTTGACCGGGCTCGGACACGGACCCGAGCCCTCTTCGATGGGTTCTTCGGCCCGGCCGGTCAGCGGGGGCAAAGGCCCGAATCGCCGAGGCCCCCGGTTGCACACCCGGCCAGGACGTGGTTTGCTATTAGCACTCGACCTTGTAGAGTGCTAACGCCTGCAGAGTGCTACTGCCTGCAGGGTGCCCATGCCCCGCACAGTGCCAACCACACGGAGGAACACCAGATGGCCAAGTTGATCACGTTCGATGAGGAGGCCCGCCGGTCCCTCGAGAGCGGCATGAACAAGCTCGCTGACGCAGTGCGCGTCACCCTCGGACCCAAGGGCCGCAACGTGGTCCTGGACAAGAAGTGGGGGGCGCCCACCATCACCAACGACGGCGTCTCCATCGCCAAGGACATCGAGCTGGAGGACCCCTTCGAGCGGATCGGCGCCGAGCTGGTCAAAGAGGTGGCCAAGAAGACCGACGACGTAGCCGGTGACGGAACCACCACCGCCACCGTCCTGGCCTGGGCCATGGTCCACGAGGGGCTGCGCAACGTGGCCGCCGGGGCCAATCCCATGTCCCTCAAGAAGGGCATCGAGGCCGGCGTCGAATCTGCGGTGACCTCCCTGCGGGGCATCGCCCGCGAAACCGACTCCAAGGGCCAGATCGCCCAGGTGGCGTCCATTTCCGCCGCCGACCCGGAAATCGGCGAGATGATCTCCGAGGCCATCGACAAGGTGGGCAAGGACGGCGTGATCACCGTCGAGGAGTCCCAGACCTTCGGCATGGACATGGACCTGGTCGAGGGGATGCGCTTCGACAAGGGCTACATCTCCCCCTACTTCGTGACCGACCCCGAGCGCATGGAGGCGGTCCTCGAGGACGCCTACGTCCTGCTGGTCGGCTCCAAGATCACCGCAGTGCGCGACCTGCTGCCCGTGCTGGAGAAGGTCATGCAGGGTGGCAAGCCCCTCGTGATCATCGCCGAGGACATCGAGGGCGAGGCCCTGGCCACCCTGGTGGTCAACAAGATCCGTGGCACCTTCCGCAGCGTGTCGGTCAAGGCCCCCGGGTTCGGTGAGCGCCGCAAGGCCATGCTCCAGGACATCGCCATCCTCACCGGCGGCCAGGTGGTCACCGAAGAGGTCGGCCTCAAGCTCGAGAACGTAGGCCTCGACCTGCTGGGCACGGCCCGCAAGGTCGTGGTGACCAAGGACGAGACCACCATCGTCGAGGGAGGCGGCTCCGACGACGAGATCAAGGGTCGGATCAACCAGATCAAGGCCGAGATCGAGAACACCGACTCCGACTACGACCGCGAGAAGCTCCAGGAGCGCCTGGCCAAGCTGTCCGGCGGCGTGGCCGTCATCAAGGTCGGCGCCGCCACCGAGGTGGAGCTCAAGGAGAAGAAGCACCGCATCGAGGACGCCGTGTCCACCACCAAGGCCGCCATCGAGGAGGGCGTGGTCCCCGGTGGTGGCGTGGCCCTGCTCCGGGCCCAGGCCGCCGTGCTGGACACGGCCGAGAAGCTGGAGGGCGACGAGGCCACCGGTGCCCGCATCGTGGCCCGGGCCGTCGAGGAGCCCTTGAAGCAGATCGCCGTCAACGCCGGCCTCGAGGGTGGCGTCATCGTCGACAAGGTCCGCAACCTGAAGAAGCCCACCGAGGGTCTCAACGCAGCCACCGGCGAGTACGAGGACCTGTTCAAGATCAGGGGTGATCGACGCGGTGAAGGTGACCCGTTCGGCCCTGCAGAACGCCGCCTCCATCGCCGCCCTGTTCCTCACCACCGAGGCGGTCATCGTGGACAAGCCCGAAGAGGGTGCCGCGGCCATGCCCGGTGGAGGCATGGACGACTTCTAGACCGGCCGACCGGCTGGTTGGCCGGTCTGCCGCAACATGAGCGAACCGCCCCCCGGCGGTCGCCGGATGTGACGAAGGGCGCCCGACGGGCGCCCTTCGTGCATTCCCTACACTGTGGGCTGTGACCGAACCGCTCGAACCCTCCGTCGGCTGGGGAGTCCTGCACCTGTTCTGCCGTCTGCCGGATCCGACCGCCACCCACGGCGGCGACCGGATCCACCATCATGCGGTGATCCAGGCGGTCAAGGCGGCCGAGGCGGCCGGCCTGCAGGTGGTCACGGTGGCCATGCTGGGGCACAAGGCCGACCTCGGGTTTGTGGCCCTCGGCCCCGACCTGTGGCAGCTGCGGCGGTTCCAGTCCGACCTGCAGCTGGCCGGACTGGTGGTGGCCGACTCCTATGTGTCGCTCACCGAGGTCTCCGAGTACGCCGCCGGCATCCCCGACGAGATGAAGCAGACCCGGCTCCATCCCACACTCCCCCCTCCGGGCATGAACGCCTTCTGCTTCTATCCGATGTCCAAGCGACGGGGCGACACCGAAGGGTCGAACTGGTTCTCCATGCCCTTCGAGGAGCGCAAGGCCATGATGTACGGCCACGGCGCCGCCGGCCGGGCCTTCGCCGGCCGCATCGTCCAGCTCATCACCGGGTCGACCGGCATCGACGACTGGGAGTGGGGCGTGACCCTCTTCGGCGTCCATCCCGACGACCTGAAGGACTGCGTCTACACCATGCGCTTCGACGAGGGATCGGCCCGGTTCGCCGAGTTCGGCCCCTTCCTCACCGGCATGGTCGGCCCCGTCGAGCAGGTCCTGGCCCAGGTGGCCCTGGACGAATGAGCGATCCTTCGGGCAGTCCACTGGTTCGTCTCCGACACGGGTTGACCGTGCTCGGTCCCGTGGTGGTGGCATTCAGCGGCGGGGCCGACTCGGCCCTTCTGGCCTGGGTGGCCACCGACACCCTGGGGGCCGACCGGGTCCTGTGTGTCACCGCGGTGTCGCCCTCGCTGGCCCCAGAGGAGCTGGCCGACTGCCGTCGCCTGGCCGACGAGTGGGGCCTCCGCTACACCGAGGTGATCACCGACGAACTGGCCGACCCCTCCTACGCGCCAACGACGGGTCCCGCTGCTACCACTGCAAGACGTCCCTGATGGATGCCCTGGGCCCGATCGCCGCGGCCGAACAGGGCGGTCGTGGGGCCGTGGTGGCCTCGGGGTCAACCTCGACGATCTGGGCGACCACCGCCCCGGCCAGCAGGCCGCCGCCGAGCGGGGGGCCCGGTTCCCCCTGGTCGACGCCGGGTTCACCAAGGCCGACCTCCGTGCCGGCTCTCGAGCGAGCTGGGCCTTTCGCACCTGGGACAAGCCGGCCGCCGCCTGCCTGGCCTCCCGCGTGCCCTACGGCACGCCGGTGACCCTGGGCACCCTCGCGCTCGGTGGCCGCAGGCCGAGTCGGGTCTGCGCGCCCTCGGCTTCGCCCAGCTCCGGGTGCGCCACTACGGGGACACCGCCCGGATCGAGGTCCCGACCGAGGACCTGGCCCGTGGTGGTCAGCCGGCGGGCGGAGGTCACCGCGGCCGTCCACCGGGCCGGCTACCGCTACGTCACCCTCGATCTCGACGGGTTCCGGTCGGGCAACCTCAACGACGCGCTGGTCGACCGGAGCGCCGCCGGGGCCAGGCGGTGATCGGCGTCCGGGTCAAGCTGACCTTCCCCGAGGAGCTGGTGCGCGAGCCGGTCATCGCCCGCATGGTCAAGGAACTCGACGTCGTGCCCAACATCCGGCGGGCCGACGTGGGCGAGCACGAGGGCTGGATCATCTGCGAGCTCGACGGTGACGGCGCGGTCGTCGACCGGGCCGTCGCCTGGCTGAGGACGAAGGGGTCCAGGTGGACCTGCTCGGCGACGTCGTCGAGAGCTGAGTCGAGCGCTGACCGTGGGTCCGGCCGCTCCCGAGGATCCCCCCGACGATCCCACCGCGGCGATGCTGGCCGCCAACCTCGACAACTGGGACGAGCGGGTCCCCATCCACGTGGCCTCCCGCTTCTATGACGTCGAGCGGTGGTTGGCCGACCGGCCCGGGCCGCGGGCAGCGGGAGGTCGCGGCGCTGGGAGACGTCGTCCGGCCTCGACCTGGTCCATCTGCAGTGCCATTTCGGACTCGACACCCTGGCCTGGGCCGACGCCGGAGCCCGGGTGACCGGGCTCGACTTCTCGCCCGCGGCCATCGCCGCCGCCCGGGACCTGGCGCGTGCGGACCGGCCTGTCCGACCGGTCGCGCTTCGTGTGCGCCCGGTCTACGACGCCGCCGGGTGCTCGGACCGTCCTCCTTCGACATCGTCTATGTGAGCCTCGGCGCCCTGTGCTGGCTGCCCAGTGTCGGCCGGTGGGCCGACCAGGTGGCAACCCTGCTCCGTCCGGGCGGGCGGCTCTACCTCCACGACAGCCACCCGCTGTCCTGGACCCTCGACGACGACACGCCAGCCCTCCGCTTCACCTACTTCGAGGAGCCCGAGCCCTACGCCGACGACTCGGAGGAGACCTACACCGACGCCGACCGGCCCCTGGTCAACACCCGCACCTACGAGTGGAACCACGGCATCGGGGAGGTGGTCATGTCCCTGGTCGGCCGGGGTCTGTCGCATCGACCGCCTGGTCGAACACGACTGGACGGTGCACCAGCGGTTCCCCTGGCTGATCGAGAGCGCACCGCAGATCTGGTCGGCGCCCCCGGGGCACCCCCGGCTTCCCCTCACCTTCACCCTGGTGGCCAGCAAGGTGAGAGGCGGCCTGAGCCGGCCGGCCGCTGTCAGGTGTCGTCTCGGTGTTGCGGATGGTCCAGCCGGCCCCCGACACCTTGCGGGGCTCGTAGAACAGGCATCCCTCGGGGCAGGCGAAGGGCAGCTGCTGGTTGGCGCCCATGCGGCACCGCTCGAGCTTCTCCTCGCGGGCGGTGGTCTGCATGACGTAATGACGACAATCCTCGTTTACGGCCACACCCCATTCTGCCCGATGGGTGCCGTCGATGGCTGGCAGCAGGTAGCGTCGGTCAGGTGGATCCCGTCCCCTCCACCAAGCAGCTCCTCCGCTGGAGCGAGGCCCTGGCCGGCATCGCCCGGACCGGCCTCGGCTTCACCGAGTCCCTCTACGAGCAGGAACGGTTCGAAGAGGTGCTCCGGGTGGCCGCCGACATCCGGGTGGCGGTCGACGAGGGCGCAGACGGTGCCGAGGACGCCGACGGCCTGGTCGAGGAGTGGCTGAGCACGGTGGGCAAGGGCGTCCCCGGCTACGTCACCCCCAAGGTGGCGGTCGGGCGCCGCCGTGGGCAACGACAAGGGCGAGATGCTCCTCGTCCAACGGGCCGACTCCGGCGTCTGGCTCTACCCCACCGGGTGGGCCGACGTGGGCTACTCGGCCGCCGAAGTGGTGGTCAAAGAGGTCGAGGAGGAGACCGGCATCGAGGTCGAGGTGGTCCGGCTCATCGCCGTCCTCGACGGACTCCGCATCGGCATCAGCCGGATCCCCCTCTACTCCCTCGTCTTCCAGTGCCGGGCCATCGGTGGCGAGCTGCAGGCCCACCCCCTCGAGTGCGCCGACGTCGGCTGGTTCGCCCTCGACCAGCTGCCCTTCCCGTTGGCCGGGGCCGAGCGGTGGGGCGCCCACGTGTTCGCCGCACTGCGGGGTGACCCCATCGAGGTGCTCTACGACTCGGTCCGTTCCCCCATCTGGCGCGGCGATCCCGACAAGACCTGAGTTCGTCGCCCGACCCGTCGGGTGGTCTGGGGGTTGGCCGGGGTGCTGAGCGGGGGGCTGGCTACACTCGCCACCTGTGAACGCTGACCCAGGATCGGTGTCGAGCGCCGCTCCGGTGACGGTCACCGAGGTGGCCGGGGTGGATGAGGTCACCGACGAGTTGGTGGCCGCATTCGCCCGGCTGATCCCTCAGCTCTCGTCGTCCTCCCCTCCCCCCAGTCGAAGTGACCTGGAGGAGATGGTGGCTTCGCCGGCGTCGGTGCTGCTGGTGGCCCGCGACGCCAACGGTGCGGTCGTGGGGTCGTTGACCCTGGCCCTCTTCCGGGTGCCCACCGGCCTGCGGGCCTGGATCGAGGACGTGGTGGTGGACGAGTCGGCCCGGGGCGAGGGTGCCGGTGAAGCGCTGGTCGTGGCCGCCACCGGCCGGGCGGCGGCGGCCGGGGCCCGTTCGGTCGACCTCACCTCCCGACCCAGCCGCGAGGCGGCCAACCGGCTGTACCTCCGTCTTGGTTTCGAACCCCGCACCACCAACGTGTACCGCCGGACGGGAGAACCGCCTGGCGAGGAGCCGTAGCTGCGCGGAGGAACGTCCTGTATGACGTTACGTGATACACTCTGGGCATGGGAATTGCCGTCTCGGTCCGCCTCGATGACGAGGCACAGCGCGCCCTGTCCACGCTTGAGGCGTCCGGATTGACTCGGTCCGACGCCATCCGTGAGGCGATCCTGCAGTCGGCTGCGGCGCTTCGCCGGAAACAGGCCCTCCGCGACGAAGTGGCGGCCTTGGAGGCTGACGAGATCGACCACCGTGAGATGCTCGAGGTGGCCGCACTTATGGAGTCGCTCCGTGCAGAGGGGTGACATCTACGAACTTCGACTGCCCAAGGGTGTTGGACACGAACAGCACGGGCGTCGCTTCGGGGTGATCGTGCAGTCTGACGCGCTACTCCCCCGTTCGGTCGTCCTCCTGGCTCCGACCTCGACGGGTGCCCGTCCAGCATCCATCCGGCCGGAGATCGCGGTGCTCGGCACGACAACTCGCGTACTCGTCGAGCAGGTCGGTGCCGTCGACATCAGTCGGCTCGGCGAGCAGGTCGGGCGGGTGGAGGTCGATGAGATGTGGAGCATCGACGACAGCCTGGCGACCGTGTTGGGGCTGAGCTGAGCCCGGTGATCTGTCTTCCCGCGTGGAACGGCGGACATTCGGTGTGTTTGCGCACGGTTCCAACACCAACGTCTACCGCCATTCATCGCCTGCCTGACACCACCCTGGCATCGTTCTCCGTGGCACCCTCGGGTCGATTCACCCGTCCACTACGTCGACCCTCACCACGCACGTGCCCGGCCAGGGGTCCGTGCTCCTGGCCCAGGCGATCCGCTCCTTGATGGTCAAGTCCGGATGAGGATTGCTAAGTCCGGGAAGGGGGATCATCGGGATGATGTTCCACTGCCAGCCGTAGCGCCCCTTGAGCAGGGATTCGCCGTGGCGCTGCTCCGACTCGTCGCAGATCACGGCGGCTCCGTGCACCGAGGCCACGCCCTCGTTGAAGCGACCCCGGTAGTCGGAGGGCCTCAGCTCGACGCCGGGGTGCTTTCGGATGCGCTTGATCTTGGCGCTGGCCAGCCCGGTCCGTAGGTAGAGATGGTCGGACTCGGTGACGAACCAGATCGGCGTCTCAACCCAGGTGCCGTCCCGACGAAAGGACCTCAAGCTGGCGTAGCGGGCCGACTCCAGGTCTCGGCCGGCAGTGCTGGTGAATGTCATGCTGTCACTGAAGCACTTCAGATGCAGCGGCTCCACTCGAACCACTGCCGGTCGACTACGGATCTCGACAAGCGGGCCTCGGCAACGGTCGTCGGCGATTCAGCGCACGTCACTGAACCGGGTGCGCCGTCCTCCAGATCGACTTGCGCCCCGTTGGCCGCGAAGCTGATGGCGTGGTACCAGCCGGTCAATGCCAGGAGATCGAGGAGTTCGTCGTCGGCGAACGCGGCAGCCAGCCGGACGCAGAGGGCGTCGTCGATCCGGGCGGTGTCGTGCAATGCGTCGACCGCTTCGATCAGCACCCGATCCCGCTCGTCGTCCCAGCAGGCATCGGTGGCTTGGCCGTGGGTAAGCGACGTGATCTGCTCACCGGTGAGTCCGACCCGTTCGGCGAAGAATGCCACATGCACGCCCCACTCGTACTCGCAGTCACACCGGGCACAGGTGCGGTCGATGACGATCTCGCGATCGCGCCTGGTCAGCGACAGCCGCTTGCCGAGCTCGTAGCCGCCCCAGCTCCCCATGGCCTCGGCCATGGGGAGGTTCCGCACAAAGGTGCGGAAGAGCAGGATCGGGGGCACGCCCGGCGGCATCATCGCCTCCAGACGCTCGGCCACCTCCGGTCCATACGGTTCGGCCACGGGATCGATCCTCGGCATGGTGTACCTCCATTGTTTTGTTTTCCGAAACACCGGAGACTGTAGAATTTTGGAAATCGAAAAGCAAGGGCGGGAGGTCCGGAATGACGAGCGGGGAGGCCACGCGCCGGACGAACCGAACAAGAGGTGCCGTCCGGGGTTCAACCACGGGGCGACCGATCACGGCGGCCATGGACCTGCTGGGTCGACGATGGGCGCTCAGGATCTTGTGGGAACTGCGTGATGGCCCCCTCGGAGCCAGGGCCCTGCGCGACCGGTGCGACGGGATGTCGTCGAGTGTCCTCTACGACCGGCTGCGAGAACTCACCGAGGCCGCACTCATCGAGCAGGACGATCAGGGCGCCTACGCCCTCACCGATATCGGAGCCGCCCTCGGACGGGCCCTCAAGCCTCTCGACACCTGGGCGGTGTCGTGGATCGCCGCTGGGAACACACCCTCTGCACTGAAGTGACCACGTTTGGCGTTCACCGCACTGCACCCAAATCCCTAGTGACTCAATAGGCTTGACCAGGCAGGCATCAGCGTGTTGACTCGTCCCCCGTCGTCCCCCGTCGTCCCCCGTCGTCCCCCGTCGTCCCCACCCAGCAGTCGGAAGGGATCTCCCACCATGTCCAACGTCATCACGCGCTCCGGTCGACCCTCGCTCCTCCTCGCCTGCGGCGCGTTGGTCGTGGGCCTCGTGGCTGCATCGGGGGGTGTGGCCGGCGCCAAAACCGCTCCCGTCGACGCCACCCACTACACCGTCACCTGCACCGGGTTCGCCGGCTCGGTCAAGTTCTCGCAGCCCGAGACGACCAGCGGCACGGCGACGCCGTCCCCGGCCACCGACACGCTCAAGGTCACCCTTTCGGGCTGCACCGTGGCCGCCGGTGGCGGGACTCCGGTGGCGGTGACCAAAGCATCACTGACCGGCGCCCTGACCAACTCGAGCAGCTACCACAAGTGCGGCGCGAACAACGGCACCCCGGTGGCCATCACCGGGTCCCTGACCGTCAAGTGGAAGACCACGCCTAAGTTGACCGCTTCCTCCACCGTCATCGCCGGCTCATCCGCAACGATCACCTCTGACGTGTCGGCCAATGCCGCCGAATTCGAGGTCGACGGGTCGACCACCTCGGGTCCGTTCGAGGGTTCGAACTCGGGGGCCAGCGATCAGATCGCCGGGTCCACCGGCGCCGGCACGGGGACCGGCCTCCTGGCCAGCTGCGCTGGCAAGAAGGGTCTGAAGGGCCTGACCCTGACCAATCCGCTGAGCGGTCCTTCGGCCTCCCTCAGCTGACCCGGCCCGGCCCAGGGCATGGGGACCTCCCTCGGGTAGGCAGCTCCTGAGACGGCCGACCCTGTCGGTGGGTTGGGGCACGGTCGACTTCGGGCATGCTTGCCGGAGATGTCCGCCGCACAATCCACACGAGCGCCGGGTCGCCATGCACCGGCGCAGGCTGCCCGGCTCGGGGGGTGGGCCCTGGGAACCGTCGGTGTCCTCGCCGCCCTGGTCGCCCTGGTGGTGGCCGGCGATGACGCCCGGTCGGCCGCCTCCCAGGTCTGGTCCCCGTTCGTCCTGGTGGCCGGGCTCATCCTGGTCGGCCTGGTCGCCGACCAGGAGGGACTGTTCGCCGCCGCCGGCCATGGCCTGGCCCGTGTGGCCCCCAACGGCTTCGCCCTCTTCGGAGGGGCGGTGGTACTGGTGGCTCTGGTCACCGCCCTCCTCAACCTCGACACCTCGGTGGTCTTCCTCACCCCGGTGCTCATAGGTGCCGCCCGATCCCGCGGTCAGGCTCCGGCCCCGCTCCTCGTCGCCTGCATCCTGGTGTCCAACGCCGGCAGCCTGCTGCTGCCGGGCTCCAACCTGACCAACCTGATCGTCCTCGGCCATCTCCACCTTTCCGGCGGCCAGTTCTTCAGTCGCATGGCCCTGCCGACCATCGGGGCAGTGGTAGTGACCGGCTCGGTCATTGCCGTCACTGGGCGTCAAAAGCTGGCCGCCCCGGTGCGGCCCATCGGATCGGCCACCGACCTGGGCGCGCCACCACCCTCCACTCCCCTTCGGTTCGGTGCCGGCGCCCTGGCCGTGGTGGCGGTCACCGTGCTGATCCTGGTGCTCCGCTCACCGGCCCTACCGGTGGCCGGCGTCGGAGTGATGGTGATCCTGGCCCGGCTGCTGGCCAGGCGAGAGAGCCTCGCCCACGTCCGCGACGTGCTCGGGCTTCCGGTGCTCGTCGGTCTGTTCGGTCTGGCCACCGCCCTCGGGACCCTCGGCCGCTCCTGGTCGGGTCCGTCCACCCTCCTCGCCCACCTCGACCCGGTCGGAACCGCCGTGGTGGCCGCCGGGTCGACCGTGGTGGTCAACAACCTGCCGGCCGCCGCCTTGTTGGCCGCTCGGATCCCGCCCCACCCCTACGCTCTACTGGTCGGCCTCGACATCGGACCCAATCTCTTCCTCACCGGTTCACTGGCCTGGATCCTCTGGTGGCGGACGGCCCGGACCTCCGGGGCCGAACCACCGATCCGCTCGGCCGTGCTCACCGGGCTGGTCGCCGTTCCCCTCTCGATGATCGCTGCTCTGGCGCTGCTGGCCCTCACCGGCCCCTTGTAGAGATCAGTTGACCTTGAGGAGGTCGACGATGAACACCAGCGTGTCGTTGGCCGCGATCCCGGTCGAGCCCGGGGGCACGCTGGCGCCGTAGCCGAGAGCCGGGGGGATGATCAGTTCCCGCCGTCCACCCACCTTCATGCCCGCCACACCCTGGTCCCAACCGGGGATGACCTGCTCCGGATCGGCATCGAGGGTGAAGGAGAAGCCCGCCGGCCCACTGGTCCACGACGACTGGATCTGCTTACCGGTCGAGTAGGTGGCCAGTACGTACTGCACGGTCACGGTGTCCCCGGGCTTGGCCGTGGCCCCCGAACCCATGATGAGGTCGGAGCTCTCGAGTGTGGTGGGAGGAGCTCCGGGCGGGACGACGACGGTCGGCGCCGTACCGCTCGTGCCGGCCGGCGAAAGGTCCGCGGCCGGGACGGTCACCGGTGGGACCGTGGTGGTGGTGGTGGTCGAGGCCATCGGGGCCGGCGGCGACGGAGACGATGCCGAGCTGCTGCACGCGGCCAGACCGAGTGAGGAGGCGACGAAAAGGGCGACGGTCCACCGGGGGAGGCGGCGCGACATGACAAGGCTCCTCTCTCTGGGTCGGGCGACGCGGTCGCCCTCTTCGGCGGCAAACGGTAGTCGACGACCACCAGCGGGAAACGGCGGCCCAGGTCATGCTCCTCCGTCACACCCCCCTGGAAGCATGGGGACATGAAGTCCAGCGCCCTCAAACAGGTGGCCGCCGATCTGCGCACTCAGCTGGCGGATTTCGATCCCGAGCTGGTCAGCGGACCCGACGCCGCCCACCTGCTCGAGCAGTTCGCGGAGATCGAGAAGCTGGCCTGTGGCGGGAAGCTCCTGGCCGCCAGGCGGGTCGAGTCCTCCAACGTCTGGCGGCGGAAGGGGCACCGCTCGGCCGCGGCCCATGTGGCCGAAGCCACCGGCACCGGACTGGGCCCGGCCATCAACGCCCTGGCCGCCGCCCGTCAGCTCGGCGCATTGCCGGCCACCGAGGAGGCCATGCGCAGGGGGCGACCTCTCGGAGACGCAGGTGAAGGAGATCGCCGGCGCGGCCAGCGTCCGACCCGAGGCTGAGCAGGAGCTGGTCGACGCGGCCGGCAAGCAGCCGTTGAGCGTTCTCAAGCTACGTTGTCGCCGGGTCAGGGCCACCGGCGCCGATCAGAACGCCACCTACGAAGCCATCCGGCGGGGGCGCTACCTGCGCAACTGGACCGACAACGATGGGGCGGTCCGGTTCGACGCCCGGCTGACCGCCGGACGAGGGCGCCCGGCTGCTGGCCGCGGTCAAGGGCGAGACCGACCGTCTGGTGGCACTGGCCCAACGGGCGGGCCAGGACGAACCGAGGAAAGCCCTGGCCGACGCCCTGATCGCCCTGGTCGGGCTCGGGCCTGCGGCCCGGAGACGGCAACGAGCGAGCGCCGGCGGAGGGCGGACCACGGTCCGACCATGGTCCATGTCCGGGTCGACCACGCCGCTCTGGTCCGCGGCCACCTCGAGGGGGGCGAGATCTGCGAGATTCCCGGGCTCGGCCCCATCCCGGTCGAGGTGGCCCGACGGTTGGCGGTCGACTCGATCCTCAGCGTGCTGGTCACCGATGGCGTGGACGTCAGCGGCGTGGCCCACGCCGGTCGCACCATCCCGGCTGCCGTCCGACGGGCGCTGCTCGAGCGGGACACGGTGTGTGTCGTACCCGGATGCGACATCGGCGAGGGGTTGGAGATCGACCATGTCGAGCCGTTCGGCGAAGGCGGCCCGACCCGTCTCGACAACCTGGCCCGGCTCTGCCACTGGCACCACTATCTGAAGACGCACCAGCGGCACCGATTGGAGCGGACCGACGGGGTGTGGTCGTGGACGCCTCCTGACGACGCCATCACGCCGCCTGACCCGAGGAGCCGGACCGGCTGACCGGCCGGTCGTCGCGCTTAGGCCGGATGGGGGTCCTCGTCGCTGTCGTCGTTCCCGTCGTCCCCGGTGTCGGGGCTGCCACCGACGACGGGTTCGAGTCGTGGAAAGGCTCCTGACCTCGAGCCGGTGGTCGCAATTCTCCTCGGGTCGGACCCCGCACCCGGTCCGGGGACCGCCGCTGTCGGCCCGGTCGGCCCGGCCCGCCACTGGGCCTCGGCCCGGAAGGCCAGCTCGCGGAGCGGCTGCCCGCTGCGTCGAGCGGCCAGAGCCACGTCCTCGTACTCAGCCTTCACCCGCCCTGGACTGACCTTGACCCTGATCAACTGCCCCTCGACCCATACCGACTCGGTGGACCGGGCCGCCGGCCAGCGCTCGCTGACCGTGACCCGCACCCCCAACGAGCCGGTGGTCTCACGCAGGAGGTCGCGGAACGGTGCCACCAATGCCGGCTCGACCAGCACGTGGACGACCGTGCCGGGACGACCCTTCTTCATGATCACCGGAGACAACCACGCATCGTGGGCCCCCGCATCGAGAAGCGCACCCACCGCATGGGCCATCTGCTCGCCGGTGGCGTCGTCGATGTTGGCCTCGAGCAGTGCCACCGGCTGCCCGGCATCGATGTCTGGATCGGCACCGATGTGGGCCCGGGCGCCGTTGCCGGCGATACCGTAACCGCCGGCGCCGGTTGTGGTGCCGGTTTCCTCGCCGGACCACTCCGGACCTCCCAATCCGAACCGTCCTTCCGGTCGACCCTGACACCCAGCACCACTTGGGTGCAGTTGGGCAGCTCGTCGAGTTCACCGGCCCCGGCACCGAACCCCTGAGCGGTCACCCGCATCGGCGGCATGGGCCCGAATCCCGAAGACAGGGCGGCCAGCAGGGCCGCTCCAGTCGGAGTGGTCAGTTCCACCGAGAGATTCCGTCCCCAGGTGGGGATGCCCTCGAGGAGGGCCACCACCGCCGGGGCCGGATTGGGCAGCAGGCCGTGGGCCGCCCGGACCATGCCCAGCCCGGTGGCCACCGGGCTGGCCCGGATCTCGTCGATCCCCAGCACCTCGAGGGCGGCCGCCGTCCCCACGATGTCGACGATGGCGTCGTGACCACCGACCTCATGGAAGTGGACCTGGTCCACCGGGCGTCGGTGCAGTCTGGCCTCGACATCGGCCAGGGCGGCAAAGGCGGCCAAGGCGCGTTGCGTGACCCGGTCGGGCAGCCGCGCCTCCCCTACCAGTCCGACGATGTGGGCGTGGGTGCGTACCACCACGTCGTCCCGAGCGGTCACCACCGCCCGGGTGGCGGCGATGCCACCGCGCAGCACCGGCTCCGCCTCCAGGCCCCAGCCTCCGAGCGGGAGCCGCTCGAGCAGGGCGAGCACCTCGTCGAAGTCGGCTCCGGCGTCGAGGAGGCTCCCGAGCGCCATGTCCCCGGCGATTCCGGCGAAGCAGTGGAACCAGGCCACCGTGCGCCGGCCATGGCCGGCCGTGCGGCCCGGGTCGCCCCCACTCGAAGCGTCTCCCGACGGGCTCACGGGAGCATCCGGGCCACGGCGCAGGCCGCCCCGAAGCCGTTGTCGATACCCACCACGGTGATGCCGGCCGCGCAGGAGGCGTGCATGGCCAACAGCGCCGTGACCCCTTCGAGGGCTGCTCCGTACCCGGTACTGGTGGGGACGGCCACCACCGGCGCCGGGGTGATGCCGCCAATGAGGCTGGCCAGCGCCCCTTCCATGCCGGCCACCACCACCACGGCGTCAGCGTCGGCCAGCTGGTCGGCCGAGGCCAGCAACCGATGGACGCCGGCCACTCCGCAGTCGGCGAGCAGCGCGGTCCGCAGGCCGAGTGCATGGAGGGTGGCCTCGCACTCCCGGGCCACCGGCAGGTCGGAGGTGCCAGCGGTGACCACCAATGCACCCGAAGACCGCAACGGTGCCGGACGCCACACCACCGCGGCGAGCTCCCCACGAACCTGGTCGGCCCCGGTGGCCGTCCCGGTCACCGTCGTCGTGCCTCCGGGGTGGTCATGGACCACCCGCTCCACCTGGCGGGCATCGGCCCGGGTCAGCACCACCGGTCCGGTCCCCTCCCCGAGCAGCTCGCCCACGATGGCCGAACACTGATCGGGGGTCTTGCCCTGGCCGTAGACCGCTTCGGGCAGGCCCTGACGCAGGCTGCGATGGTGATCGACCTTGGCGAAGCCCAGATCGGCGAAGGGCAGGCGTCGGAGCCGGTGCACCGCCTCGTCGGGGGAACAGGCCCCAGAGCGCACGTCGGCGAGCAGTCGTTGCAGTCCGGGTTCGTCCATGATGTTCACTATCCTGCCTGGGTATGGCCCCGGACGCATCCCCCCAGCCGTCGTCCGGCTCCGGTCTCCGGATCGGCTTTCTCGGGCCCGAGGGCACCTTCACCGAGGAGGCCCTCCTCGGCGAGGCTGACTACGCGTCAGCGGCCATCACGCCGATGGGCTCCCTGGTCGACGTCCTCGAAGCGGTGCGCGACGGGCAGATGGACCTCGGTTTCGTGCCGCTGGAGAACGCCATCGAGGGGACAGTGCGCGACATCATCGACAGCCTGGTGTTCGAATTCGACCTCCGCATCCAGCGGGAGGTGATCCTGGACGTCCACCTCCACCTGATGGCACCTCCGGGGACCACGCTGGCCGACCTCGAGCAGGTGGCGTCCATCCCCATGGCCACCGCCCAGTGCCGGGGCTACCTGGCCCGCCACCTTCCCTCGGTCGATCTGGTCGCCACCAACTCCACCGCCGAGGCGGCACGCCTGGTCGGCGCGGCGGACCCCGCCCTCGCATCGCGGCCGACGGCAGCCATCGCGCCCCGATTGGCGGCCACCCTCTACGGATTGAATGTGTTGGCCGAAGACGTGGAGGACCATCCCGAGAACCAGACCCGTTTCGTGGCCCTGGCCACGTGGGGGATACCGGCACCGACCGGTCACGACCGGACCAGCATCGCCTGCTTCCAGAGCGCCGACCATCCCGGCAGCCTGTACGCCATCCTGGGCCAGTTCGCCGCCCGTAACATCAACCTGAGCAAGCTCGAGTCGAGGCCGACCAAGAAGGCCCTCGGCGACTACTGCTTCATCATCGACTTCGAAGGCCACATCGCCGATGAGGTGGTCAGTGACTGCCTCCGTGACCTCCACGCCGGCCTGGCCGGGGTTAAGTTCCTCGGCTCCTACCCGGCGGCCGGACCGGCCGGGCCTGCTCGTCGCCGGGAAGCGGTGTCGGCCATGACCGAGGCCGAGTCGTGGGTCGGCGACCTCCGGTCCGAGGTGCGAGAGGCCAACGGCGGCTGAACCCCGGGTCGGCCCCGTCGCCGACTACCCTGACTGGCGCTTGGAGGGATGGCAGAGCGGACAAATGCGCGGCTCTTGAAAAGCCGTGAGGGGAAACCCTCCGTGGGTTCGAATCCCACTCCCTCCGCTCACACCACTCCCTCCGTTCGCACACCACTCCCGCTGCTCACTTCTTCCGCTCCGCGCTCGGCTTCGTTCCGCGGCCTTCGATGGTGCCTACACGGAGTCGTGGGTGTTCGGAAGGACGCTCGAGGTCCAGGCGATTCCGATGCACATCTCGTCGGTCGACCCGTCGCCCCAGGTCACAAAGTGAGCAGGCACCTTGCGCAGAATTGGGAGTTCCTGGGCCAACGTGGGGTTGTAGGAGCAGGTGACCTGCACCGGCTCCCCCTTCGTCACCCGAATCGGGTGCGTCAGGTTGTAGGACTTCTGGTCATGGAAGTCGTAGTTGGGCACATTGAGGACGGTCTTGGCTTCCGGCGTACCCGGATTGAGCACCATCTTGAAGGCCACACCCAAGAGGTGCATGTGTGCGTACACCCGGACGATGTAGCCATTTTCTCCGATCGGCAACGTGCACGATGCCGAGTTCCCCTGAGGCGGATCTGACGGGTTGTCTCCGCACAGGCCTTCGATGCCATTGACTTCGGCCACCGCCGACTGGCCAAAACGCTGACCCAGGTTGGCAAGCGAAGCACTGCGGCTGCACAGCGTGCCGGTCGCCCCCGCCGGACAAGGGATGTTTGGTGGCGCGAGCATCAAGTTGAGATGGAGGGGAAGAAGCGGCGTCGTTGCCGGCACCGTGCGGAGCACCAGCGAGTTCTTCACCGGCTTGTCGCCAACGAGCAGGTTGTAATGGACCTGCATGATGACCAGGCTCCCGGCATGCAAGAAGACTCCGCTCCCCTTTGGGAAGTCGTCGGTCCCCGCGCCAGGGGCCCAGAAGGTGAGCAGGGGATCCGCAGCCAGGCCGACCAGCGCCGTACCGGGAAGGGGCCCCCGAAGCACGTCCAACCTCTTCCTCCGTCGTCGTCGCGTTCCACCGATGCGGCCGACGACGGTGGCACGAGGAAGAGCGCGGCGTGATGGTCTTCGGCGCTTCCAGGAACGAACTCGCTCGAGATGATGTACGAGTTCCGGGTCACGTGAGTGTTGACCAGCGTGCAGTGGTAATCGTCAGTCGTCCCCGACGCTGCCACCGGCTTGTAGGCGTGGGCCATGGTGAGGGAGGTGGTCGTAACCGACGGACCCGACGCGTGCGGCGGCGGAAGCGCTGGACCCCGCGGCGATCGAAGCAGCGAGAATGGCCAGCCCGACTGCTCCGAGAAGCATCACCATTCGAGGGATCCGCACGGCGGGCCAAGCTAGCAGCCTGTGGAATCCGCGGCTCGGGCGGTGGATGGTGGCCGCGGCACCGGCCGCGGATCTTTACGGTCCTACTTCCGCAAGCTCTTCTTGCTTGCCACAGGTTCCAGTTCTGTCCGTTGACGACGACGGCACCCGTAGGTCAGAGAGGGAGGCGCCCCTGCCCTGAGCAAGCTCTGGATGCAGGAGCGCATTCGAGCGCTCAAGACTCCGAGGCACTCGGTTCGGTCGGCGCTCCCGGAGCCGCGCCCAGCGTGGCATCGGGAGCCGTGAGGGCGAAGCACGGTGACGGATTCATGGTGGCCAGGGCGTAGGCCTCTTCCGCCCCCATCGGGGGGAGAAAAAGTAGCCCTGGGCAGTCTCGGCTCCCAACTGACGGAGGATGGCCACCTGCTCACCCGTCTCGACTGCCTCAGCGACCGTGCAGATCCCCAGGGAGCGGCTGAGGGTGACGATGGTCTCAACGATGGCGCGGTCCTTGCTTCCTGGGGTGGTGAGGCCGGCAACCAAAGCCGCATCGATCTTGACCGTGTTGACCACACAGTCCCCCAGATTCTGGAGCACCGAGCTGTCAGACCCGACGTCATCCACGGTGAGTTGGATACCCAGCCGGGTCATCACCTGGAGGTCGGCAGCGGCCTCGTCATCGGCAACCGACAACTCGGTTACTTCGACGGTGAGGCGATCGGGATTGATGCCCGACTTTTCGAGCGCCGCCGCCGCGGCCACTGCCGCTGTGCCCCCGCGTAGTTGGAAGACGGAACAGTTCACGGCCAACTGGAGATCGGACGGCCAACGGGCGGCTTGTGCACAGGCTTCGGCCAGAACCCACTCATTCAGTGCGTTCATGTGTCCATGGGCCTCGGCCCAGGGGATCAGCGTGTCCGGTGGAATGCTTCCACCCTTGGAATCAGTCCATCGCAGCAGGGCCTCGAACCCCAGCAAGCGCCCGGTGGCCAGATCCACCGCCGGTTGGAACACCAGGGTCGGAGCTCCGTTCAGCCCCAGGTCGGGGATGCGAATCGTCGACCCGGTGCCCTCGGGAACGTCGTCGTTAGTCCGGGGCGACTCCGGATCCCGGCGCGACGTCGCCATCCGGTGTGACTTCAGGAGACCTCTCACCCCCGTGACATCGGCTGGATCCGCTCCTCGCTTGAGCCTCGGACCAACAAGAGGTACCCATCGAACCGGATCCGCTGTCCGCTCGTTGGCTGCGATCATCTTCCTCAAGGAATCTGGCTATGGTGACGAAACAGTGGTATGGCACTGCGACCCTTTGCTCGACAGAAGAAGAAGTCGAACGATGACACTCCCAGCGCGTCCGCCGAATTCGAGCAGTTCTTCTCCAACGATCCCCGCCCGACAGGAGCCTCGAATGCCGACGCCAGCTCCGACCAGTCCGCTCCCTCAGAGCCCCCGGCTGCCATGACCGAAGAAGCCAAGCCCGGGTGGTACCCCGATGCCACCGATCCTGGACTCATGCGGTACTGGGATGGATTTCATCTGACCGGTCAAACCATGCGGGTGGAGCCGCCGGCGGCGACCGGTGCCGCGGCCAGGGACGACGCTCCGGACGCGGCATCGGTCGGATCCCCGGCTGAATGGAACAACCCCGGCCCCTCAGCTACCGATCTGTTGGCCCCGTCACCCGCCCCAGCAGCGCCGCCCGCCCCAGCGGCCCCAGCGGCCCCGGCTACACCAGCGGCCCCAACAGCACCGGCAGTGGCTCCCGCTCCTCCGGCGCCACCTGCTCCTCCGGCTCCCCCGACAGCGGTGGCTCCCGTCGCTCCTGCTCCGCCGGCTCCTCCGGCTCCCCCCGCTCCTCCGGCCCCGACCGTTGCGCAGCCTGCTGCGCCCGCCGGAAACGCGGACGACGTGAGAGTGGCCAACCCTCCGTTGAAGCCCCTGGGACCCGGGTTCAACTCACCGCCCGAGGCGCCCTCTGCCCCCGTCGATCCAGCGACAGCAGAATCCGAGGACGGCGACGGCCACTCCGAGGAGACCGCGAGGCCCGAGGTCGTGGCGTCCACAGCCCGTGTGATGGGGGACGAAGCTCCTCAGGGTCCCGCCGAGGTGGAACAGAAGGCCGAGCCACCGACCAGCGCCCAAGGTACTCCGGACGTGTCGACTGAAACGGCCCTGAAGGCGAAGGACAACGAAGGCAGTGACAAGGTGACGAGCACCGATTCGACCACCGAGGACCAATCGGAAGGCGAGCCCAACGACTGGGCCGAGGAAGCCGAGCGGGCCGTAGCCCGGGCCCAGGAGGCCGGCACGCCAGAGGCCTGGCAGGAGGTCGCCCAGGCGGCCACCGTCGTCTCCGAAATGGCCCAGACCATGCGGGTTGTGGCCGACACGTCAAAGGCGGCCGATCAGATGGAACAGGCCTCCCAGGAGGCGGCGCAGCGGGCCCAGGTGGCCGCCCAGACGGCGGCTGCCGCCGATCTGACCGTGCGCCAGACAGCCAAGGCCGCTGAAGAGGCAGCCGATGCCGCCAAAGTGGCCGCCCAGAAGGCGGCTGATGCGGAACAGAAGGCCGAGCAGGCCGCTCAGGCCGTACCGATGGTCTCGGAGGCAGCCAAGGCGGCAGCCAAGGACGCCGACGAAGCCAAGCGCAAGGTCAAGGCGGCCGAGGAGATCGTGGCCAAGGCCCGAGAGGTCAACACGCCCGCGGCCTGGAGCGCTGCCCTCGATCAGGTGACCGAAATTGGAGCGGCCGATCCTGACGACGCCGCCTCCGACCCGGGCCCCGCCCGAGGCTGGTCGGCCGGACGGTTCAACGAAGGGTCGACGGGCCGCTAGCCCATTCGGCGGCTGAACATCAGGCCTGAGGGATCGCCCGCATGCGATTGTTTCGGGCGTCATGGGTGACCTCGGCGAGCCCGAGCGCCTCCAGGAGCGGCGGTAGGTACATCCCGAAGCGGCCGCGGTGCCCTTTGCGGAGCCCGTACCAGCCCGCGACCGGATTGTCGTCCGATCGTCCCCACGCTTCGACGGAGTCCGGAGCGGCCTGCTTGTTCTCGTCGGCGGCGCCCAAGGACACCCAGTCACCCTGTTCGACCAACCATCGGTGCAAGTCGTCGATCGCCTCCAAGCGGTAGGTGAGCCTGGTCGAACCGACCTGGCAGACAAGGCACGGAGGCTCGGTGCTCTCATCCGGGTACATGGTCTACTCGGAACTGCCGGGTGGTGTCCTGAGAACCCAGGGATCATCCTTCGTTCCTGCCGGCATCCGCATTCTCCCTTGTTGATGCGGCGTCAGGCCCCGATCAGCCCGACCCCGAACACGGTCGGTTCAGAACCCCGGAAAGACCCGGCGCAGCGCATCGAGGTCGGCATCACCGTCGACGGAGGGGGTGTGTTCGGGGTCGAGGCGTCCGTAGATCAGTCGGATCAACGCCTCGGCCGGCAGGTGCAACGTCGTCACCCCCTGGTCCGCATCGCTCCCGCCATCCTGCAATCCGACCTGCTCACCGTCGACCACCAAAAGGTAGGAGCGGTCGGGATCGGACGTGGTGATCCGAACCGGCGCGAGCCCCTTGGTGGGCTTGCCGACCATGGGGACGAAGTCAGCCATCCGCCTGAGCATCAACTCGACTGCGTCGCTTGACACGGTCGTCTCCGAGTCGTTGACGACGGCCACGTCCCAGGTGTGCACCGCGTGCTCCCCCAATCGCAGACCCAGCAGATCGACCAGGTCCCGATCGCTTCCGAACATGTCCAAATGCCAGGCGCTCCGTTGCTGCCCGTCGAGAGCGCTGAGCTGTTCGAACAAGGCGGCATCGGCCACCAGCGCATCAGCGGCCTGGGCCTCCGGGGGCTTGGCGTTCCATCGGTCCCAGATCGGCCCGAAGGCCTCGGGGCCCGGAGCCGGGTGCCCCTCCCGACCCGCCTCGAGGAACAGGGCGAAGATATCGGCACCGGATCCGAGGTGGGACAGCACCTGGGCCACCGTCCAGTCGTCGTCGTAGGACGGTCCCTCCAGGTCCGCTACCGGCAGACGTCCCACCTCGTCAGCCAGCCGGAGAACCGAGCGCTCGAGCGCGTCGAGCCAGGGATCGGGCGAGGTCGGGGTGTCGGTCATGACGCCACGATACGGCGTGGACGATAGACCACGGTCCAACGATCCTCTTCGGGATGGATCAGCCCCGACGGATCCACCCCGTACTGTTCGGCGAACCGGGCCACAGTGGCCTGGTCGGGATCGGCGACCAGATCGGCCTCGGCCCGGATCTCCAGCGTGCGGTATGGGTTCTGGGGGTCGATGATGAACAGCGAGCAGTGGGGGTTACCGATCAGATTCTTGAACTTCTGGCGGTCCGAGGTGACCGATCCCTTCAGCTGGCCGTCGTCGTCGATCAAGTACCAGACCGCAGTGGACTGGGGTCTGCCGGCACCATCGACGGTGCTCAGCGTGGCGGTGTGCGACGCCTGCAACAGGTCGCGGTGACTTTCGGGTACCTGGTCGAGGATGGTGGTCACTGAGGGCTCCTGGTTGTGGGTCGTGGTCTGGCTTGGCCCGCCGTTCGGCGGGAGAGTGGGTTCAGCCGTTCTTCGGCAGCTCGGAGAACGGGACGGTCCGGTCGTTTCCGGGCTCCTTGGGCAGGCTCAGGATGCGGTCACCCAGGATGTTGCGCTGTATCTGGTCGGTCCCGCCGTAGATCGACGGAGCCAGCGAGTACAGCCCGCTCATGGTCACCGCAGCCAGAAATGGGTTGCCGGTCGCCTGGTCGAGAACCGGCTGGTCGGCCGGATCATAGGCGTGGAGCATGCCCTGGGCCCCCACAATGCGCAGTCCGAGATCCCGCTGGAGGGCCACCATCCGGCTCATCGACAGCTTGGCGATGTTGGCCATACCCGGCACGTCGCCACCGGCGGCCCGGACCGCCTTGACCCGCTCGGCGTTGTAGCGGCCCAGCTCGCTCAGCGTGTACAAGCGGACCAGGTCCTGGCGGATCTGCGGATCCATCGACGATCCGTTGCCGCGGGCCAGGTCGATGAGGAGATCCCCCATCGACGGGCGCCGACGAGCGCCCACCGCGGATCCACTCGACGGTGCCGCTTCCTTCGACGGTGCCGAGCGCTTCGTTTCACTCCGCGCCACCACGAAGTCGCCGGCCCGCCGAACCAGGTTGCCGGCCACGCGCCCCGGCGTGACGAGGGCCACCCCGGTCGATCCGCCGCCGGCCCCGAGTCCTGACCGTTCGTGCCCGAGGGTGGTGTTGGCCACCGCCCAGCCCTGGTTGCGCCCCCCGATGATCGACGATGACGGCACCCGGGCGTCGGTCAGGAATACCTCGTTGAACAGGGCATGACCGGTCAGCTCCCGCAGCGGGCGCACCTCGACCCCGTCCTGGTGCATGTCGACGGCGAAGTACGTGATCCCCTGGTGCTTGGGGAGCTCTGGATCGGTCCGGGCCAGGAGCATCCCGAAGTCGGCGCTCATACCCAGCGAGGTCCACACCTTCTGGCCGTTGACGATCCACTCGTCGCCGTCCTCCACCGCCCGGGTGCTGAGGCCGGCCAGGTCGGAGCCGGCACCCGGTTCGCTGAACAGCTGGCACCACGCCTTCTGCCCGGTGACGATGTCCCGCACCATGGTGTCGATCTGCTTCTGGGACCCGTGGTCGGCAATAGTCGGCGCGGCCAGCAGCAGCCCGAGGCCGTTGGGTGCACCGAGGGCGCCGTAGCGGCTGATCTCGTCGGCGATCTGTACGCCGACACTGCGGGCCACACCTCGGCCGTAGGCGTTGGTGGGCAGCGTCGGAGCCGACCAGCCGGCCAGTCCCAACCGTTCCCACCATCCGGCCACCGTCAGGTCGGGGTCCCAGTACTGGTCGAGCCACGAACGCAGCTCATCGAGGAGCCCGCCGTCCACCGGCGGGGTCGTCGTGGCCACAGCCATCACCGACCGCCTCCCACCGGCCGCGGCTTCACTCGGCCAACGCCTGGTAGACGAGGGCCCGCAGCTGGGCCCGGAACGGATAGGACGTCGAGGGCAGGAGCTGGGTCATGAACACCACGGTCAGATCCTCGACCGGATCGACCCAGAAGGCGGTGCTGCCGGCACCGCCCCAGTAGAACTCACCCGGCGACCCGGCGTTGGCCGTCCACTGCGGTCCCTTACCCACCGCGAACCCGAGACCGAAGCCCACGCCGCCGAACTCGGCCTCCCCGAATCCACCACTGGCCAGCTCGACGATGTCCTGGTCGTCGGGCAGATGGTTACAGGTCATGAGTTCGAGTGTTTTGCGCCCGATGATCTGCTGTCCGCCCAGTTGACCGCGGTTGAGCAACATCTGGCTGAACAGCAAGTAGTCGGCCGAGGTCGAGACCAGGCCTCCGGCCCCCGAGAGGTAGGAGCGGAGCCTACGGTAGGAGCTGGTCTCCGGATCGTCGAACAGGACCGGGCGACCGCCCAGCTGATACCGGTACAGGGCGGCGAATCGCTCCTGCGAATCCTCGGACACAGCGAACCCGGTGTCCACCATGCCCATGGGATCGAACAGGTTGCGCTGGAGGTAGTGGTCGAACCGCTCTCCCGAAAGGATCTCCACCAGGCGGGCACAGACATCGGTCGACAGCCCGTAGTTCCAGCGTGTACCGGGTTGGAACTTGAGGTCATAGCCGGCCAGGAGGGTACACACGCCCTCGAGGGTCATTCCTTTGCTGGCCTCACGCACCGCCGCGGCGAAATGATCATCGGCCGGATGGCCGGGCAGAAGGCTCCCGGGCAGCCCGGTCATGTGGGTGAGGGCGTCGCGCACTGACATCGGCCGCTGCTGGTCGACGACGCGGATGGAGCCGTCGGATTGGAGTTCCCCTACCCTCAGGTTCCGCCACTCGGGGATGTACCGGTGGACCGGGTCGGAGAGCTGGAACAGACCCCGTTCGTAGAGCTGCATCAGGGCCACCGAGGTGATCGGCTTGGTCATCGAGTAGATGCGCCAGATGGTGTCCTCGGTCACCGGCCTGTGCCGCTCGAGGTCCCGGAGGCCGAGCGACCGCCAGTAGGCCAGGGTGCCACCGCGGGCCACGGCGATCTGGGCGCCGGCGATCTTCCCGGTGGAGACGTAGCGGGACTCGAAATGTTCGGTGATCCGCTCCAGCCGACCCGGGTCGAAGCCCGCGGCCACCGGATCGACCGGGCCGACCGGGTGGTCAATGTCGATGGGGACCTCCGTGTCGATACTCACCCGTTCTCCCGATCTTGTGCCCCCTGATCGTAGGCCTCGTAATCGGAATCGGTGTCCCCTCCGTCCGGGATTCCGAGCAGCCCGGCCTCACCCGAGTCCTGCCCCGTTGAGGCTGCCTATTAGTTAGTTGACACTTACGTAAGTATCTGCTTACACTATGGGCGTGGACGCAGCCTTCAAAGCCCTGGCCGAACCCCGCCGGCGGGAGATCCTGCGCCTGGTGTGGTCGGAGGAGTTGCCGGCCGCACGGATCGCCGCACGGTTCGAGGACGTGACCAGGTCGGCGGTGTCCCAACATCTCGGCGTCCTACGGGAGGCCGGACTGGTGACCGAGCGACGGGACGGGACGCGCCGACTGTATCGGGTGGACCACGACGAGATGACCCGGCTCCGCCACTTCCTCGACAGCTACTGGACGGACAGTCTGGGAAGGCTCCGCGACCTGGCCGAAGCCGCCGAGCGGCCCAGGACGTCCGACCCACCGAGCAAACCAACCGACCAACAGTTCACGTCCGAGTAATCCCACTACCAAGCAGCCCCACTCCAAGCAGTCCCACCACCAAGCAGAGGAGAGTACCGATGGCCGAATTGCTCCGAGAGATTGTGGTGGACGCCAGTCCGGCGACCATCTTCCCGTTCCTGACCGACCCGGCACTGCATTTGCAGTGGATGGGCACCGAAGCCGAGCTGGACCCGCGTGTGGGCGGCGCCTACCGGGTGATGGTGGGCGGCAAGCACCCCTCGGTGGGCGAGTTCATCGAGGTGGTGCCGGACGAGAAGGTGGTGTTCACCTTCGGGTGGGACGAGCCGGACCACCCCATCCCGCCCCGTTCGACCGAACTGGAGATCAGCCTCACCCCCGAAGGCGAGAAGACCCGGGTGCGCCTCATCCACCGCGGTCTGCCCGACGACGCGGTCAGCGATCACACCTCAGGATGGGACCACTATCTCGACCGGCTGGCCACCGCAGCCACCGGTGGGGACCCCGGGCCGGACATCATGGGCGACGAGGGATGACGCCGGACTGTCAGCTGTAGTCGACCACCGGTTGTCCCGGGGTCCCGATGGCGAAGGCCAGTCCTCGCAGCGGGGCGTTCTTGCTGGCCGGCCAGATGCTGTGGACGGTGTCGGGCGGGGTGTACACCAGGTCACCGGTGTGCACTTCCCGCTCCTCGCCGGCGATCTGCATGATGCCGTGTCCGGCCAGGATGTAATAGAACTCGTGGGTCGGATGGGAGTGGGCCTCGACCGCACCGCCTCCGGCGATCTCCCACTCGCTCACCAGCTCGAGGAAGCCGCCCTCGGTGGCTGCCCGCATCTCCTGCGGCGGGACCAGCCACCACACGGGTGTGGTGCCGTTGTGCTCGATGACCGGAGCCATGTCCTCGTTCGAACGGATGTCCATAACCTGGGCCTCCTTTGTGGCTGACCGACGCAACTGTACCGGGGGCACCTGGACCGGTGGAATCCTGGCGTCCCGCCGGGCTCCGGTCATCCGTGCTGCCAGAGCCGGCTCCTCAGGTCCCGGATGCCGGGCAGAGCCGCCCGGTCGAGGGCCGCCAAATCCTCCTCATCGATCTGCCAACCGAGGGCGCCGGCGTTCTCGGCGGCCTGTTGACGGTTCTTGGCCCCGGGGATGGGCACCGCCCCTTTGGCCATCACCCAGTTGAGCGCGACCTGACTCGGCAGCCGACCCCCGTTCTTGTCGCCGATGCGGCGGAGCTCGGCGACCACACCGTCCACCACGTCCATCGGGTGGTTGGAGAACTGGCGCTTGCCCGGTGGGGGCTGGGAGGCGCTGTACTTGCCGGTCAGGCGGCCCTGACCGATCGGCGAGTAGGCCAGGGGCAGGACACCGAGGTCGGTGCAGGCGGCAAGCAGGCCGCCGGTTTCGGGGAGGCGACGGAGAAGGGAGAACTCGATCTGGTTGGTGGCCAGGCGCAGACCCCGGGCCGACAGGGCCGTGGCCATGGCGGTGGTCTCCTTCACCGAGTAGTTGGATACCCCCACCGCCTTGACCAGACCGGCCTGGTGGGCGTCGGCCAGCGCATCGGCCAGGACGGTGTGGGACCGGAGACTGATCGGACCGTGGATCTGGTACAGGTCGACTGCGGGGAGGCCCAGGCGCCCCAACGAGGCCCGCAGTGATTTCATGAGGGCACCTCGAACGTCCAGCTTCCAGGGGGTGGGCATGAACTTGGTGGCGACCACCGCGGCGGTCGCCCGTTGGGTGTCCCCGGCCAGCAAACCCCCGATGATCCGCTCGCTCTCGCCGCCCCCGTAGACCTCGGCGGTGTCGAAGAAGGTGACTCCGGCGTCGATGGAGCTGTCCCACGCCTCCTTGATCGAACCGGAAGTCAGACTGGCGTCGTACCCGCCCATCCCCCAGGTGGACCGGTCACCCCAGGCCCAGGTGCCGACCCCGAGCGGTGGGATGGTGATGTCGGATCCGGCCAGCGTGTACGAGTCCGCGTGCACCGAAGCACGGTACCCGACCACACCGAGTGCGGCCCGGTTGTTGGAAGTCAGTCAGGCCTGGTTCCCACCCGATGAACGGCCCGACCTGGTCAATCGGGAACGTAGTCGAAGGTGTCCGGATCGGGCCCGGTCCGCTCGTCGCGGTTGAGGCCGCCGATGGCGTCCATGGCATCGGGATCCAGCTCGAAGTCGAACAGTTGGAAGTTCTCCTTCATCCGTGATGGGTTCACCGACTTGGGGAAGACGATGTCACCCCGTTGGATGTGCCATCGCAGGACGACCTGGGCCGGAGTCCTTCCCACCTGGTCGGCCACCGCCACGATCACCGTGTCCCCGAGCACCTTGCCTTGAGCGATGGGAGACCAGGCCTCGGTGGCGATCCCGTGGTCGGCGTCATACCGGCGGAGCGGGTCCTGGCTCAGATAGGGGTGCACCTCGATCTGGTTGACTGCCGGGACCGTTCCGGTGGCGTCGAGTAGGCGGTCGATGTGGTGGGCCTGGAAGTTGGAGACGCCGATCGAGCGGGCACGACCATCGGACCGGAACTCGGCCATCACCTCCCAGGTGGAGACGAAGTCACCGTCGTACAGGGTGGGAAGCGGCCAGTGGATGAGAAAGAGGTCCACGTAGTCGAACCCCAGTTCGGCGAGGGTCCGGTCGAAGGCCCGGCGAGCGTCGTCGGGCCGATGGAAGCCGTTGTTGAGCTTGCTGGTCACGAACACGTCGGCCCGGTCGAGCCCGGAGTCGGTCACCGCCTGGCCGACCCCCTGCTCGTTCCGGTACATCTCGGCGGTATCGATGTGCCTGTAACCGATCTCGAGCGCCTGGGCGGTGGCCGAACGTGTCTGGTCAGGCGGGATCTGGAAGACGCCAAATCCCAGTTGGGGGATGGGATTGCCGTCGTTGAGGTCGACCGTGGGGACAGCCGCCGACGAACTCGGTTGTGCAGTCATGGGTGCACCCTACCCAGTCGGCCTCTGACGGTCCGGTCAGATGGGCATCGCCCCACCGACGTGTTCGGCCACCACCTGCTCAATGCACCACAGCGTGTCGCCCACGGCCCGCTGCTTTCCGAACCGCTCGCTGAGGGACTGCACCACGGCGCCACGGTTTCGGACCGAGTCGGCCACCTCCGGATCCACCTGTCCGGCCACCACCAGTACCGGCACCCCGGCCGAAGCGGCGTCCCGTAGTACCGACCCCACCACCTTGCCCAGCAGCGACGTCCCGTCGAAGGATCCCTCACCGGTCACCACCAACCGGCTCGAGCGCAGTTGGTCGGCGAATCCCAGCCGTTGGGTTACCACCTCGTACCCGGATCGCAGCACACCGCCGAGGGCGACAATGGCTCCGCCGAAACCGCCGGCGGCGCCGGTGCCGGGTACCGGCCGGACGTCGACCCCGTAGCGACGTTGATAGGCCTTGGCCACTGCTTCCAGCCGCTCGCCGAGCAGCACCACCTGCGCGGGGTCAGCGCCCTTCTGGGGACCGAACCGGGGGGCCGCATCGGCAAATGCCACCTCCACGTCGCAGGCGCCGACCAGCTCCACTGCCCCCAGACCTCCGGCCTCCTCGATGGCCTCGACCGCTCCCTGGCCGCCGTCGGTGGTGGCTGAGCCGCCCAGGCCGACCACCATGGTCAGGTCCGCTCCGTCCTTTGACCCGGCCAGCGTTCGGGCCGCCGCAACCATCAGTTCACCGGTGCCCCGCGAGGTGGCGAACACGGCCTCGTTTCCGGCCGCGCCCCCGACCAGTTGGAGGCCGGAGGCCCGGGCCATCTCAATGACGGCCACCTGACCCAGCTGCAGCCACTCGGCCACGACCGGTCGGCCGAGCGGTCCGGTCACCTCGACCGACCGCCGACTCCCTCCAAATTCGTCCAGCGCATCGAGGAGCCCTTCGCCGCCATCGGCCAGGGGCATCTGGTGGACCGCCCATCCCCAGGGGGAAGCACCGCGGGCAATGGCCGCGGCCACCTCCCCGGCCGAGGCCGTCCCACGGAATTTGTCGGGTGCCGCCAGCAGCACCGGTGCCTCCCCTGCACCCTTGCCGTCCATCCCGCAGTTCTACCTCAGGTGGCTGCGACCCGGTCCGGACCCGGGTTTCCCCGACATGCACAGCGGCGGCAGGGCTACCTCCCTCAACCCACCCCCGGGGCTAGTCTCGCCCTGGGGCCCCGCCCCTGCCGGACGGCACCGATTCCATGACGACGACCGAGCCCCGCAGCGTGCACTCTCCCGCGCCAGCTCAGCGAGGAGACCGCGCCTGGAAGATCACCGCCGGGATTGTCAGTTGCCTGCTCGTCGGGTTCATCGCCTATGTAGCCACCCGACCCACCCATCCACGACCGGCGACGTTCCCGGCCAGCGCTCCCACCGTGCTGGCCCTGGGCAGTCAGGCGCCGGGGTTCATCCTCCCGCGACTCGGAGGAGGGTCCGACGTGTCTCTGGCCAGCACCCGAGGAACCCCGACCATCGTGAATTTCTTCGCCTCGTGGTGCCGGGACTGCCAATCGGAGCTGTCGGCATTCGGTTCGCTCTCGTCGGCCACCTCCGGGGAGGTTTCCATCATCGGGGTCGACTCCAACGACACCGATGGCACCGAGGCCCAGGCGCTACTGGCCCGGGCCGGTGCCACCTACCCGGTAGGCGTGGACAGCGACGCCAAGGTGGCTACCGCCTATCGACTGGTCGCACTTCCGGTGACCTACTTCCTCAATGCCCACGGCCGGGTGGTGCACGTGGGCTTCGGAAGCCAGAGCCTCGCAACACTGCAGCACTGGGCTTCGGTGCTACGCGCCCCCCGGGCATCGTCATGACCGACGAAATCCCTGACGCGGCCGTGAATGCGACACCTCAGCCACACCGGGATCCCAGCCCGACCGGACAAGCCGGTCGGCAGCCCGCGTCGCTCTCCTCCGCGGAACGTGCGGCGGCGTTCACCGATGGGCGGTCACCCGTCGACCGGAAGGCGGCGTTCCGGGCCGGGACGGTGCCCGTCCCCCGGCGGTTCGTCCTCTGGCTGGTGGTCGCCTTCGTGGTATTGGGCGTGGGTGGGATCATCGCCGAGCACTTCGTGGGCAATGCCGGGGTCGAGTCGGAGGTGACCACCCCGATCCCCACCCTGGCCGGGACCGGCGTGAGCGCCCCCCCAACGCCGACTCCCCCCGCCGAGCCCCCGGTCGGTTCCTCGCTGTCAGCCTTCATCGGCCTGAGCCGGGCTTCGGGCGTCCAGGCACCCGACTTCACCCTGGTGGATCAGCACGGACAGCGCTGGACGCTGGCCGACGCCCGAGGCCGGGTGGTGGTTCTCACCTTCTTCAATGCCGAGTGCAACGACATCTGCCCGGTGCTGGCCCAGGAGATCTCCCAGGCCGACACACTCCTCGGGCCGCGGAGCGCGGACGTCGACTTCGTGGTGGTCAACACCGATCCCCTGGAGACCTCGACACAGCCGGTCCCGCCGGCCCTGACTCTGACCGGCCTGTCAGCGCTTTCCAATCTCATCTATCTCACCGGGCCGGTCAGCGCCCTCGATCCGGTTTGGAAGGAGTACGGAATCACCGTGGCCGTCGAGAACACCACACGGGTGGTCAGTCACGGTGACATCATGGAATTCATCGATCCCTCCGGCCGCCTCCGACTCCGGGCCACGCCGTTCGGCAACGAGGACCAGTTCGGCGTCTACAACCTCGACCCGTCCGATGTCCATCGGTTCGCCCAGGGGATCACCACATCCGCCTCGGGGCTCATCGGGAGCACGTCATGACCGACCCGGCCGGTCCGCCGGTGGACACCAATGACCCGGTAGAGGCGGCTAACTACATCGTTCAGGAGGCAGCCAAACCGGTCTGGTACAAGCGGTCGTGGGTGATCGCCACGGCACTGGTAGTGGCCGTCGTGGCCGCCTCGGTGCTCGTGGACCTGCCCAGCCACACCACCACCGCCTCCGACATCGCCGCCCAGACAGCGGTGATCCAGCAGATCAACCAGGGTGTCGGTGACTGTGCCTATGCGGTGAACGAGACCTTCGGCTTCTACCAGGACCTCAAGCAGGGCACCCTCACCACCAACGACCGGACCCTTACCCCGTCACTGATGCGTGACGACCAGACGGCGTGCTCGTTCGCCAGTAGTGGGATCTACGACCTGTCCAACGTCGAGGGCACCGGTACGGCGGCCGGAAAGAGGATCGGCGACATCGTCAACGTGGCCACGCTGTGGGCCACCTCCGACGCCCTGGCCGCCATCGAGGACATCCAGACCATCTACTCGGGCAAGGGGACGGCGTCCACGGTGGCTGATCTCTCGCTCCAGGAGAAGATGCTGAAAAAGGACCGGGCCGCCGCCTTTGCCGATCTGTCGGCCGCAGACGCCATCCTCCACACCAGGCTGCCGGCGCCCGACATGCCGGTGCTTCCTCACCTCATCGGTACCAGCTGACTCCCTAGGACAGCGACCGGTCGGGACCCACCGGTCCGCTCCGGGTCCGCTCCATCCTGACCAGGTGGTGCAGCGCGTCATCAGGGTCCTCCTCCGCCTGCAGCCAGCGGATCAGGTTCCAGAAGACCACCGGGACGAAGGCGCACCCGGACAGCAGCCAGATGGCTCCGGTGGACAGCTGCTGGTCGGCCGACAGGCTGAGCCCGACGCCGGGAGCGTGGGGATAGGCGTGGTACCACGAGGCGTGGGACAGGCCGACCAGGTAGGCGACGATCCACAGGGTCCACATGGTCACCGCGGCCAGGGCCACACGGTGGGGACGGGACAGGCGGGGTGCCAACGGCGGGGACTCGACCAGTTCGAGCCAGAGACCCATCCCGGTGACCACGAGCGTCACTGCCTCGACAGTCAACAGCCACGGGTGGTGGGCCAGCGCGTCGACGGTGGGCGGGACCCGCCACACGATGGCCGAAGTGAAGAACAGGGCGGCGAACCCGGCACTGCGCAGGGACTCCGGGTGCCGTCTCCGTCCCTGGGCCAGCCGGTCGGCCGGCGGCAGCACTGCCGACGGTGGCACCATCCGGTCCTCATCCTCGGGGGGCTGCTTGGCCGCCAGTCGGGCCATCCGCCACGGTGCGCCACACACCACCAGGGCGGGAACGGCCACGGCCAACAGGCTGAATTGGAGAGCCTCGGCCACCTCGTAGCGCCGGGCCCAGCTGGTGAACGGCGGGCTCAGGCAGACCAGCAGTACCACCAGCCCACCGGCCAACGACAGGAGCCGCACGGCGGCAACCGCTCCAGATGCCTCGGATGGTGAGGGCGTGGGGGACCGGTCCGACTCGGTCCCGACGGTCACCGGTGGGGGTTGCGTTGGAAGAAGCCCCACAGCATCACCAAGAACAACGTACCCAGCGGGATGGCGATGGTCAGAACCTGTGACCCCACGTAGTGATCGGCTGCGAATACCACCGTCGGTACGACCTCGCTCTCGGTGCTGGTCATATCCTACTCAACTGCTGGTGTTCCCGAGCGGTGACCGGGTCCCGGCCCGGTGCCGACCGCAAACGGCTGGTGATTCAGATCAGATAGAAGAGGACCCAGAACAGGGCGCTGACCACCGCCATGAACCCCCAGAAGTAGGTGCAGGCCTCCACGTTGGCTCGGAACAGCTGGGCCGCCGGCTCCATGGAGGTGGCCGGGGGCTCGGTCATCGCACCCGAGTGGCGGAGACGGATGCTCACCGCCAGGTTGGTCTCCAACCAATAGGCGCCGCTCACGATGAGCACGATGTTCATCACCGCCCAGCCGATGAAGCACGAGGCATACCCGCTGGAGCCGGGGAAGAACGGCAGCTGAGTGAGTTGCCAGATCTGGAGGCCGATGGCCAGCAGACCGCCGAACACGGCCACCCAGCCGGCCACCTCCCAATCCAGATTGGACCCTTGCCGCAGCCGCCACTGGCCGTAGATCACGAGGGCGGCACCGGCCAGCATGATGGCGAAGATGGCCCACCCGATACCGGTGGGGGCGGTCACGTTGCCCGGTCGCCACAGCTGTCCCGAGTTGTTCGACCGCAGGTAGAAGTAGGCGAAGGCCAGCGAGGCCATAAAAAAGGCGAACATGCCGATGAGCAGGCGCCCGCCGGTCCAGTAGGAGCCCACCGCCGAGCGCAGCTCGAACTCGCGTTCCTCGGGCGTCTCGGTGAACAACGCCGGCTTGGGGGTGGTGTCGGTCATGGTTTCGTCGGCACTCACTGGGCCGGTGGCCGCGGGTCTTCGGCTTCGCTGATCGGCGAGGAAGCCCCAGCTGCCACCAGCGCGCCTTCACCGAGGTCGGCCACCGCCGGGGCGTCCTCCTCGCTGTAATGGTATGGATCGGACAGGACCACCGGGATCCGCTCGAAGTTGTAGGACGGCACCGGGGTCGGCGTCTGCCACTCGAGTCCCCGGCGAATCCCACGGGTTGGCGGGAGCGGCCACCGGCTTGATGAAGATCGACCAGACGAAGTTGGCGATGAAGATGAGGAACGAGGCCCCGAGCAGGAAGGCACTGACCGAGGAGAAGTCGTTGAGGGCCTGGAGGTTCTGGGCGTACTCGAACACCCGGCGGGGTTGGCCCAGCAGTCCGATGAGGAACATGGGGAAGAACGTCATGTTGAAGAAGATGAACATGGTCCAGAAGTGGATCTTTCCCAGCCTTCTTGTTCATGGTCTTGCCCGGTCATCTTGGGCAGCCAGTAGTAGAGCCCGCCGAAGAAGGCGAAGATCAGCCCGCCCATGATCGTGTAGTGGAAGTGGGCCAGCACGAAGAAGCTCGCCGTGCACGGTCACGTTGACCGGGACGTCGGACAGGAAGACCCCGGTGACCCCGCCGATCAGGAAGTTGAAGAACACCGCCAGCGCGAACAGCATCGGCACTTCGAAGCGGATCTTCGCCTTCCAGAGCGTGCCCAGGCCGACCAGGAAGATGAAGCCGGTCGGGATCGAGATCAGCTCGGTGGTCAGCATGAACAGCGGACGCATGTCCGGATTGATCCCGCTCTGGAACAGGTGGTGCTGCCAGACGAAGAACGAGAGCAGGGCCACCCCGACCATGCCGGCCGCCGCGACCCGGTAGGCGAACAGGGGTTTGCGGGTGAACACCGGCAGCATCTCGGCGACGATGCCGAACCCGGGCAGGGCCATGATGTAGACCTCGGGATGGCCGAAGAACCAGAACAGGTTCTCCCACAAGAACGAGCTCCCGCCGTGCTCGGTGACGTAGAACGCGGTCTGGGCGGTCCGGTCGAGGATGCCGAACAGTCCGGCGGCCACCAGCGTCGGGCGTGGCCAGCGTCAGAAGGGCCGAGGTGGCGAGCATGGCCCACACGAAGATCGGCAGCCGGCCCCAGCGTCATGCCCGGGGCCCGGTAGTTGATGATGGTGACGGCCAGGTTGAAGCCGGCGGCCATCATGCCGAGACCGATCACCGCGAAGCCGACCAGGTAGGACATCATGCCCTCGCCGGCCTGGGTCTGCAGCGGTGCGTAGCCGGTCCAGCCGGTCGGGAACCCGCCGTAGAAGCAGGGCCGACAGGATCACGAAGTACCCGGCCGAGAAGATCCAGAAGCTGAACGCCTCGACTCGCGGGAACGCGATCCGCGTGGCGCCGATCATCAGCGGCACCAGCCAGTTGCCGAGCGGACCCATGATGACCGAGGTGGCCATCATCATCATGATGGTGCCGTGCTCGCCGACCACCGAGATGTAGGTGCCGGCGCCGAAGACATGGTTGGTCGGCGACAGCAGCTCGGTCCGGATGGCCATGGCCAGCAGCCCACCGGTGAAGAAGAAGACCAGTACACCGATCACGTACTGGATGCCGACCACCTTGTGGTCGGCGGTGTAACGCAGGTACCGGGTCCAGCTGGTCGACTCGTACTCAGGCCGGGGCTCCAAGCCGAACATCTTGGCGACCGGGTAGTTGAGGGCGCCGATGCCGAGCAGCCATCCGAGCACGCCCAACACCAGACCACCGGTGACGGCGATGGCGTTGATGCCACTGGCCTGCACGTTCGAATAGCCGCTACCGATCATGTTGCCCAGCCAGTGGCCGAGGAGGTAGCCACCGACCCCGCCGAGCACGGCGGTACCCAGATGCTGGGAGAACCAACCGGGCCGGGCCGGCAGTCCTTGGAACCCCCCGAGCACTGGGGGGGTGGGATCGGGGTAGACGACTTCGGTATCGCGTTCCTGGGCCAGGGTCATCGTTCGGCCATCAGCTTTCTGGTGTGGTCTTGGCGGGGTCGGCTCCGTAGACCTCGGCGTTGCTGTAGGGATCGACGTTGTCGGGATAGTACCCACCATCGGCGTTGTTGGCATCGGGCACGTAGGTGAGGGCGTAGGGAGGCAGGAGCTTGGTGCTGGCAGCGTTGGCCACTTCGGTGGACTTGGCCCAGTACTCGAAGGCGTCCTTCGAGACCACTTTGCCGTAGTTGAACATGGCACCGTGCCACAGCCCGCACAACTCACTGCAGCGGACGGTCACGCTGCCGGTCTGGCGGGTGGTGGTGTAGGCCACATTGTTGAGCTGCGGGTTGGCATCGGCCTTGATGCTCAGCTGATAGGCCCAGAAGCTGTGGATCACGTCCAGCGAGGTCACGTTGAACTCGATGGTGGTGTCGACCGGCAGGACCAGGTCCTGGGTCTCGAAGCCGCCGAAGGTCGGGTAGCGGTAGGTGAACTTCCACTGCTGGGCGATCACCTGGACCGGGAGGATGCTGGCCGAAGTCGGAGTCCAGATCGGATTGGGCCCCTGACCACCACCAGCCCCGTCACCGGAAATCAGTCGCACCGTTCCGAAGGTGGCCAGCCCCAGCACGATCACCGTGGTGGTAATGATCCAACCGAGCTGCACCCCGAGGTGGCCACGGGCGGCGGGGCCGCCCACCGGCTCGGGTGCCCCAGGTCGGGACGCCCTCCACATGATCAGGGCGTAGGCCAGGTACACCCATACCCCGAACAGGACGGGCAGGGCGATCACGAAGAGGACGTTGAAGTCGAACTGGTTGTCCGAGGCGGTGTTGGTCATGGTGCCCGGAGGAACATGGGGACCGACCAGGGTATAGAAGAGGATGTCGCCGACTACCGACAGGATCAGCCAGATGGTGACGATCCGCCACATGTGGTGGGGTTCCTTGGCCGAGGACACCGTTGGCTGGGCTGCGGCTGGCTCGCCGGCCCCGGGGCCGGCGTCGGACTCCGGGCTTTCGTCGCTCACGCCGAGACGTCCAAGAAGCCGCCCATGTAGCCCAGCGTGCTCATCGGTCCCCCGTTGCCGTACAGGTAACCGCCGCCGCAGGGCACGAAGCACTGCCAGGCGTAGCTACCAGGTCCGGGGGACATGAAGGAGAACTTCATGACGTTGTGGTCGTAGTTGGTGGTGCACGGCGCGGCACCGCAGGTGTTGGTGGCGGCCGAGTTGACCCCGATGAGCGGGACGCTTATCCCCAGCGTGGGGATGGAAAATGTATGGCCGACGCCGTTGTTGCCGGTATTGGAGTCGTAGACCGAGATGGCCTTCCCGTTGTAGGTCTCAGTCCCTCCGATGGTCCCTTGGACCTGGCCCCACTGCTGATTGCGCAGCGGGCTGCCCGAGTCGTACTGGTCGATGGTCATGTTGATGCGGGTGTGGGCAGGGACGCTCCAGATGGTCGAGTGGACCCACTGCCCCTGGGGGTTCTTGACCAGGTAGGACACCCAGACCGGCTGCGGTCCGAAACCGATGGCCGGCACGGTCTGCGCGGTGATGTCGACGGCGCCGGCGGCGTCCTTCGCCGCGGTGAAGTTGACGGTCGACGGCTGAGGAAGGAGAAAGCCGACCACCCCCCAGACGGCGAACCCGGCGGCCACGATGAACAGGCCCACGACCACCGAGATCCGTCCTCCGAATGACATCGTGAACTCCCCCATCAAGGAGGGAGTGGCCGAACCCGGGTGGGTCCCACTGCTCCCACTGCTCCCCGGATACGGCTCGTCGGTGGCCCGTACCGGGCACCCCCGCTGACGAATCTCAACAGGCGATGAAGCGACAGTATGCGGGCTGGTACATGAGGTCAAGTATCAAAAGGCCGGACGGTGAGGCGCGGTACCAACGCGCTCTCCGGCGGTGCCATCCCACGAAACCGACAGCCGGCGTGACCGGGTGGGACGGGTGCACTGCACGCTGCCGGAGGCCCCGGGCAACCGGGTTCGGTCAGCTGGATTCGCCCGGGCCGGTACCCACCGGTCGGAACTCCCGGGCGTCACTCGGCAGGCCCCGCCGGGTGACCCGGTCCAGCACGCCGGAGATCGACCCCTCCTGGTCGATGGCCCGCTTGATCACCACCACCAGGGCGGGAACCGCCCAGAAGTCGCCACACACCCAGAGGATGGCCGCGCCAATCTGCTGGTCGGCGAACGGAGACAGGGTCACCCCAGGCACATGGGCGTAGATGCTGTACCAACTGGTGGCGGTGAAGATGCTCAACGCCATGGCCAGGATGAACATCACCAGGTTGGAGACGATGATCGCCCCGGCCTGCCACAAAGGGCCGGTCTTGATACGGAAGGGATGCGACGGAATGATCTGCAGCCAGAAGAGCACCCCAGTGGCGAGGAAGCTCCCCTGCATGAGCCAGACATGGACGACCCGGTTGCGCTCGGCCAGGTCCAGGAGGACCGGAAGGTGCCAGGCCACCATGGCCACGTTGAACGAGATCACCGCCAACCACGGACTGAGCATGAAGCGGCCGATGGCACGGAGGCCCTTCGACCAGCGCCCGAGGAACATCGACCGCCCGAGCCTTCGTCGGACCCCGACCGGAAGGGCGAACAGTAAGGGGATCCAAGGAGCTCCGAGCACGATGAGGATCGGCGCATAGAAGGCGAGGAGCAGGTGCTCGATCATGTGGACGAAGAAGTAGTCGCCGGACCAGTAATCGACGGGTGAGTCGACGGCGATGAGCAGCACGCCCAGTCCCGCGTAAAAGGCCAGCGATCGGAGGCGGCGGCGGCCCGAGTGGGCAGCGGTCGACCGGCGGCGGAGCCGGGCCAAACCGGTCTCGTGGGCGATCACCACCGCCCCCACCACCACCAGGATCGGATCGAAGGTCCAGTTGTCGGTGACGTAGCGCACGGCCGGTCTCCTGGGGTGGTCGCCGGTCCCGAGCTGTCCGATCAGCCGGTGGGCAGCCCGTCCGGTAGGTCTGTGGCCACGGTAGCCCGACGGGAATGCTTCAGTCCGACGATCCGTACTGGATGTCCACATCCATGGTCTGCGTCCGTCTCCAGGCACCGTTGCCCAGGGAGTCCACCTCGAGGGTGGACCGGTCGACGATGAAGGTGTCGAAGCCTCCCGCCGGCGTGGCCACCACGCACGACGTACCGTCCGGCAACGGTGGCAGGTTCGTCCAGAGGCCGGACGGGGAACTCTCGACCGACGCCACCACCTTCCCAGCCGCCGATCGGGTGACCACCACGTAACCGCCCGATACGGTCGTGCCGGTCGAGACCAGGGTGCCACCGGCCAGGCGCAGGCCGGTCGACACCGTCCAGCCGGACAGACCGTTGGCGCTGGACACCGCGTAGAGCGTGGAGGCCGCCCCCTCGTTCCGACGGACCAAGGCGACAAGACCGGCCACCGTCCCCTGCAGCCGGAGGACCTGCGAAGTGCCCGACGGCCGGCCGGGGAGCGACGGCCCGACGGCCCGCCAGGTCCCCATACCCGATGCGAAGATGCCCGGCTTGGATCCGGACGAGCAGGTCCCACCGACCAGTGGCCGACCACCGGCACCGAACGAGACAGCGGTCAGCCCCACCACCGCGCACGCTGACCTGGTCGTCCGGGCGGCCAGGTCGCTCCGTGTGACCACGGGTGACCAGGTCACCAGGTCTCCGGTGTTACCGACCACACGGGTCCCGCCGGTACCAAGGAGGGCCAGAGACCGGCCACCACTACGGGCCAGCGCGTCCGGCGATGCGGTGAGGGCCGCCGGGAGCAGGCCGGTGACCCAGTCGTTGCCTCGATCGCTGCTGGCGGCCAACGGGGAGAAGTGGAGGTTCTGTGAGGCCTCGAACCCCACGATCACCGACTCGGGGTACCCCGGTGATGCCGTCAATCCCCCGTTACTGGCCACACCTCGCGGCGTGGACAGCGTCCACTGGGTCGTACCGGCCGACAGCTCGAACAGCTGCCAGAACGTGTTGAACGGATCATGGAGGTTGCCCATGGGCAGGGTGGCCCAGCTCGCCGACGCCCCGGCCGAGGAACTGATGAGGGGGAGCACTCCCGCCGCGGGCGCCGACGAGCCGGGTACTGACGACGAGGAGCAGGAGGCGAGCGCACCACCCAACAGGACGAGCGTGCCGAGGACCATGGCTGCCCGGCCCTTCGTCGAGACCGGAGGACGGCACCTCCGGTATCTCGGCCCACTCACGAGTGGATGAGGTTCTGTACTTGCGTGGCGAGGAGATCGGAAAAGGAGGACGTGGTCGATGCGGTCCCGGGCCCCGGGTCGGCATCGAACACGACGCGGGTGTGGCCAGTGCTATCGATGACGTAGACGATGTCGCTGTGAGCGATCATGGCCCCGGCCGGCTCGACCGCAACCTGGACCCCGTAGGAGTCCCACACCTGGTTCAGCTGGTCGGGCGATCCCGTCAGGTAGTACCAGTTGGGAAGATGATCGAGCCCCTCCTGCTCGTCGAAGGCCAACAGCTGGCGGGTGGAGTCATAGAGAGGATTGGTGGCCACCGCCACCACGTCCACGTCGGCGGCTCGGGCGCCGAGCAGTTGATCGGTGAGTCGGAGTTCCTGGGCCATCAGCGGGCAGTCGGTCGTGCACACGGGGTCGAGGAAGCCAAGAATCACCGTGTGACCACGCAGCGACGCCAGCGAGAGGCTGTGGCCCGACTGGTCGGTCAAGGTGAACGGGATTTCCGGGGCGTCAACGAAGTTGGGGGTTCCGTCGGTCACTTCGGACACGATGGGGTCTGCGCTGGGATTGACAGCGGCCAGCGCCATGGGTACCGCTCCCACCAGGACCACTCCGACGGCGGCCAGGGCGCCCAGGGTACGGGCCAGAGAGGATGGATCCAGCTTGCCGAAGCGGCCCGCGCGGGCTGCGGCGGGAGCAGCCGACTGTTCGGTGACCGGCACCCGAACCTCGGTTCTGACCGGCAAGCGCACCGTGGCCAGGTACCCGGCGGTGAGCACCAGGACCATGGGAACCAGGGAGTCGGGATTGGTTCCGACCCCGCCGAGGAAACCGAAGTCCTGGACCAGGATCCAGGCGCTGAGACACAGTACGGCGCCAGCGATGACGCCCGCCCGGAGCAGCCGGGTGCGGCCGAGCACGAGCAGGGCGCCGACTCCCACCAGGAGCACCACCACGGCCGCATTGACCGCCCACCCGTGGGCGGCATCGACGTTGCCGAACCACCTGACTCCCCACGAGAACCCCGGGGGCTGCGCGACCTTGGCCATGTCCCGGGCCACGGTGACCAGCGTTCCCGCCGGAGCCGACCCGTGGGCCTGGCCCGACCAGAACCCACGTCCGGGCCACGCCTCGAGGATGCCCATGCCGACAAAGAACACCCCGAGGCCTCGGAGCAGTGCCCGGCCCAGCCGGGGCGACTCCCAACGTGACTCCGGCAAGGCAACCAGCACTCCGGCCAGCACGTAGAGGACCGCCGCACCGGGAAACCCGAACAGCCAGCTGCTCCCCTGACCGAAGAGGCCACCGAAGGCCTCACCGAACATCCACACGACGAGGCCCCAACCGGCGCCGATCGCCCCTGCCGTCCGGGACCAGTGGCCACGAGGGGCAACCAGGAGGAACGCACCCACACCGATCTCGATCCAGACCGCAGCCGACGCCACCGTCACCGGGTGGTTGGACCAGATGGTGGCACCCACATTGACCAGATGCTGCACCCAACCCGGTGAGGAACTGGCCGCCGGGGTCAGCACCCCGCCGGGGAGATCGAGTGGCATCGAACCCTGGGTCTGGAGCAACCCATCGAACACCCACAGGACGCCGAAGCTGATCCGGAGCAACCTGCGGGCTGCCGGCTCGGGATAGGGCTCGGCGTCGGCGTCGGCCACCGGGGTGTCGAGCGTTCCCGCCTCCCGGGACCGGCGGTACTGGACGGTGCGGATGATGTTCCAGGCCAGGGCCAGGACCAACAGCAACCCGAAGACGACCACCAACTGGTGTCCCAACGCCTGCCGGAAGGCGGTGACGACGGTCGAGTCGTCGGTTGCCGTCATCTACGCCCAGGCCTGGCGGCAAGACCGAGCGCTGTCCGGGCCGTGCGGTGTCGTTCAGTCCAATCAGCCGAGCCGGTCACCGGGGTGATTGTAGGCCGCGGCCCCGTGGCCACCGACAGCGCCCCCGCCTCCTTGGCACCTGTTCAGCGGATCACCCGGGACCGGGACCGGGACCCGGATCGGAGCGGTGGCCCGGTGGTCCGGGCTCGCCCTGGCGCTGGTTGAGCTGCCGTTGCTGCTCCTGCCAGGCCTTGAGCATCCCCAGGTGCTCGGGGGCGACGACCGCCGGTTTGGCCTCGGCCCGCTTCCTCCCCCGGTTCTGGTGGAGCACGTTCCACCACAGGTAGACGGCGAAGCCGGCGATCAGCGGCCACTCGAAGACATAAGCCCAACTCAACTCATTGCCGCCCAAGGCCCGCTTGACCTCGAACCAGAAGGCGGCAACGCACACGACGAGTCCGGCGGTCAGGGTCAGATGGGCCTTGACCGCGTCCGACCCGGTGAGGCGGGCGGGCGGCGTCGGAGTCCCTGTCATCGGCGTCGCGGCCTGTGGTGCCGGGTCGGTGTCCTGTGGTGCCGGCGGATCCACGCGCCCACCCTACCGACGGGACACGGCTGCGCAATTGGCGCGGTGGACGATGGCGAACGGGGTCGCATGCGGGGAACTACCACCGCTACTCCCCGAACAGCAACCCGTAGTTTGCCCCCTTCCGCAGGTGATGACCGCCGTCGACGGACAGGGTGACCCCGGTGATCCACGCCGACTCGGGTCCGGCCAGGAACCGGACGGCGGCGGCGATGTCCTCGACGGTCCCCAGCCGGCTGATCGGCATCTGGGCCAGATAGTCGTCGAGAAGAGGTCCCCCATCGGTGATGGGCTTCATCAGCTCGTCGTCGACGATCCCCGGCTGGATCGAATTGACCCGGATCCCGGCATGGCCGAGCTCCTCGGCCGCGTAGGTGCAGAGCCGGTCGACGCCGGCCTTGGACGAGCCGTAGGCCCACAGATACCGGTGGGGGAAGCGTCCGGCGGCCGACGAGATGGCGATGATCGAACCGCCCGACGACCCACCACCGTCGGCTGCCCGTCCGGCGTCGGCGGCCATAAAGGGGACGGCATGCTTGATGCAGAGAAAGGTCCCGATGAGGTTGAGGTCGACCGTCGCCCGCACCTGTTCGACCTCGGCGTCCGGTATCGGCCCCATGTGCATGGCACCCCCGGCGTTGGCCACCAGGATGTCGAGTCGGCCCCGGGCGCCGGCGGCCGCCTCCACCGCCGTTGTCACCTGGTCCTCCACGGTCACGTCGGCCACCACGTAGGCAGCGGTACCTTCGGGCCCGTCGTCTGTGGCCGTCCCGGCGGCCACCCCCTCCAAGGTGGCGACGGCCTCGCGCAGCTTCTCTTCGGTACGCCCGCAAAGGGTCACATGGGCTCCGTCCCGTACCAGCCGGGTGGCGGTTCCCAGCCCGATCCCGCTACCCCCTCCGGTGACCAACGCAGTCAGGCCGGCAATGCTCGGGGTGGTATTGGTCTGGTTGCTCATGACAGCCCTCCTGTGGCTCGCTCCTGTCAGCACCCCGTGTCCGACCCGGGCCCCACGTGCTACAGAGTGTCCCTTCGACGGCAGCATGATACGGGAGCGGTCCGCCGGCACCGGTGGTGACCGTCCCGACGAGGGAGAGGCCCCATGAGCGACCGACAGTTCAATCTGGCTGACCTGTTCGAGGTGGTGGCCGACACGGTCCCCGATCGCCTGGCCCTGGTGGCAGGCTCGGAACGGTTGACCTATCGACAGCTCGACCAGCGGGCCAACCGGTTCGCCCACCAGGTGGCCACCGTCGGGAGCACCGGCGGCCACGTTGGGATCCTGGCCTATAACCGGGCCGAATGGGTCGAGGCGATGATCGGGAGCTACAAGGCACGGGCCGTTCCCGTCAATCTCAACTACCGCTACGTAGCTCCCGAGTTGGCCTATGTGATCGACAACGCCGATCTGGAGGTCCTGGTATTCGAGCGGGCTCTGTCCGGGCTGGTCGCCGAGTCGTTGGCCGGGACCGATCCCTCGGACACGCCGCGGCTGCTCGTGATCGAGGACGGCTCGGGGGCCGATACGACCGATCTGACCGGTCTCGATGTCACGCCCTACGAGGAGGCCCTGGCGGCGGCCGGGCCGGAACGGGATTTCGGGCCACGCTCGCCCGACGACCTCTACGTCCTCTACACCGGCGGGACCACCGGGATGCCGAAGGGCGTGCTCTGGCGCCAGGAGGACATCTTCTTCGCGGCCATGGGTGGCGGGGGCTGGGGCCAGGAGCCCGTCGCCAGTGCCGAGGAGCTGGCCACCCGGGTCAATCCCGACGAGTCGGGCCGGATGGTCATGCTGGTGGTGGCGCCGCTCATGCACGGCAACGCCCAGTGGGTCATGTGGAACGCGCTGATGATGGGCGGAACCTCGGTGGTCTACACCGGACACCGCTACGACCCCGACGAGCTGTGGCGGCTGGTGTCCGACGAACGGGTCATCTCGCTGGGCCTGGTCGGCGACGCCATGGCCCGCCCATTGGCCGATGCGCTGGCCTCGGCTCCCCCCGGCACCTACGACACCTCCAGCCTGGTGGTGGTGGGCTCGGGAGGAGCCATGCTGTCGGCCACCGTGAAAAACGAGCTCAAACGCCAGCTACCCAACGTGATGATCCTCGACAACTTCGGGTCGAGCGAGAGCGGGGCTCAGGGAGCGGTGGTCGATGGCGCCACCGGACCACGGTTCGCCATGAAGGGGGACACCACGGTGCTCGACGACGACCTGGTGCCCCTCACCCCCGGCGATGGGCGCATCGGCCGCCTGGCCCGGACTGGACGGATCCCCATCGGCTACTACAAGGATCCGGCGAAGACGGCGGTCACCTTTCCGGTGGACGGCAACGGGGTGCGCTGGTCGGTGCCCGGAGACCTGGCGTCGGTCGAGCCCGACGGGACCATCACCGTCCACGGTCGGGGATCGGCGTCGATCAACTCGGGCGGCGAGAAGATCTTCCCTGAGGAGGTAGAGGCGGCGGTGAAGACCCACCCCTCCGTCTTCGACGCCATCGTGGTCGGCCTGCCCGACGACCGGTTCGGCGAACGGGTGGCTGTCGTGGTCCATCCGAAGCGGGACACCGCCGCGCCCACCCTCGAGGTGCTGCAGGAGCACTGCCGGACACTCATCGCCGGCTACAAGATCCCGCGCCAGCTCCTGGTTGTCGACGCCATCCCCCTGACCGCGGCAGGGAAGCCCGACGGCAAGGTGGCCAAGGCCCTCTTCTGACGAGTCGTGGAACCCGGGCCGGAGCCGGCCGACCGGGCTGCTACGCCACGACGTGAGGCACCTGACCGGCGCGGGCCAAGATGCCGGCACGAGGCTCGGACCGCTCAAGCGGCTCGGGCTGCTCGGGCCTCTACCACCGCGGCCACCGTGGCCACCAGCCGGTCGGCGGAGGACAGGAGCACCTGCCGGTCGATCTCCAGCGTCCGGTGGGCGGCGGCGTCGGGCCAGAGTCCGAGCACCCGGGCCGGGACCGGTCGGGTGGGTGACCGCATCCCGGCGATGAGGGCCAGGTAGCCGAGCTCTTCCGGCCAGCCCTCGTCGGGGCAGCCGCCAGAAACGGACATCAGAGCCACCGGGCCGGCCGGGGCTGATGCCCGGGGTCGGCCTCCGACCTTCACCAGCGGGACACGCAGCTCAGGACGGCTCCTGAACCGGACTGTCCGCGGGGCCGGGCAGACCCACTGGTCTTCGGGTCCGCCGACGACAGGCCGGCCGGCCGGCAGGGACCAGTCGAAGGACACCCAGAGTGCGGTGGCCCACCCCAGGGCATCGGCCAGCACCGCAGCCCGGGCGCCGGGGGCCAGTCCCGCCAGCCACGGCTCCCAGTGGTACTTCCGCCAACCGGTGCGCTCCCACTCCTCCACCGCCTCGGTGGCCACCGACTCGAGAGCCTCGAGTGGGGTCCGGAACCTCCCCGACGAGCAAGCTTCGACCACCGCCAGGCCGAGTGAACGCCGGGCGAAGGCCGGCCTCCACGCGAAGGGCTCCTCGGGTGCAGCCAGCGTATCCGGCCGTCGCCGGGCCTGGCGGAGGATGCGCAGGTCAACGACCAGTTGCTCGCCGGCGGGAAGCTCGGCGGCCAGAGGGCGAATGCCCGATACCAGCCGGTCACGGACCTCGGTCCGTGCCACCTGGTCGACGGTCCCTACCACCGGCGCCACCAGTTCCGACGATCGCTCCTCGGCCCGGGTCACCGGTCCCCCTCGTCATCGGATCCGTTCCCAGAGGCGCGTTCGAGGTGGGCCCGGCCGACCTCGCAGTCGGGGAGGACCGAACACCGACCACACAGCCAGCCGGGCGTGCGACCCGGCTCGGAACCGGCGGCTAGTGCAGCGAGCCGGCGAGCGCCGATGAGGGTGCGTCGAGCCGCCCCCATCAGCAGGTCCTCGGTGATCGGCTCCACATCGAGCTCTCCGGTCCGCGTGTAGTACGTGGCCACCACGAAGGGCGGAGCCAGGCTCCGGAGCGTCTCGACCAGGGCATAGAAGTGGAGATCGGCCCGGTGTTCGATGCGCCGGCCACCCGACTTGACCTCCACGATGGCCACGGAACCCTCATCCCCGGCCGGTCTGCCGATGGTCAGGTCAGCCCGGGCCGATAGCTCGACCGTCCCGCCGGCTAACCGGACCCGCATCGACTCCTGCGTCCTCGGCAGCCAGGTGGGATCGAGGGAGGGCCACCGTTGCCGCAACCCTGCGGCCTGGCGCTCGACCTCGAGCCGGAGCTCGTCCCGACCCGCCGCGGGTAGCCGCTCGATCCAGGAGACCAGGTCGTCCTGATTGCCATCGACGGTCAGGGCAGCCAGCCCGTCGGCCAACGCATCGCCGATCGTTCCCACCGTCACCAGTTGGCGGAAGAGGGCGTCGACGAGGGCTCCGCAGGCCATCGGCACCGAAAGGGGCCGTGCACCGAACTCGGTGGCCACGTAGTGGGCTTCGCAGGCCAAGATCCGGGTCAGCCGGTCCTTGGTCACCACCACCGGGGCGGGTGGAACACCGCCCACCGACGTCGCCGCAGGCCCCGGTCCCATCGGAGCCGTGACGCCGGCGGTCGACAGGCCCACCGCGGGTCCCGCACCATCGGACGAACCGTCGTCGGCCTCAAGACCTTGCTCGAGACCGCTCCGGAGCCGCGCCACCAGATCCGGATCGGTCCTCGGACGGGGCCTTCCGGTGTCCCGCAACCGCTCGAGAAGGCCGGCACCGGCCAGCGGCTGCCAAGTTCGGCCGGCCCGGTAGTCGAGCCGGCCCCCGGCCGCTGCACCTTCGGTCGTTGTGGCGTCACCCTCTTCCATCACCCTCATGCTGGCGTCGAATCGGCCCGAGGCCAAGCGATCCGCGACAATGGGCGTCCGAGCCACCCCGGTTCCGTTCCGTTCGAGCTCTCGTGACCGTGGCGGGGAACCAGCCCGGCCCCCGGGTCCGACCAGGCGGCGGCCGGACGCTCCCTCCCGTTCCTGTTGTCCGATGTCCACGACGACCATGGCGCAAGTGTGCACGGAGGGTGTCACGCGCCCGAAGGAACGGGGTCGTCCCGATAGCCTCTGGGCCGAGATGCTCGCCGCCGCCGACACATCGTTCGCCATCGTCTTCACCTTGTTCGTGGTGGTCTCGGTGGTCCTTCTCGTGCTGGTCATCCGGTTCACCCTGCAGAGGGCCTCGGCGGCTCGGGCCCGGTGGCTGGCCGGACAGGAGGACGAGGTCGAAGACCCAGAACCCGTGCAGCCACGGGAGATCACCGCCCTCGTACTGGCCGGAGGCGGGACTCGGGGTGCGGTCCAGATCGGCATGCTGCAGGTGCTCACCGAGCACGGCTTCGTCCCTGACCGCATCTACGGATCGTCAGTGGGGGCCGTCAACGGCGTGGCCTTCGCCGGGGATCCGACCCGGGCCGGCGTCGAGCGGATGACCGAGATCTGGCGGGGACTGACCCGGGAGATCGTCTATCCCCAGGGGAGGCTCCACGGTCCTTGGCTCTACCTCCAGCAGCGGGACTCGGTGTACACCAACGCCGGGCTGCGCAAGGTCATCGAGGACGGGATCGCCTTCGAACGCCTGGAGGACACGGTGATCCCGGTAGAGGTGGTGGCCACCTCACTTACCGACGGCCGCGAGCGGTGGTTCACCTACGGGCCGGCCACCGAGGCCATCCTGGCGTCGACCGCCATCCCGGCCATCTTCCCCCCCGTCGAGATCGACGGCGACCGTTTCATCGACGGTGGCGTGGTCAACAACGTGCCCCTGCGCCGCGCCATCGACGCCGGGGCCACCCGGGTGGTGGTCCTGTTGTGCTCCCCTCCGATCTACACGCCGGCCAGCCCGAAACGACCGGTCGAGGCCATGCTGAACGCCCTGCTCATCTCCATCCACTCCCGCTTCGCCAGGGATATGGCCCAACTGCCCCCCGGCGTGGAGGTGATCGTATGCAGTGGATCGGAGGGAGGGGCACGCGACTTCGACGACTTCTCGACCACCGAGGCCCTCATCGCCCAGGGGCGCGCCGAGGCTGGCGAGGTGGTGCGCCGCTACGGACTGGGACGGGACGGTGCCGCCGTCGCCCGGGTCGCCGTCGAACCGGTCGGACCCTCGTCGTCCGGTGCGGCCCCGGCCGAGGACGCTGTCACCGGACCACCGAGGCCGGTGCCCGATGGGACGGCAGCCGGTGGGTTGGGCGCGCCCTTGCCGGCTGGGCCGTCCACCCAACCGGAACCGGGCAGGTAGCGCCGGACGATCCTGGCCGGTACGCCGGCGATCACGCAATGATCGGGGAAGGCTCCGCGCACCACAGCTCCTGCACCGACCACCACGTTTCTGCCCAGCTCGGTGCCGGGAAGAATGACCACCCCGGTGCCGAGCCAACTGCCCGAGCCGATGCGCACCGGAACGTCGCTGGGCCACTGCGCGTGAACCACTTGGTCGGGGTTCTCGTAGCCGTGGTTCTGATCGGTGACGTAGACATAGGGGCCGGTATGGACGTCGTCGCCGATCTCGACGTTGAAGTGCCCCACGATGTGGCTGCCCCGACCGATCATGCACCGGTCACCGATACGTACCACCGGGTCGGTGACCATCCGCTGACCGGGGACCATCCCGGCAGAGATGCTCACGAAGGGACCGACCAGGGTGTCCTCTCCGATGTGGATCCACCGTTCACCGAACAGCGCACCGGGCGGGAAGGCCAGGCAACTCCCCCGTCCGAAGGCCCCGAATCGACCGGCCGGCCGATCATCGGGACCGATGGCACCATGCCTGGCCACCCAATTCCACCCGGCGTGGACTGCGGCATTGATCCACCGACCTCGGGGTGGAGTCGACATCTCTGGCTGCGGGGCTCCGACAGCGGTCCCCGGGGAATCGGGTCGGTGGCTCCCACGGTGAGCACTGGTCACCCCGCGACGCTAACTGATGACCGAGATCGAGGGCGATCCGGGAGCGGTCCGGCCCTCGCATGGGTAACGAGCCAACACCTGGCCCCAGCCGGTCAATAGAGTCGGACCGTGTCCACGGACGACCAGGGTGCGGCAGTGTACCGAGCCCGGCTGGGCCGGGCCGGATTCGAGACCGGCTCGGACCTCTACGAGCGGGCCCGACCCAGCTATCCGGATGTTGCGGTCGACCATCTGATCGCCACCGCCGGTGTCACCCCGGGATGTCGGGTCCTCGACCTGGCGGCCGGAACCGGCAAGCTGACCCGCCAGCTACAGGAGCGGGGAGCCATCTGTGTGGCCGTCGAACCTTCGCCGTCGATGCGCGAGGTCTTCGCCCGCATGGTTCCCGGCGTGCCGGTTGCCGGCGGGACGGCGGAGCAGGTGCCGGTCGGAGCAGCGCAGGTCGACCTGGTGGTGGTGGCCCAGGCCTTCCACTGGTTCGACGCCCCGTCGGCTCTGGCCGAGATGGCCCGGGTCCTGCGGCCCGGTGGCTGGCTGGCCCTCATCTGGAACGAACGTGATGAGTCCGATCCGACTGTCGCCGAACTGGTCCGGATCAGCAAGTGGGACCTCTGCGCTCCCTATCCGGTGGGGATGGATTTCGGGCCGGTCATCGACCGGACCGGGTTGTTCGGACCGGTCCAGCGCACCAAGTTCGACTGGGTACAGGAGCTGGACCTGTCCGGCTTCGTCGAGCAGGTGGCTTCTCGGAGTTACGTAGCGGTCCTTCCCGAACCCGAGCGCCACCAGCTGCTGGACGGGGTGGCCGCGCTGGGAGCGAGCCTTCCCCAACCTATCGGCCTGCCCTACGTCACTGACCTGTTCTGCGCCCAGGTGGCAGGATGACACCAGCCACCACAACCCCGGGGGGAGATCCACATCGATGATCAAGCTGACCTGTCTGCTCAGGCGCAAGGAGGGAATGACCCCTGCCGAGTTCCAGGAGTACTGGCGGAGCAACCACGGACCGCTTATCGCCAACAGCAAGTGCGGTAGCCACGTCATCCGGTACGAGCAGAACCCCCGGCCCCTCGACGACTACCGGGGTGACGACGACCGCACCGGCTACGACGGGGTCACCGTCCAGTGGTTCGCCTCGATGGACGAGTACTACGCCCACATGAGCGATGTCGACTCCCCCGAGATGTTCGCCGACCTTCCCAAATTCCTCGACACCGACCACCTGGAGTTCGTGCTGACCGAAGAGCCCCGCGTGGTCATGGGCGGCGAGGTCGACTGGAGTCGCTGAGCGGCGGTTGGCCAACGGGCGGGCGGAGCTACCGTTGCGCTGTGAAGATCGTCTCGCTGCTTCCCTCGGCCACCGAAATCCTCTTCGCCGTAGGGGCCGGCGATGATGTGGCCGGCGTGACCTTCGAGTGCGCCTTCCCCGACGAAGCCCGTAGCCGCACCATCGTGTCCGCCACTTCGCTGCCTGAAGGTCTTGGTCCTTCGGAGATCGACGCTACCGTTCGTGAGCGCCTGGCCTCCGGCGAGGACCTCTACTCGCTGGACGAGGGAGCACTCAGTGCCATCGATCCCGACCTCATCATCACCCAGGATCTGTGCGCGGTCTGCGCGGTGGACGTCTCCGAAGTGGACGCAGCCCTCAACCATCTCGGTTGCCGCGCCGAGGTTCTCACGTTGGACCCGATGACCCTCGAACAGGTGCTGACATCGATCGTCGAAGTGGGTCGGGTCACCGGCCATCAGGCCGAGGCCGAAATGCTGGTTGGTACCTTGCGGGAACGGCTCTACGCGGTGGGAACAGCGGTGGCCGGCCGCGGCCGGCCCCGGGTGGCCGTCCTCGAATGGACCGATCCACCCTTTTCGTCGGGCCACTGGGTGCCCGACATGGTGGCCGCCGCAGGGGGGCTGCCCGTGCTCGGCCGCTCCGGTCAGCGCTCCGCACCCGTGGGTTGGGCCGACGTGGCCGCAGCCGCACCGGACCTCATCGTGGTAGCGCCTTGCGGCTATCGGCTCGACGGCGCCCTGGCGTTGGCCCGAACGGTCGTCGACCTGGGTCACCTTCCCCAAGGAGTACCAGTCTGGGCGGTCGACGCCGACGCCGCCTTCGTCCGGCCCGGGCCCCGGTTGGTGGAGGGGGTCGAAGCGCTGGCTGGAGTGATCCATCCCGGTTCGGTGCCCCTCTTCGCGGGGGTCATCCAACCGGTGTGAAAGGCCAGTCCGCCGGCCCCGTCCGGACCGACCAGGGGGGTGACACATTGACTCTGCCCTTGATCGGACGTACGATCCATTCATTCGGACAAGGCGTCCGATGGAACGGAAGGGGCATCCGCCGTGCCTGCAGAAATCGAGACCAGCGACGTAACCTTCGAGGACATCCATCTCCTCGATCCGGAGGAGTTCGCCAAAGGCGTGCCCCACCACTGGTTCGCCTTCCTCCGCCAGAACGCGCCGGTGTGGTGGTACGAGGAGGGGGACGGGTCCGGGTTCTGGGCGGTGACCTCCCACGAGGACTGCACCACGGTCAACCGCGACTACGAGCACTTCTCGTCGGCCAAGCAGGCCACCTATATCTGGGACATCCCCGAGGAGGACCTGCTCCAACAGCAGCTGCTCATGTTGAACATGGACCCGCCCATGCACACCCGCTACCGGCGCCTGGTCAACAAGGGCTTCACCCCGCGGATGGTCAACCAGCTCCACGACAAGATCAACCAGGCCACCGATGACATCATCGACGACGTGATCGAGAAGGGCAGCGCCGATTTCGTCACCGACATCGCCGCCGAGCTTCCCCTGGTGGTCATCGCCGACCTGCTGGGGGTACCCATCGAGGACCGGCACCTGGTGTTCGACTGGTCCAACCGGATGATCGGCAGTGAGGACCCCGAGTACCGGACCGGACCGGAAGTGGCCCAACAAGCGTCCATGGAGCTCTACGCCTACGCCGAGGAGCTGTTCGCCAAGAAGCGGGCCAACCCCCACGAAGACTTGATGAGCGTGCTCACCGACGTCGAACTGGAGGGGGAGAAGCTGAGCGAGCTGGAGTTGGACCTGTTCTTCCTTCTTCTGACCGTGGCCGGCAACGAAACGACCCGGAACCTCATCTCCGGAGGCATGGCCGCCTTCTTCGACCACCCCGACCAGTGGCAACTCCTCCGCCACGACCCGTCCCTGCTCCCCTCGGCGGTGGAAGAGATGCTGCGCTTCGTGAGCCCGGTGATGAACTTCAGGCGTCAGACCACCAGCGCCTTCGACCTCGGAGGCCAGCACATCGAGGAGGACGCCAAGGTGGTGTTCTTCCACATCTCGGCCAACCGTGATGAGGCGGTGTTCGAAAATCCCCAGACCTTCGACATCACCCGTGACCCCAATCCCCATCTGGCCTTCGGCGCCGGCGGGCCTCACTTCTGCCTCGGCGCCAATCTGGCCCGCATGGAGATCCGGGTGATGTTCGAGCACCTCCTCGACCGGATACCCGACATCAGTCTGGACGGCGAAGTGCAGCGCCTGCAGTCCCCGTTCATCAGCGGCGTGAAGCACATTCCGGTGGCGTTCCCACCTGCGGCCCGTCTGTCAGCCTGATGCCCGCCCGCAGGTCGACCGATGACCTGAAAGAGGTCATCCGGGACTTTCGCCGCGACCAGGTCATCGACGTGGCCCGCCGTCTGTTCGGTGAGCGGGGCACCACCGACGTGTCGATGGACGAGATCGCCGCGGCAGCCGGGGTGGCCCGGTCGACCGTCTACGTCTACTTCGCCAACAGGGACGAGCTTCTGCGGGCCTGCCTGAAGGGGATGCACGAGCAGCTGCTCGAGGACATCGCCGAGACCTGGGAGCAGGATGCCGAGCCCACCCACCGGCTCGAGCGACTGGTGCAGGCCATGCTCGAACGCATCGACGACAACCCGGCTTTCTTCCGACTGGCCTTGCTCACCCAGGGAACGGTGATCCAGGGTGGTGAGGCGGTGGGCACCGAGCTGGCCCTCATCGGGCTCAACATTGCCCGACTGATCCACGATCTGTTCATCGACGGCGTGGAGCGGGGCCTGTTCGCCCACCTCGACCCCGATCTGGCCGTCGACCTGATCGGCCAGCAGATTTACGGAGCCATGTCGGTGCGGGCAGCGGAGCCGATCCCTCGGGACGCCGCCACGGCCGCCGCCGAGATCAGCCAGTTCATCCGTCACGGTCTGGGCGGCTGAGCCCAGCTACAGCTAGTCAGCCTCCGGCGCTACAGCTGGTCAGCCTCCGGCGCTACAGCTGGTCAGCCTCCGGCGCTACAGCTGGTCAGCCTCCGGCGCTACAGCTGGTCAGCCTCCGGCGCTACAGCTGGTCAGCCTCCGGCGACGGCCGGCACGATCGACACGGTCTGCCCCTCGGTGACCGGCGTGTCCAGACCGTCGAGGAACCGCACGTCCTCGTCGGCCAGGAATACGTTCACGAAACGCCGTAGTCCCCCGGCCTCGTCGAAGATCCGGTCGGCGAAACCCGGATGGGCCGCGTCGAGCGCCTTCAGCACTTCACCCACCGTCGTACCTTCGACCGCGGTCTCCCCGCCTCCCCCGGTCAGGGTACGCAGCTGGGTGGGAATCCGTACCGTGACGCTCATCGTGCGCTCCCTGTCGTCGGTCCATCGGCGAGGTTGTACTCGCCGCCGAGCTCGTCGAACGCCTCGAGGGTCGGGGCGATGGTGGCCGATGGTCCGACCGAGCCGGCCAGAGCCTCCACCGTCTTCAGGCCGTGCCCGGTCACCAGGGCGACCACCCGCTCGTCGGCACGTACCACGCCCTCTGCCGTCAGTTTGGCCAGGGTGGCGATGGTCACCCCGCCAGCGGTCTCCGCGAAGATCCCTTCGGTCCGGGCCAGGAGCTGGATCCCCCAGAGGACCTCGTCGTCGGTTACCGAAGCACACGATCCCCCCGAGCTGCGAATGGCGTCGAGCGCATACCACCCGTCGGCCGGGTTCCCGATGGCCAGCGACTTGGCGATGGTGTCCGGCTTCACCGGCCGGATGGCGTCGGATCCCTCGGCGAAGGCAGTGGCCACCGGCGAGCAGCCAGCGGCTTGGGCGCCGGATATCCGGACCGATGGCTCCTCGTCAAGCAGTCCGACCTTCCACAGCTCCTCGAACCCCTTGGCCACCTTGGTCAGCTGGCTTCCCGATCCGATCGGGACAACCACGTGATCGGGGGTCTGCCAGCCGAGTTGTTCGGCCACCTCGAAGGCCAGCGTCTTCGAACCCTCGGCATAGTAGGTACGCACGTTGACGTTGACGAACGCCCACGTGGGCTGCTCGCTGGTCAGCTCGGCGCACAGCCGGTTGACGTCGTCGTAACTGCCTTCAACGGCGATGACCCGACCGCCGTACACCGCGGTCATGGTCACCTTGGCCTTCTCCAGGTCATGAGGGATGAGCACCACCGACTCCATCCCGGCCCGGGCCGCATGGGCAGCCACCGAGTTGGCCAGGTTGCCGGTCGACGCACACGCAGCGATCTTGAATCCCAACTGCCGGGCCTTGGTGAGGGCCACCGACACCACCCGGTCCTTGAACGACCCTGTGGGATTGGCCGTGTCGTCCTTGATCCACAGCTCCCCCAGACCCAGCTCAGCGGCCAGTCGGTCAGCTCTGATCAGCGGGGTGAACCCGGCCCCCAGATCCACCGGATTCGGGTCGACCACTGGAAGGAGATCCGCATAGCGCCAGATGGAGCGGGGCCCGGCAGCGATGCGCTCCCGACTGGTCGAGGCGGCCACGCGCTCGTAGTCATAGGTCACCTCGAGGGGGCCGAAGCAGTAGTCACACACGTGCAGTGCCTCAGCCGGATAAGAACGACCACACTCACGGCAGCGCAGCCCAGAAACGAAGTCCACGTCAGTCTCCTCATCGCTCGGGCATTGGCACCTGGTACGGATTCCCGACTTCTTCCGCAGAGAGGTTCTACGGTGGGATTCTCGCTCTGGTTGCCGCGGCGTCGCTGGGCCCGGTCCCTCAGCCGCTCTGGATGATGGCATCCATTGTTGTCGAAACAACGCCCGGCGTCAATGCCACAGGCCGGCCCCGGCGCCGGGTGACCCGGGCTGCCGCTTTCACCTACCCGGTCCGGTTGAGCGATGATGACTCCATGTCGACCACACGCCCGCAGTACGAGGGGGCGGGCGAGGGAGCCCGCGGCGCCACCAGCCTCCCGGCGCTGGTCGATGCCAAGGTGGGCCGCCGCATCTCGGTCTGTATCCCGGCCCGCAACGAGGCCACCACCATCGGGGCAATAGTCCAGTCGATCATGACCGCTCTCACCGATTCCGGCGGCAGCCCACCGCTGGTCGACGAGATCCTGGTGGTCGACGACGGTTCGACCGACGGCACGGCCGAGGTGGCCCGGCGATCGGGGGCCCGGGTCATCCGCGCCGATACGCCAGCCGGGGGCAAGGGGCAGGCCATGCGGGCGGCGGTAGCTGCCTCCGACGGCGATCTGATCGCCTTCGTCGACGCCGACGTGACCAACTTCGGTGCCCACTTCGTGACCGAGTTGGTCAAACCGCTACTGGTCGACGAGTCGGTCTCGTTGGTCAAGGGCTACTACCAACGGCCCCTCAACGGTGCTCCGAACGGCGGCGGACGGGTCACCGAACTCATGGCCCGACCGGTCATCGATCTCCTCTTCCCCCATCTGGCCTCCATCGAGCAACCCTTGGCCGGCGAGACGGCCGCACCCCGGTGGGTCATCGAGAAGTGCGGCTTGGCCGACGGCTACGCGGTGGAGTTGGCCCTGCTCATCGACGCCGCCACGCGCTTCGGCGTGGCTTCCATCGCCCAGGTCGACCTGGGCGTCCGGGCCCACCGCAACCGGCCGCTCTCCGAACTCCGCCCTCAGGCCACCGACATCCTGCGGGCCGCGCTGGCCCGGGCTCCGATCATCACGCCTGACTGACGCTCGGCCCGCCGGTGTCGGCTTCGGCGTCGCACAGTGCAAGCCGGGGGGCGACTGACGGCGCCCCGTTTGTGTTCCGGGCCACCGACCGACCGAGGACGGTGACCGCCACCGCGGCCGCCTCCGCCCGGCTACGACGCCGGTTGGGAATAATCAGGGCAGCCAGGGCACCGACGGCAACCACTGCCGCTCCGACATAGACCGCCGCGGTCATACCGCGTACATAGTCGGGACCGGAGGAATAGCCGCCGTGGGAGCTGAACACCGCGCCCAGCACGGCAATGCCCAGAACACCGCCGAGCTCGCGAAAGGCGGCATTGGCCCCCGAAGCCACGCCCTCAAGAGCCGTCGGGACAACCCCGAGGACCAGCGACGCCAGGGGGACGAAGAACAGGGTCATGCCCACCCCGCACACCACGAAAGGTGCCACCAGGTCGACGTAGGGGGTGGTCGGGGTGGTCAGCGTGGCGAGCCAGGCGAGGCCGGTGGCCTGCAGCACGAGGCCGCTGACCACCAGATACTTCCCGCCCCACCGCTCGGCCAGGGTTCCGACCACCGGGGCGAGGAGCATGGGCATGGCCGTCCACGGCAGGATCCTGACCCCGGCGGCCAGGGGAGACAAACCCTGCACGGTCTGGAGGAACTGCACCAGGAAGAAGATGGCGCCGAACATCCCGAAGCTGAACAGCATGGCCGTCACGTTCACCGAGGCGAACCCGCGATGGAGGAACAGCCTGAGGTCGAGCATGGGATGGTCCGACCGGAGTTCCCAGCGAACAAATGCGGCCAGGGTAAAGGCCCCGAGAATGAACGAAGCCAGCACGGTGGTGCTGGTCCACCCGTTGCTGTTGCCCCGCACCAGGCCGAGTACCACACCGAACAGACCGGCGGAGACCAGGCCCACGCCGACCAGGTCGAGCCGGGAGGGAACGCCGCGGGACTCCGACAGCTTCCACCAGGCCAGCGGGACCAGCACCAGGCCGACCGGCACGTTGAGCCAGAAGATGTACTGCCAGGACCACCCACTGGTCACCGCGCCACCGACCAGTGGGCCGAGGGCAATGGCCATCCCACCGATGGCCCCCCAGATCCCGAGGGCCGCGTTTCGGCGCTCCGGAGGAACCGCCGCGCTGAGCAGGGTGAGGGACAGCGGCATGATCATCGCCCCTCCTGCTCCCTGCACGGCCCGGGCCGCGATCAGCACAGAGATGTTGGGGGCCAGCGCAGCCACGGCCGACGCCGCAGTGAACAGGGCGATGCCCATCACGAAAATGCGCCGCCGACCGAAGCGCTCTCCGACCGCGGCAGCCGATAGGAGAAGTACGGCGAAGGTGAGGGTGTAGGCGTTGACCGTCCACTCGAGACCGGAGAGCCCGGCGTGCAGGTGGATCCGGATCACCGGAAGTGCGGTCGACACCACCAGGTTGTCCAGTGACGCCATGAACAGGGCCATGCCGGTGATCACCACCGCCCAGACGGCCCGCGACCGGACCGACGGGGCCGGCCGGGATGACTCTGGCCCAGCCGCGGTCGAGGGTGCCACCGGGCCGGGACTTGCCGGGGAGTATCCGGTTGAGGTCGCGGTGGCCGCCGGCGGCTGAGCTGAGGCGGCCACTGCCGGTGATACCGGCCCGGGCTCGGTGGCGTCACGCCTTGGGACCAGGTCATGGAGCCGCACGGCCATAGACCGGCAGGCTCGGACCGTTCGCCACCGCCTAGTTTGTGAGTGCTCACTAGTTTTAGGAGGCAAAAAAAGAGTCACGGTGAAGGGCTGGTTCATGCGGGGACCTCCTCGGTCTCGGCCTGGGCGACCCGGTGATGGTCGGCCAGGGCTTGGCTGGCTGATCTGATGGCTTCGGCTTTCTCGGGCATCTGGCAGAGGCTCTGGGCCCACGACTCGGGCACTGACATGAGGTCGATGGCCGACATCACGTTGATGAGCATGCCCATGGCGAAGAACTCACGGAGCTCGTCCTCGGTCCCGTGGATCCGGTCGTAGAACACGTCGGCCAGTACCTCGAAGGTGCGGCGGCAGCTGCGGGCGATGTCCGGGTCGGCCGGGGCGGCGGCGAATCCGTGCAGCTGGACCTGGAGGATCTCCGGATCCTGCATGAGCTCGAGATAGGCCGCGCCCATGGCCTCTTTGGCTTCCTCCCCTTCGAGACCTTCCGCAGCGCTGGTCAGCTCGTTGATGATCCGGAGACCGACCAGGTCGTAGGTGGCAACGAAGAGGTCCTTTTTGGTCCCGAACAGCCGGAACAAGTAGGGCTGGGAGATACCGGCCCGGTGGGCAATGGCCTCGGTAGAGGTTCCGGCGTAGCCCGACCGGGCGAACTCGGTGATGGCAGCGGCCAGCACGGCGGTGCGACGTTCGTCCGCTGTCTGCCGGCTCGGAACCATCATGGTCCTATTGTGAGTGTTCACTCACTACCTTGTCAAGCCCCAAAGGTGCCCGTCGGAACCCCAACGGGTAGCGTCCTTCCCGATGGCAGCCGACCGCATCCCGCCGGAAGGCGAGGGCCAGCTGGCCGGCACGGTGCTGGTCTCGAACCGTGGGCCTCTCACCTTCCGGTTCGAGAACGGACGGCCCGTGGCCGGCCCTTCGGCCGGCGGACTGGCCGGTTCGATTCGGCCCCTGGTGGAGGGCTCCGGCGCGACATGGGTGGCCTGCTCGCTCAGCGAGGCCGACCGAGCGGCGGTCGAGGACGGCCTGATGACTGATCACGGTCTCCGTATCGAACTGATCGAGCCCGAGGCCGAGATCTACAACCTGGCCTACAACGTGGTGTCCAACGCCATGCTCTGGTTCTGTCATCACCACCTGTTCGACGCGGCCCGTAGACCCCGACCCGACCATCGGTGGCTGGAGGCCTGGGACGCCTACCGGGAGCTCAACCAGCTGTTCGCCCAAAGGGTGGCCAAGGTGGCCCCCGAGGGCGGTCGGGTTCTCGTGCAGGACTACCACTTGGCCTTGATGGGGGCCGACCTCAGCCGGCTTCGTCCCGACCTGCGGACCACCCACTTCACCCACACCCCGTTCGCCGACCCGTCCGTCCTGCGCATGCTGCCCACCGCGGTGGGCTCCGAACTGCTCGCCTCCATGGCCAGCTTCGGCGCCTGCGGATTCCACACGGAACGGTGGGCCACCGCCTATCGGAGCGGGCAGACGATGCAACTCGGGGCCGAGATGGGAGCCGCAGCCGCATCCACCTTCGTCGCTCCCCTGGCTCCCGATCCGGGACGCCTCGCCGCCTCGGCGGCCGATCCATCGGTGGCCGAGGCCCGGCAACGGATCGAGGAGCAGGTGGGCGGTGCCGATCGCCAGGTCATCTTGCGGGTGGACCGCATGGAACTGTCGAAGAACCTGTTGCGCGGCTTCTGGGCGTACGACGAACTCCTCCACGAACAGCCGCACCGGCGCGGCCGGGTGGTCTTCGTGGCCCTTGCCTATCCCACCCGGCAGGGACTCCCCGAGTACTTGGCCTACCAGAACGAGGTCGAGTCGACCGTGGAGCGGATCAACCAACGCTGGGGCACGCCCGACTGGACGCCAGTGGTCCTCGAGGTGGAGGACGACTATCCCCGATCGCTGGCCGCGCTGACCCGCTACGACGTGCTGTTGGTCAATCCGGTGCGCGACGGACTCAATCTGGTGGCCAAGGAGGGACCGCTCCTCAACACCCGCCACGGCGTACTGGCCCTCTCGCGGGAGGCGGGTGCATTCGAGGAGTTGGGCCCCGCCACCCTGGAGATCAACCCCTTCGATGTGGCCGGGACCGCCGCGGTGCTGGCTGAGGCACTCGACCGTGAGCACGGACTACGCGTAGCCACTTCCGAGCAACTCCGACAGCGCATTCTCGCCCATCACCCCGCTGACTGGCTCGACGCCCAGCTGGAGGCAGCCCGCTGACGGGATGGGCCCGATCGGTCCCTGACTATGGTCAGCGGGCACTCTCAGTCCGGCTCGCCGGCCGATCGAGCCAACCACCGCAGCACCCGGACGGCCTCATCCGGTCCCGACAGTTGGACATCGGCCGCCTCGGCCACTTCCTCCGCGCTCTCGGCGTCGACAACGGCAATCGATACGGCGGCGATACCGGAGTCGGCGGCCAGGGACCGCAAAGCGGCGAAGGCGGGAAGGTCTCCGATATCGTCGCCGAGAAAGCAGGCGGCGCCACAGCCGACCACCACCTGACGGACGACCGACCCTTTGTCGACGGCCAGGGGTGGGCGCAGTTCGGTGGACAGCCTTCCTGGATGGGCCCGGAGCCCGGACCGATCCTCCTCGGCGGCCACCTGGATCCTGACCCACTCCTCGGCGTCAGGCGCTGCCCGCCAGTGCAGCGTGACGGTCAGGCCTTTGGGCTCGACCAGCACCCCCGGAGGAGCGGCAGCCCGGAACCGCTCGGTGGCGTCGGCCACCACCGGACGCCAACGCTCGGCTTCGGGCGCGGCGGTGACCCTCCCGTCGCCCCACGACCACTCCAGCCCGTAGAGGCCGACGAAGCGGATGGGCCTCGAACGCCGGTCGAGGCCGGAGACAACCAGCCGCTCCTCCAGGAAGGCCACTGGGCGACCCGACACCACAGCCACCACCCCGAAGGCGGCGGACAGCGAGACCAATACGTCGACCGCGGCATCGGATGGGCGTGCCGAATACGGATCGGCCACGATGGGCGCCAGCGTGCCGTCGAAGTCGGTGATCACCGCGGTGGTGGACGGATCGACCAGTAAGGGGGCCAATGCCCTGACGAGGTGAGGCGCTGGCTCCCACTCGGCCGCAGCACTGCTCCCCATGGCCCGACGATCAGGGGGCGGTGGTGGTGGCGGTGGTCGCCTGATCGGCCAGGGCGGGGCCGACCACCACCACGACCTCGGCGGTCCCGATCGAGGTCACCGGAGCCGATGTGGTGTAGGGAGCTACCGAGCTGGCCGGAAGGTGGAGGCTGGCTGCGATGGTCTGTGCGGCCTTCTGCTGTCCGGATACGTAGTACACGTTCGAGGTGGTCACCTGGGCGGAGGCGTTCACCGGCGGCAGGAGGTCCCACCCCCCGGGCTGCAATTGGGTGGTCACTGCTTCGGCCGCACCGGTCACCCCGGAGGCGTTGGCCACCTGCACCGGCACCCGGCTGGGTGGGATTGTGGTCGTCGTAGGGGCCGGATGGGCGGGCAGGGTGGTCGTCGTGGGCACCGAACTGGAGGCATCGACCGTCGCCGAGGGGTGGATTACGCCCAAGAGGAGCACCGTAACGACTACAAAGGCCACCAGCACGATGAGGGCTCGCCCGACGGGGAATCCGCCGCCACGGCCACCCGTTCCCGCCGGTGGACGTGGATTGCGATCTGAAGATTGGGGCACTGCCTGTCAGCCTGCCAACCCACCGAGGCAGAAGCAAGCGTTTCCGATACGGGTGATCGATGGGGGTCGGAGCGGTTCGGGCGACGGCGCGGGCGATTCCGGAGAAGCGCTTGGTTGAGCCGTAGAATGGGCTCGGCACCGGCTTGCGGCCGGCTCCGGGCCGGTGTGGCGCAGTTGGTAGCGCAGACGACTTGTAATCGTCAGGTCGTGGGTTCGATTCCCACCGCCGGCTCCAAATTCGGCTCCGAAATTCCGGGGCCTCAATAGCTTTCTACTCAGGCCACCGGATCGGGCCGCGCCACTGAGGGTCGACGAGCACCGTCGACCAGTGCGGCCACGGTGGCCGCTATCCCGATGGCTGCGCCGAGCATGCACACGCCGGCCCAGCGGTGGCTCTCGTAGAGCGTGCTACCGAGGGCCGAGCCGACGGCACCGCCGGCGAAGTAGCAGACCATGTAGGCAGAGTTGATCCGGCTGCGGGCGTCGGGGGCCAGCCGGTAGATGATCGACTGGTTGGTGACCTGGAGCCCCTGGACCCCCACGTCGAGGAGGACGATCCCCACGATGAGCATGGTGAGGTTGTGGCGGCCCCACCACAACGGCAGGAACGACACCCCGACCAGTCCGGCGAAGACCAGGGTGGTGGCCCGGGTCCAGCCCCGGTCGGCCCACCGCCCGGCCACGTTGGCGCACAGCGCACCGCTGGCCCCGACCAGTCCGAACAAGCCGATGGTGAGGTCGTCGTAGTGGTACGGGGCACTGGAGAGTAGGAATGCCATGGTGGTCCAGAAGACACTGAAGGCAGCAAAGCCCAGGGCCCCGAACAGGGCCCGGCGCCGGAGAAGCGACTCGGTGGCCAGCAGCCGGGCCGCCGAGCCCAACAGGGTTCCGTACCCGATGCGGGTGCGCTCGACCTCTGCGGGCAACCGACGGGCCAGCACCGCGGCCAGCACCGCTGTCATCCCCGCGGCCATCAGGTACACCACCCGCCAACCAGCAGCCTGGGCCACCACACCGGACACCGTGCGGGCCAGCAGTATGCCCATCAGCAGACCGCTCATCACCATGCCCACCACGTGGCCGCGGTGCTCCTCGTGGGCCAGGGATGCCGCCATGGGCACGAGGATCTGGGCGGCCACCGACCCGGCCCCGACCACCAGCCCCACCGAGATGAGCACACCGATATCGGGAGCGGCCGCCGACACCACCAGGCCGGCGGCGGTAACCGCCAGCACCACGGGGACCAGCCAGCGCCGGTTCAGGAGGTCCCCCAGCGGGACGAGCAGGGCCAGGCCGGCCGCGTAACCGATCTGAGCGAAGGTGACCACCAGGCCGGCGGTTCCCGAACTGGTCCCGAACGACTTGGCGATGTCGCTGAGGACCGGCTGGGCGTAGTAGAGGTTGGCCACCGACACGCCGCAAGACACCGCGAACAGAAGGACGAGGGCGCGACTGATGTCCGGCCTCTGGGCGACCGGGGTGGTGGCACTCGTGGTGCTCTCGCCCATCGGGTTACCTCCCGAACCTGAAAGTGAACAGTACGTACAGTATCAGGTTTGTGTACGATTCGTACAGAAACTATGCTCAAGCCCGTGACCAGCGGTGATACCCCATCCACGCCCGCCCCTATCATCGGTCGGCCGAGGAGCGAACGGGCCCGGTTGGCCATCCTCGAGGCAGCCGCCGACCTCTTGGTGGAAGGGGGCCTGGCTGCTGCCACCATGGAGGCCATCGCCGCCCGGGCCGGGGTGAGCAAAGTGACCGTCTACAAGTGGTGGCCGTCGCGGGGCGCAATGGCGGTCGATGCCTACTTCCATCGCTTCGACGAGACATACACACACGTCGACACCAGCGATGTCGCCGCCGACCTGACCACCCAGGTCCGGCTCCTCCTCCGCTCCTTCCGGGGCCGGGCCGGCGAGATCATGGCCGAACTCATCGGCCGGGCCCAGAGCGACCCGGCCCTGGCTCAGACGTTGCGGACCGGATGGCTGCTCCCCCGCCGGGAGGCCACGGCGACGGTGCTGCAACGGGCGGTCGACCGGACCCAGATCCGACCGGACGTGGACATCCCCACACTGATGGACCAGCTGTACGCGCCGCTGTACTGGCGGCTCATGATGGGTCACCGCCCGTTAGACGACGAGCTGGCCGACGAGCTGGTCCGCAACATCCTCGAGGGCGTGGCCCTCTGAGTCTGCTTCTCGCGCCTGCTACGACCGGTGCGACGTCCGGGGTCTTCGACCGTGGCTGGCGCCCTGACTAATCTCGGCAGATGACGACGTTCTCGGCCGCAGTGAACCAGTATGTGGACCGCGCTGCCGAGCTCCTCGAGCTGGACGAAACCATCCGTGTCCTCCTCGCCGACGCCTATCGGCAGATCGACGTCCAGGTGCCCATCCACGCCGACGACGGCGCCGTGCTCACCTTCCGCGGCTACCGGGTCCAGCACAATGGGGCCCGCGGCCCGTTCAAGGGCGGCCTGCGCTTCCATCCCGACACCGATCTCGACGAGGTCCGGGCACTGGCCTCGCTGATGACCTGGAAGTCGGCACTCCTCGATCTTCCCTTCGGTGGGGCCAAGGGAGGCATGACCGTCGATCCGGCGACCCTGTCGCCCCGGGAGCTCGAGGCGGCCACCCGCAGCTTCACCCACGCCATCTCCGGAGTGATCGGACCCAATGCCGACATCCTGGCGCCAGACGTCAACACTGACGCCGCGAGTGATGGCGTGGGTCATGGATGCCTACTCGTCACAGGCCGGCTGGTCCCCCGCCGTGGCCACCGGCAAACCGCTGGACCTCGGAGGCGTGCCGGGCCGGGTGGAGGCAACCGGTCGCGGCGTGGTGGCCATCACCGCCGAAACCCTGACCGCCATGGGCCAGGAACTGGCCGGCCAGCGGATCGCCGTCCAGGGGTTCGGCAACGTCGGACGCCATGTGGCCCGGTTCGCCGCCGAACAGGGAGCGCACGTGGTGGCCGTGTCGGATGTCTCGGGCGGCCGGGCCGTTTCTGCAGGCATCGACGTGCCCGGCCTGCTGCAAGCGACGCCGCCTGGCGTGCTTCTGAAGGACGTCGCCATCGGTGACTTCGTGACCAATGCGGAGCTCCTCAGTCTCGACTGCACAGTTCTCATCCCAGCCGCAATGGAGAATGCCATCGACGGCACCAACGTCGCCGCAGTGCGCGCCCCGCTGGTGGTCGAAGGGGCCAACCACCCGATCACCCCTGAGGCTGATGTGGCTCTCTCGGACCGCGGGGTGACGGTGGTGCCGGACATCCTGGCCAACGCCGGTGGCGTCACCGGCAGCTACTTCGAGTGGACGGCCAACCTGACCGCGTTCCGGTGGTCCGAGCAGCGGTTCAACGACGAGCTCTTTGACTTTCTGGGCCGGGCCTTCCGGTCGGCGTGGGACCTCCACCACGAACGTCAGGTCGATCTGCGGACCGCCGCCTACATGGTCGGAATGGCCAGGGTCGCCGAGGCGGTCCGGTTGCGGGGTCTGGCCTGACCGCACCACCTCTGCCACCGGGGCGCGATCGGACCCACCGCCGCAACCGTGACGGCACAGATGGCCAACGCGCCGCGGCCTCCCACCGGTCGCCCGCAGCTACTGCTCCTCATCGTGATGGACACCGGCCCTTCCGCCTTTCTCCCCGCGGACCCCACATCCGAACGCCCAGTAGGTAGTGCACTATGGCAGCCGTGGGCTTCCCATAGATCGGCAAGATAGGGAATAGTTGCCGGAGATACTCGCCTCGGTGGCCAGCTACTCACCAGGTGTGAGAATGGCCCCGACACGGCGGGGCCCCCGGATGCGAGAGGCACCCCGGATGCGAGAGGCACCCCGGATACGAAAGGCACCCCGGATACGAAAGGCAGGACTGCGTCAGGGCCGCCAGGGAACCGAACTGATGGTCTGAAGGGTGAGCATTGGCAGATCGAGGGCGCTGGATTCCGCCCGAGGCGGCCAATCGTGGAACGATCACTCGACAGCCGGCCGGGTGGTCATGCTGCCACCTGAGCCTTGCACCTGCGCTCTATGAATCGGATGCCCATCCACGTACGATCGAGATCGAGACGCCCAGTCGACGACGAGGGTGGGTTGCTGGAGGCGCCGCCCGGCCTCAGGTACGTCTGGTTGGGGCTGGTGGTGCTGGTCGCCCTCGAAGCGGCCTACGAGATCGGGTGGATCGGCGGACCGGGCAGCCTCTACCGCCTCTGGTTCCACGACATCGTTTTGGCAGCCGCGGCTGCCCTCATGGTGGCCCGGGCCCGATTCGAGCCGGTGGCCCGACGGGCCTGGCTGGCCTTCGGCACGGCCACCGCGGTCTGGTGGCTGGGCACCGTCCTGTGGAGCATCGTCTACGGAGACAAGGCCCACCCGCCGTACCCGACCTTCGCCGACGCCTTCTGGCTGCTGTGGTACCCACTGATGGTGCTCGGCATCGCCTCGCTCATCAGGATCCGGGTCCGAGCGTTCGAACTCCACCGTTGGATGGACGGGATCGCCGTGACCCTGATCGTGCTGGCCGCCGGATTCGCCTTCATCGTGCAGCCGGTGGCCGAAGACTCGGCCCAGAGCTGGACGGCCACGGCGGTCGACTTCAGCTACCCGGTCCTCGATGTCCTACTGATTGGGGCGGTGCTCGGGGTCTACGGCCTATTGGGTTGGAAGCCGGACGGTATGTGGATCCTCATCGGGGCCGGCATCCTGGTCATGGCCATCGCCGACGCCGCGTTCGCCGTCGGGGAAGCCCGGGGTACCGCCGAAAGCGGCCACTACGACTACGTATGGACGGTGGGGGCTCTGCTGCTCGCCTACGCGGCTTGGGTGCGGCCTCCGGTCGACCAGAGCGGACGGGCCCAGGTGACCGGGATGCGGGCCATCGCCCTCGCCCTTATCGCCCAGGCACTGGCCATAGGGATCCAGGTCTACGCCACCTTCCACGAGGTGGCCCGGAGCGAGCGGGTGGTGACCGTCATCGTCCTCATCGTGGCCTCGGTCCAGCTCATCCTCAATCGGCCCCGGGCTCCGGCAGCCCGCCCCGACCAGGGGCTGCCGGTCAATGCACCGGACCCAGCCACCGGGCTGGCCGGCTCCGCCGAGCCAGTGCTGCCGGTCGCAGGGGAGTCGAGCGGCTCACCCCCCCCATCGGAGTAGGGGCCCACCCCGGGGCGGGCCCTCGTTTTCCCTACCTTTTCTTTAGGGCTCTCCCCCCTCAATCAGCCGGCCGACGGTGCCGATGTAGTTCTTTGCAATAGGCGGGCACTGGCGAGGGGTGCAGCGGATGGCGGTTGGCGGCGGAGACCAGACAGCTTCTCGGTTGGAGCGTCCAACCGGGCGCGCACCGAGCGCTCCGGGTTCTTCCGGGAAGCTGTCGGCCATCCTGTCCAGCTCGCGAGGTCTCCGATGAAGCGGGGCGGCTACCTGACCACCCACGTCATCCCCATCCGGTCGGTGCGAAAGGTCGCGGCCTCGCCGTCGCCCTGCTTCGAGGATCTCCTGAGTCTGCGGTTCCTCCGACCGAAGTTCCAACCCATCGTCGACCTGGCGTCTGGCCGCCAGGTGGCGGCCGAGGCGCTGGCCCGGTGGCCGGGAGTGGGCATCGCTCCGGACGCTGCGTTCCAGTGGGCCTCCCGACAGGGGCGTCTGGCCGAACTGGACGACGCCTGCCGAAATGCGGCTGTACGGGCTGCCGTCGAGTTCGGACTCCCCGAGGGGTTCGCACTGTTCGTCAATCTCGACCCCTCGGTGACCACCACCGGAACAGTCGATCGACTGGGTCAGACAGCCGCCGAGGACCTCACGGTGGTGGTGGAGCTCACCGAGCGGTCCCTCCTCCTCCAGCCAGCCGAGCTACTCAATGCTGTCTGCCAGCTTCGGAGTTTCGGCTTCGCCATCGCCATGGCCATCGACGACGCCGGCGAACTCCCAGCGTCGTTGGCCATGCTCCCCTTCATCGCGCCCGACGTGATCAAACTCGACATCGGTGTTCTCCGACGGCTTCCCGATGGGCACCGGACGGCGATCCAGGCGTCGGTACTGTCCTGACGCTGCTCGCACCGGCTGCACCATTCTGGCCGAGGGCATCGAGAACGCCGCCCACCTCGAGCAGGCCAACGAGCTGGGGGCGACGCTGGGACAGGGCTGGTACTTCGCCCATCCCGGACCACTGGACGAGCTGGCGCCGGTGGCCGTGCAACCGGGAATCCGTCAGAGAACCCTGGCGACTCCGGCAAGTCCATTCAGTGCCATCGATCCGGCCACAGCCAGGGTGGGGACCAAGCAACTGTTGCTCGGGCTGTCGCTCAAGCTAGAGCACCACTCCCTCACGATGGAGATTCCTCCGATCGTCCTCGCTTCCCTTCAGGACGCCCGCCACGTGCCCGACACCACCGCAGCGCGGTACGAGGAGCTAGCCGACCGCTGCCCGCTGGTCGGCATGGTGGGCGCTGGCCTCGTCGACCCTCCGGCAGCCGGCGTCCGGTCCGCGGCCCTGGAGCCCGGTGATCCGCTACGCGAGGAGTGGGTCGTCGCCGTACTCGGACCCAACTTCGCCGGGGCACTGGTCGGCCGCGATCTGGGCGACACCGGACCGGAGGACACGAGGCGATTCGCCTTCTCCCTCTCCTTCGACCACGAGGTAGTGGCCCAAGCCGCTCGGAGTGTCCTGCGTCGACTCCCCTCAGCCGAATCGGTCACTGTTGCCGCTGGCCGGCCCTCAGACCGCCTGGTCGGCGCAGCCGCTGGCGTCGGGGAGCTGCCCGAATGGGTCGGCTTGGGCCCGCAGGTAGACAAGACAAGCTGACACCCGTCGGTCGACTATCTGGGGGTCGAACGGCCCGAGTTTGGTGAAGATGGCGGTGATCCCCTTCTCGACCGCCTTGACCGAGACGTTGAGCTCGGCGGCGATCGCCCCGTTCGACCGTCCCTGGGCTATCTGCTCGAGGACGTCGGACTCCCGTCGGGTGAGCTCGTCCACCGGGCGACCCTCGGCCAGGGCCACCAGGCCTTCGACGATGCTCGGGTCGAGTACCGACTCACCCTGCTGGACGGCCCGGAGACTGGCCACCACTGTGTCCACGCTGGGCAGGTGCTGATCGAGCAGGTAGGCGACGCCGGCGGCACCCCCCCGGAGCAACTCGGCCGCGAATCCGTTGGCCCGGTCAGCGATGACCACGAACCCCATGTCCGGGTGGGCATCCCGTAGGTGGCGGGCCACGGCGACGATCTGCATGGAGGCGATGACCGAGGTCCGGATGCCGTAGACGACCGCATCGGGTTTGGCCTCGTCCACCATCCGGACCAGGTCGTGGTGATCGCGGGCCCGGCCCAGGATCTCGATGTCCTCGACCCCGGCCAAAATGGCCTCGAGTCCGTCCCCCAAGAGGAAGCTGTCGGTTGCCAACACCACACGGATGGGTTCGCCTGCTGAGGCCATGTTCGGTTGTCCTTCCAGAGAGGGGCTACAGATCTGGGAGATGGCCGATGGCTTCAACTTCAACGAGGTACTGGGGTACCGACCGGACAGGTCAGAGGTCTCCTTATGCAGCATATGCACCACCGCCTTTGAGCAAATCCGCCACGGAGACAGCCCGACGACCGTTAGGCACGAATCGGCTACTCCGGAAATAAGATTAGAGCCGGTTTCCCCCTGAATTCAACGACCCTTTACGCGACCGGCCCACAACACGGGGTTGGGGACTCCGCTCGGCCGGCGGCCTCCGTTCAGCGCTCCGAGGCGACCTCGACCGGCGTCGTGACCACCCGGGCCGGGGGTACCACCGTGTCGTCCGATCTCGAGGCGATGACCAGCTGGTCCCGCCCGTTCCGCTTGGCCAGGAGCAGCGCGGAATCGGCCCGATCGATGATCTCCGCCGCCGTGGCACCGTAGGTCGAGTCGGCCAGTCCCACGCTCACCGTGAACGGCGGTACGCCGGCGCTGGCGATCGACTCGGCCAGCGTGGCCCGCAGCCGGTGGACGATGGGAGCGGCCTCGGTTACGTCGCAGCCCACGTACACCAGCAAGAACTCCTCCCCACCGAACCGACAGACCAAGTCACCGGTGCGGACCGCAGCGGTGGTGATGGCGGCGAAGTGCCGTAGGGCGCGGTCACCGGCCGCATGTCCGTGGGTGTCGTTGAGGATCTTGAAGTGGTCGAGGTCGGCGAAGCCGACCGCGTAGGGCGTGCGTTCTGCGTCCAGACGGCGCAGTTCCTCTTCGATATTGCGACGGTTGCGGTGGCCGGTCAGCGCATCGGTGGTGGCGGCCCTCTGGCTGGTGACCATGGCCCGGAGCAGCCCGATCCTGGAGCCGGCCTGAGTGGCCAGGTTTTCGGCCCGCTCGCGGTGCACGCCGTCGAGTGGGCGGTCGATCGGCCCGGTCAGATGGATGACGCCCGACGGCGTGCCGAGCACGGTGACCGGGATGCACACCGCCGACTGCTTCTCATCCCGGACCTGCAGGTGGGGGCAGGTGGCGAGGGCCTGGCTGTCGTTGAAGTCCAGGGCTTTTCCTCGGCGGATGGCAGGGCAAGCCCCGGGACTGCCCACTCCGCAGCCGGGGGATCCGTGGGACTCCGAGCCGGCCGCCTCGTGCATGTGGGTGCGGCTCGCATCGGACAGCAGCAGCTCAGCCGGTCCGTCGGAGACCAGGTCGAGGGCCCGGCCCACCACCCGGAGGACGTCGGGTTCGTACTCGGCCATCTGCAGCGCGTCGTGCAGATCCGACGTGAACTTGTGGCCGCGGGCCGCCTCTTCCAACCGCTCCCTCTGGTCGGCAATGGCCATCCGCTGGGCGGTGAGGGCCCGCTGTATGGGGAGGCCGCTGGTGGCGGTGAGGGCACCAATGGCCACCACCACGAAGATGGCTGACGACGCCGCGAAACCGCCGATCCCGCCGTGAAGCCCGAGTCGTCCGCTGATCCACCAGGCAGCGGCGAAGGCGATGAACAGGCCGGTGATAGCTCGGGCCGTCTCGACGGCCAGGGTCCGGGCCGAGTCATCGATCGATCGGACCCGATCACTGCTTTGCTGGAGCGGCTTGTCGTCGGCCATGGTGGCGTGTCCCTTCCCCCTGATTCATCGACACGACGACCGGCCTTCCTGAGGTGCTTGGTGACAATTCCCCTGCTACCAGGGCAATTGAGGCGCCGTTGGCAACACATGTTGACGAAACGCCGCACCGGGGGTTGCAGCAAGGCCTGATGATGGGCCCTCGACCCGAGGTGGGCGCCCGGCCCGGCCGGCCGGGTTCGGAGATGTTCGCCGACCGGGAGATCCGGGTAAGTTCTTCGCCGACAGCCCACTGCGATCCACGGCGATCTGGCGCAACGGCTCGAGTAACGGACCGGGAGGTGCGTATGACGGATCTACTGATGTCCGGGGACCATCTCACGCTGACCGACCGGTTCTTTGCCACCCGGTCCCTCACCGAATCGCTGTCGTCGGCGCTCTCGGCCGAGGACCAGACCGTCCAGTCGATGCCCGACGTGAGCCCCACCAAGTGGCACCGGGCCCATACCACTTGGTTCTTCGAGACCTTCCTGCTCGAGCCCCGCCTCCCCGGCTACCGGGTCTTCCATCCGGCCTACGGGTTCCTGTTCAACTCCTACTACGAGGGGGTGGGCGCCCGGTATCCCGCGCCACGATCGGGGCCTCGTGTCGAGGCCGGGCATCGAGGAGATCGGCCGCTACCGCTCGTCCGTCGACGAGGCCATGGGCCGGCTGCTCGAGGATGCCGCCTGCGGCCCCTCGGTAGATCTCATCGAGCTGGGCATCCAACATGAGCAGCAGCACCAGGAGCTGCTGCTCATGGACATCAAGCACGTGCTGTCCCGGAATCCGATGCTGCCCGCCTACGACGCCGTGCGGATGCCAGCGACGGGACGACGCCCCGGTCCGCCTGGACCGAGTATCCCGGGGGCATCGTGGAGATCGGCCATTTCGGTCAGGGCTTCTGCTTCGACAACGAACTCCCCCGTCACCGGACGCTCCTCCGACCCTTCGCGCTGGCCGACCAGCTGGTCACCTGCGGCGAGTGGCTCGACTTCATGGACGACGGCGGCTACCACCGTCCCGAGCTGTGGCTGTCCGACGGCTGGGCGACCGTGCAGGCCGACCGGTGGGAGGATCCCCTCTACTGGTCGAGGACCGAGGAAGCCTGGCAGGAGTTCACCCTGGGCGGACCGACTCCGGTCAACCCGGCCCAGCCGGTGTGCCACGTCAGCTACTACGAGGCCGACGCCTTCGCCCGCTGGGCCGGCGGCCGTCTCCCCACCGAGGCCGAGTGGGAGGTGGCCGCGGCCAGTCGGCCGGTGGACGGCCACTTCCTCGATCAGACCAAGCTCCACCCGAGTCCGGCCGCCCCGACGTCTTCGGGGCCTATCTCCTTGACGCCCTTCGGCAACGTGTGGCAGTGGACGTCGTCGGCCTACAGCCCGTACCCGGGCTTCCAGCCGGCCGCCGGTGCGGTCGGTGAGTACAACGGCAAGTTCATGGTCAACCAGTACGTGCTGCGGGGTGGCTCGTGTGTGACCCCTCCCGACCACGTGCGGGCCACCTACCGCAACTTCTTCCCCCCGTCGGCCCGCTGGGCCTTCTCCGGCCTGCGACTGGCCCGTGACCCCTGACGTCGGATCCGACCGACCCACGTTCACCCGACCAAAGGAACTCCGAACCCCCATGACCTCCGTCATCCCTCCCACCATCGACGTCCACCTGTCGGGCAAGGCTCTGCGCGGGGCCATGGAGCGGGACGTCCGCCACGGACTGACCGCCAAACCCAAGCAGCTGCCTCCCGTCTACTTCTACGACGACCGGGGCAGCCGCCTGTTCGACGAGATCACCCGGCTGCCCGAGTACTACCCGACCCGGGCGGAGCGGTCGATCCTCGACGCCCACGCCGGCGAGATCGCCCGCGCTCCGAGGCGGACACGCTGGTCGAGCTGGGCGCGGGGACCTGCGAGAAGTCGCGGGTCCTGCTCGACGCCATGCAGTCGGCCGGACACCTCCACCGGTTCGTCCCGCTCGACGTGAGCGACACCACGCTGTGGGAGGCGGCCACCGCCCTTTCCGAGGAGTACCCGGGCGTGGCGGTCAGCGCCGTCGTAGGCGACTTCCACCTCCACCTCGACCGGCTGCCCACCGACGGCCGACGGCTGTTCGCCTTCCTCGGCGGCACCATCGGCAACCTCGATCCCGGCCAACGCCGGGACTTCTTCATCCAGCTCGGCAAGGTGATGACCCTGAGCGACCGCCTCCTGCTCGGGACCGACCTGGTCAAGGACCGCCGGCGACTGGTCGACCGCCTACGACGACGCCGCCGGGGTCACCGCCGAGTTCAACCGCAACGTGCTCCACGTACTCAACCGCGAGCTCGGAGCCGACTTCGATCCTGAGCGGTTTGAGCACGTGGCCAGGTGGAACGAGGCCGACCAGCGGATCGAGATGTGGCTGCGCTCGTCCCACGACCAGCGGATCCACGTGGCCGACCTCGATCTCGACCTGGCGTTCGACGCCGGAGAGGAGATGCTCACCGAGATCAGCACCAAGTTCTCCCCCGAGGCGCTCGACGCCGAACTCAACGACTGCGGGTTCGTGGTCGAGTCGATGTGGACCTCAGCGGAGGACGAGTTCATGCTGACCTTGGCCCGGCCCTCGTCCTGAGTCCCGGCGGCCCGTTCGACGGGCAGCGCCCAGGGCCGTTCAGGCCCCGAGCAGGTCCTTGACCGCGGCCTCGATGCGCCCGGTGGAACGTGGGGTAGGCGTAGATCATGTGGCGCAGCTGCGACGTGGGCACCTCGGCGTGCACGGCCAGGGTCAGAAGTCCGAGGACCTCGCCGCCCCAGGGGCCGGCCGATGTGGCTCCGACCAGAACCCCACGGCCCGCGTCCTCGACCAGCTTGATGAAACCCTGGTTCCCGGCCTTGTGGATCCAACCCCGGGTCGACTCGGGTACCTGAGCCATACCCACCCGGACCTCGAGGCCCCGATGGCGGGCTGCGGCCTCGCTCAGGCCGACCGAGCCGATCTCGGGATCGGTGAAGGTGACCCGGGGCACCGCCCGGTAGTCGGCCGCAACCACCTCACCACCCAGTACGTCGTTGACCACGATGTCGGCCTGGTACATGGAGATGTGCGTGAACGCACCCTGGCCGGTGACGTCACCGACCGCCCACAGGCCGTCGACCCCTTCCACCCGGAGGTGGTCGTCCACCGGCAGGGACCGTGCCGAGGGATCGAGCCCGATCGAGGCCACGTTGAGCTGGGTCAGATCGGCCCGACGGCCGGTGGCCACCAGCAGCCGGTCGGCCACCACCGGCTCGCCCCCGCCCAACGAGACGGCGAACCGGTGGCCGTCGTGGTGCACCGAGTCGATGGTCACCCCCGTCCTCACTTCGATACCCTCGGAGCCGAAGACCGCCTCCAGCAGTGCGCCGGCCTCGGGCTCCTCGGGACCGAGCGAGGCGGGGGGCCGCCTCGACCACGGTGACCGCAGCGCCGAACCGGCGGAACACCTGGGCCAGCTCGGCTCCGATGGCCCCACCGCCCACCACCACCAGCGAGTCGGGAACCGCTTCGGTCTCGACCGCCTCCCGGTTGGTCCAGTAGGGGGTGTCGGCCAGCCCGGCCACCGGCGGGATCCAGGCGCGGGTGCCGACGTTGACCACCACCGCCCGTCGGGCCTCGAAGATCCGGTCACCGACCGCCACCCGGTCGGGCCCCTCGAGGCGGCCCCAGCCTCGCACCAGGCGCCCACCCTTGCCACAGAACCGGTCGGCGGCCACGGTGTCGTCCCAGCTGTCGGTAGCCTCGATCCGGATGCGCTGGGCCACCGGGGCCCAGTCGGGCGCCAACGTGGCTCCTCCGGCCATGCCGTCGACCCGGCGGCCCTCGGCCAGCAGGTCGGAGGCCCGGATCATCATCTTCGAGGGAACACAACCCCAGTAAGGGCATTCCCCGCCCACCAACTCGGCTTCCACGCCGACCACGTCAAGGCCGGCCTCGGCCAGCCGCCCGGCCACATCCTCGCCACCCGGTCCCATGCCCACGACGATGACGTCGGCTTGCTCGGTCATTGGCTGTCCCTCATCGGCTTTCCGTCCACGCTCGGTCACCCACGGTTCTACCCCATGGTCGCCTTCCCGGTCACGAGCGGGCTGCTCCATCGTGGGGCTGGTGCCGATCCTGACCGGGAACACCGCAGGGCGTCCCGGCGTTGAAGTGGGTATGGCAGTCAAAGCGACCTGGAATGGGTCCGTACGTGGCCCAGAGCGACCGCACGGTGGTGGTTGAGGGCAATCACTACTTCCCGGCTGAGGATGTCTCCGCCGAATACTTCGTGGATAGCGACTCGCACACCATCTGTCCGTGGAAGGGCGAGGCCAGCTACAGGAGCCTGGTGGTGGACGGGAGCCGCAACGACGACGCCGCCTGGTTCTACCCGTCCCCCAAAGAGGCGGCGGCCGAAATCGCCGACCACGTGGCCTTCTGGAAGGGCGTGATAGTCGAAGTGTCGGCCTGAACCCGGTTTCGGTGGTCGGGTCCTGGCCGGTTCGCTCCCACTGGGGCGTGTCGGCCGGCCGGTCAGCCAGAGCGCTGGCGGGCCACATCGAAACAGGCAATGGCTCCGGCAGTGGACACATTGAGCGACGAAAGAGTGCCGTGCTGGGGGATCGAGGCCAGCACGTCGCAGCGCTTCCGGGTGAGGCTGGCCAGGCCGGAGCCCTCCGAGCCCAGCACCAGGGCCACCGGCTGGTCACCCAACTGCAGGTCGTAGAGCGGCTGGCGCGTTTCCCCCACCAGGCCCACAGTCCAAACGCCGAGCGAGGACAACTTGGCCAGCGCAGCAGGGATCCCGGCCACCAGGGAGATGGGCAGGTACTCGACGGCGCCGGCGGCCACCTTGGTCACGGTGGGCGACAGGTGGACCGAGCGGTGCCTCGGCAACACCACGCCGGTCACACCGGCACACTCGGCGCTGCGGAGCAGGGATCCCAGGTTGTGGGGATCGGAGATCCCGTCGAGGACCAGCAGGAACGGCAGCCGGCCCCGACGGGTCGGCTGGCAGAGCGACTCAAGGGCGGTGTCCTCGACCGGCCGGGCCAGGGCCACCACACCTTGCGGGGCATCCGTCCGGGCCAGCGCGTCGATCCGACGGCGCGAGACACGTTCGACCCTCACCCGGCGACTGGCGGCCAGAGCCTCAATCTCGTCGAGGATGGGGGCCGGATCCATGCCCTCGGCCAGCAGGAGTGAGGTGACCGCCCTCCGCTTGGCGCTGAGCAGCTCCCGTACCGCCTGGCGACCCTCGACCTGGTCGCCTCCCAGCCCCGAAGTCGGTGGCCGCTTCCGGCCCTCGGCGGTACCAGTCGGTCGAGGAGGCCGACCAGCCGGTTGGGCCCGGGGGGCACGACGCCCGGGGGGTCGGGACCGCCCGCCCCGCTGCTGAGTCATCGACCGGCCTGGTCCGGCTGATCGGGCGGAACCGAGGACAGCAGCACGACGGCGGTGCAGGCGATTCCCTCCGCCCGACCCAGGGCGCCCAGACCCTCGGCCCGGGTGGCCTTCACGTTGACCGGTGCGCCGAGTGCCTGGCCAAGGCGCCCGGCCATCTCCCCGACGAAGGCGGCCAGGTGGGGGCGCTCCGCAACCACCGTGCAGTCGGCATTGACCGGGGAGAAGCCGGCCTGGCGGACCCGGTCCACCACCTGACGCAGGATTTCGATGCTGTCGGCGTCCCGCCACAGGGGCTCGGTGTCGGGGGCATGCCCCCCCAGGTCACCGAGACCGGCGGCGCCAAGCACGGCGTCGGCCACCGCGTGAGCCACCACATCGGCATCGCTGTGGCCGACAAGACCACGCGTCCCATCGCCCGTGATGGTGACCCCGCCCAAGATCAACGGCCGATCGGGCTGGTCGGAGAACCGGTGGACATCAACGCCCTGCCCGATCCGGTAGTCGGGCGTTTCCTCACTCATGTCGTCACGGGGCCGAGCAGGGCCTCGGCGATTTCCAGGTCGATCGGCCGGGTCAATTTGATGTTGCCGGGATGTCCGTCCACCGTGCACACCGTGGCTCCCAGCGCCTCCACCAGTCCGGCATCGTCGGTGGCCTCTCCATTGCTCCGATGGGCGGCGCGCAGGGTTACGGCCACGAAGGCCTGCGGCGTCTGCACACAGACCAGGTCGTGCCGGTCGACTGTGCAGACCACCAAACCACCGGCGGTCCGCTTGAGTGTGTCGCCCACCGGCAACACCGGGATGGCGCCATCGATGCCGTCGACAGCCACTGCGTCGACCACCGCGGTGAACAGCGCTACAGACGCCAGGGGCCGCGCTGCGTCATGGACCACAATGACCGAGGCGTCATCGGGTACCGCAGCCAGGCCGGCCCGGACCGACTCGGACCGCGTCTCGCCCCCTGCCACCGTGCGGTCGGCTCCGTACCGGAAGGACCGGTCGACCTCGGAGCTTGGGCCGTTGTCCGGCACCACCAGCACCACCCCGTCACAGGCCGCTCGGGCCGTCGCCACCGACCACGCCGCCACCGGTCGATCGGCCAGACGGAGGAACTGCTTGGGGCCGCCGAACCGGCGACCCGAGCCGCCGGCGACCACGATGGCCCAGACGGGACCCGTCCGGCTCAGGGCAGCGCCTCGTTGAGCCGGATCTCGGCGGTCTCCTCGTCGACACCCAGGGCGAAGGTCAGCTCGGACACCAGAATCTGCCGGGCCCTACTGAGCATTCGTTTCTCGCCGGCCGACAGGCCCTTGTCCTTGTCACGGATCGAGAGGTTCCTGACCACCTCGGCCACCTGATAGATGTCTCCGGACCGCAGCTTCTCCGAGTGGTTCTTGTACCGGCGCGACCAGTTGGTCGGCATCCGGGCTTCCTTCTTGCGGAGGACGGCGAAGACCTCTTCGACCTCCTCGTCATTGATCACCTCGCGCAGACCGACTCCCTCGGTGTTGTCGGCCGGGACCATCAGGGTCAGGTCGCCGTAGGCCAGACGAAGCACCAGGTACTCCTGCTTTTTCCCGAACGCCTCTTTGGTCTCTCGTCGTTCGACCACGGCCGCGCCATGGTGCGGGTAGACGACTTTGTCACCGATGTCGAACACCGTTCCTCCTGGCGTCGCGTGCTGCTCCCGGGCTGGTGAGCTCGATCGGGGCCGCGTAGGGAAAGCACGCCATGGTACACGGTGGAGGGGACCCGCCCGCCACGGCTGGCCCGAGCCGGTCCCGGCCCTGCCTCCCCGCCTACTGGTAGCGCTCGAAGATGCTGGCTTCGGCCAGCCTGGCCAACCCGTCCTTCACCGAATGGGCCCGGGTCTCGCCCACCCCCTCGACCTGCTCGAGTTCACTGAGTGACGCCCGCATGATCTGCTGGAGATTGACGAACCGGTCGACGATCCGCTCGATGATCGCGTCAGAGAAGCGGGGCAGCCGGTACAAGAGGCGGTAGCCACGGGGCTCGACCCCCGAATCGGTGTCGTTCACCGCGTCGGGGAGGCCGAGGATCTTGGCCACCCGCTCGGAGTCCCCCAGTTCCTCGGAGCTCAGATCGGCCAGCTGCGCCACCGCCCGCTTGATCACGGCCAGGCGGTCGTGCCCCTTGATGGGTGGGTGGCCGCAATAATCCCGCACCACCAGCTGGAGCGCCGGTGCCACCCCGTCGACCAGCTCGGCTGACTGCAAGCCCACCAGGCGGCCGTCATCACCCAGTTCGATCAGATACCCGTCGACCTCCTCGGCGATCCGGAGGACCATCTCGGCCGCCTGCACCACAGCCACCACGTCGCCGGCCGACACGGTGTCTTCCACCTCGAGCATGGACAGGCCGGAGAGAGCCACGTCGAACCGGTTCCGGAACCGTTGCATCGTGGCCAGGGCCTGGTCGGTGCGATCGTGTAGCCAGCCGGTGGGCTGGATGGTGTGCTTGAGATCGTTGCGGTAGACGGCGATCACCGACATGGCCGCTGACACCGACAACACCGGCACATCGATCGATCGGGCCACCCGTTCCGCGGTCCGGTGCCGGGTGCCGGTCTCGGAGGTTGGCACCGTCGCCTTGGGCATGAGGTGGACATTGGCCCGGGCGATCCGGGAAGCGTCCGGCGCCAGGATGATGGCTCCGTCCATCTTGGCCAGCTCAGACAGGCGCTGGGGGCTGAACTCGGCATCCAGCAGGAACCCGCCGGAGCAGATGGACAGCACGCCGGGCCCGTCCCCCACCACCACCAGAGCGCCGCGCTTGGCCCGGAGGATGCGGTCCAACCCATCGCGCAACGGCCGTCCGGGCGCCACCATGGCCAGGGCGTCACTGAGTGGCGAGGCCCGGCGGGTGGTCACAGGGGAGATCGTACAGGGCGTCGCCGCGTTGGGGCCCAGCGGCATACGGGTCGACGCTGACCGACGCCCGTGCCAGCTCGTCCAGCTGTGCCGGCTTGTCAGACCATCGGACGGCAGCCGAACCGGTCGATAGCCTCGGCCACCGTGTCCACCCGGATCAGCCGGCATCCCTGCGGTCCATCCGGCGACGAGGCCGGCACCACCACTTGGTGAAACCCCAGCCGCGCTGCCTCCTCGAGACGCCGGGGCAAGTTGGTCACCTGGCGGATCTCACCGGCCAGTCCCACCTCACCCACCGCAGCCAGCGTGGCCGGAAGGGCCACACCGGTCGCGGCTGAGGCCACGGCCATCGCCACAGCCAGGTCGCCCGCCGGCTCGCTGACTTTGATCCCGCCAGCCACCGAAGCGAACACGTCCAGGGTCAGAACGGGCAGGTCAGCGTGACGAGCCAGGACGGCCAGCGTCATCACCAAGCGACCCCCGTCGAGTCCGACCACCGACCGCTTGGGCTGGGCCTGCCCCATGGGTGTCACCAGTGCCTGGAGTTCGACAAGCAGCGTTCTCCGGCCCTGTACAGCCGGCAGGACGATTCCGCCAGGTACCCCGGTCAGCCGGTCCCCGAGCAGGAGCCGGCCGGGATCGTCGACCCGATTGAGTCCGTTGTCGCCCATCTCGAACAGACCGAGTTCGCCGGTCGGGCCGAACCGGTGCTTGACGGCCAGGAGAAGACGAAGCCCATGGTGCCGGTCCCCTTCGAAGCTGAGGACGGTGTCCACCATGTGCTCGAGGGCCCGGGGTCCTGCCAGCGATCCGTCCTTGGTGACGTGGCCGACCAGCACGGTCGCCACCCGGTGCGACTTGGCCAGACTCACCAGCTGGTCGGCACATTCCCGCACCTGGGTGATGCTGCCCGGGACACCGGTGGCCCGGCGCTCGCCGGGGACCGACGGGCTGACCGCCACCGCCTGGATGGAGTCGATGACCACCAGGTCGGGCTGAGCCTCGACCACCGCAGTGACCACCGCGCCGATATCGGTCACCGACAGGATCAACAGACCCGGCGGGATCGGTCCCAGGCGTTCTGCCCTCAGGCGGACCTGGTGGGCAGACTCCTCGGCCGATACCAGCAGGACCCGGTGCCCGGCCGCGGCGCGCGCCTGAAGCACCTGGAGGAGCAGGGTCGATTTGCCAATACCGGGTTCCCCGCCCACGAGCGTCACCGAACCGGGAACGAGACCACCGGAGAGCACCCGATCGAACTCGTCGACGCCGGTGGGAACGGCGACAGACTCGGCCAGGTCGACTGACGAGAGGGGGACCGGCATCGAGCTGAGATCGAGATCGTCCACCGCCCGGACCAGCGGGCCCAACTGAGCCTCCTCGACCAGGGTGTTCCACTCGCCGCAGGTCGGGCACCGCCCCGCCCACCGGGCGGTGGTCGATCCACAGTCGATACAGCGGTGGCGCTTCGCCGTCTTGGCCATGGGACCGATGGTAGGGACCGGGTGTGCCAATCGGGGTGATCCGGTGTTTGCGGGCGCGAGCCCCGGTCGGCCAATTGCTTCTGCGTAATTGTTCAGGTCTCGCTCGGTGGTCCCCGGTTCTGCAAATGCGTCTATGACATATATCTATCTCGTAGACAAACTCCGACGAAAGTAGATCTCATAGATATACGTCATACACTCATTTTGAAAAGGGTAACTGTTCAGGTCTCGCTCGGTGGTCCCTGACCTGCGGGTTCGACGCGCGGTATCGTTGGGAATTCCGGACGACGACTCTCCTCAGGGTGGCCCCAGACCCTCCTATTGGGCATTGGAGCAAGAGGTCGTCTCCCTGCGGGCCGCCTTGAACGAGGCGTCCACGCTGATCCAACAGATGAGCGTGGAGTTGGCCGAGCTTCGGGCCGAGCGGTCGACGAACTCCCGCAACTCGTCCAAGCCCCCCTCCTCGGACGGCTATGCCAAACCGGCACCCAAGTCCCGCCGGGTGCGGTCCGGGAAGAAGCCGGGCAAACAGCCCGGTGACCCTGGCCACCATCTGGCCACGCGTGCCGATCCCGATCTCATCTGCGTGCATGCGCCGACGCAATGTCGGTCCTGTGGTTCGGACCTGGCCGGTGTGGCGGCATCGTCGGTCGTCGCCCGCCAAGTGTTCGACCTGCCTCCCATGTCTCTCGTCTGCACCGAGCACCAGGCAGAGACCAGGCGCTGTCGCTGCGGGGTTCTCACCACCGGGTCGTTCCCCGACGAGGCTTCAGCCCCCGCCTGCTACGGCCCGGGTCTGCGGGCCCTGGTCTGTTACCTGGTGGCCCGCCAGCACCTCCCCGTCGCCCGGGTGGCCGAGCTGTTGGCCGACACTTACGGAGCGCCGGTGTCGACCGGGGCCATCGTGGCCATGGTCCGCCAGGGTGCCGGCAAGCTGGACCTGTTCTGCACCCTGGTGCGGGAGCTGCTCCGGGGATCCCCGGTCGTCCACTGCGACGAGACCGGCCTTCGGGTCAACGCCCGCCTGCACTGGGTGCACGCCGCTTCGAGCACCGACCTCACCCTCTACCACCTGGACCCACGACGGGGGAAAGAAGCCCTGGAGAACATGGGCGTCATCCAGGGCCATCAGGGGGTCCTCGTCCACGACGGCTGGCCGGCATACCGGAGCGGCTTCGCCGCCACCCATGCCTTGTGCAACGCCCATCACCTCCGTGAGCTGGAGGCAATCGCGGCACTGGAGGGCCAGGGGTGGGCCGCCGACATGGCCGACCTGCTCACCGGGGCCTGGCATCAGGTGCTCTCGGCCAAAGATGGTGGCCGAGAGCACCTGGACCGTGACCAGCTCGCCGCCATCAGGACTCGCTACGCCGAAATCATCGACGCAGCCCATCGGGCCAACCCGCCACCGGTCACCACCTCGCCACGGCCCAAGCGGTCCAAAGCGCTCGCCCTTTTGACCCGTCTCGACTACTACGCCGACGACATCCTGCGCTTCGCTGCGGACTTCTCTGTCCCCTTCGACAACAACCTGTGCGAGCGCGACGTCCGGATGATCAAGATCGCCCAGAAGGTCTCCGGTGGATTCCGCAGCACCGAGGGAGCAGCCGCCTTCCTTGCCCTGCGCAGCTACCTCTCGACCGCCGGCAAACAGGGGGTCAACCGCCTGGGTGCCCTGCAGAGGCTCTACCTCGGGGATCCATGGATGCCCACTTTGCCAATACCTGGTTGAGCACTAACTTGGGCATCAGCCCAGCTCAGGGGGACCTGAACAGTTACTGAAAAGGGCGGGGCGGCCCCGAGTACCGGTCGAGGAGCACCGGGCGGAGTGGCCGAGGGCACCGGGCGGAGTGGCCGAGGGCACCGGGCGGAGTGGCCGAGGGCACCGGGCGGAGTGGCCGAGGGCACCGGGCGGAGTGGCCGAGGGCGACTTCATGAAGTAGGCGGACGGGACGGGACCGCAGAACGCCCCGTTGGAATCAACGGGGCGTTCTCGCACGGCGGGGCACCAAGCCCCGGGATGTCAGGTCAGTCGGCCGAGGAATCGGCGCCGGCCAGCTCTACCGGAGGAGGCGGCTCGACCCCCTCGATGGCGGTGAAGGTCAGCTGCTGCTCACCGGCGATCAGGGGAGGAGCTCCCTTCACGTCATACGCCTCGGCGGCCTCGACGGTGATGGTCTCGACATCGACCAGAATGGTCTCACCGACCCGGAACTCCTTCCAAAGGATCCGCTCGGAAAGCGGGTCCTCGACCATCTGTTGGATGGCCCGACGGAGAGGCCGGGCGCCCAGTTGCGGGTCGTAGCCCTTGTCGGCCAACAACTGCTTGGCCGGCGGCGTGAGCACCAGGCTCAGACCCTGGAGCTCCAGCTGGTTAGAGACCCGCTGGATCATCAGATCCACGATCTCGACCACCTCGGTCTTCGACAGCTCGTGGAACACCACGACCTCGTCGATGCGATTGAGAAACTCAGGCCGGAAGTGGGCTTTCAACGCCTCGTTGACCTTGGTCTTCATCCGCTCGTAGGTGACCGCTTCGGACGTCTTGGCGAATCCCACCGAGGACTTCCGCAGATCGGCGGTGCCCAGGTTGGACGTCATGATGAGCACGGTGTTCTTGAAGTCCACCGAACGCCCCTGTGCGTCGGTCAGGCGGCCGTCCTCCAAAATCTGGAGCAGCGTGTTGAAGACGTCGGCATGGGCCTTTTCGACCTCGTCGAACAGCACCACCGAGAACGGCTTCCGGCGCACGGCTTCGGTCAGCTGACCGCCTTCTTCGTAGCCCGACATAGCCGGGAGGGGAACCGACCAGGCGGCTCACTGTGTGCTTCTCCATGTACTCGGACATGTCCAGCTGGATGAGCGCGTCCTCGTCGTCGAAGAGGAACTCGGCCAGCGTCTTGGCCAGCTCGGTCTTTCCGACGCCGGTCGGACCGAGGAAGATGAACGAACCACTGGGCCGCTTGGGATCCTTCAGGCCGGCCCGGGTGCGGCGGATCGAACGGGCCAGGGCGGCGATGGCCGGCTCCTGCCCGATCACCCGCTTGTGCAGCTCGTCCTCCATCCGCAGCAGCTTGGCCGTCTCCTCCTCGGTGAGCCGGTAGACGGGGATGCCCGTCCAGTTGGCCAGCACCTCGGCGATGACCTCCTCGTCGACGACGTCGAACAGGTCGACGCCTTCGGCACGCCACTCGGCCTCCATGGCCTCTTTGCTGTCGAGACGCTCCTTCTCCTGCTCGGCGAGCTTCTTCGCCTGGTCGAACGCCTGCTTCTCGATGGCCGCTTCCTTGTCGGCCCGCAGGCGGGTGATGTCCTCCTCCAGCTTCTTGTAGGCCGGGGGCGTGGTCATCCGACGGATGCGCAGTCGGCTGCCGGCCTCGTCGATCAGGTCGATGGCCTTGTCCGGCAGGTACCGGTCGGCCAGGTAGCGGTCGGCCAGGTTGGCCGCGGCCACCAGGGCCTGGTCGGTGATGGTCACCGCGTGGTGGGACTCGTAGCGGTCGCGCAGACCCTTCAGGATCTCGATGGTCAGGGCCACGTTGGGCTGCTCCACCTTGATCGGCTGGAACCGACGCTCGAGGGCGGCGTCCTTCTCCAGGTGCTTGCGGTACTCGTCGATGGTGGTGGCCCCGATGGTCTGCAGCTCGCCCCGGGCCAGCATCGGCTTCAGGATCGAGGCGGCGTCGATGGCCCCTTCGGCGGCGCCGGCACCCACCAGCGTGTGGAGCTCGTCGATGAACAGCACGATGTCGCCCCGGGTGCGGATCTCCTTCAGCACCTTCTTCAGGCGCTCCTCGAAGTCGCCGCGGTAGCGGCTGCCGGCCACCAGGGCGCCGAGGTCGAGGGTGTAGAGCTGCTTGCCGGTCAGCGTCTCGGGGACGTCGTCGGCCACGATGCGCTGGGCCAGACCCTCGACGATGGCCGTCTTGCCGACGCCGGGCTCACCGATGAGGACCGGGTTGTTCTTCGTGCGGCGGGACAGCACCTGCATGACCCGCTCGATCTCTTTCTCGCGCCCGATGACCGGGTCGAGCTTGTGATCACGGGCCAGCGCGGTCAGGTTGCGACCGAACTGGTCGAGGACCGGCGAGCCGGTCGGGGCGTCCGAGGCCTGCGAACCGGGAGCGCCGGCGCCCACCGACTCCTTGCCCTGGTAGCCCGAGAGCAGCTGGATGACCTGCTGGCGGACCCGGGGCAGGTCGGCGCCCAGGCTCACCAGTACCTGGGCGGCCACGCCCTCGCCCTCGCGGACCAGCCCGAGCAGCATGTGCTCGGTGCCGATGTAGCTGTGGCCGAGCTGCAGCGCCTCGCGCAGGGACAGCTCGAGGACCTTCTTGGCCCGGGGGGTGAACGGGCGGCGACCCGTCGGGGCCGTGCCGGCCAGGCCGATGGTCTCCTCGACCTTCTCCCGCACGGCCTCCAACGAGACACCGAGCGACTCGAGCGCCTTGGCGGCGACGCCCTCACCCTCGTGGATCAGGCCCAGGAGGATGTGCTCGGTACCGATGAAGCTGTGGTTGAGCAGGCGCGCTTCCTCCTGCGCCAGCACGAGAACTCGGCGAGCCCGGTCTGTGAATCGTTCGAACACTCCACCGCCTCCATCCGCGGTCAGTAACTAGACCCAAAGTCTACAGGTGCCAGGTACCACCCGCACCCGCACGACCCCAGATTCAGATCCCTTTTCTCAGCCATCGGCATCCTGGCCTATCGTCTGTAGGAAGTGAACGTCGTCGAGCTCCTGGGACTTCCCGCACTCGAAGATCAGCTGTGGCGGCTCGAGCCCCTGCTCGTCGAGTCCGTCGTGACCGGGGACGGGTTCCTCGACGAGGTGACCACCCACCTGCTGGCCGCGGGCGGAAAACGGCTCCGACCGGTGTTGGCCCTGGCCACCGCCACAGCCGGGCACCGGCCAGGCCTCCCGGGAGGACCTCCTCGGGGCCGTAGCCGTCGAGCTCGTGCACCTGGCCTCCCTCTATCACGACGACGTCATGGACGAGGCCACCATCCGTCGCAACGTCGAGAGCGTCAACTCCCGGTTCGGCAACCTGGTGGCCATCGTGGCCGGCGACTTCCTGCTGGCCCGATCGGCGGAGATCGCCGCCGGTCTGGGAACCGAGATCGCCGGTCTGCTGGCCGCCACCCTGGGCGAGCTGTGCCAGGGCCAGGTGGCCGAGGTCCGCGCCGCCTTCCAGGTGGACGACCGGAGCGCCACGACTACGAGCAGGCCATCGCCGGCAAGACGGCCTCGCTGATGGCCACCTCGTGTCGGATCGGCGCGCTGACCGGTGGACTCCCCCGCGACCAGGTGGAGGCGTTCACCACCTTCGGCCGGTTCTTCGGGATGATCTTCCAGGTGCGCGACGACATCCTCGACGTCATCGGCACCGAGGCCGAACTCGGAAAGCCGGCCGGGCAGGACCTGGCCGAAGGGATCTACACCCTCCCGGTGCTGCTGGCCCTGGCCGATCCGGTGGCCGGTCGCCGAACTGGCGCCCCTGCTCGGTCAGCCGCTCGGTCCACCCGAGCGGGACAAGGCCCGGCTCGATCGTGGCCGAGTCCGGCGCCATCGAGGAATCAGTCGCGGTGGCCAGGCACCACGCCGACCAGGCGACGGAAGCCGCCATGGCCGGGCCGTCACCCGAGCTGGCCAGAGGATTCGCCACCCTGGCCCACGCCCTGGTCGACGACCTGCCCGGCAGCTGACGGACAGGTCGGCCAGACCGACGACTGAACGCGACCGTCGGCCGGCCGGAATAGATCCGACCGACCGACGACTCCCGCACTACGGCGGGTAAGGCAGGAACCCGACCTACGAGGCGGAGTTCGGAGCCGTACCCGGACACCGGGCCTCGATGACCGAGGTGACCTTGGCCAGGCGGGCCGAGAACTGCGAACTCTCGAGCCGGGTGATCCGCTTCTCCAGCCGGTTGGCCAGCTTGGTGTCGCCAGCCTTGGTGGCGGCCGCCTCGGCCGCCGTCAGCTTGGGCAGCCCTGCGGCGATCTTGGCTTCGCCGGCCTGGATCCGGGTGAGCACACGATCGGCGTTGGCGCAGTTGACGTGCCTGGTGACCGCCGGCGTGGACGATCCGGTGGTCGCGGCACCGGCGATTCCGGCCGTGCCGAGCGACAGTGCCCCGACAGCGACCACGCCGATCACCAGCTTCTTGGCGGTGGGAATCAGGTGGGTCATGGTGTTACCTCCTCGATGGGGCCGGTCGGTCCGACCACTCCCCCTGTTATCGCCCCGGCGGATGTTCGAACCATGAAGGCGGTGTTAGGGACCGATGAGGTCCTCCCCGGCGGCTGTCAGTTGTCATGCGTCCTGGCAGATCTGGGGGTCATCGAGAGGCACGAGCCCCGCCACTCCGAAACGAACGACCAGCTCAACATCGGTATCCGCCGGCCCCGGCGCCGGACGGGCAGGGCTGACAACCGGGTTGGGTAGCCTCGCCGAGGAATGGGCTATCGAAAATGAGCAACCGTACGGGCAGCGTCGTACCCGGGGCCATCGGCCCTGTGGCCAGGTGACCAACCCACGGGGAAGTGTGCGCCACAGCGTGCGACTCACGTGTGATCCGGACCGGGTCTGGGCACTGCTGGGCCGTCCGGAGCGTGTGCACGAGTGGTTTCCGGGGATCGACTCCTGCACGGTGGAGGGGACGGAACCGGGTGGTCGTGACCCGCTCGGGCCTTTCCATGCCGGAGCAGCTGCTGACCGTGGACGACCGGCTGAGACGCCTCCAGTACCGGATCACCGGTGGGCTGTTCAAAGAGCACCTGAGCACCATCGACGTCCACGACCTGGCTGACGGGACCTGCCTCGCGGTCTACAGCGTCGACGCCGACCCCGCCCCCCTGGCCCTGGTCATCGGGGGTGCGGCCCGGGCCGGCCTCAGCCAGCTCGCGGTTACCCTCGGCCTCGAGTCGTGACAGCCCGGTAACCAACCGGAACGGCAACCGCCGAGGTGAGACGAAAGGAGTCCGCTGATGGGCCGCAAGATCCTACTGGTCACCACTGACCAGCAGCGCTACGACACCATCGGGTGCAACGGGGGGACGCTGGCCCGTACTCCGGTGGTGGACGCGCTGGCCGCTGGAGGAATCCGGTACGAGCGGGCCCATCCCCAGTCGGTGGTGTGCATGCCGTCCCGGTCAACCATCCTGACCGGTCAGCACCCGAGTACCCACGGGGTGTGGATGAACGGCGTCCCGCTTCCGGTCGACGCGCCGTCGGTGGCCGATCTGCTGCACGGGGCCGGGTACCGCACCGCCCTGGTCGGGAAGGCTCACTTCGAACCCTTCCTCGACCCCTTTCTCCGGTTCGAGGAGAACGCACTGGCCGCTGCCGGCCCCGTTCCACCCGGGGGGCTCCACCGCGGCTTCGAGCATCTGGAGTTGGCCACCCACGGCGTGGTCGGTCCCGCTCCACTACGCCCGCTGGATGACCGCCGAGCATCCCGAGGCCCTGGCCGGCTTCTACCCCGCCCTCGACGGATCGCTCCAGGTCAACGCAGCAGGCGGTGGGGACACCGGCGCCCCCCAGGTCAAGGTCAACCCGGTCGATCCCGACCTGTACCACACCGGGTGGGTGGCCGACCGGACGATGGCCTGGCTGGACGGCCTGGACCCCGACGAGGATTGGTTCTGTTGGATGAGCTTCCCCGACCCGCACCACCCTTGGGATCCACCCGAATCGGCGGTGGGGCGGATCGATTGGCGGGAGGTGCCTCTCCCCGCCGGATACCCCGAGGACCGGGCCGAGCGGGAGGCCATCCTCGACGGCAAGCCGCGTCACTGGCGTCTCTGGTACGACGGGGCGCTGGTGTCCAACTACGAGGCCCCGGCCCAATGGGTGCCGGCCACCCTCACCGCCGACCAGGTCCGCGAAGTCAATGCCCGCAACGCTGTCGAATGCGAACTCATCGACGAGGCCATCGGCCGGGTGCTGGACCGGATCGGCGAGCGCGGCTGGTCCGACGACCTCGATGTGCTCTTCACTACCGACCACGGTGAGCTCCAGGGCGATTTCGGACTGCTGTTCAAGGGCCCTTACCACGTCGACGCCCTGATGCGGCTCCCCCTGGTCTGGCGGCCCGCCCCCTCAGGCGCACCCGCGCCGGCGGTGGTTACCAAACCGGTCGGTCTGGTGGATCTCGCCCCCACCTTGTGCACCATCGCCGGGATCGGGGTGCCGGCCTGGATGGAGGGCGCCAGCCTGCCCGTCGACGACGCCGACGCCGGGGCCCGAGGGTTCGAGCGGGTGCTCACCGAGTGGGACAGTGAGCTCTTCGGCACCGACGTCCACCTCCGGACCATCATGCGCGATCACTGGGTGTGTAGCACCTACCTGCCCGGGACGTCCCACGACGGCTCCGAAGGCGAGCTCTACGACCTCGTCGAGGACCCACTCCAACAGGCCAACCGGTGGGATGATCCGGCTCTGGCCGCCATCAGGAGCGATCTGGTGGCCGATCTGTGGGACCACCAACCGGCCGGCCGAGAGCCCCGGCTGGTGCTGGAGGCCCCGGTCTGATCCGGCCCCCCGGACCACCCGAACCGGTCGGACCGGTCGGGTTCAGTCCGACCGGGCGGGCTGGTTGCGGTCGAAGATGATGCGTAGACCGTGCAACGTGAGCCATGGCTCCACGTACTCGATCTCGTCGGAGTAGGGGGAGATCAGCTCGGACAGCCCCCCGGTGGCCACCACCGTGCACTCCCCGAGCACCGCAGCGAACCGACGGCAGAGACCGTCCACCTGGCCGGCGAACCCGTAGAGCGCACCGGACTGGATGGATTCGACCGTCGACTTGCCGATCACGCTGCGCGGCTCGATCAACTCGACCCGGCGGAGGGCGGCGGCATTGGCGAAGAGCGCATCGAGGCTGATGGCCACGCCCGGGGTGATGGCCCCGCCGAGGTACTCACCAGCCGAGGAGATGGCGTCGAACGTGGTGGCAGTGCCCAGGTCGACCACTACACAGGGCCCACCGAACAGGTCGAAGGCCCCGACGGCATTGGCGATCCGGTCGGCACCGACTTCCTTGGGGTTGTCATAGAGGATCGGCATCCCGCTCTTAACCCCCGGCTCGAGCACCACCGAAGGCACATCGAACCACCGGGCCACCATCTGGCGGAGATTGGCGGTCACCAGGGGAACCGACGAAGTCACGGCGATGCCGGTGACCGCCTCATCGATGTCCAGTCCATCGAGGTCGAGGAGCTGGGTGAGCAGCAGGGCATGTTCGTCAGGGGTGCGCTCGGCCACGGTCGAAAGGCGCCAGTGGTGAGCCAGGCCAGCCGGCTCGTTGCCGTCGCGGGGGCCGGTCGAACCGGCGCGTTCGGTGGCACCGTCGGCAAACAGTCCAACCACCGTTTCGGTGTTCCCCACATCGATGGCCAGCAGCATGATCAGCCCGACCTGTCGGTGACCGGCATCAGATCAAAGGCCAGATCGAGGACCGGGGCCGAGTGGGTGAGCGCCCCCACCGAGATGAGGTCGACCCCGGCCGCGGCCATCGATGGGGCCGTCTGGAGGCTCATGCCGCCGGACACCTCAACCAGCGTTCCCGTTCCCGCCGCGTGCACGTCGGCCACGCAGGCTTTGACCTGGTCGACATCCATGTTGTCCAGCATCACCACGGAGGCTCCGGCCCCTACCGCCTCGGCCACCTGGTCGCGGCGGTCGCACTCCACCTCCACCATCCGTCCCGGCCACAGGTGGCGGGCCCGTTGGACCGCCTCACCGATGGTGACCCCGCCAAGATGGTTGTCCTTGATCAGTACCGCCTCGGAAAGGCTCCCGCGGTGGTTGTGGCCGCCACCAGCCCGGACCGCCGCCTTCTCCAACGGGCGCAGTCCTGGCGTGGTCTTACGGGTGTCGAGCACCCGGGTTGAGGGGTTCACCTTCGACACCGCCTCGACGAACTGACGGGTCAGGGTGGCCACACCGGACAGGTGGCCGAGGAAGTTGAGGGCGGTCCGTTCAGCGGTGAGGATCGAACGGAGCGGGCCACGGACGACAGCCACCGTGTCGCCAGGCTGGACCACGGTGCCGTCGGCCACCGACCACGTCACGTCGAGGCCGGGATCGATCTGGGCGAATGTCTCGAGCGCGCAGGCCCGCCCGGCCACAACGCCGTGGTCCCGACTCACTATGGCGACCGAAGCTGTGGTCTCGATGGGGACAAGAGCCGCGGTGAGGTCGCCGAGCGGCAAAACGTCCTCAGCAAGGGCCCGGGCCACGACCTCGGACACTGCGACCCGGGGAGGGTCGACCTCGGACACTGCGACCCGGGGAGGGTCGACCTCGGACACTGCGACCCGGGGAGGGTCGACCTCGGACACTGCGACCCGGGGAGGGTCGACCTCGGACACTGCGACCCGGGGAGGGTCGACCTCGGACACTGCGACCCGGGGAGGGTCGACCTCGGACACTGCTTCGCCGGGCGTCAACGGTCGGCGCGCCCCGCGGGGGCGCCGGATGGTGTCCCGGGCGCGGCCGGGTGGGTCACGGCGAGGAGCTGGACGGATTTTGGTTCGACGCCCGTACCCAACTCGGGCTCCGAACCCGCTCGACCGCCATGGACGATCCGGACGCGCCAGGCATCCGACGTCTCGGGGAAGTCGTTACGAGCGTGGGCGCCCCGGGTCTCGCAACGGACGGTGGCCGACCGCAGGAGGCCAGTGGCAGCGGTGACCAGATTGGCCAGCTCGCCATGCGCCCGGTCGCCGGGCGGTTGGCTGCCCATCTCACTTCGGATGGCACCCACCGTTGCCTGGGCAGCGGCGAGCGACTGGGCACTGCGCACCACCCCGGCCCCTTCGATCATGATCCGCTGCAACTGTTCCCGGGTCTTGATGACATCGGGCCAGGTGGCGGCTCCGGTGGCCGGCACCGGGATGCCCTGGGGCCACGCCGGCTCCGACGGCGGAGCGGGCACGAACTCACCTTCGAGGAGCGTGGCCATCACGCCGGTTGGCTCGGGACCGTCGCCGCCGGCCAGGATCGACTCGGCCAGTCGTGCCCCGAACACCATGCCTTCCAACAGCGAGTTGGAAGCCAGTCGGTTGGCGCCATGTACTCCGGTGCAAGCCACCTCGCCGGCCGCCCACAGACCCCGGAGCGCGGTGGCTCCCGAGAGGTCGGTGATCACCCCGCCCGACAGGTAGTGGGCCGCCGGGGCGATGGGCAGCCAGTCGCACGATGGGTCGAGACCGATGGCCCGCAGCGAGGCGGCGATGGTGGGGAACCGCGAGTCGAACGAAGCGAGGGCCGTGGCGTCCAGCCACAGGCTCTCCACCCCTTGGTCCCGCATGCGGTCGGCCATGGCCCGGCTCACCACGTCCCGAGGGGCGAGTTCGTCGACAAACCGGTTGCCGTGGGCATCCCGGAGCAGCGCCCCGTGACCCCGAAGGGCTTCGGACAACAACGGCCGGGGCATGGCCGGATGGTGCAGCGCGGTGGGGTGGAACTGCATGAACTCGACGTCGGCCACCGGCACGCCGGCGCGAATGGCCATGGCCAGCCCGTCGGCGGTGGCCTCAGCCGGATTGGTGGTCACCGCGAACAACTGGCCTGCGCCACCGGTGGCCAGCACGGTGTGGGTGGCCCGCACCTCGACGGTCTGGCCGTCGGCACTGAGGGCCCGCACGCCCCGGCACCGCCCGTGTTCTACCAGCAGGTCCAAGGCGAACCACTCCTCGAGGACCGCGGCGGCCGTGGCCCGGGTCGCCTCCACCAGGGCCCGCTCGACCTCGGCTCCCGTGGCCGCACCACCGGCGTGGACCACGCGGGCCATGGAATGGCCGCCCTCGCGGGCCAGAGCCAGCGCTCCTCCCGGTTGGCGGTCGAACACCGCACCGAGGGCGATCAGTTCGTTGACCCGGGACGGGCCCTCGTCCACCAGCACCCGAACCGCGTCGATGTCACACAGGCCGACGCCGGCGGCCAGGGTGTCGGCCAGATGGAGATCGGTCGAGTCCTCGTCACCGCCGAGCACCGCGGCCACCCCACCCTGCGCCCATCTGGTGGCCGACTGGGAAAGCTCAGCCTTGGTCAGCACTCCCACCCGCAGTCCGGTCCGGCCGGACACGAGTCCGGCCTGGTCGACGCCGGACACCGGGGCGGCCAGCCGGACCGCAGCCGACAGCCCGGCTACGCCGCTGCCTAGGACCAGTACATCCAACTCGGCGGGCACCCCGCTCGACCCGTCCACCCCGGCGGTCAGTGATCCTGGCCGGGATCGACGTTGTCAATGAGGCGTACCGGACCGACCACGGCGGCGATCAGCAGGCGCAGAGGGCTGGTCACCGCGCAGGTCCGGGCTCGGGACAGGTCGTTGGCGTGGACCACCACCGCGTAGTCCAGCTCGACGCCCGGTTCACCGGACACCACCCGCTCCATCATCGCCTCGACCACCACCGGACTCTCTTCTCCGGCGGCAACCAACGAGGCCCCCGCCCGGAGGGCCCGGGACAGGACGAGCGCCGACCGGCGCTGGTCGGCCGAGAGCCGCTCGTTGCGGCTGGACAGGGCCAGACCGTCGGCGTCCCGGACCGTGGGACAGCCGACCACCTCGGCCGGAAGGGCCAGGTCGTGGACCACCCGGGTGACCAGGGCCAGTTGTTGGAAATCCTTCTCGCCGAAGTAGGCCCGACACCGACCGGCAGCAGCCAGCAGCTTGACCACGATGGTGGCCACACCGTCGAAGTGGCCCGGTCGTGACGCCCCTTCCCAGAGGTCGGCCAGCTCGGGCACCGACACCGTGGTGCGGGCGGCACCCGACGGTTCGCCGTACATCTCCTCCACGGACGGAGCGAAGACCAGGTGGCCACCGGTCGAGCCCACCACCTCGAGGTCCCGCTCGAGGGAGCGCGGGTAGTTGGCCAGGTCGGCGGGATCCCCGAACTGGGTGGGGTTGACGAAGATGGACACTGCCACCAAGTCGCACTCCTCGGCCGCCCGGGCAATCAGCGCCCGGTGGCCGTCGTGCAGGGCGCCCATGGTCGGCACCACACCCACCGTTGCACCCGACCGACGAGCGGCCTCGAGGGTGTCCGAGTATTCGGACACCCTCTCGATGATGTGCGGGATCGGGGGCGCCACCGGGCGGCGCAAACCGGAGAGGGTTCCGTCGACAACATCGCCGACCGGTACCTCGACGAACACGGTACTCATGCCACCTGCTCCCCGCCTCCGCTGGCCGGCACCGTGAGGCCACGGGGACCAGCCGGAGCCGGGGCGGCCGTCGCGTCCATTGACAAGCGCCGGGCCAGTCCGACCAGGGCGTCATAGCCGGCCAGCTCGGTCCGGTGCCCGGCCATGGCGGCCAAAGCGCCCCGGTGGCGCTCGACCGTCTCCCAGTCGCCCCTGACGGCCGGTCCGGTGAGGGCCCGGCGAGGACCGAGGGCGAGGGCATCGTCGGCGGCCGTCCGGAGGAGGCCCGAAAAAGCGTCGAGCGGGAGTCCGGCAGTGGCGGCCACCCGCTCAACCTGTCCGATGAGGGCAACCACATGATTGGCGGCGATGGTGGCGGCCGCGTGGTAGGCGGCCCGGTGCCGGTCGTCGACCTCGAGGGACCGGCCGCCCAGTAGGTCGGCCACCTGCCGAGTGATCCGGTCGCCGGAGACGGCAAAGGTGATGCCCGACCGGAGGCGGGCCGAACCCAGCTCCGGGTCGGGCAGGGGCATCAGCGGATGGAGCGAGCCCCGCCTCGGATGGGTGGACAGGACATCGAGGCCGAGCGAGCCCGACAGGTGGATGACCGCGGTGGAACCAACCGGCGTGACCTGGTCTGCCACCTGGGCGACCACATCGTCTGGTGTGGCAATGACCAGGAGGTCGACCCCGGACAGCGGCGTCGGCCAGCCGATCACCCCGCCCGAGGACGCCAGCCGAACGGTACCCCCCGACACCCTCGAGTGCCGCCAACAGCGAACGGCCGGCACGTCCCGGTCCGACAATACGGAATGTGGTCACGAGACCCCTTTCGACGTTCCAGCCCCGGAGGTGCCGTTCGCGTCAGAGAATCCTGGTGATGCAAATCACAGTGTACCCACCACGGCGACCGCACCACCAGAGGCCGAAAGGTCGTCCTCGTCCACCAGGTCGGGCGCCAGCTCGCTCAGGGGAGCGAGGACGAAGCGCCGCTGGCGCCAACGGGGATGGGGGACGGTGAGATCGGGGTCGTCGAGGGCGATGCCGTCGATCCACAGTACGTCGGCGTCCAAGGTTCTCGGACCCCACCGTGCCGATCGGACCCGGCCGGCTGCGGCCTCGAGACGCCGGCACTCCTCGAGCAGCCGGTAGGGATCGGCCATCGGAGACACAGCCAGCTCGACCACCACGTTGAGGTAGGGGCCCTGCCCGTCGGGGCCTCCGATGGGCTCGGTCTCGTAGACCTGTGACACCGCGGTGACCGGGGCCCTGCTGCCCGCCCGCAGCTGGTCCACCGCCTTGCGCAGGTGGGACCACCGGTCACCCAGATTGGAGCCGAGTCCGAGGAAGGCCCGCACCGAGGGGGGTTCGGTGAACGGGGCGGTCACGGGCGGCGGGTGATCCTGACCCCGACCGAACCGATATCGGCATCGATCGGCGGTTCCAGCTTGCGCAAGTGGACGGTGACCGCGGTGACTCGCAGATCGCTGGCCAGGGCGGCCTCGGCGATAGCCCCGGCCATGGCTTCCAGCAGGTCAAAGGAGAACGGTCCGGCAACGATCTCGACCACCCGCTCGGCCACCGCCCCATAGTCCACCGTGTCGGGAAGGTCGTCGCTGACCGCAGCCACGGCCAGGTCAACCGAGAGGTCGAGGTCGATCTCGAAGGGCTGGGGCCGGGTCTTCTCTTCGGCCAGCACCCCGTGGGTGCCGGAGACCCGCAGACCACGGAGCTCGATTCGGTCGCCGGAGTCAGCCCGGTCACCGGTCGACGCTGCTCTGGGCAGCGCGGTCACCTGCTCGGTGGCGTGGAGCCCGATGCGCCGGGGTGGACCGACGCCGGGGACAGTTGGCTGGCGAAGGCCACCAGCTCGCGGCCGCTCGGACCCATCGGGTGGCCGGTCATGTGCTCCAGCACCGTGACTGCCTGGGGACCGCTGGGCAGCCGATCCGACCACAACAGGTAACCGGCCACCACGCCGGTCACCCGATCGCCCAGCTCCTCTTGGTGGATGAGGATCCGCTCGCCGGCCAGGAGCCGGGCATGCAGATCGCGGTAGAGGTCGCCGAGCACCCCGCGGGCATCACCGGAGGCGGGCAGCGGGAAGTGCACGCTGGCCATCGACCGTTCCTCGTAGGCCTGGAGGTTGTGGGAGGAGGGCAACAGCGAGATGACCCGGGTGAATTCCTGGACTTGGAGCCAGATGATCTCCTCCTGGCGGCGGACCTTCCGGTGGTTGGGTGCGAATCCGCCCGGCCGCTCGCTCATGGCCAGCCGGTCCTTGATCACCCAGGTGAAGTTACGGGGAGGGATCCCCGCTGCCCATTTTCCCTTCACGCTCCGTCCTCTCCGCCGTCCGCCACCACACACGGCCCGGGCCGCCCCACCAGTGTCGCAGCCTGTGCGGTAGCGGCCACGTCATGGACCCGCACCATCTTGGCCCCCTGATGCATGGCCCAGGTGGCCGTGGCCAGCGAGGCCGGGAGCCGGTCCTCCTCCGGCACCGGCGGCTGCCCGGCGGACCGCCCGAGCATCCCGAGAAAGCGCTTGCGACTGGTCCCGACCAGCACCGGATACTCGGTGGCCACCAGCCGGTCGATAGCACCGAGCAGGAGGAGGTTGTGGTGGGAGGTCTTGCCGAAGCCGATCCCCGGGTCGATCCAGACCTCCTCAACCCCGGCCGCCACCGCCTGGCCGGCCCGCTCGACCAGCAGGGACGAGACCTCGTCGACCACGTCGTCGTAGCGGGGATCGTCCTGCATGTCGGTGGGGGAACCCTTGCGGTGCATGGCCACCCAGCCCACCCGGTGGTGGGCAGCCACCGGCCACAGCGAAGCGGACACGTCGTTGATCAGCGAGGCTCCGGCGGCCACCGCCGCCTCGGCCACCTCCTCTTTTGTGGTGTCGACCGAAATCCGCACCTGGCCGGCCAGGGACTCGATCACCGGGATCACCCGGCGCAGTTCCTCGGCCAACGACACCGGCTCGGCCCCCGGTCGGGTGGACTCGCCACCCACGTCGACCAGGTCGGCGCCCTCGGCGATCATGGCCCGGGCTCGAGCCACAGCCTGGGTCGGCTCGAACCACCGTCCGCCATCCGAGAAGGAGTCCGGCGTGACGTTGAGGATGCCCATCACCAGTGGCCGGTCCTCGGTGGTCGGGTCGGACATGACGACGGACATGACGACACAGCGTAAACCAGTCAAAAGCCCCCCGCGACCGGCCTGGTCGGCCGGATCAGCGGCCCCGGACGAACTGCATGGCCTCCATCCGGGTGGCGGCGTCGTTGCGGAACAGGCCCCGGACCGCCGAAGTGACGGTGGAGGTGCCCGGCTTCTTGACCCCCCGCATCGACATGCACAGGTGTTCGGCGTCCACCACCACCAGGACCCCCCGCGGGGCCAGTGCCTGCTCGATAGCGTCAGCGATCTCGGTGGTCATCCGCTCTTGGACCTGGAGACGCCGGGCATAACCGTCGACCAGCCGGGCCAGCTTGGACAGGCCGGTGATCCGGCCGTCGTCTCCGGGGATATAAGCCACGTGGGCCCGGCCGATGAAGGGGATCAGGTGGTGCTCGCACAGCGAGGCGAAGGGGATGTCCCGCACCATCACCATCTCGTCGTGATCGGCGGCGAAGGTGACCTCGAGGTGGTCGGCCGGGTTCTCCCCGAAGCCGGCGAACAGCTCCTCGTACATCTTGGCCACACGGTGGGGCGTCTTTGCCAGACCGTCCCTGCGGGGGTCCTCGCCCACCGCCTCGAGCAGTTCGTACACGGCCCGTTCGATGCGGGCGGAATCGACGCTCACTCGGTGGGCTCGGAGGGGACCAGCGACCTAGGACGAGCCTCCGGCAAAGGCATGGATGGCCTTGAGATTGCGGAGGCGCTCATCGACATCAAGCCCATATCCCACCACGAATTCAGCGGGGATGTGAAAACCGACATAACGGAGGTCGAGTTCCGTGCGCTGCTGGCCCTCCTTGACCAGCAGGGCACAGACCTCGAGGCTGGCCGGCCGGCGGGCCAGGAGGTAGCGCTGCAGGTAGTTGAGGGTGAGGCCACTGTCCACGATGTCCTCGACCACCAGGACGTGGCGATCGGCCAGATCCACGTCCAGGTCCTTCACGATCCGGACCACACCGGAGGTGCGGGTGGCGCTGCCATAGGACGACACGGCCATGAAGTCGACCTCGACCGGCAGTCCGATAGCTCTGGACAGGTCGCTCATGAACATGAATGCGCCCTTCAGCACCCCGACCAGCAGCGGCGGCCGGCCGGCGTAGTCGGCAGTGATCTCGATGCCGAGCTCGGCGATCCGACGGTGAAGCTGGCTTTCCGACACGATGACCGGACCCACGTTGGCGTCCTGGACCAGGTCCGGATCCTCGCCGGTGGCCGCCGGCATGGTGGCAGCCTCGTCCTCCGCCATGGTCACGGGACGACTGTACTGGAGAGTCACGGAGCCGGCTCCTCCCTCGGCCGGCCCGGAGCCACCGACAGCCGGCCCGCCGAGCGGGCCACCCGGCGACCCCCGGGGATCTCGGTGGCCCGGTGCCGATTGCGGGCCACGTCGAGCACCCGTTCGACCGCGTCGAGAGGAGGCGGATAGTTCCCCTCCCCGGCCAGCCAGGCGCGCACACTTCGGCGGGCCACCGCTTCGGGTGCGACAGCCAGTGCGCCGGCAGCCTCCGGGTCGACCAGAGCGGCCAGCGCGCCGAGCAGGTCGGCATCGCCGGCCAGCACCGAGGCCTGGCGGGCCAGCACCGGTACCACGTCGCGAGAAGCGATGGCCGAGCACAGGGGAATCAGCTCGTGACGGATCTGGTTGCGAACGAAGCGGGGGTCATGGTTGGACGGATCGCGTACCGGGCTGAGACCGACCGCGGCACAGAGGGCCTCGGTCTCCGAACGGCGGAGGTCGAGCAGAGGGTGCCGTGGCCCGACCCGCATGGCGGCGAGACCCTCGACTCCCGAGCCGCGCAACAGGTTGACCAGGACCGTCTCGGCCTGGTCGTCGGCGGTGTGGCCGGTGGCCGCGCGTGGACCCAGAACGGCATGGCGGGCCTGGCGGGCCCGGGCCTCGAGGTTGGGGCCGTCGTCCACCACCACACGCTCGGAACGGAAGGAGGCTCCGAACCTACGGGAGGCATCGGCCACCACCCCGCCTTCCTGTGAGGAGCCGGGGCGCAGCCCGTGGTCGACATGTACGGCGGTCACCAGGCAGCCGGAGGCTACTGCCAGCACCAGCAGGGCCAGAGAGTCGGGGCCGCCGGAGACGGCGCAGACCACTGGCGTACCTGCTGCCGGGAAGGTGCACCGCGGCAGGAGGGAGGAGACGAGGGCCTCGGCCTCACCGTTCACCGGGGGGTCAGCCGGACAGGGCGGGGGTGGTCCCGACACGGGAGATCCAGGCCGACGGATTGCGGATCTCGATCAGCGACGGGAGCCACTCGGGGCCCCGCCAGGCCCTGTCGAGGAGTTCGGGCCCACCCGAGTCCTCGACGGCGGCGATGAACCGCTCGCCCTCCTCGTACTGGCGCAGTTTGGCCTCGAGGCCGATCAACTGCTGGAGGAGGCGAGCCGGGCCCCGGGTCTGACGACGGCGTTGGCGAAGGACCTCGCTGAAGCGGGCCGCGCTGGGGATGGCTGCCGCTCCGGCTCGGTCCATGGTCACGTCCCCGTGCCCCTCCAGCAGGCTCATCAGCGCCTGGATGCGATGGAGACCCTCCAGCTGTTCGGGTGTGGCCACCAGCCCCAGGGCCCCATTGTCCCGCAGCGGGTTGCGTCCGGCCCGGATCTCCTCGGTCATCCGCTTGAGCGCCTCAGCGAACCGGGCCGGGTCGGGCTCCAGCGAACCGATCCCCTCTTCGACCAGCGAGACGAAGTAGTCGCGCATCCACGGGATGGCCGTGAACTGGCAACGGTGGGTCACCTCATGCAGGGCCAGCCAGAGACGGAACTCGCGCGGTTCGAAATCGTGCAGCTGTTCGAGCGCGACCACGTTGGGACCGACGAAGTAGACCAGGTCCTGATCCTCAACTGCCTCCTCGGTCAGCAGCAGGTCGTACTGACCGAGGACCCGGGTCGACAGCCAGCCGAGCACCAGGCCCATCTGGGTACCGGTCGCCACCCGACCGGCGGTGGCCAGGGGACCGGCCAGCCGTTCGGTCACCCGGTTGCCACTGGCGATACGGCCCGGATCGAGCCGGTCGAGGTGCGGTCCGACCAGGCGCTGGAAGCTCGAGACATTGGCGTGGACCCAACCGGCACGGTCGGTGACCCGGGCCCGGGCCGGCCCGGAAGCCGAGCGGAGCCCGGTCGACTCGGCCACCAACTCCTCGGCCTGGCTGGTCAGCTCCTCGAAGTCGGCCTGGAGCAGGTCGGGTCGGTAAGGGGCCGGCATCTTGGAACGGATCCCGACCCAGCCGGCTACCCGCTCAGCCGTATCCCACGCCACCGCCCCCCCGCCTGCCCCGAGGTGCCTGGATTCGCTCACGTCGACCAGTGTAGGGACCGGAGGCGCACGGGCGCGAACGCCCCGCCGACCGGACCTACTCGACCGGGTCGATCAGGTGTAGTACCGGGCACAGGGACTCGGCCGCCCGGCCGCACTACCCCGTCTAATTACTCTGACGGCTGTGCTCGTCGCGCAGGGCCTCGGCCACCCGGACCACCAACTGCTCGGGCACGTGGTCCTTGCAACGGTTGGCGATGACCCGGCGCAGTTCGGCCTCGAAGCCGTAAGCGCCGACGCAGGGACCGCACAGGTCGAGGTGACGGGTGATCTCCTCACGCCGTTGGTCGGTGAGTTCGCCGTCGAGATAGAAATAGAGCCGCTCAATCGTCTCGTCGCAACCCACGAACCCGGCCGGCGACGGGTCGTCGTGCACGGACGACCCGCGGCCGCCTTCTGCCGTGCTCCCTGCCCCTGCCGGCTCTTCCGGCGCTTCCCTGTCTCCCACTGGTGGCGCTCTCCTACCTGGCTTCGTCGGTCGCCCCTACGAGGCCCCGTGTACTTCCACGATCGACCAACGCCTTCTGAAGCGCTTTTCTTCCTCGGTGGATCCGGCTCATCACCGTCCCGATGGGCACCTCAGTGATCTCGGCGATCTCCTTGTAGGAGAAGCCCTCCACATCGGCCAGCAACACCGCCATCCGGAATGACTCCGGCAGGGCCTCGATGGCCGCCTTCACGTCGGTGTCGGTGAACCGGTCGAGGGCCTCGTCCTCGGCGCTCCTGCCCAGTCCTGCCGCCTGATCACCCGAGAGGTGGCGGTAGAGGTAGAGGTCCTCGACGTCCTCGACGTCGGCGATCTCCGGCCGGCGCTTCTTGGCCCGGTAGGTGTTGATGTAGGTATTGGTCAGGATCCGGTACAGCCAGGCCTTGAGGTTGGTCCCGAGCTCGAAGCTGGCAAAGGCCCGGTAGGCCTTGAGGTAGGTCTCCTGCACCAGGTCCTCGGCGTCGGCCGAGTTGCGAGTCATCCGCAGAGCGGCGCTGTAGAGGGCGGGCATGTACTCCATGGCGAGGTCCGAGAACAGCGCCTGATCTGCCATGCACGCACCCTACACAGCCGGAGTGACATCCGGCACGTCGGGCCGCCTGAACGGGTCGGGGACGACGGCCCACCACACCTGGTCAACCCCCTCGACGGTGCGTTCCCCGAGTACGCTGCGCCGATGGCCGACGGGACCAGGCTCAAGCGTACGGAGCGGCCTCGCACGACGATCCCGGGGATCCCGTACGGGCCTGAGGGTGCGCTCGCCAGCACCGAGACCGGGCCCGATGGGTCGACCGGTCCCGACCCCGCCGCGGCGGAGGCCGGAGCGGGTGCCGAGCCGGAATCCCGGGGGGTGCGCGCCACGCTGAGCGTGCTGGTGTGGCTGGCCATCGTGATCGTGCTCTTCCTCGTCTACCGGTTCATGAACCACCACGGCTTCGGCCTCACCGGAGATGCCCCCAACTACCTGGTCACCGCCCTTGCCCTCACCCACCTCAGCCCGCTGGTGCTTTGGGCCTATCAACACGCCATCGTGCACCACGAGTTCTACCCCTGGCCGGTCGGACAGACCGCCACCCAGGTCTCCGCCGACCAGGTCTTCAACGGCCCCCATGGCGTGGTCAGCGCCCACGGGCTCGGACTTCCCCTGCTGCTGTTCCCCTTCGTCGGAGTGGCCGGACTCCACGGGGGTCTCTTCGCCTACTTCGGCATCGAGGCAGCCGGCCTCATGTACCTCCACCGGCGAGCCTCGGTCCTCACCGGACTGAGTGTCAGGGCCCAGTGGGTGTTCGCACTGGCCATGGCCGCCCCGGCCTTCCTCCTCGCCGCCACCCAGCTCTACCCGGACCTGATCAGCGGGATCGTGTTGGCCTGCGCGCTGATCGAGCTGGCGGTGGTCGAGCGCACCGGTGAGCTGGGGGTCCGGAGCGCGGCGATCATCGCCATCGGCCTGGTGGTGAGCCCGTGGCTGCACATCCAGAACCTGGTGGGTGCGGCCGTCATCGGACTGGCGCTGGTGGCGGTGGTCATCCGCAAGCGTCTCGGGTGGAAGGTGGTGTCAGTGGTGCTGGCGGTCACCGCCGCTGGTTGGGGGCTACTGGCCGCCTACAACGAGTACTACTTCGCCCATCTGGTGGGCCTTCCCCAGCCTTCGCCGCAGCTGACCCACGCCGGAATCGTGGACACCATCGGCTTGATCTTCGACCGGCACCAGGGTGCGTTCATCCAGGTGCCGACCATCGTGATCGGACTGGTCGGGCTATGGCTGGCCCGCGCCAGAGTCCCGGTGGCGGTCATCTCCACCGTCGCCACGCTGGCCACTGTCTTCCTCCTCAATGGCACCTACGTGGCCGACCCGTTCGGCGGGACCGTCCTGGCCGGCCGATTCCAGTGGACCACCCTCCCCATCCTCCTGGCCTGGATGCCCTTCGCGCTGATCCGGATCGACCGGTACGCCCGACGCATGGCCGCGCTGGCCGTGGTCATCGCTCTCGCCTGGATCGCCCAGTGGACTCCGGTGCTGCGGGCCACTCACGCCTATGTGAACTCGGCGGTGCCGCCCTTCGCTCCCTGGGATCCTCAGCTCTACCCGGGCTGGTGGCCGGCCATCTCCCGGTACCTCCCCGTGTTCAACCTCCAGTACCGGACGGGTAGGGCCTCGGTGCTCCATCTGCTGGTGGCGGTGGCTCTCCTGATGGGTGGCTGCCTGGCCATCTGGCTGCTCGGGCGGCCTTCGGCTCGATCGCTGCGGGCGGAGTCCACTCAGGGGAGCATCCGGTCGACCAAGGTCGAACGGACCGCCCGGATCAACCGGATCGGGGTGCTAGCCATCGTGGCCATGGCGGCGATCGTGGTCATCGGCGTCGCGGTCCCGGGCCGGCTCCTGCCCGACGGGCCCCTCCAGTGGACCGGCGCCCAGCTCGGCAGTCCCTACAACGCGGCAACCGGGCCCGTGGCCTCAGCATCGCTGCCCCTGACCGATCTGGGCAGCGGCACCTATACCACCCGAGTGACCTACACCCTCACCGGCCCGGGCAGCTCCTCGGCCACGGTCCTTCAGTTCGGGCCGGTCGGGGGCACCGACCCGAACGCAGTCACCCGCTCGCTCTCCCTCCACCTGCCACCGACGTCGACGGCATCGTCCGCGACGCTCAATTTCACGTCGACAGCGGCCCGGTTCTGGCTCCACTTCCAGGTGGCGACGGGCCAGATCCTCGATATCTCGACGGTGACCCTCACCAAGATCTCCACCGCGGGGTAGCGAAAACATTGGGGCAAGCTCGTTGACGGCGATCGACCAGGGAGGCGGAGACGCCGAGGCACCGCCACCTGCCTCCACCGGTCAGGCTGTCGAGTTCGGGACATCAGATCACGAGGACCATCCCCCACGGTCTGGGAACCTGCGCAAGCTGGCCATGGGCGCCGTGGTCTTGCAGTTCATCGGCCTGCTGGCCTATTCGGCGTTCGAATACCATCGGTTCACGCTGGGCATTGACTTTGCCGTCTACTACCAGGCGGCGAGCCAGATCTCCCACGGTCATCTGGACCCGTATTCGACGATCTTCGGCTACCCGTTCGTCAAGAGCCACTTCGAACTGATCGTCTGGCCCCTTTCCCTACTGCTCGTCGTGTTCCGGTCTCCGTTCGTACTGCTGGTCGTTCAGGATCTCTCATTGGTCGGCACGGGGCTGCTGGCCATCTTCTGGGTCGCCGAGCTCGTCGAGCGCCGCGATCTGGCCAAGCCAACCGCTGGGCTGATCCTTGCACTCACCACGGTCATGGTCCTCCTCAATCCGTTGACGTACTACTCGGCCGCGCTGGACTTTCACATCGAGGCCACCGCGACGTTCTTCGCCGTGTTCGGTGCCTTCGACATCTGGTCCGGTCGCCATCGAAGGGGATTGGTATGGCTGGCACTGTGCCTCCTGTGCGGCGATCTCGGTGGGATCTACGTGGTCGGAGTCGGGCTGTCGGCCACGGTGGCCTCGGCGAAGACTCGGAGGGTGGGAATCCTGTCGATGGTGGCCGGCCTGGTGTGGGTGGGAATCATCAGTGCCCTGGGGGCGAACCAAGGATCGCTCATCTCCGCTCAATTCGGCTATCTGGCCGGCCGCACCGCTCTGCCGGCCGGTGCCAGTGGGCTGGCGGTAGCGGTCGGCGGGGTCCTCGCCCACCCGAGTCGGCCGCTCCACCTCCTCTGGAGCCGAAGGCACCTGATCGGGACCTACCTCTTGCCGGGAGGGGTGATCGGCATTCTGACACCGTGGGGATTCGGAGTCCCCGTCCTGGTGCTTCTCAGTTCCGGGCTTGGATTCAACCCCCTGTTCATCGGTGAGCCGTACCAGCAGTTCGCGGTGTTCCCCTTCGTCCTGTTCGGCACCATGTCCCTCCTCACCTACGTGGCCTCGAACCGGTCGCCGCTTGTCATGCGCCTCGAGACACGGCGACCGACGGACGGCATCAGGCGTACCGTCACCGTCCTAGCCATGGTGGGAATCCTGGCCTGTTCGTCGGTCTTCGCCGCTCAGCGGTTGCGAACGTCCTTCACCTTCAACGCTGTCGGCGGCTTCATCCCCGCCAACGAGGCCAGCCAGCTCCGAACCCTGCTGGCCCGAACGCCTTCCAGCACCGAAGTCATCGTCGCCGGGCCGGTGCTGGGTCGATTCGCCGGGAGGGCCTACCTCTATCTCGTTCCGAACCCACCCAAACCGGTAGCTATCCACGCGGCCACGGTGCTCTTGATCATGGATACGAGCCACGCATACCTGTCGCCAGCCGAGGAAACCATGGCCGCCACCACGCTGTCGCGGCAGTTCCACGCCCGGACCGAAGTCCACGGATCGAGTCTCTGGGTGCTCGAATGGTCGGCCCCGCCCCACTGGCGACCGGTGGTGCTCCCGTGATCGACCCGAGACCGGCACTCCCGGCGGAGTGTCACCCATCGGAAATTTATAGCAGAATCCCTATAAATCACTTTAACTGCTAAAGTCCAGTTCAAACGGTCATCCAGGATGACAAGTCTGGGCTTCTACGAGCCGGTGACCTTGTCAGCCACCTCGTCCACAGCATCGTTCACCTTGCCCTTGCCGCGACACTGTCCGCCCTTGGGCAGAGTTCACACGACAAGTCGTGGGCGCAGCTCCCGCTCGAAATAGTCAAGGAACCCCGCCCAGTCCGAGCCGATCTGGTTGACGTACACCTCATCGAAGCCGGCCTCGAGGTACCGGGAGATGACCTGGATCTGACGTTCCGGATCTGGGCCGTAGGAGACCTTGTCGGCGACCATCTCCTCGGTCACCAGCGAGGCCGCCTCCTCGAAGATCGCCGGCATGGGGAGCTCCTGCTACGGCCGGCGGGCGAGAGTGACCAGACGGCGGCGGATTCGGACAGCGCGCCGCTTGATACGCCGTCGTTTCCGGTAACCAGTCGGCGCAGCCGACAACGTAGACCGTCCATCCTCGCTCCGACCCGCCTGCTCGGTCGATCGGAGCGCGGGTGCCTCCGTGGTCAGTCCGGGCGTTCCGGCCTGAGCCTTCGGACGGCTCCGGGGACGGGAGTCCTCACCATCAGTAACCGGCGTCGGATCGACCAGGATCTCGAACCAGACGGTCTTGCCGGAATGGTCCGGTCCTTCAGACGTGCCCCAAGCGTCGGAGAGCTCCTTCACGATCTGCAGTCCCCGGCCATGAGGATCCCGGGACGACGGCGACCGCAGCGTGGGCTGCCCGCTTCCCGCGTCGGTGACCTCGACCCGGACGGCGGACTCCGCTCGGGTGACGGAAACCTCGAATCCGGTCGTTGCGTGGACCACCGCGTTCGTAGCCAACTCGGAGATCATCAGGACCGCAGACTCCCGAACCGCCGAGGGAAGGTCGGCCACCGCCTCATCCACGAACTGCCGGCTGGCCGACACCGACGCCCGTTGCGCCCCGAACGAACGGCGGCGGTTCACGGCTGGAGCCCCAAGGTCTCACGCAGCCCCGTGGCCTCGATCACCCGGCGGACGATCGGGGTGGCTTGGTGGACCTCCACGTCGCCGACCCGGTTGGCGAGCTGGAGCATCAAGGCGATTCCGGTGCTGTCCATGAACGTGAGGGCCCCCAGGTCGAAGACGATCTTGCGCACATCTGCGCCGATGAACTCTTCGATACCCTCCTGTACCCCTCCGACACTGGCCAGATCCAACTCACCGGCGATCGAGAGGGTGACCAGGCCGGACTGATCCCGCTCCCCCTTGACCGATGCGGTCAGGTGCTCCTCTAGTCCTGCCATCGGATCCCCAGGATGGCGATGTCGTCATCGGCGCCGTTGGGTCGCAACTCGGCAACCAGGTCATCGATCAGTGGCCCGGGTGGTTGGTCCTTCCGACTCGCCGCCTCCTGTAGCTGCTCGAGTCCGGTGTCGAGCAGCTGGCCACGGCGTTCGATCAGTCCGTCGGTGAATGCCAGGAGTGTGCTGCCAGGTGCGATGTCAATGGTCGTGGACGAATAGGCCGACGACGACGACGCGCCAATCGGTGGGCCAATGGCCAAATCCACGAACATCCCCTTTCTGCCCGACACGATGAGCGGAGGAAGGTGCCCTGCGCTGGACAATGTTAGCTTCCGCCCGTCCATATCGACGTAGCCGCAGAGGACCGTGGCGAAATGACCATCCCGGCCGACGTCGAGCAGCGCACCCAGTTTGGCCAGGATGACATCGGGCTGATCGCCCTCGGCCGCGTAGGCGCGGATGGCGTAGTGGAGCGAGGCCATCACCACTGCCGCCGACACACCACGACCGGACACGTCACCGATGACGAAGAGAAAACCGTCGTCGGGACACGTCATCAGATCGAACCAGTCGCCACCGATGTCCATCGCCTCGAGACCGGCCTCGTACCGGGTGGCTACCTCCACTCCGGGAATGTCGGGCAGATCCTTGGGCAGCAGGGCGCGCTGTAACGAGCTGGCCAGACTCTGCTGTTCGCCGTAGAGCCTTCTGTTCTCCTCGGCCAGTGCCTCGGCCGACCGGCGACGGCGCACGACCCGTTCGGCCAGCATGGCTGCACCGACTGCCAGTGCGATCCCGAACACGATGACGACGGCCGTCAGGTCCCTGGACAGTGATCCGCCCAGCGGCTGGGAGGGGGTGCCCACCAGGATCAACGAGGTGCCGGCGAATGAAATGCTGGTGGTTGCCTGCCGACCGGTGATGGGCAGCGGGATCGTCGTCTCCAACAGGTTGTCGGGCCGGGATGAGCCGAGATAGAGGGCGAAGTTGAGGTTGGCGAAGGCCGACGATCTTGGAAGGACGGCGCGGTGGTGCAGGGGGAGGAGTGTCTCGGCGTAGACACCCAGCTGGACGCCGGTGGGGCCCAAATAGGTGTACCCGAGCCGGGTACCGTTGTCGAGAATCCCCTTCACCGTGAGCGCATGGGGTGATCCACTCCCATTGGCAAACTGGCACTGGGCGGCTCCTCCCCGTGTCGCCGCCGTGCTCGGGGTGCCCATCGTGGCGAGGACGATGGGGGTGCCGTCTCGTATCCCACACAGCGCCACGTACGCGAATGGCCCTGTTGAGCCCACGTAGCCGGACATGAACTGCTCGAACGGAGCAGTCTCACCCGGGGTGACGCTGGCGATGGCTGCGCCCGAAGCCAAGGGCGTCTCGATGGTGGGGACGGCTCCAGCCAGAACTGTCCCGGCCTCTCGTACCTGCACCGACAAGAGGCGACTTTCGTTGCGGTTGTTGACCGTGGCGGTCACGAGAGCCAGAGCCGCGGTGAGGGCGAGGCCCGCCACCAGCACCAGGATGAACGGCCGCAGAGCGAAACGGGCGGGACGTAGCCCCGGTTGGCCGGCGTGGCCAGATTCCGGACCGGCCGGGCGGCCGCGCGCTGGAGGTCGGTCGTCGACCTCATCGGCTGGAGTCATGTCTGCGGGGGATTTGGCCATCGGCGGTTCGCTGCGCATTCCAGTTCTGAGCGGGCTCCACGGTAGCGGCTGTCGGGCCCCGTTCCAATGGTTACGTGCCCGTCCGTGCCCGTGTCACCCGAGATCCGTTTCACCCGAGATACGAGTGGTCCTTCGCCTGAACCTGGTAATCGCCCGGAGCCGGTCGCTGCTGATCGACCACCGTGGAAATCGTCCCCACCTCCCCCCGGGACCATCCCCGGCACGTGCATCCCGATGGCAGCCCATCGTGTCGGCAGCTTCGACCTACCCGGTTCGACTTACCCAGGCGCCCTCGCTTCAAACCGATTCCGCGGGCCCTGTCATCACCGCCGGGATCGCCGACGGGCGGTTTCACACGGGAGGATCGGGGAAGGACGTGGGTGTGACCACCGGATCCCTTTCTGTACTGGAGGCGTTCTCCTCCCGCACGGACTATCCCCTCATGGTGGCGACCGTGAGTTCGGAGACCGGCGAGAAGAGCGGTTGCATCGTCGGATTCGTAACCCAGTGCAGCATCCTTCCCCCCAGATTCCTGGTTTGCATCTCCAAGCTCAACCACACATTCGCTGTGGCCGAGCGGTCCGCGGGCATGGCCCTCCATTTGCTGGGACGGGACCAGGATGAAACGGCCTCACTCTTCGCCGAGCAAACCGGTGATGCGGTCGACAAGTTCGCCCACTGCCGGTGGCGCGAGGGGACGAGCGGAGCACCGGTGCTGGAATCGTGTGCCGCGTGGGTGGAGGGTCGCGTGCTGAAGCGGTTCACCGTGGGTGATCACGAGGCCTTCCTTCTGAGCCCGACGGCCGGAGGCGCCGGAACCGAGGATGGGCTGTTCACGTACAAGTCGTCACCGCAGCTCGAGCCGGGCCATCCGGCCTCGGCGTAGTCCGGCAGCTCGGCGGTTGGCTCGGCGGTTGGCTCGGCGTTTGGCGCCCGTCTCCGCCGGGCACCAGCCAGTACTCGAGGTTAGGAGTCCAGTGTGAAGACCTCCCGGAGCTTGGCCAGCGCGGCGGCCAACAGGCGGGACACGTGCATCTGGCTGATTCCGATCTGCTCGGCGATCTCGGACTGCGTCATGCCTTCTTCGAACCGAAGCCTCAGGATGGCCCGTTCGCGATCCTTCAGATCGGCGACGGACAGGGCCAAGAGCAGGCGGTCCTCGACAGAGGTGAAGCCGGTGTCGATCTCGCCCAGTTGGTCGGCCACGGTGCCCTCATGACGGTCCGGGGCATGAATCGACGTCGCCCGGTAGCCCCGGCCGGCTTCCATGGCCTCGAGCACGGTCTCCTCGGTGACCCCGATCAACTCGGCCATCTCGGCCACGGTAGGCGGTCTGGCCAGCCGCTGGGTGAGGGACTCGATGGCCGGACCCAGCTCGAGGTAGACCTCCTGGATGCGCCGCGGGGCCCGGACCGACCATCCCCTGTCCCGGAAATGCCGCTTGAGCTCACCGATCACCGTCCGGGTGGCGAACGTGGTGAACTCGACGCCCCGGTCGGGGTCGAAGCGATCAACCGACTTGACCAGGGCCAGCGAGGCCACCTGCACGAGGTCGTCGTAATTCTCCCCTCGACTGACGAAACGGCGGGCCAGCTGATGGGCCAAGCCCAGATGGGACTCGACCAGGCGGTTACGAAGCTGATCATCGCGCGTCGAGCGCGAACTCGACGAACTGCGCTCGGGTCGCTCGGGTCGGTTGGACCGGAGACGCCATCAGGTGGGCTGTCGGGTCCGCCGCTTGCGCAACCACGCATAGGGATCGCCACCGTCCATCGAGTGGCCGTGCTCGTCGACCAGCGCGTCGATGATCAGTTCCGACAGCCCCTCGACGGTCGGCGTGGGAGGTGGAATCGGAACCCCTCCGCTATCCGCCCGATAGGTGCAGGACACATCGACCTGATCATCGGAGCGACTGAACCGAAGCTCGAGTGTGCCGGCGCCGCGCTCATGGGTCAATGAGATGCAAAGCTCGTCGACGGCCAGTCGGAGATCCTCGATTTCCTCGACATCGAACCCGGCTCGGACGGCGATCGTCGACGCCGTGATCCGCGCCAACACCACCAGGTCAGCCTGCACAGGAAAGGTGAGCTCGACAGTGTCGGTCATGGGCCGCCCCCCTCGGTCGGCACTGGGTCTTCGGTCATCCGTTCAGGGCTTCCTGGCGGCTGGCGCAGATGGCGAACAGTCCGGTGAGACCGGTGATCTCGAAGATCCGCAGGATCCGAGGTTCCGACACCACCAATCGCATGGTCTTCTCCGCCTCGATACACCGCCTCGACGCCTCGATAAGGACGGCGAGCGCGGTGGAGTCAATGAAGGTCACCCCGAGCAGATCGACAGCCACCAGTTCGGCACCACCGTCAATCGCCCCATTCAGTCGGTGGTGGAGCTCCGGCGAAGTGGCCACGTCGATCTCGCCCGACACCGAAACCACGGTGAAACCGATTCCCTGCTCCTCAGAGATGTCGAAGGCAGTTTCCACGGGCATCCTCTCCTCACAGTCCCGCCGGTCACACCGCGGTGGAGCCTCCAGCGTAGGCCCAGTACTCACTGTCCACGCAGGTCCCCGATACCGAGTGATCCCGGTGATCGATGCCCGGGGAGACTCTGACCGCCTTCCACCTCCACGAGCGAACCCGAGGTGAACAGGTACTTTCGGAGCTGGAGGTCCAGGGCCTTGTCGTGCCGGCGTAGCCATTCGAGGGTCATGGCTGCGTGCTCCTTTTCCTCGTCCCGATTGTGGGCGAGGACCTCAGCCAGCGCAGAATCTTCGGTGGCACCCACCCGCTGGTCGTACCAGTCGACCGCCTCCAACTCCTCCTGGATCGATGTCAGTGCCCGGTGCCGGTCGATGGTGGCCGGGGACAGGCGGTGCTCGTCCTCGTGGAGGCCGGCGCTCTGGGCCATCACACAACCGTCCTGCTCATGCCGAGGCCAGCGTGCTCGCGCCGGCTAACTCTTCGACGGTCTGCGCGCAAAAGTCGGGCAGGTCGTCGGGCTTCCGGCTGTTGACCAGGGCATGGCGACCCGACGAACAGACCACTCGTTCGCCGTCGACCCAGATACCCCCGGCGTTGCCGATGTCGGTCTCCAGGCTGGAACAGGACGTCACCGTCGCACACCGGGAGGCGTTTCACTGTGCCGGTGGCGACGCACGTGTGGGTGCTCTCGGAGGCAGGGAATGCACAGAGCCACCAAATCGGCCGGTAGCACGCTGTGGTGACTCCACCCCATCAGAGTCAACTCAACGGGGATCAGACAATCGCGCTGCAGGTCAAAGATGACGGCCTCGTCGCCCTGGCTCAACGCAGTCATCTCCTTGGACAGGAGCTCGACGGCCCACGGCCACGAACCCGGACTGGGCTGGGGCCCGAACCCCGCCCGTGACCATTCGCAGATCTCACCTGGCGCGGCGTGGGTGAGTCGGTTCAGGCGGGCCCAGGTCGGAGTGCCCAGGTCCGAGGCACCAGTGGCCTCGAGGTAATGCCCGGCGAAGAAGGCTTCTGTCTCCTCGATCAGCTCTTGGGCCGACACTCGCCCCCGGTTCCTCCCAGCTCCGTCGAGGCGATCCATCGTCCTTCCTCCATCAGCCCGACCCGGTGTTCACACCTACTGTGGCCGAGCGGTGCTCTACTCTCCGCCTAGTCGAACAAACTCTCCTGGGCAATCAGCCGCATAGCAGATCCACAGAGGCGCCAAGCCTGGAACAGGGAGGCGGTTCCCTGCTCACGGGCTTGACGACTAGCTGCATCCTTCCCGGTGTGGGGTCGCCCAAACATCAGAATTTCTGTGCGTCTTGTCGGCGGGTGGCAGCACCGCCCCCATTCACCTTGGACGGCCGGACCCGCGGTCGACACCGGCGGTTGAGGGACCCTCTACGGGGTACGAGGAGTCCATGACCGTGACCACCCCCACCTCGTTGCTCCCGCTCACCCTTCTTGCCGACGTCCCCCGCCTCCGCCGGCCAGGCCGTGCCACGATGGCAGGTCGGGAGCGTCTGGTGGTGACGATGACCCCGCTGGGGAGGGACTGCCTGCTCACCCTGTCCGGGTCGCTAGACGGCGATTCGGCCATTGCCCTCGAATCCCAATTCGACCAGCTGGCCGGCGGCGAGTTCGATCAGGTGCTCCTGGATGTCAACGGGCTGCGCCGGCTCGATGATGCGGGAGCGAGTGTGCTGGGCCGCCTCGGCCAACTGCTCTCCGACCGGGGGACGACCGTGCAGCTCGGGGGATGCCGTCCGACCCGCTGAGAAGGCGGCAACCCCGGGTCGGGCTGGGGCGCTCTGAACGCCCAGGAGCGGGAGCCGCCCGACGAGGATCGGGCCAGTGCTGTTGAGGAAACTCAGCCGGCAGCAGCGTCCGAACCCATGAACCCGGCCTCGCCGAAGGTGAACACTCCACCGTCAGAGGCCAGGAGCCAGTAGCCCCCTCCGTTCTGGACGGCCTCGATACCACCGATGGCTGCGTTGAGCTGGTGACCGGCTTCCGACCCATCGAAGGGGGCATCCCCGTAGGTGAATACACCGCCGTCTGCGGCGACCAGCCAGTACCCGTCACCGTCCGCCGTGGCGGCCATGCCCACCACCGGCCGGTTCAATCGTTGGCCGGCAGCCGAGCCGAAGAATCTGGCATCGCCGAAGGTGAACACGCCGCCGTCGGAGGCGACCAACCAGTAGCCCTCTGCGTCGGGTGTGGCGGCTATGCCCACCACCGGCTGGTTCAGCCGCCGGCTTCCGTCCGAGCCGAAGAATCCGGCGTCCCCGAAGCTGAACACGCCGCCGTCGGAGGCGACCAACCAGTAGCCCCCTCCGTCGGGTGTGTCGGTGATCCCCACGACCGGTCCGTTTAGGTGGTGGCCGGCCATCGAACCGAAGAAGCCCGCGTCGCCGAAGGTGAACACGCCGCCGTCCGAGGCCGTCAACCAGTAGCCGTGGCCGTCGGGGGTGGCGGTGATGCCCACCACCGGTCGGTTCAGATGTTGGCCGGCCATCGAGCCGTACAGATGGGCGTCACCGTACGGGGTCACCGCTCCGGTCGAGGTGGCGATCCAGTACCCGCCGCCGTCGGGGGTGGCGGCCATCAACCGCGAATTGAGACCGGTTGGCGTGACCACGACGGTCAGTGGCTCCGAGGAGATCTCGCCGCGAGCGTCGGTGAGCTTGACGGTGGCGACGAAGGTCCCAGCATCGGCAGGCACTCCGCTGAGGGACCCGGTGGTGGAGAGTACGACTCCGCTCGGAAGGACTCCCGATGTGAGGGCCCAGTCATAGGGACCGGTCCCACCCTGAACCTGAAGCTGGGCCCCCATCTCGGCGCCGACGTTCCCGTCCAGCGTGGTGTCACCCGTGACCACCGGAGCTGGGGCGATGGTCACCGACTCGGGCTGGGTGGACAGATGGCTGCCGGCGTCGGTCACCTGCAGGGTGAAGGTGGCGGTCATTGCGGTGGTCGGCGTTCCGGTGACGGCTCCGGTGGTCGGGTCGAGTCCCAGACCCGGGGGCAGGGTACCGCTCGTCACCGACCAGGTGAACGGACCGGTCCCGCTGGTGACCACCGCTGACACCGCGTAGTGAGCGCCCACCTCGCCGCCAGGAAGGGTCGGCGAGGTGATCAGGGGAACGTCGACCACGCCGAGCGATTGGGTCTGGCTGGCCTGCTTGCCAGCGGCGTCGGTGACCCGGAGGGTGAAGGAGGTGATGCCGCTAGCGGTGGGGATGCCGGAAACGAATCCGGTCGACGGGTTCAGCGTCAGTCCGGCGGGGAGCGATCCGATCGCGGTCCAGGTGAACGGTCCGGTGCCACCGCTGATCACCAGTGCCGAGTAGTAGGACACACCAACCTCGCCACCGGGCAGCGGCAACGAGGTCACCGAAGGATCGGAGGCGATGGTCACCGACTCGGACTGGGTGACCACCGGGGCCACCCCGTCGGACAGCACCAGGGTGAAGGTGGAGGTGCCGCTGGTGGTCGGCGAGCCGGAGACCACCCCGGTCGAGGTGTTGAGGGTGAGGCCGGCCGGCAGCGATCCGCCGGTGATCGACCAGGTATAGGAGCCCGACCCGCCGGTGGCGGTGGCCGTGGTGCTGTAGGTGACACCCACCTCACCTCCGGGCAGTGCCGCCGAGGTGATCGAGGGGGCGGACGTGATGGTCACCGACTCGGACTGGGTGACCACCGGGGCCACCCCGTCGGACAGCACCAGGGTGAAGGTGGAGGTGCCGCTGGTGGTGGGGTAGCCGGAGACCACCCCGGTCGAGGTGTTGAGGGTGAGGCCGGCCGGCAGCGATCCGCCGGTGATCGACCAGGTATAGGAGCCCGACCCGCCGGTGGCGGTGGCCGGCACGCTGTAGTGGGCTCCGACTTCTCCACCAGGAAGGGCAGCCGAGGTGATCGAGGGGGCGGTAGCGATGGTCACCGACTCGGACTGGGTGACCACCGGGGCCACCCCGTCGGACAGCACCAGGGTGAAGGTGGAGGTGCCGCTGGTGGTCGGCGAGCCGGAGACCACCCCGGTCGAGGTGTTGAGGGTGAGGCCGGCCGGCAGCGATCCGCCGGTGATCGACCAGGTATAGGAGCCCGACCCGCCGGTGGCGGTGGCCGTGGTGCTGTAGGTGACACCCACCTCACCTCCGGGCAGTGCCGCCGAGGTGATCGAGGGGGCGGACGTGATGGTCACCGACTCGGACTGGGTGACCACCGGGGCCACCCCGTCGGACAGCACCAGGGTGAAGGTGGAGGTGCCGCTGGTGGTGGGGTAGCCGGAGACCACCCCGGTCGAGGTGTTGAGGGTGAGGCCGGCCGGCAGCGATCCGCCGGTGATCGACCAGGTATAGGAGCCCGACCCGCCGGTGGCGGTGGCCGGCACGCTGTAGTGGGCTCCGACTTCTCCACCAGGAAGGGCAGCCGAGGTGATCGAGGGGGCGGTAGCGATGGTCACCGACTCGGACTGGGTGACCACCGGGGCCACCCCGTCGGACAGCACCAGGGTGAAGGTGGAGGTGCCGCTGGTGGTCGGCGAGCCGGAGACCACCCCGGTCGAGGTGTTGAGGGTGAGGCCGGCCGGCAGCGATCCGCCGGTGATCGACCAGGTATAGGAGCCCGACCCGCCGGTGGCGGTGGCCGTGGTGCTGTAGGTGACACCCACCTCACCTCCGGGCAGTGCCGCCGAGGTGATCGAGGGGGCGGACGTGATGGTCACCGACTCGGACTGGGTGACCACCGGGGCCACCCCGTCGGACAGCACCAGGGTGAAGGTGGAGGTGCCGCTGGTGGTGGGGTAGCCGGAGACCACCCCGGTCGAGGTGTTGAGGGTGAGGCCGGCCGGCAGCGATCCGCCGGTGATCGACCAGGTATAGGAGCCCGACCCGCCGGTGGCGGTGGCCGGCACGCTGTAGTGGGCTCCGACTTCTCCACCAGGAAGGGCAGCCGAGGTGATCGAGGGGGCGGACGTGATGGTCACCGACTCGGACTGGGTGGCGGTGCCACCGACTCCGTCGGTGGCCACCAGGGTGAAGGTGGAGGTGCCATTGGCCGTCGGCTGGCCGGAGACGACGCCGGTGGAGCTGTTGAGCACCAGACCCGCGGGCAAGGAACCATTGGTCACCGACCAGCTGTACGGGGTGGTGCCTCCGGTGGCTGTGGCGGTGGCGGAATAGGAGGTCCCGATCTCACCGCCGGGCAGGACCGACGAGGTGATCGACGGACCGGACGGAGTCACCGAGTTGGAGGGAGAGCTGGCTGGTCCGGTGCCCTGGGTGTTCACCGCGTAGACCTCGAAGGTGTAGGGCGTGCCGTTGGTCAGACCGGTCACCGTGGCCGTGGTCGATGTCGAGGCTGCCTGGGTGAACTGGGTGTAGGCCCCACCCGACGAGTACCAGATGGTGTAGTTGGTAATGGCGCTCTGGCCGGTGCTCCCCGGCGTCCACGACACCGTGGCCCGACCGTCACCGGCCACCGCGGTCACCGCCGATACCGCTCCGGGATCCACGGACGGGGTCACCGCCACCCGGGGGGTGGAGCGCACGCTGAATCCGGCGGCATTCTGGGTCTGACCGGAGATGTAGTAGGTCGTACCATTGGAGATACTGCTGCTGAGCGTGCAGGTGAGAGCGCCCGAGGTGCTGCAGGTGGTGATGATGGTCCCGTTGCTGGCCGCGCTGAAGGCGGTGATGGTGTAACCGGTGATGGCCGAACCGCCGTTGTACGACGGAGCTGCCCAGGACACCACAATGCTGTTGTTCTCACCGTTGGCGGCAATCGAAGTGGGCGGATTGGCGTAGGTGTACGGGGTGCCGGACAGGGCGGTGGACGATGCTCCGGGTCCGGCGGCACTCACCGCCCGCAGCGTGACCGAGTAGCTGGTGCCGTCGGTCAACCCGTTGATGGTGAAGGGCGACGACGTACCACTGATGGTGGTCCAGGTCCCGCCATTGAGCGCGTACTGGTACGAGGTGATCGGGTCACCTCCGGCCGAGCCGGGGGTGAAGGAGACCGAGAGGTAGGTGTCCCCTCCGGCGATCGGCGACGTCAGGGTCGGTGCGCCGGGCCGGGCGATGGGGGTCACCGCCTGGAGTGGACTGGAAGGGATGCTGGAGCCGGCGACATTGGTGGCCACCACCCCGATGTAGTAGGTGGTGCCGTTGGTTAGGCCGGTGACCGAGCAGGCCAGGGTGGAGGTGGTGCATGCGGTCCCCACGGGGGTGGTACCAGCCGAGGTGGTGTATGCGGTAGCGGTGTAGCCGGTGATGGGTGAGCCACCGTTGGAGACGGGGGCGGTCCAGGACACGTCGGCCGAGGCCGTGTCGCTCACGGCCTCGACATTGGTCGGAGCGCCCGGCACCGTTCGCGGTGTGGCGCTTTCCGGGGTCGAGGCGGTACCGTCTCCGATGGCGTTGTCGGCCCGGACCCACACCGTGTAGCTAGTCCCGTTGGTCAGGCTGGGAACGGTGAAGGTGGAGCTGGTGGTGCCGGTCGAGACCCAGTTCACGTCGTCCAGCGAGTAGTCGATACCGGTCACCGGGGAGCCGCCGTTGTCGGTCACGGTGGCCGCCACGCTGATCGAGCCGTCCCCCGGGGTCAGCGTCACCGTGGGTGCAGCGGGCACGGTGGCCGGGGCCGCCTCCACCGCCGACGAGGCCACCGAGTCACCGATGGCGTTGACCGCCCGGATCTCTACCGGGTACTCGGTACCGTTGGAGATGGGGGTCGTGCCGTTGGTCGACAGAGCGGTGATGACCATGGGATCGGCGGTCGACGCCGCGGTGTGCCAGGTAGCTCCGGCGTCGGTCGAGTACTGGTAGGAGAGGATGGTGCTGCCGCCGTTGGAGGGAGGCGTGAAGTTGACGGTGATGGTGGCGTTGCCCCGGATCGTCGAAGTGATGACCGGCTGTCCGGGGACGGTGGCGGGAGTGCCCGACACCGGAGCCGACGGGCTCGAGTCACCCACCGAGTTGTCGGCCCTTACCTCGACGGAGTAGGTGGTGCCGTTGGTCAGATTGGGGATGGTAAAGGTGGATGACAGCGAGCCGGTTGTCGTCCAGGTCGTGCCGTTGTCGGTCGAGTAGTCGTACTCAGTCACCGCCGAACCACCGTTGGACGCCGGGGTGAACGTAACACCGAGCGCCCCGTTCTCCGAGGTGACCGTGGAGACGGTCGGAGCAGAGGGGGCGGTGACGGGGATGCCGGTAGCCACCGCCGATGCCGGGCCGTTGCCGGCGGCGTTGACGGCTCGGATCTCTACGTCGTAGGTGGTGCCGTTGGTCAGGGCGGTGGCCCCGTCGGTGGACAGGGCGGTGATGGTCATGGTGGTCGAGGTGGTCTGTCCGTCGGTCCGGCTGTGCCAGGTGGCACCGGCGTCGGTGGAGTACTGGTAGGTGGTGATGGCTGACCCACCGTTGGCCGGGGTGCTGAACGACACGGTCAGTGACTGGTTGGCTGCCACCATGCCACCCTGGTTGGTGCTGATGGTCGGCGCCCCCGGTGTGGTGTAGGGAGTGCCGTTCTGTGAGGACGAGGCGGCCCCGTCGCCCACCGCGTTGACCGCCCGCATCTCGATCGAATAAGGGGTGCCGTTGGTCAGCGCGGTGGTCCCGTTGGTGGACAGGGCGGTGATCTCACAGGTGACCGAGGTCCCGCTGGTCTGACAGGGATTGCCCGAGGTGGTCTGCGAGAACCAGGTGGTCCCCGCGTCGGTGGACCATTGATAGTCGGTGATCGGCGATCCATTACTGGCCGGTGCGGTGAGGGTGACGGCCAGGGCCTGGTTCTGGGAAGCGATGGAGGTGATCACCGGGGCCGAAGGCGGCGCGGTGGTGGTGAATGTGGTGGAAGTCGGGGCGCTGTCACCACTCACGTTGATCGCTTCGAGCTCGAAGGTGTAGTTGGTCCCCTGGGTGAGGCCGGTGAGCGAGGCCGGACTGGTGGTCGAGATGGTCGTCCAGGTACTCCCCCCGTTGATGGAGTAGCGGTACCCGGTGATGGTGCTACCCCCGGTGCTACCCGGGCTGAAGGCCACCGAGGCGGTGGTTGAGCCGACCCCCACCGAGGTGATGTTGGGAGCTCCCGGGAGGGCCACCGGAGTCCCACTCACCGAGTTGGAGGCAGCTCCCGTACCCACGCTGTTGGTGGCTTCGATCTCGACCGAGTACGAGGTCCCGTCGGTCAAGCCCGAGATGGTGAGCGGGCTGGTGGTGCCGGATACCGGATACCAGGATCCGCTGCCGTTGAGTTGGTAGGAGTAGCCGGTGATGGGTGCACTGGTCGTCGGCGCGGTGAAGTTGACCAGAAGACCACCGTCCTGGGCGGTGAGCGAGTTGATGGTGGGGGCCCCGGGGGGACCCGATGGGGTGAGGGTACCGGTGGGCGAGGAGAATGGGCCGTCGCCGTAGGAGTTGACCGCTTCCACCTCGAAGATGTAGCCGGTGCCGTTGGTCAGTCCGGTCACGGTTGCCGAGGTGGAGGTCGACTGGGTGTCGTCGGTCGTCCAGGTGGACCCGCCGTTGCTCGAGTACTGGATGATGTAGTCGCTGATTGCGGCCGAGCCCTGGTTGGGTGCGGTCCACTGCAGCGCGACATTGGCATTGCCGGCGGTACCCGACACTCCGGTGGGGATACCGGCCACCCCGGTCGAGTAGGTGAGCGACACCGAACCGTCGTAGCTGGAACCCGGGTCGGCAAAGGTGTTGCTGCCGGTTGGGGTCCCCGTATCGGCATCGGAGTAGTAGGTGTCGAGGGCAGCCAGGCCGGTAAAGGTCCCCGTCGAGTTCTGGCCCGGGCTGCCCCCCAGCCCGTACCACTCGTCGGAGCTCGCCGAACCGAACTGGACACCGCCGGCCGCACCGCCGGAGGCACCACCTCCACCACCGGCCCCGCCGCCACCGTCGCATCCGGGCTCGCCGCTCGGGGCATTGGCGTTGAAGTACTGGTTGGAGTTGGAGCCGGTGGACCCACCGCACTCGGTGAACACGGCGATCCCGGGCTGGCCCTGGGTGGTCTGAGCGGAGAGGGGGGTCGGATCGGCGATGGTGTTGTGCGAGGTGCAGTTGGTCGTGCACCCGGCTGGGATCCCGTAGGTGATCGACGTCGGCGAGGACTGGGCCGCGTAGGTGGAGAGACTGATCTGGCCCCGCACGGCGTAGTACTGACCCGATCCGCCACTCCCGCCGCCACCCCCGGCGATGATGGTGCCCACACTGGTCGGCGCGCTCGATGAGCTGCCCACCTCGATGGCAGTGGCCGCGCCACCGGCGCCGCCGTATCCAGAGCACCCGTTGGGTCCGGGTGCTCCACCCATCCCACCGTCGTACTGGGTGAGCGGATTAATGCCACCTACCGCGTCATCGGCGTCGACCGGAGAGCTGGCGTCGGCACCTCCGGTGCACGCGGGCGAGGGCGTCTGGTCGGCACCGGATCCCACACCGATGGTTAGGTACTCACCGGGAGTCACCGAGATAGTTCCGGTCACCTCGCCCTGATAGCCGCCGTTCGGCGGACGGCCCGATGCATCCGCGCCACCGAGACTTCCTTGACCACCGGTGAGGGTGACGGTCATCGACGTGACCCCGGCGGGGACGGTGAAGTTCTGAAGTGTGTCGTTGTCGAAGCCGAAGGTTTGCGTCACCGTCGATGGGGTGGCACCGGCCGGCTGCGTCGCGCCGAAGAGGGTCGGAGCCATCACACCGGCGAGCACGAGCAGCGACACGACGAGCAACGTGACGACCCGATGGTGTCGCGCACCAACGCCGCTTTTGAACATCGGTCGGTCCGACGCGGGGGAACCGGAGCCGCGATCCATGTGCTCCTCAGTCAGGAAATGTTCCGCCCACATGCCTAAAAGGTCGGCCGAACCGACAGGTCCCTTTAACGGCCGTTGTCGCCCGGGCGGCCAGACTGGACCCGGTTAGGAGGGCGAGGTCGAAAACTCGCAGGTGGGAGGCAACATCGGTTGACAATCGACCGGGGAGGGCCCACCCTACGCGGTGCTGCTACTCAGGGCCCGGGGGGCCCGGAGGGGCAAGCTCGTCTTGGTGACCCCTGGCCGTGCTGAGATCGAGCTGGCGGTCGATCTCTGCCGCTCGCTGTTCCTCATAACGCATCCACAAGATGGCACAGGGGACCATGGCGATGAGCATGAGCGTGTCGCCGCCCACCCACATGATGGCGCCACCCATGTGGAGGTCGAGAACCGGTGACGGTCCCCAGTCGCGGTGGATGGACACGAGGGCGGGGAAGAGTGCGTGCGACGTCGAGGCCAGGGTCAGTCCGGTGAATGTATCGACCGGAACGGCCAGGGCCAGATAGACCAGCCGGATGGGTGGACTCAACGGATGACGCGACGGTTCGATGGCCACGACGTGACGCCAGAACAGGTACCCGATCATCAGGAAAGCGAGATGTTCACCGCTGTTGAGGGCAGGCGACGTGACGGCACTGTTGTAGAAGCTCGTGAGGTGGGCGATGGGGATGAGGAGGGCGTAGAGGATGAAGTCGACAATGGGGTGGGCGACCGCTTCGGCCACTCGCGATTCCAATCCATCGGTGACGACGCGATGAGTTGCTCCTCTGGTGGCTCGCGATAGAAGATCGACCGGTGCGCCCATGGCCAGCAGCGGCGCTGAGACCATGATCAGCAGCAGATGTTGGATCATGTGGTCGTAGAAGAGGGTGACGTCGTAGACACCGATGAACGAGTCCAGAGCGACCAACGCCACCAGCAATCCAGCGAAGAAGGCGAAGGTCCTCCGGAACGACCAGGAATGCCCCGGATGAAGCTGTCCAAATCGACGGATTCCCGACCCGTAGAGGACCCCCATGGCCACGAGAAGTAGAGAGGCCAAATCGAGCCGGGTGGCTCCGAAGCGGTGCCAGGACAAAGGAGGGACGACAGCGGTCACACCGACCGGAAAAAGCAGTGACACGTTTCAGCCTGAGCAAGCGGGGGGTCGTCGGCCACCGGTTGGGTGTGCGGCACACGACGACGGCGGGCGGAGCGAACCGAAGATCCCGGCGCTGGCCCTGTCGGCTACGCCCACGGAACCGAAGGGACAGACCGTTCGGGCAGGCGCCCGAGCCCGGCTGCGCCCACGGCGACCGGCTCAATCGCGGGATCGACAGCCAGTGGCTGGCCGACTTCCACTGGGGGGCTGACGGTGTCGACATGGGGGGTCCGGTCAGCCCCACCGGTGCTGGCCGGAGACTGGCTCTCCGGGTGCCTGGGGTCGACCGGCGGGGAGGGGGCGGAGAAGTGCCGGATCCGAGAGCTGTTCCAGACCACGAAGCACGATGACAGGGCCATGGCCGCACCGGCGATGAGCGGGTTGAGCAGGCCACAGGCGGCCAGAGGGATGGCAGCCACGTTGTAGGCGAAGGCCCAGGCCAGATTGGTGCGGATGGTGCGGATGGTCCGCTGGGCCAGGTGGAGAGCCGTGGCCACGACGACCAGATCGTCGCGGACGATGATCAAGTCGGCGGCATTGATGGCCACATCGGTACCGGAACCGACGGCTAGGCCGAGGCCGGCGCACGCCAGAGCGGGGCCGTCGTTGACCCCGTCCCCCACCATGGCAACCGAGCGACCCTGGTCTTGCAGGCGGCGGATCTCGGCGACCTTGTCACCGGGGAGCGCTCCGGCGATGACCTCCTCCACGCCGATCGACGCGGCGACCGCCCGGGCAGTGGGCTCATTGTCCCCGGTGACCAGCACACAGCGCAGACCGAGACCGCGAAGGGCCCGAACGGCGGAGGCGGCCGACGGGTGGACGGTGTCGGCCAGGGCGATCACCCCGACCACCGCACCGTCACAGCCCACCACCACCGTGGTCCGACCCAGGCCCTCCCAGGTCTTGCACCGTGCAGCCAGATGATCAGGGAGGGGCTGTCCCGCAGCAGCAAAGAACGCCGTACGACCGACGGCGACCGTGTGTCCCTCGACGACGCCTCGAGCACCGAGGCCGGGGTGGGATGCGAACTCACTGACCCCCGGCAATCGACCGGGTAGCTGGGCGGCCCGCCGGACCACGGCCCGAGCCACCAGATGCTCGGAAGCCTGCTCGAGGGCCCCGGCCCACCGGAGCAGTGTGTCGTGGTCGACCCCGGCTACCGAGGCGAGATCGGTGACCTCCATGACCCCCAGGGTGACGGTGCCCGTCTTGTCCAACAGCACGGTGTCGATCCGGGTCGAGGCCTCCAAAGCCTGATACCCCTTGAAGAAGATCCCCAGCCGGGCACCCACCCCTGACGCCACGTGCAGTGCCGCCGGTGTGGCCAGCCCCGAGCGCGCAGGGGCAGGCGATGATCAACACCGAAAGGGCGGCACCGAAGGCCTGCTCCGGTGGTGCCCCGGAAAGCAGCCAACCGGCCAGGGTGAAGAGGGCGGCAGCTAGCACCGCCGGGACGAAGACGCCGGCGATCCGGTCGGCCAGCCGCTGCACGCCGGCCTTCTGGTTCTGCGCCTCCTCGACCAAACGAACCATGTGGGCCAGCTGGGTGTCCCGACCGACCTTCGACGCCTCGACCTCCAGGTAGCCCCCATCGGCGACGGTCCCTCCGATGACCGGGTCCCCGGGTCCCACATCGACCGGAATCGATTCGCCCGTCACCACGCTGCGATCGATGGCCGAGTGCCCGGACACCACCGTGCCGTCAGTGGCCACGGCCTGGCCGGGCCGGACCACGAACCGGTCACCGACGGACAGCTGATCGACGGGGACCAGTCGCTCCTCGCCGTCGGGTCCGAGCAGCACCGCCTCCCGCGCACCCACCGCGGCCAGCGATCGGAGTGCCGCACCGGTCGACCGCTTGGTGATCGCCTCGTAGTAACGACCGGCCAGAAGGAACAGAGTCACTCCGGCGGCCACGTCGAGGTAGATGGCACCACCCGATCGGTGGGCGATCACGTAGAACATCGAGTGGGCCACCCGATCGGTGTCCCGCCAGAACATGGCGTAGACGGACCAGGCGGTGGCGGACAGGATGCCCAGGGAGACCAGCGTGTCCATGGTGGTCGTGCCGTGGCGGGCGTTGCGGACAGCGGCCCGGTAGAACGGCCACGCCCCCCAGGTGACCACTGGTGCCGCCAACGCCAGCAGCAGCATCTGCCAGCCGGGGAAACGGAACGACGGCACCAGCCAGAAGGCGATGGATGTGTCGCAGAGGGGCATGAACAAGAGGGCGGTTACCACCAACCGGCGGCCCAGGGAGCGGACCCGCCGGGCATCCTCGGCCTCCAGATCGACCGCCGGTCGCTGCTCGAGGGGCTCGGCGGTGAACCCGATCGACTCCACCTGGCCAATCAGATCCTCGGTAGTCACCCCCTCCGGAGTGGTCACCACCGCCCGCGCGGTGGCCAGGTTGACTCGGGCCTGCACCCCGTCCAGGGTGTTCAGCTTCCGCTCGATCCGGACAGCGCAGGCACCGCAGGTCATGCCTCCGATGACCAGGGTGGTCTGATCAGCGTCCCCGGCCACCGGGGAGCGGGACGGAGCGTCCGGGATGAGGGTGATCCCGTCCGGTGAGGGTGGCGTCACCCCGGTCAAGTTACTACGCACGGCCGACCCCGCCCCTTCCGGGGTCCACACCGGAGGAGCACGGTCGGGCGCCGGTCCCGGTGGGAATAACGTGGTAGGGAAGACGGAGAGCGAGATGGCATGAGCGAGTCCAGGAGCTGCGACAATCCGATGTGCACCTGCGCACAGTGCTCGTGCGAGCACTGTGCCTGCGGCGTGGCCAGGCTCGGCGAACTCGAGCGTCGGGTGATGGACATCCTGTGGGAGCGGGGCGACGAGGAGACCGGAAGAGCGGTGGCCGATCTTCTTCCCGACTATGCCTACACAACCGTGGCCACCGTCCTCGACCGTCTGGTGCACAAGGGGCTGGTCCGGAGGAGGTTGGACGGCCGGTCCATCCGATTCACCGCTGTCGGCAGTCAGGGCGCCCATACCGCCATGCTCATGCACGAGGCGCTGTCGGAAGGCAACGACCCGGATTCGGCCCTGCTCCACTTCGCCGGCACCCTCTCGTCGGAAGAGGCGGAGACACTCCGTCAGTCGCTGCAGGAGCTGGCCCGGCCCCAGCCCAGCGAACGCTAGCGCCGGCTGCGGGGCGTCAGCCCTGGCAGTTAGGACAGAGGGCCTGTACGTCTTCGACCTGATCGTGGGCGATCAGGTCATCAGCAGCAGCATGAATCCCATGGCGATGCACATGACCACGTGGCTCATGTCCACCAGCCAGGGAGTGGCGATTGCGCCCTCGAGGTGCAGGACCGGTGACGCAAGTACATCGCTGTCCGATCCGGCTTCTGAGGCCACGGCCCAGGCCGGGGCGTGGCTCCCGAAGTGGGAAGCACCCTTGTTGGGAGAAGCCAGGGTGAATACGGCCGAGGCCAGTAGGACGAAGGCGATGAGAAAGGAAAGCCCGGAATCGAGCTTCGGACCCCCGGAGGACGCCGACATGGACATCGCCCCCGACGCCGACGTGGCCCCCATCGGGAACCAGTACATGAGGAGCATGGCGAAGTTCATCAGTGCGTGGATCAGGGCGTGGGGAAGGTGCAGACCGTAGCGCTGCACCGACTTGACGCTCTCGACCACGAACCAGATCATCAGTACGCCGAAGATGATCTCCCAGACCGAGCTCCGTCCGAAGGCCCAGTGGCCGACGAACATGCCGGCCATGGCCACACCCATGAACAGATGGGAGAGTTCGACGTCACGGCCGGCCGGACGGTTGGTGGCCAAGGACAGGGCCAGCAAGGTGAAGCAGTAGCCGGCCACGGCCAGCATGAGTACTCCGAACAGGTAGTAGAGCCACGAGGGCGTCGACATGGCCAAGGTTCATGCCTCCTTTGTCACGAGAGACGAATCCGAGATGACACCGGCGGTAGCCGGTGCGCTGGATGCCGGCCAATAGACCAGGGCCAGCAAAATCACGAGCAGCCCGGAATTCGGATCGGTGGCACTACCGGCCAGGATGCCGCCGAAGTTCTCGACGGCCACCCAGATGAGAGCGAAGGTGACCACCGCTACCGCAATGGTGAACTGGGCCCCGGCCGGGGGCAGGAAGACGCCGAGGGCCACCACCACACAGATGACGGCCAACAGGACGGCCAGGGGCGTCCCGTGGTGGAGGAACAGCGACTCGGTGTACCGGTCGATGTGGGCCAGCCAACCGGGCTGGCCGCTGTTGAGCCCAGCCACCAGGTCGTGGAGGGCCTGGGGTGAGCGGCCGGATCCAACGAGGGCGAGAACGGCCAGTAGGCCCCACACCGCCACCCAGATGGCCTTGGCTGCAGTCACCCCGACCGTGCGGGCGGCCACGAACGGTCGGTCGGAACCCTCACTGGGCCAGAGCAGCACAGCCAGAACGGCGTAGAAGAGCACGCCCCCCGGGCCTCCCCCGAAGGGCGTCGCTCCTCCCAGAAATACCCCGCCCAGCCCTTCCCCGAACCACCAGACCGCCAAGGCCCAGCCGATCGAGAGCACCAGGGCCGGCTTCAACGTGCGTCTCGAGATGATCCCGAAGGCGATGAGGAACTGGATGCTGGCGAAGATCGTGTTGGTGACGATCGGTTGGTGGTAGACGACCGAGGCGTTCCACGTGATCGTGTGCTCTATCCAGTGGGGGTTTCCCGGAGCCAGACCGCCCAGCATGCCACTGAAGCCGTTGGATCCCCGAGTGAACATGAACGGCTGCAACTGGAGCACCGCGTCGAGCAGCCAAACGGTGGCGAGCAGCAGCTGGAAGGTCCGCTGCAGGTCCCGTGGCGCTCGAGCGGCATCCGTCCCGGTCCCCCGGAGCGCCGTTTCTGTGCTCGGCTCGGGCGGCGCTTCAGCCTCGGCGCCGATCATCGTCATGGGTCACCCCTTTACAGTCAGCCTGTAGTACTACTACGAGCTGTAGTAACTTACAACCCGAATCAGGTGCGCTCCCGTGACCAGCCCTGGGCCACCTCCGCACCTCCATGACGGGACCGTCGCGCTAGGTGGCGGATTCCTTCGCCGAACAGGTGGCGCACAGGCCGAGGATGGCGAAGTGCTTGGGATCGATGGTGAATCCCAGCTTGGTCCTGGCCGACCGGGCCAGTCCCCGGAACATCTCAGCCGGTGCCTCGATCATGGTCCCGCACTCGGCGCACATGAAATGGGCGTGGGCGTGGCTGGCCAACAGGTAGCTGGAGGGACCATGGCCCAGGTGAGAGTGGGCGATCACCCCGATGGCCTCCAGCTCCTCGAGGTTCCGGTAGATGGTCGACAGGTGGACGTCGGGGGCCCGGCGTTGCACGGCGTCGGCGAGTTCCTCGGCGCTCCGGTGGCCGTCGGCGGCGAAGAGGACCTCCAACAGGATCCGCCGCGATGAGGTGACCCGGCTCCCCCGGGTCCGGAGGTAGGCGATCACCGCATCCACCGAGGAGAAGTCGGCTACCGCTACTTGGTCGGGGCTCACAACGTTCTCCACGATCAGAGGATACCGATCCGGAGTGACGACTGACGGGTCACCCAACGGGTCTTGTTGCATAGTATTCGTATTTGCCATAGCGTTATCCGATGATGTCGAACCCGAGGACCTGCCGATGAACGACGACACTGCCTTCGGGACCATCTACCCGGGTCGACTGGCCAAACTCCGGGGTGCACTGAACCGGAGGGAGTGGTTGGCCATCGGGGGGATGGCCCTCACCATCGTTGCCCTCAACGTCATCGGCTGGGGTCTGGTTTCGGCGGCGGCCACCCACCATTACCGCATCTCCAAGACCGGGCTGCTGGGCCTGGGTACCGGCGTTTTGGCCTACACCCTCGGCATGCGCCACGCCTTCGACGCCGACCACATCGCGGCCATCGACAACACCACCCGGAAGCTGGTCAACGACGGCGAGCGTCCGCTGAGCGTGGGCTACTTCTTCTCCCTCGGACACTCAACGGTCGTGTTCCTGCTGGCCGTCTTCCTGAACTTCGGGATCCGGGCCCTCGACAGCCAGGTCGGCAATGACGGTTCCGGTCTTCACCGAGGCCACCAACGTCATCGGCACCTCGGTGTCGGGCGGCTTCCTCTACCTCATCGCCATCCTCAACTTCATCGTCCTTATCGGCATCGCCAAGGTCTACCAGCAGATGAAGCGGGGCCGGTTCGACAACGAGGAGCTCGAACGCCAGCTCCACAACCGTGGCCTCATGAACCGGTTCTTCGGCGGCTACGCCGAGAAGATCGACAAACCCTGGAAGATGTATCCGGTGGGGATCCTCTTCGGATTGGGCTTCGACACAGCCACCGAGGTGGCACTGCTGGTGCTGGCCGGCAACGCCGTGGCCGGTGGACTCCCGTTCTGGGCCATCCTATCCTTGCCGGTGCTGTTCGCGGCCGGCATGTGCCTGTTCGACGCCATCGACGGCTGCTTCATGAACTTCGCCTACGACTGGGCATTCTCCAAGCCGGTCCGGAAGGTCTTCTACAACCTCACCATCACCGGGCTGTCGGTCTTCGTGGCCCTGTTCATCGGTACCATCGAACTGGTGGGCCTCATCGGCCAAGAACTGAACGTCAACGACCCCTTCTTCAACTTCTTCTCCCACTTCAACATCAATACCGCCGGATTCATCATCGTCGGCGCCTTCGCCGCCACCTGGGCGATTGCTGTCCTGTGGTGGCACTTCGGAAACGTTGAGGAGAAATGGGACGCCCGGATGCTCCATCACGAGCCGGTGGAGGCCACCGTCTCCGGCTGACCCAATAGACGCAGTGGATCCAGTGGGAGGCCCCAGGAGCTGATTACCCCATGGTTCGTGAAGCTACAACGCGCCTACTCCATCGGGCGGGCGGAGATCGGCGTCGGGTCGCGTCCCGCCAATATCCAGCCCACGATCGTGGCCACGGCTGGCATGGCGATCACGATGAGGAACAAGTTGTTCCAGGGGATGTGATCGATGATGTCCGACAGACCACCTTCGAGTGAGTTCGAGTAGAACCACCCGGCCAGCCCAACGTAGGCGGCGGCAGTCCCAAGCAGCGCGCCCAGGAACGCCAATCCGCCAGCGGTGACCGCGGTCAGGGCGCGCCGGGTGCTGGAGCTGGCGCCGGTAGCCGTCAGCGTGCGCAACTCGCTCGCCGTCTCGCTGCGAATGAGGCCGATGCTCATGGCCAAGATGCCGAGAGCCAGCGCGATAGCGAATACCGTGGCCCAGTTCACGATCTCGTGCGAAGTCGGCGCGTCGTTCCTCGACTCGACGTTCAGGTTATTGGGCACGGCCAGGGCCTGGGCATTGGTGACCTGGGTGGAGGTGATCGGGCTGTTCGCTTGGATCATCCAGCCATCGAGACTGCTCTGGTTTGCGAGGTGCAGCCGGCGCAACGCGCTCTCGGTGATCACGGTGTTCGGTGCGTCCGTGCCTGTTGGGAGCTGGACCTCTTCTTGGACGACTGGGTGGGCGATACATCCGTCGGGTGAACAGGTGTTCGTGTTCCCTTGGCTGGGGCCCCCGCCACCACGGGGACCGGGACCCTTTCCGCCACTCGAGCCGGGACCGACCAGTTGGCCGGCGCCCTTTCCGCCTCCGCCTCCGTAGGTCAGCTGCACCCGTGAGCCCAAGAGGCCGGGACGCGAGCTGAGGACATCGACGTCGGAAGGAATGGATGACGGGTTGATGCCATAGGCCCGTAGGAGAGCCGGCGTTGCCACGTAGATCTGTCCGTCCCACTGTCGGCCCGAGGTACTGGGATTTTGCAGGCCCACCGAGGGAGCGGGATTGTCGAGTTCCACGACGGAGTTGGCGCCAATAGCAGATGCGATGGAGTGAACGCTGGCCACCTGCGACTCGAAGTCCTGGTGCGTCGGCGCGCTGGGATTGGGGTTGTTGCCGTTCTGGCCGTCGGGGCTCCAGATGGCGAGCTCGTTCGACGCCAGATTCGGGCCGACGTAGTCGTAGACATTGCTGTAACGGGCAACGGCAGCAGCGCAGATGATCACGGCGATGAGGACCCCGACGCTGATGGCCGATAGGGCCGAACCGGACCGGGCCCGATAGCGCGACAGGTCGCGCAGAGCCAAGCGGATGGCAATGGGAGCCCTCCGTCCAACTCGGGCCAGCAGGGCGAGAAAGAACGGGGCCATGAGGATGATCCCAGCGACCAGCGCGATGAACCCGGGTACCAGCCAGATCACGCCACTGCTCCCGGCCGCGCCGGAAGCAACAAACATGAAGAACCCGACGACGAGCGCGATCAAGCCGGGAACGAACGAGCGGCGGATCTGCCGCGGTGGCGCTGGGCGCCCGGCCAAGGCGCTGACCACCGGGACGCGGGTGATGGCGCGGGCGGGGTGACCGGCGGCCAGAGTGGTGGCGACAACCGCTAGCACCATCGCCACCACGATCACCGTCCATGGCAGGGCGAACATCGAGATGAGGTGATGCGCGCCTTGCTCGTTGTGCGGGCGGTAGACCAACCAGGCCACCAGGCCCAGAGCGAAACCCACCAGGGCACCTACCCCGCCGACGATCACGCCATTCGCCCGAAGCACGAGACGGACGCTGCGGTCGGTCGCCCCCATCGACGCGAGCATCCCTAGCGATCGCAATCGACGCTGCGCCAGAACGGTGAAGCCGCCGACCGCCACCAGAGCGATGAGCAACATGCCGACGGTCGCCAGAGCCAGCACGATGGTCTTGGGATTGATCGGGTTGGAGGTGCCATTCTGCGCTGGTGTGTCGACGTTGGCACCGATCTGGCTCGGATCCACACCCGGGGCGTCGAAGAGGACGATCACCTGAGTCGGGTTGGCCACCTGCCCCGAAGGAACTAATGCGAACTCGTCGAGCAGGCTCTGGGGGTTCTGCACGATGCCGACAACCGTCTTTCCGCCATGGGGCCAAGTGCTACCCACCCGCAGGTTCAGCTCGGACGCCAGCCCGGGGGTGATGGCGATCTGGCTGGACCCGGTCGGATAGCGCCCGGAGAGCAGTTGGAGCATCGGCCCGCCGTAGGGGCCGTGGGGGTCCTGGGACCGGAGTTGGTAGGTCTGGGTACTGCCGGGGACGTGAGCTGTCTCGTTCTCGATGACCTGGACGGTGCCGAACCGATGCTGCAGGGCGGCAATCTGGGTGGTTGCCGAGTGCAGATCGGCTTGCTTGCCGGTGTTCACGAAGGTGGCCATATCCTGCGCGGTTCCGAATCCGAAGTTCGCCGGCTGGGGCGTGTTCACGGCGACGGCCGAACCGACCACGACCGCGGCCACGGCCACAATGACGAGGAGCAGGATGAGCAGCTGTTGACGCCATTCACGCCTGAAGAGGCGCCAGGCCCAGCGCATCATGGCCCGGCGGGCCGGGACGCCGCCCGTGGTCACTACGGGAGCAGGTCCGGTCGGCGGTCGTTCGAGGACACCGACGCTCATCGGTTCGGGAGGTTGGCGAGCATCGCTTCCGGATCAACCGGGAGCGTCTGGTCGACGATCCTGCCGTCGCGCAGGAAGATGACGCGGTCGGCCCATGAGGCGAGTTGGGCGTCGTGTGTCACCACGACCGCCGCCATGCCCCGGTGACAGGCCGCCAGGATCAGGCGCATGACCGCCTCGGCGTTGGTGGAGTCGAGCGCGCCGGAGGGTTCGTCGGCCAGGAGCAGCTGCCGCCCCCCGACCACGGCCCGGGCGATGGCGACCCGCTGGCGCTCGCCACCCGACAGCTGGTCCGGGTAGTGCGACGCCCGGTCCTTCAGCCCGAAGTCATCGAGTGACTCCAGCGCTGCCGACTGGGCTTTGCGGGCCGCGACACCGTCGAGCTCGAGCGGCAGCGACACGTTCTCCACCGCACTGAGCCCGGCCAGCAGGTTGTAGTCCTGGAAGACGTAGCCGATTGACTGGCGACGCAGCTGTGCCTTGCCGTTGCGCGACAACGATGACAGCGCTCGGCCCCCGACATAGACCTCTCCGGTGGTGGCATCCTCCAGGCTTCCGGCGATGGTCAGCAGCGTGCTCTTGCCTGAGCCGCTAGCCCCCATGACGGCCACCAGAGATCCGGCCTCGACCGAGAGATCGACGCGCTGGAGGGCCTGCACCTCTGTCGCCCCCTCGCCGTAGACCTTGGAGATATCGCGTAGTTCGAGGTAGCTCATTCGGGGGCTCCTACCTTGCGCCGGGCCTTCGGGAGTGGGAACGACTGCGGTGCCGGTGCATCGACAGTCGCAGCTGCTCGCTTCAGACGGCCCTCGGTCGTATCCAGCCATCTGACCAGCGAGTCGAGGCGGAAGATCTCGGCGTCAACGACCAGGGCGAAATAGAGGTCGAACCGGGACTCATCCTCTTTCAGCCGTGTCCATTGCTGCATGAGCTCGACGAGATAGCGCCGATGAACCTGCACCAGATCGTGGACGTCGACACCCGGAAGCTCGAGCGCGATGAGGACCTTGATGACGAGTTCGTCCCTGGGCGGGGAGGAGAAGTCCGGCGGAGTGCGCAGCCACTTGGTCAACTCCTCCTCACCCTCTTCGGTGATGTGGAAGCCCTTCTGCCGGCCCTCGTCGGCCGATTCTTCCGACTCGACAAGCCCTTCCCGCTCGAGGCGCTGGAGGGTCGTATACACCTGGCCGACGTTGAGCGGCCACACCTCGCCGGTCCGGGCCTCGAACTCCTGTCGGAGCTGAAGGCCGTACTTGGGACCTTCACTCAGAAGGGCCAGCAACGCATGGCGGACGCTCATGACTTTGCTCGGTTCGTTAGCATACTGCGTATCTTACTGGATAGGTCCACAGGCGTCCACCCCTAGCGATCTATCCCGATCGAGAAGTCAGCAGGCGCGTTCGCTCGAGTGGCGACTATCGGCGATCGGGTGCCGTTGCGACGGACCCACTCGCTGGAATTGCCGAACTGCGGAGGCAGTGAGAAGACAACCAGGTCAAGGGCAGAGCCAGCGCGAGGGCTGACCGCACACCGACTACCCGATGTTCGGTCAACCCTTCACGTAGGAGAGCTTCTCGGAGACAAGCCCGTCACGCACTCGGAACACGTCGACACCACGAACGTGACCGTCTACCCACGTGTAGCGCCAGAGCTGCACTACCCGGTCTTCCGCCACGAATGTCTCCTCAACATGGAAGACAGCGTGTGTGTCATCGAAGATGGGCTGCCATGCCTTGCCAATGGCGTCGCGACCCTCATAGCGGGTGCCATCAGGCCCCGGTTCCGTGGACTCGAAAACACAATCGCTGGTGACGAGAGCCAGCGTTGCGTCCAAGTCGTGAGCACCCCAGGCCGCACCAAATGCCTCGACAATCGCGAGAGGATCCATCTTGTGTCGGGTCGATGAGGTATCCGACTCCTCTAAGCCATGGCCGGCGAGACGTCCTCCAGGCCGGACCGAATCATCTCTCGAAGCTCGGGTGTGTCCTGGTGCCCATGCTTGGCCACTGCATGCGCCACCGCTGCGTCAAGGGTCTCCTCCTCCGTCCCGGCAATGGTGAGCGTGCAACCGACGTCGTTGGGCACTTTGCGGCAATCAATCATCTTGCGGGCCATAGCAATCTCTTTCTGATCGGGCCGGATCTTCTCCGGTCACTTGGATTCGGAGTGAATCGCGTAGTTGCTGGAGCCAAACCAGTCCACTGTGACGACCGGTGAATTCCCAACCACCCACGCGTCATGACCACTGGGCAAGGACGTGACCTCGCCAGGACCGGCGAGAATCTCGGTTCCGTCATCCATGAGGATCGCCAACTGACCGCTCACATGGAACTGGAAGTGCGGAGCTTCACAGCTCGGCGTCTTGGCGATGGGCTTTACGTCGTTTGACCAGCGCCATCCGGGTTCGAAGGTGTAGCGCCCGACCTCGCCGTTGCCGATCTTCACGATCTCTGCTCTCCCGTGGGGAAACTCTCGGACCTCGTCAGGTTGAGCAAACGCTCGGTGCTCCGCTTCGTGCATGGCAACCGCCTCTCATCGGTGACCTGCCCCGCTAGTAGTACCCTACCTACTAGTAGGTAGAAGTCAAGGGGTAACCTCGGACCAATCGAGGGTCTGTGAGGATGGATCGAGTGAACCAGGCGCAAGAGGATTCGACGGACACAGCCACTCAGATACTGGACGTGGCGGAGCGCCTGGTCCAGATCCGCGGTTTCAATGCCTTCAGCTATGCCGACGTCGCCGGAGAGCTAGGACTCACCAATGCTGCCCTCCACTATCACTTCCCGAGCAAGGCAGAACTTGGAGAGGCGCTGATTGCCCGTTACGCCATTCGGTTCATGGGAGCATTGGCCGACATCGACAAGTCCACTTCAGATCCGCTTCGCAAGCTCGATGCCTATACCGGTCTCTACGCTGGCGTTCTGCGGAGCCAGAGGATGTGCCTGTGCGGCATGTTGGCAGCCGATTACGAGACGCTTTCGCCCAGGATGCAGGAAGCGGTCGCAGACTTCTTCGAAGGAAACGAGCGGTGGCTCGCCGAGATATTGAAGCAAGGTCGCGACGATGGAACGTTGAGTTTCCCTGGGTCTCCACTCGAAGAGGCACGCTTGATTGTAAGTGGTCTAGAGGGGGCCATGTTGATCGCCCGCTCCATAGGTGACGCCAGGCGATTCAAATCCGCCGCGAGCCACCTGCTGGCTGCTCTGCGCCCGCAGATCAATATTCCAGAGACCCAAGAACACGCTTCAACGTCATAGCCCGAAAACAGTGCCGAAGCGCCCCACCGTCCGACGGACGGGGCAAGCTGCACGACGACGTTTGCGACAAGGTCCTCAGTCGAGAGCGGCGAAAAGCCTCCAGGTCCCCGGCAGTCCCTTCAGCTGGTGATCGCCACGATCCTCGAAGCTGATGCCCGATCCGGCGACGAGGTCGGTTACCGTGCGCGAGACGAGAACCTCGCCCGCCAGTGCGTATCCCGACACCCGAGCGGCAATATGCACTGCCAAGCCAGCGACATCGTCGCCGCGCACTTCGATCTCACCCGTATGAAGCCCTGCACGGATCTCGATCCCGAAAACTTTGATCGCCTCACGTATCGCTCGCGTTGCCTCTATTGCTCTTGCCGGACCATCGAAGGTCGCGAGAGTGCCGTCGCCAGTCGATTTGACGTAGCGCCCTCGAAACCGCTTCAACTCGCGGTGCACCACTTCTTCGTAGTTAGTGAGCATCTCTTTCCAGCGGTGATCCCCCAACCTTCCCGCGTGCTCAGTTGATCCGACGATGTCGGTGAACACCACTGTCGCCAATACTCGGTCCAGAACAGGAATGGGCCGAACTCCAGTTAGAAAAGCCTCAATCTCGTCAAGGACTTCTGAGGTATTACCTGCGAAGATGAAATTGTCATTACCCTCCAACTCGACGAGCCGAGCGCCAGGGATTCGATCCGCGAGGTAGCGACTGTGCTCGGGGCGAATGTAACGGTCAGCCTTTCGACTTATCACCAGTGCGGGAACTTGGATGGCGGACAGCACGGAAGTTGCGTCGCTCTCCATGAAGGCGCGTGGAATGACGACCATATCTGGGGTTGATGACAGCCGTTCGATACGAGCCCAGCGATGCAGAGCATCCTCGCTTCGTATCAAACTTGGAGCCAGTACCCGCGTGACCTCACCTGTACCCCACGCTTCCTCGATAGCCGCTAGGTACACGAGGAACTGATCCTTGGGCATGCCCCACGAGCATTCCTCGTTGCGGAGGAAACGGGCGAAGGCGTTGACCGCCACCACACCACTCACTCGGCGCGGATAGGTTGCGGCAAACAGCATCACGGAAAGGGCGCTCAAGCTCCAAGAAAGCAAATAGGCCTGCTCAGAGACGGTCGCGTCCATCACCGTTGTGATGTCGTCCATCCATGTCTGGATCGCCGGGACACGCTGCGGATCCACCCGACCCGAGCTCCCAAAGCCCCTGGGGTCGAAGGCGATGACGCGGCTGAAGGTGGCCAACCGACGTAGGGACGCAGCGATCGTGGGCTCCTCCCAGATCAAGTCGATCGCAAATCCCCCGTTCATGGGCAGCACGACGTCGACCGGGCCTTCGCCCACCACCTGGTAGGCGAGATAACCACCTTCAGGTGCAGGGACGTACTGAGTCTCTGGTACTTGAACCATCCTCCCAGTTTGTCGCGCGTTGCAAAATGGTGTCGCTGTTGTCGGGTGGCCACTACCGGCCCATCCCCCTGAACGGGCGTACGAGGCCTCGGTGCCGCCTGAAAGACTGGGTGTGGTCAATGGTCAAGTGCTCAGGAGGGAGCAATGTGAGTGGAGTTCTGAACACTGACTATCTCGTCGTCGGCGCCGGCGCCTCCGGTATGGCATTCGCTGATTCTCTCATCACGTCATCCGATGCCGAAGTGGTGATAGTTGATCGTCGTCACGGCCCGGGCGGCCACTGGAACGACACCTACCCGTTTATAAGGTTGCACCAGCCTTCGGCATACTACGGCGTCAACTCGATGCCACTTGGGACCGACACCATCGACACCCTGGGCGTCAACGCCGGGATGTATGAACGTGCGTCCGGAAGCGAGATCTGCGCGTACTACGAGCGGGTCATGAAAGATCAGCTGCTTGCTTCCGGCCGGGTCCAATTCTTTCCGCAGTGCGAGTATCTGGGAGCCGGCGAAGTCGTTTCACTGCTGACTGGTGATCGCCTCGAGGTCTTGGCTCGGAAAGCAGTCGTTGACGCGACCTACCTCGAACCGACCGTTCCTGCCACGTCCAAGCCCCCATTTGAGGTCGCCGACGGAGTCCTATGCGTGCCGGTCAATCAGCTGGCCCGCGTAACGGAGCCACCGGACGGGTTCGTGATCATTGGTGCTGGCAAGACCGGCGCCGACGCGGTCCTGTATCTGCTGGAGAACGGCGTTCCGCCAGCATCCATCCGATGGATCAAGCCGCGGAAGCGTGGTACCTGAATCGGGCCTTTACGCAGGGCGGCGAGTTGCTCGGCACGCTGTTCGATGGGCTGGCCCAGCAGCTCGAGGTATGCGCCGAAGCCGATTCCGCGACAGCCCTCTTCGAACGACTCGGTCAGACCCGACAGATGCTGCGGGTCGACGAAAGCATCACTCCAACCATGTTCCGCGGCCCGACGGTCAGCGCCGCCGAAATCGAGCTACTGCGACAGATCGACGGAGCGGTCCGGCTGGGAAGGGCACGCCGAATCGAAGCCGACACGATCCGGCTCGACGATGGCACCATCCCCACAACCTCAGGCACACTGCACGTACACGCTGCGGCAGGTGGCCTCAATCCCGCGCCCGAGAAACCCATCTTTGCCCCCGGAGAAATACGACTGCAGTCCATGCGCATCGGTCTGGCCCCCTTCAACTCCTCGCTCATCGCCTATGTCGAGGCGACCCGGCCCGACATCGCGAGCAAGAACCGCCTGTGCCCGCCCAACCGCCAACCCGACACCCCCGCCGATTGGATCCGCGGCACTCTGGTTTCCCTACAGGCCGACTCCCTGTGGGCTCAAGAAGACGACATCGCGGCGTGGATGGGACACGCCAGAGTCAACATTGCCTGCGGGCTCAGAGCACAGCTCTCCCGTCCTGACGTCGCGACCAACGTGACGCGCTACTTAACCAACCTCGACCCTGCCATCGCAAACCTCCGCCGACTTATCGTTGATCTTTGACCCGGATCCAGACCGGACGCGCTGCACGCGATCATGTCTGGCATCTCCTTGCGGGCGGCGAGCTCCGAGTCGCTTTGGATAGAAGTGGACCGGGCGAGATGTGCCGATACCGAGAGTGGTCTCGGTGGCACTTTGGGAGGGCTCGGTGCCGGGCATACGCGCTCGTCTTGGCTCGGCCGTCGGTCTACTATCCCACCCACCGGGTCGCGCTATGAGGTGCCCATATGAAAACACCAGCCCAGTTTGCTCGAGCGGTCGAGGACCGGCCCATGTTGCCACCCGGCAGTTGCGAGCGGGTATCGGGGTACGGAGTGATGGGACTGCCGTTCGCCTCGGGACATGTCCTCGGACTGCGCCGGTGGACGGCTTCGTCCGTGGGCGAACAATTCACTTCGATCTGGCACCGCAATCCCGCAGGGCGTTGGACCTTTTACGAGTCGACTGACTGTGAAGTGGCTTGCACGCGCTACTTCGGGGCTGGGGTGGACCGCGTCCGGGAAGGACCGATCGATCTCGAATGGGAGGCGTCCAATCGCCTTCACGTACGCACCGGCGACGGTGCGGTCGACTGGGAGATCGAAACAGGGGCGACCGCAGCAACACGGATGATGAGTTCGATCGGCTCGGTCGTGCCGCTCGTCGCCTGGCGGTCAGGATTCGTGCTCAAGGCGATGGGTGCGACGGCCGGGCGGGTCCTCGGCGTCGGAAAGGTGCAGCTGACCGGCACAACCTCCAACCGGCAGCACTTCGACGCCAATCCCCTGCGCATCTGGTACGTGACTGCGAGTCAGGCGATCGTCGAAGGTGAAGATCTAGGACCGACCGGCCCTTTGGCCGAACAGGCTCACATGGCCGACTTCTACTTTCCGCAGCGCGGCATGTTTGCGATTGGTCGGGTGTTCATTAGCCCGCTCAAACCGGCTCGTAGCGGTCAACGCCTCAACACGGTTTCGGCATGACTCGACGGCTGACGTCGTAGTCGATTCCTGGTGCTTAACACGCCCCGAGGGCCTTCCCGGGTGCCGCTTTGAGCGCAGCACCGATCGCGAGCATTGCCAACCAGCATTCGCTGACCCCATTTCTCGGCAAACTGGCCGAGCCGGAGAAATCCGCAGGTCGCCAACCCCTTAAGCGCTGGGAGGAGAATCGAACTCCTGACCTACGCATTACGAGGAGGTCCAGGTCCCTGTCTGGCGGTTTCTGGATACGACTCGGCCCGCCTGAACAGGTCTTCTCAAACTGGCTGCGGCGTTGCTCCTGATCGTGGCCCCCGCAGTTTCATGGGATGAATACGGGATAAAGCTCCCTAGTCCGGTCCTTGGTCGCGCTCGGCCCTTGTGGCTACATCAGCCCCCGTCGTTGCCTGGGGCAATCACGTGCGGACGTGGTGAAGCGCCCAAGGTTTTCTCCGGCCGCGCTAAAGCCGTCAGGCGAACCCACGCCATCGTGCATCTGCTCCCAGCCGGGCCCGTGGCGGTCCAGGTGGCGGTGGATGAGTTCGACCCGGGTCGAGATGGGACCCTCGGGAACGAACGTCAACCTCGACCTCGCTCACCTTTGCAGCGTCGGACTCAAGCTGCCATTGCAGATTGATGTTCCTGGCCAGGCCCCGCAAGCCACGAGCACCTCGTACTGATGGCCAGCAATCACGGGATCGCCGGGGTGCGAATGGCGAAAGCTTCGTGCTCGGTGCTCATGCCAAACCCTGGAGACGGGACTCGCGGGCGTGTCGCGCAGCATCGACTCGATGGACTCGTCATCGAGACCTTCGGCTCGAGCGGTCCGCACCCATCGATCCAAGCCGCGGGAGAGCCGGACCTGGGTACTGGGAGAGGGCCCACTCGGCCGGCGGACGATGAACGCTGCTAACCCTCTTGACGCAATCTACGGGTTGCCATAATGTAGCAACCATCAGGTTGCAATATCTACTTCTAGTCAAGGGAAGGCTCTTAATGACCATCAGCACCGACTACAGCATCAGCGTCCGGATCAACGCCCCAGCTGGCGTCGTCTTCGACGCCGTCACCACGACCGAGGCGCTCGCCGCCTGGTGGAGCCAGGTGACGGGGTCGGGCATGACCGGCGGCGAACTGCGATTCCCCATGGTGGCGGATCAACGGCCGCTTCTCATCCACGTTGACGAGGCAACCCGCCCGACGACCGTCCGCTGGACGGTGACCGAGTGCACGTTCATGGAAGACTGGGTGGGCACACAGCCGACATTCACCATCACGCAGATCGACAACGGTTCCTGCGAGCTCATCTTCGAGCACCGAGGCCTGGACGAGCGGCTCGAGTGCAAGGAGATGTGCAGCCGCAGCTGGGATCATTTTGTCGGTACCAGCCTGCGCGAGCTGGCCGAGAGAGGCACGGGCGCTCCGAACCGCAGCCCACGTGACCTCGCCCGCCGAGCTGCCGAAGAGAACGGCTGATCCGGATCCCCCGGGGACTGTCAATCATGACCGGGCAGTCTCCGGGTCGGCGGCCGATGTTCGACATACTCCTCGATCACTCCCAAAGGAGGAAGGCATGGCGTTCCCCGACCGCATCGAACGGACGTTGACCTTGAACCGCGCGCCAGGCGAGGTGTGGAAGGCGCTCACCACCGCCGAAGGTTTGGGCGCGTGGTTCGGCGAAAAGGCGACGATCGACCTCCGCCCCGGTGGGGCGGCCACGATGACCTTCGCAGGGGGTCTGACGGTTGACATGCGCGTCGAGCGTGTCGAGGAGCCCACGGTGTTTGCGTACACGTGGCGACTGCCCGACCTGCCCGAGGCCGACCCCCGTCGCACGTATGTCGAGTTCACCCTCGAGCCCGACGGCGATGGCACCCTCCTCCACCTCGTCGAGACCGGCTTCGCCCAGCTTCCCGTCGACACCCGGCGGGACACCTACGACTCCCACAGTGAGGGCTGGGCGCGTGAGCTGTCAGAGCTGGCAGTGCATGTAGATGGGGCCTGACATCGAGGCTGTCGCCGAGCAGGTTTTCGTCGCGCTGGCCGACCCGACCCGCCGGACCATCCTCGCCGCTCTCGCCACCGACGGCCCCTCCACTGCCACCGATCTTGCCGCTCGGCTCCCGATCACCCGACAAGCCGTCGCCAAGCACCTCGCCATCATGGCCGACGCTGGCCTCATCACCGCCGAGCCAGGCGAACGCCGCCGGGTGCGCTACCGACTGAGGTCAGCACCAGTGCAGGTCGCTCAGCAGTATCTCGCCGCACTCGCCCATGCCTGGGACGACCGCCTCGACGCCCTGCAGCACTACCTCGAGGACCCGTGAACGCGCCAGCCTTTCCCGGTTCTTATTGACCGGCACTCCAGCTGTGAGCGGTCCGGTTCGGTCCCGGGTCGTGGGCACCCGCCAGCGATGGTAGGAAAAGGACCGACGTCCACCGGGTGACGGGGGGCCGTCGGTCGGAACCCACGAAGGAGAGAATCATGGACGAGGGACGTGCCGCAGCATTCCAGTTCGCAGGCCAGGACATCCCCTGGCTGCTGGCGTCGTGGGCGGAAAGCCAGCCCGACAAGCCCTTTCTGATCTGGGAGCCCAAGGACGGCACCAACCGCACCTGGACCTATGCGCAGTTCTGGTCCGATGTTCGCGACCTGGCCGCCGGCCTGTCCGCCAAGGGTGTGTCGGTGGACGACAAGGTCCTCATCCATGCCGACAACTGTCCGGAGATGGTGCTGGCCTGGTACGCCTGCGCCACGGTGGGGGCGGTGGGGGTGACCACCAATACCCGATCGGTCCGCGCCGAGCTGGAGTTCTTCATCCAGAAGACCCGCTGTGTGGGGGCCATCACCCAGCCTCAGTACGCGGGCTTGGTGGCCGAGGCCGGGCCCGCGCTCGGATGGACGGTGGTCACCGGGGACAACAGTGGGGAGGCGGCTCCGGCGGAGCAGCTCGGCCATGGCGGTGACCGCTTCGACTCACTCGTCGGTGACGGCGCCTCCTTCGAGCTCCGGGATCCTGATCCCATGGCCCCGGCGGGCATCCTGTTCACGTCGGGGACCACATCGCAGCCCAAGGCGGTGGTCCACACCCATGCCAACGCCCTGTGGGCCGGCAAGGTGGGACCGACCAACATCTCCATGGAACACGACGACATCTACCTCGTCTTCCTGCCGTTCTTCCACGTCAATGCCCAGAGCTGGTCGTTCTGGACCACGTTGGGGGTCGGCGGGACCATCGTGCTCCAGCCCAAGTTCTCCTCGTCCCGCCTGTGGGAGGTGATCCTGAAGCACAAGGTCACCCATATCTCACTCATCCCGTTCGTGTACAACGCGGTGGCCGGAAAGCCGATACCCGAGCACACGGTCAAGGTCGGGGTATTCGGGCTGATCGTTCCCGAGCTCGAACAGTGGCTCGGGTTCCGAGTGGTCCCCGCCTACGGGATGACCGAGACGGTCATCCACGCCACCAACGACAACCCCGGACGTCAGGTACCCAAGGGTTCGATGGGCAAGCCCACCCCCGGCTACGAGTTGCTGGTGGTCGACCGGGATACGGGCGAGGTGTGCGAGGACGGGCGACCGGGCGAACTGTGGGTCCGGGGCACACGCGGGATTCAGCTGTTCCTCGAGTACTACGACAATCCCGAGGCCATGGCCAAGAGCTTTACGGTTGACGGTTGGTTCAAGACGGGAGACATCGTGCGGGTGGCCGAGGGCGGCAACTTCGTCTACTGCGACCGTGATGGCGACGTACTCAAAGTGGGGGGCGAGAACGTCTCGGCCCGCGAGGTCGAGGATGCCTGTCGACAGGTCCCGGGCGTGGGCGACGTGGCCGTGGTTGCCCAGTCCCACGAGATGCTCAGCGAGGTGGCGGTGGCCTTCGTGATCAAAGGGCCGATGGCCGAGACGGACGATGCGGTGTTCGAGAAGGTGATCATCGAGCGATGCGCGTCGGTGCTCGCCGATTTCAAGGTACCGCGTGCCGTCTACGTGGTCGACGAGTTCCCCCGGGCGACGCTGGACAAGGTGGCCAAGAACAAGCTTCGGGAGCAAGCCGACGCCCTGGCGGGCGCCGGCTGATCCGATCCGGGTGGGGCTGTTGAGCTCACCCAATCTTCACGCCGACGAGACGGGTCTGTTGGAGTTGAGGGCAGCGTCGGCGAAGCCACGATGCACGACTTCTCACAAAAGTGGAGCCTGGGAGGAGAATCGAACTCCTGACCTACGCATTACGAGTGCGAAAAAGGGCCGGAAATGACGGACGGCAACCGGAAGCAATCGAGCATTATCCCTGTTCATCGCCCTTGCCGGGGAAGCAACCGGAAACAGGTCGATCCCGAGTTGTAGGCCAGCCCGTAGGCCAAGAATGGTTTCGACACGACGGTAGGGCAGTTGTACGAGGCCCTAGGGGCTGCCAACGGAGACATGGATTGGGTCGATCCTCAGCTTCCAGAGGATTCAATAAACCCATGCCTCAGCGCAGTCCACTCCCGTGATTGCCGACGCAACCACTCCATAACTGGTTCACGGTTAGCACGGGGTCGCCGCCCCGCCGGCCCGGAGAACTTCCTAAAGATAAATAAAGAGACTAAAGGAAACTAAACAGCCTGCTAGGATGACGGGCGATGGCCAATCCCTTCCACCCAACCTTTGGGGTCACCCCCCCGCTGCTCGTAGGCAGGGACGACCTCATCGAGGCTGTCGCCGAGGCGATCGAGGACGGCCCCGGCGCTCCGGGTCGAGCGACCCTCTACACCGGGCCCCGCGGATCGGGGAAGACCGTCCTCCTCAATGCCGTCGAGGACCGCGCCAGGGAGCTGGGGTGGACGGTCATCAGCGAGACAGCGTCCCCGGGCTTCGTCGAAAGGATCACGCAGCAACACCTCCCCGGGCAGCTGCGCGGTGTCGATCCCGAGGCAGTCCGTCGGCGGCTGAGCGGGATCAGTGTTCCGCTCGGACCACTCGGATCGGCGGGTGCGGACTGGAGCACCATCGAAGCGCACATCAGCCAGGCGGGATTGCGCAACCAGATCGACCTGTTGACCAATCTGCTCGCGGAGAAGAACAGCGGATTGGTCATCACTCTCGATGAGGTGCACCAACAGCAGATCGATGAACTTCGCGACTTAGCGACCACCGTCCAGCATGCATTCCGGGAGGAACGGCAGCTGGTCTTCGTCGGCGCCGGCCTCTCCTCGGCCGTGAGCGACGTTGTGAACGACAAGGTGCTGACATTCCTTCGTCGCGCCGACCACCATCACCTCGGCCCGGTGCCCGATGACGACGTGCGACGGGCCATTCGCGAGCCCATAGAGCAGTTCGGCCGCACAGTCGGCGATGACGCCCTCGCGGTGATGGCGCAGGGGACCGGCGGGTATCCGTTCCTGATCCAACTCGTCGGGCACCGCACGTGGCGCCTCCATTCCGATACCGAGGACATCAACCTCGACGACGCCGAGGAGGGGGTGCGTCAGGCGCGCCGACGCCTTGGGTCGTTGGTCTACCAGCCCGCGTTGGCCGACACCTCGGAGATCGATCGCACCTTCCTCCTCGCAATGGCGAAGGACGACGGGCCATCCAAGATGGCAGACATCCAAGAGCGGCTCGGCGTCGACGAAAGCTACGTCAGCCAGTACCGGCTCCGCCTCATCGCCGCCGAGTTGATCGAGCCGACGAAGAGGGGCTATGTCGACTTCGCCCTTCCTTACCTGCGGGAGTACCTGCGCGACGAGGCTGCGGCCGAGGTGTAGGAATCTTGTGAGCGCTCTCGCATCGTGCCTGCCTCGACTCGAGAGTGGGCCCATATGTAGGCCACGCTCGAAGTCTTACAGAACCCATGGAGCCTGGGAGGAGAATCGAACTCCTGACCTACGCATTACGAGTGCGAAAAAGGGCCGGAAATGACGGACGGCAACCGGAAGCAATCGAGCATTATCCCTGTTCATCGCCCTTGCCGAGGAGCAACCGGAAACAGGTCGATCCCGAGTTGTAGGCCAGCCCGTAGGCCAAGAATGGTTTCGACACGACGGTAGGGCAGTTGTACGAGGCCCTAGGGGCTGCCAACGGAGACATGGATTGGGTCGATCCTCACTTTGGAGAGGAAGGCCCAGACCTCCTCGGAGACTCCATCGACCGACTGAAGGTTCAGAACCTGATCCGCGAGCTCTATGTAGCGCTCACCGGAGCTCTCCCGCCGATAAAGTCACGCCGCGCGAACGGAAACTCCGGGGGACTCCCACTGCCAGCCCCTTGACCTGGGCCTTAAGTGGAGGTGATGGGATTCGGACCCACGGCCTCTACATTGCGAACGTACGGTTCTCAGCGTTTAACCGGGCACTATCCGAGGACCTTCCTGGTAGCGGCGTTTCGATCCCCTCAGGTCCCCTGACGAGCCCTCCCCTTCCATCTCGATAAGGTCACGTAAGGTCACGCCCGAACGGAGTCGGAGGGTCGCCAGGGACCGCTACCCAGTCCGAACGGCGGGCACTCGCAATGCGCAGCGAATTGTCGAAGGGATGGCTCCCGGGTTCGGTAATGGCGGTCAGTCCCAGGCGGCGGCTTGACCGAGGCTGGATGTGGCGGTGGCGAGCCAGGTGGCGGGGAGCCTGCCATCGAAATCACCAGACAATGGGGGTGCTGGCGGTCGTTAGTGATACGGAATTTCAGCGCGCGATTCTCGAACGCCCTGGAACTACTGCAACGGCCGTACGGGAAGGATCACAGCCGACGGATGGTCGGAGTCGTGAAACACCTCCTGCTCTGCGACGTTGAACGTCATCGCCGAGCCAATTGGTTCTCCGGAACCGAGATTCCTCGCGAATCGTGGATGAGCACCGCTGGCCACGTGCAACCGAATCCGGTGACCCTCCTTGAAGCGATACGCGGTGGGCCACATTTCGACCTCTATCTTCATTGGTCCGGTGAGTCGTTGGTTGTTATTTCCCATGCCAAGGCGGAGTACTCCATCGCACACGTTTGTAGATTTACCGCGCGGTGATACGTCACAAAGCCGAGCAACAAAGTCTGTAGCCTCCAGGCTCGAGCTGACGAAGAGCTCCGCGACGACGGTCCCCATCACGTCGACGTCTGACGGGAGCGCTTCGGTGGTATACGTGAGAACGTCGGAGCGAGCTTCTAGCTTTCGATTGCCGTGAGAGCCGAAGCCCGGATCTGAGTTCCCTCCGGGATCAGGTGTCGGATCGCGCGGATCAAACCGGTATCGATCCGGTGGGCCGTCGCCGAGGGCCGACTCCGTCAAACTCTTGTTCGACTGAAGGTGGAGGGTGGTTGGACGAGTATCAGGCGGCCACGAAGGAAGATCCACCCATTCCCGAGCGCCCATGAGGAAGACGCGCACCGAATACTCTGTCCCCGTTGTCGGCAGCTCTCGGAGATGAGAGTCGAACAAGTGAAGGCTCTCCTGAAAGACAGGCTTGAGGAGTCCAGGCGAAGTGTGGCCCCACGGCCCAATCATGAGTCGAGGTGCCCTTCCCACGTCCCGCATGCGAGCGTAGTCAGCGAGCTGTCCGCGTAAGAAGATGTCGAACCAGCCGGTGAGGAAGTGAGCCGGTGCTTTCACTTCGGCGACGCGGTCGCTGAAGTCCATCGACCGCCACAGCGGTGCGTCGGCGTGCTCGCTCTCGATCATCTGCTGGAAGAAGGGAAAGTGCTGCCCCAATTCGAACCGATCGACCTCCGAGAGTGGAATCTGGTTGTACGCCTTCGGGACCTTCAGGAAGTGCTGGATGGTGTATCGCAAATTGCCTACGCCTTGGGCTTGGCTTCCGACCAAGTGTGTCCAAGCTGCCATGGTGCGTAGCGCAAAGGGTCCGCCGGCAAACATCATCTCGCGCGGCGCCGATGCAGCAATTTGCAGCGCTAGAGCTCCTATCTCGTTGGGCATGTCTGCTGCCACAGCCCATTGGACAAACCCCATGTAGCTCTGCCCGAACATGCCCAGCTTCTCGCCGAACCAGGGTTGACCACGGATCCAAGCGATCGTTGCGAGGCCATCTTCACGATCGGTCTGAAAGGGTAGCCATTCCCCTTGAGAACCAGACGTTCCCCGGCAGCACTGCACGACGACCTGGTAGCCGCGTTGAGCGAACACCTCGGCGTACGGCTTCGAGCGTGACAATCCATACGGCGTCCGGATCAGGATGACCGGGAGACCCTCTCCGTTCCTTGGAAAATAGCGATTGGCAACGCTGAGCGTGCCGTCCACCATCGGGATACGGATGCCCCGCTCGACTTGGACGCGACGCGTAATGGGCCTGTCGAGTTTTGCAACTCGGCTGAAAATCCAACTCAAGACGCTCATACCTTGACCCCGACAAAGATGATGTTTGCATCTGGACACTCGGCGGCAGAGCGCGAGAGCGCTCTCCAGCGTACGAAGGTGATGATTGTGGCGCCAGCCCGGCGCTCCCAGCCACGGGTACAAAGGTCCATGTCGGGGGAGACGAGAGTCTCCACGAAGCCTGGAAGGCCTCATCTCAAATTCGAACCGTTATTCTCGGTCAGCCTGGGGCCAATTAATGATGGACGAGTCGGTGCGTTCCTGCGTCGGCGATTTGCAGATTGGGCTCCCACGTGCCGATCACGATGATGACCGCGGCAACAGCCACCTGGTTGGCAGTTGGGATCTCCCGGCGGAAGGGCAGCTGACCCAGCCTGAAGTGCAGCAGTGCATTACATGCGGGCCTTCGAACATCTCTTGGCTCGCTCGGGCCAACTCGCTGAGGCGCCTCGGCGTGATCCCAGCTGGCTTCACCCAACGCCAGGGCGCGGCGACAGGCACTTCGAGCGAGCAGCCGATATCTGTGAGCTCGCAGAGGATTGCTGTTTCGTTCGACAGGAATCGAGATGCCAGCTGATGAGACCGCCACGCTCGGCGCGGAGATCCGCACCAGCACTGCCACGTGATGAATCTATATTCGATGGCACATAAGAGATATACTGAGTCCATGAGTAAGCACCTGGTCGACATCGACAACGAACTCCTGGCTGAAGCCACTTCCATCCTCGGGGCGTCGACCATGAAGGAGGCCGTCAACCGCTCTCTCGAATCGGTCGTGTTGGCTGCTCGCCGTCGCAGTCATGCCGATCGGCTGGGAACGATGACTGGACTCGACCTGGATGATTCCTCGGTGATGTCGGGCGCGTGGCGCTGAACGCCCAGTACCTGGCCGACAAGAGCGCTCTCGCCCGCTTCCCGAATCCGGCCGTGGAGGCGCGACTCCGGCCCCTCCTCGAAGAGGGTCTGATCGCCACCTGTGCAATCGTCGACCTGGAGGTGCTGTTCTCCAGCCGGAAACTTGCTGACTACGAGGCGGTGCTTCTCGAACGTCGCAGCCTCGACAGCGCCCCGATCACGCCAGACGTACTCGACCTCGCCATCGACCTCCAACACGAGCTGGCCAAGCGAGGGCAGCACCGGCTGGCCATCCCCGACGTCATCATCTCGGCAGCCGCCCGGTCGGCAGGACTCATCGTCCTTCACTATGACGCCGACTTCGAACGGGTCAGGGCTGTCGGGGGTGCCGAACAGGAATGGGTCGCTCCCAGGGGGAGCCTCTGATACGACTCCGCGACTAATCGGCGGGCGGTTGGCGCAATGAGCAGCCTGAACTGGAGCCTGGGAGGAGAATCGAACTCCTGACCTACGCATTACGAGGGGGTCACGGGCTCTGTCTCACGGTGCCTGGAGACGACTTGACGCTTCTAAGCAGGACTGATCAAATTAACCGCCGCGTTGTCCCTGGGCGTAGCGCGCGGCTCTATGGGATGAATATGGGATGAGGCCCCGAGGCCGGTCCCTGTTGGCGATCGGCCGGGTGCTAGATGCTCTGGCTTCCCGCCTCGTTAGTCCAGCGACTCAGTCGCCGGACGCCGCAGTCAGGACCAGGAGAGGCTGATGTCGTCATTGATGCACTAGAGGATTGGTAGGTGTATCGGATAACCACAAACGGTACCGGCGAGAGGATCAACCTGCGGTATCCCGTGCCCCATCGACTGGTAAGCGGCAAAGACTCAGCTTCTCTCTACCTTCCGGACTCAGTTGGTATCGAACGTGGAGGCGGCCCGAGCGGCCGGCCGCCCGGGCCCTCTGCGTAGGTGAGCCACGGAATAGTCGGCTGCTGTTCGAGTCCACGCTTGTTCCAGTTGCAGACACCATCGGGAAACGTGGCCCGAAGTGCTGCCCACTGAGCGTTGGTGAAAGCAGCTGAGAAATCTGATCGGCGCAGGGGTTGGAGCGAACATGCGAGCACATCGGACGCCAACGGCCCCCCCGCAGCTTCGCGTGTCCCCTCATTGAAGGTCCGGTTGATCATGTCGTGAGCTGCGGATGGCTTATCGAGGATCAGCTTCCTGGCGTAGGACAAGAGTCGGTGATCGTTGCTGACCCTTGACAGCCATTCGTTCATCACCACAAATGCATCGGGGGTCTTTGCCGTCGTATACCAGATCACCTGGTTGGCGTGGGAGCCGTGGGCGGCGTTGAGCCGAGCTCTGATAGCGAAGGATCGATAGGGCTCGTGGATGTCTTGCACGTCGATGGGGCTATCAATAATGGCAACGCCGTTGAGATACGTCGCCTCATTGACGGCGCCCGAGCGGTAGGCATTGCGGAGTCCGGTAAGGCTGGCTTTCATACGGCCGGACTGCCATTCAAAATTGCCGTTGAACGAACCAACTGACTCGTTGAGACTCACGAACTGGGCCGGCGTGATCTTTCGTTCGTCAAGTGCTTGGAGGCCGTACTCCACCCCGACATTGTCCAGGATCGAGTTGGCATTTCCGGTTTCCTTTGAGCGGCCAAGCACGTCGACCATGTAATCAGCGAGATCACACCGAACACCCTTGTTGGTAGCTGGGTTGTAAGCCAATTCCGGCGCCACGCCACAGTTCTGAAAGTTGAGTGCTCCGCCGCCATCCTCCGACGGCTGCTCGAGGGTCGGTTGTAGCGTGGGATAGAACGGATACTGGTTGATCCAGGAATTGCAGACCTTGGTACTCTGTTTTCCCACTGCAGCAGCCTCCTGCGCTGCGGTCCAATGCAACCCAGACTTTGCGACAGCGGGACTGTTCCAGTAGCGCAAGAGCAGATCACAGTCGACCACATCCATGTTGGTCGAGACGGCATCGGGAAATGTGCACGAGGTGATGAGGCCTTGATAGATCCCGGGATACGCGTTGGCAACTTGATTCTGAGAGAGTGAACCTCCCGAACATCCACGTCCGACGGTGAAGTTGACCGGCCCGTATTCATCGATGATGTGCTCTTTCGCTATCACGAGCGACTCGGCTTGAAGCACCAGATCACAGTCGTGATACGAGTTGTTGAGCGCAGTTGACATGACCATGAAGCCTTCGCCGAGGGCCTCAGGGTCGGTAACCGGCGGTGGCGAATCCGGAATGAGCGCTGGCGGCTCATCGCCGGCAGCTTCTCCATGGTGCTCGCCGCACGCCTCGCCCTGGGTTATCTCGAGGTCCCGGTTCCACGCCGGATCGGCGTTCGTCCACGGTTCGAAGCTTGTTCCAGGCGTGGCTAGTACTGCCACGTCAACCTGGTCACGGTCCTGCCACAACCGCTCCAATCGGATGACGTACGGCACAGTGATGCCTCGGTCGGTGGTCACCGTCGGAATGGACGCTGGGGGGTTGGCCGGGTCATAGGGCGCGAAGCACGGCTCAGGTCCACCTCCACTGGAACCGAACTGAGCCACGGAATCGGTTTGGTAGGGCTGCAGCGTGGGGGATTGGGCACACACGGCCGTACTGGATGAGTAGTAGAAGTAGGAATATTCCGCCGGGTGGTCGCATTGCGCATCCGAGTCGCCCGGCTGGCACGACCAGGGTTGGATCTGAGGGCCCGAGAAAAGTGGTCCGCTGATCGGGTGATCGGTGACTACGAGACGCGCTCCGGCCCCGTCTGGCAATCGAGCTGCCAGGACATTTCGGCCAAGTGTGAGACCCGTGACCAACCCTTCGAATTGACCGTTCTGGCGCATGGCGAACTCATCTCTGACCGATGCCCCATTGAGGAGAACCTGAATTGATCCCGTAGATGACCGGACGCCCGTCACTTGGACGAGTGCAGTGTCACCGGTCACGAGATCGGCACGGGTCGACAGCACGACGATGCCGATCGGTGTGCGCCTGACTGCTGCCATCGCATCTGACGGGTTCACTAGCACCACACCAGCAATGGCCGTCACCATAACCATGGCAATCTTCAGACCGTTCACCTGCAGTTTCATTGTTCCCCCTCTGTGGCAGTTGGCCATGCCACAACTACCTGTTCATCCCGTTATCGCGCGGCGAGGTAGCCGCCGTCGATCGGGAGAATCACACCGTGGATATGGGCGGCTTCATCGCTGGCCAGGAACGCGACGGCCTTGGCAACCTCGGTGGACGTACCCGGTCGGCCGTCGGGACTAGCTGCCGCGTAGCCGCGCAGCATGTCATGAAATGGGGCGTTTTCCTCGGTCAACGTGGGTCCTGGTGCCACCGCGTTGACTCGGATGCCCTTTGGGGCCAGTTCGGCGGCCCACGACGTCGTCAACGAATGCAGTGCTGCCTTGGTCGCACCGTACAGGGCCGCGACGGACATGCCGATGGCGCCGTTGATCGAACCAACGTTGACCACCACGCCGCCCCCAGCTGCCACCATCGCCGGTACGAGCGCTGCGGCCAGCAGGGCCGGCGCCTTGACGTTCACCGCCAGAGCCAGGTCGGCCAACTGCTCATCCACCTCTGTTAGCGATTGCGCGGGCATCAGCAGTGCCGCGTTGTTGATGAGCACATCTACCGGACCTCCGGCTGTCTCCGCTGCCGCGTGGGCGAGGTGCGTGGCGGCCCCACCTCCTTCGGCGAGGTCGGCACGCACGAAGTGCGCCGCACCGCCCGCAGTGCGAATCGCTCGCACGACCGTGTCGCCGGCCGCTACGTTGCGGCCAGAAATTACGACGGTGGCCCCTTCATGAGCCAGCGTCATCGCAATTGACCGGCCGATGCCGGACGTAGAGCCGGTTACCAAGGCGTGCCTACCGGCGAGGCGCGGCCCTGGGTTGGGCACGGTGGTCACAATGCCAGCCTGCCGGTGACGCCGTGAACAGAGCGGCGCCCAGCGGAGCCGGCGACAGACTCGGGGTTCGCATGCTGCGAAACGGCGCGCACAACGTATATGTCTGCGTCAGATGAGCGGTTGACGGGATTTTGGACTCTCACGTCCATAATGGTGACAGCAGGATTTTGAACTATCAAGTCCAAAAACTAGGATCACGGCATGCCCACCCGCAAGGGAGAAGCGACCAAGGCCCGCATCCTCGAGGCTGCGACTGACCTGCTGATCACCGGAAACGACATCAATCTCGACGAGGTCATGAACCTGACCCGCACGAGCAAGGGACAGATTTTCTACTATTTCCCCGGAGGCAAGGAAGAACTGATGCGGGCGGCGGCCGAACGTCACCTCGTTCGACTGGCCCAGGCTGAGGCGCCCGCCGAACTTGCAACCTGGCAAGACTGGGAGTCGTGGATCGAACAGATCTTGCGACTTCATGATCAACAGGGAGGTGCTGATGCCTGCGAGGTTGCGGCCCTTGCCGGTCGGGCGCTGGACACTGATAGGACCACGCGAGACCTGGTCGGTCGGATGTACGAACTCTGGACCACCGAGCTACAGGATCAGCTCGCCGCCATGCAAGCAAGTGGCCTCCTGCGCCACGACACACCTGTGACCGACCTCGCGTCAACCATGCTTGCCGCTCTCCAAGGTGGTGCGGTCATCGACAAAGCAACCGGTTCCCGTCAACACCTGGCCCGCGCGTTGCATCAGACCTTCGTCCTACTGCGCACCTACGCGGCATAGAGCACGTTGGGTGACTCGCGCATTTTGGGGGGAGGCAACTGGAACCAGGTGGATCCCGAGTTGTAGGCCAGTTTGTAGGCCAGTTTGTAGGCCAGGATCTTGCAGCCCTCTTGTGCAGCGAATTGGTATGTTACCGCCTCTGGTAACATAGAGCGTGACGAAGATCAGCCGTGGGAACTACATCTTTCTCAGTTGGGTTGGTGATCACAGCCCCAGGCATGTGCACGTGTATCGCGACGGGAAGCTCATTGTGAAGTGGGATCTCGAACACAAGTGCGCGATGGGAGGAAACGCCAATAGGCGCATACAGCGATTGATCAGCGAGCTTGAGGAGGAGGGAAGACTATGAAGATCCGAGGTGTGACAGCGCAAGGCCGCAAGCGTGCATTCGAGGTCCGGACCGCCAAGGGGACCTACTACTTCCCATTCTCTAGGACCGAACCCACCCCCAGTGGGTCGGACCCTGTAGTCAAAGTAGCTCCCGATCCAGAGCTGGGTAACGAGGGCTTCACCTATCTGCTGCGCTCGGGACTTGAGGGGTCAGTGCACGTCGACTCGGTTCTTGAGGTGAGCAAAGATCCGAAGTACATGGCGGACTTGGTCATGTACAAACTGTCTCTGGCGGCAAAGCAGCGGATCGAAGAGTCCCGTAAGCCCATTCGTGAGGTGGCGACGGCCCTTGGTACCTCGCCGACACAGATCTACCGCCTGATCGATGCCACGAACTACACCAAGTCGTTCACGCAACTTGTTGCCCTACTCAACTTCCTTGGTTGGGATGTAGATGTACAGGTATCGAGAAGCGAACCAAAGCGGCGACCCACCGCTAACCCGCGCACATCCGGAGGGCGTCCCGGTAAATCGGGTGTACCAATGGCCTCCGCCTCATAGCAGGACAATCTTGCCAGGCGTGTCGGACCTGTGACCTGCCGAGGAGCACTCAGCCCCGATGATTTGTCCGCCCAAAACCGGTGCCTCTGGCGCGCAGTTCTATGGGGTGAATATGGGATGAGGACCCGAGGCTTCACGATGGGCCCGCGTGGCTGCAGCCCCCTGATTCCCCGCATTCCGATTCGCACGCACAAAGAGCCACGGATGGGGGCATTGCCAGGTTCCAGAGCAATCCGTAAACCCACGGTGCGTCGAGCTACTCCAACGTTGCACAGCAGCTCGAGAGAGTCCAAGAGCAGCCAGCGAGGCGATCCTTGGGTGAACGTGGTTGGTTCAGACCATACTGGCGTCGTAGGTGGCGCGATTGGCAAGTACGTCGTCCATGTGCCCCTCGGCCCATGCCTTGAGCCCGCGCACCGTCCGATGCAATGAACGTCCGAGGTCCGTCAGCTCATAGGTGACCGTCACGGGGACGGTCGGCATGGCAGTGCGAGTGATGAGACCGTCACGCTCCAATGAGCGCAGCGTCTGAGTCAGCATCTTCTGACTGACTCCGGCAAGCAGCCGGGAAAGCTCCGAGTAGCGCATCGAGTGAGGCTTCTCGGTGCGCTTGGTGCCTGGCTGTTGCGAGCTTTCTCCGCCCAGAGCGCACAGGATCAACGTGACCCACTTGCTGGAGAGGCGGTCGAGCAGTTTGCGGCTCGGGCAGACGCCAAGAAAGGCGTCATATTCCACCTTGGCCTGCGCCCTCTTCTGGGCCGCTGTCATCGTTGCCATCGACCACTCCTGCGACTGTGGGTACCTAACGCACTTCAAAGTGCCTACTTCCTATTAGGAAGCTACACCAATATTGTGATGCACACAGTCATTTGCCACCCACAATCACCTCACCATGAGAGACAGGGGCACGAGTATGTCCTCCACTTCGCTTCCCGGCGGCACCTGGACGCTGGGCGACCTGACCGTCACCCGGTTCGGCTACGGCGCAATGCAGCTCGCCGGCCCCGGTGTCATGGGGCCGCCCGCCGACCACGATGGCGCACTGCGGTCCTCCGCGAAGCCGTCGAGCTCGGCATCACCCACATCGACACCAGCGACGCCTACGGACCGCGCGTCACCAACCAGCTCATCCGTGAAGCGCTGCACCCCTATCCCGACGATCTGCACATCGTGACCAAGGTCGGTGCCACCCGGGACAGCCAGGGCGGCTGGCCCCCGGCCCGACAGCCTGCTGAGCTGCGGCGCTCCGTCCACGAGAACCTCGACAACCTCGGCCTCGACGTGCTCGACCTGGTCAACCTTCGACTCGGCAACGCTCAGGGACCGCAGCCCGGCTCGCTCGCTGAGCCCTTCGAGACGCTCGTCCAACTCCAGCAGCAGGGCCTGATCCGGCACCTCGGAGTAAGCAACGCGACGCCGGAACAGATCGTTGAGGCGCAGGCGATCGCTCAGATCGTCTGCGTGCAGAACATGTACAACCTCGCCTATCGCCAAGACGACGAGTTGATCGACAAGCTCGCCACTGAGGACATCGCCTATGTGCCCTTCTTCCCGCTCGGCGGATTCACCCCGCTGCAGCCCTCCACGCTGTCAAAGGTTGCCGCCCGCGTGGAAGCAACGCCGATGTCTGTTGCCCTGGCCTGGTTGCTGCACCGATCCCCGAATATCCTGCTCATTCCCGGTACATCGTCTGCCCTCCACCTACAAGAGAACGCTGCTGGGACCGGAGTCTCGCTCTCTGCGGAGGATGTCAACGAGTTGGACGAGATCGGGCGCTAGCGCGAAATGCGCCGGTGCTTTTCTCGTCACACAGGCCCTGGCAGGGATCGGCATCCCGTGGAGTCCGACACAATCGTTGACGAGAGCTTCGAGCCGGGCGTTACCAGCGTTCCTGAGCATGCGGTCCACGGCACCACGCATTGCGAGGGGGTCCCGGCTCCTGTCTGAAGGTGTCCGGAGACGTCTGGACCATCTGGCCAGGCCCTGTCGAAATGGCCGGCGGCGTTGCCCCAGTTCGTGCCGCCACGATTATGGGATGAACATGGGATGGGGCCGGCGGCTCGGCCCGCCCAGTCAGCGTCGGGAGTTGCCCCTACCCGGCCATGGCGTCCCGCCGTGACGCCATGGCCGCCCTTGGCCAGGGATGTCCGGGGACGGGGATCCTGCCCGGGGACTCCGACGCTTCGGAAATCAGCGACGGCTTGAGGTCATGGGGTGGATATGGGGTCAAGCGAGATCGTCGCAGCCAACAATGACCTCTGACCAGGGAGCCTGGGAGGAGAATCGAACTCCTGACCTACGCATTACGAGGGGGTTCCGGTCCCTGTCTGGTGGTTGCTGGAGACGCCTCGAACCTTCTGGCCAGGTCTTATCAAATTGGACCACCGCGTCGTCCCTGGTCGTGGCGGACACATTTATGGGATGGATATGGGATGAGGCGGCTTCCGGTAGGCCCCATCTGTTCAAGTAGACCGGACAGCTTCAGCCCTCTGAAGCGCACCGTATCGTGATCCCACAGCCAGCCGTTGGGATATGCGGCCATTGAGCAGTGGAGTAGGGCAATCCTCAGGTTGCTGAGGATTCAGCAAACCCATGCCTCTGCGCAGATTCCCGAACTCAGCGGAAGCGCTCGAACCCCGGAATCGATTCTCAAATATGCGACCCGCAGCCGGCGATACGGACGACCCGTTGACACCGTGACGTTTGCACATACGGGGGCAGGTGCCCGGCGGGTATCAAACTTCAGACTGCGCGGCGACGGACGAGCCAGACGGTCACGGCGATGAGCAGGACCGACAGCGCGAGCAGCCAGCCGCTTTCGATCCACTGGAACGCCCAGAACCGGCTGGCCGGCTGGTAGCTGGTCCAGAACGTGAAGCCGTGCTGAGCCAGGCACTGGAGGGGATTCCCCGACCCCGCCCCGCCGCCCTTGCCCAGGCCGGCCTGAGCGGGGCAGTACTGCTGGTAGATCGGAAACGTCGGCGGTCCGGTGAAGACGACCCGACCGCCCCTGCTTCCCCATTGGCTCACGATCCGCGCAGGCACCCGGCACATTGAGTCCCTCGGTGACCAGCGGGAGTCAGGTAGTGCATGCGTAGCCACCCCCCGGTCGCGAAGGCGAGTCGCTCCGCAAACAGCCAGAGTGGTCACGATGGCAGGGACGACCCTGCGAATGAGCACGCCGGCCAGGGCGCCGATTGCGAAGGCGGCCAGGGTCCATGCGGCAAACGCAACGCCGCGCTGCTCGAACAATCCGGGATTGAGCGGATTGAACGTGGTAAGAGACAGGGACTGGTTGCCCGAGGCGAAATACGGCCGGTAGTACCACGAGGCCAGCACGCTGAGGGCAGCGCTGGCCGCGGCCACCGCGACCCCGAGCGCCACCAGCTTGGCGAGCGTCCAGCGCCACCGCCCGAAGCCCTGGGTCCAGGCGTAGCGGAAGGTACCGGCCTCGAACTCGCGGGCAAGCACTGGCGCCCCGACGAACGCTCCGATCAGGGGTGGCACGACCAGGAAGAGGACCGCCATTGGACAGAAAGTTGCCGATGCCATTGAAGTTGGCGACCGTGGCATTGCACGCTGCCGAGTTCGCCGGATGGCAGGCAGTCGCCGCGGCGTAGGCGTGGTGCAGCTGAAGGCCGACGATCAGCAGGCAGAGGGCCAGCGCGCCGATCAACGCCGAAGCACGCCGATCAGGGCCGTGCGGTGCTGCCGCCAGGTGACCCAGGCCATCCGTCGCCACGGCACCGGCTCGCAGGTCGGCACTTCCTCGTCACGAGCGCGGGTGCGGACATCGTGCTCAGCGCGGTCATCTCGTCACCTCCGACGGGTCGGCATCCCATGTTGCGGACCGGGCCGGGCAGAGCGGCGGCGCCGGGCTCGCGCAGATAGGCCAGAGCGAGCTCCTCCAGGCCGACTGGATGCGCCTCCCAGCCCGGCGGGACCGGGTCGTCCGCGGTGGACCGGACCAGCAGGTGGGCCTGGGCATCGCCGCGGCGGACATGCACAACCGGCCGTTCGTCGTATCGACCGGCCTCGGCGGCCGGGCCGGTCAGCACGCGGTGGCCGGCGAGCAGATCGTCGACCTCGCCCGCCACCTGGATGCGGCCCAAGGACAGCATGATCAGGTAGTCGGCCACCCGCTCGAGCTCGGCGAGCACGTGCGAGGACAGCAGCACCGACACGCCGTCGTCGGCCGCCGCCGTCAGCACCGTGGCCATGAAATCGTGGCGGGCGATCGGGTCGAGCATCGCCACCGGCTCATCGAGCACGAGGAGCCGCGGTCGGCGGGCCAGCGCCAGGGTCAACGCGAGCTGGGCCTGCTGGCCGCCCGACAGCTTGCCCGCCTTGCGCTTCAGCGGGATGCCCAGCTCGGCCAGCCGGGCCTCGGCGTAGGCCTGGTCGAAGTGCCGGTTCAGATTGCGGGTGAGATGCAGCATGTCGGCGGCCGACAGGTTCTTGTACAGCGGCGTGTCCTGGGCGACGAAGGCGATGCCGTCGAGTGCAGGCAGTGAGCCGGCGCGGCAGCCGCCGAGAACGGTCAGCTCACCGCTCGTCGGTGCCGCCAGGCCGACCGCGAGGTTCAGCAGCGTCGACTTTCCGGCACCGTTCGGCCCGACCAGCGCGGCCACGTGCCCTTCGGGGATCGCCAGGGTGCAGTCGTGGAGCGCTTCGGTCGCTCCGTAGGACTTGCCGAGGCCGTGAGTCTCGATGACGTTCATGCGACGCCCTCCGTTTCGCCGCTTTGAGCGCGCCGGAGCGCGAGCCGCTGCGGCGCTCATAAAAATCCCGCAGCTCGCTTGCGACGAGCGCCGCGATCCCGTCCTCGTCCAGCCCCGCCGTGTCGGCCTTGGCCAGCCAGGCGAGCAGGGAACGCCGAAGCCCGGTCAGCTCGGGCAGCGCGACCTGGCTGAGCGTGGCCAGGATGAACGTGCCCTGGCCGGGCCGCCCGACGATGAGGCCCTTCGTCTCCAGCTCGCGGTAGGCCTTCGACACCGTGTTCGGGTTGATGGCCAGCGAGGCGACCACGTCCCTGACCTTGGGCAGCTGGTCGCCGGGCTTGAGGTAGCCGAGTCGCAGCGCGTGCTCGACCTGATGGACGAGCTGCAGGTAGGTCGGCACCCCCGAGGCGGGGTCGAGCCGGAACTCGATCGGTGAGATCCGACCGCCCACCCGGTCACTATCCTTCTGTCCTATTACCATAATACAACCCTAAAGCGGTGGGCCTCGCAATGTCAACGCCAGGAGAGACCAAAGGGGTAGTCGCTCTCGCCCCAGCATGGTGAACAGGACGCGGAGTCACCCACCCATGGAGGGTTCTGGCGCACCGCCTCCGTCGACGAGGTGTTCGAGACTGTGGTCGTCTGAGCTCGGCAGATATTCTTCAGGCGATGGCTGAGACTTCGTCCATCGACGCCGCCATCGACGCATGTCGAGCTTGGTGGAGGTGGCCCATGCCGCCTCAGAACTGGCGGAGATCCGCACCAGCACTGCCACGTGATGGATCTATATTCAGCGGTACATAAGAGATATACTGAATCCATGAGTAAGCACCTGGTCGACATCGACAACGAACTCCTCGCTGAGGCCACTTCCATCCTCGGGGCGTCGACCATGAAGGAGGCCGTCAACCGCTCTCTCGAATCGGTCGTGTTGGCTGCTCGCCGTCGCAGTCATGCCGATCGGCTGGGAACGATGACCGGACTCGACCTGGATGATGCCTCGGTGATGTCGGGCGCGTGGCGCTGAACGCCCGCTTCCTGGCCGACAAGAGCGCTCTCGCCCGCTTCCCGAATCCAGCGGTGGAGGCGCGACTCCGGCCACTCCTCGAAGAGGGCCTGATCGCCACCTGTGCAATCGTCGACCTGGAGGTGCTGTACTCCAGCCGGAGACTTGCTGACTACGAAGCGGTTCTCCTCGAACGTCGCAGCCTCGACAGCGCCCCGATCACGCCGGAGGTACTCGAACTCGCCATCGACCTCCAACACGAGCTGGCCAAGCGAGGACAGCACCGGCTGGCCATCCCCGACGTCATCATCTCTGCAGCCGCCCGGTCGGCCGGACTCGTTGTCCTTCACTACGATGCCGACTTCGAACGAGTCGGGGCAGTCGGCGGTGCCGAACAGGAGTGGGTCGCCCCCAGAGGCAGCCTCTGATACGGCTCTGCGACACATCGACGGGCTGCTTGGCGCGATGAGCAGCCCGTCCAGGGAGCCTGGGAGGAGAATCGAACTCCTGACCTACGCATTACGAGTGCGTTGCTCTACCGACTGAGCTACCCAGGCGCGGACCGCCACGCTATCCGAGCGGCGCCCACCGGTTGGTCCGGCGACTGCGATCCGGGCCCTGCCCCTGGGCACCGGTCTGTCCCTCGGCCACCGGGCGGCCGAGCTACTCAGTCATATCGGACAGTTCGACCATCAGCGCGTCGAGCAGCAGCGACTCGTTGGCGTTGCGTCCGAGGGCCTCGGCGGCGCGGTGGATGGCCTCGACGTGGTGAACGGCTCGTCGACCGACGGCCGCATCACCCGAGGACTCCCGCTGTCCGGCGCCGGCCGTGTCCACCAGCCGGTCGCGGTACAGACCGGCCAGAGTCGACAGTCCCAATCGCAACTCGTCGGTGCGCCAGCGCCGCTCCTCTCGCTTGTACCCGTCCTCGATCTGGCGACGGCCGGTGACACCCCTGGCTCCCAGTTGCTCGGCCTGTTCGCCCAGGGCGGTCAGCTCGCGGGCATGCTGTTCCCGCAACGGCACCAGAGCCTCCTCGGCCGAGCCCAGCAGCTCCGTCGTCATCTGGGCCGCGACGGCACCGGTGCCGTCCAGTCGGGTCGGTACCGACCGCCACCGGTCCAGCCGGGCGGCGAAGCCGGGATCGTTCACCAACAGGCGGGCCCGGTCGAGACTGCCCCCCGAGGCTCCGGCCAGCGACTCGGCTAGCTCACGGTCGATCCCCCGAGCGGCCAGCCACTCGACCACCGCGGCGTGGGGCACCGGATCGAAGCCCACCAGAACGCAACGGCTGACGATGGTGGCCAGACTGGGGGGGAGATCGTCGGCCAGCAGTACGAACACCGTGGTGGCCGGCGGCTCCTCGAGTGTCTTGAGGAGGGCCGGGGCCGAGTCGCGGGCCAGGTGGACGTCGCCGATCACCAGCACCTGGCGGGAGGCCTCGAGCGGCCGCCGGTAGGCCCGCTGGACGATGGCCTGGACGTCGTCCACGCTGATGGACGCCCCGGCCCGCTCCACCACCACGAGATCGGGATGGGTCCCCGCCAGGGCCAGCCGGCAGGTGTTGCAGTGGCCGCAACCGCCCTCGGGGCAGAGCAGCGCGGCGGCCAGGCCCCTGGCCCCGGCCCGCTTGCCCGAACCCGGAGGTCCGTGGAGGAGGTAGGCGTGCACCGGTCGTCGTGCCGCCGCGGTCAGCTGGGCTACCGCCCGGGGCTGGCCGATCACTTCGTCGAACAGCTCGGGCACCGGGACGTGGCTACTGCTCACCTTGGCCTCCTCGGACCGGTTCCCGGGTCCGGTCCATCGGACCGAGCCGACCCTCGACCTCCGACCACACCGCGGCCGCCACCTCGGCAACCGATGCCGACCCGTCCACCACCGACCATCGTGGCTCCTGTCCGGTGGCCAGCACCCGGAACCCGTCAGCCACCCGCTGCTGGAATCCGTCCCCTTCGGCCTCGAATCGGTCGGCAGTCGTTCCTGTGCGGCGGGCACTCGCCACTGCGAGGGGCACGTCCACCAGGACGGTGAGGTCCGGGACCAGCCCATCGGTCGCCCATGCGATCAGATGTTCAAGATCCGCCAGATCGAGCCCACGCCCGTATCCCTGATAGGCCAGGGTCGAGCCGGAGAATCGGTCGGTGATCACCCAGGTGCCTTGGTCGAGCGCCGGTCGGATCAGCTCGGCTACGTGCTGGGCCCGGTCGGCCGCCATCAACAGGGCCTCGGTGCGCTGGCCGACCGGCGGCTGGTCACGTTCGAGGACCAAGGAGCGGAGAGACGCCCCCAGGCGAGTGGCGCCAGGCTCGAAGGTGAGCAGGGCACCCAGGCGCTCTGCCAGTAGTCGGGCCTGGGTGGTCTTGCCACAGCCGTCGATACCCTCCAGCGCGATCAGGCGACCCGGTGGACGATGCGTCACTCGGTGGTGCTGGCCCCGTCCGCGGGGGCCTTCAGCGTCGCGGACAGCTTGGCCGGAGCCTTCTTGGCCGGAGCCTTCTTGGCCGCCGTCTTCTTGGCTGTCGGCTTCTTGGCCGCCGTCTTCTTGGCTGTCGGCTTCTTGGCCGGGGCTTTCTTCGCCGCCTTTTTTGCCGGGGCCCGCTTCTTCGACGGACCGGCGGCCCGGCGCTCGGCCAGGAGCTCGGAGGCCCGCTCCACGGTCAAGCTCTCTACATCGTCCCCCCGGCGCAATGAGGCATTGGTGGTTCCGTCGGTGACGTAGGCCCCGAACCGGCCGTCCTTGACCACCATGACGACGCCGGTCTCCGGATCGGCCCCCAGCTCGCGGAGCGGACCCTTGGCGCTCCGACCCCGACGGGTCTTGGGCTCGGCGAACAGGGCCAACGCCTCGTCCACGGTCACCGAGAGGATCTGGTCCTCGGTCAGCAGGCTCCGGGTGTCGGTCCCCTTCTTCAGGTAGGGGCCGAACTTGCCATTGTGGGCGACGATCTCCTCACCGGTCGCCGGGTCGGTGCCCACCGCCCGGGGGATACGCAGGAGGTCCAGGGCCTGCTCGAAGGAGATGGTGGCCGGAGACATCGACGCGAACAGGGACGACGTACGGGGCTTGGGTCCCCCGTCGACCAGCTCCCCGAGCTGGACATAGGGCCCAAACCGGCCCGCTTTGACCTGGACGGGAAGGCCGGTGTCGGGGTCCTCGCCCAGGACGCGATCCGACGAGGGTGCCTCGAGCAGCGCCTCAGCTCGCTCCACGGTGAGTTCGTCGGGGGCCAAGTCCTCAGGTATGGACACCCGATCCTCCCCCCGCTGCAGATAGGGACCGTAGCGGCCCACCCGGGCCACCAGCTCTTGCCCGTCGGCACCAACACCGATGGGGATCGAGTTGATTTCCCGGGCGTCGATCTCGCCCAGGTACATGCTCACTTCGCGCTTGAGTCCGAGACTGCGCACGTGACCGGCCACGCCGTTGCCGTTGCCACTCCCGTTGCCGTTGGCGACGGCGGAGTCGGGGTCGGGGTCGTCGGAACCGAAGTAGAACCGGGTAAGCCAGGGGAGCGACTCCTCGTCCCCGGAGGCGATGGCGTCGAGATCGTCCTCCATGGAAGCGGTGAATCCGTAGTCGACCAGGTCGGCGAAGTACCGCTCGAGAAGCCCGACCACGGCGAAGGCGGTGAACGAGGGGACGAGGGCAGTGCCTTTCTTCCAGACGTATCCCCGGTCGAGGATGGTGGCGATGACGCTGGCGTAGGTCGAAGGCCGACCCACCCCGAGGTCTTCCATGGCCTTGACCAGCGAGGCCTCGGTGTACCGGGCCGGGGGCTGGGTGGCGTGTGATCCCGGTTCGAGGTCAGCCGCCGACACCGGGTCCCCCTCGGCCATCGGCGGGAGGTGGACCTCACGGTCGGCCAGCTCGGCTTCGGGATCGTCCTCCCCCTCCACGTAGGCCCGCAAGTAACCGGGGAACCGGATGACCTTGCCCGAGGCGGAGAACTCGGCCTCGCGGCCACCGACCCCCTCGGGTCCGGTGGCCGTCCCCACCAGGCGGACCTGGGCGCTGGTCCCGGTGGCGTCGGCCATCTGGGAGGCCACCGTGCGCTTCCAGATCAGGTCGTAGAGCCGGAACTCGTCACCGGACAGCGACCGGGCCGCCTCGTCGGGGGTGCGGAACGTCTCGCCGGCCGGGCGGATGGCCTCGTGAGCCTCTTGGGCGTTCTTCACCTTGCGCTCGTACCGCCGCGGCTGGTCGGGCACGTACGCCGAACCGTACAGGGTCGCCGCCTGGGACCGGGCCGCCGACAGGGCCTGGCTCGACAGCGTGGTCGAGTCGGTGCGCATGTAGGTGATCCAGCCGTCCTCATAGAGGCGCTGGGCGATCTGCATGGCCCGCTTGGAGCTGAACCGGAGCTTGCGACCGGCCTCCTGCTGCAGGGTGGAGGTCATGAACGGAGCCGAGGGGGAGCGCCGGAACGGCTTTTCGGTCAACGACTTGACCGTGAAGGGAACGTCGGCGAGTCCGATGGCCAGGGCCCGCGCCTCCTCCTCGGCCAGCACCACCACCGATCCCGGGGAGGTCAGGGTGCCGGTGTCGTCGAAGTCGCGGCCCGAGGCCAGGGAGACACCGTCCAGGGCGGCCAACGCAGCGGTGAAGGAGGCCGGTGTGGCCTCGGCCGACGCGGCGACGGAGCCGGCGCCAGCAGAGGCGGTGAAGGTGGCGTCGATCCCCCACCAGCCGGCCGAGCGGAACCCCATCCGGGCCCGCTCACGCTCCACCACCATCCGGGTGGCCACGCTCTGGACCCGGCCAGCGGAGAGGCGGGGCATGATCTTCTTCCACAGCACCGGGGAGACCTCATAGCCGTAGAGCCGGTCGAGGATCCGTCGGGCCTCTTGGGCGTCAACCAGCCTGCGGTCGAGATCGCGCCACTCCTGCACGGCCCGCTCGATGGCCGGCCGGGTGATCTCGTGGAAGACCATCCGCTTCACCGGCACCCGGGGGGCCAGCACCTCCAACAGGTGCCAGGCGATCGACTCTCCCTCGCGGTCCTCATCCGAGGCCAGATAGACCTCGCTGGCCTGCTTGACCAGTTGCTTCAACTTGGCCACCTGCGACTTCTTCTCCGAGGAGACCACGTAGAGGGGCTTGAAGCCGTTGTCGACGTCGACCCCGAGCCTCGACCATGCCTCGCCCTTGTAGGCGGCGGGCACTTCGTCGGCGCGGCGGGGCAGATCTCGGATGTGGCCGATCGAGGATTCGACCACGTAGCCGGAACCGAGCAGACCGGCGATGGTCTTGGCCTTGGCCGGCGATTCCACGATGACCAGGGGCTTGGCTCCTCCCCGCGGGCGGGCCGGAGCGGGGTCGGCGTCCCCCTCCTGGGCGACGCCACCGGCCTCCGAAGGCGTCTTTGTAAGTTCGGTGGGTGCCATGGCTGTGTGGCCCAGGGTGAACGGTGCAGTCCGCGGTTGTCAACCCCGCCCCGGGGCCGACGGGCCGCTACGAGCCCCGTGACCAGGGAGTTCAGTCGTGCGAACTTTCCATGGCCACAGTGGCGGCCTCGTCCAGGGCCGCCGATTCGCTGGCCGGCAGCTCGCTGTCCATCGATTCGGTCTTCCGCTTGGAGAAGGCGATGGCGATGAGCAGCACCACCAGCGCCACCCCGGCGATGGCCAGCCGGGCACCGGTGTGGTGCCGCAGGCTGATGATGGCCGGCAGGATGAGAAGCGAGACCAGGTTCATCACCTTGATCAGCGGGTTGAGGGCGGGGCCGGCGGTGTCCTTGAACGGGTCGCCGATGGTGTCGCCGATCACCGCCGCCTTGTGGGCCTCGGACCCCTTGCCCCCCTCGTGGCCGTCCTCGATGTACTTCTTGGCGTTGTCCCAAGCCCCACCGGAGTTGGACAGGAAGTTGGCCATCAGCTGGCCGGTGAGGATGGCGCCGACCAGGAAGGCCCCGAGGGCGAAGTAGTTGATGCCGAAGCCCACGATGACCGGGGAGAGGATGGCGAGCAACGCCGGCGTGGCCAGCTCCCGCTGCGAGGCCGTGGTGCAGATGGCAATGACCTTCCCGTACTCGGGCTTCTCGCTGTAGTCCATGATGCCCGGGTGCTCCCGGAACTGGCGGCGCACCTCCTGGACCACCGTGCCGGCTGACCGGCCGACGGCCCGGATGGCCAGGGCCGAGAAGATGAAGGCGATCGACCCGCCGATCAGGATGCCGATGAAGGTGGTCGGGTGGGAGACGTTGATCGAGGTCTCTGGCAGGTTGAACAGAGCGTTCCCCAGCTGGTGAAGCTTGAGCTGCTCGCCGATGGTCTCGATGAACGAAGCGAACAGTGCCACCGAGGCGATGACCGCTGAGCCGATGGCCACGCCCTTGGTCACCGCCTTGGTGGTGTTGCCCACCGCGTCGAGGCTGACCATGACCCGCTCGGCTTCCCCGGTGAACTCCCCGGACATCTCGGCCACACCGGCGGCATTGTCGGACACCGGACCGAAGCTGTCCTCGGAGACGATCATGCCCGCCGTGGACAGGAGGCCGATGCCGGTGAGGGCCACCAGGTACAGGGTCAGCTCGATGTTCCCCCCACCGAGGCCGATGGACACGGCGATGGCCAAGACGATGGCGATGATGGCCCACACCGACGACTCGAGGCCGAGGGCGAGGCCGGACAGGGTGAGGGTAGCCGGTCCGGTGCGTGCCGTCTCGGCTACCTCGCGTGACCGGGCCCCGCTCGGTGGAGGTGAAGTGCTCGGTGATCTGGCTGGCCACCAGCATGAGCACCACGCCGGTGAGGACGGCGTAGAAGGCCTTCCAGTAGTGGAGATAGGCACCGGCCACCACGGCCGACCCGGCGATGGTGAGTATGGCCGCCGTCCATACGCCCCGGTTGATGGGGGCCATGGCGTTCTTGTCGTTCTTGCCTGCTCGGACCACGAACACGCCGATGATGGTGGCCAGGATCCCGATGGCCGGGATGGCGATGGGGAAGATCACCGTCTTGGCCGCGTCGGCGCCCCGGTGGATGGAGCTGAAGGCGGTGACGCCGAGGATGATGGCGGCGATGATGGTGATCACGTAGGACTCGAAGAGGTCGGCGGCCATGCCGGCGCAGTCCCCGACGTTGTCGCCCACGTTGTCGGCGATGGTGGCCGCGTTGCGGGGGTCGTCCTCAGGGATGCCGGCCTCCACCTTGCCCACCAGGTCGGCACCGACGTCGGCCGCCTTGGTGAAGATGCCGCCGCCGACCCGCATGAACAGGGCCAGCAACGACGCGCCGAACCCGAAGCCGATGAGCACCGAGGTGGCGGTGTTCTGGAAGACGAGGACGATGACCGTGGCCCCGAGGAGGCCGAGGCCGACACAGAGCAGGCCGGTGATGGCACCGGTGCGGTAGGCCACCTTGAGGGCCGGGGCCATCTTGCCCTCCCGGGCCGCCGCCGCGGTGCGCACGTTGCCCCGTACGGCCAGGCTCATCCCGATGAAGCCGGTGAGGCCGGAGCACAAGGCCCCGGCCAAAAAGCAGATCACCCGGTAGAGACCGGCCTGGGCGAAGGTGAGGTCGGTCACCGTGTGGCCGAGAGCATTGACGTGGGTCACCTTGGTGGCGGTGAAGAAGATGAGCACGGCCAAGGGGACGATGATGATCCCGATGGTCTTGAACTGCCGAGCCAGGAAGGCCTCCGCCCCCTCCTGGATGGCCTTGGCGATGTCTTTCATGGTGGCCGTGCCCTGGTCGGCGGCGAGGACACCCCGTACCAACAGAAGGGCCACCACGATGGAGGCCACGGCACACAGGAGCGCAAAGTACAGCCAGGTCTTCTCGGTGTTGTGGAGCGTGAAGATCTGGTAACCCCCTTCAGCCAGGAGGTGGGTCATCGGTGTGGCTCCCTTCGGTGTACTGCGTGGTTATGGTCGAACTCGGAACGGTGGTTCTCCATCGGCCGCGGCCGACCGCAGGCGTCGAGACCCTCGGTCCCCCTGCGAAGCCACGGCCTTTGGGCCGTACACCGGGGCGCGCCCTACGGCACACCGTTTCCGGCAACGGGGGGGAAAGATACCGACATACGGCCTCCGGAGCAAGGAAGCGCCTGGATCGAGCTGCGTCAAGGGCACCTCCCGGGGGTCGCCGGCCGGTCGAACCGGACCGATCAGGTGGGCTCGACGTCGGCCTCGGGGCCGGCGATCAGTTCGTAGTCGGGGTTGAGAATGGCCTGGCGGCGGGCCCAGTCGCCGACCATGCCCTCCACGACCAGCCGGGCCCCGGGCTGGATGCCGGGGATGCGTCGCCGACCCTGGAACACGAGGAGCAGCCGTCCGGTGTCATCGGCCAGGACACATTCCAAGTTGGAGGTGCCGGCCCTCGGCTGGACCCGGACCGACTTCACCCGGCCCACCACCCGGACCCGCTTGCGCCACTGGGCCTCGCTGATGGGGATGGTGCCCCGCCCCCGTTCCCCGAAGGCGGCCCGGTCGAACGTCTGCCTGGCCGCCTCCCGCTCAGCGGTCCGTTCGGCCGACCGGGCCGCGGCCCGGGCTCCGGTGTGGATCCGCTCGACCGGCCGCCGCCGCCACTCGCGCCGCTTGGACAGCCAACCTCCGGCCAACTGGTAGGGAACGACCGTGGCGTTGACATGGGACAGCTGGCCGACGGCGGCGGCGATCTGGTCGGCGGTAGCGTCGTGGAGCAGGCGGTGCCAGCCGGCGGCGAAGCCCCGGCGGGGCAGCAGGATGGTCAGTTCGGTCTGACCGTCGGCCACCGTTTCGGCCGCCATCTCGAGTGTGGCCCGGGTGAGCCGCCGGTCCTCGCACTCCTCGACGTCGAGGGGGAGCCGGGTCAGGCCCAGCCGGCTCCACTCGGCCTCGAGGTCGGCCGACACCCGGCTGTCCAGCGTGAAGTGGACGGCCCGGAGTTCGTCGGGGTGGAGGGTCCGGGCGTACTGCAGGGCGCGGGCCGTGGCCATGTCCAGCCGGTCGACCAGGACGATGACCGTGTGGCGGTTGAGGACCGGCGCCTCGGCCGCCTCGGCCGCGCCCACCTCCAGCTGCTTCTCCTCGTCGGCGTACTGACGGTGCAGCCGCAGCAGGACCAGCACCCCCAGCGGCAGGATGACCAGGATCACCCACGCCCCCTCGGTGAACTTGGACACGGCGATGATGATGAGGACGATGAAGGACAGCACCGAGGCCGTTCCGTTGATGCCCAGCCGGCGCTGCCACTGGTCCTCTCGGTGGGTCCAGTGGTACTTGGCCATGCCCGCCCCGGCCATGGTGAAGCCGGTGAACACGCCGATGGCGTAGAGGGGGATGAGCTTGTCCACCTGGGCCTTGGTGATGAGCAGGATGATGACCGAGACGACGGTGAGGACGATGATGCCGGTGGAGAAGACCAGCCGGTGGCCGCGCTTGGTCAGCTGACGGGGCAGGTAGGAGTCCTCGGCGGCGAAGCTGGCCAGGAACGGGAACCCGGTGAAGCTGGTGTTGGCGGCCAGGATGAGGATGAGCGTGGTCCCCACCTGGAGCATCCCGTAGAAGACGTTGCCCAGAGCCGCTGGTGCCGTAGACGAACTTGGCGATCTGGGAGATGACGGTCGGCGTGCCCGACAGGTAGGGCACCGGATGGGTGACGGCGGCCAGGGCGGACACCCCGAGCACCAACGACCCGAGGATGATGGCCATGAGCACCATGGTGATGCGGGCGTTGCGCGACTCGGGGCGGCGGAAGATGCTCACCCCGTTGGAGATGGCCTCGGTCCCGGTCAGGGCCGAGCCCCCCGAGGCGAAGGCCTTGAGCACGATGAAGATGGTGGCGCCGTAGAGCAGGCCGCTGCCCGGATGGCCCACGGGAACCGTCGGGTTGGTACCGGTGAGGTGATCGGTGATCGAGTGGGCGTGGAGGGAGCCGGTCACCGCCTTGTAGGCCCCGACCGACGAACATCAGGACCATGTTGGCGATGAAGAAGTAGGTGGGGACGGCGAAGGTCCGGCCCGCCTCGCGGATGCCCCGCAGGTTGCCGTAGGCGATGAGCAGTACCAAGGCGATGGCGATCTCGGTGGTGTCCGGGGTCAGCCCGGGGAACACCGAGGTGATGGCGGCCACCCCGGCGGCCACCGACACGGCCACCGTCAGGGTGTAGTCGATGAGCAGCGACATGGCCGCCACCTGGGCCACGGTGAGGCCGAAATTCTCGCGGGCCACCACGTAGGCCCCGCCGGCCTTGGTGTACACCTTGACCACTTCGAGGTAGGACAGCGTCACGAACAGCAGGACGAAGATGACGGCGATGCTGATGGGAATGACCAGGGAGAAGGCGGCCACCCCCACGATGGGGATGAGCGGGATGAGCATCTGCTCGGTGGCGTAGGCCGACGACGAGATGACGTCGGAGGACAGGACGGCCAGGGCGGTGGGCTTGCCCAGCCGTTCCGAAGTCTGGCGGTCCGAGGCGATGGGCGGGCCGAGCAGGCGGTTCTTCAACCGGTAGCGGAGGGTCTCGGGGAGGTCCACCGTGGCTACCGGCGTGGTGGTCGGCCGCATGCGGGAGCCGGGGACCGTCTCGGGCGCCGATCCGTCACCTCCGCACCGTCAGCCGTCGGTTCGGGCCGGATCACGTCCTCCGGTCACCGATGGGTCCACCCCCTCAGTAAATCATGGGCGTCGGCCGCCACCGCAACCCGGGCGGGCCGGCCGGTTGCGTCACCCCCGGCTCCCGGGCCGGCCGGGGACCGGAGCCAGGGTGAGTTGTGATCTCGCGGACGATGCGTGTTGCATGGTTCGGGTGCACATCGTCATCGTGGGTTGTGGTCGGGTCGGTTCGGGCCTGGGCGTCGGGCCTGGTCGAACAGGGCCACTCCGTGGCCATCATCGACCGCAACGCCAAGGCCTTCCGGCGGCTGCCCACCGGACTGGCCGGGCACCACGATCGTCGGGTCGGGCTTCGACCGCGGGCGACCTCGACCGGGCCCGGGCCGGCGAGGCCGACTCCCTGGCCGCCGTGACCAGCGGCGACAACTCCAACATCCTGACCGCCCGCATCGCCCGCGAGACCTACGAGATCCCCAACGTGGTGGCCCGGATCTACGACCCCCGGCGGGCCCAGATCTACCTGCGCCTGGGCATCCCCACCGTGGCCACGGTGTCCTGGACCATCGACCAGGTCCGCCGGCGGCTGGTGCCCGGCGAGGTGGAGTCGGAGTGGACCGACTCCACCGGCACCCTGTCCCTGGTGGAGCGCGAGCTGCCCGAGCGGTGGGCTGGCAAGCGGCTGGCCGAGCTCTCGGTGCCCGGCGAGGTGACCGTGGTCGCGGTGACCCGGGCCGGGGTGGTCCGCCTCGACTTCGGCGACCTGGTCGGCCAGGACGGCGACGTCCTCCACGTCATGGTCACCGACGCCGCCCTCGAAAAGCTCAACGCCCGCCTGGCCGGAGCCCGGGGCGCAGCCAGGGTGCCGGAACCGCCGGAGGACGCGCCCATCGGGCTCGACGCAGAACTGGCCCACGAGGACTTCGGTCGAGCCAGGAGGACCGGCGATGAAGGTGGCCATCGCCGGAGCCGGCAGCGTGGGCACGGCCATCGCCTCCGACCTCCACGCCGGGGGTCACGACGTGCTGGTCATCGAGCAGGACCCCGACCTGGTGGCCCGCATCCGCGGCGACCTCGACATCACCTGGGTGGTGGCCGACGCCTGCGAGGTCTCCTCGCTCGACGCCGCCGGTCTGTCCACCGTCGACGTGGTGGTGGCGGCCACCGGTGACGACGAGGACAACCTGGTGGTCTCCCTGCTGGCCAAGCAGGAGTTCGCCGTCCCCCGGGTGGTGGCCCGGGTCAACCACCCGAAGAACCAGTGGCTGTTCAACGAGAGCTGGGGGGTCGACGTCTCGGTGTCCACCCCGCAGCTGCTCACCGCCCTGGTCGAAGAGGCGGTGTCGGTCGGCAGCCTGGTCCGCCTCCTCCGGTTCGAGGGCGGCAACGCCCACCTGGTGGAGGTGACCCTGGCCGAGGACTCGCCGGCCGCGGGGTGTCCCTGGTCGACCTGGGCGTACCCCGGGACGCCACCGTGGTGGCGGTGGTCCGCGACGACCGCCTGATCGTGCCCCGGGGCGACACCCGTCTGGCCGTCGGCGACGAGGTGCTGGTCCTGGTCACCGCCGACGCCGAGGATGTGGTGCAGCAGCTGCTGGTGGGACACTGAACCGATGCGGGCCGCCTTCTTCGATCTCGACAAGACGGTCATCGCCAAGGCGTCCATCGCCGCCTTCGGCCGGCCGTTCTACCGGGGCGGCCTGATCAACCGGCGCTGGTGGCCCGGGCCCTGGTGTCCCAGCTCATCTACCTCCACCTCGGGGCCAGCGAGCAGAAGCTGGCCCGGGTCCGCGAGTCGATGCTGACGCTGACCAAGGGCTGGGACCGCGAGCAGATCGAGGAGATCGTCCGCGAAGCGCTGGAGGAGACGGTCGAGCCCATCATCTACGCCGAGGCCCTCGACCTCATCGAGGCCCACCGGGCCGCCGGCCACAAGGTGTACCTGGTGTCGGCCTCCCCCGAGGAGATCGTCCAGCCCCTGGCCGAGCACCTGGGGGTGGACGGGGCCATCGCCAGCCGGGCGGTGGTCGACGACGACGGCCGCTACACCGGCGAGATGGAGTTCTACGCCTACGGGCCGTTCAAGGCCGAAGCCATGCAGCGAGCTGGCCGAGCGCGAGGGGCTCGACCTCGCCGAGTCCTCCGCCTACTCCGACTCCTACACCGACCTGCCCATGCTCGAGGCGGTGGGCCATCCGGTGGCGGTCAACCCCGACCGGGTGCTGGCCAAAGTGGCCCAGGAGCGCGAGTGGGAGGTCATGCAGTTCACCAAGCCGGTCCGGCTGCGCGACCGGGTCAGCGTGCCCAGCCTGCCCATGACGGCCACCGTCGGCCGGCATCACCGCCGCTGCCTCGGCCGGCGCGCTCGTGGCCTGGCGCCTCGCCCGGCGCGCCCACGCCTGAGTCACGCCTGAGCGGTCGGGCCGTCGGCCGGAGCCGGGAAGGAACCAGGGTCGACAATACAGCGCCCCCGGCGGGCGCCTCGGCGCGACAGCCGGCAGGGAGGGTGCTGATCGGGAGTGCTCAGGAAGGACGGAGCCGCTTGGCGGCGACGACACCCAGGGCAACGATGATGGCGAGGATGAGGAGCTTCTTCATGGCGCCAGATGGTACCGCTCCGCTCCGGCTCGGTGCGCCGGGCCTCCCGGGACCGACGCCCGTTCCGGACGCCGGTCGCCCCCGGCCGCCGTTAGACGGTCAGCAGATCCCGGGCCCCGGTGTCCGAGGACGGGTGACGCAGCTTCGACATGGCCCGGGCCTCGATCTGGCGGATCCGCTCGCGGGTCAGGTTGAAGTGCTCGCCGACCTCCTCCAGCGTCCGGGGCTCGCCCCGGTCGAGCCCGAAGCGGAGCCGGAGGATCTCCCGCTCCCGCTCGTCGAGCGGCGACAGCAGGCGTCCGATCTCCTCGGGCAGCAGCGACACCGCGGCCACCTCGAAGGGCGACTCGGCCGAGCGGTCCTCGACCACGTCGCCCAGCTCGGCGTCGCCGTCCTCCCGCAGCGGCTCGGACAGCGACAGCGGCTCGGCCCGGAACCGCAGGGCCTCGACCAGCTTGTCCTCGGGCATCTCCACCTCGGCACCCAGCTCGGCCAGCGTGGCCGGTCGCCCGTACTTGAGCTCGAGGCGGGCCTGGGCCTTCTGCACCCGGGCCAGCGTGTCGCCGGCGTGGACCGGCAGGCGGATGGTCCGGCCGGTGTTGGCGATGCCCCGGGTGATGGCCTGGCGGATCCACCAGGTGGCGTAGGTCGAGAACTTGAAGCCCTTGCGCCAGTCGAACTTCTCGACGGCGTGCATCAGGCCGAGGTTGCCCTCCTGGATGAGGTCGAGCAGCGGCAGGCCCGAGGCCTGGTACTTCTTGGCGATGGACACCACCAGGCGGAGGTTGGACTGGACGAAGGTCTGCTGGGCCCCCTCGCCCTGGCAGGGTGGTCCGGCGCAGCTCCCGCTTCTTCGCCGGCGTCAGGCCCTTGGGCGCCGCCGCCAGCTGGGCATCGGCCTCCCGGCCGGCCTCGATGGCCTGGGCCAGGCGGACCTCGTCGTCCTTGGTCAGCAACGGATACTGGCCGATGTCGGTCAGATACAGCCGAACCAGATCTTCGTCGTCTCGTTCGAGGCGCTCCTTTGCCAACTTCACCGGGTCCTTCGTTTTCCCCACAAGCGTGGGGGACGGCCGACCCGGCGAGCCGCGCTACCATCGACGGATCCGGTACTCGCTCCCTGCGGTCGGGCGCTTTCGGGCGCAACGATTGCTGCTTTCGAAGTTTACCGGACGCGTCAAGCCCTCCATACGTGATCGGACCACGAACAGGGCCTGTGAACGGGGTCAGTCCCCGGGTACCGGGCCCGGGAAGGGCACCAGTCCGGAGCTGGCCCCGGCTCCCACCACCGCCGACTCGAGACGCTGCAGGAATTCGTAGACGGCGGCCACATCGTGGGGTCGGGTCACCAGGCGCTCGACCAGCCGCTCCCCGGCCCGCCAGTCCTCGATCTCGTCGTTGAGCACCAGTCGGAGGGCCCGGGCCACCGGTCCGTCGGTCACCGGACGCCACCGCCGAAGGTGGCGCTCGTAGGTGGTGACCAGCCGGGGCAGCACCACCCGGTAGAGCCCGGCCAGCCGGGGCAGGGCCCCGGGACGACCGGAGGGCTCCTCCCCGGCCGGCGGCCCCGCACCGGCCAGGCCGGCTGGCGGGCGGTCCCCGACAAGGCCGCCAACAGGGCGGCACTCGGAGCGGACGGCACGGTGAGCGCCGTCGGGGTCGATCCCGGCCAGCACGGGCAGGCGCTCGGCCCACAGCTCGGCGTGCCAGGCGTGGCGCATGCTCTGGGCGTCCAGCTGGACCTGGACGGCGGCCACCGGCATATCGGTGACCCACTCCCCGAGCAGGCGGTAGAGCGTGCTCTCGATCCACCGGTACTCCCCCACCAGCGCGGCAGTGGCGTCGAGCGGTAGGGGGAGCATCTCGGGCGTGCCCACCGCCAAGCCATCATCGGTGGGCACCGGGCCGCGGTCGCTCTGGTCGGTGCGATCGGCGTGATCAGTGCGGTCGGTCGCCTCAGACAACGGCCGGGGCTTCCCCGTTGGTGGCCGAGGCGGATGGGTCCTCGGCTTCGACGCTCGCCGCCGGATCGGCGGGGACCGCGCCGGTCGGGAGCCCGGCGGTGGACCGGTAGTGGTTGGTGATCGGCATACGTCGATCTTTGCCGAACGCCTTGCCCGATATCCGGACCCCGGGGGGCATCTGTCGGCGCTTGTACTCGGCACGGTCCACCAACCCGACCACCCGGTCGACGTCGGCTGGGTCGAACCCCGCGGCGATCAGGTCACCCGCCGACTGGTCGCCCTCCACATACCCGGCCATCACCGGGTCGAGCACCTCATAGGGCGGCAGGGAGTCGTCGTCGCGCTGGTCCGGTCTCAGCTCGGCCGAGGGCGCCTTGGTCAACACCGTCTCGGGGATGAGGTCGGACCCGGCCCGAAGGTTCCGGTAGCGGCACAACGCGTAGACGAGGGTTTTCGCCACGTCCTTGATCACCGCGAAGCCCCCGGCCGAGTCGCCGTAGAGGGTGGAATAGCCGGTGGCCATCTCGCTCTTGTTGCCGGTGGTGAGCACGATCCAGCCGTGAGCGTTGGATAGGGCCATGAGCAGTACCCCCCGGATCCGCGACTGCAGGTTCTCGTCGGTCAGACCGATCACGCCGCCGTCCAGCATGGGTTCGAGGGTGGTGGTCAAAGAGCGGTGGGCGGCTTCGATGCTGGCCGTGGCGATGTTGATGGAGAGGTTGGCGGCCAGGGCCACCGCGTCGTCCACGGAACCGTCGCTCGAGTACCGGGACGGCATGGTCACGCCGTGCACATGTCCGGGTCCGAGTGCGTCGACGGCCACCACGGCGACCAGCGACGAGTCGATACCACCGGACAGCCCGATCACCGCGTCGGTGAATCCGTTCTTGCTCATGTAGTCGCGGGTGCCCAGAACCAGGGCCTGGTAGACCTCTGCTTCGGGACCGAGCACCTCGGCCAGCGGCCGGGACGGGGGCTCACCCAACGGTCGACGAGTGGTGGTGCTCACCGGCACCGCGATGGTGTCCTCGTCGGCTTGCCCATCGCCGTAGGCCTTCTCGCCGACCTCGAGATCGACCAGCAGCACCTCCTCGGTGAACTGACCGGCCGAGGCCACCACCGACCCGGTGCCGTCCATCACGAGGGAGGCGCCGTCGAACACCAGCTCGTCCTGGCCGCCGACCTGATTGACGTAGACGATCGTGCAGCCCGTCTCGGCCACCCGCTCTCCCAGGACCTCGAGGCGCTCCTGACGCCGGCCCTGGGAGTAGGGGGAGGCGTTGACATTGACCAACAGGCGCGCCCCGGCTGCGGCCTGGTCGGCTAAGGGCCCACCCGGGAACCACAGATCCTCACAGATGGAGATCCCGACCGGCACCCCGGCCACGACGAACCTCGGCGCCACCCCCCGGCCCGGCGTGAACCAGCGCTGCTCGTCGAATACCCCGTAGTTAGGCAGCAGCCGCTTGTGGTATCGCCCGAGGACGCGGCCCTCCGCACAGAGAGCGGCGGCGTTGAAGAGGTGGCCGTCGGTGTCGATGTCCACGAAGCCGACCACCGCGGCGCACGGACCGCAGGCCCCGGCGATCCGGGCGAAGACAGCCAGATTGTCGGCCACGAAGGCCGGCCGGCTCAGCAGGTCCTCCGGCGGGTAGCCGGTGATGGCCAACTCGGGGAAAACGGCGAGATCGGCACCACCCCGCTCGGCGTCGGCCAGTGATGCGAGTATGTGGGCGGCGTTCCCCTCCAGGTCACCCACCACCGTGTTGATCTGGCACGCGGCCACGCGTATCGATGCCATAGTCCCAGCCTACCGGGGTCGCTGCCAGGTCTTTCTCCGACCCGATGGGCCACCGAAGGTCCGGGGTTCCGAGCGGTGCCCGGGGCCCTCGGCCGATGTGGTGCACGGACTCGCCGGCGTCGGGGCTGTTCATCCTCCGTTCACAATCGGGTAACGGAGGGGAAATCGCCCGCTGCGATAGTGGCCTGTCGGCTTGCCCGGCACCGACTCCGTGGAGCCGGCTCCCTCGGATCGGGGAAGATCAGATCGGAGGAGGACACCGGGGACGAGGGGGTCAGCAACACCCGGCAGCAGAGCAATCGAGCAGCAGAGGAGTTCACGTGCCTTACCAAGCGGAATACATCTGGATAGACGGGACCGAGCCATCGCCGCTCCTGCGGAGCAAGACCAAGGTCATCCCCGACGGCGACGAGCCTGGCATCTGGGGATTCGATGGGTCGAGCACCAATCAGGCGCTCGGACATGACTCCGACTGCGTACTGCGGCCGGTCTTCGTGGTTCCCGACCCGTTGCGTGGCCCGGCCGACAAGCTGGTGATGTGCGAAGTGGAGCTGACCGACTTCACGCCCCACCCCACCAACACCAGGGCCAAGCTGCGCGAGGTGGTGGAGAAGTACGGCGACCAGGAGCCGATGTTCGGCATCGAGCAGGAGTACACCTTCATCAAGGATGGTCGGCCTCTCGGTTGGCCGGCCCTCGGCTACCCGGCCCCCCAGGGTCCGTACTACTGCGGCGTGGGCGGCGACAAGATGCCCGGCCGGGAGATCGTCGAACTGCACACTGCGGCCTGCATCGACGCCGGCATAGGCATCGAGGGGACCAACGCCGAGGTGATGATGGGCCAGTGGGAGTTCCAGGTGGGTGTGCTCTCTCCCCTCGACGTCTCCGACCACCTGTGGGTTGCCCGGTGGCTGCTCTTCCGGATCGCCGAGGACTTCGGGGTCTATGCCACCCTCGAGCCCAAGCCGATCATGGGCGACTGGAACGGGGCGGGTGCCCACACCAACTTCTCGACCAAGGCCATGAGGGAGGACGGTGGCTGGGACGCCATCATCGCCGGTTGCGAAGCCATCGGGAAGAAGGTCGAAGAGCACATCGCCGTCTACGGCGTGGGCATCGAGAGCCGCCTGACCGGGGCCCACGAGACCGCCCACTTCACCAAGTTCAGCTACGGAACTTCCGACCGGGGAGCCTCCATCCGCATTCCGTGGGCGGTGGCCAAGAACAAGAAGGGCTGGTTGGAGGACCGTCGGCCCAACGCCAACATGGATCCCTACCAGGTCACGGCGATCGTCACCGAAACAGTCTGCAGCGACGCGGCGGGAAGCTGATCGGAGACCGGGTCCGCGGGGTGGACCGCCCCCCTGGTCCGCCCCCCGGAGACCTGGTCTTTCGTCGCTTGACAGGAACAGAGCCGGATCCGAAAGGATCCGGCTCTGTTCGCCTCGGAGAGCCCGCCGTCGACCCGACCCTGCTCGGCCTGCGACAATGACACCATCGAACCCGACCAGCCCCAGCGCACACCGCCCACGCACCTGGAGGTGCCCGACCCGATGAGGAGTCAAGAGGAGTACGTCCTCCGGACAGTGGAAGAGCGCGGCATCCGGTTCGTCCAGCTGTGGTTCACCGACGTCCTCGGGACCCCCAAGACCTTCAGCATCACCCCGGCCGAACTGGAGAACGCCCTCGACGAGGGGATGACCTTCGACGGCTCGGCCATCGACGGATTCAGCCGAGTCCAGGAGAGCGACGTGCTGGCCCGACCCGACGCCAACACCTTCCAGCTGCTGCCCTGGCACGGTCACGGGCAGGGCAGTTTCAACGGGAACGGGGATGACAGCGAGGTCCAGGTTGCCCGGGTCTTCTGCGACATCGTTGACCTCGACGGCTCGCCGTTCCAGGGCTGTCCCCGCCATGTCCTGCGCCGGACCCTCGACCGGGCCCACGATCGGGGCTTCACCTTCTACGCCGCCCCGGAGATCGAGTACTTCTACTTCGCCGACGCCGAACCCAGCCATCCCCCGGTGGCCCTGGACAGTGGGTCGTACTTCGAGCTGACCGTGGCCGATCGAGCCAGCGACATCCGCCAACGGACCGTGCTGACCCTCGAGGAGATGGGCATCCCGGTCGAGCACGCCCAGCACGAGGACGCGGCCAGCCAGCACGAGATCGATCTGCGCTACACCGACGCCCTCACCATGGCCGACACGGTGATGACCGTCCGGCTGGTGGTGAAGGAGATGGCTCGCCAGCAGGGAGTATTCGCCAGCTTCATGCCCAAGCCCCTGGCCGGGGTACAGGGCTCGGGGATGCACACCCACATGTCCCTGTTCCGGGGCGACACCAATGCCTTCGTCGACCTGGAGCGGCCCGGTGGCCTGTCCGAGGTGGCCGAAGGGTTCATCGCCGGCCTGCTGCGGCACGCCCCGGAGATCACCGCCGTGACCAACCAGTGGGTCAACTCCTACAAGCGGCTGGTGTCCGGGTACGAGGCGCCCATCCACGTGTCGTGGGCCCGCAACAACCGCTCCGCGCTGGTACGTGTGCCGGTCGTCAAGCCGGGAAAGTTCGAGTCGACCCGGGTCGAGTATCGGTCTCCCGACAGCGCCTGCAACCCCTACCTGGCCTTCGCCGTCATGCTGGCCGCCGGCCTTGAGGGCATCGAGAAGGGCTATGGGCTCCCGCCGGAGGCCGACGCCAACCTCTTCGCCCTGAGCGCCGAGGAGCTGGCCAACAAAGGCATCCTCCACCTGCCAGGCAGCCTCAACGAGGCGCTCGGGTTGATGGAGACCTCCGAACTGCTGGCCACCACCCTGGGCGAGCACGTCTTCGAGTGGTTCATCCGCAATAAGAGAGCCGAGTGGGCGGAGTACAAGTCCCACGTGACCCAGTTCGAACTCGACCGGTACCTCCCGCTGCTGTAATCGGCTGTAATGGCGTTGGCGGAACAGGAACCACCGGAAAGGCCCGCACCTCGAAAGGAAGGGGGGAAGACCGCCATGGAACCGTTGTTGTGCTTCCCGGCCGAGCCCCCTTCCGCGGTGACCGCCGTCCTCGATCGGGCCGGCTACCCGTGGAGGGGCATTGACAAGCCCGAAGCGGCTGAGTCCGAGGACCCCGAGGATGGCTGGGCCGGGGCGGTGATCTGCAGCGGCGAGGACCCCATCGGCGCCTTCCTGCTCTGCCGACACCTCCGCAAGCGGGAGGTTCCCCTGGCCCCGGTGATGGTGGTGGTTCCGGTCGAGCAGCTCGGCGAACTCGAACTGCGCGAGGACCTGTTTGACGACCTCTGCCTAGAGCCGGTTAACGCCGATGAGCTCAGTGCCCGACTGGCCCACCTGTTCTGGAGGACCGGACGCGGGCTCCGGCCCGACCTCCTCGAGCACGGTCCCCTAGTCCTCAACCTCGAGACCTACCAGGCCGCGGTGGCCGGCAAGGTGCTCGACCTGACCTACATGGAGTACGAGCTGCTGCGCTTCCTGGCCGCCCGGCCGGGCAAGGTGTTCACCCGCGAGACCCTGCTCAGTCGGGTGTGGGGCTACGAGTACTACGGCGGCGCCCGCACCGTGGACGTCCATGTGCGGCGTCTCCGGGCCAAGCTGGGCGAGGAGCATGCCCACCTGATCCAGACAGTGCGGTCGGTCGGCTACCGGTTCGGCCAGACCAACTGGACCCCCTGAGCGAGCGGGAGCCCGGCCGACGGCACGTTGTCCGACGGAACGTTGTCCGACGGCTACACCGCCAACAGAGGGCCAACGCCGTCGGAAGGGTCACGACCCCCGGTAGGCCCACAGTTCGACCTCGACGGCCGCCCCCATCGGGAGTGCGGCCACACCTACCGCCGACCGGGCCGGCCGGTGGCTCCCGAAGAAGGCGACGTAGGCGTCATTGATCGCCGCATACTGGTCCATGTCGGTGAGGAACAGCGTCGTCTTGACCACGTTTCCGAGACCGGCGCCCCTCTCGTCCAGCAGCCGTCGGCCGTTCTCGAGAGCCTGGGTCAGCTGGGCGACGGCGCCCCCCTCGATGAGGGCCGGACCGACGTCCCCGTCCGCTGCCGCTACCAGGCCCAGTTGACCGGAGCAGATCAGGAAGGGTCCGGCCTCGACCACAGGAGTGTAGGGACCGATCGGCGCGCTCATCGGGGGTTCCTCACTGGGGTCGGACGGGACGAGCCGTCAGCCTACCGGGCCCGGGTTCGGCCGGCGCCGGATCGGTCGGTCGGCCAGCTACCCGGAAGGCCGTCGGCCAGCCAACGGGCGGCGGCCACCGCGGCGAACACCGCGTCGGAGCCATTGACCGCCGGACGGTCTTCGCAGGGCGCAACGTTCACGGTCACCGCGGGCATGGCCCGAGCCTGAAGGATGCCGAACGAACGCACGGTCAGGTCGCGCGGCACGCCGTCGGAGTCCACGGCGATGCCCTCCGAGCGCACCCAGGAGAGGGCCTGATGGGTGGCACCGATGCAGTAGGAACGGAGGACCACCTCGTCGAGGGCCGCTCCCGCCTCCACCGTCAGTTCGATCGAGCCGTCAGGTCGGCAGCGGGCCACCGCCCGGCCGCCGGAGGGGGCGCGCACCGCCACCGGGACATCGTGGCCTCCCCCGGGCCCGACGGTGGCCACAGCGGAGGCCACGGCGGCCAGCACCGCTGCCTCCGCCCACACCGCGGCCCGCAGGTCGAAGGAGACGGCCGGGCCGGACAGTGGGAACGATTCGAGCACCAGGCCGGGTGCCACCCCCCGGACCAGCGCAGTGACCGTCCCCCACGCCTCTGCGTCGACCCCGTCGGATGGGACGCCGACTCGGAGGATCCCCTCCCCTTCGGTGGTGATGCCTCCGGCCACCGGTGGGCGCTTGGGACCCAGTCGGACCACGTCCTCGCGGGACCACAGGACCCGCACCGGACCTCCGGTCTGCTCGGCCAGGCGCCGGGCCTCGGCGGCCACCGGTGAGTGGAGCTTGCCCCCGAACGCCCCCCCGTTGGCGCAGGCCGATGCCGGCTCCCCGCCCGGTTGACACCACGACGCGTCGGGCTCCAGGTAGCCCGGCTCGACCCAGGTCGTCCGCAGGCTCGCGTCCCAACGGCCGGCGGGCAACGGCACCGGGTGGGAGAGGGCGAGGCTGGTACTCCGGCCCTGGACCTGGCCGGCCAGGGAGCGGGCAGCAGCGATCGACCGAGCCAGCACGTAGCTCCCGTCCACACCGGGCACGGCCACCGCGGCCCCGTCGGGACAAACGTCGTCGGCGAACCCGGCGTCGCCCAGCACCACCTCGGGACCGACGCTCTGAGCTGCTCCGCCCTCCAGCCCGGCCCGCTCCGCGGCCAGGGCCAGATCCCGGTGGACCGGGTCGGGCCCGGTGCTCGCTTCGAAGACCAGGCGGGCGGCCTCGGCGATGGTCTGCCAACCGGTGCACCGGCACAGGTGGGCAACCAGGGCTTGCTCCACCCGATCGGCTGGCACCGGCGCAGCGGTGGGCCCGTCGACCGGCTCGAGGGCGGCCAGCCGCATCACGATGCCCGGCGTACAGAATCCGCACTGGCTGCCACCGGTGGAGACCAACGCGTCGACCCACCGCTGGCGCCGGCCGGAAGGGAGGCCGCCGAGCGTGGTCACCTCGCGGCCGGCCACGCGACGGAGGGGGGTCACACAAGCCACCCGGGGGGCGCCGTCCACCCACACGGTGCAGCAACCGCACTGGCCCTGGGGACTGCAGCCGTCCTTCACCGACCGGATACCCAGGTGGTGGCGGAGCAGCTCGAGCAGCGAGAGCCCGTCGTCGGGAACCTCGACGTCGGCGCCGTCGACGCGGAGCCGGATCAGTGGTTCAGCAGCTCAGCTGAAGGAGGAGCCACAGCCGCAGGTGCGGGTGGCGTTGGGGTTGGTCACGTGAAAGCCGGCACCCTGAAGACCGTCGCTGTAGTCGAGGGTCGAACCCTTGAGCAGGTCGGCGCTGGTCGGGTCGACCACCACCTTGACCGTACCGAACTCGCGTACCACGTCGTCCTCGGCCACGTCGGCGTCGAAGAACATCTCGTAGCTGAAGCCGGAGCAACCGCCGGGGCGCACTGCGACCCGGAGGGCCAGACCCTCGACGTCCTCTTCGGACAACAGCTCGGCCACCTTGGAGGCGGCCACATCGGTCAGCGTGACCGGATTGGGCTTCTTGCCGATGCTGACGGTCTGCATGGTCGCACTCATCGATGCTCCTCCTGGTGGTGAATCCCGGCTGGCGAACTCGGGTCCGGCGCCGGACCCGTGAGCCGACCCGGATGACTGGCACCAATGGTACCCGCGCCCAGGTCCGGGCGGTACATCTCGGTTCAGGGCGCGCTTCGGGTGGTCGACCGGGCGGTGCCGGTAGAATTTAGAAGGTGACCAGGCCAGACTCCCCCCACGTGCCGCAACCGGCCCCCACCGAGGAGGTCGTGCTGACCGCGCTCCGCGGGGTGATCGACCCGGAACTGGGCGCCGACATCGTCGAGCTGGGGATGGTGACCGCCGTCCGGATCGCCGATGGCGCCGGGCCGGACGGTGGGGACCAGGGTGCCGACATCGAGGTAGCGGTGGCCCTGACCGTGGCCGGGTGCCCACTCCGCACCCAGATCAGAAACGACGTCGAGACCCACGTGGGCACGCTCGCCGGCGTGCACTCGGTGACCGTCACCACCGGAGTGATGGATCTCGGGCAGCGCAAGGCGGTCATGGCCCGCGCCCGGGACCTGGCCCGAGATCCGGCACCGGCCACCGACATTCCCGATTCGGCGCGGGTGATCGCCATCGCCTCGGGCAAGGGCGGCGTGGGCAAGAGCTCGGTGACGGTCAACTTGGCTGTGGCCCTGGCCCGGCGGGGCCTCACCGTCGGTGTCCTCGACGCTGACATCTGGGGCTTCTCGATACCACGGCTGCTCGGAATGCAGGGGGACGTCGAGGCCCGCGACAAGAAGATGGTCCCGCTCGAGCGGAAGGTGGGCGACGGGTTGCTGCGGGTACTGTCGATGGGTTTTTTGGCCGACGAGGACAGCGCCATCATGTGGCGGGGGCTGGTCCTCAATCGGGCCGTCCAGCAATTTCTGGAGGACGTGCACTGGGGCGATCTCGACTATCTGCTCATCGACATGCCTCCGGGCACCGGTGACATCCAGATGGGTCTGGCCCGGATGCTCCCCCGCACCGAGGTGGTGGTGGTCACCACACCTCCGGTGGCCGCCCAGAAGGTGGCAGCCCGTTCGGCCGATATGGCTCGCAAGGGCTATCTGCGGGTGGCCGGAGTCATCGAGAACATGAGCGACTTCACGTGCGAGCACGGCACGTCCTACGCACTGTTCGGCTCGGGCGGAGGGGCCAGGTTGGCCGCCGACATCGGCGTCCCGCTCATCGGCCAGATCCCCATCCACCCGTCGGTGGCTGCCGGGGGCGATGCGGGCACACCGGTCGCCCTCGACGAGGGTGCCCCGCTGGCCGCCGTGTTCGACCAGATCGCTGAATCGGTCATCACCACCATCGCACCCCAGGTGACCATGGACGGCTGCAGCGTGCGGCTACTCGAGCGGGTGGAGGCGGCCGTGGAAGCGGGAGTGGCTCCTTGAGCCGGTTCCGGCCCCCGGCCCTCAGATCCCGTCGGTGATCTTCGGTCCCCAGGCCTTCCGGACCGCTTCGACCAACTCGCTGGGCGGTTCCATGCCTGAGGCCAGTCGGTCGGCCAGTGCCTCGTCATAGCCGGCATCTCCCGGCCGGAGGATCACCACCTGGTCGTCCTCGAAGAGCACGATGGGCAGCACGGTCGGCACCTCGGTGACCTGGCGGGCCCAGGCCATCACCTCCTCGGTCGACCGGAGCGATTCGACGTTCCTCAGATTGGCGATGGTCGGTGGCAGCAACTCGATCTCACCGGCACGGTTGCGCTCGAGCGCGTCACGGGGACGGACCCAGATGCTGGCGATCGTCTCGCCGTCGTCGTGGTGGGCGATCTGACCGGTCGGGGCGGCGGTGATGAAGAACCGGGTGTCGTAGCGTCTCGGGGCCAGATCCGGTGTGATCCAGTGGCTCACGTAGTGGACGTCGTCCACCACCAGCACCAGGTCCTCGGCTCGACAGATGTCGAGCAGGCCCATGCGTTGCTCGTTGACCGCATCGCGGTAGGCGGCGAACCGCCGGGTCGTGTCGGGATCACTGGTGTCGAGCAGAGACCGCGCCTCGAGACCGCCGTCTGACCGGTGCCGGGCCAGCAGCACCCCGGCCTCCTCGAAACACTCCCGCAGGGCGGCCACCCAGTAGGACAGGCCGCCCGATTCGATCCCGAGGATTGTACTGGCCTCGGCATCTGACCGACCTCGGCACAGCTCCTCGACTTCGGGACCATGATCCTCCGGATCGACCGATCCGCCCGGGAACACGTAGGCGCCGGCCACAAATTCCGACGCCAGGTTGCGACGGAGCATGCATACCTCGATGGTCGGACCACCGACGTCGTCGACGGCGTCGCGGATGAGCATCACGGTGGCGGCTGGACGGATGGGGACAGGCACCGGCTCAGGCTACCGCCGGGCCCACTGCCCCAATCAGGCGGCGACGATCAGGCGGACTCCACGGCCGAGCGGGTGGTGAGGGCTCCCGAGTCGACCAGTGCGCTGATGGCCAACTCGCCGAAACCAACCGGATCGGCGATCAGCCAGGCGTGGGCCCCTTCGACCACCACCCCGTCGACACCGGCGGCGTGGCGCAGGTCGTCGAAGGCGGAACGGGGCACCAGCCCGTCGCGATCCGACCAGGCCACAGTGACCGGAATCCCCCATTTGGCGATGGCCCGCACCTCCCGTACCAGGTCGGCCCGGCGGATGAACTCGCCGGTCCGGAACATACCCAGCGGATTGTTGAGCAGGTTGGGGATGAAGTCCTCGAGCAGGGTGGGCAGCAGTCGGAGCAGGCGGGGCGAGTGAAGCAGATCGGTGGAGAAGTGGCGGCCCCAGTCCCACACCGGTCGCTGCATCATGGTCCGGACCTCGTTGGGGAACAGCGCCCAGGTCGGGCTACCGATGGCGTTGGCCAGCAGCAGGGCCGAAACCCGCCAGGGCTGGTCGTAGACAAAGGCGGTGGCCACTCCGCCCCCGAACGAATGGCCGGCCACCAGGGCCACCTCGTCCTCACCGACCGCGTCGAGGAACCGGCCCACCCAGGTGGCGTAGCCGGCGAACGTGCGCTGGTCGGCCACCAGCTCGCGGGTCCCCCCGAATCCGGGCAACGCCGGGGCGTAGACCCGGCACCCGGCCCGGGCCATGGCCCCGATGGCCGCCCGGTAGGCGTTGGGCCGCAGTCCCCATCCGTGGAGGAACAGGGCGGCCGGACCGGTGCCGCTCACCCCGAAGCGGACCCGGTTTCCGCCGACGGCCACCGTCTGCCACCGGACGGTCGTCGGCCGTTCCGGGGCCTCGGCGTCGGACGACGTCGAGTGCTTCGGCCCCTGTGGTTCTTCCGACATTGGTGCTCAGTGTAGGCGTGGATGCCGGTGCATCCGCTGACCAGGGGGGTCGAGGGTGCAGCCCTGTCGTGGCCCTGACGCCGGTGCGCTCGGCCGACCAGTTACGCTCTGCCCGACAAACTCCACGAATCGGGGACTGCCCAACGATGGCTCAGGATCAGAACAAGACCCCAGCCGGGGGGAACAAGCCCAAACCCAAGCCGGGACCCAAGCCGGGTGCCACTCCCGCCGGTGGCCGCAACCAGAGCGCCAAGGACCAAAGCCGGGCCCAGAGCCGACCGGTCAGCACCAAGGCGCCGGCCGGCAAGCCAGCCAAGGCCGGCGGGGCGGCCAGGGTTAGCGGGTCAGGTTCGGGCGGGTCCGGTAACAAGGGCGGTAACAAGCCCCGTCCCGGCGGTCGGCCGGCCCCGACACCCCAGCCCCGACGCCTGTCGGGCGCCATGATGGCCTGGGGCGCGGTCGGGGTGGTGGTGCTCATCGTCGTCGTGCTGGTCATCGTCAAGGTCACCAACGGTGGGACCTCCGACCTGGGGCCGTATACCCCGGTGACACCGGCCCCGGCTCAGGTGGTCGAGGACGTGACCAACGTCCCCGCCTCGGTCTACAACGAGATCGGGGTCACCTCGCCCACGGTCCAGGTGGCACCGCCGATCATCGTGAAGGGCCAGCCGCCCCTGGTCATCGACGGCAAGTCCCCGGGCATGCTCTACTACGGGGCCGAGTACTGCCCCTACTGCGCGGCCGAGCGCTGGGCCATCACCGCGGCGCTGTCCCGCTTCGGGACCTGGTCGGGGCTCAAGATCACCGCTTCGTCCCACACCGACGTCGACGCCGACACCCACACCTTCAGCTACTACGGGGCCAACTTCACCAGTCCTTACCTCAACTTCAAGGGGATCGAGGCGGTGAGCAACGTGCCCGACGGCAACTACTACGCGACGTTGATGACGCCGACCAAGCAGGAGTATGCCGACGTGACCAAGTACGAGAGCCCGACCTACATCCCTGGGTCCAACGGCCAGATCGGGTTCCCGTTTATCAGCATCGACAACCTGGCTATCGTCTCGGGACCGAGCTACGACCCCGGAATCCTGGCCGGCCAGACGTGGTCCCAGATCGCCAGCGGCCTCGACGACCCTTCCAACCAGGCCACCCAGGCCATCGTGGCCACCGCCAACTACATCTCGGCGGCGATCTGCGCCAGCACCGCCAACGCCCCGAGTTCGGTGTGTGACAGTCCGGGGGTCAAGGCCGCGGCCAAGGCCCTGAAGCTGAGCTGACCCGGCCACCGGGGACGCAGACCGTGCCGACACTGCGGTGGCAGCCCATCGCCACGCTGCTCCTCGCCATCGCCGGGCTGGGCGTGTCCATCTACCTGACCGTCACCCACTTCGACAAGGTCCTGTTGGTGTGCGACAGCAATGCCACCATCAACTGCGAGAAGGTGACCACCAGCCCCCAGTCGGAGATCTTTGGCATTCCCGTCGCCATGCTCGGCCTGGCCTACTTCGTCCCGATGATCGCCTTGTGCCTGCCGGCGGCCTGGCGGTCGGCCGACCGGCGCATCCACCTGGCCCGGCTGACCCTGTCCGTCATAGGTGTGGGCATGATCCTCTACCTGATCATCACCGAGCTATTCGTCATCAAGGCCATCTGCCTGTGGTGCTCGTCGGTGCACGTGATGACTTTCGCCCTGTTCGTCATCATCGTGACCGCAGCGCCGGTGGTGCTGGCCCCCGGATACGGCTCGCCCGATGGGGATTGGGACGGCGAGTCAGACGGACCGGAGTAGACCCACCCGTAGGTGGATCCGGCGATGACCGAGTCCCGTCCGATCGTCCGCCGTCCCCGAAGCCGGAGCCCGACGGCCCGCCAGAAACGGCGGTCGACGCGGAGGACAACCGGCAACCCCGCAACCGTACGGCCAGATTCGCCTGGGGAGCGGTCGTGGTCATCCTGGCCGCAGTGATCGTTCTCGTCGTCTACGCCCTGACCGACGCCCCGGTGACGCTGCAGACCGTCCGAAGGTCACCGACCGCTCCGGGGGTCATAACCGAGCTCGGCACGGTTCCCGGTGCGGTTTTCGACACCGTCGGGGTCACCGCTCCCACCACCCCGCTGGTACCGCCGACCGTGCTCACCGGCCAGCCGGCCCTCACCCTGCACGGCAGGCCGGAGGTCCTGTACGTAGGGGCCGAGTACTGCCCGTTCTGTGCCGCCGAACGGTGGCCCCTCATCGTGGCCCTGTCCCGGTTCGGCCACTTCGCATCCCTGTTCAACATGCAGTCGGCGACCAACTCGGTGTTCCCCGGCATCCAGTCGTTCACCTTCGTCCACGCCGTGTACACCAGCCGCTACCTCTCCTTCACCGGCGTCGAGCAGTACTCGGATGCCATGACCACGACCGGCACGTTCAGCCGCATCGCCACGCTCACACCGAGGGAGGCTCAGCTGGTGGCGGCCTACCGCGGCGCGCTGACGCCGACGGCCGAACCCGGCTCCTATCCGTTCGTCGACATCGGCAACCGGATGGTCACCTCCACCTCCGGTTTCAGCCCCGCGGTTCTCCTTCACCAGTCCCAATCAGCCATCGCCGGTGGCCTCACCCAACCCGATACGACCATCACCCAGGCCGTGCTGGCCTCGGCCAACTTCCTGACCGCCGGCATGTGCGCGGCCACCGGTGAGCAACCCGACAGGGTGTGCACCTCACGGGGCGTGCGGGCCGCCGCTGAGGCGCTCGGGATGTACTGACCGGTCAGAGCCGCCGGGCAGTCAGCGGAGGAACCTGAGTCAGCCGGCCCGCCGGTCGGCCATCTGCTTGCGCTCCATTTCGTTCAACCCACCCCAGATTCCATGGGGCTCGTGAATGCGTATGGCGTAGTCGAGACACTCCACTCGCACCGAGCACGAACGGCAGATCGCCTTGGCCCGGTCCTCACGCTGCAACTTCTCGTCCTTGCGTTCGGCGTGGGCCGGCGGGAAGAAGATCTCCGCCTGGGGTCCACGACATGACGCCTTGAGCTGCCATGTATCAAGCGTCTGCTCCACGTGCCCGACTCCCCCTTCGCGCCCCTTGAAGTTCCTCCAGCAAGGGAAAGTACTCCCCCCCGGAGCACGAAACAAGGGGTCTGACCAGGATTTCTCACCAAAATGATCGGTTTTTCGACACCAGGGTGCCCCCAGTGGGCCCGCCACCACCACCTGGGGTCGGTTGAGCCGCAGCCCAGGAGGCGGACACTACGCTGCTCTAGGTCATGGACGTCAGCGCCTTCTGTAGCCAGAGCCGGGTTCTGATCGTGGCCGGTAAGGGTGGCGTGGGCAAGACCACAATGGTGGCGGCCATGGCCCACTTGGCCGCCCGGGCTGGGCTGTCGGTCCTGGTCGTGGAGCTGGAGGGCCGTACCGGCGTGACCGCGGCCTTCGGGAGCGGAGACCCTCTCGACTATGCCGGATCGGTGCTCCGGGCGGCGGGCGCCGAGACGGAACCCGAAGAGGCACGAGGGGAGGGCGACCAGGAGGGTGCCGCCATACCCAAGGGGACGGTACGGGCCCGCAACATCACGCCCGACGACGCCCTCCTCGAGTACCTGGCCGATCACGGGCTGCGGCGGGTTTCGAAGCGCCTGCTGTCCTCGGGCATCATCGACATCGTGGCCGGTGCCATTCCGGGCATCCGCGACATCCTCGTGCTGGGCAAGGTCAAGCAGATCGAGCGGAGTGGCGTCGCCGACCTGGTGCTGGTCGACGCACCGGCCACCGGCCACACCATGACCTTCCTTACCTCGGCCAGCGGTCTGCTCGATGCGGCCCGCGGCGGCCCCATCAGGGCCCAGGCCGCCGATGTGGTCGCCATGCTGTCCGACCCGGCCCGGTGCCAGGTAGCACTGGTCACACTTCCCGAGGAGATGCCGGTCAACGAGGTCATCGAGGCCGCCTATCAGCTGGAGGATCGGGTGGGCATCGCCCTCGGACCGGTGCTGGTCAACGGCTGCTACCCCACCGTCGAAGGACTTGCCACCCCAGCCGCTGACGCGGTGGCGGCCAGCGGACTCACCGTCGACCCTCTGCTGGTCGCCGCCCTCGAGGAGGCCCGCCGGTTCCGGCAGACCCGCCAAGAGCTTCAGGCGGCCCAGATTCGGCGCCTGGCCCAAGAGCTGCCATTGGCCCAGATTCCGGTCCCCTTCCTGTTCACCGCCACCATCGGTCCGGCCGAGCTCGACCTCTTGACCGACGCCCTGGAGGTCGGGGTGGCCGCCCTGGCCGAATCGGCGGAGATCACCTCATGACAGCCGGGCCGGGCCCGGTCACTATCGACGACGTGGTTGCCGAGCGCTCCATCGTCATCTGCTGCGGCTCCGGCGGCGTGGGTAAGACCACCACGGCGGCGGCCTTCGCCCTGCAGGCCGCCCGGCTCGGTCGTAATGCCTGCGTGGTGACGATCGACCCGGCCCGACGGCTAGCGGACGCCCTGGGCCTCGACGCGCTCACCAATCGACCGACCCGGATCGATGGCCCGTGGCCCGGGGAGCTCCACGCCCTCATGCTCGACCCCAAGGGAACCTTCGACGATCTGATCCTGCGGTACTCGGACTCCCCCGAGCAGGCCGAGGAGATCAAGGTCAATCGCATCTACCGCAATCTGACCGGCACGCTCTCGGGGACCCAGGAGTACATGGCCATGGAGAAGCTCTACGAGCTGGTCGAAGAGGGCGGCTTCGACCTGGTGGTGGTGGATACACCACCGTCTCGCAATGCCCTCGACTTCCTCGACGCTCCGAGACGGCTGACCCACTTCTTGGAGAACAGGATCTTCCAAGCGCTCATGAAGCCGACTCGGGCCGGCCTCCGGTTCATGGGCGTAGCCGCCCAGGCCCTGTTACGGACCATCGCCAAGGTGGCCGGTGCCGACATCGTGCGGGATGCCGTGACCTTTTTCCAGGCGTTCGAGGGGATGGAGGAGGGCTTCCGGACCCGGGCCGCCCGAGTGCGCCAACTTCTGGCCGAGGAGGACACCTCGTTCGTCGTTGTTGCCTCACCTCGTCCCGACTCGGTCGAGGAGGCAGTCCACTTCGTGGGCAAGCTATCCGAGTCGGATATGGCGGTCACCGCCCTGGTGGTCAACCGGGTCCAGCCTCGCTTTGCTGACCACGACCAGTTGGCCACCCTTCCCGACTCCACTGGACCGGCGGCCGGGGCCCTCAGCCAGTTGGTGGACAACCTGGCCGGCTATACGGCCGCTTCCGATCGGGAGGAACGGGCCCTGGCCGATCTGGTGGAAAAGGTCGCCCCCGCGCCCGTCTACCGGGTGCCCCTCCTCAATACCGACATCCACGATCTGGATGGACTCGGATCCATCGCCGACCTTCTCTTCCACGACCGGACCGGCCCGCCGGTGCTCCATCCCCCCTCTTTGGGGGGGCGCCCGGCGGAGCGCTAACCTGTTGCCGTGCCCACCATCCTCGTGGCCAGCGACGCCCCGTCGGTGCGGGCCGAAGTGGCAGCCATCGCTGGCCGACCGGAGGTGACCATCCGTGAGGCCCGGTCCGGCCCCGAGGTGATGGCCGAGGTGGCCAAAGAGATGCCCGACCTGGTGGTGGTCGATCTCCAGATGGGCAACATGGGTGGCATGGCCGTCTGTCTCGAACTTCGCCTCGAGGCCTCCTACGGCAGTCTCGAGGATGTTCCGGTACTGATGCTGCTCGACCGCCGGCCTGATGTCTTCCTGGCCCGCCGCTCGGGCGCCGAGGGTTGGGTGGTCAAGCCGCTGGACCCGATCCGCCTCCGGCGGGCGGTGAGCTCCCTCCTCGAGGGAGGCACTTACTACGACGAGTCCTACCAACCTCTTTCGGTCGTGTCCTCGCCGCTCCCTGCCGGCGCCTGACGGCTCCGGCCCGACAGAACAGCGTCACCACCGTGTCCGTGTTCCGACGCCAAGAAGACGATCCACCTCCATCGGGCCGGGGGAGCCGCGCCGGACGAAGGCACCGTGGCGAGGAGGGCGCCGCCACCGGCCGGAACGACGCTGGGGCTGATGCCCAGGAGCAGTTCATCATCGATGCCCTCCACGACCTCCACGACACCGTGGTGCGAGAGGTGATGACCCCGCGGTTGGATGTGGTCGCCCTGTCCATCCCCCTGACCGTGGAGGCGGTGACCCAGGCGGTCCGACAATCAGGCCACAGCTGCTTTCCGGTGTGTGGCGACAACCTCGACGACCTGATTGGTGTGCTGTTCGTGAACGATCTTTTCCGGGCAGGCTGGCAGATGAGCGGCAACGACGAGGTGCCGGGTCGGGTGGGAACGGCGAACGGCCGACCGGGGCGGACACCTACTGACGCAGCAGAAGGGGACGATTCGACAGGCGGGGACGTCGCATCCGGCGACGCTCCGGCGCCGAGTCCGATCGACATCTCACGCCGCGTACGCCAGCCATTCCTCGTCCCCGAGTCGAGGCTGGTGCTGGAGGTTCTGGCCGAGATGCGCCACCAGCGCCGGGCCTTCGCCGTAGTGGTCGACGAGCACGGCGGCGTCGAAGGAGTGCTGACGGTGAAGGACCTGCTGGGCGCCCTGGTCGGCGATTTGCCTGACGAGTTCGACTCCGACGAGGAGCCGGACGTGGTCCGAGTGGACGGGAGCCGCTGGCTGGTCGACGGGCGCATGAGCGTGGACGACGTGCGGGATCGGCTGGACATCAACGTTCCAGAAGGCGAGTACGTCACGCTGGGCGGCTTCCTGTTCGACGGGTTCGGACACATCCCCGCCGAGGGGGAGTCACTGGACGTCGACGGTTGGGAGCTTCGGGTGACCGAGATGGACAAGCGTCGGATCGCCAAAGTGGTAGCCAAGCGGGCGGAGCGAGTGGCGTCCCCCGACGACGAAGGGCCGACCTCGGGGGACGCCGGCAACCAGCGGACCACGGTCGGGTAGCATCACCCTGGTTCGGAACCGGTCGCAGGACCGGACCCGGGCGACGGGCTGTGGCGCAGCTTGGTTAGCGCGCTGCGTTCGGGACGCAGAGGTCCCCGGTTCAAATCCGGGCAGCCCGACCAGATAACCGCAGGTGGAGCGGGCTTCACGCCCTGTCGCCTACTGATCCGAGCCTTCTGGCGAGATTCTGTCGAGATCGTCAAATCCCATCGCCTTGGCGAACCGACTGCCAATCGTGTCGGCAGCAGCTTGATCTGCTTGAGAAGTCACCTGGGCATAGACAGCCAGAGTTAAGCGAGGGTCGGAGTGGCCCAAGCGAGTCCCAGTGGTCTTCATGAACCGGCCTGGGATCCCCGGAGAGTCTCCGGAAAACTCAGGCCGGTTCAACGAGTTCGGGTTGGAGCTTGGGGCGAAACGAGGGCTGAGGTGCGACCCCACGCAGGTGGGGGTAGCGTCCCAGAAGGCGCCCGTGCAGCTGAACGGCGCGATGCCGGACACGCGATCGCGCACCACGGCATGATTGGCTAACCGGAGACTCGCCGGCCTGGCGGGGGAGAGGATCGGCGATGGCCTTCGACTACCGCATCCTGGCCAAACAGGAGCCCGAGACCGAGACGAACGTGATGTACCCGCGCATCGACGCCAAGTCAGTCCCCGTCCTCGACAAGTTCGACGGGCCCAACCCCGTCTCCTTCCCGGTGACCCGCGTCTTCGCCCAACGACTCCAGAACGGGGAGCCCAACCGCATCACTGCCCTCGGAGATGTCGATGGCGTGCTCACGCTCACCGCCCAGCGGGCCATCGTGGTTGTGCCCCACCTCAACAAGGTGAAGTGGATTGACTCGAGCTCCACGGACATGGCCGTCTTCGGCGTCGGCACGACAATCGCCGTGGACCTCGCCTGGAACGGCGCCACTAAGCTCATCCGCAAGGCTCGCGGCGCCCCTGACCCTGCCCTCACCGGCCACCTCTACTACCCGTGGATCAGCTCCGTGCAGTACAAGCCGGCCGGGGGCCGCAAGGACCCGGCCGCACTGCGGCTCGGCACCACCTGCCGCATCAACGACGATCCACCCCGCGACCTCCTGCTCTATCTCGTCTTCCACCGCAGCATCGACACCGCCGACGTGGCCACCCAGACCTTGTCGCGCATCGCCGCCTGGCATCTGGCCGCCGGCGGGATCCGCGATGCCAAGACGCAGGCTGGCCACGAGCAGTTGCGCGACCACCCGACCATCACACCCCCGTCGGATCCCGGCCGCTTCTCAGCCGTCAGCCTGAAGCGCGCCGTGCCCGCCCGCCCCCAGAACCTGCCCATCCCGCTGTTCGGGCGCTATGCCGCCGAACGGGCCACCGAAGAGGCCCTCGAGGCCGAGCAGGCCGACGCGGCCAGCCTGTCGCGTGACGAGATCTGCCAGCGCTTCCGGTCCCTCGGCCCCGACACCACACCCCGCTTCGAGTTCCTGGCCACCGCCGGCGACCCACCATTCTGGACGCCAGCCGGCGTCGAGATCGACGCCGACGGCCTTGTGGTTCCTCCGCCGGCGACGACCCCTCGAGCCCACCTGCGCTGTGGGTGTTGGCTCTGGATTGTGGCCTCCACCAACTGGAGGCGCCGGGCTGGAAAGGGGTCCGAGCCCCGCATCTCCGTACAGGGGACTGCCGAAGTGCTCGTTTCGGACGACGCGCTCACCTTCTCCTACCGGACCGGCCGATCGATCGCCGGACCCATCGACCCGGCCACCGAGGTGATAGTGGCTCGGTTCGATCTGACCGAGGTGGACGCACTGACATGTCGGGACACCGAGTTCCCCGACGGAACCCACCGGACGGTCGCCATAGGGCGGAACCACCTGGGGGTCGTGCGACTGCGTCCTCCGGACGACGAGGACACCACATTCGACGCGGACGGCCTGGCCATCCTGCTCTACGACCTGATTAGCGCCCGACGGGGTGTTCCGAAGGAAGAGCCTGTGGGAGAGGGCACAACCGTCCGGTACGTGCTCCCGAACCTGCCACTGCCCGAGGGCTATCCCACCGGCCCACCGAATCCCGTCCCCGCCCCCTCCGCCTGAATCCCGACCTTCCGCCCAGACGTCAGCTCAAAAGCTGGCCAGACCGCGATGATGAACGGGACGATCCTCGCAAGTGGTTAGCTGCAACCGCCGACGGGCACACCGCAGCCCAGGTTCGGTTGGGCTATTACCTTCATTGGGTCAGCAATAGGTGCTGCGATACCCCGGACGTTGCTCCTGATCCAGCCCCACAAGGGCAGCGGACCCCGCCGCGAGGCTGCCAAAGAGCGCCCGCCAAGCTGGTGCACATCAGACGGGCAATCCTCCCGACGCGTCCGCAAGGACTGTTCGATGAAGCGACTGGCCGGATCCCGATAGCTGAGCCACTCGTGCGTCTCAACCTGGAGAGTCACCTCTGGACACGATAGCGAAGGGTCACGACACCGTTGCCGAACCGGTGCTCCTCCAACAGGTCCAAGTAGCTGCGGGCGTCGGTGGGGAATGCGGGCTTTCCGTCACCCACCACCACCGGATAAATGAAGAGCTGACACTCATCGACCAGCTGCGCGTTGAAGGCGTGCGCTGCGAGAGTCGGCCCGCCGATGGTTAAATCGCTCGCGGCGGACGCCTTCAATTTCGCGGACAGAATCCGGGTCGAAGCGGCGCTCGAGCCGCGTGTTGGTGGTCGAGGCTTCGGGCAGCGTCGTGGAGTAGACGATCTTGCCGGCCGCTTGCCAGATGTTCGCGAAGTCGGCCATGAGTTCCGACTGTGCTGCCAGGGTGGGGTCGGTTTCCCAAAGGGCCATGGTCTCGTACATACGCCGTCCGTAGAGGTAGGTGCCGAAGGGGCGCACGATGTCAGTGATGAACGAGAAGACCTCGTCGATCGGGGCGGTCCACTCGAAGCTGCCGTTGGCGTCCTCGATGTAGCCATCAAGGGACACATTCGCCACGTAGATCAGGTTGGCCATGCCGCTCCTCAGTCGCCCGCGCGACGATGTCTGTGAGCAAGTGTAAATGAGACCTCTCACGTGCCACCATGCCGAGTGGCGCGTTCCTTCGGGATCACCACCGAGACGCTGCCTCAGAGAGAAATGGCCGCAGTCCTCGACCCTGGCGGGAGATCAGTCCTCGTTCTGCTGGGCTGGCGAGCAGAGAAGCTGACACAGGCTCCAATGAGGAGGATCCCCACGACGAACATATAGTGGGGCACCGTTAAGAGACCGAGAACGCCGAGCAATAGGGCTGCAATCGAAACGGCCCAGACAGCCCGGCCCGCCTTCGGCTCATCGTTCTGACTCTGTCGGTAGAGGAGGAACGCAACCACCGCGGCGAGAACCAGGCCAACACCCGCCAGCAACAACTCCGGCGCCCCGTAAGCCTGGAAGTACGTCCGTGGACGAAGCCTTGCATTGACCGGGATATGGGCAAAAAAGATCAGAACGCCATTGGCGGCACTAATAAAGAAGGCCAGCGACACAAAGGTGGCTGAGACTCCATTCATGCGCTTCATCAAAACCTCCCTCTGTCCCATGTTCGCACATCGTCGGCACACAGTCACTTGCCCCGAAATGCCTGGTCGGCCACGGTCAATCCCTCCTTGAAGAGAGGATGAATCGGCCATTCTCATGACTTGGTCCTTCATGGGGCGTGATGGATCCCAGGTCACCGAGGAGAGTGCCCATACAGTGGTGCGTGGGCCCAATATCCAAGAACCACTTAAGCGGCGGAGGCAACCATGACGATGACCGACCAGTCAGTCCAGATCCTTCTAGTTGAGGACAACGCTGCCGACGTTCGTCTCACCCAGGAAGTGTTCCGTGACGGGGCAATGGTCAACGATCTCCATATCGCTCGAGACGGGGTGGAGGCAATGGACTTCCTCCATCACCAGGACGCATTTGCAGATTCTGAGAGGCCTGATCTGGTGATTCTCGATCTCAACATGCCACGAAAGGACGGAAGAGAAGTGCTTGCAGAAATGCGCGCAGATCCTGCACTTCGTTCGATTCCGGTTGCGGTCCTCACAACCTCGGAGCGCGACGAGGATGTGGCCGCAAGTTACGAGCTGGGCGCCAACTGCTTCATCACCAAGCCGGTGAGTCTTGATGGGTTCATTGAGGTTGTGCACGCCATCGAGGCCTTCTGGCTCAGCATGGTTCGCCTTCCCCCGCACGCAGGAGAGTCCGTCGCGTGATGACCCACAATTCAGCCCAGCCATGAGTGGTTGGGTCAGGCTCGCTTAGGCCCAACAGTTCATCGTCTGCTTACGGGTGACAGTTGGGAGGGCTCTGCCGACCAACGGCTTGAGTACGATTTCTGGGCACAACCCAATAGACCGGCGGGGAGGGGCCTTGACCGACGTCATCAACAGGGAGTCGCCGGTCGAGTCGGAGAACGCCGGCTCGCTGGCAATCCGCCTAGTTGACCGCCTGGACCGTCGGCTGGTCAACGTACTCACTGGGCTTGGGTTCGCGGTCCCGGTCCTCGGGTACCTCTGGATCGTCGTCCACGACAGTCTCAATGTCCTGATCAACGATCAGTTGGCCGACGTCACGGTGGCGAAAGCCGGCTCAACCACCGCCATCCCTTGGGAGGCGCTCTGGGCCCAACACAACGAGCACCGCATGTTCTTCCCGAACCTAATTGTCGTAGCGCTTGTCCATACGACCCACCTCGACGTCCGCGTCGAGGAGTACCTGAGCTTCGTCCTGTTGGTGGCGGCCACCGCTTTGCTGATCTGGGCCCACAAACGACGGTCTCCGGCCACTCCCTGGCTCTACTACTGCCCGGTCGCCCTGCTGACCTTCTCGCTCGTGCAATACGAAAACATGCTGTGGGGCTTCCAGGTGGCCTGGTACCTCGTCCTGCTCAGCCTGGCGCTGGTGGTAAACCTCCTCGACCGCTACCGACTGGGTTGGTTACCCCTGGTCGGGGCGATCGCAGCCGCTGCGGTCGGCAGCTACTCCTCGTTCCAGGGACTGTTCATCTGGCCGGTGGGGCTCGTTTTGCTCTACCACCGTCGCCGGCGACTTCCCTCGTTCGTGGTGTGGATGGCCGCTGGCGTAGCCACGGTGTGGTTCTACTTCCGCAATCTCGATACCAGCTCGGGACTGCCCTACCCTCACTACGCCAGCCAGCACCTGTGGTCGTCTGCCAAGTTCTACCTATTCGCGGTGGGTGACGTCGCCGGCGTTCCTGTCAGGGTCGGAGGTGGCGACGCCGACGTCGTGGTCTTCGGTCTGCTCATCGTGGTGTTGGCCATAGCAGCACTGGTGGCCTACGGAGTCCGCCGCAACGACCAAGGGGGGGCGCCGGTGGGGGTGGCGCTCATCTGCTTCGGCCTGCTGTTCGCTGGCTCCATCACCCAGGGACGAGCCGTGTTCGGATACTGGGGTGCGAGCGCCTCCCGCTACACCACCTACGATTTGATGATCCTGGTGGGAATCTATCTGACCACCCTGGGCCAGCCGAGCCTCTTGCGTGCCAACCAGGCATCAGGCCAGGCCGACGGCCGCCTCACAGAACTCCTCGACGATGACCGGGCTCGGGACCGGTGGCAACCAGCGAAACGAGCGGCGTTTAGAGCGTTCCGATGGGCTGTCGCCGGTGTGATCGTGATCCAAATCCTCGTCGGCGTCGGGAACGGCCTCACGGGTGTCCGGAACGACCACGCCCACCAGATGGCCGTTGCCCGTGTCCTCACCGACCTCGACCACAGCGCCGATATACAGGTCAGCACCATCGACCCGTGGAAGTCGGCGGAGTACGACCGCCAACAGGCCAGTGAGGCACGCCGCCTTCGCCTCAGCCTCTACTCCGGCATCACAGGCAGGACCGAGGGCGCCCGGTAGAGGCCCCAAGGGACCGACGTGATCGGTTGTCACCCCGCCGCCGGCCTTTACATTCGCCCGTCCTTCGCCCTCGCCTTCTGAAAAATGAGCGCACGACGTATATCTATGTCATATATATAATCTATGTCATATATATATATATATTGGCGCATTCCCGGATGGCCGTGCGATAGCCCAGGCTCTGGGGCAGACCGTGGCGGCGGCATGCCCCACGGGGTCACCCGGCCGACCTGGAGGTGAACGGCTACCCGCTCACCTCCAGGGCACCGGACACCAGAACCAGGGCCGTCGCCTCCTCATAGGGGACGGCCGGACTCCACAGCCATCCCTGGCCATAGTCGCAACCGGCAGCTGCCAGTCGGTCGCGTTGGGCCTCGTCCTCGATGCCCTCGGCGATGGTGCGGACGTTGAGTCCCTGAGCCAGCCCCAGCACGGACGAGACGATGACCCAATCCTTGGCCCGTTCCATCATGCCGGACACGAAGGACCGGTCGATCTTGAGGTAGTCCAGGGGGAACTGGTGCAAGCGGCTCAGCGAGGAGTACCCGGTCCCGAAGTCGTCGATGGCAATATCCACCCCCGCCGCCTTCAGATCCCACAGGGCAGCGGCGGCCAAATCGGCGTCGATCAGTGCGGATTCGGTGACCTCGAGACAGACAGATTCCGGCGGGACGCCCGCCTCCTGGATAACTTGACGGACCGTCTCGGGGAAAGAAGGATCGGACAGCTGACGGGTGGAGACGTTGACCGCCATCTTGATCGGGCGATCCGGAGCAGAACGTAGCCAACTATGCAGCGCGGCACAGGAGTCCTGAAGCACTTGCTTGCCCAGTCGGCTGATCAACCAACTCTCTTCGGCAAGAGGGATGAATTCATCGGGCGGAACCATGCCCCGATCGGGGTGGAGCCACCGGACCAGGGCCTCGAAGCCGACGAGGCGGCCGGTGACAAGGTCGATCTCCGGTTGGAAATAGGTCTTGATCTGACCCCTGTCCAGGGCCTCTTCGAGTTCGAGAGCCAGCTCGTTCCGCCGTCGGACCTGGTTGTGGAGAGTATCGTCGAAAAACTCGACACGGGCCTTACCGGCCTGCTTGGCCGCATACATGGCGATGTCGGCATTACGCAGCAACACCTCGGCCCGCGAGCCGGGCCCTGACAGGGCCACACCGATGCTGGCGGTGGCCACCGTCGGTTCGCCGTCGACCAGGAAGGGCGCCGACAGCAGCGTGTTGATCCGGACGGCCACCATCCAGGCGTCGTCGGGCCCCCCGAGGTCCTCACAGCACACGACGAACTCGTCCCCACCCAGTCGGGCGGCCACGTCACCGGCCCTCAGGACCCCGACGATCGCCTCACCCACACTGCGTAGCACCTGGTCACCACCCAGGTGTCCGATCCGGTCGTTGGTGACCTTGAAGTCGTCGAGATCGATGAACAGGACAGCGGTCCGCCTTCCGGTACGGACGGCCCGGGACAACGAGTTCTCCAAATGCTCGACGAACAGACGGCGGTTGGGCAGTCCGGTGAGCGAGTCGTGCAACGCCTGGAAGGCCAGGTTCTCCTCCAACTCGCGGCGTTCGGAGATGTCGAGGGACGCACCGACCATCCCCCGGAACCCGATGGCGTCGTCAACGATCCGTTCCAGCGTGTGGTGGACGGGCACCTTCGTCCCGTCCGATCTCGTCGCTTCGTAGTCGCCCTCCCAGCGACCGGTCGAGATCACCTCCTTGATGATCTGCCTGGCCTCACGACTCTCCATATCGGCGATTTGGAGATCGGCGATGGGACGTCCGACCGCCTCATCGGCGGAGTGTCCGTACAGGTCCTCCGCCCGATCATTCCAGTAGACCACCACGCCCCGTTCGTCGATGACCGTGACGGCGGTGGGCAGGCTCTGCAGGAGGCGGCGCTCCAGTCGACGAGCGATCTGATTGAAGTAGCTCTCGGTCACATCGCTTCCGGTGACAGCCACCGCTCCGACTCTGGGATCATCGACAAGGTTGGCCAGAGCCAGATCCAGTTCCCGCCAGCGACCCCGGCCATCTTGGGCTCGAAGGTGGATCCGCTCGGTGCGACCGGGGGCGCCGAGCACACGGTGCATGGCTTCTTGGGCTCTGGGGACGTCCTTGGGGTCGACCCGCTTGAACACCTGGGCTCCCACGAGCGACAAGTCGTTCAGGCCGAGCATCTTGGTGGTGGCTTCCGAGCAGTGGACGATAGTGCCGTCCGGGTCGAACATGATGAAGATGGGTGCCGACTCATCGAGGACCGTGTGGAGGCGGGCCTCCCGCTTTCGAAGCTGCATCTCGGCCAGCTTCAGTTCGGTGATGTCGAGGTGGGTGAGGACCGCACCGCCACCCACCTCACCGGCCGGAGTTACCCGAAGGCTGAACCAACGTTCGCCGGCTGGTCCGGCGCATGGATAATCGATGGCGAACCGCTCCGCCTCACCATGCAACACACTCCGGATGCCGGCGGCGCTCTCCGCCGCCCCCTCGGCGAACTGGCCTACGGCCTGGTCACAGACCGTCAGGTAGTTGACGCCGACACCAGTCTTGGTGACATCCGCCCCACGGGTCACACTGGCCATCACCCAGGCATGGTTGACGGCCAGAATCCGCCCGGAGCCGTCAACGGCCGCGGTCGGGGAGTCGATGGAGTCGAGGACCAGGGAAGCGGTGGTCGACTGTTGTCGGTTGGCCTCACTGCCGCGACGTCGCTGAGCCGCCCGGATCAGGACATCGCGAAGTCCCGAGTTGCTCAGGTCGGACTTGCACAGGTATTCGTCCGCACCCTCGGCCATTGCCGCGTAGACCAATGAATCGGCCCGTTGGCCCGACACCACCACCACCGGCACGTCCGGCGCCGCAGCAGCCATCACCGCCACGCCTTCGAGTCCGAGAGCGTCGGGCAGGGAGAGATCGAGCAGGATGCAGTCGGGCCGGCTGTCGGTGAGGACCCGGCGGGCTTCAGCCAGCGATCCCGCGCAGTTCACATCTTCCGGTGTAGCACCGGCATCGATCAGCATCTCCTGGATCAGTCGCCGGTCCGAGGGGCTGTCCTCGACCACCAACAGACGGCGCGGCATCGCCGCGTCGATCTGAACCAGACTTGCCACGCCCGCCGCGTGTCCGCTTGTCACATCCGAAGAATCGGCACGATCACCTGTGGAGTTGAGTGGCCGTCCCGGTCAGCGGCAATTGGATCGGGTCAGCCCGCCTGAAGGGGGGGGCCTGCCCCCGATGACGAGCGAATTGAACCCCCGTCGTGGCCAGGGAGGCGGACCATGCCCAGCCAGAAGTCCTCAACGGCGTGCACCACCTTGATGAACTGGTCGAGATCGACCGGCTTGGTCAGATAACAGTTGGCTCCCAGTTCGTAGCTCTTGAGGATGTCGGCCTCCTGGGCCGAGGTGGACAGCACGGCCACCGGGATCGAGCACAGGCTCGAATCGGCCTGGATCTCGGCCAGGACTTCCTTGCCGTCCTTGCGGGGCAGGTTGAGATCCAAGATGACCAGGTCCGGCCGGGGGGCGTCGGCGAACTGCCCCCTCTGGTAGAGGAAGTCGAGTGCCTCCACCCCGTCCCGAGCCACGTGGAGGTCGTTGAGCACCTTGCTGTCCCGCAGCGCCTCGCGGGTCAGTCGGATATCGGCAGCGTTGTCCTCGACCAATAGAATGTCAACGAACAGATCAGTCATGCTGCCTCCTGTGGGGCCTCGGGAACGGTGAACCAGAACGTCGAGCCGCCACCGGGCGTTTCTTCTACGCCCATCGCTCCTCCATGACGCTCGATGATACGCTCGCTGATGGCCAGGCCAATGCCGGTCCCCTCGTAGGTTTCGGTCGGGTGCAGCCGCTGGAACATCCGGAATATCCGCTCGCGATAGGCCTCGTCGATGCCGATCCCGTTGTCGGCGATCTCGAACCGCCAGGAGTGACCGACACTGGAGGCGGAAACCCGGACGGTGATCGGCACGTCCGGCTGACGGAACTTGATGGCGTTACTGATGAGATTCTGGAAGACCTGGGACAGCTGCGTGGCGTCGGCCTGGACAGCCGGCAGATCCCCCGTCGTCACGGTGGCCTCGGCGTCGTCGATCTGGGGCCACAGGTCCCCGATCACCGCTTCGACCACTTCGGCGATCTCGACCTCCTGCAAGTGGAGCTCCACCCGGCCGGCCCGTGAGAATTTGAGGAGGTCTTCGATCATCGCCCGCATCCGTTCACACCCTTCGACCGCGAAGGTGATGAACTCGTCGGCGTCGTCATCGAGCCGTCCCTTGTAACGACGACTGAGCAGCGACACCATGCCGGCCACTGCCCGGAGGGGCTCGGAGAGGTCGTGGGATGCGATGTAGGCGAACTGCTCGAGATCGCGGTTGGACCGCTCGAGCCGCTGGTTGCGGGCCTCTACTTCCCGTTGGGCTCGCGCCAGCGCCTGCTTGACCTCGACCTCCTCGCTGACGTCTCGGGTGACGTGGACCAGCCCCTGCGCCTGGCCACCGGGCCCACTCAGGACCGAGAGGCTCTTGGCCACCCGGACCACGGACCCGTCCTTGCGGCGGCGCTGGGCCTCCAGGTGGACGGGGACGGCGCCGGATAGAACCTGCTCGAGGCTGGGGATGGGGGCCTCACCCGGTAGGACGATGGTCGACAGCGGCCGACCCATCATCTCCTCGGCAGCGTAGCCGTAGAGGTGCTCAGCCCCCGAGTTCCAACTCGTGATCAGCCCGTGGCGGTCGGTCGAGATGATGGCGTCGTCGGTCGAGCTCACGATGGCTTTCAGCAGGGCGGAAGCGGAATCACCGGCGCGGTGGGGTCGGATGTCCCACAGCACCTCGGCGGCCAACACCACCTCTTCCTCGTCGCCGACAATGGGTGAAGCCACCACCTCCACCGCCAGCGGATCTCCGATGGGCTGTTCGACCTCCATGTCCTCGACGACCAGCCGTTCGCCGGCCAACGCCCGCCCGAGAGGCAGGGACGCCTCTGGCCTGTCCGTGCCACCGCCCCGGCTGTGCACATGACCCAGGTCGGCTGCGGAGAACCCCCCGGCGGCCCCGGGGCGCAGGAGGGCGTCCGAGGCCCGGTTGGAGTAGAAGACGTCACCCGAGGGATCGACAACCACCACGGCTACCGGCAACTGGTCGAGGATCTGAGCAGCGACACGGTCCGGCTTGTCTCCGCCGTCAATAGGTTCGGAAGCCATCGGCCCTCCTTTCGCCTGGGCGAGTTCCGCCGAGGACCACGCAGCAGCACTCTACGGTTCCCGGGGTCCCTGAGCGCGCTCATTGGTGACAACTACCGTTGCGGAGCTCAACGGGAGAGGCGGGGACCGAGGTGCTGAGGATCCGCCCTGACGACTGGCTACTCTCGGTCCCAACACCATGGTCGATTACAAGATCCTCGTCCCGCCTCCCCGTCGTCATCGATCAGTTTGGATCGTGGCCGCGGTGGCCGTTGCGGTCATTGCCGTGGCAGTGGGCGCCTTCGTGGTCGGAAGGCACAGCCAGACCACTGCCACCTCGACGGCCGATGGAGGAGGCGCTGCTGCCACCATCCCGGCTTTGACGGTCCGATCCACCACACCGGCGACCGGATCCTCCGATGTGCCATCGAACCAGGTGGTCACCGTGGTGCTCTCCTCGCCGGTAGCGGTCGACTCGGGAATGCCCACCTTCACTCCGCCGGTCAGCGGCACCTGGGAGAAGGTCGGACGGGCCACGCTTTCGTTCGCGGCCGACGCCCCGTTCATCCCCACCACCACCGAGACGCTCAACATCCCCGACGGCACGGCCGGTCCGCGGAGCACGACGGGATCGGTGCTCACCACGCCGGTGACCGTGACCTTCACCATCGCTCAATCCAGTACCGAGCGTCTGCAGCAACTTCTGGCCCAGCTCGACTACCTGCCCCTCTCCTTCACTCCCAGCGCTCCTTTGGCCTCGCCAGCTGACGCGGTCACCGCTCAGGCCGGGACCTTCGCCTGGCGATGGCCCAACCTCCCGCCGTCACTCACCTCGCTGTGGACCGAAGGGTCGGAGAACGTGATCACCAAGGGGGCGGTCATGGACTTCGAGAACCAGCACGGGCTCGCCGTGGACGGGCTGGCCGGTGAGGAGGTGTGGTCGGAACTCCTCTCCGACGTGGCCTCGGCCACGACCAACACCCAGCCGTACAACTATGTGTTGGTGTCCAAGCAGCTCCCTGAGTCGTTGACCCTCTACGAGAACGGCGTAGCCGCCCTCTCCAACATCCCGGTCAACACCGGGGCGCCGGGAGCCGACACCGTTGACGGGACCTACCCTGTCTTCGAGCACGTGACCAGCTCACGGATGCAGGGGACCAATCCTGACGGGACCACCTACGACGATCCCAACGTCCCCTGGGCCAGCTACTTCAACGGCGGCGACGCCCTTCACGGGTTCGTCCGGGCTACTTATGGTTCTCCCCAAAGCAACGGATGCGTGGAGATGGCCAGTCGCCAATGCCGCTCAGGTGTGGCCGCTCACCCCCATCGGAACGCTGGTGACGGTGGTCGGCCCCCCATCCTGACCGGACACCACGGTCGGCGGACGCCGTAGGATCCACCTCGACCCGTTGGGAAACCGAGAGGAGCTGCCGTGGGCCGAGCTGACATGGAATACCGACGACTGGGTGGAACCGGGCTGAAGGTGAGCGTGCTCTCGTTCGGATCCTGGGTCACCTTCGGGCCGCAATTGGCCGGGAGCCTGGCCGAGGACTGCCTGGCTGCCGCCTACGACGCCGGGGTCAACTTCTTCGACAACGCCGAGGCCTACTCGGCCGGCGAGTCCGAACGCATCATGGGTGCGGCCATCGCCTCACTCGGCTGGCCACGGCACAGCTACGTGCTTTCGACCAAGCTGTTCTGGGGGATCCACCAGAGCGTGAACATGCGCAACACGCTCAACCGCAAGTACCTCCTGCAGGCCATCGACGGGTCGCTGGAGCGGCTCGGTCTCGACTTCGTCGACCTCGTCTACTGCCACCGCCCCGACCCCGAAACGCCCATCGAAGAGACGGTGTGGGCCATGTCGGACATCATCTCCAGCGGCAAGGCCCTCTACTGGGGCACGTCGGAGTGGTCGGCGGAGTCTCTGCGCGAAGCCTGGGACATCGCCGAACGACACCACCTGCACAAGCCGGTGGTCGAGCAGCCCCAGTACAACCTGTTGTGGCGGGAGCGGGTCGAAGAGGAGTACGCCCCCCTCTATGACGAGCATCGGTCTGGGACTGACCACCTGGAGCCCGCTCGGTTCGGGGCTGCTGAGCGGCAAGTACCTCGACGGGGTGCCGGAAGGCTCGCGGGCCACCCTCCCCGGCTACGAGTGGCTGGCCAAGCTGCTCACCGACCCCAAGCGCAACGAGACGGTCCGGTCCCTCCAGTCGATCGCCACCGAGCTCGACTGCACGCTGGCCCAGCTGGCCATCGCCTGGTGTGCCGACAACCCGCACGTATCGACGGTGATCACCGGCGCCAGCCGGGTAGAGCAGGTGCATGAGAACCTGGCGGCCTTGAACGTCCTCCCCCGATTGACCGAGGACGTGTTGGCCCGCATAGACAAAATGACGCGCTAGGGACCGCTGGTCAGGGTCTGATCGGACAGGACAGTCAGTCGACCGGACCGGTCGGCATGCGCCGACGCCGATCCTTCCTTCTGGTCGACCCCGTCGAGATGCCCTCGAGATGGGCCAGCTCGATCACCCGGCGGTTAACCGAACGGGCCAGATAGAGCGAGAAGAATGCCGCCGGCAATTCGACGAAGGCCGCCAGGACCAGAGCCTCGAGCACTTGGCCACGTCCGCTCGAGGTGAGGACGTCAAACCAGGCGTCAACGATCAGCAGCGTGGCCGTGGCGGTGGCCGGGATCTGTACTCTCGGGTCGACCCGGAAGGCCATGTAGGCCGTCCGGGATATGGCGAAGATCAGCAGCAGATCGAATCCGACCCAGGCGGCCCGGTAATGGTGGTCGAGGCTGCGCCTGGGCAGGGTCTCGGCCAGATAGATGATCCATGGCAGGAGAACCACCGCAGCCGCCACGTACAACCATGCCATCCGTCTGGCCCTCCGCCTCGACTCGGCCGGCAGAACCGCCAGGTCGGGTGGTCCGACGGGGTCGGAAGACCCGTCTCCGCTCACCACAGCCAGCCTACTGGCCACGCGCCAGACGCCGGCGGGCAGCCGATCAGCGGGGTTCGTCGAGCAGTGAACTCCGCTCCAGGGCCGCCACTTGCAGGGCGGCCTGAGCCGAGACGCCGATCACCATCGGCACCCGGTTCCAGCGTCCGTCGGAGTCGAGCGACCACGACTGGGTGTCGTCGGCCAGGTTGAGCTGGATGATCTCTTCGAGCTGGGTGATGGCATCGGGATCAGCCACCGGGATCATTGCCTCTACCCGCCGGTCGAGGTTTCGCCTTCGGAGGTCGGCCGACCCGATGTAGTAGCTGGCCGGACCGCTGGCCCCGCCGCCGAAGCGGAGGATCCTCGAGTGCTCGAGGAAGCGCCCCACGATGGAACGGACCCTGATGGTCTCCGACAGGCCGGGTACCCCCGGTCTCAGACAGCAGATTCCGCGGATGATCAGGTCAATAGGCACCCCGGCCTGCGAAGCCCGGTAGAGAGCGTCGATCACGGCCACGTCGTCGAGGCCGTTGACCTTGATGACGATGCGCCCGTCGGGACCGGCGACGGCCTGCTCGTCGATACAGTCGACCACCCGGTCGCGGATGCCGCCGGGGGAAGTGACCAGTTCCTGATAGTGGGGAGGCTGGCTGAAACCAGTGATGTAGTTGAAGAACCGGGTCACGTCGGCACCCAAGGCTGGGCGGGAGGAAAGAACTCCGAGATCCTCGTACATGCGGGCCGTCTTGGGGTTGTAGTTTCCGGTTCCCACATGGCAGTAGAGACGGACGGCGTCACCCTCCTGGCGCACCACCAGGGTGGTCTTGGCATGGGTCTTCAAACCCATCAGTCCGTAGATGACATGGGCTCCCGCCTCCTCGAGGGCGCGGGCCCAGCCGATGTTGGCCTCCTCATCGAAGCGCGCGGTCACCTCGACCAACACTGCTACCTGCTTACCGTGTTCGGCCGCCCGCACCAGAGCGGCGACCACCGGGCTGTCTCCCGACGTCCGATAGAGGCACTGCTTGATGGCTAGCACGGTGGGGTCGTCTGCCGCCTCGTTCATCAACTCCTCTACCGAGGCGGAGAACGAGTCATAGGGGTGGTGGACAAGGACATCCTGGCGGGCGATGACCGAGAAGATGCTGGAGTCCTCCTCCCGCTCCACCGAAGTGAGGGCCACTGGGACGAGGGGGCTCCAGGGCTCGTCGTGGAGCTCCGGGCGGTCGAGCGCGTGGACGGCCCAAAGGCAGTCGAGGCCCAGTGGTCCGGCGAAGCGGTAGACGTCGTCGGGGCTGAGACCCAGCTCCTCGGTCAGGCGACCCACCGGTCCCTCGGAGGTCCGCGAGTCGATCTCGAGTCGGACCACCGGCAGGAACCGCCGGCGGCGCAGCTCCTCTTGGAGGGCCAGCAGCAGGTCGTCGGCGGCATCGTCGTCGAGGGCGAGGTCGGCATCGCGGGTGACCCGGAATATGCAGGGGGATCCGACGTCCATGCCCGGGAACAACTCGTCGATGAACGCGACCAGGATCTGCTCGAGCGGGATGAAGCGGTCACCTCCGGGTAGAGGTAGAAGACGGGACACGTTGGGAGGGACCTTGACACGAGCGAACCGCGACGTGTCGTCGTTGCGATTGCGAACCTCGACTCCGACGTTGAGCGAGAGATTGGAGATGTAGGGGAACGGATGGCTCGGATCGACGGTGAGGGGGGTCACCACCGGCAGGATCAGCCGCTCGAATACCTCGTGGAGGTAGGTCTGATCGCCTCCGACCAGTTCGCTCCACTCACACAGCTCGATCTCCTCGGCCTCGAGGGCGGGGACCACCGCCTGGAGTAGGAGGATCTCCTGGCGCCGGACCATTCGCTCGAGGGAAGCTCGAACATCGGCCAGCAGCTGTTCGGGCGTGCTGCCGTTGAGGGCCAGGTTCTTGATGCCGGCCACCACCTGACGACGGAGGCCTGCCACCTGGACCTGGAAGAACTCGTCGATCCGCTCGCTGAACAGGATCAGGAACTTGACCCGCTCGAGCATGGGCAGGCGGGTGTCGGCCACCAGGTCGAGTAGCCGGTCATTGAAGTCAAGATCGCTGAGCTGACGAGCGAAGTACCGCTGGCCCGAGTCGGGTCCGGTGGCGGCCTGAGACCCTGTGGCGGTTTCTACGCTCATTGGCCAACGATAGCAACCGCCCCCCTCCGCGGCTCTCTGTCCGGCGGTCGGGTCGCCCTGGCCGGCACCGGGCGGCCGCGGTGGGCCACAATGAAGAACCCGACGGCGGTGACGAAAGGTGCGTGACATGAGCGAAAGCCGAACCATCGAGGTCATCGTCGAGATCCCCCGGGGCAGCCGCAACAAGTACGAGTACGACCACGAGCGCCACGTGATGCGGCTGGACCGACGGCTGTTCTCGGCCACCTTCTACCCGGCCGACTACGGGTTCGTGCCCGACACCCTGGCCGAGGACGGCGACCCCTCGACGTCCTGGTTCTCCTGGACGAGCCCACGTTTCCCGGGCTGCATGGTCGAGTGCCGGCCGGTAGGGGTGTTCTGGATGACCGACGAGAAGGGCCCCGACGCCAAGATCATCTCGGTGGCCTGCGGCGACCCGATGTGGGAGAGCTCAACGACCTCGACGAGCTCCCGCCCCACCTGACCTTCGAGATCGCCCACTTCTTCGACGTCTACAAGGACCTGGAGCCGGACAAGCTGACCAAGGTCGGCGGCTTCGACGGGGTCGAGGCCGCCTGGGAGGAGATCGAGCGCTCATTCGAGCGGGCCCGTCAGCTCGAAGCACTCGAAGGATCGGCCTGGTTACGTGACCTACTGCCCGAGGAGAGGACCCTGGGCCTTGGCTGCCGCGCGAACTCCTCGTCAGTCAGTGAGCCGGCATCGTGGAGCGTGGCCAGCTGCTGGAGCCGAGCGATGATGTCGTCCCCCGCCGGGGCGGCAGAAGCCGGGGCTGGTGGCGGCGGAGCCGCCGGGGCCGACGGCGGCTGGCCCTGGGCCTGCGCCCCTTGGTCGGCCATGGCCTTGTTGGTCCCTGCCTTGGCCCCCATGTAGGCGACACCCCCGACGGCGGCCATCCGGAGCAGTGGCCTTCTACGAAGCACCCCGTTCCCCCTAGGCCTCAGCGGCTTCGAGATCAATGCCCAGGGCGAAGGCGATCTCGGCGGCCGCCGACACGATACGGACGTTGCCCACGGTGGGGTTGAGGGCAACCAGCAGGCCGAGGATCTCCTCGGGGGTTACACCCGACTCGAGGGCAAACGCCACCTGGAAGACGTAGGAAGCCGGGGCGGCGTCGGCGGCGATCAGCGCGGCGATATTGACCAGCGAGTAGGTCCGGGCGTCGAGTCCCGAGGCCTCGAGGTTGTGGATACGGGCCTGGAGAAGGCCTTCGAGCGCTTCGGTGTCGTGCTGTGCGACACCCAGGAGGGCCTCACTGGTATCGGCTGAGACGGCCATGCTGATTTCCTCCACGGTCGCTGGTGATGGTTATGGTCGATTCGGGACAGCGAACGCCAGCCGCCCGACGCCGGCGCCTATCGGCGCCGCCCGGTCACCATAGTGGATCGCCCGCACCCGGCCGCAGGCGCGGCCCGCCGTACGCCTCAGGCCACCCGGTCGGCCCTGACCATGACGCCGGATCTGTCGGACGGATCCGGCGAGTCACCGCCCAAGGCACCGATGATGAACGAGGAGGCCCGCTGGATGCGGAAACACGAGGCCCTGACGGCGGCGACCGCCGGTTCCCCGCCACCGGCCCAGGTGGCCACGTAGCCGAAGCTGTAGGCCCCGGAGTCGAGGCCGAGATCCTGGCACACGACGTAGGCGGTCGACTCAGCCTCGAGTTCGGCCAGCTGCCGGTCCGGTTCTCCGTCGTGCAACAGGGCGTGGGCGAGTTCGTGGACGAGGGTCTTGACCTGCTGGGCTGGTGCGTTGTCCCGGGCCACCCGGATCCGGCGGGATGCAAAGGTGCAGTCACCGTTGACCCCTGGGCGCAGCGCTGCGTGATTCACCGAGTAGCCGATGGACCGGGCCAGTGCGGTCAGCTGGGTGAACCAGCCGGCCGGATCGGCGCCGGTGAGGGAATGACAGACCAAAGGAGGCTCGTCGCCCTCGGTTTGCGACAGGTCGAAGACCGGCACGTACCGGAAGCCGCGAACACTTCGGTGTTCGTCCTCCCCGTCATCAGTTGCCATCCGGTTCACCACGGGGGCGAGTATCCAGATGGCCCGCTCGCCCTTCCGGACCGTGCGGTGCAGGCGCTGCCAGGTGCGAAATCCGGCCACGCGGGTGGCCTCGGGGCACTGGGCGGCGATGAGTACGACATTGCCGAAGCTATAGCTGTGGAAGGCGCGCTGGTAGTCGAGATGCCGTTGCCACTGGTCGGAGTGGGCCAGGGCGACGATTCCCTCGTGAAGCTTGTCGAGCAGTTCGGTGCTGCGGTTGTTCGGTTGCACGGGTGGGGTCCTTGCCTTGTGGCTGCCAAAGGGAGTCCCCCACCACTGCCCTGCGGTGGGGCGGACTCGAATCGCCGACGCCCGCAAGCGGCTCGACGCGGCCCCTCAGTTGAGGCGAGCGGCGCCCGCCGGGGCGACCGAGGAATACCGTAGAACGGGCCTGTGACGGGCCCAGGGGCGTCGATTCATCGATCCGCTCGATAGCCCTGTGGGCGCATACGAGTGGCCCCCCGGGGTCCGCCCACACTCTGATAGCCGTGCCGGACCCGGAGCACCGTTCTGCCCGACCAGGCTCCGGGCCCGGCGGTTCCGAAGGTAGTCCCGGGACCGGATGAATTTCGGTCGGGTCGGACACGATGGCCGGCCCCCGTCCCGATAGGCTCATGGCGGCCCCTTCGACCATCGTTGGGTCGCCGGCCGCACCGGTCACCGACCACAACAGTGGCCACCTTCACCAGGGGATGTAGCTCAGTTGGCTAGAGCACCTGCTTTGCAAGCAGGGGGTCACGGGTTCGAGTCCCGTCATCTCCACTCACGTTCTTCCTGGTCCGGGTAACTACCGGTGCCCACTTTTACCGATCTTCATCATCGCCCTCGCCTGCCATCGCGTGTCCATCGCGCCGGACCGCGTGCGACTCGCGTGGGTCTTGACAGGTGGCTGGTTGCCCACGAGACACCTCGCTTGGTTGCTGACGTCCGGTTTTATCACAGCCGGTCGAGCACAGTCCTTTGCGCTTGGCCGAGAACGCCGGTCGCGCCCGGTCCCGAGGGTCGGTGAGATTGGCCGGCACTGCACTCTCACCTCAACCCGTTCAGGAAAGGTCGAAGCGGTCGAGGTTCATCACCTTGTGCCAGGCAGCCACAAAGTCCTCGACGAACTTCTCCTGCCCGTCGTTCGAGGCATAGACCTCGGCTAAGGCACGGAGCTGCGAATGCGACCCGAAGATCAGATCGACTGCGGTACCGGTCCACTTGATCTCTCCGGTGTCCCGGTCACGTCCCTCATAGAGGTGCTCGATGGACGATGCGCTCCACACCGTGCCCATATCGAGCAGGTTGACAAAAAAGTCATTGGTGAGCGATCCGGAATGGCCGGTGAAGACACCGTGGTCGGTGTCTCCGGCATTGGCGCCCAGAACCCGGAGCCCACCGATCAGCGCCGTCATCTCGGGAGCGGTCAGCGCCAACCGACTGGCCCGGTCGATCAACAACTCCTCGGGCCGGCGCTTGTCCCCAGGCCGGAAGTAGTTGCGGAAACCGTCAGCGGTCGGCTCGAGCACCGAAAACGTTTCGACATCGGTCTGCTCCTGGGTTGCATCGGTGCGTCCGGGCGAGAAGGGCACGCGTATTTCGTGCCCGGCTCGCTGGGCGGCCTCTTCGATCGCCGCACACCCCCCGAGAACGATCAGATCGGCCAGTGACACCTTCTTCCCACCGGCCGACGAGCTATTGAACTCGGACTGGATCTTCTTCAGAGCGTCCACCACCAAGGCCAGCTGGGTCGGGTCGTTCACCTCCCAGTCCTTCTGCGGAGCGAGGCGAATCCGGGCGCCGTTGGCACCACCCCGCTTGTCGCCGTCGCGGTAAGTCGACGCCGACGCCCAAGCGACGGACACGAACTGCGCGGTAGACATCCGGCCCCGAGAATGGCCCGCTTCAGTGCAGTGATGTCATCGTCGTCGACCAGCGGGTGATCGACGGCGGGAATCGGATCCTGCCAGATGAGCTGTTCGACAGGGACTTCGGGGCCCAGATAGCGGGAGATAGGCCCCATGTCGCGGTGCGTGAGCTTGAACCACGCCCTGGCGAATGCGTCGGCAAATTGGTCCGGGTGCTCGTAGAAGCGACGGGAGATCGCCTCGTACACAGGGTCGACGCGTAGCGACAGGTCCGTCGTCAGCATCATCGGTGCATGTCGCTTCGACGGGTCGTGCGCGTCGGGCACGGTGTGGTCGGCGGCTCGGTCGCTGGGCCGCCACTGGTGCGCCCCGGCCGGGCTCGCCATCAACTCCCACTCGTAGCCGAACAGGTTCTCGAAGAACCCGTTGTCCCACCGGATCGGGTTGGAGGTCCAGACCACCTCCAGGCCGGTGGTGATGGCATCGTCACCCTTGCCGGTGCCGAAGGTGTTCTTCCACCCAAGTCCCTGCTCCTCGATCGGAGCGGCTTCGGGCTCGCGACCGACGTACTGGGTGCCATCGGCCGCGCCGTGTGTCTTCCCGAAGGTGTGCCCCCCGGCGATCAGGGCAACCGTCTCCTCGTCGTTCATGGCCATGCGAGCGAACGTCTCTCGGATATCCCGGGCGGCGGCGACGGGATCAGGGTTGCCGTTCGGGCCTTCGGGGTTCACGTAGATCAATCCCATCTGGACCGCCCCGAGCGGTTCGTCCAGCTCCCGATCGCCGTGGTAGCGCTCATCGCCGAGCCAGGTGTCCTCCGGCCCCCAGTAGATGTCCTCCTCCGGCTCCCACACATCGGCACGCCCGCCGCCGAAGCCGAACGTCGCCAATCCCATCGACTCCAGAGCACAGTTACCGGCCAGGATCATCAGATCGGCCCACGAGAGCTTTCGGCCGTACTTCTGTTTCACCGGCCACAGCAGACGCCGGGCCTTGTCGAGATTGGCGTTGTCCGGCCAGCTGTTGAGCGGGGCGAAGCGCTGCGTCCCCGAACCGGCACCGCCTCGGCCGTCACGGATGCGATAGGTGCCGGCACTGTGCCACGCCATTCGGATGAACAGCGGTCCATAGTGCCCGTAGTCGGCCGGCCACCACTCCTGCGACGTCGTAATGACTTCGACGATGTCTGTCTTGACCGCGGCAAGGTCGAGGGTGGCGAACTCGGTCGGATAATCGAACGCCCCGTCCATCGGGTCGATGAGCGGCGAGTTCTTGGCCAGCGCCCGCAGGGTGAGCTGCTCCGGCCACCAGTGTTCGTTGGCCATTGAACCGGTAGCCGAGTGGACGTGGCTCAGTACCGGGCACTTGGCCGCCGGTGCTGCCCCCTCAGACGTTGTCGCTGTGGCGCCTGTGTCGTCGGTGCTCATAGCCTTTCCTCCTCTGTGTCGTACTGCTCTTCTGTGTTGCTGTTCTGTGCTGTCGTTCCGTGCTGCTGTCCTCAGGTAGCTGGCTCTTTCACTGCAGTGCCCTGAACACCGGAGTCCGCGGATTGGCAAACCGGGCAGGTTCCCCAGTAGATGACCTCGGCCTCGTCGATAACGAAGCCGCAATCGTCGGCCGCCTCGAGGCACGGCCTCGACCCCACCGCACAGGGGACATCGACGGTGGTCCCGCACGTCCGACAGACCAGGTGGTGGTGATTGTCGTCGACCCGATCCTCATAACGAGCCGGCGAGCGAGCCGGTTGGATGCGCCGAATGATGCCCTTGTCCGTCAAGAGGCTCAACGCGTCATAGATGGCCTGCCGCGAGACGGCACCGATCTCTCCCCGGACGATGTCCTCGATCTCGTCTGCCGTACCGTGGGGTCGAGCGGAGACGGCCGTCAGCACCGCCAGACGCTGGGCGGTCAGCTGCACCTTGTGCTCACGGAGCAGGTCAGCCAATTCGGTCTTGCTTGCCTCTACCACCGTTCCATTATGGTTCCAAATCTGGACTGTGTCAATAATCAGATAACGACGGCAGCACCTACCGGTTCTCGACGCTGTCCGCACGACGCACCTTGACGCCGGCGAAGTCGGGCTCCTGACGCCAGCGCTCCAGGTAGCCGACATAGTCGAGAAGACTTCCGAAGTAGGTGAGATTCCGGGCCGCCTGAGCGTCGATGGCCTGCTGCTCATTGTTGTAGAAGCTGGGCGTGCAGCTCTGGAAGTAGCGGGCACCGGCGGCGCCGACCCGGTGGAGCACGGACAGCCACTCGTCCTCGGCATCCTCTTCCGGCTCGATCTCGACGATGCCTCGCTCGACGCAGGCCTCGACGATGTGGGCCACATGCTTGGCCGACTCGGAAAGCAGGTGTGAGAAGTTCGTGCCGAACCCACCCTGGACGAGGCTGATCAGGAGCAGGTTGGGGAACCCACTGGCCAGGACTCCGTGGAGCGTGTGGGCGCCCTCGGCCCACCGTTCCGAGAGTGCGATCCCGCCACGACCCTTGGGGTCGAAGCCGAGACGCTGGTGGAGGTCCGTCCTGACCTCAAAGCCGGAGGCATAGATCAGCAGATCCACCGGGTACTCGACGCCGTTGACCACCGGCCCACGCCTGGTCATCCGGTCGACGCCACGTCCATCGGTATCCACCAGGTGCACGTTGGGCCGATTGAAGGCGGCGAGGTAGTCGTCGTGGAAGCAGACCCGCTTGCAGTGCTTTCCCCAGTACGGCTTGAGTTTGTCGGCCGTCTCGGGATCCGCGACGATCAGGTCGACCCGTCGTCGGATCGCCTCCATGGCCTCGAAGTCGGCCCGCTCGAGCGCCTCGGCGTCCTCGTCCGACTCCGGTGCCCGCTGGGTGTCGACCCACATCACCTCGGTCCAGCCGTCACCCACCAGGTCCACTTCGGGCTGGGCGCCGGTCACCGCCTGGGTGAAGTTGGTGATCCGTTCCCTCTGCCAGCCGGGCTCCAGGTTCTCGAACCACTCGACGTCAGTCGGCTGCTGGTTGCGGACGCCCACTGCCGCAGGAGTGCGTTGGAAGACAGTGACCGCCTTGGCCGCACGGGCCAACTGGGGCACCACCTGGACGGCGGTGGCACCGGTGCCGATGATCCCGACCCGCCTATGGGCCAGGTTGTCCATGGGTGCGGTGGGACTTCCGCCGGTGTAGTCGTAGTCCCATCGGCTGGTGTGGAAGGCATGGCCCTCGAAGGTCTCGATGCCCGGGATCCCCGGCAACTTGGCCTTATGCAGGATTCCCCCGGCCAGTACCACGAACCGGGCCGACAACCGGTCGTCGCGGCTGGTCGTGACCTGCCAACGCAGTGTGTCCTCATCCCATGCGGCCCCGGTCACATCGGTCTGGAACAGCGCGTGGGGATAGAGGTCGAAGGTGCGGGCCAGCAGCTGGCAGTACGCGAAGATCTCGGTGGCGCTGGCGTAGCGCTCGGACGGCATGAACCCGGTCTCCTCCAGGAGCGGTAGGTAGGTGTACGACTCGACGTCGCACATGCAGCCCGGGTACCGATTCCAATACCAGGTGCCCCCGAAGTCACCTGCCTTCTCGACGATCCGGAAGTCGGTGATCCCGTGCTTGCCGAGATCGACGGCGGTGAGCATTCCAGCGAACCCGCCACCCACGATTACCACGGTGGTCTCCTCCACCATCGGGTCGCGGGCGAAGCCGGGCTCGACGAACGGGTCCTGGTCCAACGCCTCGAACTCGTCCGTCAGCTCACCCCATTGGGCCATTCCCTCCGGACGTAGCCGCTTCTGCCGTTCGAGCCGGTAACGCTGGCGCAGTTCCTCGATCGAACGGGCTGCTGCGCTGTCGTCTTCCTCCACTGCTGTCGCCCTTCCCCGGTGGACCACCCCTGCCGACTCGGTCACTTCTGACCATGCCGATCTTGGCACGCGCAGCGGCGGTACCCGAATCGCCGGTCGCCCGCTCCACTGGCTACATCGGCTCCAGCCGTTTGGCCACATGGTCCGGCATGAGGACGATCTGGCTGGCCATGAACCGGGCGAATGCGGCGGTAAGCGGATCGGTATCGGGGCGGTAATAGATACGCGAACGGTCGTCGGGTGGGTGGTGACGTGGCAAGGATCAGGCCGTCGAACCCAAGAGGGATGAGCGACGCGGGGAACAAGCGTGGGCCCCAGTCCGGCAGCGGCCAGGAGGGGAGCGGTGGCTGTCTGTTCGGTACGCAGAGCGACGTCGGGGCTGAACCCCGCCTTGGCGCAAGCCTGATCGAGGATCTCGGCGAGCCCGTGACCGGGCGCGTAGTGAACCCAGGTTCGATCGGCGAGGACAGCAAGGTCGACGGGTCCCTGCCAGCCGGCGAGAAGATCGTCCTTCGACACCACGATCACCAGCTCCTCATCGCCGAGGCCCTCAACCCGGCCCGACCAACTGCCCGGCGTCGGTCCGATGGCGACGTCGGCTACCCCGGCCCGCATCCCCGTCGCCATGGCCTCGCCGTGACGGAACTCGTGGAGGCGCAGGCTCACACCAGGATGGGCCTGCCGCCACCGACGCAAGGGGCCGGGCAGGAGCCCGAGGGTGGCTGAGTACACCGCGGCCACATCGAGTTCGCCGGCCTCGACCCCGGTGGCCAGTCGGGCAGCTGTCCGGGCCCGCCTGGCCTCGGCCACCGCGGTCCGGGCGTGGGGCAGCACCACCCGTCCGGCCGGGGTCAGGCGGGCGGCTCGGGGCATCCGGTCCAAGAGCGGGCCACCGACATCTCGTTCGAGAACAGCGATCTGGTGGGAGAGGGCGGGCTGGCTGACGTGCAGTTCGGAGGCGGCACGCGTGAACGAGCCGAGATCAGCCACTGCCACCAGGTACTCCAGTTGGCGAAGGGTTGCCATAACTAGAGCTTATGGGAACCAGACAGACTTGGCATTGGATCTATCGCGTGTGTCGGGGGACAATGCGATTCAGCCGACCACCACCGGAGCCGCTGATGACTATCCGCCTACCTGCTAGCCACGAGGACCTTCTCGAACGGCCGTTGTTCGCCCACCTGGCCACCCTTCGACCCGACGGCAGCCCCCAGAGCAGCGTCATGTGGTTCGACTGGGATGGCCGACGAGCCCGGTTCTCCCACACGAGCACCCGGCAGAAATACCGAAACCTCCTGGCCGACAGGCGGGTGTCGTTTCACATCCAGGACCCCGACAACGGCTACCGGACCCTCGAGGTGCGTGGTCGGGTCGAGTCCATGGACCCCGATGCCGATGCCGCGTTCTACCGCTATCTCCAGCAGCGCTACGGCATGGATCACCCGGTCCTCGATGCTGAGGTCCGTGTGGTGATCGTCGTCGAGCCCACCAGCTACGTGGCCGTTGACGGCGGCTTGACAGCGGCCGAGACGTTGGCGCTCACTACTCTTTTGGAAGGGCTCGAGACGAGCTGATCCTTAACTGGACGGGCTACCCAATCGACGGGTCACGGCACCGATCGGCCCGTTGTCGGTCATACCGCCGGTGGGCGCTCGGAGGTTGGCTCGAGCACCGGGGTCGGGACGACGATGGCCGGGGACTCAGTACCACCGTCGACCTCGAAGACCTTGCCGGTCACCCACGACGAGGCGTCCGACACCAGATAGAGCACGGCACAGGCCACGTCTTCGGGCTCTCCCGGGCGGTGCATCGGTGTCGCCTCGAGGAACTGCCGACGCAGCTCGTCGTCGGTGAGCACCACGTCCAACGACCGGGTGGCGACGCCCCCGACGTCGATAGCGTTCACCCGCACTCGAGGAGCCAATTCAGGGGCAATGTTCCGGGTCATCCGATCGAGGGCGGCCTTGGCCGAGCCGTAGGCGACGAACATGGTCTGGGTCATGCTGGCCGAGCGGGACGAGATGTTCACCACCGCCCCCCGACCGACCGTGTCCACCATCTGGCGGGCAGCCAGCTTGGTCAGGGTCAACGGTGCGGTGACATTGAAGGCAAAGGTGCGGGCCATGAACCCTTCGCTGGTATCCATGGCCGCCCGGGGCATCGCCCCTCCGGCGTTGTTGACCAGGATGTCGAGGCGACCGAACTCCTCGACGGCACGGGCCACGAGACGCTCGCAATCGTCGGACACGGTGACGTCAGTCGGAACCACCAGCGCCCGGCAGGACCGAGAACGAACTTGGCCGGCGACCTCGTCGAGGTCCAACTCGGTACGAGCGGCGAGGACCACGTCGGCGCCGGCTTCGGCCAGCCCGATGGCGATCCCCCGACCGATCCCGAGTCCGGCCCCGGTGACGATGGCGACCCGGCCCTCGATGGCGAACCGGTCGAGGATCATGTCGTTGCCCGTGGCTGCATTGAAGGGTGATGCAACGGTCAGAGCGAGTCGAGGTATGAGGTGAGGGCGTCGTTCACCGCACCAGGTGCCTCCTGGTGCGCCCAGTGACCGGCGCCGGGCACGATGGTGGCGCCTCGGAAATCGGTACAGGCGGCTCCGGGGTCGGCATAGGCATCCACCCCAGGGATCATTGCCCGGACCGGATCCAGGTCTCCGGCGATGAAGCACGAGGGCTGATCCACGGTGGCGCCGAGGATGTCGCTCGACGCCTCTACATCGAAGGGCAGGGCCCGGTACCGGTTGAATGATCCGGTCATGCCGGTGCGCTCGAAGGTGGCGACGATTCGATCGAGCTGCGTATCCGAGAGAAAGGGGAGTGGGCCGGCCGGCGGCTCGGGTAGCAGCGGGAGGAGAGCGGCGTCGCGGGGCGCATCGGCGAACAGGCTGTTGGCCGGCGCCGCTCCGGACAACGCGAAGTAAACACGCTTCAGGGCACCCCGCAGGTCGGCCTCGAAGGCCGCCTCGGCCACTCCCGGCTCCTGGAAATAGATCATGTAGAAGAACTTGTCCGGGTACAGCTGGTCGAAGAGGTCGAGGAGGGAGAGCGCCATCGGTGGCGTGTGCGGCACGCTGAGTCCGGCGACCGCCCGCACCCGCTCGGGATGACGGATGGCTGCGGTCCAGACGATGGGCGCACCCCAATCGTGCCCGACGAGGACCACCGGGTCGTCGCTGAGGGCCGCGGCGGTGGCGGCCACGTCACCGGCCAGCTCGCGCAGCGTGTAGCGCTCGACCTCAGGCGGTGCCGAGCTGCCCCCGTAGCCCCGCACGTCGAGTGCGGCCACCCGGTAACCACGGTCGACCAGGTGGGCAACCTGATGATCGAAGGAGGAGGCCAGTTCGGGCCAGCCGTGGACGCACAGGACCACCGGGCCGGTACCGGTTACCTCCACCCGGAGCGTGATGTCGCCGTTCTCCACCATCAGCTCGTCCACCGTCTCCGCGCTCCTGACACTGCTCGATCGATTGCCGGGCAACCGGTCGATCTTGGCACGATCGGGGTCGGCGTCGCTGAGCCAATGATCGCGGCTGGTCACCCGTAGCCGGCCGGACTCACCCCCCTGGTGGTGGTACCCGCACCACCGCCTTGCCCACCGTCTCGCGACGCCGATCCCGACATCCTTGCCGAACGCCTGCCGTTGTAACGGTGCGGCCAGCCTCAGCGTAGGAGCCGGGAGCCTCAGCCGGTTCCGCGGGCGCATCGTCGAGGTCGCCGTGGCCTCGCTCCTGCCCCGGGACCGGCTGGCCAACACTGCATCGCCGCTCCTCCTCGGCCGTGAGGTGAGGCCGGAGTGGACCCGCATCTCCAGCCGGCCGTGCTGCGACCAGCGCCGGTAGCCTCAGGATTCGTTACGGTAGCCACCGGCATGGCATCCACCCACCCCGCATCGGCACCGGCACCGGCACCCGCACCCGCACCCGCGCCCGCGCCCGGGCAGTCGGGCACCTGCCCGCTGGTCGGACCAGGGGTTCGGACCGGCTGATGGACGCCGTCCGGATCGCCGACCTCCGCGAGCCGCAGCGTCACGGCACCGAGCAGTCCCTCTACGAGTACGCCCTTACCATGACCGTCGACCTCGACGTCAAAAGAATGGTGGCTGAGGCGCGAGACGCCACCGGTCTCACCGACTTCGGCGACCCCACCCTGGTCGAACGGCTGGCCGCCCAGGTCGCCGCGGTCGAGGCGGACACCGGACTGTCGGGCCTGGGCCGCACCATTGTCCGGGACCGACTGGTCGGCCTGCTCGAAGCCCGGTTGCGTTTCGAGGATTTCTGCTCACGCCACCCTGAGGTCGAAGATGTGGCCCTTGCCCCGCCGGTGATCGTGGTCGGGCTCCCGCGGTCGGGCACCACCCACCTGGTCAACCTACTGGCCGCCGACTCCCGCTTCCGGTCGATGCCCTGGTGGGAGGTGATCGAGCCGACCCCGGTCCTCGGTGACGGACCGGGACGGGACGGCATGGATCCTCGGTACCTCCGCTGCCTGGCCACCTACCAGGCGTCCCGCAAGGCGGCACCGCTCACATCGTTGATGCACGACCGACCGCCCGAGAGCATCGAGGAGGAGTGCGAGCTCATCGATCTCGACCTCTGCTCCTACGTCCTCGAGTGGCACGCCCGGGTGCCGACGTGGCGGGACCACTACCTGAGCCTCGACCATCGCGCCCACTACGCCTTCCTGCGACGGGAGCTGCAGGTGTTGAGCTATCTGCGGGGTCCCGATCGGTGGGTGCTCAAGACTCCCCAGCACCTCGAGCAACTGGGGCCGCTGCTCGACACCTTTCCCAACGCCACCATCGCCTTCACACTGCGTGACCCCGTCGCCGTGCTGCAGTCGGCCATCACCATGCTGGCCTACGGCGATCGGCTGCGTCGGGTCCACGTCGAAGCCGACCAGCTGGCCGCCTACTGGGTCGACCGGCTCGAGCGTCTGCTCCGTGCCGCGGTCCGAGACGCCTACCTCATTCCTACCGGTCAGCGGGTGGACGTCGAGTTCGGTGCGTTCATGGCCGACGACCTGGCCATGGCCACCGCCATCATCACCGCCGCCGGCCTCGACGTCACCGATCGGTGCCGAGGTCAACTCACCAACTATCTGGCCGGAAATCCCCGGGGCAAAGAGGGCCGCGTGGTCTACGACCTCCGAGCCGACTTCCACCTTGATCCCGACGACCTGTACCGACGGTTCGCCTTCTACTTCGAGGCGTTCCCGCAGATCACCAAGGAGGTGGTCCGACCATGACCGGCATCCACCGAGAACGGCCCGGTGCCGACGCCATCACGCCGTCGACAGGGTCGCCCGCGATCAGCGTCGATGGGGGAATCTGGCTATCGCCTGGTCTGTCCAACAGCTATCTCCTGGAGACAGACGATGGACCGATCATCGTCAACACCGGCATGGGCTTCGAAGGTCCCCTCCATCGCCGCGCCTACCAGGTGGCCGGAACCAGCCCGGCCCGGGCCATCATCTTCACCCAGGGCCACTACGACCACGTGGGTGGCACGGAGAGCCTGGCGGACGAGGACACCGAGCTCATCGCGCAGGCCAACTTCCTCTCCTGGCAGGCCGACAACGAACGCCTGTCCACCTTCCGGTCGCGCAACGCGGCGTTCGCCTGGATCCGGGCCATCGTGGCCGCCATGCAGCACGCCGAGTCACTGGGTGAGGGGGCCACTGCCCAATCGGAGCCGGTGCCGACGACCACGTTCGACGACCGGCTCGAGCTGTCCATCGGTGGACGCCATCTCGAACTGATCTCGGTACCCGGTGGCGAGACCACCGACTCGCTGGTCATCTGGCTTCCCGAGAGCCGCACGGCGTTCACCGGCAACCTGTTCGGACCGCTGTTCGGACACGTTCCCAACCTGGTGACCATGCGGGGCGACCGCTACCGCGACGCGCTGACCTACATCGAGTCGCTCGATGTCATCCTCGACCTGGCCCCCGACCGGATCCTCACCGGCCACTTCGATCCCATCGAGGGGGCCGACCGGATCGCCGCCGAAGTGATGGCCATGCAAGAGGCCACGCAGTGGGTCCACGACCAGACGGTCGAGGGAATGAACGCCGGCACCGACATCCATACCCTCATGCGCGACATTCGGGTCCCCGACCACGTGGATGTGGGCGAGGGCTACGGCCTGACCTCGTGGAACGTGAGGGCCATCTGGGAGAACTACGCCGGCTGGTTCCACCACCGTTCCACCACCGAGCTCTACGACGTCCCGGCGGCCGCGGTGGCGGCCGATCTGGTCGAAGCTGCCGGAGGCGATGCCCTGGTGGTTGCGGCACGGTCCCGCCTCGAGCAGGGTGAACCGGTGGCGGCGCTCCATCTGACCGACATCGTGCTGGCCGCAGAACCGCAGCAGCCTGAGGCAAGAGCAGTGGCTGTCCAGGCCAGCCAGGTGTTACTCGATGCCAGCACCAACTTCTGGGAGCGGGCCTGGCTCACCCGGTCGATCGAGCGGCTGGCGGGCACGTGACCAACGAAGCCAGCTTCGACTTCACCGGAGCCAGCGTCCTGGTCACCGGGGGCACCAGTGGAATCGGCCACGCGGTGGCCACCGCCTTCTCTGGCGCCGGTGCAGCGGTCACCGTCACCGGCACCCGGCCGGGACCGGACCACTACGGCACAGACCTCGCCACGTTTTCCTACCGGCAAGCCGAGATGACCGACGCTGACTCGATCGACGCCCTGGTCGGCTCGGTCGACCGGTTGGACGTGCTGGTCAACAACGCCGGGGCCAACTTTCCTGGAGGACGGGACGAGTGGGAGCCGGACACCTTTGCCGCTGCCCTCACCCTCAACCTGGTCGGTCCCATGCGCCTCACCACCGGCGTGCGTGACCAGCTGGAGGCCAGCACCCTCGACGGCGGAGCCAGCGTGGTCAACCTGGCCTCGCTGTCCGCCTTCCGATCGGTGCCCATCGTCCCCGGCTACTCGTCGGCCAAGGCCGGGCTGGTCACCCTCACCCACAACCTGGCCCGGCTGTGGGTCGACCGGGGCATCCGGGTCAACGCGGTGGCTCCCGGGATCATCGACACCCCGATGACCGCGCCCATGGTCCAGTTCCCCGAACTCCTGCAAGTCGAGCTCGACCACACACCGATGGGCCGGATGGGAACTCCCGAGGAGATCGTCGGCGCGGTACAGTTCCTGTCCAGCTCGGCCGCCGGCTTCATCACCGGGCACGTGCTGGTCGTCGACGGCGGCTACCTTCTGCCATGATCACCCACCCGCTGGTACCGCACTACCACGTCGGCATCGTGGTCGACGACCTCCCTGCCGCCCAAGCGGATATGACCGGGCAGCTCGGTGTGACCTGGGGTCCGATCCTCCATCTCGACGCCACCGACTACCGCGACGGATCCGGTCAGGACCTCGTGCTGCCCACCACCATCTGCTACTCGGTCGATGCCCCCCACCTCGAGCTCATCCAGGCAGTACCCGGTTCGATTTGGGTCACCAACGAGCACTCCAATCTCCACCACATCGGGTTCTGGAGCGACGACCTGGCCGCCGATGGCGCCGCGCTGACCAGTGCCGGGTGCCCTCTCCAGCTCTGCGGCCGCGCCGGCGACCACGCCCCGGCGTCTTTCGCCTACCATCGCAACGCCCTCGGCGTCCGGGTCGAGATCGTCGACGCGTCCATGCGCGACGTCATGGGCTTCCTGTTCCAGCCGCACGAGGACTGAGATCGTCGGCGTGTTACAGGTACGGGTACATGGACCGGACGACGTCCGGGTCGACGAGGTGGCCGAGCCCGACCCCGGGTCGGGCGACGTGGTGGTCCGAATCGCCGGGTGCGGCATCTGTGGCAGTGATCTCTCCTACATCCATATGGGCGGACTGGCCGGACCGTCGGGCGCTCCGATGTGTCTCGGCCACGAGATGGCCGGCGTGGTCGACTGGGTCGGCGCCGATGTGGCCACGGCCCGGGTTGGTGACCGGGTGGTCGTGCAGCCCGGCAGTGACGACATGGACCGCATCGGCAACGGGGCGTCCGTTGGAGGATTGACCCCACTCCTGCTGGTCACCGAGGCCGATCGCGGCCGCCTCCACCACGTCCCCGATGGTCTCCCGCTGGATGTGGCCGCACTGGCCGAGCCGCTGGCCGTGGGCATGCGGGCCGCCGATCAGGCCGAAGTCCAACCCGGGGAGGGGGTGGCGGTGTTCGGGTGTGGTCCCATCGGACTGGCCGCCATCGCCACCCTGGTCGACCGCGGCCACCGGCGTGTGGTGGCCGTCGACCTCAGTGCCACCCGGCTCGACCTCGCTCGGGAGTTGGGGGCCCAGGCCGCCCTCGACCCCACCGAGGTCGACATCTGGGAGGAACTGGCCCGGCTGCACGGGACCGCGGCCTTCCTGTTCGGACCCACCCCGGCCACCGCGGCGTTCATCGAAGCATCGGGGTCGCCCGGGGTGATCGGGGACATCCTCGACCACGGACCCGTCGGGGGTCGGCTGTCGGTTGTCGCCCTCCACTACCAACCGATTCCCACCAATTTCCTCGTCGTGCTGATGAAGCAGTTCACCATCCGCGGATCGATGGAGTACCCAGCCCGGTTCGATGACGCCATCGATCTCCTGGGCCGTCGCGACCTGTCGTTCCTCATCACCCACCGGTTCACCCTGGCCCGGTTCGGCGAAGCCATTGACCTGCTGGGGGCATCCAAGGACTGTGGCAAGGTCCTGGTCACCGTGGATCCGAGCACTACCTGAACGTCGGACGAGCGCAAGGCCATCGGAACCAGCACGGCGCCGGTCGCCTCAGGTCGCCCCGTCAGATCCCGAGGGTGACCGCGCGCAACCGGCTGACCACATCAGGCTGGCCGTCGATCGTCACCCGGCACGCCCCCTGCCGTCCGGACCCGAACAGCACGTGCTCGCCGGGATCGCCGTCGATCACCACGGTCGGACCCGAACCCCTGATCTTGGGCTGGCGGCCGGCCGACCGCAGCTCGACGGCGGCACCGACCTTCTTGGCCATGCCACCGGCCCCGGCCCGCGCCCACAGGGCATCGGCCAGTTCCGGTGCGAGCGGGCGCGGCTCCCAGGACGACCCGGCCCGCCGGACGTCCTCCACGTGGATGAAGAATTCGACCGTGTTCATGGGCCCGTCGAACGGCCGCAGTAGGAGAGGGGGGCCCTGACGCACTCGGCGAACCAGTTCGGTCCACGGCGTGGCATCCCGGATGCCCAGACGCACCTGGTCGGTGTGGTGGGCCAGAGGAGGCCACACCAGGCCGGGGCCACTGTCCGGCCGTCGCTCCCGGGCCACCAGGTGGGCGGCCAGGTCAGCCGTCATCCATCCCGAGCAGAGGGTCGGTGCCTCCGGCCCGACGTCATCGAACAGATCGCACAGGGTTGTGCGTTCGGCCTGGGCCAGGTCGGCGGTTCCCATCGGTACGCAGCCTACGGCTTGTCGGGCGGCGCAGCCGGTGGTCCGCGATGATGCACGGATGACGTCGCCACAGCCGAGAGGCGAGGTCGCGGTGATCGGTGGGGGCCTCGTCGGTACCTCGCTGGCCTACGAGTTGGCCTCGATGGGGGTCGACACCGTCCTCATCGACCGCCACGACCCCGGTCGGGCCACCGATGCCGGAGCCGGCATCCTCTCCCCCGAGACGAGCCTGGAGCCCGACGACGACCTGTTCGCCTGGGCCACGGCGGGGGCGGCCCACTACCCCGGGCTCCTCGACCGACTGAGCGAGGACGCCCCTGGCCCGTCCGGATTCGCGGTCACCGGCTCGCTTCTGGTGGCCGAACGACCGGGGGACGATGCCGTCATGGACGACGCGGTGACCCGCATCCGGCGAAGATCGCCGGACCTGGTCGAGGAGGTGACGCCGCACGAGGCGTACCGCCACTTCCCCCCGCTCGGACCGGTGCGTCGCGCCCTGTGGAACCCAGGGGGCCGGCGCGTGGACGGCCGAGTCCTCAACGCCGCTCTGCGGCAGGGGGCGGTGGGCCGCGGCGTCCAACTGGTGGATGCCGGGGTCAACGGCCTCGAGTCCAACCGGAAGAGGGATTCGGTCACCGGCGTTGCCACGACGGTCGGCACCGTACATGCCGGAGTGGTGGTCATCTGCGGAGGGGCCTGGTCGGCTCCGTTGGGTGAGTCCCTGGGCGTCGATCTGCCTGTCGGGCCGCTCAAGGGACAGATCGTCCACCTGTCACTAGCCGGCACCGACAGTCAAAACTGGAGCATCGTCCAGCCGATCCTCGGCTTCTACCTCGTGCCCTGGCCCGATGCGCGGGTGGCCTGTGGCGGCACCATGGAGGCCGACGCCGGCTTTGATCACCGCCCGACGGCCGGCGGCACCCACCAACTCCTGCGGGAGTGTCTTCGCACCGCCCCCGGCCTGGCACAGGCCACGTTGGTCGAGGTGAGGGTGGGGTCACGGCCGTCGACGCCGGACGGGCGACCGATCATCGGCCAGGTGCCCGGGTGGTCCAACGCCTGGGTGGTCACCGGCCACGGGACCGAGGGGCTGTTGCTCGGACCGCTCAGCGCATGGATGGTCGTCCGTCAGTTGTTCGGCCTCGAGATCGATCCCGCTCCCCTGGCCCCGAGGACCGTGGACCGGATCCTCGGCCTCTGTTCACCCGATCGGTTCGTGACCGGCGGCGGCTCGTGACCGGCGGCCACTGGTCAGGGCCGGACCGGCTCGGCCCCGGCACACGACCGGGGGTTACCATGGGAACAGCCGACGAGGAAGTCCGATGAGCCACCTGCGCCAACTCAAGAAGCGCTCCACCGAGTTGCTGGCCGATCTGGGAGACAGCCCGCGGGAGGTGGCTGCCTCGCTGGAGCGTGCCGCTGTCCTCGGTGTCCCAGGAAGCAACCGCTCCTGTCCCATCGCCCTGTACGTCGGTGCCCTGATGGGAACTCACCCCCGGGTTCGCTCGGTGGCCGTCGGGCAGTGCTCACTGATGGTCAACCTGGTGACCCCCGACCAGCGACCCGGTGGGCGGTTGGTGGTTCAGCTGCCCAAGCCGGTGCGGCAGTTCGTCGCCGAGTTCGACGCCGGCCACTTTCCGAGACTCAATCGGCTACCGGACACCTTGCTGCGCACGACCGTCCCCTCAGCCGGGTAGCAGTCGGGTCGTCGAGACGGCTCATCCCAGGCGACCGGCCCCCGTCGGCGCCGGGGGCGGTCACCCCTTCACGAACCGCCGTCGGTGAACCTGCTCCTCCCAGCCGCTGGCCAACCAGAAGTCCATGGCCACCTCGTCGGTGTCCACCACGACAGCCTGGAGGCGGGTCGCCCCCTTGGCCTCCAACCGGAACTCGGCCTCGGCCACCAATCGGCGACCCAGGCCCATCCGGCGGTGCGAGGGGGCCACCACCAGGCGGTAGATCGACCCCCGCCAGCCGTCCCAACCGGCGATGACCGATCCGACGATGCTCCCGCCGTTCTCGGCCACGATCAGGGCGCCAGGATCGTGGGTCACCAGGGCGCTCAGGCTGGCTGTGTCGTCGGTATGGGTCGGCTTGGCGTCGGACTGGGCCCACAGCAGCAGTACCGATGGGACATTGGATGGTCGACCGCTGCGGATGGTCAGGGCCATCGGACCAAGTTAGAGGAACGGGGTGGGCCACGTCCGCACCCTCGACGGTACCGACAGCTACCAGGCGGGGAAGTCCGGAATAGTTCCCTCCGCTGCGGGGTCGGGCATGGCAGGGAGCCCCGGCATGGGATGCTCCCACCACAGGGTCTCCTCGACCCGCTCGGCGATCCGGAAGCCGTCAGGAGTGGCGACCACCCAATCGTGGTACCGGCCACCCACGGTGAACAGCCAGGGCTCCCCCTTGACCTGGAGCCGATTGACATTGAGGAAACACGACCGGATCCGGGCCCCTTCGCCATGACGTGCGAACTCCCTGTTCACCACCAGATGCTGGGTCATGTCGAAGATGGGGAGCACCTCGGACAGCCAGGTCCGGACCTCGGGATAGGCGCCCTCCAACCCTCCGGCCGAGCGGTAGTCGAGTCTGGCCGCCGGCTCGAACACGGTGTCCAGCAGATCCCAGTCACGGCTGTCGATGGCAGTGGCGTAGCGGGTGAGCAGATCGTCGAGGGCCATACGTTCGGTCGCCGCGAGGGGCGTGGTCACCATGGTCGGAGACTAGCGCCGGAGGGGTCCGGGCAGGCCGGCCTCACGCAAACCGGCCGCCGGCCCTGGGATGCACTCCCCGGGTCGGCGGCCGGTCGACCGTCCCCTACCCACGGTCCCTTCGGACCGACTGTGGCTAGACGGGCGATCCGATGCGGCCGAGAGCGGGCAACACCGCGTGAACGAAGCTGGACGCCCGACGGCGGACTCGACGCCACGACTCCTTGGAGGCGGCCAGGGCGATGCCCAGGACCAGCAGGGTCAGACCCAGGTACCACATGGGCTTGGTGTTGATGCCGGTGAACGGCAGGGAGGTCTGCGTGGCGCTGTAGGGAATCGTCACTGGAGCGGGTGCCGGAGCCACCGTCGGCGGGACGACCACAGCCGGCGGGTTGCTGTTGCCCGAGACCGGCGGCGGGATGACCGGGGTCGGCGGCGTGGTGGGGGGCACCGGCACGGTCGCCGGCGGCGAGGTGGTGGGCGTCACCGAATTGCAGTCCTCGATGGTGTGCTGGAAGCCACGCTGGGGCACCCACGGCGGGCCCCCGATATAGGCGTCGGCCTGGATCACCCCGCAAAAGTCGGGCGGATAGTCCAGCGTCAGCGTGCCTGACGTGCCGTAGACGGTGGACACGTCGACATGGAGCTTCGGCTCGTTGAGGAAGAACTTCCACTGGCAGTTCGGCAGGGATGCCGGACAGGCCGGGGTCGGGATGATCAGCACCGCCTGTTGGGCCGCATCATTGAACTGGATGATGGCGGTCGACGACGTACCGGTTGCACCCCACGCGATCCCTCCAAGGGTCACGCTGAGCGCAATGAGCGATAGGACCGAACTGAGCACTACGGCGATTCGTTTCAAGGTTTGCCTCCTCTGAAGATCGGCCGCCGCCGGAAGCGACGATCGATACTCACCCAACGCGCCAAGCCGGCGCGGCTTTGCTGCTGCGTTGGTCAGATCGCTCGACGGACCCACGTCTGGTCGGCGCATCCCAGGCGGCCACTGTGACCACCACTGCACTTAGGACTGCCCACGACCCACGTCACTGCTTCCCTCGATTGCCCCCAACGGAAGGAATGATACTCCCTCGTCAAGCGCTTGTCCCCTGTGGTGCTAGCACAAGAGCGCACTTACGACTTGGATCGGCAAGAGTAATCTTGTAGTGGTAGATCGGGGCGAGGAGCGGTGGTAGATATGGAGACATGCCCTTCGAACCCCGCCCGGTCGGTGCCAAAGCCTGGAAGGCCCTCGAGCGGGTGGTGGCCGCCAACGAAGCGATGCGGGAAGCCGAGCTCAAGCGAGCCAAGCAGGCCAGGAAGCGGGCCAGGGCCATCGAGGACGCCCGCAAGTACGGTCTCTCCCTCGACGCCATCGCCGAACGCCTCGGGGTGAGCCGCGAGCGCGTCCGGCAGATGGCGGCTCGTCCTCCGGAAAGGTGAGCGGTACGCCGGCTGGACCATCGGACAACCCAGCGACCACGCGGTCCCGCATCATCGCCTCATTGCGCCGGGCCGGATGCGTCGCCGCCGAGGAGGAGGCCGACGAACTGATCGGTGCCGCCGACACCGCGTCGCAGTTGGAGCGGATGGTGACACGACGGACCGACGGGGAACCGCTTGCTTGGATCACCGGTCGGGCCGTCTTTTGCGGGCGCCACGTCATCATCGAGCCAGGCGTGTACGTACCGCGCTGGCAATCGGAGACGCTGGCGCGGCTGGCGGCGCGGCTCCTGCCCGCCTCCGGTTGTGGCGTCGACCTGTGTACCGGGTCGGGAGCGGTCGCCCTGGTCCTCCAGGCCGCCCGACCGGGGGCCACGGTGGTGGCCACCGAGATCGATCCGGTGGCAGTCGGCTGTGCCCGACGCAACGGGGTGGCGGTGTATCCGGGTGACCTCGATCGAGCCCTTCCGGCGGCATTGACGTCACGGGTCGACGTGATCACCGGCGTGCTGCCCTACGTTCCGACCGAGGCACTCCATCTGCTTCCGCGAGACGTGCAGCAGTTCGAACCCCGGCGGGCGCTGGACGGTGGCCCGGGTGGATTGGGGTTGGTCGCCCGTGCCATCACCGCCGGTCCGCGTTGGCTGAGGCTGGGCGGGTGGCTCCTCCTCGAGGTCGGAAGCGATCAGATCGACGTGGTGTCCAAGACGTTCACTGCGTCAGGGTTCGATGAGGTGGCCGTGATCGAGGACGGTGACGGTGATGCCCGCGGCGTCTTCGGCCGGATGGCGTCGACGTCCGGGGCGGTGCGGTCGATTTCAGATGGGTCCGTTGACGAAGGCCACGAACCTCCGGGCCAGGCGTCGCCACATCTCCGTCTCTGACAACAGCAGCAGGCTCAGAGCCAGCAGGCCCAGGCCGACCATGAGAAGTGACCCGGCGTTCAAACCGGTGAACGGTAGATCGGCCGGGGTCGAACTGGTCTTGGTCGGGGTGACCACCCCATTGGTCGGGGTATTCGGTGTCGTCGAGGTGAAGGGCAGCGCGTCAGGTGTGGTTGCCGGGGCCGGTGTGGTTGCCGGGGCCGGTGTGGTCGAACCCGAACCTGAGGGCAGAGTCCCCGGCAGCTGGCTCGGGGGCCCTGGTACCACCGGCGAAGAGTCGCCAGGCGGAGACGATGGCGACGAACAGACGATCTGATGCTGATGACCGTCCTGAGGTACCCACGGCGGGCCTCCGATGTAGGCGTCGGCCTGGATGATGCCGCAAAAATCGGAGGGATAGTCGAGGGTGAGCGTGCCCGAGGTCCCGTAGACAGTAGCCACGTCGACATGGGTCTTCGGCTCGTTGAGGAAGAACTTCCACTGACAGGTCGGCTCGGTGGTGGGGCAGGCCGGTGTCGGGATGGTAAGTGTCACCGAGGTCGGACCGAAGGTGATCACCGGGTGGGTGGACGCGCTGGCCGTGCCGGCCATGATCGCACTGAATCCGAGCAGCGCGATCAACGCACTGACGACCACGAGTATCCGTTTCATCATGACTCCTGTCCGGCGCTGGGAGAACTCCGAAACCGTTGACGCATCCGTGCCGGACCGACCACCGTCCGGGCTGTCACCACTGACCTTCCCACCCACCTGGAGGAGGAAGACCACACCACCGCCTTCGGCTGCCACCTCACCGGTGCTCCGGCCGAGCGCCGGGGGTGGGCCCGTCGACTCGACCGCTGGGGAAGCGGCGCTCCGACCGGACCTTCGAACTTGTCGACTGCCACTAGCATTGTGCCACTTCCGGACAACGGTACTCGCCGCAGACGGCGACCTGGGGAACCTCCGGCTGCTGGTCGAACCGTTGCCGCAGGATAGTCCTGGCTCCGACCCGCTACAAGGATGCTGCCGGCCCCACCCGGACCCGCCTGCCCCGCCACTCCGGCGGTAGGGTGGCCACCGGACTGGGGGTGGACGGTGGACGACGCAGCACGGATCGATCGGTTCGAGGCGATGGTGGAGGGCGGGGCCGTGGGAAAGAAGGCGGTCGAGGCCGCCTTGGCCCTGCGGGCCGGCGATCGTGACGCACCCGACCGGATCGCCGCCTTGTGTGTTGCCGTGGCCACCCGTCTGCCCGAACGCCTGGTCGAGGTGTACGACGGCCTCACCGAAGGATGGACGGGTCTGGCACCGGCCGGACCGGCCGTGTCCGCCGGCGGCCTCATCAGAACCGAGGACTCAAGCATTGTCCCCCGGCCGCTGTGGGACGCCATCTGGTCCCTGGTGTTCGATCCCGACGCCGGGCGGGACCCGGCCGACATCACGTCGCGAACCGCGGCCCTCTCCGGCCTGCTGCCCGACGGATTCCAGCTGCGCCTGGCCGCGGTGGCCGTCGGCTATCCCGGTGTCGGTGAGGCTGCCGCTGCTGGCATCCCGGCGAGGTTCGCCCTCGAGGATCTGGCCAGCTGTCCGTCCGGCTCGCTCGGTGGCCGACTCCACTCGTTGGTGGTGGACGACGGATTCGACCTCGAGGTGCTCGACCGCGACGCCCTGGCTCTGGTCGGACTGCCTCCACCGCTCGACTACCTCAACATCCGTATCCTTCAGTGCCACGACGTGTGGCACCTGGTGGCCGGCTACGAGACGACCGGCTTGCACGAGGTGGGCATCTCCGCCTTCCAGATGGCCCAGTTCGGACACCACTACTCGTCGATGTTCCTCGGGGTGGTCCTGACCAAGGTGGCCTTCACCGAGCCGTTCGAGGGGATGGGCTTTCTCCTCGACACCATCCTCGCCGCCTACACCCATGGCCGGCAGACGCCACCCCTGCTCGGTGTGGAATGGGAGCGCATCTGGGATCGTCCCGTGGACGAGATCCGCTCGATCCACCACACGGTGCCGTTCGACTCACCCTATCCGGCGGGGTTACTCGAGATTCTCCGCTCCGCCTGACGCCGAAACGAACACCGGTCCGACCTCAAGGGCCCGGCGGAGCCCAAGCGATCGGACCGGAGTCCCACGTCCGTCGACGAGACAGCTGGGGTTGCCTCGGAACGGGTAGATCAGAAAACGTGGTTGACCACCTTGGTCACATACCCGGGCAGGGCGGCATCGATCTTGCTGCCCTGGGCCGATGTGAGCTCGTGGTTGGACACGGCTTTGGTGACCCGTGCTTCGGCTGCGTTGACCAACGCGTCGACGACGGACTGGGCGGTGACGTTGTGCTGGGCGGCAACCTGGGCGATCGACATGCCCGATCGCAGTTCGGTGGCCAGTGCCTGCGGCGTCACACCGATGGCCTCGGCACTGACGGCCAGGCCGGCCCGGCGGATCTGGCGGCGGTGCTTGCGCACCCAGGCTCGCAGTGGATGGGTCGCCGGGGCGTTGGCGGCAACCGTGGCGGTGGCCGGCGCTGGGGCGCTGGCGTAGGCGGTGCCGGCCGTGGCCACTCCACCGAGCAGGGCTCCGGCGATCACCACCGGAGCTATCAGTCTCTTCACCATCGGGGACTCCTTCGGGCGCCGTAGGCGCATTCGCTGGGCAAGGTCATCTGGGTCAGGCTTTTGACTACCCGTTCAGGTTGCCACCGGTTGCTTAGCGATCCATGGGGGAAGTGTGAGGATTGTGTGAGCTCCGGGGCACAAGCAGGAAGGGCCAGACCCGCCCCGGGATCAGACCGGCCAGTGCCGCCCGAGGATGGCGGTGGTGTCGGCGGCGGCACCGAGCGTGCCGAACGCACCCGATCGCTCGCTCCCGAGGCGCGACGCGCAAAAGGCGTCGGCCACCGCTACCGGTGCGGTACGGACCAGAAGGGAAGCCTGGAATACCAGGGCCATGCGCTCGACCACCGAGCGGGCACGCGGTTCGAGCGTGGCCGGGTCATCCAGGTCGGCCTGGAGATCGGCAATGGCCCGCTCCAGGCGGGGATCACCGCTTCCGGCCAGGGAGACCTCGTCCCAGTAGGCGTCGAGCACCTCGGGCTCACGGGCCAGCGCCCGCAGCACGTCGAGGCAGATCACGTTGCCCGAGCCCTCCCATACCCCGTTCACCGGACTCTGACGGAACAGCCGCGGTAGATCGGACTCTTCGACGAAGCCATTTCCCCCGAGACACTCGAGCGCCTCAGCCGTGTGTTGCGGGGCCCGCTTGCACGTCCAGTACTTGACCACCGGGGTGAGTAACCGTTGGAGGAGGTGCTCACGCTTGTCGTCTTCCGCGGCATCGTAGGCCCGGGCCAACCTCAGCGCCGCCGCGGTGGCCGCCTCCGATTCGAGCGCAAGGTCACTGAGTACGTTGGCCATCAACGGCTGGTCGGCCAGGGTCTTCCCGAAGGTGGAGCGGTGGGTGGCATGCCAGGTGGCCTGGGCCACCCCCTGGCGCATGATCGCCGTCGAGCCGAGAATGCAATCGAGGCGGGTGTGGTTGACCATTTCGATGATGGTGCGTACACCCCGTCCCTCCTCACCGATGCGCTGGGCCCAAGCGCCCTGCAATTCGATCTCACTCGAAGCGTTGGATCGGTCGCCCAACTTGTCCTTCAGCCGCTGGATGCGGATCGGGTTGCGGGTGCCGTCGGGCATCCACCGGGTGACCAAGAAGCAGGTGATCCCACCCTCGGCCTGGGCCAGGACGAGGAAGCCGTCGGACATCGGAGCCGAACAGAACCACTTGTGGCCAACCAGCCGGTACAGGCCGCTGTTGCCGTCCGGCTCGGCCCGAGTGGTGTTGGCCCGGACGTCCGATCCTCCCTGCTTCTCGGTGAGGGCCATTCCACAGGTCACACCGGCCTTCTCCCCCGGAGGTCGGTCCGAGGGGTCATAGGTCCTGGCGTCGATCATCGGTTCCCACACCGCGGCCACCTCGGGTTGGTGACGGAGAGCGGGCACGATGGCGTACGTCATCGATACCGGGCAGATGTGGCCGGCGTCCACCTGATACCAGATGATGACCTTGGCCGCCCGGGCCACGTGGGCGCCCGGACAGGGATCGGCCCAGGGCCCCGAGTGCAGCCCGTGGGCCAGAGCAGTGGTCATCAGACGGTGGTAGGCGGGGTGGTACTCGACGACGTCGATCCGGTTGCCGTAGCGGTCGTGAGTGTGGAGCTCGGGTCGGTGGCGATTGGCCAGCCGACCCAGCTCGAGAAACTCGGCCCCGCCGGCCTGCTCGCCCAGCTCGTGCAGTTCGGCCGTGGCCCACCCCGCACCCTCCCGATCAACCGCTTCTCTCAGGGCCCGGTCGGCGGCGAAGACGTCGTAGCCCTCGAGGGGCGGTGCCTGGTTCAGGACCCGGTGGGTGTCGAACTGGGTGAGCATGGCAACCTCCCGTGCGCCGACGCGGCCCACGCCGCCTCGATCGGGACCCTACCCCCGGCCCAACCGACCCGGACCCGAGCCCCTCGGAAGCAGGGGTGGGCCAGACCGCTCCGGCTTCGAACCCCATCGGGCAGTGACACCCTCGGCCATCAGACGAAGTCCGAGCCGCCGTCGACGTTGATATCGGCCCCGGTCACGTAGCCGTTGGTCCGCGAGGCCAGATAGGCGGTGATTGATGCCACCTCCCCGGGGAGTCCGGCCCGGCCCAGGTCGGCCGGCTGATGGAAGTGGCGGTCGATCCAGGTCATCACGTCATAGGGGTCGGTGGCGTCGAGCCCATCCTCGGCGAAGAAGTCGCGGAGCCCCTCGCTGAAACTGGCGGTGACAATCGAGCCGGGGCTCACCGTGTTGACCAGGATGCCCTCGGGGGCGAGGGTCTTGGACAGGTTCTTCGACACGCTGGTCAAGGCGGCCTTGGACAGCGGTGTAAGCCACCAGCATGGGGCTCTGCCGCTGCGTCGAATGAGCAGAAACGTTGACGATTCTGGCCCACTCTGCCATCCGCAACAGGGGCAGGGCGGCCCGCACACAGCGCACGGCGGCCATCACCCCGAGATCGAAGGTGGCATCCCAGTCCGGGTCGTCCAGCTCCTCGAAACGTCCGGCACCCGGACCGAGCGTGTTGATCAGTACGTTGAGGCGACCCCAGCGTTCGGTGAGATCGGTGAAGGCCGCATCCACTTGCGCGGCATCGGTCACGTCGGTGGCCAGGGCCACGGAGCCGGTACTGCCCAGGGCGTGGAGGGCGGCCACCGTCTCGTCCAGGGCGTCGTGTCCTCGGGCCAGGACTGCTACCGACGCGCCCTCGTCGGCCAGACACTCGGCGATGGCCCGGCCCATACCCTTCGACCCCCCGGTCACCACCGCGGTTGCACCGTCCAACCCGAGATCCATCGGTCCTCCTCAACCCGGGAGGCGCCGGTCGGCGGCGACCCGACATTCTTGGGCCACGATAGCGGGGGGCCGACGCCGGCCGCCGGCCCGTCGGGTGGCGGCCGCGGCTCGGGCGAACGCTGCTGGATCGGGGCGGCCTCGGGGTCAACGGGCGGCTGTGGCGCCACCAGTCCGGAGGGTTCCTGGTCGAGTAGATCGGCCGGACAACCTGACGCTGGGGTGCGAATGGAGCGCGCTAGCGTCCACCACCAGCTCGGCGATTGCTTTCGGAGGCGGCCATGCCAGAGGACGAGTCCCCACCCCGCCATCACCTCCGCCGGTGGATCATTGGTGCCGTAGTGGTGATCGTTGTGCTGGCGGTGGCCGGACCGTTCATCTACATCCACCTGATCGAGGGCCCGGCCCCGGCCAAGCTGAGCCTTCCCGGCGGTTCGTCGACCTCGGGTACCACCCCGTCGGCGTCAACCGGCGCGTCAACCGGGTCGGTGACCGGTGTGTGGCACGTGGGTACCGGATCGCTGGTCGGCTACCGGGTCGAAGAGGTCCTCATCGGCCAGCACGCCACGGCAGTGGGCCGGAGCTCGCACATCTCCGGCTCGGTGACCATCGCCGGTTCCACGGTGACTGCGGCCGAATTCACCGTGGCTATGGCCTCGGTGGTCAGTGACCAGAGCGAGCGAAATGCCAGCTTCGACGGAAGGATCATGGACGTGGCCCACTATCCCACCGCCACCCTCACCCTGTCGGCGCCGATCGTCCTGCGCACCGTTCCGGCGGTCGGCATAACCGCCAGCTACCCGGCCAAAGGGAAGCTGGCCATGCACGGGGTCACCCACGCGGTCTCCTTCACCGTCTCGGCCGAGCGGATCGGGCCCGACATCGACGTGCTGGCCGACGTGCCCATCGTGTTTGCTTCGTGGAACATCGCCAATCCCAGCGTCGCCGGCTTCGTCACTACCGCCGACACCGGCACGCTCGAGGCGCTGCTGCACCTCACCCGGGGAGCGGGCAACGCCGCCGTCACCGGTGGCTCCTCCTCGACCTCGGGAGGAGCCCCGGGCGGACCGGTGACCATCCCGCCCACCACGGTGCCCCCGCTGACCATCCCCACCGGCGACTGACCGGACATCTGACCGACAGCTGACCGACAGCTGACCGGCGAGGGCGACCTTCAGGCCAGCCGTCGGGCGGTGCCCGGCTCCTGGGTGGGCATCACCTGGATCGGATCCTGCGGGTACGGGGGCGGGTTGCCGCCGATCTCGTCGATGTCCGACGACGAGCAGCCGAGGCCGGTCACCTCGGCCACGGTGTCCCCCGACGTCGGAGGAAGGGAAGGTGCACTCGGATCGGTGGACCCCAGGTGCAGTGTGGAGGTGAGGTCCCCGACAGTCCGACGGCGCCAGTCCGAGATGGCGGTGACCCGGATGCCGAACCGTTCCTCGAGGAATCGGACCTGCGAGGTGTGGTCGAGCACGTCCGAGACCACGTAACCGCCGCGGCTGAACGGGGACACCACCAGCATCGGCACCCGGAACCCCAGACCGAGTGGGCCGGCGACGCCGCTGGCCGTGGCCGGAAGCGGGCTCACCGTCACGTACTCCCCCGGCGTCCCGGCCGGAGCCACCGGTGGAGGCACATGGTCGAAGAACCCGTCGTTCTCGTCGTACATGACGAACAGCACCGTCTTCGACCACACCTCGGTGTTCGAGATCAGGCTCTGGAGCACCTGGTCGATGAACCAAGCCCCCAGGTTGGAGGGCGCCGGGGGGTGCTCGTCGTAACCCAGCGGTGGAATGATCCACGACACGCTGGGCAGGGTTCCGGTCCGGACGTCCCGGGTGAAGTCGTTGGGAAAGATCGGGTTGAAGGCCTTCTGGTAGAGCGACGAACTGGGATTCGAGTACTGGGAGAAATAGGGGAGGATGGCGTCGGAGATGCCCATCACCTCGGGACTGCTCGCCCGGTAGAGGTCGCCCGGGGGCGTGTAGGTCTTCCACGACACGCCGGCGTCCTCCAGCAGTTCGGGAACGGTGGTCCAGTTGACGCTGAATCGGGCATCAGGCTCCTCGTTGGTGATGAGGACCGGCCCCCCGTGGGCTCCGGCCGGATCGACGGTGCCGGACAGGGCCATTAGGCGGTTGGGGTGGGTCGGACCCATCACCGAACAGTGGTAGCCGTCGCACAGGGTGAAGGCGTCGGCCAGGGCGTAGTGATACGGGAGGTCGGCCCGACGGTAGTACCCCATGGTGAGCAGGCCGTTCTCGGGGCCCTCGTAGTCGGTGGAGGTATGGGTGGCCACGAAGGCATCCATTGCCCCCTGGTTGCGGCACAGGTGCTGGGGCAGCCAACTGTGGGTCAGATCGTCGGTGCACTCGCCCTGGCCGCTCCTCGTGTCCAGATGGAACGGGAGCTGTCGGCCGACCGGGTGGCGGTTGGTGTTGGCCGGGTAGGGCTGGGCGAACGCTCCGAGGCTGTCGGCGGGATGGTCGTCGAATCCCCGCACCCCCGCATAGGTGCCGAAGTAATGGTCGAACGACCGGTTCTCCTGCATGAGGAAGACTACGTGCTCGATGGCCCCGAGGTCGCTGCCGGCCGGCACGGTGCGCGACGCCTTGGTGATGGTGGCCGGCGAGGCGCAGGCCGCCGACAAGGCCCCGGCGCCGAGCGCCAGAGCCCCGGCGAGGAACGCCCGCCGATCGAACGGCACGGCGCCCCTGGCAGTTGGAACTCTCCCCATCGGTCCCCCCGGACATTTCCATGCGTCTCGATGCTCGGACGCACATCTCGTCACGCAGCGTTGTACGAATACCGACCGGTTGCAACCCTGTCGCCGGAACGGTCCTCGACTGGTCAGTCGGTGGGTAGGTGCTCGATGACGTCGGGCGGCAGATGGTCGAAGACGTCGGCGGGGAGCTGATCCTGGACGGCCTCGGCCAGTCGGCGCGAACGCGAGCCGCAACGAGAGCATCTCCGAGTACTGCTGATCGTCGCCCTTCATACCCGAGATGAGTGGCGACTGGGCGACGAAGATGGCGCCCCCGAACATGACCAGTAGGGACAAAGCTTCCAGAGGACCGTAGATGCCCTGGGTCCGCAGATTGTCACCGAACAGCCCGATCCCGATGGCCAGGCTGGCCAGCGGATCCACCAGCACCAGAGCGGTCTGGGAGGCGGCGATCGGGCCGGCATGGAAGGCGTTCTGGGCCAAGAAGACCGAGCCCACTCCGCACAAAGCCAGCGCGTAGGTCTGCCAGTGGAGGAACAGGCCGGACCAGTCGCCGGTCACGTAGTCACCCACCTTTTTGATCAGGGCGGCGGTGAAGGCGAAGCCGATGGCCCCGGCGGCGCCGAACATGGCCGCCCGCCACCACCGTGGTCCGCGCAGGGCCAGGATCACCGCCAGCACCACCAAGCCTCCGCACACCGACCCGGCCACCAGCCAACCCAGGGCGCTGGGCGACAGGTTCCCACCCGAGGGCTGGGCGAAGACGAGGAACCCGGCCAGTCCACCGGCGGCGGCCAGGCAGCCCAGCCACTCCTGCAGCCCGATGCGAAATCGGAACCAGGTGGCCAGCAGCACGATGAGAAACAGAAGCTCGGTGGTGAGGATGGGTTGGACCTGGCTCAGATCGCCGAGGTGAAGGGCGACCGCCTGCATGACGAACGAGGCCACCATGAAGGCGAATCCCAGCAGCCATACCCCCCGCTTGATGGCGTGGGTCAGGAGGCTCAGTTTGAGGGTCGACTCCTCCGGCGCATCCTCCACCCCCATCCGCTGGAGGAGGCTGGTGAGGGCATTGGAAAGCGCGGCGAGCAGGGCGAGGAGGTAGACCATCGGATCGTTCGTCAGCCACCTTCCGCCGTGCCGGGTGGGGGTGCCAGTTGTTCCATGAACTCGAGTCGGATCCCGCCCGGCGCCTCCACGAAGGCGATGCGTCGGGTCCCAAAGGTACCCTCGACCACTGACGGTCCCCACACCACCGTGTGCCCGTCCAGCTCCTTGTCGAGGTCGTCGGTGAACAGGGCCGGGTGCAGGAAGCCCTCGGCTGGGAGTTCGACCGAGTCCTCGTAGATGGCCCGCGTGAACAGGGTGATCATCACCGGCCCCAGATAGACGTCGGCCCGCTCCCCGTTCTGCCAGTGCATGCGGTCCCTGACCTCGGCTCCAGCCGCCTCGTAGTAGCGACAGGCACTGTCCATATCCGACACCTTCACCGCCAGGTTCGCCAGACCGGTCACTGACACGGGAGCCTCCTTGTCGCTGCCGCCGGACGCCACGATCCTACCGAGGCCGGCCCGTCGACCGGTCGGCCCGTCGGTGACCGGAGGCCGGAGACCCGGTCCTCGGGCGTACCACCCTTGCCCGCTCCGGTCGGCGGCGGTACCGTCGAGCCGCCCCAGCTGGAGCGGGACCGAAGATGAGGTGATGCGCCGTGCGGGTGCTCATGCCGTTGCCCGACGAGGGGTTCGACACCACCGAGGTGGCCGTGCCGTGGCAGCTGCTCACCGAACAGGGGCACGAGGTGGTTTTCGCCACCGAGTCGGGCGGTCGGGCACCGGCCTGCGATCCGATATTGCTCACCGGGGTGCTCTTCGGCCAGCTGGGGGCGGAACCCGAACCCATCGAGTTCTACCGCCGCCTGACCGCCACCCGCTCGTTCACCGATCCGGCCAGCTGGCGAAGTATTCGGTTCGACGAGTTCGACGGTCTGGTGCTCCCCGGTGGCCACGCGCCGGGCATGCGCCAGTACCTCGGGTCGACCGAGCTCCAACGGCAGGTGGCCGGGTTCTGGTCGCTCGGCCGGCCGGTCGGAGCCATCTGCCACGGAGTGCTGGTGCTGGCCCGCTCGGTCGTTCCGGCCACTGGCCGCAGCGTGCTCTTCGACCGCCGGACCACCTGTCTGCCCAAGTCCATGGAGCGGAGTGCGTTCTTCGCCACCGCCTGGCGGCTCGGCCGCTACTACCGCACCTACCCGGCCTACGTGGAGGACGAGGTGGCGGCCGCCCTCGGTGACCGGCGTCAGCTGGTGCGGGGTCCCCGCACCCTCCGCCGAGGGACCCGCACCGACGATCGCCCTGCACTGGTGGTCGAGGACGGGAACTACCTCTCGGCCCGATGGCCGGGTGACAGCTACCTGTTCGCCCGCCGGTTCCACGCCATGCTCGCCGCCTCCCAGCGCCCAGTGGGCGGTGCGCCGTAGGGATCGCCTCGGGAACCATCCACGGCGTCGGCCGACCGTCACGGTCGGGGCCGGCGCTGCGCCTGTATGCGCTGGTCGACCAGGGAGTCGAAGAGGTCCCGCGACATGGTGGAACGCTCGCGGAACAGGGACTCGCTGCCGTCCAGCCAGGTGGCCAGGTCCACGATGGTGTCGAGCATGATCTCGTGGTCACGGTCGATCAGGTAGACGGAGAAGGAGCCTCCTACCACCCCCACCGACAGCACGCGGTCCCCCTCGCTGCGCAGGCACCAGACGGGGAGCACGCCCGGCGTGCTCTGGGGTTCGAGCTTCCAGTCCTTGCGGCCGTCGAACAGCTGGCGAAGCTGGTCCCAACCCTGCTCGTCGGTGACCATCAGCGGTCCCCGATCATGGTGGCGAGGGCCCCGGCAATCAGGTCGACCAGCTCGTCTTTCGGGGCCGACCCCATCGCCCCGAACCAACCGAGCGACCGGCCCAGGCTCACCCCGATGAGCGCGGACACCGCAATCTCGGCCCGCAGCCGGGCCTGGTCGACGCCCTGGCCCTCCATGGACACGACCAGCGGCTCCACCAGCCGGCGAGCCAGTCGGGACCGGGCCGCGGCCTGGATCTCGTCGGTGGTGTCCGACCGGATGAGGGCCTGCAGGATGGGGCCGGGTCCGTGGAGGTCGGTGCGGGAGACCAGGGCGTCGGCAATCTGGTCCAACCGTTCAAAATCGAGCGGGGCATCCTCGTCCATCCGCTCGGCGGCCACCGCGGCGATATAGAGGTCGGCCTTGCCTCCGAAGTACCGGGCGATGAGGGCGGCATCCACCCCGGCCCGCTCACCGATGTCGCGGATGGTGGTGCGCTCGAACCCGCGCTGACCGAACAGCTCTGCAGCCGCCTCCAACAGTGCCGCCTTGCTGGCTGCGGCGTCGCGGGACCGGCCGGCCGGCCCCGCCTGGTTCAGCACCGCCCGGGCCGCGGTCACCTGGTCACCTCGTGGCCGAGGGGCACCTGCTCGTCGGCCAGCATCATGCCGGCTCCGGCCAGTTCGGCCTCTTCCTCCATGACCCGCTCCTCTCCGGCCGGTTCGGATCCTTTGGGCGACGGGGGCCGGCCGGCGGCCCGTCCGGGTAGGACGTAGCTGATCACCGCGGTGGCCAGGCACAGGGCCGAGGCCACCAGCAGCGCCGTGCGGAAGCCGCCCACCGTAGGAAAGGTGTGCCCCGGGTGGGTGTAGCTGGTGAGCACGGCGGCGCCCAGGGCACTCCCCACCGACAGACCGATGTTCCGCAGTACCTGGTAGAAGCCGGTGGCACTGCCGGTCTCGCTGCGGGGCACGGCCCGAACGATGAACCCGGGCATGGCCGCGAAGGTGAGGCCTACGCCGAGCCCGGCGAAGGCCGACGCGGCGAAGGCCTGCCACAGCGCCCGGTGGTCGAGGGCGAAATAGAAGGTGGAGATGGCGAAGATGCTGGCCCCGAAAGGGATCATGGTCCGGGTACCGAAACGCCGTTCGTACCAGGGGAGGAACCGACTGGCCGCGAACGTCCCGACCGAGAGGGGCAAGAACACCAGGCTGGACACCACCACCGAGGCGCCGAACCCGAAGCCGTCGGCTCTCGGCACCTGGACGAACTCCAACATGATGGGGAGAAAGAGGTACATGGCCACGCACATGAGGAACCCAGAGATGTCGGCGGTCAGCACCGACCGGTTGCGGACCTGGCCGAGATCGACCAGCGGGTCGGCCGAGCGCAGCTCGTGGCCGATCCAAACGGCCAGGAAGACCAGACTCACCCCGACGAAGGCCAAGGATCGCGACGACGTCCAGCCCCATCCGCCACCCTCGGACAGGACCACCAGGATTCCGATGAGCGCCACAGTGAGGGTGGTCGCCCCCACGGTATCGAACCGGCGGGCCGGGGCCGGGGAGCGGGCCGGTAGGACCAGGGCCGCGACAACGAAGGCGCCGGCCACGGTGATGGCGCCGAACCAGAACGCGGCGTGGAAGTTGAAGACCTGGGCGATGAGCCCGGTCAGCGGATAGCCCAGCCCGGCCCCGACGGCCGCGGTGATGGACAAAGTGGCGATGGCCCGGCCGGCCTTCTCGAACGACAGATGCCGGCGGGCGATGGCCATGGTCACCGGCAGGAGCCCGAGACCGAATCCCTGGAGGGCCCGGCCGGCCACCACCACCACGAAGGTGTCCGATACCGCAGCCAGCACACACCCCACGAAGACCACGGCCAGGGCGGCGAGGATCACGTCCCGCTGGCGGGGTCCGTCGGCCAGCCGGCCCATCACCGGGGTGGCCAGGGCCCCGGTGAGCAGCGCCGCGGTCAAGAGCCACTGGGCGGTGGAGAGGGTGACGTGATCGGTGCGGGCGATGGTCGGGATGAGGGGAGCACCCAGACTTGAGACGATGGCTACCAGTGCGGCAACGAAGACCAGCGTGGGCACCAGGACTGCCACCCGCCAGGGCCTCGCCTCGGCCGCCTGCGTTTGCGGAACGGTTTCCACTGCCATCACCCGGGCTGTCTCCTGCACCGACCCGTTTTTGTCATCGTATGATGTCATCACTTGATGACATCATACGGGTCGGGAGTACGGGTCGCAACCGCCCGAGGTGCGGACGGAGAAGCGGCAGGTGACGGAGAGGCGGACAGAGCGCAACCTTCACGCCCCGGAAATCTTCCCGTTACGAAGCGCCCGTAGGTTTCGGCTCACAGATCGGTTGCAATCCGGAGGTTGACGAATGCGCAGAGCCGGCTGACCAGAACCGCGAGACCCGATGAGGAGCGATCCATGAGTGGAAGCAAGGCCCGGCTCGACGCCATCGATGCCGTCAAGAACTACGAGGCGCCCACCGCGATCTTCCCTCCGGCCGAGGCCCCGGGCGAGATCTTCGGCGAGAACGTGTTCACCAAGGCAGTGATGCAAAAGAGGCTCCCGAAGCCGGTCTTCAAGTCGCTGATGGCCACCATCGAGCACTCCAAGCCGCTCGACCCGACCGTGGCCGACGTGGTCGCCTCAGCCATGAAGGACTGGGCCATGGAGAAGGGGGCCACCCACTACGCCCACGTCTTCTACCCCCTCACCCATCTGACCGCCGAGAAGCACGACAGCTTCTTCGAGCCCGGCGACGACGGTTCGGCCATCGCCGAGTTCCAGGGCAAGACCCTCACCCAGGGCGAGCCCGACGCCTCCAGCTTCCCCAACGGCGGGCTGCGGGCCACGTTCGAAGCCCGGGGCTACACCGGGTGGGACGCCACCAGCCCGGCATACATCCTGGAGAACCCCAACGGGAACACCCTGTGCATCCCCACCGTGTTCATCTCGATGACCGGTGAGGCGCTGGACTGGAAGACCCCTCTGCTGCGGTCCCAGCAGGCCATGGCCAAGGAGGCCGCCCGGATCCTCCACCTCTTCGGGCATCCCGATGCCGATGCCGTGGTGTCCTTCGCTGGCGCTGAGCAGGAGTACTTCCTCATCGACCGCAGCTTCTTCCTGTCCCGGCCGGACCTGCTCAACTCGGGCCGCACGCTGTTCGGGGCCAAGCCCCCCAAGGGCCAGGAGTTCGACGACCACTACTTCGGCGCCATCCCCGACCGGGTGCTGGGCTACATGATGGATTGCGAGCGGGAGCTGTTCAAACTGGGCATCCCAGCGAAGACCCGCCACAACGAGGTGGCGCCAGGGCAGTTCGAGCTGGCCCCCATGTTCGAGCGGTCGAACGTGGCCGCCGATCACCAGCAGCTACTGATGACCACCCTCAAGAAGGTGGCCCAGAAGCACGGCATGGAGTGCCTCTTCCACGAGAAGCCCTTCGGCGGAATCAACGGCTCGGGCAAGCACGTTAACTTCTCGCTGGGGAACTCCACCGAGGGCAACTTGCTGCTGCCCGGGGACACTCCCCACGAGAACGCCCAATTCCTGGTGTTCTGCGCCGCGGTGATCCGCTCGGTGCACAAGTACGGCGGACTCCTGCGGGCCTCGGTGGCCTCAGCCACCAACGACCACCGGCTCGGAGCCAACGAGGCGCCCCCGGCCATCATCTCGATCTTCCTCGGCGACCAGCTGGCCGACGTGTTCTCGCAGATCGCCGCCGGGGGCGCCACCAGCTCCAAGGAGAAGGGCTTCATAGAGATCGGCGTGGATACGCTGCCGGTGCTCCCCACCGACCCCGGCGACCGCAACCGGACCAGCCCGTTCGCCTTCACCGGCAACCGGTTCGAGTTCCGGGCACCGGGCTCGCTGCAGTCGATCGCCGGCCCCATGGTCACCATCAACACCATCCTGGCCGAGGCTCTCGACTACATCGCCACTGAGTTGGAGACACTCATCGCCGACGGCACCGAGTTCAACTCGGCGGTCCAGACCGTGCTGCAAGAGGTCATCAGCAACCACGGCAAGGTGGTCTTCAACGAGAACGGGTACGCCGACGAGTGGCAGAGCGAAGCGGCCGAACGCGGTCTCCCCAACCTCCGCACCACCCTCGACGCGCTGCCCGAGCTCATCACCGAGGACTCGATGGAGCTGTTCAGCAAGTACGGGGTGTTCAACCACCGGGAGATGCACAGCAGGTACGAGATCGCCCTCGAGCAGTACATCCTGGCCATCGACGTGGAGGCCGAACTGACCCTGGAGATGGCCAATACCATCATCCTTCCGGCGGCCATCCGCTACCAGACCGAGTTGGCCACCAACGTGTCCAGTCTCAAGAAGGCCGGTGTCGAGGCCGACCTGGCCACATTGAACGAAGTGTCGGGCAAGATCGCCGAACTGCGGTCGGGCATCGCCACGCTGCGGTCGGAGATCGACCACGACGACATCGAGTCCACCGAGAAGCACGCTGAGCACTGCCAGAAGGGCCTGCTTCCGGCTATGGACTCGATCCGGGTCGCGGCCGACGCCCTCGAGACGATGGTGGCCGACGATCTCTGGCCGCTGCCCACCTACCAGGAGATGCTGTTCATTCTCTAGCCACTCGAGGCGTCCACCCGGTGCCGGCACCGCGCCGGGTGGAGTAGTCAAGGCTCACACAGGGACAGGCGAAGCGTCATCTCCTCGGGGGTGGCGCTTCGCCGTGCCCGGACTTCGACCGGAGACCGGGCTCGGCCTAGGGCTCGATGAACACCGTCTTGGTCCGGGTCATCTCCTCGATGCCGGCACGACCTCCCTCGCGACCGAAGCCGCTCTGCTTGGTACCGCCGAACGGGGTGGCAGCCGAGATGCGACCCATCCCGTTGACCACGACCGTGCCCACCTCGAGCTGGCGCACGAACCGCTGGATGCGACCGGTGTCGGCGGTGTGCAGGTAGGCGGCGAGACCGAACGGGGAGTCGTTGGCCAGCTGCAGGGCTTCGTCGTCGGACGAGAACCGGAGCACGGCCTGGACCGGGCCGAACACCTCGTTGCCGGCCAGGTGGCTACCGTGGTCGACGTCCCCGAATACGGTTGGGGCCACGAACCACCCGTTGGCCAGCTCACCGCCCAGCCGGGATCCACCGGCGAGGAGCGTGGCTCCGTCGGAGCCGGCCCGTTCGATGACGGCCAGGATGCGGTCGGCGGCCTCCTCGGTCACCACCGGGCCCATCGAAGTGGACGGATCCAGCGGATCGCCGACCCGTACGGCGCGGATGGCCGCAACCACCTTTTCTGCCATCCGGTCGTAGACATCCTCGTGTACATAGAGCCGGGTGGGCAGGGCACAGCCCTGGCCGGACAGAAGGGCCGTTCCCACGTGGGCGGCCAGGGCCGCGGCCCGGTCGAGGTCGGCGTCGGGGAACACGATGTTGGGCGACTTGCCACCCAGCTCGAGAGCGAGGGGCGTGAGATTGGCCGCCGCCGTGGCCATCAGGGTCCGGCCGGTGGCGCTCCCGCCGGTGAAACTGATTTTGTCCACGCCGCCATGGCCGACCAGGGCCGCGCCAGTGGTGGCCCCCCCGACCACGACGTTGAGCACCCCGGGCGGGAGGCCGGCCTCTCGGGCCAGTTCGGCGAAGCGCAGGACCCCGAAGGGGGCCAGCTCGGGCGGCTTGGCCACCACCGTGTTGCCGGCGGCCAGGGCCGGCCCGCACTTCTGGCCCATCCCCATCATGGAGCCGTTCCAGGGCGGGATGGCCGCGATCACCCCGTAGGGCTCGCGGTGGACAGTGGTGGCCACGCGACCCGAAGCCAGGACCTCCCCGGTCAACTTGTCGGACCATCCGGCGTAGTGGCGGATCCAGGCCGCGGTGTAGATACCCGGATGCATCATCCCGACCGGCGTCCCGTTGTCGATGGCGGCCAGCTCGGCCGCTTCTGTGGCATTGGCTTCGAGCAGTTCGGCCAGGCGGAACAGGATGGCCGCCCGTCGCCCCGGGCTGAGCCCGGCCCAGCCGGGAAGGGCGGACCGGGCGGCGTCCACCGCCGCGTCGACCTGGTCGACTCCGGCCAAACCGACCTCGGCGGACAGTTGTCCGGTGGCCGCGTACCGGTGCGAGTGGGTGCCGGACCCGTCGTCGGGCACCCACCGGTCACCGATCAGGTGGCCCTGGGCGGCCAGCCGTCCGACCGTGGCCATGGCCTCGGGCGCCGACCTCACCGGACAGCCACCATCCCCTCCCGGGCTCCCATCGCGGTCACAGTAGTGGCCCCCTCTCCCACCCACTACCTTCTGTGCCCATGAGCCGCACCGAGGAGCGAGCCCGACCGGAGGGACGGGGCCGGTTCGAGGGCAGTGTCGCACTGGTGTCCGGAGCGGCCAGCGGCATCGGGAAGGCGGTGGCCGACCGCTTGAACGCCGAAGGAGCCACCGTGGTGAGGAGCGATGTGCGTCCCGACATGGACGACACCCCCGGCGGTGTGGTCCTCGACGTCCGGGACGCTTCGGCCTGCGCGACGACCGTGGCCGAACTGCTCGACCAGCACGGCCGTCTCGACGTGTTGGCCAACGTGGCCGGTATCGCCGTCGGCAACAGCATCCCCGACGTCACCCCGGAGGAGTGGCGGGAGATCATCGACGTCAATCTCACCGGCACCTTCCTGCTCTCCCAGAGCTGCCTGCCTGCCCTCGTCGCCTCGCGCGGCTCGATCGTCAACATGGCCTCGGTGGCCGGCATCAAGGCCACGCCCTACAACGCCGCCTACTGCGCGTCCAAGGGCGGCGTGATCATGCTGACCAAGTCGATGGCCCTCGAGCTGGCCAAAGCCGGCGTCCGGGTCAACGCGGTGTGCCCGGCGTCGGTGGACACCCCCTTCCTGGCCAACTTCCACCTCCCGCCCGATGCCGACCTCTCGCTGCTGGCCCGCTCGGTGTCACCCATGGGCCGCCTGATCGATCCGGACGAGGTAGCGGCAGCCGTGGCCTACCTGGCCTCGGACGACGCGGCCACGGTGAGCGGCACCACCCTGGTCATCGACGGCGCGGCCAGCGCCTGAGCGCTGCTGTCTGCGCCTGGCCCCGAGCGTTAACGCCCGACGCCGCCGAGCGGCACCGTCTCGGTGTCCACCCCCGACCGGAGGACCCGGCCCGGTCGCAGGTCGGTGACCGTGCCGTCGGTCACCACCTCCTCACCGGCGACGAAGACGCGGTCGATACCCCGGGAGTCGGCCGACAGCCGTTCACCTCCCCCGGGCAGATCGTGGAGCAGGGTGACCGGTTCGCTGCCCACCGCGGCAGGGTCGAAGACGACCAGGTCGGCGTGGAAGCCCTCGGCGATGCGACCCCGATCCCGTAGCCCATAGAAGCGAGCCGGTCGGTCGGTCATCATCTCGATCCCCTCTTCCAGGGCGAGCAAGCCCCGGTCCCGCACCACCTCGCCCAGCACCACCGTCGGGTAGTTGGCATGGCACATGAGATCGAGGTGGGCACCGGCGTCGGAACCCCCGAGCATCACCCTCGGATCCCGCCACACCTCGGCGCGGAGACGCCAGCCCTCGTCGCTCCGGCCGTAGGAGGGGGTAAGGGAGGGCAGGACCACGAACAGGGTGAGCCGATCGGCCAGGACCACGTCGATCAACACGTCGATGACGTCAGTGCCCCGGGAAGCGGCGATCTCTCCGAGGGAACGGCCCACCCACGGGGAGCCGGTGTCGGCCACCTCCATCAGGGAGAAGTCGGAGAGCACGCCCATCGAGCGCCGGGCTGCCTTCTCGGCGCCGGCCCGCAGGGTGGACCGCACCCCCGGGTCGGCACCGGCGGCCCGCCGGCCATGCGCGTCGAGGGCGAGCACCTCCCGCCAGCCCGGCAGGCCGGGTAACAGGTTGGACGAGCGCATGCGCATCATGTCGGGCAGGGCCAAAGCCACCACGTGGGCGCCCCGCGCCGCGGCAATGTCCGACGACTCGAGCTGGCCCTCGTAGATCTCCTCCGAGGCCAGGCTGCCCAGCAGGTTCCAGTTGAGCGACCGGTCGGCGGCGAGGGACATGTCGGCCATCAGCCGGACCCGTTCCTCAGGAATGGGACCGATGGCCGGAATGAACTCGAGGGTGGTCCCCGGATGGTCGCGCAGGGCGCCGGCCAGGGCCACGAACTCCTCATAGGCGGCGGCGCTGGACGGTACCGGCTGGTGGTCGCCGTCGAGGTGGCCCTCCCCCAGCGACGACGAGAAGCCGATGGCCCCGCCGGCCAGTGACTCTTCGACCAGTCGGACCATGGCGGCCAGCTGCTCGGGGGAAGCCTCAGCTCCGGTGGCGTCCTCGCCCATCACCACCCGGCGGATGGTCGAGTGGCCGACCAGAAAGCCGGCGTTGACCGACAGGCCCCGGTCGACCCGGTCGAGATACTCGGAGAACGACGACCAGTCCCAGTCGCCGGCGCCCTCCAGGGCTTCGAGGGGGATACCCTCCACCACCGCCATCATCCGTCGTATGTAGGTGGCGTCGTCCGCACCGAGTGGGGCGATGGAGAAGCCGCAGTTGCCGCCGAGCACGGTGGTCACGCCGTGGAGCACCGACGGGCTGGCCGTCGAGTCCCACAGGAGCTGGGCGTCGTAGTGGGTGTGCAGGTCGACGAAGCCGGGGCACACCACCCGCCCGGCGGCTGTCGACGGCGCGGCGGGCCGGCTGGTCGATCTTCCCCACGGCCACGATCCTTCCGGCCCGGACGCCGACGTCGGCGATGGCGGCCGGCGCGCCGGTCCCGTCGACCACTGTCCCCCCCCGCACCACGAGATCGAGCATCTCAGTCACCGGCCAGCAGCTCGTCGACGGCCGCCTCGACCACCGTCCCCTTGAAGAAGGCGGGGTTGGTTTCGGTGTAGAAGCGGACCGGGTTGGTGAACACGAACTTCTCGAATGCCGCCTGGTCGATCCAGCCGTGGTCGACCATCTCGTGGGCCTCCTCCAGAACCTCGGTCACGTCAGGCACGTCCCAGTGGGCGATGTCCGAGCCCATCATGGCCTTCAGTTCCCGCCCGAATGGGTTGACCCGGGTGTTGAAGGCCATCGAGGTGAGCGGATCGTCGGCCTCGCACCCGAAGTAGAAACGGTCGGCGAACAGCGAGGCGATGTCCTCGGCGGAGGCGATCCCACAGGCCGCCCACTCGTCCAGGGTGTCCTCGGCCTCGGCCGGCCGCCGGGTCGGATCGTTGGCCAGGCGGGGCACGTCTTTTCCGTAGCGCACCATCAGCTCGAGCATCAGCTCCCGGTCGATGAGCGCGGGGTCGAGGTGGCGGCGCAGGGCGGAGAGGTTGCGCTTCTCCCAGTGGCCGACCAGGTCGCTGAACAGGGCGGCGGCCCAGGACACCCCGCCTTCGAGGAACACGAAGTTCAGGTCGGGGAAGCGGCGGGTCACCCCGCCCAAGAAGAGCGACTTGGCCAGTGACTGCTGGCCCTCGGCCAGCATGGAAAGGTGGTTGAACACATAGCTGGAGGGCGATCGGTAGGGGGTCATGCCGATGAACCCCGAGTGGAAGGCGATGGACACCCCGAGCTCTGTGGCTCGGGCCCACACCGGGTCGTAGTCGTAGGCCGAATCGATGCCGAACTGGTCGAGCCAGAAGGCGTAGCGGGATATCTCGGGGTCGGCATCGGCCAGGGCGGCGAAGGGCCGCTGCACGTAGCCAGCGCACAGCACCGCCTTCATCCCGAGCACGCCCACCGCGTAGTCGAGCTCGGCCACTGCCTCCTCGGGGGTGTGCATGGGGATGGCGGCCACCGGGGTGAGCCGGTCGGCCAGCGGGGCGAACCTTTCGGCGTTGGCCCGGTTGAGGGCTCGGCAGGTCCCCCGCCGGTACTGGTCGTCGGCGGTGTGCAAGAAGACCAGACCGAGGCTCGGGTAGACCACGCCGAAGTCGATGCCGATCTCGTCCAGCCGCTCGTAGAGCAGTTCGGGGAAGAGGGCGGTGGCGAGGTCGATGGTCTGGGCGGCCGGGGCGCTCCACCACGGGCCCCGCGGAGTACGGGTGGCGGAACGTTCCTCTTTTGTCTGCTCGTGCCAGCTGCGGTCGGTCCCGCCGTAAGGGGGGACGAGGCGCCGGAAGGACGGGTGGTCGATCGACAGTCCTTCCTGCTCGAGGTAGGGAGCGAGGGTCGGCAGATGCTCGGCCATGTGCCCGTCGATGTCGACGACCGGGTGGCCGAGGCCGCGTCGGATGTCCAGCGAGGAGCCCATCGCGTCTAATCTACGCGCATTAGCCACCGGGGGCACCCCCGGTCGGGGCCAGGAAGGCACCGTCCCATGCCCTACGACATCGTGATCCGCAACGGGACCGTGGTCGACGGCTCCGGGCTCACTCCGGTCCGGGCCGACCTGGCCATCACCGGCGACCGGATTGCCGAGGTGGGCGAGGTCGACGGACGGGGCCGCCAGGAGCTCGACGCCGAAGGCCTGGTGGTCACCCCCGGGTTCATCGACGGCCACACCCATCTCGACGCCCAGGTGTTCTGGGACGCATCGGGGTCGAGTTCGTGCTGGCACGGGGTGACCACCGCGGTGATGGGCAATTGCGGGTTCACCCTGGCCCCGGTCCGGGCCGCCGAGCGGGCCCTGGTCGTCCGCAACCTCGAGCGGGCCGAGGACATCGATCCGGTGGCTCTGGCCACCGGCATCGACTGGAGTTTCGAGACCTTCCCCGAGTACCTGGATGCCGTTGATCGGCTTACGAAAGGTGTCAACTTCGCCGCCCAGGTCGGCCACTCGGCCCTGCGCACCTGGGCCATGGGGGAACGGGCCTTCGAGGAGGAGGCCACCGGCGACGACCTGGCCGCCATGAAAGCACAGCTGGCCGAGTCACTTCGGGCCGGTGCCATCGGCTTTTCGACCTCGCGGACCAGACACCACGAGACCTCCGACGGCCGGCCGGTGGCGTCGCGGCGGGCGTCGTGGACCGAACTGGCCGAGCTGGTCGGGGTGCTCGGCTCCCTCGGCACCGGGATCTTCGAGACGGCCGACGCCGGCATGTCCGCCCCCGACCCCGAGGCCCGCAGGAGGGGGCTCGACCGCATCCGGGCCCTGGCCGTCGACGCCAGGGTACCGGTGACCTTCGGCCTGGTGGCTACCCGGGGCTCGGAGTACCTCCTCGACTTCTTGGACGAGGTGGCAGCATTGGGTGGCCGCTGCTTCGCCCAGACCCACTGCCGGGGCATCTCGGTGCTGCTCTCGCTCAAGACGCGGTTGCCCTTCGACCTGCTCGGTGCGTGGCGGGACCTGCGAGCCCTGCCCACCGGCGAACAGCTGCGCATCCTGGCCGACCCCGACGCCAGACGGCCCTACGTGGACGCCGCTGTCGACGCCGACTACTCGGACTTCCAGGGGGTGGGCGCCCAGGCCCGTCCCCCCGACTTCGAGGGCATCAGGGTCTACCAGCGGGGACTGCCCCCCAACCCCTCGGTGGCCGACATCGGACGTCAGCGCGGCATCCACCCGGCGGTGGCGATGATCGAGCTGTGCGCAGAATCCGGCGGCGACCAGCTGTTCATCCAGCCCAGCCTCTACCCACAGGACGAGACGGTGCTGCTGGCCGCCATGCGCCATCCGCAGGCGGTGATGACCTTCTCCGACTCCGGCGCCCACCTGAGCCAGATCGCCGACTCCTCGATCCACACCCACCTGCTGGGCCACTGGGTGCGGGACCGCCACGAGTTCACGCTGGAAGAGGCGGTGCGGATGCTGACCCTGGCCCCGGCCAGGGTCTGGGGCTTCGCCGACCGGGGCCTGCTGGCCGCCGGGATGGCCGCCGATGTCAACGTCTTCGACCCGGCCACGGTGGGGCCGGCCGTGCCGCTGTTGGTTGACGACCTACCCGGTGGCGGGCGACGCCTCGAGCAGCGGTCGGTCGGCTTCGCTGCCACCCTGGTGGGCGGTGAGGTGACCATCCAGGACGGCGAGCCGACCGGCGCCACTCCGGGGCGCCTGCTCCGGAGGCCGCCGGGCTGAACGGTCAGCGCATCCAGAGGGTCAGCGACTCCCGTCGGCGGATGACCCACGCCCCGGCCGAACGGACGGCGTCGTCCCGGTAGTTGATCCCGAGGGTCAGGTCGGCCGATCCGGAGGCCGGGTCGCTCAACTGGTAGACCACCGCGTAGGTGTCGACGGCGGCCCGGTCGTCCCCCTGCATCACGATCAGCGGATCGCCCAGCAGATGCATGCTGGAGGCGAAGACCCGCGGTGCCCGCATGGTCTCCAACCACTCGTCACGGTTCTGGGCCCCCCGGGCCCCGACGATCTCGGCCGCGGGATGGAAGAGGGAGGCGAGCTGGTCGACGTCCCGTCGGTCGGCGGCCCGTGCGTAGCGCTGGAGCAGGGCCCGGATCTCGTCGGGGGCGGTCACAGCACAGCCACCGGGTTGACCGGGCAGCCGGTGCCCTTGGCGATGCGCAGCGGACTCATGGTGAAGAGGAACTCCCACCGGCCGGCCGCCGCGCACCGGTCGGCCAGCGGCGCCAGGCGGAGATTGTCGATGAGGTGGAGCCCCATGGCGGTTATACCGATCTGGTGGATCGGGAACGGCCACTCGGGGGTGCCGACGAAGGGCATGGGGTCGGAGATGCCGTCGCTGCCGAGGACCGCCACCTGACGCTCCTGGAGCCAGGGCAGACACTCGGCATGGAGGCCGGAGAACCCGTCGAACCCCTTTTTGGCCCTGCGCCGGGCCTCGCGCCCCCAGGCCACCGCCAGCACGTCGCCCGGACCCACCTCGACGCCCTGGGCTCCCTCGGCCGCCTCCAGATCGGCCACCGTGACCACTTCGCCGGTGTCGAGGAACGCGGAGCCGAGGGCCCGCGGGATGTCGAGCAGAACGCCCCGGCCGATGACCCCGTTGGCCATGGAGAGGACGGTGTTGGACTGGGCTCCGTCGCTTCGCACCTCGCTAGCCGGCCGGCCGCCGAACATCTCGCCCCGCACGAACATGTGGGAGAGCGCGTCCACGTGGGTGGTGTAGAGACCGTGCACGTCGAGGGCCAGGTGGTCGCGCGCCGCCTCGTAGCCGGGGATCCCGTTGGACGTGCGGGCGTCACCTGAGGCCAGCATGTGGTGCTGCACCGGGTTGGGATGTTCGGGCTTGGGCTCGGTGGCCAGGTTGTGGGAGAGGCTCACCGTTTCGCCCGACCGGACCAAGCTGGCGCTGGCCACCCGCCGGGCGTCGGTCAAGTGATTGAGGGCTCCTCGCTCATCGTGGGGACCCCAGCGGTGCCAGTTCTTGAGCGATTCGTACAGGGCGTCGAGTTCCGCGGTGGTGGGGACCCCGTACTCGCTGGCCATGGTTCCAGCTTGTCAGCAACCGGGATGGGGTGCGGTCATCGCCCCCAGCACCATGTCGACCAGATTGGCTACATAACGGTCGTCGTCCAGGGCGCCACCGTCCCCGCCACGGTCGAGGAGACGGGCCCGGTCGGCGGCGGCCCGGCCGATGAAGGCGATGGCGATCTCCTGGCGGACCCCCCACAGATCGTCGGGGACGGTCGGACACCGCTCCCGCAACAGGCCCCAGGCGGTGTGCCCGGCCGTCTGGGCCAGCAGGGCACGGATCTCCGGGGTGGTGCGGTCGATCCGCTCGGCCAACTCCGAGCCGATCTGGAGATAGGCCCGCTCCCGCCAACCCCGCTGGGCGAACTCGCACACCGGACGGACGATGGCTTCGACGGCCGACCGGGCGTTGTCGCCCGGTTGGGCCCGGGCCGTCTCGAGGAGCCGGTGACGGCGCTCGGCGATCACCGGGACGTGCCGGCCTACAAGGGCCGCCAACACCTCGTCGCGCCGACCCAGGTGATAGTGGACGGCCGAGGCGTTGCGCTGGTCGGCGGCCCGCACGATCTCGGCCAGGGACACGTTGTCGATGCCCCGTTCGGCAAAGAGGCGCGCCGCGGCGTCGAGCAGCTGGTCGCGGGTGGAGACGGCCTCGGCCATGGCGTCCCACCGTACCGGGGGTCGGGGCCACCCGTCCCCATTCAGTTGCATAATAAAACTCAATCGGGTAGGGTGCACGACATGCCCGAGACAAAAGGAGAGGACCGGCCCTCCACCGCCCTGATGGTCGGATCGCGCCAACGGATCATCTTCATCGTCACCGCCCTCGGCGCCTTCATGGCCTCGCTCGACCTGTCCATCGTCAATGTGGCCTTCCCGGCCCTCGAGCATTCGTTCCCCCACGACCATCGGGCCACCCTGGCCTGGGTGATCACCGGCTACGGCATCGTGTTCGGGTCCCTGTTGGTCACCGCCGGGCGCACTGCCGACCGCCTGGGCAGCCGCCGGGTCTTCTTCTGCGGTCTCGGCATCTTCTGTGGGGGATCGGCCCTGTGCGGCCTGGCCCCGACGGTGGCCCTCCTGGTGGCCGGGCGGATCATCCAGGGATGTGGGGCGGCCGCCCTGCTGCCGGCGTCGCTCGGCCTGCTGCTCGGGGCCTTCCCCAAAGAGAAGCGGTCGCAGGCGGTGGCACTGTGGGGCGGGGTGGGTGCCCTGGCCGTGGCCACCGGACCCTCCTTCGGCGCGCTCTTGATCACCGGGGCCGGATGGCGGTGGGTCTTCTTCGTCAACCTGCCGGTCGGCGCGGTGGCCTGGCTGGTGGGCCGGCGGGTGCTCACCGAGACGAAGTCCGACGCCCACCGGGCTGCGCCCGACTACCTGGGTGTGGCCCTGATCAGCCTGGCGCTGGCCGCCCTGGTCCTCGGGATCTCCGAGGGTCCGACCTGGGGTTGGTCGAGTGTCCGGATCGTCGGCGCCTTCGTGACCGCCGTCGTCGTCGGTTCGGCATTCCTGCGCCGGTCGAGCCGACACCCCGAGCCGGTCCTTGATCTCACCTTGTTCCGATCACGGTCGTTCAGCGTGGCCAACGCGGCCACCTTCTCCTACTCGATGGGCTTCTTCGCCATGTTGCTCGGCAACATCCTGTTTCTGACCAGCGTGTGGCACTACTCGATCCTCGAGGCGGGCCTGGCCGTGACCCCCGGACCGCTGGTGGTGGCGGCGGTGTCCGGCCCGGCCGGCAAGCTGGCCTCCCGCATCGGCTTCCGACCGGTACTGCTGGTCGGGTTCGTCGTCTTCGTCTCCGGCCTGTCCTGGTACGCGCTGCGGGTGGGTATCGCGCCCGACTACGTGAGTATCTGGCTCCCGGCCACCCTGATCACCGGGCTCGGGATCGGCCTCACCTTCCCGGTGCTCAGCGCGGCAGCGGTATCCAGCCTCCACCCTGAGCGGTTCGCCGTCGGCAGCGCGGTCAACCAGACCGCCCGCCAGGTCGGTGGGGCGGTAGGCGTGGCCCTGCTGGTGGTCATCCTCGGTTCCCCGAACAGCCCGGCGGCTGCCCTCTCCGACTTCCATCACCTGTGGTGGTACGCGGCCGGGGCAGCGGCAACCGCCGGCTTGCTGTGCGCCCTGTTACGCCCGCTTCATTTGGCCGGTGCGGCGGCGGTTCCCCCGGCGGTCACCGGTCGGGCCGACGTGCCGGTGACCACTCTGGCCTCCGACGGGGCCTCATCGGGGCCGGCCGTCCGCGGTTTGTCCTCGCCGGCTGCCGGGTAGACCGGAGCGAGCGGGTCGGGGAGCCGACCCCGGCCGGGCCGCCGCCACGGAGGCCCGTCGACATCGAGGAGAGAACCGACATGGACCACGACCGCACGGAACCCGACGAGGCCACGCTGGCCGAGGAGCGGGTTGAAGCCACCCGCGCCCACAGCGCCGACCGGGCCGCCACCGACGAGGAGTCGGCCGCCGCCGATGCCGAGGCAGCCGCCGCCGACCAGCGGGAACGGGAGTCGGTGGCCAGGCACGAGCAGGAGATGATGGAGACGGGGGCGCGGGTCAAGGGCGAGGGCGCCATCGACTGATCCGGGGCCGGTCTCGGCCCACCGGTCACGCCCGACGCCGGGCGCCCCTTGTTATCCACAGGCTGGGACAGCTAATTTGGCAGACCAACGTGTTTCGCGCCCGGCTCACACCGCTGGCGGAATCAAGCGCACGAGTGCACCACCGGGCCCCCCTCTCGGTACTGGTCCTCACGATTCTCGTCACCTCCACCGCCTTTGCGGCAGCGCTCTGTCCCCACCCGGCGGGGGCCGACCCGATCACCGACCTCCAGGCCAAGGCCACCGCCATCAGCCAGGAGCTGGTGCAACAACAGCTCGAAGTGGACACCGACCAGCAGCAGTACTCGGTGGTGTCAGCCCGGGTGGCTGCCGACAACCAGGCCATCGTCCAGATCGGTCAACAGATCACCCGGGACCAGGCCGAGACGGCCGCGCGCACCGGAGCGGTCCGCCAGCAGGCCATCCAGTCCTACATGGACTACGGAACCGGGTCGACCACCGACGACGGAGCCCTGTTCGGCGGAGGTCAGGAGCGTACCCAGGAGGCCAGCGAGTACGCCTCCATCGCCGTGGGCAACATCACCACCACGGTCGATCAGCTGCGGTCGGCCCAGGCCGCCCTCCAGGTCCACCAGGCGGTGCTTCGGCGCCAGCAGGAGCAGGACCGATCCGACCAGGAGGCCCAGGCCACCGACCTGAGCCAGGCCGATACCAGCGCCGCACAACTGGCCGCCCTGCACAGCCAGGTCACCGGACAGCTGGCCACCGCAGTGGCCGACCAGGCCGCCGCCCAGGATGCCGCGGCGGCTGCCGCGGTCGCCGCTGCCCAACACAAGGCGACCGCCTCCTCCGACCGATCGTCGGCCGGCGGCAGCCAGTCGACGACGGGACCCTCTGGAGGTTCGACTACCCCGGCACCGGTGGCGCCCCCGGCGCCCGGGGCCGGCCTGCCCGACCCCGCCCTCAACGGCTTCCTCCAGTGCGTGATCCAACGCGAGTCGGGCGGCGACTACAGCATCAACACCGGCAACGGCTACTACGGCGCCTTCCAGTTCAGCCAGTCGACGTGGAACTTCGCCGCTCAGGCAGCCGGGCTTTCGTATCTGGTGGGTGTACTGCCCAGCTCGGCCACCAAGGCCGAGCAGGACACGGTGGCGGTGGCCCTCTACGCCCTCGACGGCGGGAGGCCGTGGACCGGCGACTGCGGGGCCTAGTGCCACCGGCACGAGCCTGGGCCAGGACCCCGGGGGGCTTCCGGAATGGGCGGACTGTCGTCAGTTCCTCAAGTGGCCGAGGACGGCTGCGGCCGCCCGACCACCGCTGAACAGGGCCGCATCAGCGCAGCCGGCACCGATCGGTGCCGGCGCAGACCTCGCACTCGGGGACCTGCCCGGCCGCGTGGGCCAGGCAGTGGACGAGCCGCTGCTCCACGATGTCTCCGAGCAGGGGGTGGGGACCGAGCGGGGCGGCCACCAGATAGTGGACACCGGTGTGGCGCCGGCAGGCTTCGTCGGCCAGGGCGGGGATGTCCCGGTCCCAGTGGATGCCCGGCCAAAGGAAGTACGGGGCGATGGCCACGGTGGTGGCTCCGGCGGCCACGCAGGCGTCGACCGCGGTGGCGATGGACGGTTCGGCCAACTCCATGTGGGCGGCGTGCACGTTGGTCAGCCCCCGGGACTCCCGCCAGCCGGCCACGAACTCCCGGTGGCGCCGGTTGGCCTCGTCCCGCCGCGACCCGTGGTCGACGATGACGATCCCCAGTGCCGTCCCGCCATCGGGCCCGGCGTCGGCGGGGAACGTGTTCATTGGCCCGACGCTACCCGGGGGACTCGCGGCCGGGCACGTCCTGACCGTCGCCGTCCTATCGGGCGGTGATGTACTCCATCAGCTCGTTACGGTCCTTCACCAGCTGTTGGATACGGCTCTTCACCACGTCGCCGATACTGATGATCCCGGACAGCCGGCCGTTCTCCACCACCGGCACATGGCGGATGCGGTGCTCGGTCATCAGGTTCATGATCGACTCGACGTCGTCGGTCGGCGCGCACACCCGGACCTCGGTGGACATGATCGAGGACACCGGCTCGTCGAGCAGGTCGGTGTGGAGCACACTCAGCCGCTTGACGATGTCACGTTCGGAAACAATCCCGTCGATGCGCCGGCCGTCAGGCGAGACAACCAGGGCTCCGACCTTGTGATGGGTGAGATCGGCCACCACCTCACCGACGGTGGCGTCGCGGGCCACGGTCACCACCAGGTTGCCCTTCACTTCGAGCAGATTCGAGACGAGCATGGACGTCCCCCTTCCAGCATCCCCCCGTGGCCGCAGGTACGGCCGCCGCGCAATCATCGCACCCCTCAGACGGAAAAGGAACACCCGCCACCGAATTGCCACGAAGTCGACAACCATCGGTCAAACCACAAAACCTGTCGTTGACGCCCTCCCGCCCCTACCATGTCCTCGTGAGGGCAGGCACAAGGTGTGCGGCCGAGGGGACAGGCATGAGTGGGAAGTACACGACGTGACCGAGGCACTCGAAGATGGCCGGGCCGACGATCGGCCCGCTCCTCCCACACCACGGTCGGTCACCCGGCCCTGGGCGCCGCGGGCGCGGGCCGAGCGCCGGTCGGTCGACCGGCTCCGATTCCTCGAGGGGGAGGACGTGATCGTCCTGAACGACCGGCGGGCGCCGGGGTCGAAGCGACCCATCGCCGGGATCGCCGTGTCAGCGGCCGGCGTCTTCGTCATCGCCACCAAGCGCTACAAGGGTCTGGTCCAGACCAAGCGGCCGGGCCCGGTGGGCAATCTCGGTCCTGCTGAGCTCCACGTCGGACGGCGCAACTGCACACCCCTGCTGGATGACCTGGCCCTCCAGGTCGAAGTGGTGCGATCCAGCCTCGGCGATGCCCCGTTCGGCTCCGAGGTGCCGGTCCGGGGCATGCTGTGCCTCCCCCGTGCGGCCTGGGGATTCAAGTCCGCGGTGGAGATCCGGGACCTGTGGATCGGGTGGCCCCAACTCATGCCCGATCGGATCCGGGCCGAGGAGATCATGGACTCGCCCACCGTGCGGGAGATCTCGTCGCTGATCGCCGACCAGCTGCCCACCGCCTGAGCGGAGCAAGGGGTCGGCCTCCGGCTGTTCTGACGGGCCCGTCGGCTCGGCCGGGAGCGGGGTCGTTCACATGGAGCTTGCACCCCCGACACGAAGCGGAAACACGGCGCCGTTAGCCTGGCCACCGGCCAGTGCGCCGGGATGCCAGTGCGCCGGGATGCCAGCACGACGGGATGCCAGTACAACGGGATGAAGGGGGCATCGAACCAGGCATGATGGACCAGTGAGCACTGTTGCCGACACCGATCTGTTCACCACCACCGACCCCGAGGTACCCGATCCCGTCCTGACCCAGGCCGAGGATCTCCACCCCCATGTCATCGTGCTGTTCGGGGCCACCGGCGACCTGGCCCGACGCAAGCTCCTTCCCGGCCTGTTGCGCCTCTCGTGGTCGGGGCTCATACCCGAGTACCAGATCGTGGGCACCTCCTTGGAGGAGCACTCGACCGAGGAGTTCCACGACCTGGCCCTGGCCGCCTGTCGGGAGTTCGCCCGCGCAGACATCGTCGAGGAGCACTGGGATGACTTCGCCAGCCGCCTCCACTACGTGTCCCAGGCCGGTGGTCCGGCCGCACTGGCCGAGGCGGTGGGCAGGGCCGAGCAGCTCCTGAACGGCGAGAGCCGCCGGCTGCACTACCTGAGTATCCCCCCGAGCGCGGCCCACGCGGTGGTCAACACCCTCGGGAAGGCCGGCCTGGTCGAGCGGTCGCGCATCATCATGGAGAAGCCGTTCGGTACCAATCTGGAGTCGGCCAAGGTGCTCAACGACGCCGTCCACGGCGTGTTCTTCCCCGAACAGGTCTACCGGATCGACCACTTCTTGGGGAAAGAAGCGGCCCAGAACATCCTGGCCTTCCGGTTCGCCAACGGCCTGTTCGAGCCCATCTGGAACCGCAACCACATCGACCACGTGCAGATCGACGTGCCCGAGACCCTCTCGGTCGACGCCCGGGCCTCCTTCTACGAGGGGACCGGGGCGTTCCGCGACATGGTGGTCACCCACCTGTTCCAGGTGCTGGCGTTCATGGCCATGGAGCCGCCCACCGCCCTCGAGCCCCGGTCCATCAGCGAGGAGAAGAACAAGGTGTTCCGGTCGATGCGGCCCATCGACACCTCCCAGGTGGTGCGCGGCCAGTACGAGGGCTACCGGTCGATCCCCGGGGTGGCTCCGGACTCCCAGACCGAGACGTTCATCGCCCTGGCCTGTGAGATCGACAACTGGCGGTGGGCCGGCGTCCCCTTCTACCTGCGGACGGGCAAGAACATGGCCCAGGGAGCCCGGATCATCTCCATCGCCTTCCGCGAACCACCCAAGTCGATGTTCCCTGCGGACTCGGGGATCGGGGCCCACGGACCCGACCACCTCACCTTCGACCTGGCCGACTCGTCCAAGCTCTCCCTCTCCTTCTATGGCAAGCGTCCCGGGCCGGGCATGCAGCTGGACAAGCTCAGCCTCCAGTTCGCCCTCCACGAGACCGGGCACGAGACCGACGTGCTCGAGGCCTACGAGCGGCTCATCCACGACGCCATGAGCGGGGACCACACACTTTTCACCGCGGCCGAGGACATCGAGCGGCTGTGGGAGATCTCCACCCCGTTGCTCGAGCACCCGCCGGACGTGGAGTTCTACGAGCCGGGATCGTGGGGGCCCCCGGGCATCCACGACCTGATCGCTCCCAACGCCTGGCGCCTGCCCTTCGAGCGGGGCTGGCGCAAGGCCGACTGAGCACCACCGCCGTCGAACGGTGGTGCTCCACTCATCCAGGTCCGTCGGCGTCCAGCGCCCGCCAGCAGTACCAGGCAACCAGGCTGCGGTAGGGACGGAAGGGCTCACCCCGCTCGACCAGCTCCTTGGGCGAGGGGATGGCGGAGAGCCCCCAGGCCCGGGCGAATCCGGCCCGCACCCCGTAGTCGCCGACCGGCCAGACGTCGAGGCGGCCGAGGGTGCCGAGTAGGAACATCTGGGCCGTCCAGGGGCCGATGCCCCGCACCTGGGTCAGGTGGTCGATCACCTCCTCGTCGGACAGCCTCCCGATGCGCTCGAGGGCGATCGCACCGGTGACCACACGGCTGGCCAGGTCACGGATGGACGCCGCCTTGGCCCCGCTCAACCCGCAGGAGGCCAAGAGCTCGGGCGACGCGGCCAGCACCGCATCAGGCGTGACCATCCCGCCCAGCGCAGCCACCAACCGTCCGTGGATGGAGGCGGCGGCCCTGCCGGCCAGCTGCTGGTAGACGATGGCCTCGGCCAGCGATTGGAAGCGGGCTGCGGCCGGCACCCGTCCCCGGCGGGGAGGGATGCCGTGGCGGACGACCAGTCCGGCCACCACCGGGTCCCGTCCGGCTAGCTGGGCGGTGGCCTCCGCCATGGGGATCCGGGTCACCCGCCGATGATGCCACCGCAGAAGGTCCGTCGGATCCGAAGCCGGTTGGAAGCGCCGGGCCTTCGGAACCCGGGACGCGGGTTGGCTTTAGGATGGCCGGCACAACGGGAGACGAGCAGCCGGCACGCCGGTGGGAAGGAGGACACCGTGGAAGGAAACGTGGTGACGGTCGAACGGACCATCCCCGCCCCGCCCGAGGCCATCTTCGCCCTGATCGCCGACGCCTCACGGCACCCGGACATCGACGGGTCGGGAACGGTGATCGAGGCCAAGGAGGGGAGCACCGAACAGCTGTCCTTGGGCTCCAAGTTCGGCATGTCCATGCGTCAGGGCGTGGGCTACTCGATGGTCAACACGGTTATCGAGTTCGAGGACAGCCGCCGGCTGGCCTGGCAGGCCAACTGGTCGGGGCCGTTCGGCCGGTACCTCGGCGGACGGATCTGGCGCTACGAGCTCGAAGCGGTCGACGGGGGGACCCTGGTCAAGGAGAGCTGGGACGTCAGCCAGGATCACCAGCGCCCGCTGCTCAAGCTGGGCAAGCTGCCCGAGGTGACCAAGTCCAACATGGAGAAGACCCTGGCCCGCATCGAGGAGCTCACCGTCCCGGACGCCTGAGGTCGCGTCCCGTCACCGGCCGATGGGGAAGTCCTCGGCCGAAGGCGGTGTTGTAGCCACCATGGCGACGCTTTCGGTTCTCGACCTGGCCACGGTGACCCAAGGGTCGACGCCGGCCGATGCACTGGCCGACACCACCCGCCTGGCACCGGTGGTCGAGCAGCTCGGCTACCGGCGGATGTGGGTGGCCGAGCATCACGGCATGCCGGCAGTGGCCAGCTCGGCACCGGCGGTGCTCATCGGGCACCTGGCCGACGCCACCACCACCCTCCGGGTGGGTGCTGGCGGGGTGATGCTTCCCAACCACGCCCCGCTGGTCGTAGCTGAGCAGTTCGCCACCCTCGAGGCGCTCCACCCCGGCCGGATCGACCTCGGGCTGGGACGGGCCCCGGGCACCGACCAGGTGACCGCCCGGGCCCTGCGGCGCACCGGCGACCTCGGAGCCGACACCTTCCCCCAGGACGTGGTCGAGCTCATCCGCTTTCTGGCCGACAGCGACGACCCGCCGACTCATCCCGCCCCGGTCCCCGGCCGCGGCTACCTTCCCCAGGTCTGGCTGCTCGGTTCGTCGACCTTCAGTGCCCAACTGGCCGGCCTGCTCGGCCTGCCCTTCTCCTTCGCCTACCACTTTGCCCCGGACCAGGTCGACCTGGCATTCGAGCAGTACCGATCGAAGTTCCGGCCCTCGTTCCTTCTCGACCGGCCCCACGCCATGGTGGCAGTATCCGTGCTGTGCGCGCCGGACGAGGACGAGGCCCGATGGCTGGCCGGACCCTCGGCCCTGTCCATCCTGCAGTTGCGCACCGAAAGACTCGGGCCGCTGCCCACCCCCGAGGAGGCCGCCGCCTATCGGTTCACGCCCCAGGAACGGTCACTGGTCGAGGCCACCACTGCCTCCCACCTGGTCGGTGATCCCGACACGGTTCACCGGGGCCTGGTCGAACTGGAGGAGCGAACCGGGGCCGACGAGATCATGGTGTCGACGAGGGCCCACTCGTTGGAGGCGAGGGCGCGGTCGCTCACCTTGGTGGCCGAGCGGTGGCCGATGGACGAGGCAACCGGCCCGGCGTCCACGTCGGCCGCTTGAGCCCCGTCGGTCAGCTGCGATCGGTGTTGACGATCAGCACGCTGCAGGTGGCGTTGTGGGAGATCTTGTTGGGCACGCTGCCCATGACGAACCGGGTGACCCCGCTCATACCCCGATTGCCGACCACAATGAGGTCGGCGCCCAGTGTCTCCGCCGTCTGCAGAAGCGCGTCGGCGGCGTCGCCGTTGCCCGGGTTGTGGATCTCCATGGTCACGCCGAGACGGTCGGCCTCGGCCTGCAGCTGCGACCGGACCTGCTCCATCACCTGGCGTGCGCTGTCGATGGTCAGCTGGCCCGCCTTCGACTCCACGTAGCCCGCCTCGACAGCCGGGTGGACGGCGTTGACCGCATGGACCTTGGCCCCTGACACCTTGGCCAGGTTGAGCGCCTCGCTGACCGCCACGCCGGCTCGCTCCGATCCGTCCGTGCCGACCACGATCACTTGGTAGGGCATCCGCTCCAACTCCCGCTCGCTGGCGTGACCCGGCTCACGCTATCGGCGGCTCAAGCCGGCCGCAACGGTCGGTGGGCCGAGCCATCAGGTCAGAACGCCGCGCAGTGGGGCAATACTGCTTCGCCCACCAGGGCCAGGTGGTCGAGATCGTCGAGATCGAGCACCTGCAGGTACATCCGATCGGCACCGACTTCGGCGTAGGCGGCCAGCTTGGCCAGCACCTCGTCGGGCGTCCCGCACAGGCCGTGGTCGCGGCAGCTCGTCGACCCGATGGCCAATGGCTGCCGCCCGCTTGGCGATCTCCGTCTCGTCGTTGCCGCAGCACACCACCTGGGCCGCCGACAGGACCAGGGTGGCCTGGTCGCGCCCGACGGCCTCGCAAGCCTGCCGCACCCGCTGGAACTGATCGCGGGTGTCGGCGAGCGACCGGAAGGCCAGATTGAACTCCGAGCCATAGGTGACGGCCAGGCGCGGGGTGCGCTTGGGGCCGCCGCCGCCCACGATGATCGGAGGGCCAGGGTGTTGAACCGGCTTGGGAAGGCCGGGGCTGTCCACCAGCTCGTAGTGGGCGCCGTGGTAGGTGAACTGCCCCCCGGCCGGCGTGGCCCACAGTCCGGAGATGACGGCCAGCTGTTCCTCAAGGCGTTCGAACCGCTGGCCCAGTGGGGGGAAGGGGATGCCGTAGGCGGTGTGCTCGGCCTCGTACCAGCCGGCGCCGAGTCCGAGTTCGACCCGGCCGGCGCTCATGGCGTCGACTCCGGCCACCGCGATGGCCAGGGGGCCGGGATGCCGAAAGGTGGCCGAGGTGACCAGGGTGCCGAGGCGGATGGTGCTGGTGTCGCGGGCGATGCCGGCCAGTGTGATCCACGCGTCGCTGGGTCCAGGAAGTCCGTCGCGCTCCCCTATCGCCAGGTAGTGGTCACTGCGGAAGAAGGCGTCAAAGCCCAACCGCTCGGCGGTTCGGGCTACGGCCACCAAGCTGTCGTAGGAGGCGCCCTGTTGGGGTTCGGTGAAGATCCGTAGCCGCATGCCCCCGGTCTAGCCGCCGGCAACGACCGACGCCCGACGGTAGGCCCGGCCACCGGTCGGCATCCGATCAGCGTCAGCCGACGGCGATCCCGCTGTCGAACACACCCTCGTCCAGCTCGGCATCTCCGGTTCCGGGCATTCCACCGCCAAGGGCAACGTCTTCGCTCGGGCGCTCCAGACCCGACGCCGTGCGCAGACGGACCTCCTTCAGGAACAGGGTGAGGACGAACATGATTGCGGCCAGGGGCACGCCCAGCAGGAACACCGAGTGGAGCGACCGGACGAACGAATCGAGAATGCCGTGCTGCACCGGCACCGGAAAGGCGTGGAGCTGGGCCGGGCTCATCGAGAAGCTGCCGTGTACGTGGATGGCCTTGCCGGCGTCCCCTGGAACAAGTACGGGGATCCAGTGGGACAACCCGGCGATGAACACCGCTCCGAAAAGCGAGGTGCCGAACGCCCCACCCAGCGACCGAAAGAAGGTCACCGCCGCGGTTCCCGTCCCGATCTGGTGGCCCGGGACTGCGTTCTGGACAGCCAGCACCATCACCTGCATGGTCATGCCCATGCCAGCCCCGAGCACGATCACATAGAGGCTCATGGTCAGGTGCGAGGTGTGCAGACCTAGCCGCGACAGCAGCAGCATGCCCACGACGGTCAGGGCCGAACCGACAACCGGGAAGATCTTGTAGCGACCGGTACGGGACACCACCTGGCCGGAGAGGATCGACGCCCCGAGCACGCCCATCATCAGCGGCACCAACAGGAGTCCGGAGACCATGGCCGACACCCCGTCGACCAGCTGCAAGTAGAGCGGGAGGTAGATGATCGCCCCGAACATGATCATGGCCAGAAGGAAGGACACCGACGACGAGACCCGGACGATACCGATGTGGAAGAGGCTGGGGGGCAAGATGGGCTCGGCCGCTTTCCGTTCCCACAGAATGAAGGTGACGATGAAGGCCACCGCCACCAGCGAAAGGCCCACGATGGTCGGCGAGGACCAGGCGTACTGGGTGCCGCCCCACACGGTGACGAGGAGGGCGGCCGTCACCCCCACCAACATCAGCCCGGCCCCGAAGAAGTCGATCCGGTGCTCCTGACGGCGGAAGGGGAGTTTGAGGACGGCCGAGGTGACCACCAGAGCCACGATGCCGATGGGCACGTTGATGTAGAAGATCCACCGCCAGGACAGGTTGTCAGTGAACACCCCGCCGAGCAGCGGTCCGGCGATCGAGGAGACGGCGAAGGTGGCCCCGAAGTAGCCCTGGTAGCGGCCACGTTCCCGGGGCGAGACCACGTCGGCGATGATGGTGAAGGCCAGGGCCATCAGCCCCCCGGCCCCGAGCCCCTGGATGCCCCGGAAGGCGATCAGCTCGGCCATGTTCTGGCTGAGACCGGACAGGACCGAACCGACCAGGAACACCACGATGGCCAACTGGAACAGGAACTTGCGTCCGAACAGGTCGGACAGCTTCCCGTAGAGCGGTGTGGAGATGGTCGAAGTCAGCAGGTAGGCGGTCACCACCCAGCTGATGTGGTTGAGCCCGTGGAGGCTGTTGACGATGGTGGGCAGCGCGGTGGCCACGATGGTCTGGTCGAGGGCGGCGAGGAACATGCCGAGCATGAGACCGCTGAACACCACCAGGATCTGGCGGTGGGTGAGGGCCACCACCGGGCCGTTGGTCGGCCCACCGTCTGGACCAGGGTCGGAGGCCGCGTCGGGTGGCACTGTCTCCCGCTCGGGGGTATCAATGGTCATCGGGCACTCCCCACCGAGGGAGCCTCGTGGCCCTGCCGTTCCCGCAACCGGTGGAGCCCATCCTCCAGCCGGAGCAGTCCCGAGGTCAGAGCGATCCGCTCGTCGTTGGTCCACTCGTCGATCACCTCGGCCAGGGCCTGGCGCCGGGCCTCGGACACCGCCCCGAGGACTGCCCGGCCGCGATCGGACAGGCTGAGCAGCGACGCCCGACCGTCGTCGGGGTCGGGCACCTTGTCCACCAGCCCCATGGCCACCAGGTCACGCATCTGGCGGCTCACCGTGGACAGGTCGAGCTCCACGCTCTCGGCCAGCTCGGACAGCCGGACCGGGCATTCGGTCGAGAGCCGCACCAGTAGCCAGTAGCCGGCCTTGTCGAGCGTCTCCCCGTCGGCCAGCTCACTCTTCGGGACCTGCAGCCGGAGGATGGCCCTGGCCACCTGGGTGAGGGCCCGTTCGAGCTCGGCGGACACGCTGCAGGAAGGCCGATCGTCGATCGAACGGATCGATTGTGGTGCCGGGATCTCCGTCTCTGCCACCGCATGTCCTCTCTCGTTCCGGCGGTTTCGTTCCGCCGGTCCCGACGTCCAGGGGCTGTCACGCCTGGAGCGACACCCATCCCGGCCACGCTGACCACGAGTTACACCTAACAACTGCTTGTAGCAACCAACTATACCAGACGAACGGAACCGCCGCTCCGGTTATTCCCATCGACGCATTGAATTCGGGGGCACGGGACCATCCGCTCCGGCCCGGACCGAGCGACCGAGTGACCGGCCCAGGGCCAGGACCCCGACCACCGGCACGCCGTGGAGACGGAGGGCGGCCACCGCGCTCTGGGCTCTGGCCCCAGTGGTCACGGTGTCGTCGACCACCAGCACCGGGGTGGAGCGGAGCAGGTCGAGGTCGGTGCCCGGCCTGAGAGCGAACCCCCGTCGGGAGGCCGAAAGGTGACCGGTGGTCTCCGGTCCCCGGACCAACAGTGGCCGGTGCCGGTCACCGAGTCCGGGCACGCCGAGGACCACCGCGTCGACCGGCGAACCCTGCGGGCGCCACGATGACGGCACCGTGGCCACCAGCTCCCACTCGACGCCGAACCGACGCACCATCCGGGCCTGGTTGACGACCAGCCACGACGCCGTAGCCGCGGTCAGCCGCGCCGTATAGCGCCGACGGGCCTCGCTCACCGGCGCGTCTTTATAGCCGCGGAGGAGCCGGTGCAGCCGATCGCCGATCCGGTACTCGACCATGGCCACCACCGGGGCCAGAGGCACCTGGAGCTGACGGATGAGTTGGGCACAGCAGAAACAAAGAGCGAATCCCGGTCGGCTGGCGTGGGAGCAGACCGGGCAGCCGCTCTCGTCGGTGGACGTGGGAGCGTTCGGATGCACCCCAGCGAGGACCACGGCGACACCTCCGAAGACAGAACCGGCCGGAGCCGGCAACCGATGATGGCGGCCCGCCGTCGGGCGGCCGCGAACTCGCCCGCCGGTTCAGGACCCGGTGGGACCGGACTGGTCGCGGTACAGAAGGAAGGTGCCGGTGGAGCGACTCACCAGTTGGTCGTCGGCGTCGCGCACCGCTGCCTCGGCATAGGCCACCTGACGGGCCAGGCGCACCACCTCACCGCGCAGCCGGTAACGCTCCCCCACCTGGGCCGGCCGCATGGTCTCGATCTTCATCTCGAGGGTGGCCCGGGTCCGGTCCCGACCGGGCAGGGCGGCGTTGATGGCGAAGTTCATAGCTGCGTCGAGCAACAGTCCGTGCACGCCGGCCTGCACGATTCCGTGGGGGTTGCCGGCTGCCGGGGCAGGCACGAACGAGCCGGTCACCCAACCCAGGTCCTCGCCGTCGACCCCGTAGTCGTCGAGGGAGGCCCCCACCGTGGCGATGAGATCCATGCCCCCGTCCCCCAGCCAGCGGTCCATGTCCTTGATCCGACCCGTCACGCCCCCGACCGTAGCGCCGGGCTGTGCCCGAGCCCCCACCTGGGACGTCGAAACCCGGCGGGGCCGGAGCGCCTAGGGGAGACCGACCACCAGCCTCACCCGGTTGAACTGGGATGATGCCACAATCAAAAAACTTGACCAGATGGTCAAGAAAACTCCCCTAGTGTTGGGTGGACGTCAAAAGTTCCATCAGACAACTGGCCGGCAGGCAGACAGTCCGCCGGACCCGGAAGGAGAACCGTCATGACCGATGCCGTAATTGTCGATGCCGTACGAACCCCGGGGGGCAAGCGCAACGGGAAGCTGCGCAACTGGCACGCCGCCGATCTCGGCTCGGAGCCGCTGAAGGCCCTGGTGGAGCGCAACGACCTCGACCCGGCCATCATCGATGACGTGATCATGGGCTGCGTCATGCAGGTCGGCGAGCAGTCCCTCAATGTCGGACGCAACGCCGTGCTGGCCGCCGGGTTCCCCGAATCGGTGCCGGCCACCACCATCGACCGGCAGTGCGGCTCCTCCCAGCAGGCGCTCCACTTCGGGGCCCAGGGAGTCATCGCCGGTGCCTACGACGTGGTCATCGGCGGCGGGGTCGAGGTCATGACTCGCACGCCCATGGGCTCGTCGGTGGTGCGCGATCTCGGTTACCCGTTCGGGCCGCGGATGATGAGCCGCTATGCCGAGCGGGGCGGCCTGGTCGGCCAGGGTGAGGGCGCCGAGCTGATCGCTGAGCAGTGGGACATCAGCCGCGAGCGCCTCGACGAGTTCGCGGTGCGCTCGCACCATCGGGCGGCCACCGCCACCGCCGAGGGACGGTTCGAGCGCGAGCTGATCGCCGTGGCCGTGAAGGACGACGACCGGGCCGACACCGACGAGCTGATCGAGACCGACGAGGGCATCCGCCCCGACTCGTCGGTCGAGGTGCTGTCCAACCTCAAGCCGGCCTTCCGGCCCGAGAACGGCCGCATCACCGCCGGCAACTCGTCGCAGATCACCGACGGGGCCTCGGGTGTGCTGATCATGAGCGAAGAGAAGGCCGCCGCTCTCGGACTCACCCCGAGGGCCCGGTTCCATGCCTTCGCGGTGGCCGGGAGCGATCCCATCACCATGCTCACCGGTCCCATCCCGGCCACCAAGTCGGTGCTGGAGAAGGCCAAGCTGACCCTCGACGACATCGACGTCATCGAGATCAACGAGGCCTTCGCCTCGGTGGTGCTGGCCTGGCAGCAGGAGTTCGGGGCCGACATGGACAAGGTCAATGTCAACGGAGGGGCTATCGCCCTCGGCCACCCGCTGGGCGCCTCGGGGGCCAAGCTGATGGCCACGCTCCTGAACGAGCTGGAGCGGACCCAGGGCCGGTACGGGCTGCTCACCATGTGCGAAGGCGGCGGCATGGCCAACGCCACCATCATCGAGCGCCTCGGCTGACCGTCGCCCGTCCGGGCGATGGCCGGACAGACACGACGGTTGCGAGCGAACAGCAGAACCGGCCCGGACGGGCCGGTTCTGCGCGTCAGATGGGCCTCTCGGTGAGCAGGGGCCGGTACTCGAGGTTCAGTGATAGCGGGTGGCCAGTAAGAGGCCCACGAAGATGGCGCCGATGGCCGCGATCAGCCACAGGTTGTTGACGCCCCCGGGCATGAGCCCGGCGTAGTCGAGGATGACCACGGCCACACCCACGAGGAACATGGCGATGATCAGGACGCCCATCCACCGGGGGCTGGTCTTGGCGTTCTTCGGGATCGGCGGCGTATACCGGCTGGACTGGACCGACTTCTTGCCCGGGTCGGTGGTACGGCCTCCGGACGAGCGCCCCTTCTTTTGGGCCTTGCCCGGGCCCGATTTGGCCTTGGTTGCCATGGCCGAAGGATAGCCAGTCGCCGCCCGGCCTCGACGCCGGGTCGGGTGGTGGGGTCGACTCGGGCCGGCCGGTACGATTGCCTGGCCATGGGCACCCGTGTGCTGGTCATCGACAACTACGACTCGTTCGTCTACAACCTCGTCCAGGAGCTCGGGGAACTGGGCGCCGACCCGGTCGTCCACCGCAACGACGCCATCGACGTCGACGACATCCGGAAAGCGGCACCGGACGCCATCCTCATCTCGCCTGGCCCCGGCCGCCCCGACGCCGCCGGCATCACCGAGACGGTGATCGCCGAGCTGGCCGGCGAGTTCCCCATCCTCGGGGTGTGTCTCGGTCACCAGGCTATCGGCGAGGTGTTCGGGGGCTCGGTGGTGGCTGCCCCCACCCTCATGCACGGCAAGACCTCGTCCATCCACCACGACGGGCGGGGAGTCTTCGCCGGCCTGCCCGATCCTTTTGTTGCCACCCGCTACCACTCGCTGGTCATCGATCCGGACTCGGTGCCCGATGTGCTGGAGGTGTCGGCGACCACCGCCGACGGGGTGATCATGGGCCTCCGTCACCGCACCCTGGCCATCGAGGGCGTCCAGTTCCACCCCGAGTCGCTCCTGACCGTCCACGGGCCCCGTCTTCTGTCCAACTTCCTGGCTGCCGCCCTCCCCGCCTAGGGGGGTCCAGCTACGAGGTCGTAGAGGTTGTCGATGATCCTCCGGTCGTCGTCGTCGAGCTCGGCGTGGTGGTGGTCGTGGTGGTGGTGGTGGTCGGCGGTGCACCGGTCGACACCACGATGCCCACCGAGCTCCCCGGCTGCACCGACGTGCCGGCCGGCGGAGTGGAGGAGATGACCACCCCGGCCCCGTACTGGGCCGAGGTCTGTTGGCTGATATTGCCGACGTTGAGCCCGGCATCCCCGACCACCACCCCGGCCTGCGTCTCGGTCAAGCCGGCCAGTGACGGGACCAGCACGTTGGCCGGACCCGACGACACGGTGAGGTTGACCGCGCTGCCCCGGGAGATACTCGACCCCGGGGACGGACTGGCGCTCAACACGGTGCCCTTGGTGGCGTTGTTCTGCACGCTGGTCACCGTGGAGGTGAGGCCGGCATCCCGCAGGATCGACTCGGCATTGGCCAGCGTGGTGTTGGTGATGCCGGCCGGGACGGTGACCTTGGGCACCGGTGTCGCCTTAGCCACCTGCATGGTGACGGTGTCGCCCTTCTTCATCAAGGTTCCCGGTTCCGGATCGGTGGAAATGACCGTGCCCGGTGCATCGGAGGACACCTGTTGGTCGGCCTTCACCACCAGGCCGTCGCTCTTCAGTTCGGTGGTGGCCTCGGCCACCGGCTGGCCGACCACCGACCGCAGGTTGAATGAGGCGCTGCCCCCGAGGTAGCCGAGGTTGCGGGCCAGGAAGTACCCGGCCACCACCAGCAGGACGAGCAGGACGGCCAGGATGATGGCGTAGGTGCGGGTCCGGTTGGAGGTGGACTCCTCTTCCGGGGGGGCTGTCGACGTGGCCGCCACCGCCTGGGTGGTGTCCATGCCGGAGACTGCCCCCACCACCTGGGTGGCTCCGGCCGCGGCCAGCAGGGTGGTGGCCTCGTCCATGGCCAGAACGGTGCGGCCCTCGTTGAACCGCAGCAGGTCGGCGCGCAGCTCCTCGGCGGTGGCGTAACGGTGGGCCGGGTCCTTGGCCATGGCCTTCAGGATGATGGCCTCGAAGGTCGGGGGGATGGCCGGGTTGAGCTGGCGGGGAGCCAGAGGATGGTCACGGACGTGCTTGGAGGCCACCGCCACCGGGGTGTCGCCGAGGAAGGGGGGCCGGCCGGTCACCATCTCGTAGAGCACGACGCCGAGCGAGTAGATGTCGCTACGGGCATCCACGCCCATCCCCTCGGCCTGCTCGGGCGAGAAGTAGGTGGCCGTCCCCATCACGGCACCGGTCTGGGTCAGGCTCTCTTCGGTGTTGATGGCCCGGGCGATGCCGAAGTCGGTCACCTTCACCTGGCCCTCGTCGGTGATCAGTACGTTGCCCGGCTTGACGTCCCGGTGGATGACCCCGTGCTTGTGGGCATACCCCAGGGCGGCGGCCACGTGCGCCCCCACGTCGGCGGTTCGCTCGGGTGACAGCGGGCCGGACGTCTTCAGGATGGAGGAGAGGGGCCGGCCATCGATGAACTCCATGACGATGAAGTAGGTGCCGGTGTCCTCGCCCCAGTCGAACACCGGGACGATGTTGGGGTGGGACAGGTTGGCTGCGGCCTGGGCCTCCCGGCGGAACCGCTCGACGAAGGAGCGGTCCACCGACAGCTCCGAGAAGAGGACCTTGAGGGCCACCGGCCGGTCGAGCAGGCGGTCGTGGGCGCGGTAGACCTCGGCCATCCCCCCCCGGGCGATCAGGTGATTGAGTTCGTAACGCTCGGAGAAGACACGCGGCGTCTGGGACGGGTCCATGTGGGTCAAAGCCTAGGCCTGCGTTCGCTCGGGTCCGGGGTTCTCATCGTTCCTCGTTGGGTCATGGTGGGCAGGGTCATCGGGTGGTCGCTGCGGTCGGGGTGGTGCCGTCGTCGGCGAACACGTCGCCCAGGATGGTGCGGACGATGGGTCCGGCGATGCCGGCACCGGTCTGCTTGGCCGCCTGCTGGGGGACAACCACGGCCACCGCCACCGGGGAGCTGCCGTTGGGGGCGAAGGCGATCAGCCAGTCGGTGGTGTTCTGGAGGTACACGCCGACCTGGGCGGTGCCGGTTTTGGCTGCCACCTGCCAGCTGGCCGGAAAGACGCCCCTGGCCGTACCCGAGGCGGCCACGCCCTTCATGAAGACGGTCAGGGTGGCTGCGGTCTGGGGCGAGATGGGGGTGTTCCAGACCTTGGGGGTGTAGGTCTCGACCAGATTGCCCTGGGAGTCGCGGATCTGCTCCATCAGGTGGGGCACCATCTCCACTCCGCCGTTGGCCACCGTGCCGGCCACCATGGCCATCTGGAGGGCGCTGGCGGCCACGTTGTCCTGGCCGATGGCCGACTTCATGAGGCCGGGGATGTCGTCGGCGAAGGAGGCCACTGTGCCGAAGTTGGACGGGGCCACCGTGTCCTCGGGGACATCGAGGGGGATCCGCTGGTTGAACCCGTACGCCTCGGCCTGGGCGGTGAGGACCGGGGCTCCGAGCTTCTGGCCGATGGAGGCGAAGTCGGCGTCACACGACTGGACCAGCAGTTCTTCGAGGTCCCCCCCGCACGACTCCTTGTCGTAGTTGGTGAGGACCTGGGGCGGGTTGCCGGTATCGGGCAAAGGGATGAACTCGACGGACGGGTAGGTCATGGAAGCCAGGTCGGGCCGGTCCTCGAGCACGGCCGAGGCGGTTACCACCTTGAAGCTCGACCCCGGGGGGTAGATCTGGTTGTAGGTGCCGGCCACTAGCGGATTGCCCTGTGCAGCCAGATCGGCGGTCCAGGCCGCCTGCTCGGTCAGCGGATTCTGTGAAACCAGGGGGTTGGGGTCGAAGGACGGGTTGGAGTACATGGCGTCGATGGCACCGTTGGCCGGGTCGTAGACCACCGCAGCCGCCCCCAGCACCCCGGGCGCCCCGGCGGCCAGGGCCTGGGCCAGCTGGGACTGCAGTTTGGTGTTCATGGTCAGGGTGACGTTGTCGACCACGGTTCGGTTGACCAACAGGTCACGAAGGGTCTTGGCCGGCCGGGTGTGGGGGGTCAGGTAGCTGTTGTACTCGGCCTCGATGCCGTTGTAGTTGCCGTAGCGGGACGAGTCGTAGCCGACCACCTGGGCGAAGAGGGAGGCCGTGTACTCGTTGTAGACCCGCTGGTACTTGTAGATGCTCCCAGGTGGGGCCAGCACCGACGTGGCCAGGGTCACCCCGTCGGCCGAGATGATGTCGCCCCGGGTCTGACTCCGCTCGACCGCCTGGACCCGGGGGTTGTTCTGGGCGGTGGCCAAGGAGTTGGCCTTGAGGATCTGGATGTTGTTGAGCTGGATGAACAGGGCCACGAAGCACAGCACCATGAAGATCCCCAGTCGCCGGATCCGCTTCTCCATCAGGGCGCCTTCGTCGTGGCGGTGGGGGCCGCGGTGGTCGGCGTGGGGGGAGGCGTGGTAGTGGGCGCGGTGAGAGACGACGGGTTCTGCTGGGTCACCAGGTCCTGCTTCAAGTTGTTGATATAGGCCTGAGCCGCGGCCACCGAGGTCTCGGTCACCCCGGCGTTGAGCTGGGCCAGGTAGGTGGAGGGCACGTCGGCGGTGGTCACCGCGGTGCGCTCGACCACGGTCGGGTGGTACCAGAGGAAGCCACCGATCCGGCCTTGGTAGATGATCAACTCGTTGTTGTCGACACCCACGTAGAAGGAGTTGGTGTCGTACCAACGCACGGCGTACAAAGCTCCGGCCACCACGGCGGCCAGCAGCACCACGAAGAGCAGGGTGCGGAAGGTGATCAGCCGGCGGCCCCGAGCCAGACGGCGGGCCCGGCGCTTGGCCCGACGACGCTCGCGACGGCCAGGGGGCTTCTCTTCGGCCACCGACGTCGGGTAGGCATCGGGCGCGACGCCGGCAAGGTGGTGTGGCGCCTCGGTGGAGGTGGTGAAGTCACCGGCCACCGCGGCCACCACCGGAGTGACACTGTCCTCCTCGCCGACCACCACGTCGACCACCACCACGGTGATGTTGTCGGAGCCGCCGTGGGTGCGAGCCGCTTGGACGAGTAGCTGGGCCGCCTGCTCGGGGTCGCCGACCGACGAGAGGACCTCGGTGATCTGCTCGGGGGTGAGCTCGTTGGTCAAGCCGTCGCTGCAGAGCAGGAAGCGATCGCCCCGGACCGGCAGGATGCGCCACAAATCGACGGTGACCTGCTCCGACACGCCGAGAGCCCGGGTCAGGATGTGGCGGTGGGGATGGACGGCGGCTTCGGCCGAGGTCAGCTCCCCGCTGCGGACCATCTCCTCGGCCAGGCTGTGGTCGGTGGTGATCTGGCTGATCTGGCCGTCGTGGAATCGGTAGGAACGGGAGTCGCCCACGTTGACCAGGGCCAGCACGTCCTGGCCGGCCTCGTTGACCAGGGCCACCGCGGTGAGCGTGGTGCCCATCCCGCGTAGCTCGGGGTTGTCCTGACTGTGCTGCCAGACGACGGTGTTGGCCTCGGTGACCGCCTCGGAGAGCCCGGATCCGGTGGGCTGTCGCCCGAAGGCGACGGTGAGCGCGTCGACAGCCAGGCGGGCGGCCACCTCGCCCCCGGCGTGACCACCCATGCCGTCGGCCACGGCGAACAGCGTCGAGGTCTCGACGGCCAGGTCCTGGTTGACGGACCGGACCAGGCCGGTGTCGGTGGCTGAGCCCGATCGGAGAAGGGTCATCTCACTTCCCCACCTCGAAGACGGTGCCACCGACCTGGAGCAAGTCGCCCTTTTCCAGGCGAGTGCGCTCGTCGATGCGCACCGTGTTGACCCAGGTGCCGTTGGTCGAGCCGAGGTCCTCGGCCCACAGATCGCCGTCCAGACGGAACAGCCGGGCATGGAGGTTGGAGGAGAAGGTGTCGTAGTCGATCGGCACCCCGCACCCTGCGGCCCGGCCCACGGTCACCTCGTCACCGATGTCGTAGACACGGCCGGCCTGCTCCTCGGGTCGGATCACGTGCAGGCGGAGCTGTTTGCCCTTGCGTCCCTTACCTCCGACCACCGGGTCGACGTCGGTATCGCGCCTCCGCTTGCGTCGCTTGAGAGGACGGACCTCGACCCACACGGCGCGGACCACCCACATGAAGAACAGCCACAACAGGATGATCACGCCGTACTCCAGTGCGCGGAGTACCGGTGTGTTGTCAGTTGGCCCAGGCAGGGTGACCAGCAGAAGGTGCGTCAATGCTCAGATGTCCACCATCACGAGGTCTGGAACCGAAGGACGGTGGTACCTATGACGATCTCATCACCATCGGCCAGCTTCCGCTCCTTCACCGTGGCGCCATTCACCCGGGTACCGTTGGTCGAGCCCAGGTCGACCACCACCACGTCGTTGCCCACCCGGCGGATTTCGGCGTGGCGACGACTGGCGTTGGGGTCGGTGACCACCACTGCACTTTCGGGAAGGCGGCCGATCGTGATCGGCTCGGGCCCGAGGACGATCCGTTCACCGTCGGCCAGGACGATGGAGGCGGCCGGAAGGCCGGAGGGACCCTCCTCGACGCCGGACACGATGTTGAACCTGCCTCGGCGCTGTCGGGTGTCCTCGGTGATGGTGACGGTCACCGGGCCGACGAACACATAGTCCTCGGTGCGGGCATGCTCGCGAGCAGCCTCCTCCAGCTCGCGGACCAGGGCGTCGAGGAAGCTTTCGAACCGGTCGAAATCGCTGGTGGAGAGGTAAACAGTGAACGCGTTGGGGGAGATGAGCCCGTGCACGCCAAGGCGGCGCTGCAGGTCCATCTCTCTGGTCAGGCGGCGGCCTATCTCTACGGGGTGAAGCTCACCCCGAAAAGCCTTGGCAAGGGTGCCGTCGACCATGCGCTCGAGGCGCCCTTCGAACTTCTGGAGTCCCATGCTGGCGTCAGCCTACCGGTGTGGACCCCCAGGTATGGGGTAGGGCAGCCAGGGTCGGCAACCGCGCAACAGGGGTGGCACGGTGCGGTTCCTACCGAACCAGGGGCCACCCGACCGCTGAACTGATGCTTTGGTGCATCAGGTAGCCTCTAGCGGTCGCTCGGGCGAGTGGCGGAATTGGCAGACGCGCAGGATTCAGGTTCCTGTGTCCGAAAGGATGTGGGGGTTCAAGTCCCCCCTCGCCCACCAACCACCACTGTGATGTCGCGGGTCATCGTGGGACACGCGAACCCTCACGAACCCTAGGGCGAGGCAGCCCGCTGGGCTGATAGGTCCGCGTGGTGTCCAAGATCAGATGGCGGAGCAGCGTTCCCTCCAGGGTCACGATGCGAATGTCGAGATCAGCGACGTAGAGCCGGATCGGGGTGCCCTTGTGGCGCCGATCTGGGAGCAGGGCTTTCAAGTGGGTTCGATGGAGCCGAGGATTAGGGGACGAAAGGGGGTCCGGGTCGGAACCGGGATTAATGCCCTCGGACTTCGGTCGCCAATCCTCAAGTGAACGGGTCCCGCCCTTCGTTCGCTTGACCATTTTGGTCTCGGCTGGCTCAACTCCTCAGCGAGAGATCGAAAGCGTGGATCCTGTGACCAGGGAGATCTTCTTGAGACCCTTCGGAGCCTTCAATGATGCCTCCTGCACCCCATCTTTCGTCTTGAGCTTGAGAGTCGGCTGGCACTGTGGGTAGGTAGGAACCGGATCGGTTGACGTGGGCAGCGCTTTGGGTGACAGCGCCGATAGTCGTAGAGTCCGGAGTACCAGCCGACGATGCCGTGCCTCCTGCGAAGGACCCACTAATGGTGCCACCTTCGGTCGAGAAACTCGCCGGTGGGATGGTCTCGTCAGTGATCGTCGTCGGGGTGATCTTTGCGCTCGACGAGGAGTACGAAATGGTGGTGTCGTACTCGGCGGTGCTCGGTGGCATACCGGTGACCAAACTGCTACATGTTGCCTCTGAGCTGTTGCCGAGGTGGGCGGGGTCGTTGGTCAACGTGAACTTGACGGCGGTAACTGATGCAGTGTTGACGCCGTCGGTGACCGTGCCAGTGCAGGTGCCGGAACCCTTGAGAGATACGATGACCGGCCCGTCCGTACCAAAAGTCGTATTGGGAAGGGCGACAACGGCTGGGTCTGGATCAGTCGAATGGTCAGCTGCCACCCAGTCGTTCTTGAGCGATGGACTGAGTTTGACTGACGCAGTGATATTGCAGCTGACGCTGCTGCCGGGCCCAGCGGTGATTGTCGGTTTGCTTGCACCCGATACCCCGGCCGTCACCGCGACGAGCCCCGTGGTGCCAATAATCACAGCGGCTGTTCCTACGAGAAGCCTCTTGAACATAGTTCCCCCTACCTGATGGCCCCTCTGTTGCCTCTCTGCAGGTCTATTCCAAACCACGATCGAGGTCAAGGGTGGTCACCGACGCCTACCGGCTGGCCATGTTCGTTGACCATCCCGGGTGAACAGTCACGCGATGTGGCGGAAGACCGCCTCTCCGCAATCAATCGTTAGGGAACTGTGAAGGCTGTTGAGGTCTGCACTCCAATCGAACTAAGAAGAAAGGGATCTGCTAGCTAATCGGGACCGTTGGGGGGAGATCGTCATGGGACGTCTGGGGCGGATTGCAGCATTGGTCTCAGTCACGGCACTAGTGACTTGCATTTGCTTATCCATTGGGCCAGCCGGTGCTGCATCGCACAAAGCAACCAAGGCTCCATCGGCTCCTTTCTCCATCACCACCAGCCCGGCCATTGTTCCGTCGTTCAGCGCGGGCATCTCGGACTACGTGGTCCCGTGCACCGATTCGCCGACCACCAATCTAACTACGACGGGGACCGGTAAGGTGAAGATCGGCAGTACCAGGGTCACCGGTCCCGTCAACGTGAACCTCACGCTTGTGGCCGGACAGGAGGTTACGGTCACTTCGGCCGGCAACTCGTACTACATCCGGTGTCTGCCCAGCGACTTCCCGGCTTACACCTCGACCGTGACCGGGACACCCCAGGCCAGTGGCTATCTGGCCACGCTACCCAACTACGCCATCATCTTCGACAACGAAGGGGTTCCGGTGTGGTGGTACAAGGACGCGTCGAACGAGGTTTCGCCATGGGACGCCAAGTTCCTCACCCCCACCACCATCAGCTGGAACGAGTTCGACAATACCTACGTCGTGCGCGGGTTGAACGGGGCGTTGAAGGCCACCCTCGGCGGTCCGAGCCTTCCACTGGATGTGCACGATCTCCAGCTGATGCCCAACGGTGACTATCTGGGAATCGAGGACGTCACCACCAACTGTCCGGCGGTGCCCAGCCAGTGTGTCGACCTCTCGTCATGGGGACTGTCGCCCCAGTCCAGCGTCCTCGACACGGTCATCGTTGAGTTCACCAAGAAGGACAAGGTGGTCTGGAGCTGGGACCCGCTCCAGCACCTTGACGTGGCCGCCGAGAACGTCAACTGGCGGGCTCAGTACCCCGACGTGATCCATATGAACTCGATCCAGTACGACGGAAACGGGGGCATCATCTTCAGTGCCCGCCACCTCGACGCCGTCTACCGCATCGACATGGCCACCGGAGCCATCACCTGGAAACTGGGAGGCACCCAGACAGCACAGAGTCTGACTGTCTCCGGTGATCAGTACCTTGATTCGGGTGGTCAGCTCTTCTCGGGACAGCACTACGCCCGGATCCTCCCCGACGGTTCGATCACCGTCCAAGACAACGGGTCACTGGCTAACCGTCTTCCCCGGGCCCTTCAGTTCACCATCGACACGACGGCCATGTCCGCCACCGAGGTCGAGCAGATCACCGACCCCCGAGCCGCCACCTCCTTCTGCTGTGGCAGCGCCATCAAACTGCCGGGGGGCGACTGGGTCGTGGACTGGGGAGCGGGCGACTACTTCTCAGAGCTCAATGCCGAGGGCGTACCGCAACTGACCGTCTCGTGGCCCCAGTTCTTCTCCTACCGAGTGGAACTCAACGAGGCCCCTCTCTCCGCGCTCCGTAACGGGATGAACGCCATGGTGGCCCCGCTCGCCACACCGTAACCGCTCGTCCCGCCGTTGCATTGGTGAGTAGTGGAGTAGGCACTACCCCAAAGCGCCCAGAAGCGAGGCGGTCATCGAAAGGCACAGACCGGCACCTCGAAGAGGGCAACGCCGCCAACAGAGACCACCTGAAGAAGCCAGTCAGTGGCTTCGAGTCGAGCCACGAAGGTAGGTCTGCATGCTCGGCTGCTCGCCCTGACCCAGAGTGTTGATCAAGGTCATCAGAGATGATACGGCCGACTCGCCAAGCTGGGCTGTCAGCTCCTTTTCGATGGCGCGAGCTGCGGCCCGGTGCTCCCGCAGATAGGTGGCACCGAGGTCGGTCAGGATGACCGACTTCTCTCTCCCGCTGGTGGCCGAGTCCTCAACCACTACGTAGCCATGGTCGCGTAGCTGCCCTACGACCTTGCTCGCCCCTTGGCGCGTGATACCGAGCTCGCGTCCGATGGCAGAAATGGTCGATCCCCGATCTGAGCACAAGCGGAGCACCCGCCCATCGGGGAATCGTCGCTCACTGAACCCGGCATCCGCCATGGCGGTATCGAGCCGACGTTGATAGCCGAGCCAGGCGCGTCGCAGGGCCGATCCGAGTCCCATGGCTGGAGGCCAGGCCGATGAGGAGCTGCCGCCATGGGTGTCTGCGTTTGGCGGAGCCGTGTCGGAAGCCATGACTGAGGATGTTAGTAAACTGTAAACTGAGTTGACAATCAAAGCCACTGGCCAGATACTCAGAGCATGCACTTGGCATCCATTTCGAAGGGCCAAGGGACTCTGCTCGTGTTGGCATCTCTGTTGGTCTCGGCATTGCTGCTCGCTGCTTGTACTACTAATCCCTCTAGTTCAACCTCCCGTCCACCGAGCAGCTCCGTCGTCTACCGGTTCGGGGTGGTCGGCAACCACGGTGCCATAAGCCAGCTTCAGCTTGATCGACCCACTCCGGTCGCAGGGATCAGTGGCCGGATCATGCAGATCGCCACGTCGAACTCCGACGGCTACGCGCTCACCTCAGACGGAGTGGTGTGGGCGTGGGGGGTGGCAAGCTTCGGTGAGCTGGGCAACGGGACACGACCCGCGTACTCGACCCGTGCCGTCAAGGTCGACTTCCCCACCGGTATCAGGATCGCCATACTGGCCAATCCGATGCCCTTCGACGGTGCCTTGGCTATCGACACACAGGGCCACGCCTGGGGGTGGGGCCTCAATGCCGACGGCGACCTCTGCCTGTCCGGCCTCACAGAGTTACGGCCCATCAAGCTCGCTTTGAGTGCCGTCACGCTTGCCACCGGAGCCCGGACCCACTCTCTTGTCGACTCGGGGGGCAAGGTCTATGCCTGCGGCTCCGGTGCGTACGGAGTCCTCGGTACCGGCTCCACCACCAACACCTCCGTCCCGGTCCCGGTCGTTGGTCTTCCGGAGTCGGTGTCGGTGACGGCCCTCACCTCGTCCTGGGAAGGCTCCGGTGCGCTCCTTGGCAATGGGAGCTATTTCAACTGGGGGTACAACGCCGCCGGTCAGCTCGGAAACGGCTCGACCGCCAACAGCGGTGTTCCCGTGCAGGTCCCGCTCTCCGAACCCGTCCGTCAGGTGTTCCAGGGCGGCAGCGGGCCCAAGAACGGCCAGAGCATCGCCATCTTGACCAACGGCGCCGTATGGGCCTGGGGCGACAATGATCGCGGGCAGCTCGGAAACGGTACGAGGACGAGTTCCGATGTCCCGCTGCAAGTCGATTTGCCCAAAGGGGTGAGCTTTGCCACGGTGAGCTCCGGCGGCTACGCCAGCTACGCCATCGATGGATCGGGCCGGTTATGGGCCTGGGGCGACAATAGGAGCGGCCAGCTAGGAAGTGGGCGCGGCACGGCCGTCTCAACCACTCCGGTCAACGTGGGCATCCGTGCGGCTCAGGTCTCATCGACTGCTCAGAATGTGGCTGCGTTCCGTAACGACGGGGGTACCTGATGCACGTCATCGATTACGTCATCTACAGCCTGTGGGTCGTCTTCTGGTTGCATGGCTGGTGGCTGCCTCGAGTGCCAAGCGGGCAGCTCAGTCACGAATGGGCAGTTCGTCGGCTTGAGGCTTGCCACATTTGTCATCGTGTATCTGGTCATTCGGTTCGGAGTCCTTGAAGGTCACCATCGTGAGCAGCCCCGTTCTCCAGGGCGTCGGGATGGCGCTGTTCTTGATGGGATTGGGGCTGGCCGCGTGGGCACGAGTCCATCTGGGTCGCTTGGTCTCAACGAAGGCTTCCCAAAGTTCGTCGTCGGGCTGGACCATGGTCGTCACCTTCGGTAGGGGGTCACCTGCGGCCCTGGATCCCCTGCGAGATCCTCAGTGCCGATTTTCATTAGCTACTACAATCATTAGCATATGGTTACCAAAACACCGGCCGCCGTGGAGTCCCATCGGGACCTCATCGTCGATGCCGTACTGAGCGCCAGCCGGGTATTGGTCGCCGTGGCCGCCCGTTCCCTCGGGGACGTGGCCGAGGAGGTGACGCTCACCCAATACCGGACGTTGGTTGTTCTGGCGTCCCGTGGTCCGCAGAGCCTGGCCGAACTCGCTGAAGCGGTGGATGTGACACCGCCGACCGCCACTCGGATGTGCGATCGGCTGATCAAGAAGGGCTTGATCGTGCGCCGCCACGACCGGGGTGATCGGCGTCTCGTCCGACTAACGCTGGCCAAGAAGGGCCACGGGCTGGTGGATGCTGTAACGAAGAGGAGACGGTCGGAGATCGCCCACCTCCTGGAGGCGATTCCGTCCGAGCAGCAGGCGGCGTTGGTCGACTCACTGCAGCGTCTCACCGCCGCTGCCGGTGAAGTGCCCGAGCAGGACTGGTCGACGGGCTGGGATCTGTAGATGGGCGATCTGTCATCGTGACCGTCTTCGCCAGGACCTCGTGGCGGGCCATGATGACCCGCGCTGCGCGCTGGCTCGGTAGTGCGTCCTACCTGCAGAAGTGGCTGATTCTCGGCCTACTCATCGGAACGATGGCTGGAGTCGGCGCCATCGTGTTCTATGAGGCGCTGCTGGCCTCGACGCACTTCTTCCTCGGCACCCTTGCCGGGTACCACGTACCCACCCCTTTGGGCGAGGGTGGCCATCGGGCGTCGGCGTCGTTTACCCGGCCCTGGGCGCTGCCCCTGGTTGTGGGATTGGGAGCGCTGCTCGGGGCAATCCTCGTCTTTCGATTCGCTCCAGAGGCGGAGGGCCATGGCACCGACGCCGCCATCTCAGCTGTGCATCACAATCCTCGGGGCATTCGCTTTCGCGCCGTGATCGTCAAGATCGTGGCATCGGCCCTCACCATCGGCTCGGGTGGCTCAGGAGGTCGGGAGGGCCCCACCGGACAGATCAGCGCCGGGTTCGCGTCCCTGCTGGCCCGAGAGCTCGATCTCAGCCCGGCCGATGCCCGTATCGCCGTGGTCACCGGGATCGGTTCGGGGATCGGGGCCATCTTCGGTGCCCCACTCGGCGGGGCAGTCCTGGCCACCGAGATCCTCTACCGAGATGACTTCGATTCCGAGGCCCTGCTGCCCAGCTTCGTCGCCTCGTTGGTCGGCTACGTCATCTTCGGGGCAGTAGTCGGCTTCACGCCGATCTTTGGCTTCGCCGGTAGCTACCACTTTACCGATCCCGCCCACCTGCCGTGGTTTGCACTGATTGGCGTCCTCGGTGGGTTGATCGGCCTCCTCTACGCCAAGAGCTTCTATGGAATCTCGGATCTCTTTGGGCGGCTGAACCTCCCCCGTTGGATCAAGCCTGCGATCGGGGGAGTCATCGTCGGGCTCATCGCCCTCGCCATCCCCGAGGTGCTCGGGACCGGCTACGGATGGATCCAACAGGGGTTGGGTCATCAGCTCCTGACCCTCCCACTGTGGATCGTGCTGATCCTGCCCTTCGCTCGGATTCTGGCCACGGGTCTCTCCATCGGCTCGGGCGGATCGGGAGGGATCTTTGGTCCCGGTCTTGTCATTGGTGCCTTCATTGGCGCCTCGGTCTGGCGCCTCTTCGAACCGGTCATTCCCTCCATGGGCCACAATCCTGCGCCTTACGTGATCATCGGAATGATGTGCTGCTTCGGTGGTATCTCCCGTGCACCCCTGGCCGTGATGCTGATGGTGGCCGAGATGACCGGAAGCCTCTCGATCCTCGGACCGGCCATGATCGCTGTAGGGCTGGCGTGGTTCATCGTCCGCCGCAGCGACGACACCATCTACCGCAGTCAACTCAGGTCTCGAGCCGATGCCCCGGCCCAGCGGCTCCTCATGGGGATGCCCGTCTTGGCCGGTGTCCCAGTCGCCCAGGCCATGGCGCCCCCTCGGCTAGTGATCGACTGGCAGCAGCACCACAGCGGCCGCTCGTCGGGAGCTCCTGCGGCGGGGGCTCTCGGGTGCGCCGGTTGTGGACGGAGAGGGCCGATTCGAGGGAACTGTCTCGCTCGTTCGTCTTGACGATGTGAAAGCGGGTTCGGAGTTACGACTCGCATCGCTCGTGGACATGACAGCGGCCACGACATCGGAGTCCGCTTATCTCGACGTGGCCGTTGATGCGATGACTACGTCCGTCCAGCACTGGGTGTCGGTCCTCGACGGCGATCGAAGGGTCGTCGGGACGATCGCCACCTCAGACGTGGTGAGGGGCTATCGGCTTGGACTTCTGGCCAGCCTGCAGCGGATGAATGCAGAAGGCAACGAAAACCGCTCCGACCGCGTGCTCATAGAAGAGCGGTCACCCTTGGTGGGGCATACGCTTCGTCAAGCGGGATTGCCGATCAGCATCATCGTTACAACCATTCAGCGGCAAAGAGATCTGGTTGTGCCCGATGGGACCACGGTGCTCGAAGAGGGGGATGAGCTGGTCCTCATCGGGACCCCTGAAGACATTGAGGCCATCCGATTCCGCTCATCACCCACACCGCTAATTCCCGAGGAAGACCATTGTGAGACTGTTAGCGAGTACCCCTGACCAATGCCGGGTCGGCGGCAGCTATCGAGCGGGGTCTGCTAGCCAGTGGCCACTGCCCGTGACCGGTAACTATGGGCGGCGTGGACGGACAAGAGGAGCTCTATTCTCTGATTCTTCCCGCCCGACGGAGCCCTGCTAACAGTTCCCTAACACCAGCTCGGTACCGTGAGACGACCACTGGCACCACTGATGGTGCCCAGCGAACAAAAGGGGAACAATGCGAAAGATCATGATGGCAGCAGCAGCACTGGCCATTCCGATGTCGGCAGCGGCGGTGGGGATCGTCGGAGCATCGGGCATCGCCGGAGCATCGTCTCCGGTGACCTGCGCCAAAGTCTCCGGTTCACTCACCGGAACCGTTCACTTCAAGGGCTGCAGCACCCCTTTTGCGAATGGAAATGCAGTGGGCACCGGGCTTTCCACCGGTGGGACAATCAGCTGGGCAGGCAAGCACCCGGGTACGGTCTCGCTTTCGGGTTCCGTCACGAGTCCTGGCCAAGGGATCTGCACGACCGGCTCGAAAGAGTACGACGCTTCAGACGTGGTTAATGCCGTCACCGGGAGTGCAGCTTCAGTGATCAAGGTTGGGGACAGTGGCTCAGGAACGTTCTGCGTTACGAAGACTGGCCACCTCGTATTGGTCAAGGGCAGCGTGTTCAAGGTTTGACACTCACGAGAACGAACGCAGAGAGGTCAGGGTCATTGGACTCTGGCCTCTCTGTTCGTTGGCACGTTCGTTGGCACGACCCCCAGGCGGTGTCGATGCCTGAGTCGGGGGGCGATCTGCCGGTCATCTTGCTGTCCCACGGCCATGGTCAGGCGATCTTCCTCTCCTCCTTGGACGGCTACGCCCATCGGCAGCGAGTGCAGCGACAATGCCCAGCAGTGCCTCAGACAGGTCAAGCCGTTCGCCTACACGCTCCAGGCGAGTTACGAGGACCCAACTGGTAGCCAGGCTGACGGCAGCACCGAGCACAAAGGCGATTGCCGCGAGTGCCATGTGGAGAGTTCCTTTCGCGATCGACGTGCTGCCGACCAGGCTTCCCGGCTCTCCTTGCCCCAGCGTACTGATGGAACTCCGTCAGTTCATTACCAGTCGAGTAGCCGGGGGGAATCGCACCCCCCGGCTCTCACAGAACCGGACGTGAACCTCTCAGCTCATCCGGCTCTTGCAGGTCGGTTGGGGGAAGCGAGAAGGTGCCATTGTCTGCAAAGCCTTCGATGCTGACGGAGTCCACGCCCGGCGCACCCTTGTTCGCCTGGACCTTCATCCACGCCCCGAAAACGATTTCAAACGACTTCATTCCCAACGGTGATCCGTCCATCAAGCTCCTCCCCCGGAGGGTTGACCGATGGGTGATCTGGCCTGCCCGGCCCCTTCGCTCCCGCCCCATTGCAGGGCCTTCATCACTACTACGAGCCGGTCCGCCTCTGTGCCTCGCATCGGTACTCTCCCCCAGGTTGCCGTGGCCACCCGGGGTTCTCCCTCTCGACGACCAGGGGACCAACAGCACCCATTTCGACTGGCCATTCGTATCGAGGCGACAGATTCTCCTGTTCCGTGCCAGGGCCTGCAACGAGCTCACGCCACCTTTACACCGGACACCGCCAGGGCCACGAGCAGGCAGCTCCCTGGCTCCGGACACGCCGAGGGGCGCGTCCTTGTCCCGAGGCAGGCGTGCTGGCCTCGGTTTCGATGTCATCGTTCACATTCACGATGCGTCAGCAGTGGTTTACGCATGTTCGTCTTCTCGTCACTCACCTGACCCGCTGGTAGCGGGCCTTCTCCGCAGTCGCTTCCCACCCCGGCTCTTGACCGACATGACACTGCGGCGGTTTGGGATCTCCGCCTGCACGGCGAACCCGGAGGGCCTACCTCCATCCCTGGCACAGCACGGTTCGTGCTGGCGATCTTCTACATCGTCACCACTCCCCTTTCAGGACGCACCACGCCCGGGAGTGCCGGTTGTCCGGTCCTCACCGTTTGTGGACGCGCCAGCAGACAAGGGTTGGGAAGCACCATTGTGGCGGCCACGTGCGCTCCCGAGTTATCCCTGATCAAGGCACACGGATCAGGTCGTCCTCACCCATAGCCTTCCTGAGCTTCAGTCGCTGCAACGACCTGCCGAAACTCTTCAGATGGATTGCGACTCCTGCCCAGTCGCTGCAACTTGTTCCGAGCGCCCATGCCATCATTCCTCAGCAGTGGACAGTCAGCGGTCGCCGAACGGATCGTTGTCATGCCACGACATCCGTTGGGGGGTGCTACTCAGTGGCGTCTCTCGTTGACGAATCTGACCAGTTGATCACTCGGGATCTCATTGACGAGTCGAGGCTCATCGAACTAGAGGAAGAGCTCGAACTCGAACTTCAATTTGCACAAGTCGGCACCGATCGGGCAGTTATCGAACACATCCCGCCGTTCGTACAGACGGCTGTGCTCGCCGCTCCAGTTGTCATCCTGGGCCTCCTGGCCTGGACCCACCGAAACATGTTTGCCGACGGCTACATCTATCTGCACGTCGTACAGAACATATTGGCCGGAAACGGTCCGGTATTCAACGAGGGCCAGCGCGTCGAGGCTGTAACCAGTCCGGTCTGGACTGCGATCCTGGCGCTTATCGGAGTCACCTCTCGTCTTCCCTTGACATGGATAGCAGTCGTCCTCGGCATCGTCTTTGCGGTGGGAGGAACATCGATCGCGCTAGTGGGCTCCGCTCAACTTGTCCGACGGACGGCACACCAATCCTTCCTACTTCCGCTGGGTGCGGCCGTCTTTGTTTCCTTGCCTCCTGTTTGGTCACTCGCAACGACCGGGCTGGAGACGGGCCTGGTGCTTTTCTGGCTCGGAAGCTGCTTCGCACTGTTGGTCCGCTGGAGCCGTACGGAGGACGAGCAAATGTCCCGATTCGGACTTGTGGTTTTGGGCATGGGCTTTCTGATTCGCCCGGAGCTTTTCATCGAAAGTGCTGTGTTCATCACGGTTGTGTTCTGGTCGGAACGGTCCAGTTCAACGTGGAGAAGGCGAGCACTGGTGATCGCGTGGGCATTCCTCCTCCCATTGGTCTACGAGATCTTCCGGATGGGCTACTACGGCGCCATGTTCGCAAATACCGCTACAACCAAGGAAGCTGCCCTCCCCAGCCCAGGGCGGGGAGTTCACTACTTCTCCGACTTTGTCGGTCCTTACTGGCTCTTCATCCCCATCGGGGCACTGCTCTTCGGTGCGTACTATCCGATTGCCACGGCGTTTCATCGCAATGGCAAGTGGCGGCGCAGTCACGCCGCTCTACTCGCGCTACCGATAGCAGGAGCATTGAATGCTTCTTACATCATCATGATCGGTGGCGACTACGTCCATGCGAGGCTGTTCATGGCACCGTTCTTCGCTCTCTGCGCGCCTGTAGCCGCCGTTCCGGCGGCACGGAGGAACCTGCTTACTCTGATAGTGATTCCGTGGGCAGCGGTGTGTGCCTTGTCACTCCGGACGACTGACAGCACCCCATGGTCAAGCCCAACAATCATCAGTATCACTGGAGACGGCTCGTTCGCGTCACCGTCCGCGATAACGGGAGCCAGGGTCAAAGAGTCCATACTCCGAGGAGGGCCGTCGGTTTATGTTCAACTCGCCTCACCAACGACCATCGAGCGCCTGGATGGTCCGACGCCTTCCAACATACGGCAGCCAACGATCGCCACGTATTGGATCGGCCCGGAGTCGTATCAATTGGGACCTGACGTACAAATCGTTGACCTTCTTGGTCTAGCCGACCCTTTGGCCGCGCATCTACGCCTTGCCAAGCGAGGCGAGGTTGCTGGTCACGAAAAGCCACTCCCAACTCCGTGGATCGTTGCCACTCTTACCCAACAAGGGAGTTCAATTTCCCAACTGAACTCCCTTCAGCGACAGAGCCCGCAGTACTTTACCCCCCTGATCCCGACAGCTTCGGGACAAAACCTGGAGACCCAGACGGCGTGGGCGAGAGCAGCGCTTCAGTGCCCGGCGACCAAGGGTCTCTTGGCCTCGTCCTCGACTCCCCTGACAATCGGAACGTTTGTGTCGAACATCTACCATTCATTGTCCAGGACCACACTCCGTATCCCACCCAACCCCGAGACGGCCTACCACTTGTTATGTGGGGGCATGGATGCAGCTGGGCATACCTAGCGATTCCCGTTCGCGAGCGCCAGGACGATCGCCTCGGAGCAGCGGAGTGTCGCGCCCCTCGCAATGGCGGGCCATGACGTCACACCGATCACCCAGTAACAGCCGAGTTCGAACAGAGGCAACTCATGGCAACGACAAAGCTCCGGGTTGCTACCGAGGGTCATATCGCGCTCTGCAGGCTGGTCAAGAGGGTGACCCACATGTGCATTCGGTCGAGGTCAGCATCCCACGGTCGCAACCTGTCAAGCGGCCCGCGTGAGTTCAAGTGCGGCTCGGTTCCCCCAGGCTGTCTTCTCGTCGTAGCTGGTATGGCTGACAAGGCAACCGTGGAGGATGCCCACCAGCCGATTACCGACGTGACGGAGCGCTGCGTGGTGAGTGTCTCCGGCGGCCCTGCGGTAGTCGTAGAAGGCCCGGGCGAAGTGCTCACCTGTTGGCGGCTCGGTGACCAGCCTCACCCCTTCAAGGAATGAAGTGGTCGACCCATTAGCGATGAGCGAGCAGGCAGGTTGGGATAACGCCTCGCACCCGGCAGCGTTCGGGGACGGGTCCTTGGATCGACAACATCACGCCACTCCCCGTGCCGCCCAAGCCTCTGCCGTCACCACAAACGGTGGCGTGGGTAGCATCTGGCGACATAGTTCACGCAGCCGTGCCTGCCTAGCTGAATCCAGTCCTTGGACGTACTTTCCTGCTGGGCCGACGCCAAAAGTGTACGGCTCCCACCAGTCATCGAAGCTCGGGTGCGCGACTGATATGGCAAGGAGGATCTCTTCGACACCTTTCAGTCCAGCCTCACGAAACAGCTGGCCCAAATGACCCTGGCGCACACCCGCGAGCCGAGATTCATCTTGAACGGAGACGTCCAGTTCGTGTGCGGCTTCCCAAAAGATGGTGAGGGGCCCTCCGCCGCTGCCATGATCCCAGACACACGCAGCCACGATTCCGTCATCGACGGTAACTCGGGCCATCTCCCGCAACCCCACCACGGGCTCGTCCATGAAGTGAACGACAAGCTGCGCCAAAGCCGCGTCGAAGGTGTGATCACGGAAGGGGAGGCGTTCTGCTGTCGACTTTTGCACGTCCGAGAGGGAATACCGTTCTTTGATTGCGATGAGGAATGATTCCGAGGGATCAACTGCTGAAGTGGCGGCCTCACCAACTCGTCTGACAAGTTCCGAAGTCAACGCGCCTGGGCCGCATCCGACGTCGAGAACCCTGAGCCCTCTAACCACCCCGGCGAAATCTGCGAACGGCGACGCTAGGGGTATCGAGTACCTACCCATGAAGCGGTCGTACGCTGCGGTCCCAGCCTCGAAGTTCACCACTACTGAGTCTACGACTGAGGCCAACCAACACTGCCACCGAAGTGCCCTGGTTGTGACACCCAAAACGCGCCGGCCAGGACCAGGGGCCCTGCGAGCGTCATCAACCTGGGAGGCATTCGCATCGCTCCGACAGACAGTGGCGTGATGAGAAGGGCTCTCGGGAGGCAGGCTTGAACCGGTGGTTCTGAAGACGGAATTTCGGAGCACCGGACCCCAATCTCCTATCCCTCTTCAGGGACCGGACAAGCGACGTCCAGGAATAGAACCTTCGTGGCCGGGCAGATCAGGGCACATTGGAGGTCACCCCCAACAGATAGACCGCGCACCTCCGTTTTGGCCTGTAAGGGGTCTCCAACCCCTTGTGCGCTCGCTGAACTCACACGTGACTCCTTTTCCCGGCCCCTCTGTTCTCAGCGGCCAAAGGAAGGCCTCCCCCTACCCGATGAACGCTTCTCCCTTGGCTCCGGTCCCGAAGATCTTTCCCCCTCGCCCACTCGGGGGTATCGACAAAACCGGGCGGGTCTCGTCGACAAACCCTGCGCAACAGCAGTGCCTCAACGCGGAATCGTCGACATTCGTTGACACGGCGGCCGTTTCATCGGGTGAGGGTGGTGGCGCTACCCAACCAAGAATTGGCAACTCGGATGTAGGACCACCGGGCCTGCGTTACCCACGCAGGTGCTCGATCAGCAACCGCTTCGCGTCAAGCGGTCCGCGATCGAGTTCATCGGCCCCTTCCCGCAACTTAGGTTGGACTAGCGTTCGATGCTGTGACTTGAGCATCAGCAGATCGCGTGGCCACGGTCGACGGCGCGGCCGAGATCGGCGAGTGCCAAGACAGATCGAGTGGAGGGGATCGACAATGCGCAAAGGGCTGCAATCACTTTTGGTCTTGGCTTCCGTCGTTGTTGCCGTAGAAGTCTGTGCTTTGCCCTCGGAGGCGGCATCATCAGTCCCGGTCTATACGTGGGGACAAGGAATCTCCGACTCGCCCACGCAGGTCAGCGGACTACCAGCGGACATTACCGACGTCCAAGCAGCCAACTGGGGGGGGCTCGCTATCGATTCGAGCGGAAACGTGTGGCAGTGGAACGCTTCCGAGCAGCCCACAGCTAGCGAGGTTGTCGGGCCGACGGACGCGGTGTCGATCGGCGAAGGGAACGGATCACCAAATGCGTGGGGTGCGGCGGTCACTTCAGGTGGAGTGTTGTGGACGTGGGGCTATGACGGTAAGGGACAGCTCTGCAACGGAAAGCACACGAACGACGATCTGGCTCCAGCGCCGGTCACCGGTCTCTCGGACGTCACTCAAGTGTCAGGTGGCCAAGAGCACCTGACCATTTTGGCCGATGGCAGCGTGTGGAGTTGTGGCACCAATGACGACGGTCAGCTCGGGAATGGGACGACGGCAAATTCGGACATACCGGTGAAGGTTGGCTCCCTTTCCAACGTCTCGGCCATCAGCGCGGGGAACCTCTATTCGATCGCGCTGGAATCGTCGGGGGAGGTTTGGTCATGGGGAGAGAACAACCTGGGTCAGCTTGGGAACGGCCAGACCGAGTCATACTCGGATGTACCTGTCGAAGTGCTGCTCCCGGCGGGCGCTACCGAAATCTATGCGGGTGGAGGAACGACGAAAGACGGTCAGTCCCTCGCCTTGCTCAAGAATCAAGTCTGGGCCTGGGGATCCGACTCATATGGGCAACTGGGAAACGGCCGTACGTCAACTAGCCCGTCGTACACACCTATCGACGCAACGGCCCTCGAGGGGACGAGCTGGAGCTACGTGGCCACCGGGGGATCGACAAGCTATGGGCTCGACTCGAGCGGCAATTTATGGGCGTGGGGCAACGGCAAGTCGGGAAACCTCGGCAATGGTCACACCTCGGGAGATGCGCTGACCCCCGTGTTGGTGATGAGCGGTAGCACCCAGGTCAGCGCGGTGGCGAACACGGTTGTCGCACTGGGATAGGCACGCCGTCTCCGGTTGCCAAACGTTCGTCCGGTATCGGTGAGTTGCCCTTTCGGTGTTTAGTGGGACGAGCAACAATCTGGAAAATCGAGATCAATAGCGTGGGAAATGGCTCCAACCAGGGTACGGCCAGCCCAGGTCAACCGGGTTATGTCGGTAGCTCACCAACCAACTCACCAACCAACCAACCAACACCCAAGCGCTTCCGGACGTCCGTGTCGTCCTGCACCAGGAGGTCCAGCGGTCATCCGAGTGGTCGATCCCTTGGGGAGTGCCAGCATCGCCCACCCGGGTCCATCGAGATGACGCATCGCCGCGGGGCATCGCTCGGCCTGGTCCTCATCCTCACCGTGGGTGCCGCGGCCTGCGGCGGGGGGCCAGCCACCGGTACCGGTCCTCCGGCCGGCCGCCTGCCGCCAGCTGCGGAGCCGGCGATCTCCCCCGCACTGACCTCGAGACCGGCGGGCACGGTCGTGGCTGCGGGGCCGGCGGCAGAGGGAGTGGCCGTTGACCCGACCACCGGAATCATCGCCGTGGGGCAGGTGGGTGGGGCCGACCTTTACGACGAGTCGGGGCGCCACCTCGTCGCCGTCCGCCTTCCGTCCGCCCCCCGCCACATCGCGTTGGCCGCCCCCGGTGGACCCTTCCTCATCCCTGCCGAGGCGTCCTCCGAGGTGGCGTTGGTCGACGAGCCCAGCGGGTCGCTCGCCGCGCTCGTCCCGACCGGGCGCATGCCCCATGATGTGATCGATCGAGACGGATCGATCTTCGTCGGCAACGAGCACGACAGCACGATGACCGTGATCAGGCAACAGAAGGTGATCGCCACCATTCCGGTCGCCGAGCAGCCCGGAGGGCTCGTGGCCACGGGGGCCGACGTCGCGGTGGTGTCGGTACGGGCCCGCAGGCTGCAACTATTCGATGCGACCTCTCTGCATCTGGTCGCCTCGATATCGATCCAGGGCGGACCCTCCCACGTCGCTGCCTACGGAACGGAGCTTTACGTCGTCGACACCGGGGGAACCCACGTCCGAGTCTTCGACACCGTCCCCCGGCTGCACCTGGTCGGAAGCGTGTCCGTCCCGAGGAGTCCACTCGGCGTGGCCGTCGACGAGACGAGGGGCCGTCTCTGGATCACCTGCACGGCATCGAACCGCCTGGTGGAACTCACGCTCGACCGGGCGCTGCCCCGGGTCATCGGCCAGTGGCCCACGGTTCGTCAGCCGGACACCGTGGCCGTGGACACGCGGACCGACACCGTTGTGGTGGTCGGTGCCCAACCGGGCTCACTCGAGATCATCCACGAAGCCGGCCGGTGACGACAGCCGTCTCCTCACGCCTGACCGGCCGGCCGGTACCTGGCCCGGGGTGACCTCGTACGGACAGGACGATGCAGCTCGAAGTTGGCCAAGGCATACTTCAGGGCGGGCCGGGCGAGGTGTCGGCCACGCGGGGAGCCGGACCCGTAACGCCACCACACCGCCTGGGACTAGAGAGTAACGGCAACATTATGAGGACCCGATGACCCTAACTGCCATGCAGGAAGAACTGTGCAACCAGAGCCGGTGGGATTTCTCCGATCTGCGAGCGTTGTTTATCAACTGCACTCTGAAGAAGTCCCCGGAGATCTCGAACACCGAGGGACTGGCCTCGATCTCGATGGAGATCATGCGCCGACAGGGGGTCGTGGTCGAGACGATTCGGGCCATCGACCACGACATCGCCACCGGCGTGTGGCCCGATATGACCGAGCACGGCTGGGATCGGGACGAATGGCCAGCGATCACCGAACAAGTCATGGCGTCGGACCTTCTCGTGGTTTGTACCCCGATTTGGTTGGGCGAGAAGTCCTCGGTGTGCACCAAGATCGTCGAGCGCCTCTACGGGAACTCCCACCTCCTCAATGCGGACGGCCAGTACGCCTATTACGGAAGGGTCGGAGGCTGTCTGGTCACGGGCAACGAGGACGGCGTGAAGCACTGTGCCATGAATATCCTGTACTCCCTCCAACATCTCGGATACGTCATTCCGCCACAAGCCGACGCAGGATGGATCGGTGAGGCAGGTCCCGGTCCCTCCTATCTCGACCCCGGCTCCGGTGGCCCGGAGAATGACTTCACCAATCGCAACACGACGTTCATGACCTGGAATCTGCTGCACCTGGCCCGCATAATGAAGGAAGCCGGCGGTGTCCCTCCTCACGGCAATCAGCGATCGCTGTGGGATGCCGGATGCCGATTCGACTTCACCAACCCTGAGTACCGCTGAAAGGCTTGAACAGTTCCGACCGGCCCCGGCTGGCCATCGCGCCGGGCGCACGAAGCACCAGCTCGGTAGCCTTCCGGTCGTGATCCCTCGCACCTGCTCCCGCGGTGAGAGGGTCGCTGGAGTGTCGGGGCTGCCGACCGACAGCGGCCACCTGGGTGTCGGAGAGGCAACGGGCGCGGTGCCGCTCCGATGACGACGGTCCCCGTGTCCCTCTCCACCGGGCACGGCCGGAAGGCCCCGGCCATCTCCGCTCCATCTGAGGCCATGCCGGTCGACGGTCCTCTGGTCGACCCGTTCGGGCGGGTCCACGACGACCTCAGGATCTCGGTGACCGACCGATGCAATCTCCGCTGCACCTACTGCATGCCCGAGCGGGGGATGACCTTTCTGCCCCGTTCCGCCCTACTCACCTTCGACGAGATCGTGCGGGTGGCGGCCGTAGCCCAAGGAATCGGCGTCACCTCCCTGCGGCTGACCGGCGGTGAGCCCCTCGTGCGGGTCGATCTCGCCGATCTGGTGGCTCGGCTGTCGGCGCTGGGCCTGGACGACCTCTCCCTCACCACCAACGGAATGCTGTTGGCCCCCCAGGCCGACCAGCTGTCGGCAGCGGGGCTTCGCCGGGTCAATATCAGCTGCGACTCGCTTCGGTGGGACCGATTCGGTTCCATGCGCCGACGTGGCGATCTCGCCACCGTCCTGCGGTCCATGGATGCGGCCGAAGCCGCTGGCCTCAGTCCGGTCAAAGTCAACGTGGTACTCCTGCGGGGTCAGAATGACGACGAGATCCTCGACTTCGCCCGATTCGCCCGAGTCACCGGTCGCGTCGTCCGGTTCATCGAGTTCATGCCTCTTGACGCTGGACGGAAGTGGGAACGCAATCAGATCGTCTCCGGAGAGGAGGTCTACCGACGCATCTCGGCCGAGTGGCCCCTCGCTGCCGTCGATGAACGACCGGGTTCGGCACCGGCTGAGCGCTTCCGATTCCGTGACGGGCTCGGCGAGATCGGCCTTGTCTCCAGTGTCACGCAACCCTTCTGTGGAACCTGTAACCGGCTCCGTCTGACTGCGGACGGGGCCATCCGCAACTGTCTGTTCTCCGATGACGAACGGTCGGCTCGACACCTGCTCCGTAACGGGGGGACCGATGCCGAACTCGAGACATTGCTTCGTCGAGCGGTGTGGGGAAAACAGCCCGGCCATGGGATCAATGACCCCGGCTTCCTGCGACCGGCCCGATCCATGTCGATGATAGGCGGCTAGGGGTGGTCCATCTCCGGCTCTTCGGACCGGCCCGGGCAGAGGCCGGCGTGGGCGATGATCACATCTCCGGTAGCAGCGTCGCGGCCGTTCTCGATGAAGCTGCCTCCCGCTTCGGCGGGGGGTTCGCCCAGATCGTCGCCGCCTCCCAGATCTGGGTCAACGGCAACCCCGCCGACCGGGCTGACCCGGTCGGGGATGAAGACGAAGTGGCCGTCCTCCCGCCGGTGTCGGGCGGATGAGCTCCATGCCCCCCGCCACCGGCACCGCCTCGACCCGCCAGCTCACTCACGTCGACGAGCACGGCAAAGCCCACATGGTGGACGTCACCGGCAAGCCGGCCACCCACCGGATTGCCGAGGCCCGCTGCCGGGTCCGCACCGTGGCCGATGTAACCGAGTTGCTGTCCGTACATCCGGGCGGAGTCGATCTCCTGGCATCGGCCCGGTTCGCCGGGATCATGGCCGCCAAGCAGACCTCGGTGCTGATCCCGCTGTGCCATCCCATCCGGCTTCACGCCATCGACGTGGACGTCAGGAGGTCCCCTGAAGGATTCGCCATAGCCGCGGTGGCCGCCGTCCTCGACAAGACCGGCGTGGAGATGGAAGCCCTGACCGCTTGCGCCACCGCCGCCCTGGTGCTGGTCCACGCACTGGCGGGCCTGGATCCAGTCGTCTCGGTGGACGACCTGACCCTCTGGCGCAAGTCGGGGGGGAGGTCAGGGACGTGGGAACGGGAAGCCGGTGGGGAGGGCTCTCCCTTACGGGATGGCCCGGCCTAACAACCAACCCAATGAGTGCAGCAGATCAGATGGGGTCCAGCCCGGCTCCTCCGGGTGAGCCAGGTTGTGCAGCCCCTGCTGATTCAGAAATCTGTGAAGAGTCGGATCGATCGTCCCGGAGAAGTCCGGTGCCGAGGTCGTCGAGAAGCGGAGCATCCCCGCAGCGTCGATGAGGAAGTAGCCATCCGAGTGGTTCACGACGTAGGCCAGCGGCTGGCCGGTCAACCAATCGATGGGTGGTGGATGGCTCGGTGGAACAGCCTGGTAGGTGAATCCGAAGAACCGGGCCATGCCGGCCAGTTCCGAGGGCGACTCGGTCACGAGATCCCAGTTCGCGCCAGTGAGGCCCGCATAGGCGACCAACCGGCTCGGCGTGTCCCGACCAGGATCGACACTCAATTCGACGAGCTGTACCTTTGCGCCCAGATGGGCGGCCCTCAACGCCGATTCAGTCTGGAACAGGTTCCCGGTAGTCAACGGACAGATGGTGTCGCAAAGAGTGAGAAACGGCACCAGCACAACCGCCTTGCCGCGCAGAGAAGCGAGCGTGAAGATCCGTCCCTGCTGGTTCACCAGGGTGGCATGGCTGATCGCTGCCGGGAGGACCTGTGACTCAACCCTGCCGGTCGATGCAGGGGGCGGGCCCGGTTGCCCGGACTGCCCAGCGGAGCAGGCGGTCGCACCGAGCATCAGGACACCGAAGACCAGGGATACCGGGCCCCGGCGCCACCGGCCAACTCGGTCACCGGCGCTTCGTCCGACGATCACGCTGCGAGTCTCGTCGGGTTCGAGTGGTGACCGCCAACCGTGCTCTGCCGCCGACGGCCAACCATCGAGGTGATGCCTTCCGCTACAGCGCGACGATCACCTCGCGGATCACCTGACCGACATCTTCGGCACGCCGCTCTCCCACTCCCACGATGGCTTGGGCCGACACCCCACCCGGATCCAACCCGGCGGCCAGGTTGGTGACCAGGGACAGTCCGAGCACCTCTGCTCCCAGCTGCCGGGCGGCGATCGCTTCGATCACACTGGACATCCCCACCAGATCGGCGCCTAGGGCACGGAGCATCCGGATCTCCGCCGGTGTCTCGAACTGGGGACCAGCCAGTTGGGCGTAGACCCCTTCGACCAGGGATGGATCCACACCCAGAGCCAGGCCACGCAAGCGTGGTGACCAGGCATCGACCAGATCCACGAACGGACTGGGAAGATCGACTCCGGCAGGGAGGCCGGACATCGGGGACCGGCCGGTGAGATTGAGGTGGTCGGAAATGAGGACGATCTCACCCGTCCCGACCTCCGGGCGCAACGAGCCCGAGGCGTTGGTGATGACCACCGAGCGGCACCCGGCGGCCACGGCGAGCCGCACGCTGTGAGCCACTCGTGCCGGGCTGTAGCCCTCGTAGAGGTGGAGGCGCCCCAGGAAGGCCAGGACCCGGTGGTCGGCCACATCGATGGACCGGATCTCCGACTGTTGATGGGAGACGAACGACGCGGGCATCCCTTCCACCGAAGCCAGCGCATGCCGTGACCGAGTCGGACCGATCGCCTGCGCCGCTCCCGCCAAACCGGTGCCCAGGATGATGGCGACGTCGTGACGGGCCACCCCGCTGTCGGCGGCGATCTGAGCGGCAGCCACCGCGGCCAGCCGGTGTGCGTTGCCGTCCGACCACGACTGGCTCTGGGAGGGCGGAACGTCGGTATCGGGCACCATCCCATACTCACAGACCTGTGGTGCGGACGGGGCCGAACGCGTGTGCACCCTTCGACCGCAGTCCGGGTGCTTCTACGATCGGGGTGTGACCACGAGCACCCGGACGGTAGGGTCCCAACGATGAGGGTGCTCCTCACCGGTGCGGCCGGGTTCATCGGCGGTCATATCGGACCCGCCCTCGAGACGGGTGGCCACGACCTGGTCGCCGTCGACCTGCTGATTCCGTCCGCCCACGGTGAGGGGGCGCCGACGCCGGCGGGAATCGATCGAGTCGATGTCCGCGACAAGAGCGCGCTCATGGAGCGGCTTGCCGGTGTCGACGTCGTCTGCCACCAAGCCGCCGTGGTCGGGGCGGGGGTGGACGCCGCCGACGGCCCCGCGTTCGCCAGCCACAACGACTTCGGCTCGGCGGTACTGCTGGCCGCCATGCACGAGGTGGGCTGTCGACGGCTGGTGATGGCGTCATCTATGGTCGTCTACGGCGACGGCCGGTACCACTGCCCCGAACACGGGACGGTGGTGCCCCCGCCCCGGCGGGAATCCGATCTTGAGGCCGGAGACTTCGAGAGCCGGTGCCCGGTGGATGGCTCGGTCGTCTCGTGGGCACTGGTTGACGAGGATGCTCCGCTGCGTCCCCGCAGCCTCTATGCGGCCAGCAAGCTGGCCCAGGAGAACTTCGCCCTGGCCTGGTCCCTGGCCACCGGTGGCTCGGTGACCGCCCTCCGATACCACAACGTCTACGGCGATGGCATGCCCCGTGACACCCCCTATTCCGGAGTGGCGGCCATGTTTCGGTCGTCGCTCGAGGCCGGTGAACCACCCCAGGTCTACGAGGACGGTCGACAGACCCGCGACTTCGTACACGTCCGAGACGTGGCCGCGGCCAACGTGGCTTCCGTAGAGCAAGAGCTCCCCGGTTTCCACCCCCTGAACGTTTGCTCGGGCGGGCCGGCGACCATCATGGAGCTGGCCTCCCAGCTGGCTCGGATCCGGAGTGGCCCCGAGCCCATCGTCACCGGTCGGTACCGACCGGGGGATGTCCGCCACATCGTGGCCGACCCGTCACGGGCAGCGGATCGACTGGGATTCGAGGCTTCCATTCCCTTGGAGGCGGGCCTGGACGGGTTCGCCCGGGCTCCGCTCCGGGAGGTCTCCTCGATGAGTCGACCCCGTGTATGAGCCCCACGGGGTGACCGTTGTCATCCCCTGCCGCAACGAGGCACTGTCCCTCCCTGCCGTTCTGGCCGCCGTGCCTGTCGGTTACCAGGCCCTGGTGGTCGACAACGGTTCGGAGGACGCAACCGGTGATGTTGCCCGCGCCCACGGAGCCGAGGTGGAGGTGGAGACGACCCCGGGATACGGGGCGGCCGTTCATCGGGGAATCCAGGCGGTTCGGACCGACGTCCTCTGCGTGCTTGACGGCGACGGTTCACTCGACCCGGGTGAGCTGCCGGTACTGGTCGACCTGGTCGTCGCAGGAGCCGACCTGGCCGTCGGTCGCCGCGTCCGAGTGGGGCGGGCGGGATGGCCCCTGCACGCCCGGGTCGGAAATGCGCTGATCGCAGCCCGACTGCGACAGAAATTCGGGCTACCGGTGCACGACATCGGCGCAATGCGGGCCATCCGCACCCGAACCTTGCTGGATCTGGGCGTCGAGGACCGACGCTCCGGCTATCCGCTCGAGCTCTTGGTCCGCGCCGGCCGCGCCGGCCTGCGGGTCGAGGAACGACCGGTGGTCTACCGTCCCCGGACCGCCGGGCGGTCCAAGGTGTCGGGCTCGGTTCTAGGCAGCGCCGTGGCCACATGGGACTTCCTCAAGGTGATCCGATGAGTCCGGCGGCCTGCACCCTCCTCGTCGTGGCCAAAGCACCGGTGGCCGGACTGGCCAAGACACGGCTTGCCAAGATCTACGGGCCGACGGCGGCTGCGGCGCTGGCCGCCGCCGCACTCCTCGACACGCTGCTGGCCGTCCGGGCCACCCCGGTCTCCGGTCGGGTGGTGGCACTCACCGGTGACCTCGCCGATGCCCAACGGTCCGAGGAGTTGCAGGCGCTCCTCGGACACTTCACTGTCATCCCCCAGCGCGGCGCCAACTTCGGCGACCGGTTGGCGGCGGCCCACGAGGATGCCCAGGAATTGTTCCCCGGACCAGTGCTCCAGATCGGGATGGACACACCCCAGGTGTCCCCGGACGCCCTCACCCGGGCGGCGATCAGGCTGGTACGGCCCGACGTCGACGCGGTGTTCGGACCGGCGGCCGACGGCGGCTGGTGGGCCCTCGGTCTGGCCACCGCGGGCCATGCCGGATTCCTGTCCGGGATCGCCATGTCAAAGCCGGACACCGGTGCCGCCACCCTGACCGCGCTGCGGGCCATGCTCGAGTCGGTGGAGCTGCTGCCGATGCTCACCGACGTGGACACGGCCGACGATGTCGATGAGGTGACCGGCACACTGGCGGCCGACAGTCATTTCCGTCGGGCGGTGGAGGAACGACGGATCACCGGTTGACGGTGGTCGGAAGTCGGGGACCTACCAGTTGGTTAGCAGCAGGCTGTTGATAAGGATGGCTCCGGCCGCCTGCACGGCCAGACAGAGACGGTGGCTGCGTTGCGGGAGCAGTGCCGGGGCGGCCACCAGCCACACGGCGAACGGGAGCCAGATCCGTTCGGTCTCCGCTTTGCTGAGCTGGGTCACATCGGCGATGACGATGACGGCGACGAACGACACCAGGAGCAGCTGGACGCCAGATCTCCTGCGAAGGGCGGAGGGGTCGAAGGCCCGACGGAGGCCGACCGCCGCCGGAATGCCGATGGCACACGTGAGGGCGGCGAGATTTCCCCAGGCCCAGTAGGCGAACGGGCGGGCCATGGCGATGCCGGCCAGGTAGCGCCGGCGCACCAGGGCAAGCCCGTCGAACCACCAGAACCCCTGAACGGTGAACACTCCGGCAACGACGACGGCTCCGACAGCTGCGCCGATCAGCGGCCGGAAATTGCGAGTGGCGAACAGAATGGCCAGTGCTGGCACGACCAGCAGCGCTATCCCGTAGTCGAGGTAGAAGCTCCAACCCAACAGGATCCCGGCCATCACCGCCACTGCACCGCTGTGTCTGGTGGCCTTGGCCGCGGAAAGGGTGAGCAGCGCCAGTCCCCAGGCCGCTACACCGGCGAAATAGCCGTCGGCGGACACTCCGACCCAGACGGCCAGGGGTGCGACAGCCAGGAACGGTGCCGCCCGGCGACCCATACCCTCGTCGCCCAGGGCCCGTAGGGCGATCAGCACCGCCGCCGCCGAGCTCGATCCGACCAGTACGCAGAGGGCTCCGGCCCACCACGGGCCCCCGAGGCCGATCCGGTCGAGCCCGAAAAAGGTGAGGAGCGCACCCGGAGGATCGCCGGCGATGGAGATGTCCCAAGGGGCTTGCCCACTGGTCGGGATATGCGAGGCGAACCCGTGGATCAGCGAGGATGCGCTGCCGTTCCGAGGGATCTCAGCCAGGTAACCGCCGTGGCCGTTCATCCGGTCCGGCCAGCCCCGGCGGAGGCCGTCTATGAGCATGAGCAGGACAGTCCAGGTTAGGGCGGTCAACCCCGTGACCAGGACGAGCAGTTGCCACGGGAGGTGCCGGGCCACCGACGGGCCGCGGGCGATGACCGCTAGGGCCAGGACGGTGACACACAGGGTGGCCCAGTTCCCATGGGGTAGCCACACCGCCAGGACCGGGGCGGTGCTGGCCAGGGGCCTTACCTGGCCGGGGTTCTGGGCGACCAGTGGGGTCAGCCATGCGAGGTGGAGATGGGGAACGACAAAGGCCACGGTGACCGTGGCCACGACGATGGTCGCCCACACCAGGTCGGCCCGGTAGCGGCGGGCCCAACTGGCGCTGGCCTGCCCCTCCACCCCCACCGATACGGCGGGGGCATCTGGGTCGAGCCGCATGGTCGCACAGTAGCCCTGGCCGGTTGAGGCTCCCCTGGCCGTCCGGGTCCCGTTTGGTTCCGAATGCACGTTGGTACCATCCACTGAGCTGCGCTTCGCCCGGTTCGGTACTGCCGTGTAACGAATCCCGACAAACGAGGACTACGTGGGATGACAGGTGCATGCGGGCCAGTCCCGTCCCCGGCCGAACGGACGGAGAGGTGACCTTGGGTTCAAAGCCACCCGACGAGCCCGGAGACGCCGGTAAACAGGAGGACGGGCACGGAACCGAAGGGGCTGGCCACTCACCTGTGGATCACGCGCCCGAGGCCGAACCGGCTCCATCAACTGTCCCCGGCGAGGACCTGCCCGAGGCCGATCCACCCCTATCGCCGGAGGTGGCCGAAGCCGTCAGTGCCACCGACAACCTTGCCGACGCCGAGGAGGCAGCCGAGGCCGACGCCGAACCTGAAACGGCTGTGCCGGTGGACGAGGACGAGGACTACGGGTTCCCAGACCAGCTGTGGCGCAAGATCGGAGCCCGCCGCCCACCAGGTCTGCCCACCCCTCGGGCATGGCGTAGTCCGTTGCGAGGCCCATGGCTGACCTCGGTGTTCGGGTTCCTCCTTTTGATCTCGCTCCCTTTAGTCATCCTGACCGGCCTGCTCGACTACATCGCCTACGGTCCGAGGCTCCATCAGTCGATCCCGGCACACGTCGGGTTCCTCCACCTCCCCTACTTCAACTGGCCCACCCGACCGGCCTGGCTGTTCCAGCTCACCGAGGGCCTGCACGTCTGCCTGGGTCTGGTGCTCGTGCCGGTCGTGCTGGCCAAGCTGTGGTCGGTGATGCCCAAACTCTTCACCTGGCCACCACTCCGGTCGGTGGCCGAGCTGCTCGAGCGACTCTCGTTGGTCATGATCGTGGGGGGCATCGTCTTCGAGATGGCCACCGGAATCCTCAACATCCAGTACGACTACCTCTTCGGATTCAACTTCTATACCGCCCACTACTTCGGTGCCTGGGTGTTCATCACCGGGTTCGTCATCCACGTGGCCCTCAAGCTCCCGACCATGGTCCGGAGCCTGCGGTCCCGGTCGCTCCGGGATGAGCTGCGGACCCCGCTGGCCGACACCCGCCCCGAACCACTCGACCCCGACGGCCTGGTGGCCGTCTCGCCGGCTCCCCCCACCCTCAGCCGGCGAGGTCTGCTCGCCGTGGTGGGCGGCGGCTCGCTCATGGTGGCGGTCCTCACCGTCGGACAGAGCATCGGCGGGTTCGCCCGGGACGCCGCCCTCCTCATCCCCCGGGGCCGGTCGTACGGGGAGGGACCCAATGACTTTCAGATCAACAAAACCGCCGCCGCGGCATCGATCGATTCCGCCAGCACCGGTGCGGCCTGGCGCCTGGCGTTGAGCGGCGGGCCGGTTTCGGTCACGCTGTCCAGGGACATGCTCCAGGCCATGGACCAACACACGGCCGACCTGCCCATCGCCTGCGTCGAGGGGTGGTCGACCACCCAGCACTGGACCGGGGTACGTCTGGCCGACCTGGCCCGGCTGTCTGGAGTGGGCCGGCCGTCCAAGGCCCACGTCAAATCTCTCGAGGGTGGCGGGGGATTCAGCGAAGCCTGGCTCCAGCAGAACCAGGTACTCGACCCCGATGCCCTCCTCGCCCTGCAGGTGAACGGTGTAGACCTCTCCCTCGATCACGGGTTTCCGGCCCGGGTGATCGTTCCAGCCCTCCCGGGCGTCCACTGCACCAAATGGGTCAAGTCGATCGAGTTCGTGAGCTGATGGGGTCCGTCGCAGCCAAGGTCAGGCGGGTATACGGGGCCCATCCCCTCCACCTGCTGACCCTGGTGGCCTCCTTCGCCTTCGTCGGCTACGTGATCAGCCTGCTTGGCGTGCGCTCCCTGTGGAACTCACATGTGTGGTGGCAGTCGATCATCGTCTGGTTCGTCGGAGCCATCGTCCTCCATGACCTGGTGCTCTTTCCGATCTACGCGCTGGCTGACCGCTCGCTCGGCGCCGGCTGGCGTGCCGTGTCCGGCAAAGGGCCGGAAACCTTGGGCGCTGTCTCACCGGTCAACTACGTCCGGCTCCCGGTCATGGCCAGCGGTCTCTTGCTGCTCATGTTCTTCCCCGGGATCATCCAGCAGGGCAAGGCCTCCTACCTCCGGGCCACCGGTCAGACCCAGGCTCCCTACCTCGAACGCTGGCTACTCCTCACCGCCGCCTTCTTCGCGGTGAGTGCGCTGGCCTATGCCGTGCGTTCCCTGCGGATCCGGCGACGTCATGGCTCGGGGGTCGACGCACCTGACCCGATGACCGCCACCGACAGACCCGGACCGACCAATGCGGCTGACCAGTCACTGGGGGAGGGCTGAGCCGATGGCCCTCGACTTCGACCCGATCCCATCCCTGGCAGGGGAACCGACGCAGCTCGGCTCGAACTTCGGGATCCGTTCATCGCGGCGGGTGGTTGCGTCGGACCTCCTCTACCATCAGATCTCCTCGGGCGTCCCCGGTTGGATCACGACGATGGAAGGGGCCCGATGGCCGCTGCACATCGAACGGTGGCTCGGCGGTGCCAGGTCCACCAGCGAGGACCGCCAGGCGGACGACGTGTTACTCGGGCTGTGCACCGGTCCGACGGTGGACGTGGGCTGTGGACCGGGCCGATTCACCGCCGCTCTGGTCGACCGGGGCGTTCCCTCGCTCGGCGTCGACATCTCGGCCACCGCCGTCGAGATGACTGCCCGGCGTGGTGGGACCGCACTCCACCGCAGTGTGTTCCACCCGATCCCCGGGCACGGTCGCTGGTCACACGTCTTACTCGCCGACGGCAACATCGGCATCGGCGGCAATCCCCACCGGATGCTGACGCGGGCCCGTCAGCTGCTCAGGGCCCACGGCACCGTGGTGGCCGAGGTCGAGGCGCAGCCGTCGGGGATCCACCACGAGCACCGGCGGTGGGAGACCGACCACGCGGTCACCCGTTGGTTCCCCTGGGCCCGGGTGGGGAGCGACGCGGTCAGCTCCCTGGCCGAAACCGCCGGATTTCTGGTCGTCCACGCCGTCGAGGTCGTCCGGGCGGTGCGTGGTCGCGTTGCGGACGGCCTGATCCGGATCCGGGTCACGAGGAGGGGCGCCCGGATTTGGCCAAGGCAGTGCCGAAGGTAGTCGCCAAAAGCGAGCTCCCGGCGTTGGAAAGGTCGGTGCCGGCCGGATCCAAGAAGGCCGGCCCGCCCCGGGCCACTGCAGCGGTCACGGCCGAGGATAGATCGACCAGCACCGATCCTGACACTGCGGCGTCCGAGGCGATCACCGTGTTGTAAGCGGCGACGGCGGCGGCCATGGTCCGGGGATCGGGGAGCGAGGTCGGGCACCTGAACCGGCGGCTGCCGGGCACGGTGCCGGCCAGGCAGGCCGTATACCCGGGCAGCTGAGCGACCGGCGGGGCGTTGCCGACCAGGACGGTGGCTGTACCCCGGTCCCGCAGTGTGTTCAGCAACCCGAGGAGTCTGGCGCCGTAGGTGGGCGCCGGGACCTGGTCGAGCAGGTCGGCCGCCACCAGCCACACGGTGACCAGGGTCGGCGAGGAGGCGACGTCAGTCGGCGCCTGGTCGCTGATCGCCAGGGCAACCGTGGCATCGGGGTCCGAGGTGTTGACGAAGACTGTCCCGAGTGGCAGCGAACGACGAAAGAACTGTTGGGGCCAGGCGTCGAGAAGCGGGTCGTCGGTGCCACCCCCGAAGCCGTCGTTTCCGCTCACCGCCACGTAACGGACAACTCTGACGGCCGGCTGCGACTTGGCCACCCCAGATGTCGTCGAACTTCCGCAGGCGGTGAGCACGGAGGCCAGGGTGACCGCCAACAGGAGCGAGCTGAGGGGGCCGGCCCGCCTCACAGCTCGGCCGCCTCCCGTGGCGGCAGTCGAGCCGCCCGTCGGGCCGGAACGGCGCCGGCCGCCAGCGCCAGCACAGTGGCACCGACCACGGTGCCGATCCCCAGCAGATACGGAATGGTCACATGGACTCCCGCCAGTCCCTGACTGGTCAGGTACCCATTGACGATGGCCGCCACCACCCGGGCCAGGACGAGGCCGAGTACCGCGCCTACCAAGCCACCGACCGCGCCGATGACGGCCGATTCGATGAGGAATGTGCGTAGCACGTCCCGGTCGCGGGCCCCGACCGCCTTGAGGATCCCGATCTCCCGCCGACGCTCGCGCACCGCGGCGAACAGGGCGTTGGCGACGCCCAAGCGAGGCGATGGCCAGAGCGATCACTCCTATCCCACCCAGGACGATCTCGACCACCCGGACGTAGCGCTCGACCGTGGCAATGAGGTTCTCGGGGGCGCTGGTCGAGTAGCCGACCGACTCGATGGCAGCCCGTACCGTCGGCACGGCATCGAGGCCGTTGGCGATCACGAAGAGACCGGCATAAGGAGAGCTGTCAAGGTCGGGATCGACTCCGGGATCGCCGGCCGCCGTCCAATCGTGCCCGGCCTGGGCCAGCGGCAGGGCGGCCAGGATCCCACCGGAGCCGGCCTGTTGCGTGACCACACCGACGATCCTGGCCTTGGTCCAGCGGCTGCGGAACACCGGCATGCCGTCAGAACTGCGGAAGCCCCGGGGTGCGCCGAGCTCGAGCACCGGACCCGATGGCCCGGAAGAGTCCCGGTCACTCGGTGATGCCGTAGCGGGCCAGCAGGACCGGGGTCACGTCGACCTCGGTGAGCGAGCCCGGGCGCGGGGAACCGGCCGGCCGACAGCGTCACCGGGAAGTCGGTGATGCTGGTCAGATCGACGCCGACCATCTGGTCGAAGACGACGCTCCCGCCGAGTGCTGGTCCGAGACATCGGTCACCGTGTGTCCCGGCCAGACAACCAGCGTCTGCGGCGGTGACGATGGGCAGTACCACCTGGACCCCCGGGAAGCCTGGCGATCCGATCCAGTGCCGCCTGGTCGATCGGCTTGGCCGAGCCCAGCGACGGGTTGTCACTCCCGTCTGGGAAGGGTTGGGTGCGGCTGCGGCCACCTGAATACCGGAGAGTGGGCCGCCCTTGGCCAACTGGTTGAGCACTCGACCCTGGGCCGTCGCCGCCATGGTCAGCATGGCGGTGAACAGAGCGGCGGCCAGGGCTACCGCCACCATGGTCAGGGCGGTCCGCCCCGGTCGCCGCAGGACACTGCGAGCGGCCAGTCGACAGGCGTCAGCCCAGCTCATGAACCGGTCAACTCCGGTCCGGGATGCGCAGCGGCTCCGGTACGGTCGGCCCGATGCGGCCCCGGTCGAGGACCAAGCAGCTGGTCAGCCCGACCGGCCAGGGCGTGATCGTGGGTGACCACCAGCAAGGTGCATCCGCGGTCCCGCCGCAGCGATTCGAGGAGCTGCATCACCTCCTCGGAGGTATCGGCATCCAGGTTGCCGGTGGGCTCGTCGGCCAGGACCAGCCTGGGCCGGTTGACCAGGGCCCGAGCGATGGCCACCCGCTGGCGCTCACCACCCGACAGTGCTCCCGGGCGATGGGCAGCCCGCGGGGTCATCCCCACCGAGGCGAGCAGCTCGGAAGCCCGTTCCCGCCGCCGGGCCGGGCGCTCCCCGGCCAACATGGCGGCCAGCTCGACATTCTCCAGAGCGGTCAACGCGTCGAGGAGTCCGAAGTTCTGGAAGATGAAGCCGATGGTGGTGCGACGGTACTCGGCCAGGGCATCGCCGCTCAGTGCGGCCACGTCCCGCCCGCCTACGAACAGGCTTCCGGACTGCACCTGCTCGAGTCCTCCCACCAGGGACAGCAGGGTGGTCTTCCCTGCTCCAGAGGCTCCGACCAGCGCCGCATACCCGTCCCTCGGGATGCTGAACGAGAGGTTCTCGAGGACCACCACCGGTGCGCCGTCGGACGGACCGGGGAAGCGGTGGGAGAGGCCTTGCGCTGCCACGTCGAGGCCCTCTGGGCCCTCGACCGGGCCGGTCATCGGGCAGGCTGCCGATGGGCACCGACGCCGTCGCGGACGCTGATCACTGCCGCGGTGCCCATAGCGACACTGTGCCACGGAGATGGTCCGTCCGGTCCGCGCCCCGGGCCCGGCGACCCGACCCGAGCGGTCGATAGCGTGGATCCCATGCCACGGGAAGCAAAGGTGCTCACCGTGTCCGATTCCGTGCGGGCAGGAAGACGCGTGGACCGGACGGGACCGGCCCTGGTCGGGCGCCTCGAACTGCACGGGTTCTCCGTGTCAGGGCTCGAGGTCACCGCTGACGGGATCATCCCGGTGGCAGCGGCCATCCGGAAGCTGTCCGAAGGGTTCTGCGGGCTGGTGGTCACCGCCGGCGGTAGTGGATTCGCCCCCACCGATCTCACCCCCGAGGCCACCCGGGGCGTGCTCGACCGCGAGGCGCCGGGACTGGCCGAGGCCATGCGAGGGGCGAGCCCGCTCGGACGCCTGTCCCGGGGATTGGCTGGCACGATCGGCGCCTGTCTGGTCGTCAACCTGCCCGGGTCCGAGCGGGGCGCTATCGAATCCCTCGACGCTATCGTCGACGTGCTCCCCCATGCACTCGACCTCCTCGGTGGCGGTGACCCGCACCCGTGATCCATTGATCGCTCCCTAGGATGGGTCCACGAGCGGCACGGGGGTCCGCTCGCCCGGCCAGGTCCTTCCGGCCAGGCAGGAGAGGAACTACGTGCAGCTTCCGGATGACTCGCAGCACAACTGGGTCGACGTGACCGAACGACCGCTCCCGGTCGACCGGGCGGTGGCCTGGGCCACGGTGCCCGAGTGCGGCGCGGTGGTCACCTTCTGTGGCACAGTGCGGGATCACTCCGAGGGTCGCCCCTTGGTGACCTCGGTTGAATACGAGGTCTTCGCCGAAGAGGCCGTTCCCCGCCTGGAGGCGGTGGCCGCCTCGACCAGGAGCCGCTGGCCGGTGACCGGCCGGCTGGTCCTGCTTCACCGCGTGGGCCGCCTCGAGGTCGGCGAGGTCAGCGTGGTGGTGGTTACCTCGACGCCCCACCGGGCCGAGGCCTTTGATGCCGCCAGGTTCTGCATCGACACCCTGAAGCGGACGGTTCCGGTGTGGAAGCGGGAGACCTGGGCGGGAGGATCCGACTGGGGACTGTGTGCGCACGACATCGAGGACGTCGCCGGTTGATCCCCCTCGACGAGGCCAGGGCCTTCGTACTGGGGTCGTGCCCGGTCCTGGCTCCCCGAACCGTGCCGATCGAGGATGCCCTGGGTTGCGTGAACGCGGCCCGGGTGCTGGCCGCTCACCCAGTTCCACCGTTCGCCAACTCCTCGATGGACGGCTACGCCGTCCGGGCCTGCGACACAACGGACGCCACCTCGGCCACGCCGATCCGGCTCGACGTGGTCGGGACCCTCTTCGCCGGGTCCTCCGACCGGATCGTCATCGGCCCGGGCCAGGCGGCGCGCGATCATGACCGGTGCTCCGCTGCCCGACGGTGCCGACGCCATCAGCATGGTCGAAGTGTGCACGGCTGAGGACGGCGGCCAGACGGTGGCGATCCGACAGCCGACGGTGGCGGGACGGTTCATCCGCACCGTCGGTCAGGACGTGGGCGTGGGTGACACCGTGGTCGAGACCGGAGTCGAGCTGTCGCCCGGTCACCTCGGGAGCCTGGCCAATCAGGGGATCGCCGACATCCTGGTCCATCCCCGACCCCGGATCGCCGTCCTGTCGACCGGCGACGAACTGACCGCCCCCGGAACTCCGCTGACCGGAGGTGGCATTCGAGACGCCAACCGGCCCTCCCTCCTGGCCCTGGTTCGGCGGGAGGGATGGGAACCGGTCGACCTCGGAATCGTGGGGGACGACGCCGACGACCTGGGGTCGGCCTTCGACGACGCCGGTTCCCGTTGCGATGCATTGATCACCAGTGGTGGCGTGAGTGTCGGGGACGCCGATGTGGTCAAGCTCGTCCTCCGGGACCGCTGCCGCCACACCATGCGCTGGATGCAGGTGGCCATCCGGCCGGCCAAGCCCTTTGCCTTCGGGCTGCTCGACGGAACGGGAATCCCGGTGTTCGCACTGCCGGGCAACCCGGTATCGGCCATGGTCAGCTTCGAACTGTTCGTCCGTCCATCCGTCCGTCAGATGGTCGGCCACGCCACACTCGAACGGCTCAGCGTGCCGGCAATCGCCGACCACCCCTACTCCCGGCAACCGGACGGCAAGACCCACTACGTCCGGGCGGTGGTCACGGTGGACGGGTCCGGGGCATGGTCGGTGCGGCCCCTCGACGGCCAGGAGTCGCACCAACTCTCGGTGATGGCCGAGGCCAACGCCCTCGCCGTGGTGCCTGATGGGGACGGGTTCGGCAGCGGGGAACCGGTCGAGGTACTCCTCATCGCGCCCGAGCGGCTGGTGCGGAAGCCCTAGGCTGCCTTCGGTTCAGCTCTTATCCCTGTTTCCCTCGCTAATGCAACTGAGCTGGCCCAATTTATTCGTTATCTGCGAGGTTCGTTGCTAGTGTCGGGCCCATGGCCCAGTACCGCCCAGGTCAGCTAGCGGAGCTACTAGGAGTGAGCACGGACACGGTCCGACGCTGGTGCGACGAGGGGCGATTGGGAACGACGCGTACCGAAGGAGGCCACCGCGTAGTGGAGGGTAAGGAGTTGGCGCGGTTCGTCCGGGAGCAGGACGAAAGTCACACCCCAGAGGAGCTGGCGTCCCGCTCGGCCCGCAATCGATTCAGCGGGGTGGTGACCCGCGTCGAGCGGGACAAGCTCACGTCCATCATCGAGCTCCGGGCCGGCCGGTTCCGGATCATCTCCCTCCTGACCCGCGAAGCGGCCGATGCCCTGCGACTGGAGGAGGGAGATCTGGCTACTGCGGTGGTCAAGTCCACTTCGGTCATGGTCGAAGTGGCGCCAGCATGAGCCATCCCGCGGCTGCGCGCCGACTGAGCATCGGACTGCTTCCCGCCCTCCTCCTGACCTCGGTGGCCGTCCTCGTTGCCGCCTGCAGCTCGTCGTCAACTTCGTCCACGACGACGTCGACCACGGCCAGGTTGACCGGCTCGATCACCGTGTCCGCCGCTTCCTCACTCACGGCATCGTTCGGCCAGCTGGAGACCACATTCCACGCCCGATACCCGGGTACAACGATCGCCTTCAACTTCGGATCGTCAGGAGCGTTGGCCACCCAGATCCAACAGGGTGCCCCCGCCGATGTGTTCGCCTCGGCGTCTCCCGACGACATGGCCACCGTGCAGCAGGCCGGGGACATCAGTGGCAAGCCGGTCATCTTCGCCCGCAACAGTCTCGAGATCGTGGTGAAGCCGGGCAATCCGCTCGGAATCCACTCCCTGGCCGACCTGACCAAGGCCGGCGTCGTGGCCCTGTGCGTGACCTCCGCTCCCTGCGGGGCCACGGCGCAACAGGCCCTGGCCAAGGCCCACGTGACCCTACCCACCAGCAAGGTGTCCCTCGGACAGGACGTCGACGCCACCCTGGCCGAAGTGACCACCGGTGACGCCGATGCCGGCGTCGTCTACGTCACCAACGCCAAGACGGTGGGCAGCCAGGGTGTGGGAGTCCCCATCCCGCCGGCCCAGAACGTGACCACCAGCTACCCGATCGCGGTGGTCAAGAGCACGGCCGACCGGGCCCTGGCCGAGGCGTGGATCGCCTATGTGCTCGGCCCAAGCGGTCAGACGGTCCTCAGGCAGGCCAGCTTCCTGCCCGCTCACTGACATCAGTGGCCACCCCGGCGCCGGCGCGGCGACGACGGCCATCGGTGGTGGTGGTTGCGGTCGCCACCGTGACCGTGGGCTTCCTCGCCCTCCCGCTGGTCGGCCTGTTGATAAAGGCCCCGTGGGGCTCCCTGTGGTCGGACCTGACCTCACCGGTGGCCACCGAGGCCCTCCGCCTGTCACTGATCTGCTCGCTGTGGGCGACAGGCCTGTCCCTCGTGCTCGGGCTTCCCCTGGCCTGGGTACTGGCCCGAGTCCACTTCCCGGGACGGAACCTGGTTCGGGCACTGACCATCCTGCCCATGGTCTTCCCGCCGGTCGTGGGAGGAGTGGCGCTCCTGTTGGCCTTCGGTCGTGATGGAGTGCTGGGTCGCCCACTATTCGACTGGTTCGGCATCCAGCTCACGTTCAGCACCGCCGGGGTGGTGATGGCCGAGACCTTCGTGGCCATGCCGTTCCTCATCATCACCGTGGAGGCCGCCCTCCGGTCCATGGACGGTCGCTACGAGGAGGCGGCAGCTACGCTCGGGGCCGGGCGCTGGACGTCGTTCACCAGGGTCACCCTCCCTCTGATCCGGCCGTCGCTGGTGGCCGGGGCCGCCCTTACCTGGGCCCGGGCGCTCGGTGAGTTCGGCGCAACCATTACCTTCGCCGGCGATATCCAGGGACGAACCCAGACCCTCCCTTTGGCTGTCTACCTCGCCCTCCAGGGCAACGAGCAGGTGGCCATCGCCCTGTCCCTGGCCCTCCTAGCCGTCTCCTTGGTGGTCCTGGTGTCGCTGCGCGGTCGGTGGTTGGGGGCCATCGTCCCGTGAGCCTCCTCGCCGAGGTAGGGCTGACCTTCGGCGCCTTCACCGAGCAGGTCGTACTCGAGGTGGCCGACGGCGAGGTCGTAGCCGTGCTGGGCCCGAATGGCAGTGGGAAGTCGACGCTGCTCCGAACCCTGTCCGGCATCCAACCGTTGCACTCGGGGAGGATCGAGTTGGACGGGACCGTGCTCGACGACCCGCGTGTCGGCGTGCTGGTGCCGCCCGAGCGACGACCATGCGGGGTCGTCTTCCAGGACCTTCTCCTCTTCCCTCACCTGAGCTCGGAGGCCAACGTTGCCTTCGGGCTGCGAAGACGGGGTGCGACCAAGCTCGACGCGGCGCGACAGGCCCATGGATGGCTCGAACGGATGGGTGTTGCCGATCAGGCGTCCACCAAGCCAGGCCGACTCTCCGGTGGCCAGGCCCAGCGGGTGGCCCTGGCCCGGGCGTTGGCCGTGGACCCCCGCCTGCTCCTGCTGGATGAGCCGATGTCTGCCTTGGACGTGGGCCAGCGGGGATCGGTACGCCACGAACTGCGCCAGCATCTCCAAAGGTTCGGCGGCTCGTGTGTGCTGGTTACCCACGACCCCCTGGATGCCGCGGCAATCGCTGACCGGCTGGTCATCATCGAGGGCGGCACGGTGGTCCAGGAGGGCACCCTGGCCGCGATCACCTCGCGGCCCCGTACCCGTTATGTTGCCGAGTTGGCCGGCCTCAATCTCCTACGAGGGAAGGCCGGCGGATCCGGACTGGTGCTGGAGGGCGGGGGCACCATTCAGACCGCCGGTCACATAACCGGAGACGTGCTGGCCGTCATCGCCCCGAGGGACATCGCGCTCTACCTCGACCCGCCGTCGGGCAGCCCTCGCAATACCTGGTCCACACGGGTCACCGAGGTCCACCTGTTGGGGGACCGGGCACGGGTCCTCCTCGATTCCCCGATTCGGGTGGCTGCCGAGATCACCACCGTCTCCCTGTCCGCCCTGGGCCTCACCGAAGGTGCCCTCGTTTGGGCCTCGGTTAAAGCCACCCAGGTCGAGGTCTACCCGGACGTCTCAGACACACCATGAGTTCGATGACGCCGTTTGGGTGCTGATTCCGGCTGATTTCGTACACCCATTCCGGCGGAATCCGTACAGCGATTCCGGAGTTTTCGTACACCCCGTCAGGGAGGCCGCGTAGGGCTGGCGGAAGCTGAGCAGGCATAAGCAGGCTCCCTCGGACATCGTTCCGAGGAGGTACTCGTGCCCAGACCCCGTCTCGCCATGCGCAAGGTCCGAGACATCCTCCGATTGGCCCTGGATGAGGGCCTGAGCCGCCGCCAGGTCGGTGCCTCGCTGGGCATTCCCCACACCACGGTGGCCGACCACCTGCGCCGGGCCACCGAGGCCGGATTGACCTGGCCGCTGCCCGACGACCTCGACGACGCAGCCCTCGAGGCGTTGCTCTTCCCGAAGGGTCCCGCCCCGGCCAAGGTCCGGCCCCAGCCCGACTACCCGAGCGTCCACCGGGAGCTCCGGGGTTCCGGGGTGACCCTCATGCTGCTGTGGTTCGAGTACAAAGAGCGCTACCCCGACGGCTACTCCTACAGCCAGTTCTGCTTCCACTACCGCCAGTTCCAGCGCCACCTGGACGTGGTCATGCGCCAGGAGCACCGGGCCGGGGAGAAGTGCTTCGTCGACTTCGCCGGCCGCACCATCCCCCTCTACGACCGGGCCAAGCGGGCGACGGCGCTATAAGAGCGGGCCTGGAGTTTGTTGATCTATCTGATACGGAGCGGGCAGTCTTGGAAGTTATGGAGCTGCTAGGAGTTGTCTGGTAGCACTACCCGTTGATCCGTTCCCATCGCCTCACGACGCGTTTAGAGGCGCGGCCCAGCCCATTACAGCTCGGTGGTTGAGTTGGAGCCATCGGAGCGTGACCAGGCCGGATGGGATATTCGGCATACACACTCGTCCTTGGACTCACGTCGCTGCAAGGCTGAAGTCGGCGGTGGTTCCGGTACCGATCACCTTGATTTTGGTGAGACCACTCACCGCCACTGGCACATCGGAGTTGTCGGTGGTGCCGTCGCCGAGCTCGCCGTACTCGTTCTGACCCCACGCCATCACCGTCTTGTTGCTGAGCAAGGCCAGGCTGTGGTAGTCACCCGCCGAAATCGCTTTGACGCCCGTGAGCCCGCTGACCATAACGGCGACGTCAGAATCCAGAACTAGGTTGCCATCACCTAGCTGGCCCTCGTTGTTGAGTCCCCAGCTTGCCACCGTGCCATTGGAGAGGAGGGCCAGGCTGTGGTAGCCACCTGCCGAGATCCTTTTGACGCCCGTGAGCCCGCTGACAGGCACGGGAATATCGGAGTCGCTCGTCGCCCCGTCTCCGAGTTCCCCATCGGAGCCACTGCCCCAGGCCACCACCGTTCGGTTCTTGAGCACCGCCAGGCCGAAGAAGGCACCCTCGGCGATCGCCTTGACCTTGGTCAGGCCCGTCACCATCACCGGAATGTCCGAGTCCACGGTACTGCCGTCTCCGAGCTGACCATGGCTGTTGTAGCCCCAGCTCTCGACCGTCCCGTTGGCCATGAGGGCCAAGCCGGACTCACCGCCGGCGGCAATGGCCTTGACCCCGGTCAGTCCGCTCACCGACACGGGTACGTCGCTGCCCATTTCTGTGTCGTCGCCGAGTTGGCCGGTTTCGCCGTTGCCCCATGCCTCCACCGTCCCATTGGACAGGAGGGCCAGATCGAAGCTGTCACCGGATGCCACGGCCTTCACCGCGCCCAATCCGGGAACCGGTTCAGGGACACTTGAGTCCGTCATCGTGCCGTTGCCCAATTCGCCGTAGCCGTTGTCACCCCAGGTGTCCACGGTGCCATTGGGGAGCAGGGCAATACTGGAATACGAGGTGGCGGCGACTTGCCTCGCCCCCGTCGGTCCAATGGCCATAACTGGGACCTCCGACGAGGTGAGGGTGCCGTTGCCGAGGTCGCCGGCGACGTTCCTGCCCCAGCTGTAGATGCCGGGCACCTGATTGGCAGACGCCACCGTCGGCGAGACAACCAGGCCCGAGATAAGCAGGCCAACGGTAGCCAGTGCAATCAGCGGTCCGCTTGACCCGAAGGCCACAGCTTTCCTCCGCCCGATCCGAATGCTCGCTTTCACGCCGTCCTCCTTCATCCGAGACCCGAGTTCGGGTCAGTCCTGGCCACCATGGCCGCACGTCCGTCGGCCCAAGGCGGGACCCCGACACGGAGCGACTGACAGTAGTATGAGCATTTACTCGCTTTATTTCTACTCGTCTTCCGTCGATTGAGCGTCCCATGCCTCCCATCCACAAAATGCCTCGTCGGCAACCGAAGCAGCGTCGTTCGATCGAGATGTGTGACCGGATCCTGGAAGCGGCTGCTCGTGTTTTCACCCAGCACGGCTACGCCCGGGGAACGACCAACCGGATCGCAGAGGAGGCAGGAATCTCGGTCGGATCGCTCTACCAGTACTTCCCCAACAAGGAAGCCTTGCTGGCCGAGCTGTTGCGGAGCCACATCCGGGCCGGAGCAGATGAGATCGAGGCGCGCCTGGCCGACCCGAGCGCACTCAACGGTTCTCTAGAAGTGAGGACCCGGCTCTTCGTCACCGCCACCGTGGCCATCCACCGCGACGACCCCAAATTGCACCGGGTCCTGTTCGAGGAGGCACCCCGGCCTCCCGATGTCGTGGAGGAGCTGCGGGCCTTTGAGACTGCCACCGTGTCCGCCATCGAGTCGTTACTGGCCCAAGATCCCGAGGTCGACGTGAAGGACATCGAGATCGCGGCCTACATCACCATGACCGCCATCGAGTCCATCGTCCACCACTACGCGTCATCCCACCCCGAGGACGCCGACTGGGAGACCTTGATCGACCAGCTGGTCCTTCTGGTCGTCCGATACCTGATGGGGGGTTCGTAGCGGCTGTGTCGGTGCGGAAACCTCATCCGGCTCGGTGAGCGGGGCATTGTGCGTGTGGGCGCCAAGAATGTCGTCCGACCCGAGTGACCAGCACTTCGGCAGAGTTGGTTTCGCCGGCAACAGTGTGGGAAATCGAGATCAATAGCGTGGGAAATGGCTCCCAACGCTCGCCCGTCGCCCCTGGGTAGCCGGGTATGTCGGTAGCCCACTCAACCAACCCCGCGCCAACCAACCAAGGGTGTCGACGACACCGGGCCCTCCGCGTCGACAAAACCAGGGTTCGGTGGTTCGGCCTTGACCGTCAGCATGCGTCCACCACGGTGAGCGGGGCTGGGGCCCACAGGGTGGGCTAGTTGCCAAGGGCGGCGTTCCGTCTCAACGGCAACGGCGCCGGTCGGTAAGGCTCATAAGTCCAAAGCGACCATCGACGCGTTGAGCTTGCTGCCTCCCGTGGAGCCGAAGTAGCTGGCACTTCCGAAGCTGAACACCCCTCCGTCGCTGGCCACCAGCCAGTAGCCGTTGCCGTCCGGTGTCGCGGCTATCCCAACGATCGGCTTATTGAGGTGCAACCCACCCATCGAGCCATGGAACACGGCGTCACCGAAGCTGAACACCCCTCCGTCGCTGGCCACCTGCCAGTAGCCGTTACCGGTGGGGGTTGCCGCGATGCCCACGATCGGAGCGTTGAGGTGCATCCCAACCATCGAGCCATGGAACACGGCGTCACCGAAGCTGAACACCCCTCCGTCGCTGGCCACCAGCCAGTAGCCGTTGCCGTCCGGTGTCGCGGCTATCCCAACGATCGGCTTATTGAGGTGCAACCCACCCATCGAGCCATGGAACACGGCGTCACCGAAGCTGAACACCCCTCCGTCGCTGGCCACCAGCCAGTAGCCGTGACCGGTGGGGGTTGTCGCGATGCCCACGATCGGAGCGTTGAGGGCATGGCCGCTCAGCGACCCCTGATTGGCTGCGTCGCCAAAGCCCGCGACTCCTCCGGTGCTGCTTACTATCCAGTAGCCACCGGCATCAGGCGTCTCGGCCAGACCGACAACCGACGAGGCGAGTGATGTGGAACTGACGGCGGAGCCCCAGAAGGGCTGCGTGCCAAAGGTGAACGCTCCCCCGTCTGCGCCGCCCAGCACGTAGCCGGTGCCCGGGGCAGGAACCGCATAGGTCGGGACGTTCACATTGGTGAACGTGTTTGCGCTCGTTCCGCTGGTATCCACGTTCTGCGTCCAGATTCCGTAGTAGTTGTTCGAAACCGAATTGCCCTGCATGATCGTCCCTGTGACGTGGTCTACGGCGCTGAAGACGAGGATCCCCGTGGTGGCCGGGTCACCAGCGTCGACGTCGCCGGCGCTGGTGCTACCCGATGTGAAGACTCCGGAACCGGGCGAAGTCTCCCCGACGGCGTTCTGACCCACGGTATTGTTCAGGATCTGGTTCCCGTTGACGTCCTGAGCCGGAGCGTGGCTGTGGATGGTGATCCCAGCTTGCCCGTTACCGGTCACGGTGTTTCCCTCGATGGTGTTGTTGTAGGAGGCGGATCCGGGGAACGGAGCCGCGACCAGGATCCCGGATCCCCCTCCACCTTGGGTGCCATTGTTCTGCGACACATTGCCCTTGACCGTATTGTCGAAGACACCTCCGGCACCGGGATTGGGTTGGCCGCCGGGCGCAGCGTTCGAGTTGTGGGACGGCATGGTGATACCGCAGTCCCACACGTTGTTGACCACGATGTTGCTTTGGATCAGATTCCCCGAGCTTGGGCCGTAGTAGGCGGTGGCGCCGCCAAAGGCCTGGACCCCGATGGTGCCCGGGGGCACTCCGTCGTCGACGAGGATGCCACCGGTATTGTTCTCGCTGGTGTTCCGGCTCACGGTGGAGTTGGTGACGGACTCGAGGTGGATCCCCTCCCCACAGTCGTTCTCGCTCGTCTGAGGGATACAGGCAAGGTCGTTTCCACTCACCACATTGTTCATCACCGTGACATCGGTGGTCCCTTCGACGAGGACTCCCTCGCCCTGGGCATTCTCGATGGTGAAGCCTTGGAGGACGGAGCCGGCCGCTCCTGCCGCTTGGATTACCACACCTTCTGGGTGGCCCGACGCATTGATCGTGGCCAGGCCGCCCACCGCATTTACCGTCAACTGTTTGTTGTTGACATCGACCGATTCGTTGTAGGTACCCGAACACACATCGATGATGTCCCCACTGGTCGCCGCACTTACCGCCGCGGAGATCGTGTTGTAGTCAGGATTGGCACAGCTTCCTCCACCCGAACCCGTCGGGGCGACATAGAGTGTGACCACGGTCGCACCGGCGGGCACCGCCGTGATGGCGGCACCACCAAGCGTCCCCACGAGCAACAGGAAACCAACGCCCACTGCCGCCGGGCCTCGGCGCCCGCAAGTCGACAACCGCTTCATGTGATGCCTCCTTCTCGGCGCTCCGTGGATAGCATCTGCCTCCTTGGTCGTCAAACGCTTTCGTCGCCGCCGGCATCGTGTCTCGCTGCAGTTTGCGGAGCGCTGGAGCCGGGAAGTAGCGGCCTGTCGGCACCTCCAGGTTGCGACTGATGGCCTCAGGGGGGTCAAATGGGACTAAGGGTCGTGCAATGGGCCACGGGACCGGTCGGTCGTGAGGCGTTGCGGGCGATCATCGAGCACCCGGACCTCGAACTGGCCGGTGTAGTCGTGTACTCGCCCGAGAAGGACGGCGTTGATGCCGGCGATCTCTGCGGTCTGCCTCGGACAGGGATTCGAGCTGCGAGGGAACCTGCTTCGGCATTGGCCGCTGATCCCGATGCCGTCTGTTACACGCCCGGCATTCCGAACCTCGAGGAGGTCTGCGGCCTTCTGGCCGGCGGGGCGAATGTGGTGGCCACCCCGTTCCTCTTCTACCCCTTTGCCTACGGACCGTCGGTGGTGGACCCCCTGACCGAGGCATGTCGTCGAGGCGGGACCTCCGTGCACGGGACCGGCATCAATCCGGGCTTTGTAGCTGACCTGCTGGTCCTCGCATCCACGGGCTTGTTGCGATCGCTCGATCACATCGAAGTTCACGAGGTGGGGAACTGGTCCCTGCTGGATTCTCGGGCCATGGTCTTCGAAAACGCCCGATTCGGGTCCTCACCCGCCGAAGCCACGCTTGCCTGCAATCCCTACGCACGCGCCATGAGCGGGTACTTCAAGGAATCCATCTACATGGTGGCAGCAGGTCTGGGAGTGACCCTTGAGCGGTGCACTGAATTGCAGGACCTTCTGGTCACCGACGAGCCGATCGACCTACTGTCAGGCACCGTGGAGGCCGGCACAGTGAGCGGACAGCATTTCCGCTGGGCAGGAGTGGCTGCCGACCGGGATCTCCTTTCCATCGACGCCTGGTGGTGGGTCGGCGGCGAGCGCCCGGAGGGCTATCCGTCCCGGCGGCCCGATGGCTGGTCCATCGATATCGAGGGATCACCATCGATACGTCTGAGCATGCTGGCGTTGGGGAGCCTCGATCGGTCCAGCCCACTGCCGATCAAGGCCCATGTCGACGCTGCTTCGGCGGCCACCGCCATGCACGCCGTGAACGCCATCCCGGTGGTGTGTGCGGCAGAGCCGGGGATTCGGACATTTCTCGATCTCCCACTCATCACCGGTCGAGGAATTCAGCTAGTGGGGGGCAGTTCGAATCGAACAACGAACGGGGACGGACAATGACAATCGAAAAAGGTCTCGGGGGATTGAGCCAGGAGGCGTTGGCCCAGCTGACCCCCGAGTACCTGCTGGCCGGCCACCTGATCGACCGGGCGGGCATGCCCCACCTCACCGGGGCCTTTGGCATGGAGGCCATGCGCGATATCGCCATCGAGGAGTGGATGGGAGCCAGTCCCGTCTACACCAAGCGGATGCAACGGGCACTGGGGTTCGAAGGCGACTCGGTAGAGACCATCTTCAAGGGAATGCAGCTCGACATCGGCGCACCGCCTCAGTTCATGGACTTCCGTTATCTGATTGCCGACCATGACCACGGTGAGTTCTGGTTGGATCACTGCGGCGCCCTGATGGACGTCGAACCCATGGGACCTGACTTCGTCAAAGCCATGTGCCACGACATCGAGGACCCGACCTTCGACGCCACCGCCATCGCCACCAATCCCCGGGCCCAAGTCCGGCCGATCCACCGCCCTCCCCGGGTCCCTGCCGGTCGGACACCGGCGTGCCATTGGACCGTTGCCATCGCCGATACCCATCCTGAGCTGCCGGTGCCGGCGGAGGCCGAAGCCATGGCGGCGACGCGGGCGGCGAACGTGGACCTGGCCCCCATCGACCCGGACGACCCCGGGCGACATGACTACACCGGCCCACTTGTCGCCGACCTGCAGTTCTCCGAATGGTCCGGATCTGCTCTCCGGCGGATCGTCGACGAGGTGTGCCTCCAGGGCCACCTCCTGGTTTTGTCCTTTCTGGCGGCCACCGACAAGCGGGCAGGTGGACCCGAGGCAACGGCCGCTTTCGGACGCCGGCAATTCACCGGCGTGGCCGGGGTGGTGGCGGCCCGTTTCCGGGATGCACTCGACCTTCCTCCCACGCTGGCTGGTGCTGCCCGTCTGCTGGCTCTCCATCCTGCCCTCCAGCCCTACGAGTACGTCCACTGCGATGTGAAGCTCGATGACGACCGCCTCGTTCTCTCACTGAACCGTGAAACCGCAGCCGTGGAGGACGGGGCTTGGCCTTCCCTGCTCGACGGTGACCACCTGGAACCGGTCGACGCCATGGTGTGGGCCATCGACCCCCACCTCCGATGTGAGGCGGTGTCAGATGGTGCGTCCCTGGTCATCGAGGTGGTCCGGGGCGCCACTGAAGCCCTGGTGAGCGACGACGTGGTCCTGACCCGGTTCAGCACCGGCGCCACCCATACGTTTGAGACCAGAACACCCGTCACGCTCCGTGGATCTGACCCGATGGCCTGAGCAGTCACCCGCAATCATCCTGGACTTGATCCGCCCGAGAAGCTCGTTCCTACCGTTAGCTGCGACGCACAACATCGTGGGAATTTGGAGCGGTAGCGTGGGAAATCGGTGAGTTCAGGCCGCCGTTTACCCAGCTCAGGTGAGTTATGTCCGTAGCCCACCACCACCATCGGGCGGTGCATCGCCGCACGTCCTAATTCCGGCCGGTCAGTGGCCACGAACCCACCGCGGTACCTTCAGTTCATGGAGAACTGGTCGGCTATCGCCGAGGAACGGCGGCATCTCGCTGACGAACTGAGCAGTCTCGATGACCCTCAGTGGGTTACACCGTCGCTGTGCGGGGATTGGACGGTCCACCAGGTGCTCGGACATCTTGTCGTCCCGCTGGTGACTCCAATGCCCGCTCTCATCTTCGAAATGGTCAAGGCCAGGGGCAACTTCAACCGGGCCAATGACGCCATGGCGCGCAAACAGGCTCGCCGGAGCCCGGCTGACCTGATCAGCGTGCTGCGAAACCGCGCCGATAGCCAGTTCCATCCCCCCGGGCATGGCTCTGAAGCACCGCTGACAGATGTGTTGGTCCACGGAGAGGACATCCGCGTGCCACTGAGCCTCACGTCTGATACCGATCCGTCCCGCTGGATTCCCGCGTTGGAGTTCCTTCTCAGCCCGAAAGCGGCGAAGGAATTCCGGGTGGAGGGATTCCCAACCGTGCAGCTCATCGCCACGGATGCCTCCTGGCATGGAGGATCCGGTCCGGAGCTGTTGGGGCGGGCCGCAGACCTTGGTTTGGCCCTGACCGGTCGGCGGGCCCGGCTGGAGTGGCTGAGCGGTCCAGGCGCCGATCTCCTTCGCTAAACCGCAGTCGCACCCCACTCGCAGCGCTGCTCAAAGCAACGTGGCATCGGGTGAAGTAAGTCCGGCGCTCAGCGGACGGTAACGATCTGGACAATGCTGGCGGTGCTGGGAAGAAATCCGTTGGTACTCGAGAATGTCGCAGCGATCGGGTCGTCTCCGACCGGAAGTTTGTCTACTGTGATCTTCGCCCGACGACGCACGAGGGTAACCGGTGTGGCCAAAGGCCTTCCGTCGACCACGAATTGCACCGTCCCAGTCGGCTGGCCACCGGTGGAAGAAACCGTCGCCATGAAGGTCACACGGTGCCCTGTCCGGATGCGCCGAGGTAGCGAACTGGTCAATCGCAACGTGGTGGCAGGGCCCACCGCACCGGGCGCAGCGATGACGTACCCGCCGTCGTAGGGAGCGGCGATCGCAGTCACCGGCTGGGGGAGGATGACCTGCACCGGCATCGGATTACATGCGAGCGAGTACGGAGCCTGACTGACAACGCAGGTATCGGGTCCGGTTGTGACGCCGATCCCGAGCTGCCCCGTACTGTTGGCGCCCCACACGTAGAGCTTGTCGTCCGATCCGATGGCATATCCCGTGTTCCCTCCAGCAGCAACCGCAGTTGGAACGACCCCTGAAGGGAGCAGGACCCGAGTCGGATTGAGGGTGGGGGTCGAACTCGAAGTACCGTCTCCGATCTGACCGGCGCCGTTGTCGCCCCACGCATAGAGGTTCCCGTCGGAACCCAATGCATAGGCGGTCCCCTCGCTGGCCGCGACAGCCGTCGCGGTCACCCCGGATGGGAGCGAGACCCGCACCGGGATCGTCGCGCACGGGTCGCCATTGCAGTTGCCGGGACCCGTGTTCGTGCCATCGCCCAGTTCCCCCCAGTAGTTGTCGCCCCATGCGTAGAGCATCCCGTCCGAACCGATGGCGTACCCACTCTCCTGTCCGGCGGCAATCGCACGAGGGGTGACTCGCGGTGGCAGCTGGACCGGAGTCGGGGTCGAACTCACTTCGACAGCGGTGTCATCGCCGACCTCGCCCTGGGAGTCATAGCCCCAGGCGAAGAGCGTTCCGTTTGAACCGATGGCGTAGACAGTGGAGTCGCTGGCTGCGATCGCCGTCGGAGTCACGCCACCGGGAAGTGTGATCGGCAAGGGGGTCGGAGAGTCCTTTGTCGAGGGGGAGGCGAGTTGCCCGGCCCAGTTGGTGCCCCACGCATAGAGTCGCCCGTCAGAGCCGATGGCGTAACCCGAGTTGACGCCACTGGCGATGGCCGTCGGGCTGACCCCGGCCGGCAGCAAAACCCGGACCGGTGCGGCACGGTTCTTCTTCGTGCCATCTCCCAGGTCGGCCTCACCCCATGCGTAGAGGTATCCGTCCGAACCGATGGCGTACCCGGTATTGCCTCCGCCGGCTACTGCCGTCGGAATAACACCCGACGGTAGGGCAACTTCGACCGGCGACGAGCTGCACGTACTTCCGTTGGCGCACGTCTGCGGCCCGGCGTAGATCCGGTCGCCGAGTTGGCCATCGAAGCTGATCCCCCAGGAGTAGAGCGCAGCCGGCCGGGGAGCAGCGGCTGCGGATGTCCCCGAGCCATCTGGTAACGCGGTCAAGGCAACGGCAACCGCAAGTACGCAGGAGGCAAGTGCAGCCAGGGGACCCGCCGGACGGCGTGCTGCGCGCATCTTCCCCCTCCCCCGCTCGCAGCCGACCTGTCGTCCGTCCGAGCTCACTCCATCATCCCAAACTTCTTGCTGATGTGCTCGGCCACTCAGCTGCCGTCTGACCACCAGGTGACCAACGAGATGTCGCTACTGGCGACGAGCGGAAGACCCTATTGCTTGTTAGTTGCAAGGACAACGATTGGAGATCGACGCCGTTGACAGAGCGCGACTGCGATCATCGTCTTCTCCCAGCCCGGTCTGGCCGACGCGGACTCGCAGTATCAGCCGATGAAGGAGGCCAACCGATCGCGAACGTCGCGGGCTGCCTTCTTCGCTTCGTACATGGCTTCGTCGGCCTGGCGCACCAACTTCATCGGGTCGGTCCCTGAGTCACACTGGGTCAAGACGACGCCAACACTCGCCGCCAAAGTAACGGACGTGTTGCCAACGCGAATCGAATGTTGGGACATGCTGTGGTGTATCCGCTCGACCACCGTGTTGCCTTGGCGGCTGTGTTCGTGACACAGCACGACCAAAAATTCGTCGCCACCGAGACGACCAACTACGTCGCACGTGTCGGTGGCCTCTATCAGCGCCAATCCGGTGTTCAAGATGGCCGCGTCGCCGACCTCGTGCCCATAGGTGTCGTTGAGCGGTTTCAGCTCGTCCAGATCGATGAACAAGACGGCAACGGTTTCGCCAGCCTCCCTTCGCCGACTTACGTCGTTGGTGAGATGATCGAGCACTGCTGATCGATTCAACAGCCCGGTCAACTGGTCGTGAGTGGCCGCTTCGTGCAACAGCTGACGGTTCAGCTCGCGCTCGCGGATACGCTGCAAGAGGGTGTCGACCGAGGCTTGCAGAGCGCGCCCCGTCCGGCCGGGCAAGGGGCTGAGACGCTCGAGGTGCGAGAGGTCTTCGCCAGCAAGGGCTACAGCTGTTGATTCGACTGCCTTCAATGTGGAGCTCATGTCATTGAAGGCGGCCGTCGTCGTCACGACTTCCCTGGGGCCAGTCTCGGGTAGAGGCGGCACCCCGAAGTCGCCGTTGTGAACTTGGGACGCTGTCGTCGCCAGGCGATTGAGAGGACGGGTGAGCACACGTCCGGCGATGAATACCCCACCGACGCTGATGACGATCAGCACGGCCAGGAATAGAATTTCGCCGACCAGCCGGTGGGTCGCGCTCGACGCCAGGGCCAGTGCAGTGTTGTGGAGGTCCCGCGAGGCCGCGATCACCAATGAATTGAGGTCGGACAGATAGTGCAATCCTGCCGACATGGATCTGCCAGCGAATGCCAGGTTGCCGGCGAAAGGAGGCGGCAAGCCGTTCAAGGCGACGTCCAATCCTTGTTTAACCGTCCCGGTGAACCGCACATCCGCTGGGTCGTTCTGGATGTGATGCCATGCCACCTGAGCCATGGGACTCAAGTGACCGGCGAATTCCGAGGTTGCGGTGCCGAAACCACCGGCGGACTGGATCATCTCCTGTTTCGCACCGGCCGGGCCGGTTCCTTGGAGCACGTAGATGGCCCCTTCGACCTCGTGGCCACCGGTGAGGAACGCTTGGTAGGTCTGATAGAGCGCGGCGGCATGAACCTCGAAGGATCCCGGCGCCTGCCACGCCGAGATATCGGCTTGCAATCGGTTGTAGTCCCGATACCAGATGTTGTCGATGGAGCTGGACATCTCGGCCATGAAGTTGCGGGCGACACTGAAGGACACAGTGTTGGCCATCACCTTCGGGATCAGGGCTCGCAACTCCGCCACATCTGACCTGAGCGCCGGTGTCGAAGAGAACGTCGGATAGCCAGAAATCCGGGAGGTGCCTTGCGCTAGCTGAACGCGAAACGGAATCGCTGGCTTGAGGAGACCGTCAAGGTCGGGCTCGCTGATGCCGAGTTGGGCGGCGTAGGACACGGCCAACAGCGGCACCGACAAGGGGTTCATCTCCGCCCGGGCCGCCGCCACGGTTTGCAACTGTTTGGCATCGTCGGCCACCACTTGTGCGTGCTGGCGAAATGACCAGCCCGACACCACCCCGGACGTAGTGAAGATGCCGGTGGCGAGAATGGGCAGCACAACGACTAGCGCCAAGATGGCACGAACCCCAGGGTGCCAACCACCGGAGCCGGTTCGGTCGCGTCTCGGCTCAGCGGAGCTCGATCGATCCAGATTCGCTCCCGCACCACTGTTTGAAGGAGGGCTGATGAATCCCATAACTCGTACAATTTCGACCAAAAGCCGCCAATACTTGACCCGGGGAGCGGACATTCCGTGGGGGCCGAACCTGCCATCCGGCAGGACTGGGCAGGTACATCGTTAGTTGCGCAGACAATGATGTGCGGTCGAGGAGCGTGGCTGCGCCGGAATGGCTCCGGTCAGGTCACTGTCGGACCAGGTCAACAGGGCTAGGGCCTTAGCCGGACACCCCCTCGCCCACCACCGCCGAGCGACTTCCCATCCGGGACACTCGACTCGACATCTGGGACCATAGGGACCGACGGGGGGTTTATCGCTGGAGGTCACACGCTATGAAGCACTCTGTCCGCTCAACGGACGCGACCGACCAGGCTACGGATCAGTTCGACGTCGAGGCCCGTCGCTCGCTGCGGCTCGGCAGCCCGTTTCGCTCCGTCCTCTCGCTGTTGGCTGCTGTGGCCCTCCTCGGTGGAACGCTGGTGACATCGGTCCTCGTGGTCGGGGCGGAGACTTCCGGCGCGGCAACGCCGACTCCCCCCAACACCATGTACGTGCTCAATCTGGGGAGCTCGTCGGTCTCGTCCTTCGCCCCGGGGGCCAGCGGCAACGTGGCGCCGACCAGCGCCGTGTCGGGCGCAGGCACGTCGCTCAACACTCCCTATCTAATGGCCATGGACTCGTCGGGCAATATCTGGGTGGCCAATACCGTTGCCAACACCATTGTCGAATTTACCCAGCTCCAGTTGGCGGTCGGCGGTGCCCCAGCTCCCACGGTGACGTTGAGTTCCACCGCCAACAGTCTCGACTCACCGTTCTCCCTCGCTTTCGACCGCTCCGGCGACCTGTGGGTGGCCAACGGTGGCCCCGGCACCGGCAGCGTGGTCGAGTTCACACCGGGCCAGCTGGCGGCCTCCGGGGCGCCCACACCCGGGGTCACCATCACCACAAACGGCTCGGGAAGCATCGCCGTTCCAACCTCGCTGGCCTTCGACGGCCGGGGCGATCTCTGGATCGGGAATCGCACCAACGACACCATTGTCAGCTTCACCCCGGGCCAGCTCAGCGCCACCGGGACACCGTCGCCGGTCGTGACCCTGACTGCCTCGGCCGGAAGTATCAACTTTCCCGCAGGCCTGGCCTTCGACCACTCTGGCAACCTGTGGTTGGTGAACGGCACGGTTTCTAGCACTGTGGTGGCGTTCTCGCCGACCCAACTGGCAGTGAGCGGATCACCGGTACCCAAGGTGACCCTGTCGGGCAGCGGCACCCACCTCGCCGAAGCGCACGGTCCCACCTTCGATCGCTTCGGCAACCTGTGGGTGAGCAACACCGTGACCAACTCGGTGACGGAGTTCTCGCCGGCCCAGCTGGCCAGCTCGGGCACGCCGACGCCCGTTACAACGCTCGCCGGTGCCGCCACGGGCCTGTCGGAACCGAGCGGTGTGCTGTTCGTCCCGTCCACCGGCTATACGTTGGCCGCATCCGACGGTGGCCTCTTCAACTACGGCGGCTCCGGCTTCTTTGGTTCACACGGTGGCTCGCCGCTCAACAAGCCCATTGTGGGCATGGCCGAATCGCCGGACGGACTCGGCTACTGGTTGGTGGCATCGGACGGCGGCATCTTCAACTACGGCGACGCCAGCTTCTACGGCTCCCACGGCGGTGCGCCACTCAACAAGCCCATTGTGGGCATGGCCGCCACCCCCGACGGTGGGGGCTACTGGTTGGTGGCATCGGACGGAGGGATCTTCACCTACGGTGATGCCACCTTCTACGGCTCCCACGGCGGTGCGCCACTCAACCAGCCCATCGTGGGCATGGCCGCCACCCCCGACGGTGGGGGCTACTGGTTGGTGGCATCGGACGGAGGGATCTTCACCTACGGTGATGCCACCTTCTACGGCTCCCACGGCGGTGCGCCACTCAACCAGCCCATCGTGGGCATGGCCGCCACCCCCGACGGTGGGGGCTACTGGTTGGTGGCATCGGACGGAGGGATCTTCACCTACGGTGATGCCACCTTCTACGGCTCCCACGGCGGTGCGCCACTCAATAAGCCCATCGTGGGCATGGCCGCCACCCCCGACGGTGGGGGCTACTGGTTGGTGGCATCGGACGGAGGGATCTTCACCTACGGTGATGCCACCTTCTACGGCTCCCACGGCGGTGCGCCACTCAATAAGCCCATCGTGGGCATGGCCGGGCCGTACAGCTGAGGAAAGGGCCCCGGTTGGAAGCCGGGACCTGGGCATTCGCTCGCCACCACTGACCAGGTTCGTCCCTGACATGGCCGCTACCATGGTGTTCGGTGCCGGGGTCAGTGCTGAGCGACGACAATTCAGAGCGAGGATCTGCCGTGTCGGACAATCCCGATTTCGTTGTCAGCGGTGATGGGGGGACGGGCTTCTCGCTCGAATCGCCATCTCAGTCCGGAAGTCGACGACGTGGACCGAGCCTACGCCAGTCTTCGCACCGCAGGCGCCGACTTCGTTTCGGAACCGGAGACATACGACTGGGGTCTCCGTCTTTTCCCTCCAGTGGATCCCGAGGTGACAGGAGGGCGTCATCCGCCCCGCATTCCCGTAATCGACACCGAATCGGAGTCGTTGCCAGTACCAATCAAGGAGAAACATGAGAGTCAGGGTGCCTGGAAGTCCGAAGTACCGGCATGTGGTGTTGCTAGTTTCGATCGTTGTCGCCCTCGCGGGCACCGTCCTCGCCTCTCCGAGCGCACTGGCGTCGCCGCCCAACGCCTCCAGTCGTCGACCCATTCCGACCTCAGCGTTCAAGAGCACCACCGGAGTGACTCACTCGACGATCACCATCGGCAATGTGTCCACCGAAACCGAAGGACTGTTCACCGGGTCGATCGTCGGGACGGAAGCGTACGCCGCCTATGTCAATTCACAGGGAGGAGTCGACGGGCGGAAGCTCGTGGTGGACGCCCAGAATGACCAGTTCGCCGGGGCGATGAACAAGGAGCTCACGGAGAACGCCGTCAGCAAAGACTTCGCTCTTGTCGGAAGCTTCTCGCTCGAGGACAGTTTCGGGGAGACGGTCCTCGCTGCGAATCCGAAGTTTCCCGATGTCTCCACCTCGCTCGACTCGACACTCGCCCAGCTGCCGAACTCCTACAGCGCCAATCCCACCGGACAGGGTTGGCCGACGGGTGCGGTCGACTTCTACGGCAGGGAGTATCCGACCGAGGCAATGCACACTGGGGTGTTGGCATCGACCTTCGGGTCAGCACTGGCCGTATGGAAGAAGGAGGAGGTGGCGGTAGAGCATGGCGGCTACAAGATTGTCTACTTCGATACCGTTCCCCTCACGCAGACGGATTTCACCCAGAACGTGGTGGCTATGAAGAACGCCGGCGTCAAGCTGATCCTCATCGATCAGTTGCCGGAAAACTACGCTGGCGCGCTGCTCAAGGCACTCAATCAACAGAACTTCCATCCCAAATTGGTGATCGGGACAGCTGCCTACAGTGAAGCGCTCGTTGCCGCCGCAGGCGGTCCAGCGGCCGCCGACGGAAGCAACCTCGAAATGCCCAACGCGCTCGTTTCTGGGGGAGGACGCTTCGACGATCCCGGCGGTCAACACCTTCTTGAAGTGGGTGCAGAAAGTCTCCCCTGGCTTCAAAGCGGACTACTACACCCTTGCCGGATGGGCCAACACGCAACTGTTCGTCCAGGCACTCAGGGCAGCCGGCAAGGACCCCACGCAGGGATCCGTACAGCAACAGCTCCGGAAAATCACGTCGTTCGACGCATCCGGCCTCCTTGCTCCGACAAATCCCGCAGGCGGAAGGCCTTCAACCTGCTACGTCATCGCCAAGATCGTCAATGGAAAGTTCGTGCGCGCCGATGATCCACCCGTCTCCGGGTCCACCCACGGCTACCGGTGTGACGGTCAATTCCTGGCCGAGCCGAACTCGTGATCACTGCCCAGTCGGGGTGAGCCGAAAGCAGACCGTGCTCGAGCACCTTGGGCTAGGACGACCAGAGGACTTCGGGTCGCAGAAGAATCGGGAACGTCTCTCACTGAGCCATCAGCTGACGCCCTGCCCAGTCAAGAATTTGACGGCCCCTGCCGACTGCTAGGACATGGTTGACCACACGGTGCGGAGTCAATTACGGGTGGTGATCCTCTCGGCCGTACCCGAGGTGGCAGCCATGACCACGACCACCCTGCGCCGCCTCGGCCATGAGCCGGTTGCTGCTGTCGGCGCCCGGCGCAGAAAGCCCACGCCCGGACTTGCGATGCTGGATACAGCGTCGACGGTGCCGGGTACCGAAGTGATCATCGCGCCCGACAAGGACAGTATTGAGCCGATCCTCCGCTCGCTTCACCCTGACCTGGTGTTGTCGTGGGCGTTCCCTTGGCGGGTACCGGAAGGTGCCCTCGGTGTCCCTCGGTACGGTTCAGTCAACTATCACCCCTCCCTCCTCCCTCGCCACCGGGGATCGAACCCGGTGGCCTGGACGATCCGGCTGGGAGACAGCAACTTCGGGGTGACCTGGCATCGGATGGACCCGCAATTCGATAGCGGAAACATTCTGGCCCAACGGGTCACGCCTGTCCTGGACGAGGACACCATCTACGACGTGGTACCTCGACTGACCGTGCTCGCTTTGAGGATGCTCCGTGGTGTGATCGAGCGAGTCGTCCGTGAGGACCCGGGCGACCCGCAGCCGACCGAGGGCGTCACTGAAGCAGGGCCTTTCGGACAGGATTACGCGACGATCGATTGGTCGATGCCGGCCCAGGCGGTACATACGCAGGTGCGAGCGTGGGCATTTACCCCTGGAACCCATTCGGTGACCGGTCCGATCGCTGAGTTGCAAGGTCGCCGGGTCCGCGTCGTGCGAACCAGCATGCACCCACCCGACGACGCGGACGTTGGCGGTGGTCTCCGCGTCGATTGCGGCGACGGACCGCTATGGGTGCTGGCGACAGAGCCCATCGAGTAGCGGACCCGGCCCGTCGGGCTGCGTCTCTCACCTTCCGAAACACCTACCTCCTCCGAACAAATGGGCTCAAGATCGAGTAGCCGTAGTCGATCGTAAAGGAGTGGGTATTGTCGAAAACCCCCAGCAGCTGGCCAACTCCATGCTTGGGGCGTTGCTGGCCGCTGCCCGGCAGGCTGCCGGGGACAGCGGAGTGGCGCGGATCCTGGCCAGGGCAAAGGAGCGCAGATCGGTTGCGGAGCTTGAGCGTCCCGGTGGCTGGAGTTCGTACGAGCAGGGACTCGCTCTCTTTCGGGCCGCCGCCGAAGAACTCGATGATCCCGATATCGGTCGCAAGGCGGGGATCGAAGTACTTCGTCAATACGCGGGAACCGAAGTACTGGCCCTCTTGCGGTCCATGGGATCACCCGCAGAGTTGCTGCGCTTCTATCCGTCGATCTCGGCCAAACAGTCAACTATCACTCGTTCGGAGGTCGTCGAGGTAGCCGAGAAGAGTGGGCTGATCTCCGTGGTCACGCCCGATCACGAGCGGGACCCGCTGTTTTGCAGCTACACCTTGGGCGCTCTGTCACAGTTTCCGGTGCTGTTCGGCATGGAACAAGCCGACGTCGAAGAGATCGAATGTCAGACTCGGGGTGATGGCCGTTGCCTGATCCGGGTGGAGTGGGATCCTACGTCCTCGGGGAAAGCCAACCTCGAACACGAAGTGGCACTTCTGCGGGAGCAGATCGTTGTGCTCACCCAACGCTACGAGTCTCTAGAATCCGTAGCCAAGGAGCTTGCTTCGCTTCGTGACGTCGACTCGATGCTCGACACGATCACCCGCCAGGCCGGGGTCGCAGTGAGGGCCCCACGCTATCTGCTGGTCGCAAGACTCCCAGGCGATGTCGCTCCAAGGATCCACCACGTGGGTTTTACCGAGAGCGAAGTCCACATTGCAGCAGATGAGCTCGCCCACTCAGCTACTGCGTCGGACAACAGCTCACGCATCGTGGTTGACATCGAATCGACTCGCTGCCACTTCGGCCGCCTTGCCGCTTACTATCCCAAGGACTACCACTTCTTGCCTCAGGAACGTTCACTCCTGATGGCCTACGCCGGGCACGCTGCTGCTGCCCTCGATACCGCTGCCGCCCTTGCTGAGGCTCAAAACCGAAATGCAACCCTCAGCGCCCTCCTTGGTCTGGGCAGGGCACTTGCCGAGCACTCGTCTCCCACCCAGGTCGCGCGACACGTTGCCGAGGCCGTACCGGAAATAACCGGGTGCACCGCGGCACACGTCCTCCTCTGGAACGAGGGCGAGGCCCTTCTCTCCCGGGTGGCCTGGTGCTCCCGGACTCCATTGGCATCTTCAACACCAGAGTCAGGTGTTCGATGCGAGAGCTTGCCCCGTCGGCTACTCGAGGCTTCAGTTCCGTCTGCCATTTCGGCCGAATCCGATCCGGTCCTGGCATCGATCTTGTCGTTGACCGGCCTGAACTCAGGGGTCATGGTCCCGATCGTGGCGCGGAACACGCTCTATGGCGTTCTCTGCGTAGATCATGCTGATCACGAGCAGCAACCGAATGACACCCTGCGAGAACGTCTGAGTGGCGTGGCCAGTCTGGCGGCGACCGCGCTTGACGGCGTTGCCCTGCTTGACGAAGTGCGCCACCAGGCTCTGCACGACCCCCTGACCGAACTGGCCAATCCCCGGCTCCTAGAGGATCGGGTCAACCAAGCACTGTCCATGGCCCGTCGGAACGGAGTACAGGTCGCCATGCTGTTTGTCGACCTCGACAAGTTCAAGTCCATCAATGATGTCTACGGACACAAGAAGGGAGATGAGCTGCTTCGAGCCGTAGCCAGGCGACTACTGGCCGCGGTTCGCGAGGTAGACACTGTGGCCCGAATCGGCGGAGACGAGTTCGCAGTACTGGCTCAAGGAGCCACTAATCCGCAGGACGCCGAAGTTGTCGCGGAAAGGATCGCCTCCGCATTACAAGAACCCTTTGATCTTGACGGTGCAAGCTTCTCCATCATGGCGAGTATCGGGGTCAACATGTTTCCCGAGACTTCCACAGATAGCTATGAATCAGTGCTTTCGCGAGCTGACTCGGCGATGTACCGAGCGAAAGCCGACGGACTCGGTGGGTTCCACTTCTACGCCCCTTCGGGTGCCGAAGATGTCGGTTCAGACCCGCTGTGTCCCTCCGGCAGCCTGCCCACGGCCAAGCTGGGCAACCGCCGCCGCTCAGCACCTACAGAGTGATCACGTCGCCGGGTCGAGACTTCCGGAAAGGCCGAAACGTTCGTAGTAGAACCCGAACTGGTTGGCGATCATGGTCGGGTCAAGCCCAAAGTCCCCAGGAGCACGGGCCACTGGCCCTGATCGATTGGTCGAGTTCAGGTCCCACCAGTCCTGCATTCGTCGACAGGCCTCGTCGCTCAGGACGTCACCCAGCTCGCCGTAGAGCTGAGCCACTTGACCAATCGGATCGCGCTGAACGTCGTCGAAATAGAGATCGAAAAAGCGGTCCTCGTTGCCACGGTCGCGGAACTCGATCAGCCGCTCCAACGCCGTACGCCATAGCTCGCTGCAGTGGACACCAGTGGCTCTTGGGTCGGGGCGTTCGGTGAGGACGGTGGATAGTGTGCTGTGCAGGGAGCACAGCGAGGGCAAGACCTTGCCCACGTCACGATGCGTCATCACGAACCGAGCATCGGGGTACACCGCGTTCAGGGCGTCGATCGACAACATGTGGGCGGGGGTCTTGAGCCACCACCGGTCGGGCGGACAGCGCCATTGCAATAGCTTCAGCACCCGCTGGTGGTAACGGTAGGACGGCTCCATGTCGCATCGCAGGAGCCACGCGCTGTAGCTGGGGATAAGCGCCATTCCCTCGAAGATCAGCGACCGAAACTCAAAGGCCATCGGCAGAATGCACTCCTGGGGACCGTCTGCCGCCGTCGGCAACATCCCCTCGAAGCCGCTGAACATCTCGTTGGTAAAGTCAATACCAGCCTGGGCTACCGCGATGCGGGGGTCGCTATGCTCGGTCTCTGTCTCTGGAGGCGGGCAGGGATCGCCGGCCTCCCACACACGAAGGGACCGCCGGGCAGGATCCTGCGCCAGCAAGTAACTAAGAGCTGTTGAACCAGTGCGGGGAAGACCGACTCCGAACAGTGGAGCCACAATCTGTTGGTCATTGATTTCGGGGAAGTTGGCGTACCACTGTTCGATGCGAAGTCGATTGAGCAGGTTGCCGAGAATCTGATCGGTCATGGCGCTGATACCAAACTCGTTGAGTGCCGCCTCGGTGTTCAGCGAGTAAACAAGGATTTCGAGGCCCTCGCGCCACGTATCGCTACCGAAGTCATCCGACCCGGCACGTTCGCACGCGGTAGCGACTAGTCGATCGATATCCATGGCTCCTCGTCTGGGGCAAATTCGGCGGTGACAGCGGTCACCGGGGAAAGCGACGGCTCACGGCCTCGCGTCGCATCTGGATAACCGCGGCCCGTTGATCGGGGGACACCCGACGAGTACCGTCGGGCAGCTTCTCGGCCAGTCGCTCGAACGGCACCACCTCGACGGACGGTACGGGTGCAGTGTCGGTGCGGACGCATCGCAAAATGATGGCTCCTCCACTGTGACCGGCAGTGTCCAACCAGTTGGCCACCCCAGGATCCTGATGGGCAACCACCACCCGTACCTTCCCGTCGTCGTCCACGGCTGTCTGGTGACCATTGAGGCTCGACTGGCGATTGCCGTAGTCGATCGTCTCCCACCAGACATTTCCCAAGGAAAAGCTCCAGTACAGACCCTGTGGCGGCTCGACCTCGATAACCAGGGCCTCATCCGGGGCCAACCTCCATGAGCCGATAACCGGCCGATTCTCCGCGGCGGCACCCATTGCCGCGCCGTCCAAGGGGGGCAGGAAGGAGTTGGGCTCCTCGGGCACGGACAGACTGAGGAAAAACGTCAGGTTTTCTTCTAGGAAGTCCCCCAGGGCAATGAGCTGGCGGGCCAGTGTTGCGCGCGGGTCGCCCGAGGCAGCCGCCCCGACAGGAGCTCGGCCCGAATGCGGCTCAATCGACAGTTCAGCGGCGACCTCGTGCTCCCAGTCGTAGAAGAAGTGCCGGATAACCAGCATCGTGGCGTTCTCCTCCAGCGGCACCCAGTTGCCCTCGTGGGGTTCGGTCGAGAGGATCACCTCGAACTCGCCGTCGGGTCCCAGAGTAAAGTCGTCCAGCAAGGCGTTGAAGGTCGAAGCCATCCCAGACATGATCTGTAGACCCACGTACCGCGCTGACCCGCGCTTTCCCCAAAGGCGGTACGTCTCGGTCCCTCTGAGCGCCGACCCGACATAGATGCAGTCGGGACACTCCATACCCCACTTGAAGGCCGCGTCCATGACCGACGGCTTCACCGCTGGGACCGTGTCCAGTCCCCGTCGCAGCAGTTCGTCGATTCCCACCCCCAGCAGGACGAGAAGGTGCCGAAATCCGGATGTCATGTCCACTGGTTCCTGTGAAACGGAGTCGGAGAGCACCGTTTCACTGGCCCGCTTCATCGCCTCGAGAAGGTGGTTCCAGGCCAGTCCCGAGTCGAGATCCTCACTCGTAGCCGTTCCCGCTGTTGCCGCTTCGCTCACGGAGAAGGGAAGCCAGGCCGGATTGGTGAACCCACTCATGAGCACCGGGTCCTTGGTGGAAATGTGATCATGCCAAGTCCTCTCTCTGTTGGTCAACCGCTCATGAGAACGATCAGGTCGTAGGGAACAATTTGCACTGTTGTCCAGCCAGTGCGCTCATAGCCTCCGTGAGCTGCGGCTCTATTGCTGACGATTGCATGATCAGACGGTTCACGGCCGGATTCGACTGGGCCAACTCCTCCTCGGTCATGTACCGATCCTGGTCCCCCGGGGGTAGCGACTGGAGAGCCTTCAGACCGTTCGTGTCGTCCGACAGAAACTCGGCCGACAGCTTCATGGCCCGTTGGCGCTCCGCGGACAGGGACTCCGGAAAGGGCTCTTTCCAAAGTGCGCCGTATTCCGACCGGTACTCATCCAAGACCTGCCCTCCACTACTTACGAAGCTCGCCACCTGTAGCTCAACCTGTCCTGCGCCATTGGTCGAGACCTTTAATCCATGTTCCTGGGCTCCACTCTTCTCTTGAGTAGACAACTGGGAGCAGGTGCTCCGCACCGATGCCTGGTACGTGCCTGCAGAAATAGCGCCAGTGGATGGGGTGGTGGATGAGGAGCAGGCTGACAGGGAGAACCCGAGAACCAGGAGCAAACCCAAGAGCGAAGTGGTGCTTGCGGCCTTCAGCATCGATCTCTCCGATCCTTCAGCATCGCTACTGACGGCCGCTCTTCGTGGCCCGCAAGAGAGAACCGGCAGGAAACGATACGACAGATTCCGATGTCATGACGGGTTGTCGAGCCGTTCCGTTGGCATCGAGGATCGACCCAGGCTTGGGGGGGCGATCCCCCATCCCTCGAGCGCTCCGGGCGCTCAGACTTCCCTGGCGCTGCCCTCCAACCTGCAATTTGTCTCGCCAGGGGGACCCGAACGTCAATCGCTGCCCTCTTTCACTCATCTGCGGTAACTTCACGGGAGGGAGCACCCCTGTCGGGCAAAGCGCACCCTCAAAGAGCGGATAGGAGGAGCATGAGCGATACATCGCAGGGCCCCGGTTGGTGGCAGGCCTCGGACGGAAAATGGTATCCGCCCGAGCAGCATCCGAGTGCCCCGGTTCCCCCTCCGAACCCGGCGCCGTACATGGCCCAACCAGGCCCGCAACCGTCCCCGGCGCCCGGGCCCATTGGCTATCCCGGCGTTCAGCCGCAGAAGACGAACGGCATGGCCATCCTTTCGCTCATACTGGGCATCGTCTGGGTGGCCGGCGTCGGCTCGGTGCTGGCGGTCATCTTTGGCTTCATAAGCCGGAAGAAGATCAAGGAGTCCCAAGGGCAGGAAACGGGGGGCGGACTGGCCATAGCCGGCATCATTCTCGGGTTCGTGGGGATTCTCGGAGCCGTTGGCTTTTGGTTGGCCGTGCTCGCTTTCGGTGTGGCGGTCAACGGGGTGGGTTCCTACGCAAACGGCTATGACTACGGTTCGAGTCACTATTCGTCCAGCACCAGCGAATCATCGGTCTGCAGTAGTTCCAATGTCCCTTCCGGCGATATCTCGTCCAGTTGGATCGACGGCTGTACGGCTGCATGGAACCTCCAGGGAGGAGCGTCTGACAACACCGGGAATACCGGCAACTCCAGCAGTTCAAGCAACTCTGGGAATACCGGCAACTCCAGCAGTTCCGGCAACACCGGCAACACCGGCAACACCGGCAACACTGGCAACTCCGGTGTAACTACCACCACCGCGGGAACCACCGGAAACACCTAGTTCGAAAGCTCCGAACCGTCCAAATCGAATTGGGGTACCGCCCGCCTGAAGTCAGGCCGAGCGGTCCTCGACTCCTGCCCTGACCGTGGGCAGGAGTTCCTTGCCGAATTCGATTGCATCGGGGACTGGGTCGAAGCCCTTCAGGAGCAATGTGGTGCACCCGAGGTCGTAGTAGCGCAGCATGGCCTCAGCCACCTGCTCGGGCGTGCCCACCAACGCGGTCGAGTTGCCGGCCGCGCCGGTCAGGTTGGCCACCTTCATCCACAGACGCTCGTCGTAGACCTCCCGTTCGGCCGACATGGCGATGAGGCGCTTGCGCCCGACCGACGTCGTCGTCGTTGTGTGACGGTCGACGGAAAGTGTGGCGTTGGCCGCTCCGCCGAGCCCCCGGTAGGAACTCTGGTGGCCGGACATGCGCTCCTTGGCCTGCTCGATGCGCTCGGCGGTCGTCTCGGCGATCCACTCCGCCTTCTCCCATGCCTCTTCTTCGGTGTCGGCGATGATGGGACGCAGCGAGATGCTGAAACGGAGGGACCGACCAGCCATCTCGGCCGCCTGTACGATCGAACGCATCCGCTCGGCCACCGCGGCCCGCGGCTCACCCCAAAAGGCGTACACGTCGGCTTGGGCCGCACCCACCTCGATGGCAGCGGGCGAGGCTCCGGCAAAGTACAGGGGGATCCCTCCGGAGGTGACCGGCTTGACCGAGGTGAACGCTCCCTCGTAGCGGAAGAACTCCCCCTCGAAATCGAACGGCTCATCCTCCTCCCACATCCGGCGGACGAGGGACATCACCTCGCCGGTCCGGCGATAGCGGGCATCGTGAGGCACGAAATCGCCTTCGCGTCGTTGATCGGCCTCGTCGCCCCCGGTGATGAAGTGCACGGCGACGCGACCTCCGCCGGTGAGGTGATCGAGCGTGGCGGCCTTACGGGCCAGGAGGGCGGGCTGGACGAACCCGGGGCGATGGGCAACCAGGACCTTCAGGTGATCGGTGTGGTGCAGCACCGCAGCGGCCACGGCCCAACCCTCGGGTCCGACGGCTCCGTACCCCACCAGCACCCGGTCGAATCCGGCCTCTTCGTGGGCACGGGAGATCTCCGTCAGGTAGTCCGGGTCGATGACCGGGCCGTCCATCCAGTCGACCACCGGCCCGTCGACCAGCGGTCCCTTGATCTCCGAGGCGTCCCTCGTGCCTACCATCCCGACGATCTCCACGGGCATGCCGATCGGTCCTTCCTGGGTGCCGGACGCTCCCGCTCCGAGGCGGGCTACCCGACCACCATCGACACAATCCGGCCTGTTTCTTTAGGAAGTGGCCAGCGGATGCCGATACCTGGACATGGTCGTCCTGCACCTGGACTCGCCCCTGGCCGGGCACCCGAGCTTGGCCGACACCGCCTCCTCGGGGAACCCGACGAGGTGCGCCCTGGTCAACAACATGCCTGACGGGGCATTCGTACAGACCGAGGAGCAGTTCCTGGACCTGCTCGACATGGGATCAGGCCGCCAGGGCCTCGACGTTCGCCTGTACACCATGCCCGGAGTCCCGAGGGGAGAGGCCACCGCGCTCCGGGTCACCGAGTGGTACACACCGTTCTCGACGTTGTTCGACAACCCACCGCAGCTCCTGATCGTAACCGGATCCAACCCGATCGAGCCCGTCCTCGAGGACGAGCCGATCTGGCCGGACATGGTCCGGCTCCTCATGTGGGCCGGTCACTCCGTTCCGTCGATGGTGCTGTCCTGTCTGTCAGCTCACGCCGCGCTGACCGTCTTCGACGGACTGGAACGGGAATCGCTGCCGATGAAGTGCACCGGCGTGTTTCCCCAACACGTCGAGCCCGGTGCACCCCTCACCGACGGCCTGAGGCGGGAGATCGTTCTTCCCCATTCGCGGGTGAACACCGTGCCGACCGACCGGGTGCGCGCGGCCGGGTATGAGATCCCCCTGGGATCGGAGGAGATCGGCTGGAGCGTGGCCACCAGACGTGTCGAGGACTGCGACGTGGTACTCATGCAAGCCCACCCAGAGTACGGGCCGACCAGCCTCCTGCGCGAGTACCGGCGGGACGTCCGGCGGTTCGTGCGCCACGAGCGGGACGGCATCCCGGTCCTGCCCCAGAACTGCTCGGCGCCCGAGGACGCCGATCGGTTGAAGTCCCTGCAGCGACGGATCGCCGGCGGTGAGCGGAACCCGGTGCTCTTTGAGTCGTTTCCCTTCGACGAGCTCGAAGCCAGGGCTCCGTGGCCGTGGCGGACTGCGGCGGCGCAGATCTACACCAACTGGTTGGCCGACGTACTGACCGAGAGCCTCTGAACCGTGCGCGACGAAACCATCGCCATCCACGGCGGGTATACCCCGGACGGCACTCGGGCCGTGGCCGTACCCATCTACCAGACCGTGGCCCACGACTTCATCGACGCCGAGCACGCCGGTGCCGTTCTCGACCTCGAAGTGCCCGGATTCCACTACAACCGGCTCAACAACCCCACTAATGACGTTCTCGAACGGCGAGTCGCCGATCTCGAAGGAGGCACAGCCGCGCTGGTGGTGTCGTCGGGCATGGCCGCAGTCAGCTATGCCGTGCTCACGGTAGCCACGGCTGGCTCCAACTTCGTGGTGGCGCCTCAGCTGTACGGAGCCACGTTCACCTATTTCGCCCATGTGTTGCCCACCCTCGGGATCGAGGTCCGGTTCGCTCCTGACGACCGGCCCGAGTCCCTTGCTCCGCTCATCGACGAGCGCACGTGCGCCGTCTTCTGCGAGACCATCGGCAACCCGGCCGGCAACGTGGTCGACCTCGAGGCGGTCGCCGGCGTGGCCCATGGTGCCGGCGTTCCCCTCATCGTCGACAACACCGTGGCCACCCCGCTCCTGTTGAAGCCGATCCGTCACGGGGCCGACGTGGTCGTCCATTCGCTGACCAAGTTCGTGGGCGGGCACGGCACCACGCTGGGGGGCGCCATCGTGGATGCCGGCACATTCCCGTGGACCCGATACGCCGCACGGTTCCCGCTGTTCAACCAGCCCGAGCCGGCCTTTCACGACGTCGTGTTCGCCCGGGACTTTCCCGAGCGACCCTTCGCGGTCCGGGCCCGGTCGGTGCAACTTCGTAACACCGGTGCCACCCTCTCGCCCCTGGCTGCCTTCCAGCTGTTGCAGGGCCTCGAGACCCTGTCGGTCCGCCTCGAACGGCACGAGTCCAATGCACGGGCTGTGGCCGAGTACCTGGCCGGTGATCCCCGGGTGGATTGGGTGAGTTTCCTGGGCTTTCCCGAGCACCCCTCCTACCAACTGGCCCAGCGCTACCTGAAAGGACACGTCCCGTCCATCATCACCTTCGGAGCCGCGGGCGGGTACCAGGCCGGTCTTGCCTTCTTCGACGCCCTCAATCTCTTCAAGCGACTGCTCAACCTGGGAGACGCCAAGTCGTTGGCCATCCATCCTGCTTCGACCACCCACCGGCAACTGAGCGACCAGGAGCGGGCAGCAGCCGGGATCCGCCCGGAGACCATCCGTCTGTCCATCGGCCTCGAGCACATCGACGACCTCATCGAGGATCTCGACCAGGCGCTGGCCAAGGCGACGGCCTGAGCCGACTACTACCCTGCGCGTCCGCTGATCACCGCCTGCACGCACTCCTGGGAGTCGAGCACCGCCCGTATGCGACTCCTGGGGGACGGAAGGTAGTGCGTGAAGTAGCGGGCCCCCTCGGTCAGGACCCCGAGCAGGGACAGATGGGGCTGGACCCGCCCGCAGGCGTCGTAGGGATGGAAGCGCTGGTTGATGGAGACGCTCCCCACCGATTGGTCGCCGTAGTGCATCTGGGTCAACCGTCCACTGGTGTACAACCGGGTGAGCAGCGGTGAGCAGGAGCGGGGAAGGGAGGGGAGATCGAGATGGCCACGGACCACGGCGTTGACCGTGATGGTGACCTCCTCGTCGAGCTGTGTGGAGCGCAGCATCGTGGTGCCATTGGGACCGGGAAGCACTGTCGGGTTCGGTCCGAGCGGCGTCCGCACCACACCGGCATCGAGTAGCGCCAAAAGCTGCTGCGAACGGAGCGGTGGAGGCCCGGCCTCCATGCGGTTGATCCGACCACGGACGTTGGCCTGGAAGTCGAGATACGACTCGTAGGTGAGCCCGCCGAATTCGATGACCAGGCGCAGCTGATCGCGGAGGATTCGCAAGACCTCGAGAGCGGCCTTCACCGGGCTCCCGCCGACGACGAGGGCCTCTTCGAGGTCGTCCTCAACCATGCCGTAGAGCTGTGACTGGTAGTCCTTGGCCGAGGTGTAGGTTCGCCCTTCCCCGGCAAACAGGTGGCTGGCAGGATCGAAACGGCCGTAGACCGGCTCGTAGTTGCTGACCGCGTCGTCAAAGGTCCCATCCCGCCAGGCGCGGGTCAGGCCCTGGCGGACGTCGGCCGACGTGTCCGGACCGCTCTTCAGGAACGCAGCATGGGTGAGATAGCGGGACTGCATCTCGGCGAGCAGCAGGGGCAGGAGGTCACGGCGGAAGTCCACCTGTCGGCGGGCCGGTGACCCACCCGGATGAGTCAGGCCAGCGATGGCTTGTGGCGTGCACACCACCGGTTGGTACTCTCCGTAGGGATCCACCCCGTGAGCCGATTTGGCACAGTAGGGAATTCCCGAGCGCGAGTACAGGTAGATCAACGGCTCGTTGCCGCTGGGCACGTAACGCGTTCGGTCCCCTACGTCCTCGAAAGTCCCTCCGCGACCGATGGTCAGCGCGGCCAGCAGGTCGAAGCCGACCAGACCCATACCGGCGATGGCAACCGACTCACCGGGGGGTACCAGGTGATCGAAATACTCGACCGGATAGGGCCGCAGGTAGCGAACGCCGGAACCGCTGTCGGGGACCTCGTCGTTCCAGGTGTGACCGGAGGTCAGAACGACATGGTTGACGCAGAGCGTCCGGCCGTTGTCGAGCACCACAGCTTCCTGGCCAGCCACCGAGATGATGTCGACTGCCGTGGCATAGTGCCGAACCACTTCCAGGTTCGGTGGGGCGTTGGTCACGAGCGCCTCGTAGAACCAGACCAGGTACTCCCCCATCAAGCGGCGGGGCAGGTAGTCGGTGGGCTGGATGGGCCGTCCCGCCGTGGTTTTCCGGCACTCGTGTCCGACCCATTGGTACCCGCGCCGGACGGCCCAGTCGTAGAGCCCGACCGCATAAGACGGTTCCTCTTCGTCATCGGGAGCTGCGTACAGAGACAATTGTCCGCAGGGGTTATTGAGCACCAAATAGTCGGGCTGGCCCATGGCATAGACCCCTCCGGCCAGGGCTCCGGGCTCGATCACATGTACTCGAACGGAGGATTCCACACGGCGGGCCCGGGCCACGGCACGCTCGAGGACGCACACCCCCCACGAGCCCAAGCCCACGATGGCCAGGTCGACCGCGTCGCTACCCGGTGCCTCCGTGGACCAGTCATCCGGAGGGGTTACAGGCGATGGACGCGCCGAAATCATGTGTACTGCTGCCCCTTCTTCACCGTTGCAGTAAGACATGCACACCAGGTCGACCCAGCGATTACCGGTGCATCAACCAGGGTAGATGCCGCGCTCACCGTTGCACAAGACCCTTTCGAACTGGCCAGTTCGCCGGTAAAATGGCCCGACGCACGGTGCGGAGTATCGACTCCTGACTGCCTGTACCGCCGCGCCCGGCACGACGAAAGAGGGGACGATGGCAGACGCCTTCGACACCACAGTGGAGTTGGGCACCCTCCGGGTGCACCGCCTCGGATTCGGCTCCATGCAGCTCACCGGTCCCGGTGTGTGGGGACCACCGTCGGACCGCGCTGGTGCCGTCTCGGTGTTGCGAACGGCAGTGGGCCTTGGCGTGGATCTCATCGATACCGCCGACTCCTACGGGCCCAACGTGACTGAGGAGCTCATCCGCGAGGCTCTCTATCCCTATCCTGAGCACCTGGTCATCGCTACCAAGGCCGGACTCACCCGTCCCGGTCCGGGTCAGTGGGAGGACTGCGGCCGGCCCGACTACCTCAAACGCCAGTGTGAGGGGAGCCTTCGGCGCCTCGGGGTCGACCGAATCGATCTGTTCCAGCTCCACCGGATCGATTCTCAGGTTCCCGCCGAGGATCAGTTCGGTGCCTTGGCCGAGCTGCGTGAATCCGGAAAGGTCGCCGAGGTCGGACTGTCCGAGGTCAGCGTGGCCGACATCGAGGCTGCCGAGAGGTTCGTGCCGGTAGCCACCGTACAGAACCAGTACAACATCGCCCAGCGTGGTGCTGACGACGTGATCGACTTCTGCGAGCGTCGTCGGATCGGCTTCATCCCGTGGTTCCCATTGGGCAGCGGCCAGCTCTCGCGCTGTGGAGGGCCACTCGACACCGTGGCCCAGGAGGTGGGGGCCACCGCTGCGCAGGTGTGCCTGGCCTGGCTCCTTCGTCGTTCCCCGGTGATGGTGCCCATCCCGGGTACGTCGTCGGTCGCCCATCTGGAGGAGAATTGCCGCGGCGAGCTCGATTGTGCTCTCCGACCAGCAGTACGAGCACCTGGCCGAAGCCCGGAAGCCGCTGCGGCGGTGGGCCCTGGCCGGATGAGATGACCGGTCGATCCCGTGCCCGCTGACCTGGTCATCCGCAACGGCCTGCTGGCCGACGGCACCGGTGGACCGTTGCGGCCCGCCGATGTCGCCGTCACCGGGCGCCGGATCACCGAGGTGGGTGAGAACCTGGCCCGGGGTCGCAACGAGCTCGATGCCGAGGGCCTGCTGGTCACCCCGGGATTCGTCGACCCGCACACCCACTATGACGGCCAGGCCACTTGGGACCCGCTGCTGGCGCCGTCTTCCCACCACGGAGTGACCACGGTGGCCATGGGCAATTGCGGCGTGGGCTTCGCCCCGGTTGCACCCGACCGCCACGACTGGCTCATCGCCACCATGGAAGGAGTGGAGGACATCCCCGGTACGGCGCTGCACGAGGGCCTGCAGTGGGACTGGGAGACGTTCCCTGAGTACCTCGACGCCCTTCAGCGTCAACCCCGGACCATCGATGTGGGCACCCACCTTCCCCACGCCGCCCTTCGGGCCTACGTCATGGGGGACCGCGGAGCGGACCTCGACGAACACCCCGGCCCCGCCGAACTCGCGACCATGGCCGATCTCCTGGGCCAGGCGCTCGAAGCCGGAGCGCTCGGTGTGACGACCTCACGCACCGACCGCCACCGCACCAGCTCCGGTAAGAACCTGGGGACACTCCGGTCCCGGGAGCCCGAGCTGATGACCCTGGCCTCCACCCTCCGATCGTCGGGTCGGGGTGCCTTCCAGTTCCTGAGCGACAGCTACCGGACCACCGACGATAACTTCGCCCGCTCCGAATTCGACCTGGTGAGCCAGTTCGCCCGCACCTGCCGACGACCGGTGAGCTTCACCGTCCAGCAGGACATCGAAGCACCCGAGCGGTGGCGGGACCTGATGGCGCTGGCCGAGTCGCTCCAGGCCGAAGGTCTGGACGTCAAGGCCCAGGTGGCGCCCCGGCCCATCGGTGTCCTGCTCGGACTCGAGGCATCGGTCAATGTGTTCACACCGACACGTGCCTACGGCAAGATCGCCGATCTCCCCCTGGCCGAGCGGGTGGCGGCCCTCGGTGACCCCGACCGTCGCCAGAGGATCATCGAAGGACACGCCCACCTGACCTCCGACGCTGATGCCTTTGCCGGCTATGCCTTTTTCGGCCGCTTCGACGACATGTACGTGCTCGACGACCCGGTGGACTACAACTTCGACAGTTCCCGATCCATCGGCGCCACCGCCCGCCGCACCGGCGTAGATCCCCGACAGCTGGCCTATGACGTGCAGTTGCAGCGCCAAGGCCGACAGCTGATCTACACGCCACTGTTCAACTTCGCCCATCGGGATCTCCGGGCCATACGCGAGATGATCACCTCGCCGGCGGCCATGTTCGGGCTCTCCGATGCCGGAGCCCACTGCGGACAGATCTGTGACGGCAGCATGACCACCACCTATCTCTCCCTGTGGGCCCGCGATCGGACCGGTCCTGATGGCCTTCCCGTCGAGGTGGTGGTCCACCAGATGACCCGGCGCCCGGCTGCCCACTTCGGCTGGCTGGACCGTGGAATCGTCGCTCCCGGGTATCTCGCCGACCTCAACGTGATCGATCTGGCTGCCTTGGCGTGCGCACCACCTGAGATCGCCACCGATCTACCGGCCGGCGGCAGGCGACTCCTCCAGAAGGCACGGGGCTACCGGTGGACGGTCAAGCGCGGGGTGGTCACCTTCGATGATGGATCGCCCACCGGCGAGCTGCCCGGTCAACTGGTACGCGGAGCCCAGTGCGGACCGGTCGGATGACCGGGTCCATGGAGCCCAGCGTGCTGTCGAGCATCGTCGTACGGGCCCACGAGGAACCGGACCGGCCCGCGGTCAAGGACCCGGTCCGGGCGTTGAGCTACGGCGAGCTGGTCGACGAGGTCGGCCACCTGGCCGGCGAGCTCGAAGCCCTGGGTGTCGGTGAGGGGGACCGGGTGGCGCTCCGTCTCCCCAACTCGGTCGACTTCGTCGTGACGGCACTGGCCACGCTGTGGGTGGGCGCACTGTTCGTCCCTCTGGCCGTCACCGACCCCGAGGCCCGCGTCGAGGCCATTGTGGCTGACTGCTCGCCCGCCGTCGTGTTCACCGGTGACGAGGACGACGAGAGCGACCGTCGGGCTCCCCGACCCGGCCTTCCCACCCGGGTCCGGTACTCAGACCTCGGACCGCAGGTGGGCGCCGTGCCGCCGCCGGCCCACGCACCTCCTGACCGCTTGGCCTACGCCATCTACACGTCGGGGACCACCGGCACACCCAAAGGTGTCCTGATCGGCAACGACGCCTTCCGGGCTGCCGTTCGCTCGACGGCTGAGGCGCTCGGCCTCGATCGGTCCACCCGGACGCTGTGCGTCTCGCCGTTTCATTTCGACGGTGCATTCGGATCACTGTTCCCCACCCTCGTGGTGGGCGGGGCCGTGGTCATCCGGCCCCGAGAAGCACTGTTGTTCCCGCGGACCTTCTTCCGGGCGGTCCGACAGGAGGACATCACCTTCACCGGCTTCTCCCCCAGCTACCTGAAGCTCCTACTGGCCAGTCCTCAGATGAGTGAGTTGGAGGGGAGCACACTGGAGGTCATCGCCCTGGGCGGCGAGGCCGCAGTGCTGGCTGACCTCCGGGCCCTGTGGGCGGCCGCTCCCCGACTCCGTGTATTCAACCGGTACGGCCCGACCGAATCCACCATCGCCGTCACCCACATCGAGCTTACCGAGGAGCTGGTGGCCGATGGAACGGTGCCCCTGGGGAAGCCACACCCCGGCGTGACCTTCCATCTCGTCGACGACCAGGGACTGGTCATCGACCGGGCGGACCAGGTTGGTGAGCTGTACATCGGTGGGAACCAGCTGATGGCCGGCTACTGGGGTGCCCCCGAGCTCACCGAGCGGGCCATGTCCACCGATGTCGTCGCCGAAGGGACGCTCTACCGCACCGGCGACCTCGTCTACCGGAACCAACGGGGCGACTACGTCTATGTCGAGCGCGCCGATCGGGTTCTCAAACGGTCCGGCGTCCGCATCTCCCTGTTGGAAGTGGCCGAAGCGGTGCGTCGGCTGCCCGGTGTGGCCGACGCCACCTGTGTGGCCTTCGACAACAAGGGAGAGACCGGTATCGCGGCTTTCGTGGTAACCGAGTATCCGGTCCCGGCTCTGGAGCTTCGTCGAGGCGCCGGCCACCTGCTCCCCGACTCGATGCTCCCCGATCGGATCGAACTGGTCCCCGAGCTCCCCCTCACCACATCGAGCAAGCTCGATGAGCGGCGGCTACTCCGAGAGGTCGGCCTCCGGGGTCCCGATGTCCAGTGCCCGACGCCGGCCACCTCGCGCTCGGCGTAAGCCGATTCCCGGGTTCCTCCATCTGCGGCTCCGGATGAAGCAGAGTGCTCCCGGCCCAACCCGATCCACCCCGGTCTGATTTCTCGCTAGCGTGTCCTGGCACCGCGCCACCACGACCGAGGCTCGAAGAGGACCATTGACCCGATTCGTCGAAAGCACCATCACCTTCCCGTACAAGCGGTCCCTCGGGCCTGTCGTCGGGGCGTTCATGACCGCCCTCACCGAGAAGCAGATCCTGGGCATCCGCTGTCAGGACGCGGTGCTGGTCCCGCCCATGGAGTGGGACCCGGCCACCGGGGCCGAGCTGCCCCACCGAGTTCGTCGAGGTGGGGCCGGCGGGCACGGTCGAGTCGTGGACCTGGGTGGCCACGCCTTCGGACCAGCATCCTCTCGACCATCCCTTCGCCTTTGCGCTGATCCTCCTGGACGGCGCCACCACGCCTCTGCTCCACGCGGTGGACGCCGGCTCCCCCGAAGGCATGTCCGAGGGGATGCGGGTGGCACCCCGATGGCGGGGCACCCGGGAGGGTCGCATCGACGACATCATCTGCTTCGTTCCCGGCGAATCGGCCGAGACCGAGGGCGAGGACACTGGCGGAGCCGCCGAACCGGTGACCCGGATGGACTACCTGGCCTCGATCACCTACCGGAACCCGGTCCCCGAGGCCGCCGACCGGGCCACCGAGGCATCCCGGGACCACCGGCTGCTGGGGCTGCGCTGCCCGACCTGCGGACGGGTCTACGCCGGAGGGCGGGGCTACTGCCCGGTCGACGCCATCGAGCTCGGACCCGAGTGCGAGGTGGACCTGCCCCACAAGGGCACCATCACCAACTTCGCCATCGTCACCCCGGTGCAGTACCCGGGCCAGACCGAGACCGAGCCGTTCGTCCGGGCCTTCGTCCTCCTCGACGGCACCGACGTGATCATCCCCTACTCGGCGGTGATCGAGTTGCCGGCCGACCAGGTCCGGGTCGGCCAGCGGGTCGACGCCGTGTGGGCATCGCCGGCCGAGGAGACCGAGGAGGGTGGCGGCATGGGCGGGAGCTGGGGCTCCCTGCTCGGCTGGATCCCCAACGGCGAACCGGATCTCGACGATCCCGACCTCGTGAACCGGATCTTCTGACCATGAGCGCGACTCCTCCACCGACATCGCCGTCATCGGCTGGGCCCAGACCCCCATGGTCCGACACACCGACAAGTCGGAGACCCAGCTGCTGATGGAGGCCATCACCGACGCCATCACCCCGCTCGGGCTGGACCGGGCCGACATCGACTTCACCTGCCTGGGCAGCTGCGACTACATCACCGGCCAGGCCTTCTCCTTCGTCTCCAACCTGGACGCCATCGGCGCCTGGCCGCCCAAGCGGGACTCCCACGTGGAGATGGACGGCGCCTGGGCCCTCTACGAGGCGTGGCTCCGCCTGCAGGAGGGCGACATCGAGATCGCCGTGGTCACCGGATCCGGCCGGTCCTCGACCGGCGACCCGGCCCTGATCTACCCCATGGAGATGGACCCGTACTTCCTGGCCCCCCTGGGGGCCGACCCGCTGACCTTCGCCGCCCTGCAGGCCCGGGCGGTCATCGCCGCCGGCATCGCCGACGAGCGCTCGATGGCCGAGGTGGCGGTGCGGTCCCGGGGCAAGGGCGACGTCGAGTCCCTGCTGGCCGAGGAGTTCGTCCGCCAGCCGCTCCGCCGCCACGACGTGCCCCCGATCACCGACGGGGCCGCGGCCATGGTGCTGGCCACCGGCGACCGGGCCCGCCAGCTGGTGGAGCGGCCGGCCTACATCACCGGATTCGACCACCGGACCGAGTGCCACAACCCGTCCTTCCGGGCCCTGGACGACTCGCCGTCCACCCGGATCGCCGCCGAGGCCGCCGGCCTGGGCGACGCCCCGGTCGAGGTGGCCGAGCTCCAGGCCGCCTTCACCCACGAGGAGCTGCTGCTGCGCAACGTGCTCGGCCTCGGGGACGACGTCGCCGTCAACCCGTCCGGGTGGGGCGCTGCGGGACAATCCGATCATGGCCACCGGGCTGTGCCGGGTCGGCTACGCCGCCGACCACATCTTCGGGGGCGGGCGCCGGGCCCTGGCCCATGCCACCTCCGGGCCCTGCCTGCAACAGAACCTCGTCTGCATCCTGGAGGGACGATCGTGAGCACTCCGCCGGTCGCCGTGGTCGGTGTGGGCCAGACCCACCACAAGTCCCGACGGCTCGACGTGTCCTTCGGCGGCCTGGTGCGGGAGGCCGTGTTCCGGGCCCTCGACGACGCCCAGATGACGCTCGCCGACATCGACGCCGTGGTGCTGGGCAAGGCCCCCGACCTCTTCGAGGGCGTGATGAAGCCGGAGCTCTACCTGTCCGACGCCCTCGGTGCGGTGGGCAAGCCGATGTTCCGGGTCCACACGGCCGGCTCGGTGGGTGGCACCACCGCCATCGTGGCCGCCTCCCACGTCCAGGCGGGCAAGCACCGGACGGTCCTGGCTGTCGCCTTCGAGAAGCAGTCCGAGGGCAACGCCCAGTTCGCCCTGGGCAGCGGGAAGGGCGCCTCGCTGGGCGCCGGTGGCGCCTTCGCCCCGTTCATCCGGGCCTACATCCAACGGAGCGGTGCCCCCGAGCACATCGGCTGGAAGGTGGCGGTCAAGGACCGCCTCAACGCCCTGAAGAACCCGTACGCCCACCTCAAGATCGAGGACATCTCCATCGAGAAGGTCAAGGCCTCGCCGATGATGTGGGAGCCCACCCGGTTCCTCGAGTCGTGCCCATCGTCCGACGGCGCCTGCGCCGTGGTCATCACCGACGAGGCCGGAGCCAATGCCGCGGCCGCCGACGGTCGACCCCCGGCGTGGATCCTGGCCTGCCTCGTCCCGCTCCGAGCCGCCGAGCTTCCCCGGCCGTGACCCGGTGCGCCCGGCCGCCGCCCTCCAGTGCGCCGCCGATGTCTACGCCGCCGCCGGGATCACCGATCCCCGCCGCCAGATCGACACCGCCGAGCTGTACGTCCCCTTCTCCTGGCTGGAGCCCATCTGGCTCGAGGCCTTCGGCCTGGCCGAGGAGGGCGAGGGGTGGAAGCTGGTCGACGACGGCACCACCGAGCTCGGGGGCTCGCTGCCCGTCAACGCCTCCGGCGGCGTCCTGTCCAGCAATCCCATCGGGGCCTCGGGCCTGCTGCGGTTCGCCGAGGCGGCCAACCAGGTGCGGGGTGCGGCCGGCGAGCACCAGGTGGACGGGGCCAAGGTGGCCATCGGCATGGCCTACGGGGCCAACAACCAGTACTTCAGCACCTGGGCCGTCGGGAGTTCGCTGCACCCGTTCGGGTGAGCCGGCCGGTCCGGCCTCCCCGCCGGTCCGCCAAGGCCAGCCGGGCCCAGGGGCCGGGTGGCAGCATCAGCTGGACCGGTAGTAGGTCCCATCGCAGCGAAATCCGTCGGTGGAACCGGTGATCGGCGGATCGTCCAGCCGTTGGAAGCTGCCGTTGTTGACCTGGCCCAGCAGGTAGCAGGTGATCGGAACCTTGCCGGCCGGGTTGCTCACCGGAGCCAGATTGCCGCTGTTGAATGCGGTGATCTTCCGGAGGGCCTGGAGGAGCGAACCCCGACTCGGGTCCGTTCCCGCCGAGCGCAGTGCATCGACGAACAGCTGGGCACACAGCCAGCCGCCCAGCGTGAAGAAGTCGGGCGTGAACCCCGGGGATACCTTCTGCACCCAGGTGTTGAAGGTGGTCACCGCCGGGATCTGGGCGGCATCTCCGCCGAGATACAGCGAAGCCGCCTGCTCCAGATAGGCGCCATCGACGGCGTGAGGTCCTCCCGCATTGCCGATGAGCTGCGAGTTGTAGGACGGCGCACCCAGCACCACCACCGGATGGAAGTTCTGCTGATCCAGGTCCCGGAAGATGGCTGACGCATAGTTCTGGGGTTCCTGTTCCAGAAACAAGATCTGCACCCCGGCGTTCTTCATGGCCACCACCTGCGGCGTGAAGTCAGTGGTCGTCGCCGGAAGCGCCGGGTCGTAGAGCACCGAATACCCCAGGTGCTGCATGGCCTCCTTCTCGTTCCCCCAGGTGAGTTCGGTGGAGGGTAGATCGGCGATGATCGTCGCGGCGTGGGCGATCTTCGTCGGATACTTCTGCTTGAAGTACAGGAGGGGACCGGTCGGCCAACCGTTCGACGCGGGAAGCGGGGAGAAGTTGTTGGACAACTTCTCCGTTGCCGGGTCCAGTGACGCGGTGATATCGGGAAAGCCGGGATTGGCGGCGATGGTGGGCTCGCTGAAGCTGTCCTCCAAGCGAGAAGCCACCCACGTTGGCGAAGTCGCTCTGCAGGACGGTCTGGGTCTCCTGCTTGTTGAGGGCGCCGGTGAACTGGTCGTCAGCGCTCGAAACGACGATCTTGCGTCCGTGGACTCCGCCCAGCGAGTCGACGTAAGCGGCGTAGGCCTTGGTCCCCACCACCGCGCCGGTGAACAGGCCGGCCAGACTCGGTCGTCACATTGCCGATGGTGACGGTTGTCGGGGTCACCCCGGTGTGATCCTGGAACGCCGACACGGGGATGGGCGGCAACCCCGACTCCGTAGTTCGGCTACTCGTGGATGTGGTCGACGAGCAACCGGCCAGAAGACCGGCCGTGAGCACGATGCAAAGGGCGATCACGGCCAGCGAGGACCGCCGGGTCCGGGCGCTCAACACAAAATGTCGGTTCAAGTCTCCTCCCACGTCGCCCCCAGTAGATCAGTTCGGGGGTCGCGGTGCTCGGCCTGCGCTGCGCCGGCTCGTCACCTCGGGACTGACAGGATCTCACCCCGATTGAGTGGCCGATCACTACCAATCGACGGACCGGAATGCCGGTCGGGCCGCGTACTGAGGGCACCGACACTTTTGTTTGCCACGGACGTGGACCGGGTAGTGACCGGGCGATGAAGGTCCGTGGGGGATGTCCTCCTCGCGGTCAGTAAACGAGTAGGAGGAACACAATGATACGAAGGGGATTCCTGGTTGCCGCGGCGCTGGTGCTTCCGATTTCGGGAGCCACGGCCGTCGCGTTGAGTGGGGTAGCTGGCGCCGCCACCTCGATTACCTGCACGACCTTCAATGGAACCGCCTCGGGAACGAGCACCATCAGCGGTTGCACCGGAGGGAACACCGGGGGGAGTTCGGAGCCGTTCAGTTCGGCGACGTTTGCCTCAGGAGGCGTTATCCACTGGGTAAGTGGGAGCACCACGACATTTGGGCAACCCACGCTGACCTCCACCTCGGCCAAGAAGTGCCCGGGCTACGTGAAGGGTGGGTCGTCCAACCCCACTGCTGACAAGTTCACCGCTCCGATTACTGCCGATACCGGCGACGGCATCAAGGTTCCCGGCTCGGCCAAGGGCGCTGTGTGCATCTCGAGCAGCGGAACGATCACCGCGCTCAAGCCCCTCAAGGCCAAATAGCCACTACCGACCGAGTGGCTTCGGTCCAAACCGCAGGAGTGGCCTGACAATCGGAGCCCCCGTCCTCACCGGGCGGGGGCTCCGTTGTTTGGCTGATGTCCAAGGGGTCCGGTGACCGGGACCGCCGAATGCCGGAGTGTTACCATCGTGGCGCGCCGAGTCCCGTTCTCTGTGGCCGGCGTAACGTACCGAATCACTGGGGGAGTACCGGGGAAACGGCATCACCCCCTTTGGTCTGAAGCGAGCGGGCGGCATCGTGGGTTACCGGATCCCAAGGACATAGGCGGCCGTGGCCGACGTCTTCATCTCCTACTCGCGACGGGACTTTGCCTTTGCCCGCCGTCTCACCGAGGCGCTGCGGGGCGCCGGCAAAAGCGTCTTCATCGACGTAGGGGAGATCTGGGGTGAGAGCTTCGGCCCCGGTCCCTCAGTGGCGACCAGCCCCGGTGAGCGCCCCCCGGCCGATCTGGCCGGTGTCAGCAGTGCCACCGAGGCCTCCGGCGCCGACGCGGTCCCGGGCCAGGAGGTCGGGTCGGTGCGGGCCCAGTCGGAGGTATCGGGCATTCTCCCCTCGGCCCGCTGGATGGAGGAGATCGAGCAGGCCATCGCCGCGGCTGATGCCGTGGTCTTTCTGGTCTCCCCGGATTCGGTTTCTTCGAGGGTCTGCATCGACCAGGAGCTGCAGATCGCCATACGCCTCAACAAGCGGCTGGTTCCCGTCCGGCCGATCCTGGCCCTGCAGAACGCCGAGGGCGACGGCCCGGAAGAGACGTGGATCGCCCGCACCACCCCGGACGCAGACGTACCCGGCCAACTGGCTGCGCTCAACTTCGTGCCCTTCGGTTCCGATGATCCAGCGGCCGCTGCGCTACCGGTCGATGAAGCCACATTCGAGCAGTCGATCTCCCGACTGGTCCGGATCCTCGATACCGACATCGAGCGATACCACGAACACACCCGCCTGCTCGAACAGGCCCGGGAGTGGGAGGCGAGCGGCCAGGACCGCTCCCGCCTCCTCCGGGGCTCCCAGCTGGGACAGGCCCGCAGATGGCTCGAAGCTGGCGGTCTCCCCGAGCCGACCGGCACCCAGCGCGCGCTCATCGCGGCCAGCGAGCGGGGCAAGTCCCGCCGGAGGAAGGCCTGGCTCACCTCGGCGGTGGTCATCGCCTTCGTGGTGGGTGCCGTCGCTGCCTGGGCGCTGGTTTCCCACTCCCAGGCGGTGCGAGCCAGCCACGTCGCCCTCTCCGGTCAGCTGGCCAGCGGATCCGGCGCCGCCGCCAGCACGAGTGTTCCCATACAGGACATGCTCGCCTTGGAGGCCTACCAGCGGTCACCAACCGTTTCGGCCAGGAGTGCGCTGACCGGTGCCGCCGAACAGCCCCTGCAGAAGGTGCTCCAAGCCGACGTCGGAGGGATCAACTCGGTGGCGGTCGATCCGGCGGGTCCCTATCTGGCGGCCGGTGGTGACCGCGGCGCTGCCATCCTCGACGCGGCCGGCCGGGTGATCCACCGGATCGACACCAACCGGGTGATCAACTCGGTGGCCTTCAGTCACAACGGGCAGGTCCTTGCCCTAGGAGAGGACGCGCTGTCAGTGGCCACCACCGGATCACGCGGTGGACGGGTCGTCCTGGTCCATCCTCCAACCGGTACCGTCACCGGTCAGATCGTCGAAAGGGCCAACGTCGGGGCAGTGGCCTTCTCGACCGTAGGAACCGAACTGGCGGTCGGGGCCGGTCCCGAGGTATCCGTGCTGGATCTGCGCACCAAAGTGTCAACGCAGACCCAGGTGGATGCTTTGGTTGCCACGCTCAGCTTCAGCCCCGACAGCTCCCTGTTGGCCGTCGGTGGCACCGCTGATACCAGCGATTCGACCAACGCCCTGCTGAACGTGTTCGCCCTGTCCGGCGATGCCGGCCTCGGAACCCCGGTGGCCACATACTCGGAGCAGCAAGCCGACTTCAGCGGCATCGCCTTCAGCCCCGATGGATCGACGCTGGCCGTCGTGGGTGACGACGGCTTCCTCCGCCTCTTCGATCCGACCAACCTCGAGCAGACCAACCAGGTCAACCTCGGAAGCGGCGGCAACTGTGTCGCCTTCAGCCCCGATGGATCGCTGATCGCCACCGGAAACTCGCAGGGCGCTGTTCAGCTCTGGAACCGCTCGGGCCTCAGTGAAGAGGGGGCTCCGATGGGAACCGGATCCGTCGTCTACGGCGTGGCCTTCTCCGACGACGGCGCTACGGTCGATTCCGGCGGATTCGGCGGAGAGGTCGTCCAGTGGAGTTCGACGAGCCGATCACCGCTGACTTCGTCGATCACCGATACCAGCTCGATCCAGAGCCTTTCGGTCAACAGCACCGGTAGCCTGATGGCAGCAGCCAACATAAACGGAGTGGTGACCATCTGGAACCTACCGGGCCGGTCGGTGAAGGGAAGCTTGGGCGGCAGCGTTGCGCTTTCGGCCGTGGCGTTCGATCCCGCCGACCCATCGACCCTGGCCATCGGCGATGCGGACGGCACCACCTTTCTCTACGACATCGACTCCAAACAGTCGATACCACTCAAAGGACAACCGGACACGATCCTGTTCGAGGCGTTCGCTCCAAACGGTCGCTGGCTAGCCGCGGCTACCACCGGGGGTGAGGTCACCGTCTGGAATGTGGCCACCAAGAAGGTCCTGCGGTCCTATTCACAGGGGAGGGGGGCGGGGGTCACCGCGGTGGCCTTCAGCCCCGATTCGAGCCTGCTGGCCATGGCCAGCCTCAATAGGGGCATCGCCATCTTCAACGTGGACGACCCCGCCTCCCCCGGTCGGGGGGTGTCGGTGGCCGAGGCCATCAACGCCCTGGCTTTCAGTCCCGACGGCTCCGAGCTGGCTGCCGGAGATCTCCTCGGAAACGTGGAGTTGTTCACCACGTCGGACGGTCGGCCCGACGGAACGCTCTTCGGCGACGGGAACACCATCTACACCTTGGCCTTCAGCCCTGACAACGGCACCCTTGCCACCGGTGACAACGCCGGCCAGCTCCACTTCTGGGATCTCGCCTCCCGCCAACAGCTGGGGACCGACGCAGGTACCGGGTCGACCATCCTGAGCCTCAGCTTCGGGCCGTCGGGATCGGACCTGGCGACCGGCAGTGAGAACGGCGCCCTCGTGTTCTGGCCTTCGCTTCTTTGGAGCACCGACGTGCAGGCCTTCTCGGACGACCTGTGCCCGCGGCTCGGACAGAACCTCACCCAGCAACAGTGGCAGCAGTTCGTCGGGGGCCAGCCGTACCACGCCACCTGTCCGGCCTATCCGGCCGGTCGATGATCGTCCGCCCCAACCGGTCATTCATGGACGCGTGCGGCTGTTCCTGGGCCCGAGGCGCTACTCGTCACCGGGGATGTCGATGACGAAACCCCCTTCGATGATGGTGCCGTACTGGGCGTTCACCGAACTCATCACTTCGAGCACCGTGGCCAGTTGGCGCTCGGTGGACACCGCCACCAGCGATCCATGGCCATCGGCGATGGCCCGTAGCTTGGTGGCCTCGGGAATCCCGAGGGCCACACACCGGGCACAGAAGTCGATCAGGTCGGCGAGGGTGACCCCCGCAGCATTCTCCACCGATCGAGCCGCTGCCCCCACCCGACCATCATCGCGCCGGTGCCGGCTTTAACGATTAGGAATACCACTATCAGTGACATTTCCAGCACCCTACGGAGCGCCCGCCGATGGCAGCCGCCGATCCGGCACCAGGTGGAGCGCCGATAGTCGGGCAGCACGGAAGCTGTCCGACCGAGTGCGCGAGGCTGGCTCCCAACCCGACGACTGGCTCCAGGGAAGGACGGCGTGGTGACGAGCGGACACGGCCTGCTGACCAGGCCTGACAGCCAACCGGTTCCTCCGCTCGGCTGCCCGCTCCCCGAGCGGCCGAGCGGACCCTCGGATGTTTCGCGCCGCGTGCGGCGCAACCGGGCCGTAGCCATCCTCATCCTGTCGGCAGCGGTCGCCATCGGGCTGTGGCTGCTCCTCGGTGGCAGCCAAGCAGCCACCGCTCCACCCCACCGTCCTGGCGGGGGTCATCGTCCGGTACCCGTGCCCGGCAAGGGCGATTCGCGCCTCGACCCCGACTGGGAAGGGGACGGGAAACCAGTCACGTTGGCCTTCGGTGGTGACGTCAACTTCCCCTCGGGCAGCACGCTCGGGACACGACTGGCGGCCGATCCCGCCACCGCCCTCGGCACCGGAGTGCCCACCTTGTTGGGCGGGGTCGACCTCAGTATGGTCAATTTGGAGACGGCGGTGACCGACGGCACCTGTCCCGACCCGCAGCCGAAGACCTACGACTTCTACGCCCCCTCAAGTGCCCTCACCGCTCTCCGGTCGGCCGGAGTCGGCCTGACCACCGAGGCCAACAACCACGGCGAGGACTGCGGCCAACCCGGTCTGCAGATGGCGCTGTCAGCCCGGGCCCAATCGGGTTACCCGGTCCTGGGCATCGGTCAGACCGTGACGCAGGCCTTCGCTCCCTACCAGACCGTCATCAACGGTGAGCACGTGGGGATCATCGCCGCCACTCAGGTCATCGATTCCGACCTACAGACGGCCTGGACGGCAACGGCCACCCAGCCCGGTCTGGCCTCGGCCTACGACGTCGCCGACCTGGTCTCGACCGTCGAGGCGGCCCGTAAGGTCGACGACACGGTAGTGGTCTTCCTCCACTGGGGGGTCGAACTGGACGCCTGTCCCGACCCCCTTCAGGAGCCCCTGGCCAACGAGCTGGTGAAGGCTGGCGCTGACATTGTCATCGGAAGCCACGCCCATGTCCTGCTCGGTGGTGGCTACCTGGGTTCAGCTTACGTGGACTACGGCCTGGGTAATTTCGCCTTCTACAACACACCATCCCCGACCGATCAGAGCGGCTCACTCATCATCGAAGCCACAGGCCGACACATCGACAGTGTGAACTGGCGGCCGGCCCTGATCGAAAACGAGCTGCCGGTACCGCTCACCGGTACGGACGCCACCGAGGCCCTCCAGTCGTGGGCGGGCGACAGGGCTTGCACCGACCTGGCCGCCACGCCGAGTACCTCGCTCGCCACCGCCGGCACCGAGACGTCGCCGGCTCCCCCGGCGGTTGCCCAGCAGCTGTCGGAGGACGGCTGAGGAGGCAAAACGAACTCCCAGCCAGGTGCGAGGTGGTGCCTGGGCGGTTCAGCCAATACTCTCCAGAAATGCCAATCGATGGAGAATACGAACCCAGTTCCTGGGACTGGGTCCGAGACCAGGTCGCCGAGTACGAGGCGTCCAAGGGCGAACGATCCAACACCCTGATGGACACCGGCATACCGATCATCGTGGTGACCACTCGGGGCAACAAGAGCAACAAGGTGCGCAAGATGGCCCTCATGCGAGTCGAGCACGAGGGCGAATACGCCCTGGTCGCCTCCCAGGGTGGGATGCCCACCAACCCCGCGTGGTACCACAACCTGGTCACCGATCCGACCGCTCTGGTGATCCAGGATGGTCCCGAACCCTTCGACTACGTTGCCCGTGAGGTGACCGGCGATGAGAAGGCGGTGTGGTGGGACAGGGCCGTCTCCGTCTATCCGCCGTACGCCGAGTATCAGGCCGCAACCACCCGGGTCATCCCGGTGCTGGTGGCTCGCCGCGCCACGGGCTCTTGATTCGTTCGGGCGCTTGGTCGGAGGGCTCCGGGTCCGAGCCATCAGTTCTCCACCCGCACGACCAGATCGTGAAAACTCGCTCGGACACCCTCGAGGCCGCAGCACGGATCATCGAAGCACCGGGAACCGCACCGGATCCGGCCTGATCGAGCAATGGCGGCGATCAGATGACGGACCTATCAGGCCCCGGGATATCCGTCCCCGGCCGGCTCGGCGTCACCGCACGGTTCGAAGCTGGTGACCTCGTCCTCGAACTGCGACCGCAGGAAGAGACGCTGCACCAAGGAATCATAAGAGCCAGCGTCCTGGCCTTTGTCATCGACGTCGCTGCCGGGATCCCCATGGATCAAGTCCCGGACATGTGGACGCTCACCTCGGACATGTCGGTGCGCATGCGTCCAATCCCGGCGCCCGATCGCATCGATGCCACCTGCTCGGTTCTGCGCCAGGGACGCCGGTCGGCCACATGCCGGGTCGAGCTGAGAACCGATGGGGGAGCACCGATCGCCACCGGCGCCATCGGCTTCGCTCGCGTTCCCCGCAAGGCGACGGACCCGCCCAAACCGAACGTGCCCCTCGGGCAGGTTCCCTTGATCTTCCGGAACTCGGTCCCGCTCGTCCGACCCCTGCGTGAAGAGGCCGGCATCCAGGTGATCGATGCCGCATCGGGCATTGTCCAGGTCGAGGTCACTCCCGAACTCCGCAATCCAGCGGGGACCCTGCAAGGCGCGATGGTCGCGCTGGTGGCCGAGGCCGCCGCCGAAGATCTGATGGAGGCTCGCTTCCGGTCACCGTTCGTTGTGACCCAACTCGACCTCCGTTATCTGAGGAAGGCGCAGGTGGGCCCGGTGCGCACCCGGAGCAGACTGTTGGGCACGGGACCGGAGGCACCCATCGAGGTCGAACTCATCGATACCTCCACCGACCAAATCACCACATTGGTCTACGCCGTCGCGCTCCCCGTCCCCTGACGGGTAGCTGAGGGCTTACTACTGACCCGGGGTTCCTGACGGCGGATTGGACGGCATCGGGCTCTTCAGGTCTACCGACGTGCCAAAGCAGATGAACACCTGGTGCCCGTGGGAAACCACCGGAACGAAATGGGCTCCTTTGACCTGAACGAACGAGGGGCAGATGGGGAAGGCCTGCGTGGTGTGGGCCTTGGTCCAGTTGACGACCGCAGTCGTTCCCCCAGCGGTGAAGTCGGTTAGCCGGTTGGTCTGCGCAACCAGGTTTTTCTGGGTCAGATCCTTCCCTGCCGCCCGCACTCCGGCCGCCAGCAGGGCCGCCGACTGCCACCCCTGCATGGCCAGCTGGTTGGTGACGAAACTGGGCTCGTACTTCTTCATGGTGGCCAGGTAGCTGGACATGCCCGGATAGATCCCGGGAAAGGTTGATGCCGCCGAGAAGGGAACGAACCCGTTGGCATCCACATACACCCCCTGCATCAGGCTCGAATAGCCGTTGAGGAGGCTCTGGTTGTAGCCGTTCAGCCACAATTGGTGCACCTTGAGTCCGTACTGCTGAATGGCGCGCGCCAGGGTGACGTCGTCCGAATCCTGCATGCAGGTGAGGACGAAGTCAGCGTGTCGCTGGGCGATCTGCTGCACCTGGGCTGCATAGTTGCCGCCCAGGGTGGCGTCGAGGCCTGCGTAGCTGACGGTGACCCCGGCACGAGTCAGATCCTGGGCCACCGTGTGGCAGGCCGGGTAGGAACCGGGAAGCCCGGGCCCGTAACTCACGAGCGCCACTGACGTGGCGTGGGTGCGCTTCACCAGATAGGCCACCGGAGCAGCCAGGGCGTGGTAATCCTGCGTAGACCCTCCGGCGGCAAAGAAGTTGGGAGGTCCGGCCCAGTTGTCGCTCACGTTGTAGCCGTAGGTGGGTGTCTCCGTCTCGGCGAATAGACCGGGAGTGAACCAGTACGTGGAGATGAATGCCGCAAAGACATGGTCCTGCTCGAGGAGGATGTGGGCATCCTGGGTGAACTGGGAGGGGCTCCCGCCGTCATCGAGATTGGCAGAAAGGACGAGCTTCCGGCCACCGATCCCACCGTGCGCGTCGAGCATGTCGAAGTAGGCCTGCACCCCGGGGATGAAGGCGGCGAAGTCTCCGGCCTCGGGTCCGGTGCGCGATGCGATGGCCCCGACGTCGATCTGTGTGGAATTGACGCCGGGCTCGGACGCACCGGCATTGACCGCCGGCAGGAGCACCGCGGAAACCAGCGCCAACGCGCCGGCCGCTAGTAGGGTCCAGGACCATCGTGTCCGGCCTCGGATGTCTCCAACTACTCTCCGTGTCACACCCGCAGTCCCCCGGTATCGGATACCTCAATCCTTCCGCCTCGGCCAGAGTATTACGCTCCGGGAGCCAGCCGAGCTTCGCGGCGCCGGTGACTCATCTGAACTCGGGTCCACCGGCGCCGGTCAGCCGGTGGACCAACCGGTCGACGAAGATCACCTGTGCCTTGATCAGCCTCCGCCTGGCGACCGTGGCCGGCATCCATTCAGCCCTATCCACTTCGGGAAACAGTCGACGTCGACCCGAGCGGGGAGGCCATTCCAGTTCGAACTCATTGCTCACGACCTCGGCCACCTCGAACTGAGCTGCCTCGATGGCCCACGCTCTGACCAGTTTCCCGCTGGCCTGTTTGATCTCCCCGAGGTCAAGTCGCGCCCCTCCAGGGGGTCCTACCCCGACCTCTTCGGCGAACTCCCGTTCGGCAGCATGCAAGGCGGTCTCACGTTCGCCGTACTCCCCTTTGGCGATCGACCACGCGTGATCGTCCTTGTTCAGCCACAGCGGTCCACCAGGGTGCACCAGGAACAGCTCGAGTGCCACACCATCCACAACTCGATAGGGAAGAAGACCTGCGCTGCGTAATTGCATCGGGTGTCCTGACTCTCAGCCGACCGCTGATCTGTTACCCACTGACCATTGTCCCCCGAGCGGCGCTCAAAGGAATCACGACCACGGGAGCTCGAGTTCAGCATCGATCGATTCAGGTCAATAGCGACGCTTCTGTTCCGGCAAGGACGAGCAGATCAATCTGGCCGATCTGTCGGAGGACGCTGGCACTGTCGAAGTACACCCGTTCATTGACGATGCCCTCTCCCTCGAACAAGAACAGGGCAACGACCGGAACTCGGAATGCTCTTCCCGTCGGAGGTCGACCGTAGAATTCGCCGGTGTTGGTGCCCAACAGATCGAACTCGGCGATCACCGTGTCGTCATCGGCCACGTGGATCCGAACATTATCGTGGCGCTGATCCGGGAAGGCCAGCCGCTGTCCCCGGTGGTAAGCGAGCACCTCGACGTCCCCGTCGTGCACCTGCCCTGTGGCCATGATCTCGTAGTGAGGGTGACCAGCAAACGTAGCCAGACACGCATCCCAGTCATGAGCCACTTCGGAGCGGAAGTGTTCCTCGATGACTTCGAGTCGGCGTGCACGCAACGCATCAGTCATATCCACTTACCTTCCAATACTTGCAAGTCAGTCTTGCACCGGACGAGGGGTCGGGTCTACGCCGAGAACAACTGCTCGCCGATCCAATGCCCTGGGCTCGGAGCCGCGGGAGGAATGGCTACGAGAATGCTCCCCGTGTGGGTCGTAAATCGTTGAAGGGCATCGCGTCGGGACAGCTTGTCGTATACCGGGATGAATGCCAGGCGAGGATTGCTCTGGTAGGCCATGAAGAAGAGGCCGGCGTCGAGTTCCGGGGGTTCAAACTCCGATGACCCAACTAGTGGGTCCATCCCGTCATTGAAGGCGTAGCTTCTCTGAAGCATTGCGATGTTCCAGTTCTCTTGCGGCGAGGCAATGCGCACGTGGGCATCGGGAGGCACGATGGGCTTGCCTGAGGAATCCCGTGCATCCAGATCGAGACCGTCGAATTCGGTCGAGCAGCCGAGTGGCGCACCCGACACTTTGTAACGGCCGACAATTCGTTCCTGCTCAGCTATCGGCGTGTCGTCCCACTGATCGAGAGAGATCCGGATGCGTCGAGCCACCAGATAGGTTCCACCTACCATACAAGCAGGATCGGAGCCGTTTACCCAGACGAAATCGCGCAGACCGATCGGGGTTGTCGGATTCATGGTGCCATCCTTGAAACCCATGAGGTTTCTGGGGGTGCCCGACGCCACTCTTGTCTCGTTGAAACCTGCCTGTGACCACCGGGCAGCAGCAACCCCCTGTGCGGCACGGACGAGCTTCCCGCGCTGCGTGGAGCACCACCTGGGGATCATCGGCGCAGGCGTGGACGGTCAGGTCTCCGCCCGTTCTTGCCTCGATGAGCTGATCGCCACGAAACGCCGGTAGGTCAACCAGTGCCTCGGGCCAGCTGGCGCCGAGCCCGAAGCGATCCACGCCGACGCAATGCCCCCTTGGTGGAAGCCATAGAACGGCTCGGGCGTCGTGAGGAGAGGTCGGCCCTCCGCCGCCGCAGCCCTGGATTCCGTTCCGCTCACCGCGACGCCGGCTACCGCTCCTGCGGCCGCACCACCCATCGTGCCGAGAAAGGCCCGGCGGTTCACCGGGTGGGGTCGCTGACGGTCCACACGATCCTTATCTGGCTCGAAGCTCTGTCACCCCCCATCGAGGCGATGCTACTTCCGACGACTCCGAACGCCACATCGCCACCGAACGCTCCCCTCCTCATCCCGGCTCCGTTCTCACTACCATGAATGCGGTGCGGTCAGACCTGATCAGGGGAGGGAGCCCCCGACCGTGCGCCCGATTGGCCTCAGTGGCTCTGGTCGTGCTTCTGGCCAGCATGGTCGGCTTCGCCTGGTCGGTCCCCGGTGCGGGAGCCGCCGGTTGGTGGACCCCTCCCCTCGGCAACCAGCCCTGGCAGTGGGAACTCAGCCATCCGCTGAGACTGACCAATGCGAGGGACATGGGCACCGACGACAAGCTTCCGACCGGACTTCCTGCTCCAAATCCGGTCATCTATGACATCGACGGGATCATCAATCCGGCCAGTACAGTCGCCGCCCTCCACGCCCTGGGCAAGCACGTCGTCTGTTACATCGAGGTCGGAGCGGCCGGCAATTACTACACCTCATCGCAAGAGGGCATTCCGGTGACCTACTTCTCACAGCTGCGCAGCGCCGGTGAGTTTGGAGCGAAGGTCGCCGGCTACCCCGAGTACTACCTTGACATCCGATCCCCGGCAACCGTCTCCATCATCGAAGCGATGATCAAACAGCAGTGTGCTGCCAAGGGCTTCGACGCGGTTGAGACCGACATCGACGAGGAGTACGGCGACAACAGCAGCTTTCCGTTGACCAAGTCAATTGAAGAGGCGTACATGACCACCCTGGCCCACTACATGCACGGCCTAGGTCTGGCCTGGTGGATCAAGAACCCCGACGATACGGGTGACAGCTACGCCTCCGACATGTACCCCTTGGCCGACGCAGTTCTGACGGAGCAGTGCAACCAGTACTCCTCGTGCGGCCTGTTGTCGGCCTACGTGGGCCACAAGGCTGTGTTCAATGCCGAATACCGGTTGAAGCCCTCCTCCTTCTGTGCCGCCGATGACGCCCTGGGCTTCAACGGGTCCCGATTCAATGTGGCCCTCACCGGCATCCGACAGCCCTGTCGCTAGAGTCTTCAGCTCACCAGCACGTCGGGTCGGGGAAGACCCTCGGCCTCGCACAGGGCGTAGTAGACCTCGAGGGTGCCGGGACCGTCGAAGACGCTTTCGATGTTGCCGTCGGTATCGAGGTTGAGATTGACACCGTACATCTGGAACCACACCTGGGTGTCGTCTTCGACGCACTCGAGGGTGTGGACAGATCCGGCCGGCTCGAACAGGAACGACCCGGCCCTGTTGACGTACTCGTACTCGCGATACTTCCATGCGCCGGAGACGGTGTAGGCGTAGACGGGTCCCGTGTGCCGATGGGTCTGCACCGCGTAGCCGGTCTGGAAGATGTTCTCCACGATCCACAGGCCCTCGGCCGCGTCGATCTGAATAACTTTGAGCTTGTTGCCTCCGCCGATCTCCACGAAGGGAAGATCGGCGGATCCCCGGTGCTGGGCCACGGTTGCCACGTCAGTGCTCATGGTGCTCCTCGAAGTTCGGGCGATGTGCGGATCACACGTTGGGCAGTCTAGGCAGGGGTGGATCCCTCCAGATCCGAGTAGAACTGGCGGAACCACCGGCGATACTTGAGTACCGGACCATCGGTCTTGGTAATGATGGGGTGCTCACGATAGATCTTGTTCTCCCAGATGGGGATATCCTGCGTGAACTGCTCGTTGGTGATCCGGTCGTTGAGTTCCGACACCGTCTCGGTGGCCTTTTCGTCCGGCAACGCCTTCATCGAGAAGAGCAGCTTCACCTCCGTGAGTTCCTCGTCAATGGGGGTTTGTGTGATGTAGGTGAGCATCTCGATAGGGCTCTGGCTCACCTCCACGGCAACAATCCCGGGTCCGCACGTCGTGGTGGTGGTCTGAATCTCGTAACCACCCACATCGATGGCAGTTACCTTGAGGCTCTGCTCGACAACCATTGAGGCTCCGTCGAATCGCACTTCGAAGTGGTCGATGTCGGGAGATTCCATGTCGTGCACCGCAGAGAAGTGCGACCGGTCGATAATGTTCTCGGTCAGATCCTGCACGTGGACCCGCACCCGGTAGGCGTTGCATTTCCACGGAGTCCAGTCGGCCTCGTCGGTTCGGTAGCCGATTACCTCGTAGCTTGGAGGGGCACCGTCCGCGTGGTGCCAGACGAAGATCTGTCCATTTCGTTCGCAGACCGACCACGCTCTGGCTGTGGCCCTTGGTGTCCGATCCAGTCCGGGAACTTCAACCAGTTGGCCGTTGCCGTCAAACCGCCAACCGTGAAACGGGCAGGCGATACCGTCACCGCACACACGACCACCGACGCCCAAATGAGCACCCAGGTGAGGACAGTGCGCGTCGAAGACCCGAGCCCTTCCATCGTCACCGCGGAACAGCACCAGATCGCGACCCAGGTAGGTCGCTGGCTGCACGTCGCCCGAAGCGAGATCGGCCCCGGTACCGACGCTGAACCAGCCGTTGGGCGACGCGGGGAACGGGTACCGGGAGCTCACGGCCCTAGTTGGTTGACCGGGCCCGACCGACAGATTGGATCATCACGAACCACCTCTGGGCTTCATAACTCCGATGCTAAGTCGACGGCGTTCGGCGTCGCTCGACCAGTGAAGTCTTGCAGAAGGACGTTTACGGGGCTACGAGTTCGATGGCGATGCCATCAGGATCGCGAAGGCGCAGCGAGGGATGACCACCCTCCAGTACGACTCCGGTGTGGTCAATGCCCAGCTCGGTGAGGTGTTTTGCCCAGGCGGCGAGCATGTCGCCGTCCGGCACGGCGAACGCCAGGTGATCAAGAACACCGTCGGCCGAGTCGTGCGCCGGGCTGCCCTTGGTAAGTACCACGACCAGCTTCGCCCCTCGGTGCCGTAGTGCGACGTAGCCGAGGTCGGGATCTTCGGCCAGGGATCCGAGGCCGAGTACCGTGCGGTACCACCGTGCACTGGCCTCGACGTCGGTCACCAGAAGCTGGACGTGGGACAGCCCGGTGATGGGCGCGATCTGGCCAGGCTCATCGGGCAACGACACCTACCGAATACTAGTGACGGCCTACCGACAGGAGGATCCCGTGAAGGTACTGGTCACAGGGGGAACGGGCTTCGTCGGATCGCACACGGTCGCCGCCCTGGTCACCCACGGACATGGCGTGCGGGTGCTCGCCCGCCGTCCCGAGCGGCTACCACCGATTCTGCTGCCGTTCGGCGTCCAGGCCGAGGCGGTGCAGGGCGACGTGACCGATCCGCGGTCGGTTGCCGTTGCACTGCGGGGATGCGATGCGGTGATCCACGCCGCCGCCGAAATCGGAGTGGGCGACATCTACGGGCCGACTAAGGATGTCAATGTGGTCGGCACCGAGACGGTACTCACCGAGGCCCTGGCCGCTGGGATCGACCCCATCGTCTACACCTCGACCATCACGGTGCACCTTCCCAGCGAGGATCCCGTCGTCACGCTCTCGTCACCCCTGGCCGAGCCTCTTTCCGCCTACGGGACCTCCAAACGGGACGCCGAACTGCTGGTTCGGCGTCACCAGGAGCAGGGAGCACCCATCACCACCTTCACCCTGGGCGGCATCTACGGGCCCACCTCGCCCCATCTGCACGGAAGCTTTCAGGCCGTCCTCGGCGCACTCGGCTCAATGATGCTGGTGCCACCGGGCGGTCTGGGGGTGGTGGATGTCCGCGACGCCGCCGAGCTGTTAGCGCGGGCTGTGGTGCCGGATAGGGGCCCGAGGCGCTATCTGGCCGGAGGGCAGTACGTCAGCTGGGCGGAATGGACCCAACTCCTGGGCCAAGCTGCCGGCGTCGCCCTGCACGGCCATGTGGTCACTGCCGGAGACATGATCGAGATGGGACGCCAGTTCGACGCTCAGCGGAGGCTGGGGCCAGTCGATGTGCCGCTCTCGGAGGAGGCGGCGGTGATCATGACCAGTGGCGTCCCGACCGACGACTCGGCCACCCTGGCCCACTTCGACCTGGCCTACCGTCCGTTGCTCGACACCTTCCGGGACACGGTGAGCTACCTCAGGGCCATCGGCCAACTGCGGACTCCGTAGGCCGGGGCACTTGGTCGGCGCATGTGCCGGCTCGACTGATCACCCACAGTGCGCCGCATAGCCGGCGGTCCCGGGTTGGTACGCCTGTCCGGAATCCGGCGACACCATCAGGCACGACTCATCGACCGCCACGAAGGCACTCGCCGGAATCTGCTTGAGCTGATCGACTTCGGTGTCGGTCCACCTGGAGTCGGCTGTGCCCTGGAAGAACCAGTTGCTGCCGTTGTCAGCCAGGATGAGCCCGTAGGTCTGCAGGGTGGTGATGACCGTCTGACACAGGGCCGAACACTCCGACTGGGGAAGGCTGAAGCTCGCCGACAGTCGGAAGCGCGCCCCCATTGGCGGGCAGCTGGGATCAGCCTGGCCGGCTTCGTGGCGCGCCGGCCAGAGGTAGGCCTGTTGGGTGCAGTCGGCCGTGAACCGAATGGCGTGGTCCATCACCCCTGAGCTCACCTCGTCGTAGTTGACCAGGCCGGGAAGGATCGGAAGCCCGGCAGCGTCAGCTGACGTCCAACCGGCCGGCCGAAGGCTGTCGGACTCCAGACTCCAGATGGCGCCTGATCCCGCCCTCGATTCCTTGTTGGCGTGGAAGTGCGTATCGAAGAGCTCGTAAAGCGTGCACGTGGAGGGATTGACCATGATGGCGTGACGGTCCGTGCCACCTTCGATCGGGGTCGTTGCCGAGAGCGGGTACGGACCCGGGTCACTCTGATCGGCATAGCTGAATCTGATCGGCACGAGAGCCTGGGTCGGGGAGACGATCTGCCATGGGATGCCGTAGGGCTTGGACTTCCTCGACGAGGGCCCGAAGTCCGGGTGGAGGTAGGTCGTCGAGGCGTCCATGGCGGCGAGCCAAGTGGCGCTGTCGGCATCCACCGGGAGACCGGTGATCGGCGTGTTCCACACATCGTCGGAGGGGAAAGCCGGGCACGGGGTCCCCGGGAGCACGGTGCCCACGGACGGAGCCGTCACCGGGTCGGTCGAGGCGGTCGCCTGCGCTCCGGGAGCCATCGAACCCTCCACGGCCATCGCGACCAAGGCAAGGGTGACCGCTCCAAGTGCCGGTCCGGCCCGTCGGTACCAACGATCGACGAACTCCCCGCCCGTCCTTCGGAGACGGGTCCGCCTGCTCACGTAGGTAACCCTGGCCTCGCCTCGTGCGTACATCCGCAGACGATGTTAGCCAGCGACGCGGGATAACGGGCCAGGCGGCAGGCTAAGGCTTCCGTCACCAGTTGCCGATGGCAGGAGAGGGCTTTCGACGGACTGGCTCCGAGCCGGTCCCGGGGCCGAGCAGCGGAGGAACAGAACCGTGGCCCCTGAGATGCTCCAAGCGGAACGGCGGTAACCGATGGATAAGACGGCGGAGATGATGGACACGGCGGAAAGGCCGACCAACACGGAGGAGATCGATCGGCTCATTCGTATGGTGAGCAAGTTCCTCCTGCGGAACAGCGCCGAAGGGACCTTTGACCTCCATCTTCGGCTGCGGGACATCGGCAGGGCCTACGGGGTGGGGATCGAGTCCCTGGTGATGATGGAAGGTCTCGTGGTGGTCATCACCCACGCGGACGGCAGCCAGACCAGCACTGTGGTTCACGCCCAACCCTCGCTCGAACGGCTCGACCAGGTATCGCATTTCAAGCAGTTGGATCGGCAGATCGTGGCCGGTCGGTTGACGGCCGGCGAGGCCATCCAACGCCTCGAGGCGCTGGAGAACCGGCGACCTCCCTTTCCGTGGTGGGTTCGATTCGTCGGCGTGATGCTGTTCGCTGCCGGCTTCGCCCCAAGCGTCCAGGCGAACTGGCGTCAACTTGGCGGCTCGCTCATCCTCGGCGCGGTCATGGCAGCGGTGTATCTGGTCGGCGAGCGCATTTCGGTACTCAGGATCATGTTGCCCTTGATCGCGGCAACGTCCATCTCCCTGGTGGCCTTCACTCTGCTGCATATCGCGCACGCCCACGGAGGACCGGTCCTGGTGATGGTGCCCGCTCTGTTCGTGATGATCCCTGGAGACTTCCTGTGCGCTGCGGCCGCCGAAGTGGCAGTAGGGCAGTTCACCGTGGGTATCGTCCGCCTGCTCCAGTCGTTCCTTGTTCTGTTCGAGTTGGCCGCCGGCGTGATCATCGGCGCAGCCATCAGCGGAGTGGGAACCTCGTCTCTGATCTCTTCCACCACTGTCGACAACATGCCCTGGATCGTGACCGCCCTGGCCTGGGTCCCCTTCACCATCGGGATGGCCCTGACCTTCTGCGCCCGTCCCCGCGACGTGCGTTGGCTTCTGCTGGGCGTCTATCTGGCGTGGAGCACGCAACTGCTCGGGACCTGGTTCTTCGGTGTGGCGGCCGGCACGTTCATCGCCGCCCTGATGCTCACCCTGGTGGGGGTGTGGCTGAGCCAGAAGCCGAGCCGCCCGCCGACACTGGTGATCATCCTGGGCGGAGTCTTCGTTCTGACCGTCGGGTCCATGGCCCTGCGCGGGATCACCACCCTGGCCGGCGGGCACCTCCTCGAGAGCTTCCACGATCTTGCCAATTTCACAGAGATTGCCGGCGGCCTCACCTTTGGGATGATCGTCGGGACGACGGTCGCTGTGGTACTCCTCCGACGGATGCGGGCTGGTCGGTCCGATCAAATGGAGTCACGGTCCATGGGCAACAGTCCCCGCTGGTAGTCACCAAATCCGAAATCGACGATACTCAGTCCGATACGTAACAGCCTCCGGAGTGCTGAGCCGACATTGCTACAGCGCGGTTACGTCGGAGTGACGGTTCGGCTTCCAGACTCCGGTCCAGCGCCATTGCCCCGACGATGTCGTCGGTTTGACCGTTGCGTCATACTCCCCGAGCTTCCTCTTGGCCGAACCGTAGACATCACAGGAGAACGTCCTTCCTGCAGACCACGATGTCGGGGGATGGCAGACTGCACTGACCACGCCCGTCACCCCGAATCCACTGGTTCCCGGTCCGCTAACGGCCAGCTCCACCTGCGTATCGAGACTGGCGAGCGGTGGACCCGAAGAGGATGAGGCCTGTTGGGAGAACACGCCGCCCCACACTCCAGCCGATGTGGCTCCGATGAGGGCCAAGGCGAGCAGAACGACGACGACGCGCCGCACCGGATGGTTGCGGTTCGGAACTTCGGGATCGAAGCGCTCATCGGGGCTGTGCCAGTTTCCGTCCGAACCAACCCACCAACCCGGGCCGAATGGGTCATTGGGCAAGTCGCCCGTATGTTCGGAGCTGAATCCGTTCGCCGTCACCACTGTCGACAGTACCGGTATCGCTGTGCCTGATGAGCCGTCCCGATCTCATCGGCAGGCATCGCGGCTGAGTCAGGCTTGCTAACGTCCGACCCATGCCATCCAGCTGGCCGATGATCTCCTATGACCAGTGGAGCGAGACCTGCGACACATTGCACGCTCACACCCAGGTGCTCGGCAAGCTGTCAGCAGCGCTGGCACCCGCGGAGCCACAGCTTCAGCACACCGCACTGCGCCTCACCCCGAGGGGTTGGGAAACGACCCCGCTCCCGGCTCCGGACGGCTCGGGCACGTTTGCCGTTGTTCTCGATCTGCGGACGCACGAGGCGGTGGTCGAGAGCAGTGCCGGTGGTCGCCACTGCGCCTCCCTCGTCCCCGACCGATCCGTCGGCTCGGTAACCCAGGAAGTTCTGGCAGCGGTCCGTGACCTCGTCGGTCCCGTCGACATCAACATGACGCCTCAGGAGGTTGCCTGGACGTCACCCCTCGATTCCGACGACGAGCATGCGCGGTACGACACCGATCGGGTTGCCTCCTACTTCACCGCCGCCACCCAGGCAGCGCTCGTGCTGGCTGCATTTCGGGCGCCTTACCGGGGTCGCTCGACGCCTGTCAATGCCTGGTGGGGTTCGTTCGACCTTGCCGTGAGCCTGTTTTCCGGACAACCGGCTACCCCGCCGTCCGTGGACTACATCACGCGGAACGCCATGGATGCCCAGGAAGTCGCCATCGGTTGGTGGCCGGGCGATCCGAGACACCCGGAGGCGGCGTTCTATGCCTACGCACATCCGGCTCCCTCCGGGTTCGCGGGTGCCACCCTCACCCCCGACGAAGCCCACTGGGACGAATCACTCGGGGAGTACGTCCTCAATTGGAGTGCTGTCTGCCGGAGCACGACTCCCGTGGCGACCGCCCATGAGTTCGCCCGCTCGGCCTTCGTCCATGCCTGCACTGTCTGCGACTGGGATCCGACCCTGTCGGCCAGCGCCGAAGGAAGGCCGCCGCCTGTCACCTGAGCCACTGCCGGGGGGTTCCGATGACCCGGAACAGCACAGTCCCGAACAGCACAGTCCGGAACAGCACTGCTCACACCGACGAGGCCAGAGACTTCGACGTGATCGTCGTCGGGGCGGGCTACGGCGGGGTGACAGCAGCGGCCCTCTGTGCCAACCAGGGGAAGCGGGTTGCTCTCATCGACAAAACGCCTCGAGCCGGTGGCAAGAGTCAGACGCTCCATCGCAAGGGCGACCGGTACGAGATGTTCGGTGCCGTGGGGATCCCGGCGGTGAACTCCCGGTTCCACGAGCTGGTCGAGGTGCTGGGCATCGAGGGCCGGGTCGAGTTCCTGATCCCTGAAGGCGAGATGGCGGCCGTGCACTACCGACCACCCGACGGGGGTTGGCGCACCATGCGCTCGGCGTTGCGCCAGACCGGCTCCGAAGAGGAGCTTGAATCGCTCCGTCGAGTGTTCGGTGCCAGCCCCGAGGACCTGGAAAGGCTCGGGGACTTCTACATGACGATCATCGCCATGTCCGACGAAGACATCGCGGCGCTCGACGAGATTGGTACCGTCGAGTTCGTAACCCCCTTCGGCCTGTCCACCGGTCTGACGAGTCAGATGTACTCGACACTCAACATGCTGTTCGTGACGCCAGTGGACCGTCTGGCCGCATCGGAGGCGGTCCTGGTGCTGCGCAACATGGTGCTCGGCGGAGCCGGCCGCTTCCACCGAGGTGGTTACGGCCGGGTGGCCGAGGCGTGCGCCGAGTTCGTCACCGAGCATGGCGGCATCTTTCTGCCCAGCACCCGGGTGCAGCGGATAGTGGTCGAAGGTGGGCGGGCCGTCGGCGTCGAGACCGACAAGGGCGTTCTTCGGGGAGCAGCCGTCATCTCCAACGCCGGCATACAGCCAACGGTCCTCAAGTTGGCCGGTGCCGACATGTTCCCGGCGGAATACGCGGCCCGGGTCCGACGACTCGAGCCCAGTTGGGCAATTGCCGGGGTGCGCTACGTCTTTGATACCCGCGTGTTCGATGCCGCCCTGATCCCGATCTTCTCCGACCAGAGCTGGCTCGACTCCGAACGGTTTGCCGCCATGGCGGCTGGCCACTGGCCTGACGTGCCGCTCATCGCCGTCGACGTGGCATCGGAGTTCGACCCCGGCATGGTGGGTACGCCAGGCCACCAGGTGGCCAATATCCAAGTCTTCGTCTCGCCGGATCCCGACTCCGACATGGGGGTCGAGGCGGTACAACGGGCCCGTCGGGTGGTCGAAGAGCTCTATCCCGCCGTCCGGGACCACACCATCCGCACCGAGCCCTACGGTGCCCGCCAGATCTCACGTATGACCAGGGATGCCACCATGCCCGGCACCGGGGGCGAGGCAGTCGGACTGGCCCACGTCGTGGGCCAGGTCGGCAAGGGCAAGCCCGACGCCGCGCACCCCACTGGCTGGGCTCTACCTGGTTGGCTGCGATGCCGGTGGGCGGGGTTCGGGCACCCACCAGGCGGTCGATTCGGGATTCACCGTCGCGGCGATGGTTGCCGATGACCTGATGTAGGCAGATCCTGCCGAGCTCTTCCGTCCTCGAGTGCGGACGGGGGATGCCAGACCGCCGGGGACCGGCGGCCTAGGCTTCGTGGCATCGGGCACGGGGCGCAGTCAAGGGGTGAGTGCGGACAGTCATGACCAGGAGAGCCGAGCATCCCGAGGTCCTGCGAGCAACGGCCAGCCTGATGGCAACAGCCCACGCTGGCCTGACTATGGAGGGTCCGCGGTCCCCGTGGCCACCGGATGAGGAGGTTCGGCACGAGGCAGCCGAACAGACCGGATCAGTCGAGCCGCTGACCCTGGCTGCGCCCGTGGTTGAGCACCAGAAACCGGTGGAATCAGCACTGCCCGGTCCACCCCCGCTCCGAGCCCAGCATGCCCGACGGCGACGTACCCACCGGATCATGGTCTGGTCATCCGTGGCCCTGTTGGTATTGGTCGTGGCCTCTGCCGGCCTGGTCGCGGGGTGGCGGGTCGGCCGACCCCTACCGCAACCGGCCGTAGCCACTGGTCGGCTAGCCGCATCGGCGATTCCTGGGGCCGCTCCGGTACCCCCGTGGCCGGCCACCGGCCAAGGAGCGGTGGCCATTCCGGCGCTCGGCTACGCAGCGCAGTCCGGGCCGGAGACTCCCGTGCCCATCGCCTCACTGACCAAGATGACCACTGCGATCGTCGTTCTGCACGACCACCCGGTTGCGGTGGGCAGCAGCGGTCCGACCATCGCCATCACACCCGACGAGGCGGCCCAGTTCGGCGTGGACCTGGCCAACGACGAGACCAATATCCCCCTGCAGGCCGGCGAGACACTCACCGAACTGCAACTGTTGGAGGCCCTCCTCGTCGAATCGGCCAACGACGCCGCCTACACGCTGGCCGTCTGGGACGCCGGCTCCGAACCGGCCTTCGTGGCCAAAATGAACACGCTGGCCGTCTCGCTCGGTGCCACTCAGTCCCACTACGCGGACGCCAGCGGGTTCGATCCAAGCTCGGTCTCGACTGCGGCTGACACCCTACGCATCGCCGCGGCCGGCATGGCCATTCCGATCTTCGCCCGTGTGGCCGGAATGCCCTCCGTGAACCTGCCCGGGGTGGGTACGGTACGCAACGTGGTTACCCAGATCGGTACGGATGGAATCGTGGGGGTGAAGTCCGGCTACACCTCCCAGGCTTCCGGCTGCATGGTGCTGGCTGGGTTCCGCTCGGTCGGTGGGCGATCGGTGCTGGTGCTGGCCTCGGCCCTCGGGCAACGTGAACCCGCCCCGCCTCCTCCCCCGTCGGCCGCAACGTCGGCCGCACCAACCACCACCATCACCACCACCGCGCCCTATAGCGCCCTCGAGGCGCAGTACCCACTGCGCTACACCGAGCCCATCGTCGAGCGACTGCTCGACGCCTCGGAGGCGGTCGTTGTGGACGTGCCGATGGCGACCGCCGGGCATACCCTGGGTACGGCCACAACCAATTGGGAAGGAACGCAGCGCGCCGAGCCGATTGCCATCGCCCACAGCGCCTGGCTGCTCGGTGTCCCCGGTCAACAGGTGGCCGTCAGCTTGGCTCCGATGCCCGCTTCCCGGACGAAAACGGACACCGGGCTGGCCGGGGAGATCGAATTCACTTTGGGGCTCCAGACCGTGAAAGTGCCGGTACGGCTGGTCGGCCACGCTCCCGCTCCCGACTGGTGGTGGAGGGTAATTCATAACTGATGACCCGGGCGGGTCGGACCCATTGCCCAGGTACAAGCGACACCGCTTGAACAGTACCGGCCCCCACTATGGTTCGGGCCATGTGCCTCCTGGTCGTCGCCTGGCAGTGTGCCGAACAGTGGCCGATGGTCATGGGGGCCAACCGTGACGAGTGGTTGGACAGGCCGGCTACAGCCATAACCGTCCTGTCGGACCGACAGCCGAGGATGCTCGGGGGTCGTGACCATCGTGCCGGAGGCAGCTGGCTGACCATCAACGAACACGCGGTGGTCTGCGGACTGACCAACCGTCCACTACCCGATGGTCCGGACCCGCGCCGACAGTCGCGGGGCCGACTCCCTCTCGTGGCGGCCGCCTGCCGGACAGCGGAGGAGGCGGCTGACCTGCTGAGCGAGGAGGCCGGCACCAACAGGTACAACCCGGCGTGGATGCTGGTCGGGGACCGCCAGTCGCTGCACTACGTAGAAGTTGGACCGGAGCGGTCAACCGGGCCACGTCGGCTCGACCCCGGCATCCACGTGCTGGAGAACGCCGGCCTCGGGGTCCGATCCGTCAAGGTCGACCACGTGGAGTCCGAGCTCGAACTGGCTAGCAGGGAAGTCTCGATCTGGAACGCCCTGCCCGCCATCCTCGGTGATCACACTGTTCCCGCACCGCCCCCGGGTGGCCATCGCTTCCCCGACGGCCGTGACCGGCTCGAGGCCACACTGGCCGCGTGCGTCCACGCCGACGGCTACGGCACCCGCTCGTCGACCATGGTCCGGGTGGGGCCAGTGGACGGCGACCTCCCCGAGGTGCTCGTCGCCGACGGTCCGCCCTGCATCACGACCTACCACGACAGCGGACACCTCTGGGCGGGTGTAGCTCCCGAACCCCTGGGTTGATCATCCCCCGACTGGTCGCCACCCCAGCGGAGGCAGCAATCCGTGTCAGTCGGTCATGGCCAGGTACTCGTGAACGTACCGGACCGCACTCGATCCCTCACCTACAGCCGAGGCGACCCGCTTCATCGAACCGGAGCGCACGTCACCTACTGCGAAGACGCCCGGAGCGGATGTCTCGAAGGGCAACGGTTGCCGTCCGGCGAAGTTGGGATGGCTCCTCGCCCGGTCGGGAATGTCTCGGTCCGTGGGGATGAACCCCCTCCGGTCCCGAGCGATGGTGTCCGCCAGCCACGAGGTCGCCGGCTCCGCTCCGATAAAACAGAACAGCGCTGAGCAGGACAGGACTTCATGGTCACCCCGGGCGGTCTGCTCGACGGTCACCGACTCGAGATGAGGATCGCCCTGGAGGGACCGGACTTCGGTCTCTGTCCGGATGGCGATGCCCGGATCGGCCTCCAGACGATCGATGAGGTAAGCCGACATGCTGGCGGAGAGATCGGGCTTGCGTACGGCCACCGTCACCTTGCATCCCTGCTGACTGAGGTAGATGGCGGCCTGGCCGGCCGAGTTCCCCCCACCGACCACCATGACGTCGGATCCCTCACAAGAGCGGGCTTCGAGGTCAGTGGCCGCGTAGTAGACACCATTGCCCTCGAAGTGCTCGAGATCAGGCACGGCGAGTCGCTGGTAGCGGGCACCGGTGGCGATGATGACCGACCGACACGGGAGCTCACTTCGGTCCTTCAGCAAGAGCACGTGAAAGCCACCCTCGCTGCGCAAGCCGATCACCTCGCAGGGACTGACCAGCCATGCCCCGAGGCGCTGGGCCTGAATCGCGGTTCGAGCTGCCAGATCCCCTCCCGAAATCCCGTTCGGGAATCCCGCGTAGTTCTCGATACGGGAACTGGATCCAGCTTGTCCGCCCGGGCCGACAGCGTCAAGTGAGACGGTGTCGAGTCCCTCCGAGGCTCCGTAAACCGAAGCGGCCAGGCCGGCCGGTCCGACACCGATGACGGCTACATCGAAGATCCGGCCCGGAATCGGGTGATAGGCCAGCCCGAGCACCTCTGCGAACTGGCCGGGCGTGGGTCGCCGGAGGATCGCCGTTGGCGTGATGACCACGGGCGTGTCGTCCAACCGCAGGCCCACGCTGGCCAGCAGCACACCGACGTCCTCGGCATCTTCGATGTCGATCCAGGCGTGGGCCAGTCGATTCCGGGACGCAAAGGTGCGGAGCTTCAGAGCCTCGGCCGAGTACCGCGATCCGATGATCCGTACCGCCAGCGCCACCGGGCTGGCCCGGAGCGACTCGCGCCGGGCAATGAGGGCTCCGAAGATCACGTCGGCGATGGCCGGCCTGGTGGCCATCAACCGGCGGAAGCTGTCATGGGGGATGACCAGCACCTTGCCGGCCTGAACGACCCGGGCGGTGAGGTAGGTGCGCTGCTCGGTCAGCAGGCCCAGCTCACCGATGAACTGCCCCGCCTCCCGGTAAGACAAGACCAGCTCACCCGTCTCATCGTCCCGGAGCACATCGATTTCGCCCTCGAGCAGGACATAGAAGGTGCCGTGGGACTCGCCGGCACGGTAGAGGACCGACCCGGCAGCCATCTCGCGTGCTTCGCCGAACTCCAGGAGTTCGGCAACGACCTCAGGGCCGAAGGCTGGGAACCGTGGGTCAGAGGAGTCGACCTCGAACAGGGGGCTCACGGTTCTGACATCGTCGCTCGCCACCACACCATCCTCTCAGGATTTTGCCGTCTCGGAATCGTGACCGCGGGGACGGTGGGGCATCTTAAGGATTCGTGCACCTGGAGCCCAGCCTCATCCGAGGTTCATGGTCCACAGTTGAACTATGAACCACCAGACCAGAACCCTGTGGCTGGTCCAACACGGCCAGACCACCTGGAGCTCCATGGGATGGGTCGAAGGGCACGTCAACGATGCCCGGTTCACCCGCCTGGGCAAACGCGAAATACGCGGTGCTGCCAATCTCCTGGCCGGGGAACAGGTGGTCGCCGTGTACTCCAGCGACCTCCTGCGGGCCCGCCGAACAGCCATGGTCCTCGCCCGCCGTCTCTGCTGCCCCCTCCGCATCGATTCCCGGCTACGGGAGCGGCACTTTGGTATCGCCCAGGGCGTGCCCTGGGACGACGTCCCCGCCGCGGTGACCGGGGTCGCCGGCGAACGGGTGATAGACGAGACGGCCCGACCGCCGGGTGGCGAGAGCCTCCGAGACGTCTACCTCCGGTGCCTGGCGTTCCTGGGCGATCTGACGCACCGGTCCGAAAGTGGTGACGTGGTCGTGGTGGCCCACGTCACCAGTGTCCGCATGCTGAAGGCCATTACCGAAGCCGACGACCTGATCGGCTTGCACTGGGCAACAACGCCAGAGGCCCGGGTGCAGCCGGTCACTCTCCACCGACCACAGCCACTCCACGCCGTGCCCTGAAAGAACCGCTGTCAGTTGGCCGGCGCCCCCGGCTCTATCGCGCCGTAGGAGGCGTTGAATGCCGTAGCGGAGGCGTCTTGAGGACCCGGCGTCGATACCTGGCTGCCGTCCTGGACAAGGGTGCCGGAGTCGTTGAGGAAGTTGAAGCCCGCTCCGGTCAGCGCACCGCCGATGGTGGTGGCCACGCTGGCCGAGTGGAAGTCACCGTCGGTGTCCGAACCCGGAGCGAACCGGTAATCGGCGATCGACGAGATCGACCGACCGACCAGGGGTGCCTCGACGATGAACTCGGCCGAACTACCAGCTCCTTTGTAGACCTGGGTCGTGATGAAGGTCCAACCTTTGGTGTTGTCCCTCAAGATGATCGTCCACTCGTCCGTCTTGGCCTTCTTCTTCCCCTTGGCAACCGAGGTCTGCGCGATGGCTGCGGTCATGGAATCGCCCGGCGAAACGGGCTCGGGGATGGTCGTCTCGGCCTTGGGCAGAATCTCCCACCAGGCGCTGTAGTACGCAGATCCGGCGTAATAGTCCTGCTCGGTGCCCGTCTGGATCAGGTGGGTGTCGTTGAACCCGTCGATGCCGAGCCAGGCTGAGGAGAACCACTCAGAATAGGTGTCGGTGGCCCCGGCACTGACCGTGGGCACCGACCAACTGCCCAGGATCGAAGTGAAGTGACCAGTCTCGGCATACCCCGACCAGTTCGACGAGGACCAGGTCGACCGTGTCGCATGGTGGGCCCCCTTAGCCGCCGGGAGGCGATACCAGTTCGTCACCACCGGCGAGGCCACTGCCGGCGCCGGGTCGGCCAATCCGGCCAGCACCAGGCCGCTCACTGCCAGCAGGCACGATCCGACAATGCGCTTGAACACCATGATCCTCCCCCCTGTCTTCGCCGGACTTGGTGCCGGACTTGCCGTGGGTCCCCGGTCTCCGGCCGGCCCCCGACCCAACGCCGTCCTTCGAAGATAGCAGGACGGAGTGCAGGCCAACCATGGCGGTGCTGGCGGCAACGGCACCAACGCCAGTCGCACCCCCTCGATCCGTTGTCCCGACGCCCGCGCAACAGGTGGTGCGCCGCGGTAGAATTTGGGGGCTACAGGAAGAGGTCGCCCTGGCTGAGGGGAGGTTCGAAGTGGAACCCCTCGGGCCACTCGAGCTCCGTGGCGTGCTCACGATGGTACGGAGCCAGATGGAGTCGTTGGCCGGTTGATCGGACTCGGGACATCGGCTGGATCCAACCGGGTGAAGAAGTGGCCACCGAAGAGACGGGCCGCGTCGAGGAAGACTCCCTGGGGCACCTCGATCTCGGGATCGAGCTGGTCCGGGTCGACCTGGTGGCCCTCCGCCTGGTAGAGGTGGGCGAGCCCGTGAACCAGATGGCGGCCCAGGGATCCGAGTGACCGCCCGAGCGAGACCTGTGCCGCGGTGGGATCGTTCCCGGCCAGGGGCTCCACCGCCGGCCAGCTTGCCGGATCACGTGGTTCGCGCAACGTGAACAGGTGCTCGAACGTCCGCGCCGACCCGTCCCGACGGGTCAACGGGGCCTCTCCCAGGCCCCAGACCTTGCGCAGGGTGGCGATCAACGAGGTGTGGCGGTACTCCTCGGTCACCAACGTTTTTTCGGAGAGCCAGGGGGAAACCATCACCGCCGGAACCCGGTAGCCGGAGCGGTCGAAAGCAAAGCCCAACTGGCCTTCGCAGTCGTCCGGAGGCTCGACGGTCGGAGGTGGCACGTGGTCGTAGGTGCCTCCGGGCTCGTCCCAACCGATGAGGAGCGTGGTGTTCCAGACGTTCGAGGTCCCTTCGTTCGGAGCATCCCGGACCGCGGCGTAGAGACGGGCCAGAAACCCCTCGCCGGAGTTGATGGCGGACCCCCGGTCGACCGGAAGGTCGACACCCTCGATGACGGCATCGCCAAACGGTGGGTGGTAGTCGGCGTGACCAGCCAGCAGATTGGGCTCGATGAGGGAGAAATCCGGCAGCGACCCGCTGCGGATGTCTTGTTCGAACTCGGAGAATGGCACGAACCGGTCGTGGAAGTGGTGCTTGAGTCGGGGGGTGTGGATGGCTCCGGTGATGGAGAGCGGGCAGGGTTCGAGGACGTAGACCTTCCAGCTGCGACCGTGCTCCTCCAGCCGGTCGAAGATCGTCTCGGCCTTGTTGTCGAAGTAGTAGCGCTTGGCTGGGCCGTTGACCACCAGGCCCGACGAGGTAGCCGCCGTCCAAAAGGACCGATTGGGGAAGGTCTGAGACGGAACCTCACTGAACCAGTGGTCGAACACGGCGAACCCCCGGGCCAGAGTGCTCAAGACCGGGACCTGCTCGGAGGTGTGGCCCTGCATGATCTGTTGGTACTGATCGAATGTCGGCAGCTGATGCCGCAGGGCCTCGTAGTTGCTGATGTAGTCGGTCACGAACCCATCCATGGTCGGCACCTGACCGGGCAGGGGCGGGTTGGTCGACGGCATCTTGCCGGCCCGCTTGCCCCGGTTCTCCGGGGCCAGGATGTTGAAGAGCTGCGTGTTGGTGTGCTGGTACTCCTCACCCGGGTCCGGGTTGGGTACATCGAGGCTCGGCGCCTCGCCGAAGGGGACGAAACCGGGCACGGTACCCGGCTGGCCGGACGGCACCTGTGGGGCCCACTCGGGGACGGGGTTCCTCAGGTTCTTGCCGATGACCCCTTCGAATCCGGCCTTCTCCTCGGGTGAGTAGAGATGACCGAGCAGATTGTCGAAGGATCGGTTCTCGAAGATGACCAGGACGACGTGGTCCATGGCCTGCGCCCGTGTCGGTCCCATGGCGTTCCAGTCGTCGGCACTCGTCGGACGGACTCCAGTGGGCTCCGTCCGATCCGAACCGTAGGGCGTGGGATCGCCGACTGGCAACCACCGGCGAACGAGCGCACCCGACGCTCCGTGGAGGAAAGGGCGCAGTCAGGAGCGCGCCCGGGCAGCAGCGATCGCCGGCACCTGGGTCTGGCGCGACCGTGTGCCAAAGGGACACTCCTGGATGAGCAGGGGTTCTAGCTCCCAATCGCGCAGCGGCTCGGAGAAGTAGTAGCCCTGCACGAACGGACATCCCCATGCGCGGAGCAGGACCACCTGATCCCGGTGCTCGGCGCCTTCTGCCACCGTCGTCAGGTGAAAGTCATCAGACAACTGGAGGATGGTACGCACCAGACGGGCTGAATCGGGATCGTCAACGATGTGGTCGATGAATGCCTTGTCGATCTTGAGGATGTCTACCGGCATATCGCGGAGCAAGGCCAGTGAGGAGTAGCCGGTACCGAAGTCATCAATGGCTATCTTCATCCCGCAGCTGCGGATCTCCGTCAAGATCTCGGATCGTCCGCCGGAATTATCGGCAAACAGGCTCTCCGTCACTTCGAGCGTAAGCCGCCGTGGATCGAACCCGGTGTCCTCTACGATTCCCTGCACGGTGGAAGAAAAGTCTGGGTCTTCGAGCTGACGGGGCGAAACGTTCACGCTGAGGCGCAGTGAGGTTCCGATGCGACAATCCCACTCCTGCATCTGACAGCACGCCTGCCTCAGCACCCACGCTCCGATCGCCACGATCAAACCCGAGGCCTCAGCAACCGAAATGAAAAGGGCTGGAGGTACGACTCCTCGCTCGGGGTGATTCCACCGGATCAAAGCTTCGACCCCGGCGATACGTCCCGTCCCCACGTGAACGATTGGCTGGTAGTAGAGCTCGAACTGGCCACGATCGAGTGCCTCTCGCAGCTCCTGTTCGAGATGGATATCGTCCAATTTCGAGCTGTGGAGGCCCGTCGTATAGACCACGTAGGTCTGCTTTCCCTTCGCTTTGGCCGCATACATGGCCAAGTCGGCGCACCGCATGAGCTCATCCCCGTTGGCGCAGTCATCGGCATTGTCGGCGACGCCGATGCTGCTGGAAATCCGTACTACCTGGTCCAACAGCGCGAATGGTTCTGTAAAGCTGGCCAGAAGGCGCTCGGCCGGAGGTCCCGGAGCCATGCGGCCGGTGGGATCCTCGAAGAGGACACCGAACTCATCGCCGCCGAGTCGGGCAATGGCGTCCGCGTCGCGGAAGTTCGCCTGCAATCGGCCGGCCACCTCGCGCAACAGCTCGTCGCCGGCAGCATGACCGAACTGCTCGTTTACCACACCGAAATTGTCGAGGTCCACGATCATCACCTCAAGCGAACCACCGCTCCGTCCCCGGCGGCGAGCGGCCTGTTCGAGGTGTTCAGCGAAGAGCGCCCCATTGGCCAGTCCGGTCAGAGGATCGTGGAAGGCCTGTGCCCGCAACTGATCCTCCAGTGCCCGCTGGTCGGTCACGTCACGGCTGTTGATCACGAATCCGGCCACACCCGCCTCGGCCAACAGGTTGGTCACCACCGACTGGAAAGTGCGCCAGGTGCCGCCTGTGTGGTGCAGTCGCCACTCGACGGTCACCTCTCCCTCCGGATCGGCGAGCAGTCGACTGGCCACGGCCGGCCACCGGCTGCGATCGTCCGAATGGAGGAGGTCAGCGAACCTCCTTCCCTGCAGTTCGTCCGAGGTCCATCCCAGTGCCGATCCGATCGAGGGGCTCTGATACATGATCGTCGACCCTGCGTCCACGATGGTGATGACGTCGGAAGAATGCTCGACCAGGGCCGAAAACCGAGCCTCCCGCATCCGCAGCTCAGCCGTGCCCAGTTCGACTTCCGTGTGGAGTTGACCATTGAGAGCAACGTTGTCCAACAGCATGATGATCTGCCTGATGGCGAGCAGGCCGAGCAGCGCAAATCCTTCGAGGGCCAGAAAGAGGCCGAATGCGCGCCCTTGGACAAGTCGCTCCATTGCAATAGCACCGGCCAGAGCCGGCAGCACGTAGGGAGCCAGAACGGATGGTGCGGTGACTCGCTTCTTGACCCGACCATCCAGTCGGCCAGGAGATGCTGTCAATGACCAGAGCGCGCCGAGCACGATCAGCAGGTAGCCGGCGACCCATCCCGTGTCGAGCACACCCCCGACGCCGTAGTTGTTCACTTCGGTCAGATAGGCGAACGACGTATCGGACACGGCGAAGGCGACGATGCCGGCCATGACCAACATCAGGCTCGCCCGTTGGTTGTTCCCGCTCTGCACCGCAATCATCACGACCAACGAGACCAGAACCACATCGCCGGCCGGGTAACTCATCGACAGGACCTGCTTGAGGAGGCCACCCTGGTGGGTCCGGTAGATCGGACCGAGGACGAGTGCCCAGCTGACAAAGAGCAGCGAACCGGCGATCAACAGTCCGTCCATGAGCGATCGTATGTGGAACGCGGTCCGACGGATCCCGCCGGGAAAGGACAGCAGGCCCACGACAGCCAAGGGCACAGCCGTGAGATATCCCACATCGGCGAGCGACGGGAAGGGTACAGCGATCCGGCGGATCAAGTCGTAGTAGCACCAGACCGCCTGGCCCATACCCCACGAGAGACTGGATGCGGCCAAAAACGACCAAGCCGTTCGAGTGGCTGGAACCCTCCGGGCCGCCCAACCACAGGCGCATGCGGCGGCCAGGGGGGCCAGCAGTTGTCCCAGATTGTCAACGGTATCGGTGACCCGTGATCCCCCGTAGCCACTGGCCACCCATGTGGCGAACAGCCCGGTGGCCAAGGAGAACCACACCACGGTGATCCAGAATCGCCGCTGACCTCCCGCCGCCTGGACGGTCTGCACTCCTGCCATAGCTAATTACTCGTCCGTGTTTGCCACTTCTTGAGCACAAATGTCCGCAGCATCGCTGGATTCTTCTGGTTACAGATCCCGCGGAGACTGGTCGTTTTGTTTCTCTGAATTCTCGTGATTCAACTAACGGGACATTTTATCGGGCGATTCGGCACCTTCGAGGGTCAAGCCGGAGTGAGGCTCGTGACCTTGGAACGATATAAGTCCATGTCAGAGCCGTCTTTTTCACAACCAAGGCAGACTGACGCTTAGAAACCCCGCCTCCAAGTTGAAGAAATAATTCCTGAAGTAATTAGCCAGATAACAGCAGCGGAGTCGCAGAGACACGGCGAGAAAGCCGATTTCGTAATATTTCTCTCAATTGAAGTGGATCGTTCCACAAGAATTCGACTGCAAAACCGGCGACCGCCGTCTTCTACTTCTGGGTTCTCCGAGACATCGGTGGGTCATGGGTGTCGCTGTGTGGATCACGTGGGCCGCTTCCTTGGTGTCCGGCGGCCGCCGCCAGCCGGTAATCAAGATTGTGGGTACACCGAATCCATCTCCCGGTCCCCGTAGAGTGTCCGCATCAGCAATGCCCGTACTGTCCGTGTGAAGGTGGATTGACGTGCGTCTGGCCACCTCCGGACGGTGGTTGGCCGGCGGCGCGTTGGCCATGGTGCTGGCCGGCTGTAGTGGCACGTCGACCACACCAACCACCATGGCGCCGACAACCACAACCAATGGATCGACCCCGACCACGGTGGCGACGACAGGAGGGCCGCTCCGGTTCACGGCACCTCAGCCCGTAGCCCAGGGGACCGGACTCGCTTCTGTGTCCTGCGCAAGCGCCACCTCCTGCATCGCCCTCGATGCCTCCGGGCGGGCCTACTCGTTCAACGGGACGTCCTGGTCGGCGCCAGTGCCGACCACCAACCAGACCCTCGGCCCCGGCGGGGTGTCCGTTTCGTGCGCCATTCCCACCCTGTGCATGGCGGTGGCCACAGCCGGGAACCAGATCATCAGTTGGAATGGTCTCAGCTGGTCGGCGCCGACCACGCTGCCCGGAGCCGACGGTCTGGAAGCAGTGGGATGTGCCCCGACCTCCTACTGCGCTTCGATCGATGCCTCCGGGAACGCATTTGCCTTCGAAGGTCAATCATGGCGTAGCACCAGTGGGGACTGGGGATCGGTTTCGTCTATTTCCTGTGTCTCCTCGTCGTTCTGCATGTCCGTGTCCGGTGGGATCTCGCAGTGGAACGGCCACAGCTGGACTCAGCCGAATCCCTTCACCAGCACCTCCAATTTCTCGGGGGTGTCCTGCCCGGCGGCTTCGTTCTGCACCGCTGTCGACTTGGCCGGTCAGGTCCTGCAGTGGAACGGTGCAACCTGGTCGAACGCCACCTCGGTGGAGCCACCCCCAACATCGGCCACCGCCAACAGCATCGGCCTGACCGGAGTCTCTTGTCCCACCGTTTCGTACTGCGCGGCCGTGGATAGCTCGGGAGGAGTGATCCAGTGGAGCAATGGCGCCTGGGTCCGTTCCGTCGTCGACGGCAACAAGAAGCTGACCGCTATCTCCTGTCCGACCATAACCCTGTGTGTGGCCGTCGATCAGGCGGGTGCTGTTCTGATTGGCCGGCCTTGACCGGCAGGCAAAAGCGAGGCCGTTGATCCCTGCCGTCGGCAACCCTACTGTTGGTCACCATGCACCGCCATGCACCGAGGCCGGATGGTCCCCCATTGAACCGGAAGTGAGATGACCTCCTCGGCCCGGGCGGTGCGCTTCGACCACTACGGCGGTCGGGAGGTCCTCTATGTGACCGACATCCCCATGCCGATGCCGGCCGCCGGCGAGGTGGTGATAGCGGTCAGGGCCGCCGGCATCAACCCGGGAGAGGCCTCGATCCGCAAGGGACTACTCGACGCCCGATTCCCGGCCACCTTCCCTTCCGGGGAGGGCAGCGATCTGGCCGGCGTGATCACCGAGCTTGGCGAAGGTGTCGACCAGTGGGCACCGGGTGACGAGGTGCTGGGCTTTTCGTGGCGGCGGTCCAGTCATGCCACCCACGTCACTGTGCCAGCCGGCCAGTTGGTGGCCAAACCTGCCGAACTCAGCTGGGAGGTGGCCGGTTCCCTGTACGTGGTGGGCTGCACTGCCTACGCCGCGGTGCGTGCGGTTGAGGCGGGACCGGGTGACACCGTGGCCGTTTCGGCTGCCGCCGGAGGCGTGGGCAGCATCGTGGTGCAGCTGCTCAGGGTACGGGGCGCCATGGCCATCGGCATTGCCTCGACGGACAACGCCGGGTGGCTCACCGCCCATGGCGCGGTACCCGTGGCCTACGGCGACGGACTGGATGACAGGATCCGGGAGGCGGCACCGGACGGCATCGACGCCTTCATCGACCTGTTCGGACCGGAGTACCTCGAGCTGGCGCTGGATCTCGGCGTGAGCAACGACCGCATCGAGACAATCATCTCGAGGGAGAAGGCCGCTGAGATCGGGGCTAAGACCGATGGCAGCGGAACGGCCTCCACGCCTGAGGTCCTCGCCGAAATGGCCGGACTCGTCGCCTCGGGAGCCATCGAGGTTCCCATCGCCGCCGCCTATCCACTGGATCAGGTGGCCGAGGCCTTCGAACGACTGGAGCAGCGCCACACCCGGGGAAAGATCGTCCTCATCCCCTGAGGCCGTTGGTCAGTCCGGTGCGGTAGGTGTGGCCGACGTCGGTGAAGACCCAGTCCATGGCCAGGCAGTCGTCGAGGCCCGGGGCCCGTTGATGCGGATGCCCATGGCTTCCGCCGCTTCGCCCACTACGGGTGCCTCGGTGGTGTCCGCGTTAGCTTCAAAGGGAATTCGAGGCCGCCCAAGGCAGAAGGAATGGAACCACCATGAAATTCTCCGTGACCTACCCCTTGATCACCCATCCGGCCAGTCCGGAGCTGATGACCAGGGAAGCCGTCATGCGCTTCGCCCAGACCGCCGAGGCCACCGGCTTCGACGGCATCGGGTTCACCGACCATCCAGCGCCCACTGACCGATGGCTCAACGCCGGGGGCCATGACGCTCTGGATCCCTTTGTGGCCCTCACCTTCTGTTCAGCGGTGACCGAGCGGATCCGCCTCATTCCCAACATCGTCGTGCTGCCCTATCGCCATCCGCTGGTGGTGGCCAAGATGGTGGCCACCATGGAGATGCTGTCGATCGACCGCTTCACCCTGGCTGTGGCGGCCGGATACCTACGCGGTGAATACAAGGGCCTGGGCATCGACTTCGAACAGCGCAATGCCCTGTTCGATCAGGCGATCGAGGTGGTGCGCGGAATGTGGACCGAGGACGACTTCTCCTTTGCGGGCATTGGGATCGACGCCAAGGGCCTGAGTGCCCATCCCAAGCCGAGGATCGCTCCACCCATCTGGATCGGCGGCAACAGCCGGCTGTCTCGACGCCGGGTGGCCCGGTACGGAGACGGTTGGACGCCCTTCCCGGCGCCCCGGGCTCTGTCGACCACAACCAAAACCCCCCCACTCGAGACGGTCGATGACCTCACCACCATGCTCGACGAGCTCTGGCGGTTCTGCGACGAGGAGGGCCGGGACCGTACAGACATCGACGTGTCCTTCAGTGCATCGGCCGGTGGCCGTCTGGGTGAGGGCTTCAATGCCGCTGCCCACCTCGCCGCGCTGGATGAACTGGCCACCCTCGGCGTTACCTGGGTCGGGGTCTCCGTACCGGGAACATCGCTGGCCCAGTCCCTCGATGGCCTCGAGCGCTACGGCACCTCGGTGATTGCCGCCCATCGGTCGTGACCGCTGTGGGCGGCCAGACGGTCAGTCGTCGTCGGTGCCCCACCCGAGTTCGTCGGCCAGGAGCAGCAGCACCCGGTTGGGCAGCCGTTCGCCGCGCTCCAACAGCTTGAGACACCCCTGGACGTAGACCTTGCGGGCTTCATCGACGCCACGGGTCGGAACCGGTCCGCTCGCCGGGGGCCGGATGCCAATGATCTCGGCCAGGCCCGCTGCCGACCGGTCGCCCCCGTCGGTCTCCTCGAGCAGCGCCTGCAGGACGCGGAGGAGGTACATCCTCGGCGGCGAGCCCTGCTCCCACCGGGCCACCGACTGTTGGGTCACGCCCAGGTTGTCGGCCAGCTCCCGCTGGGTCATCCCGTGGTCCAGTCGATAGGCGTGGATCCGCTCGGCCAGCCCATTCCGGGGTTCGACTGAGTACTCATGTGTATCCACCAGTTGTTCACCGTACTCGTGCGCTGGGGATCTTTACAAGGGCCAGGCGCCGAACGGCACAGGCTACGTGTCGAACTACACCACTGTCATTCACTCGTTACGAGTAGGTGTGCGTCCGTGTTCCGGGGCCGCCGGGCTCTCCGGCGTCAGAAGTCGACCAAGACGGTGGTGGCCTCGGGGTCGCCGGCGAAGCGGGCTGCGGTGATCCGATGGCGCCCGACCGGGGCCAGCCACGTCCGCCGCTCCGGATCCCGACGGGCCAGCCGGGTGGCCGGGACAGCGATCTCGAACGCCACCTCACCCTGGGTTGCCACCGGCACCCGGGCGAATCCGACCAGCCGGGGAGGAGCCTCGGGGTCGGGTAGCTCGGCGTAGACCTGGACGACATCGGCGCCATCACGGTCGCCGGTGTTCCGAACCGAACCCCGAACGGTGACCACGGCGTCATCGAGCGAGGCGCCCACACCGACCAGGGCGAACGAGGTGTACGACAGTCCGAAGCCGAAGGGAAATGCCGCTGGCCTTCCCCGCCGGGCCAGGTGCCACCATCCATGCCAGCGGTCGTAGGAGAAGCGAGTGGCCTCCCTGTCGAAGGGAGGCAGGTCGGCTTCGTCGAAGGGGACACTGAACGGCAGGCGAGCCGACGGATTCTCGGTGCCGTACAGAATGTCGACCAGCCCGTCGCCGGCCCGGCAGCCTCCGTACCAGGCCTGTACGACGGCTGGGACCGCGTCGAGCCACTCACCGGCGATCACCGCGCTGCCGGCCTGGATGACCACCACGGTACGAGGGTTGGCCACGGCGACCGCCCGGATCAGCGCGGCATCTGAGGGATGGAGTCGCAAGGAGCTTCGGTCACCACCCTCGCTGAAGCTGGCCGAACCACCGCCCTTGCGGCTCGGCTGGGTGGTCGGCGGCAAGTCGACCAAGCTGGCCTCGAAACGTGCCACCACTTCGGGCTCGTCACCGGCGGGAAAGAGAGCGCCGAGGGCCGGGTCGGTCGCCCCGATGTACTCACCTTCGTCGGCCGCCGTGTAACCCACGACCACCACTGCCACATCGGCGTCGGCGGCCACGTCGGCCGCCCGTTCGACGTCGGAACCGTCGTCGTGGACAACCCGGTCGGCCGCCACCCGCATTCCGTCGAGGACGGTGTGGCAGTCGAGGTCCCACACATCGCTCGAACCCTCATCCCCCAGGTTCACCACGTCGGCCAGCCGACCGACTACCGCCACGGTCCGCTCGCGGCCGGACAGGGGCAGCAGCGGCACCCCGTCGACGGGTTCGTTCCGCAAGAGGACCACCGAGCGGGCTGCCACCTCCCGGGCCAGTGCCCGGTGCTCGGGACACCCGAGGATCTCCAGGGGGGGGTCGGGCACGCCCAGCACGGCGTCGAAACGAAGCAGCGTGGCAACGATCCGCTCGACCGCCTTCTCCGCGTCGGCCCGCGAGATCTCGCCCCGCTCGAGTGCGCCCGGCAGGTACTGGGCCCGAACCATCCGATAGGGCATTTCGACATCGAGACCGGCGGTCAACGACAGGGCGGCGTCCCGCAGTCCGAAGATCCAGTCGCTGATGACGAATCCCTCGAAGTGCCACTCGTCCCGCAGCACTCCGGTCAGGAGTGCGTCGTTCTGTCCGCACCATTCGCCGTTCACACTGTTGTAGGCGGACATCACCGAGGCCACCCCCTCGTCGACCACCCGACGGAAGTGGGGGAGGTAGACCTCGTGCAGGGCGACCTGGTCGACCTCGATGTCGACCGAAAAGCGGGCGTTCTCCATCGAGTTGCAGGCGAAGTGCTTCACACAAGCCATCACATGGCGCTGGAGGCCGCGGGTCAGGGCAGCGCCCAGCTCACCGACGTGATGGGGGTCTTCACCGTAGGTCTCCTGGGCTCGACCCCAGGCCGGATGGCGCAGCAGGTTGATACAGACCGCGCCGGTAAGCGTCGCCCCCACCGCCCGGAGCTCACGGCCGATGGCGTCGCCGACTCGCTCCTCCAGTTCGGGATCCCAGGTCGCTCCCCGGGCCATGGAGACCGGGAAGCAGGTGGCATTGCTCACCACCGCTCCCCGCGGCCCGTCACTGAAGTGGAAACCGGGCAGGCCCACCCGCTCGATCTCGGCGGCGGCGAACGGTGCCTTGTGGTACCCGTTCTCACCCAAAAACCCCAGGCCGGCCCATGTCGGTCCGTCCCCGTCGAGACACCAGAGCAGCTCATCGTCGCCAAGCGACCCGACCAGCGACCGTGCGGCCTCGCTGGGGGTCACCCCGGAGGCGACGGCGCGGCGCGCCTCCTCGAATGTCTGAACGGTCACCCGGCCTCCTTGCGGAATCGGCAACGATAGCGCCGGGTCCGCTGCGGTGCCCTGCAGACGCCCGGGCGAGGTTCTGTGGGTTGTCTTGTACCATCCAATCACGATGCACTCTTCGGCGCCGAAGCGCAGGTAGCCGGGTGAGTACGCCAGCGCGAATCCGACAGGTCCTGTTCGGGAGAGCCCTCACTTCCGACCAGGCGTCCTCGGAGCAGATCACCCCGGTCGAAGGGTTTCCGGTACCGGATCCTCCACAATCAGATCGACGTCGCCCTAACCTCGGCCCTCCACCGCCGGCCCGACGTTGTCGTGGCCCGCGTACCGGTGCCGGTCCGACCGCCGGATGCGACACCGGACCGAACCGATGAAACCGTCACCGCCGACGAGCTACCCTCGCCCTGATCCAGACCGGTCGGTCGGCCATCGCACCGATAGGTGTGGTCGGGTGAAGCGCTGGCACAAGGAGACCGTGAACTTCTCAGCTTGCTCCAAGGACGCTCACAGGTAGCATTGTCGTCGGCCGAGCGGGGCCTCGACTAACGAAAGTGAGGGCCCGTGACCAATGAAGATGCAGCCCTGGCCAGCATGGAGGGCCTGGTGGAGGCGCTCGCTGAGCTGCGAAAGGTGATCCGGGCGACCGAGACCGCGCTCAAACGGGCCATCACGAGGTACGAGTCCTCCACCGAGCTCCGGGTTGCCCTCGAGGCGATCCGACCGAGTGACAGCCGTAATGAGGTCAACACCGCCCTCGAAGCGGTCGAGAAGGCGCGCCACGAAGCTCGCCGGGCGGCGTTCGCCCTCGGCCTCGAGCAGGGGATGACCATCGGCGAGCTGGGTCGGTCCTGGGGTTTCTCACGGCAACTGGCCTCGCGTTACGCCAAAGAGGCAAAGATGTCCAGGTAGCAGGACCATTCGGCCTCAACTCCGGCGACCCATGCGCCGATACCAGGGGGTCGGGTTCATCGCCGCTGTACCGGCCCGGCTCCGAGGTACCCGCAGTGATTGGTGGTCAGCCCCTTGCGCACGTGCCCGTCGAGCCTGGGCCGACCCCTTTCACTCGGTACCTGACCTGATCCGCGCCCCACCTCATCCGAGGCGAGCGACCGGAGCCCAGACCAGACTGGATCCTCAATCGACGCTGATCGAGAGCGCTTTGGTGGCCGTGTCCTGTGTGGGCGGTTGGTGTCTGACCCTGATCTTTTTATCCACCACCTGCACGGTGAACGAGTAGGCCCCACTGTCACCCGCCTTCGGTTTTCCCGAGATCGCGCCGGTGGACTTCTTCAGCTTTAGGCCGGGGGGCAGGCTGCCCGAGACGATCGACCACTTGTACGGAGGATTCCCGTCGGAGGCGGCCAAGGTGGCCGAGTACGGCGTACCCGGAGCGGCGGAGGGCAGCGATGTCGTAGTCACCTGAAATGCGTCTTCGAAGTTGTAGGTGGTGGTCGTGGCGGAGGTGCCGATGGTGAGGGCGTCGGCGTTGCCGACCATGTCCGACCAACCAGCACCCACGTCGATACCCACCCCACCCTCGATCGTGGCGTTGGGATAGGTGGCAACAAAGCTGCTCCAGGTGAGGGGAGCGCCCTCGGGCGCGCCGGTCAGGTGTGTGCCCCACACGTTGCCAGTCAACTCGTTCCAGGACTGCCAATGGTCGGGGTTGACCCCGGCGCTCTGCAGGTAGGGCTCGAAGTTCAGGGTCGAGTAGGTGACGCCGGCGTCGGTGCCGGTGACGTTGCCCGGGTCGATCTCCATCTGCAGGATCGGGTCGGTGGTGCCGTTATTGGTATAGGTCGAATATCCGAGGGCGGTGATAGCCGACAGCGGTGTTCCGATGTGGTCGTAGTTGTACACGCTCCACTGATCGAGGGGACCGGTTACGGTCAACTGGAGGCTCCCGGTTCCCAGAGGCGGTGTGGCTGGGCCGACCACCAGCCCCACGCTGCCGGCCCCGCCACTCTGGTTGATGACCTCGAACTGATTGGCAGTCGGGACCCCCGTCACCAGGTCAGATGGCGCCACCGTCACCGTGATGGTGGACGCTGACGCCGCCGCCGGAACCGCGACGCTGGCCACCAGCGTCAGTGCAGCTCCCACCCCCAACAAAGCGATCCTCCGCATGAAACCTCCCCCTAGCTCTCCGCCGCACCGGGAAGCGTAACAACAAACCCGGACCGTATCCTCGGGCACGGTACGTGGCTCGGTCCGTCATCACGCGGCGAACCGTCCTGGTCAAGGGCGCCACCACGGACAGTGACGGGACAGACGCCAATGGTCGGTTCGGCGGAACAGAGGGCATCCGCGTCGACGGATCCGGATCGTCTCAGGCCCGACGGCAACCGGACAGAGGTTGCCGGTACGCTTCCTCCATGGGGAGAGCCAGAGTGCGGGTGGCCGGCGCGTTGCTAATCACCGTAGCCGCCGTGGCCACCGGCGCCTCGGCCGCGGGGGCCAGCAGCTCGAGCACCTCGCCTCCTGTCACCCAGATCGTCCTGCAGTCCCCGACCGCCTACACGCCCAAGGCGCCACCGGGTGGGGGCACGGACGATTACCACTGCACCCTGCTCAACCCGCACCTCAAGAAGAACGCCTTCATCACCTCGATCGACTTCCAGGCCAACAGCCCGGAAGTCCACCACGAGATCACCTATGCGGTCCCTCCCGACCTGGTGGCTGAGGCCGAGGCCCAAAACAACGGTGGCAAGGGTTGGACCTGTTTCGGCGAGTCAGGTCTTTCGGGAGGTAGCGCCAGCCGGTCCCTGGACGGGGGGACGCCGTGGCTGACCGCCTGGGGTCCGGGCCACAACATCTCTAAGGAGCCGGCGGGGACCGGCGCGCCCATGCCGGCCGGGTCCCTGGTCATCGTGCAGGAGCACTACAACCTGCTGGTCGGGGACAAGGCCGTCCACTCCAAGCTCACCCTCAACACGGTGCCGGCCACCACCCCGCTGCGACCGCTGCGTCTGGATCTGGCCGCCGCTCCGCCTGACATCCCCTGCCCGGCCGGTGCCACCGGGGCGATGTGCAGCCGATCCGCCGAGCTGGCCAGCGTGGGTCAGCGGTTCGGCGTCTCCCAGGAGCTGCTGGTCGACGGCCTGGAGGCAATCTGTGGGCACAGTCCGGTCAATCCTCCGGTCGGCGACACCGCCAGCTGCACCTGGCCCATCCGCAGGGCCGGCAACATCGTCGAGTTGGCCCCCCACATGCACCTGCTCGGCGTGGGGATGAAGTTCGTGCTCAATCCGGGCACCCCGACCCAAAAGACCCTGCTCGATGTGACCGACTACAACTTCCACTACCAGCGCGGCTACGACCTGGCCAAGCCGGTGGCAGTGAACGCGGGGGACTCCGTCGGGATCACCTGTACTTACGATCCCACCCGCGAGCAGGAGCTCCCCATCCTGCGCAAGGTTGCGCCCCACTTCGTGACCTGGGGCGACGGGTCGACCGACGAGATGTGCCTCGGTCTCATCTTCATGACCCCACCGAACAGCGAGTCGGAGTCGACTGCGCTGGCCCACGCCTTCTCGCCCCAGGTCTGAGCGCGCAGAATCAGCTCGTCCCGCACCGGCACCTCCCGGATCAGATCCCGGGTGATTGGCCGACCAGCGAACGGATCCGGTCGATGAGGGGGACCGACCGGACGGTCATGGCCCCTTCGGGCAGGTCGTCAGCCCGGTCGGACCACGAGACCTCGAGCCGCTCCCACCGGCGCTCGTCGCCGATGGGGGTCCCCTCCACCTCGAACGTCGCCCCCTCAGGGGCCAGCCCGCCACGGCCAGACCCCACCGGGAAGGCGGTGAAGCGGACGATGCCCGATCCGTCGGGCTCGCCCTGCACCGGGCCGACCGGGAGGGAGCCCACGATGATGGTGAACTCCATCCCCGCTTCCTTGTGGACGTACTTCTCCTTGAAGTCGGGCCGAGCCTGCATCTCGATGAACGAGCGGCGCGTCGGGTAGAGGACGATTCCCATGCGGTGCCACTCGGGGTTCGGTCCTCCGCCTACGCCCACCACGTCCCCGAAGTAGGCCACCTCGGCGCCCAGCTCGGCCAACACGTCCACCGGTGCGTAGCGGTCATCTGCCTCCCGGCCACTGACGCCGTGGTCGCCGTCTCCGTAGTCGGCCCGCTCGCGGTAGCGCATGAAGTTGACCATCCAGATCGGACCGTCTTCGTCGGGGGGTATGGTCGCCAACCGGGTGGCGTACTCGTAGTCGATTGTTCCAAAGCTCATCTCGGGTCTGGGCACACGAGGATGCTAACGGCGGGTCAGCCCCCGCCCGGCGACTCCGGCGGCGGCGACTCCGACGGCGGCGGCGGCGGCCACCAATCCGGGACCTCCCCGTTACCGGTGTCGTCGTCAGCCAACAGCACCTCAGCCGACACGGCGGCCGACACCTCAGGCGACACGGCGGCCGACACCTCGGCCGGCACGGTGGCGGGGACCTCGGCCGGCACGGTGGCGGGGACCTCGGGACTACCCCGGCGGCGGAAGTACCCCCAGAAGCCGAGCGAGAACACGAAAAGGATGACCCCGAGCACGATGGTAGGGGCGTGTTCCTGGGCGGCCGAGGCGTATCCGTACCCGCTCTCGAGGATGTGCACCATGGCGAAGAGCCCGAGAGCCCACAGCACGATCCACACCCACTGGTTCCACGAGCGGACCTTCTCACCGGCCAGGAAGCGCATCGGGGCCATGCCGAAAGCGATGGAGAAGATCGAGCTCACGAACAGGATGGCCAGGACGTCAGCCACGAATCGGTGGATCGCCCCAGGATTGGTCCCCAGCTCATAGGCCAGGGGCCACCGGAGCAACCATGCGGCCAGGCCGATGAGGAGGGCCACCACCCCGATGAAGGCGGCATTGGAGCCGGCTTCGGACTCCTCCAGGGCCGGCTCGAAGGCCAGGCCGAACACGATTCCGAACACATACCCGGGCTTGGCCGACGCCACCAGGGATATGAGAACGAAAACCCCGGCGACGACCAGCGTGGAGGGGCGGGCGAAGGGTTGGCCGACCTTCCCGTGGCGCTTGGCCACCCGCCGTCGTCCCACTTCCATGCCGACCACCGAGCCGACCCCGATCCCGATGAGAAAGTCGGCGAAGGTGGTGAGGGATGGAGAGAGCAGGGTGTAGACCACCGCGGCCAGCATCAGGTAGACGGTAAGACCCCTCCACCCCTGCCACATCACCGGAGTCGGCGCCTCCCGGTCGGGCGGGGCAACGTCCTTGTGTCCACCCACCCGTCGGCGCAGGGCGACGAGCCATCCGTGGATCTCGGGGTAGTTGGCATCGAGCGTGGCGTTGAACAGGGTGCTCGCCGCACCCAGGAGGAGAATGAGCAGAGCCACCCAGAACCAGCTCTGGGCCACGCTCTTCACACTCCACGACACCTGCGCCGGCGTCGGAACGAACGAGGCGACGTCGGAGGTGCGCCCGTCGAAGTCACAGAACCCAGCGCCGTTGGCCGCCCGGTCGACGCTCTGGAGGTTGCCCAGGTACAGACAGCCGTCAGGGCCCATCTCGAGCGAGATGGTGGCGGCTCCGTTCTGTCCGACCAGCAATGGGGTCACCTTGCCGCTGGGCAGGTCGACCTGATCGAGGTCGCCCGCCGAGACGTAGACCGAGGTGGGAATTCCGCCTGCCCCGATGGGGCCGAGGGCCAGCCCGACATTGGCATTGGCGGGGACCTTGGCCACGGTGGTCTCACGGGCCGGCTGTCCGGAGCCGCCACCGCTGAAGCTGACCAGACGGTTGTCGCGGGCGAGCGCATACACCGTCCCGTCGGGCGCCACCGCCAGCTGATTGAAGCCCAGACCATCCGAGGCGTAGACGCTCACCGCACCGGGATGGTCCGAGCCGTACGGGTTCTTGATCCGCCACAGGTCGGGGGAGAGGTAGCCCCCGGTGCCACCGTTGGTGACGAACAGATCACCGGTTGTCGGATCGACGGCCATCCAAGTGGGCAACATCAGCTGGTCGGTCACCACCCGCTCCGACGCCCCGGTCTGGGGATTCAACACGACCACCGCGCCGGCCGAGATGTTCCCGTCGGTGGCCGATCGGACCCCGTAGAGCGCCCCGTTGGTTCCGAAGGCGACGTCGTAGGCTCCGGGCCCGAGGACGTCACCCAGATGCGCGGCGCCGGCTGTCGTTCCTCCCGATGGCGGGAAACGGTAGAGGTTCCCGTTCATCTGATCGGAGACGTAGAGGTTGCCCGAACCGTCGAAGGCCATCCCGAAAGCCCCGTCGCAGGGGTTGGTGTCGAGGGGGCCGCTCGGCACGCCGCTGACAAAGGTCGATACGGTCACCCCGTTGTGCCCGACGAACGAGCCCGATGGACACACCGTGGAACTGGCCAGCGCCGCCGGACGGACCACCGCGGCCTGGGCTTGCGCTCCTCCGCTCAGGGCCGCGGTCATGGCGGCTACAGCGATCGCCGACCCCACCAGTACCCCACGCGCCGCCTTGACCACCATCCGCCAGCGTATTGAAGGCTGGAACATCGGTCAATGGGGACTAATGGCGAACTCCAGTCCCCGACCAGGTCCCCTATCGTGGACAGTGACCAGTCGACGGCGGGAGGACCGTGACCATGAGGACTGTGACCCGCACCGTCGTCGTCCTCGCTCTTGTCACGCTGGCCGTCGGGAGCGGCATCGCTGCGGACGCCGCAGCCAGCTCAGCGTCGGGACCGGGCAGCGGAGCAACCGCGGCCACCCCTCACAACGACATCGCATACATCTTCAACGAGTTCGGACTGGTCGCTGGCGACACCGGCGTCCTCACCAAGGTGCGGACTGGCCTCACCAACGAAGGCTACAAAGTCCGACTGCTCCAGGACGGCACCGAAGGGGCCGGCAGTCCGGGCAGTGCCACACTCGGCACGTTCGAGACGATGGCCAAAGCTGGCCCCGGCATCATCGTGATCAACACCCACGGCACTGATTGGTCGAACTCCACCAAGGACTGCGGAGCGAAGGGGATCGCCTACACCTACGATCCCACGGCGGTGTCCCCGGTCTGCCCGGCGCCCGCCGCCACACCGACCCCCCCACAGTCGGTGACCAAGCAGCCTGTGCTGCAGGTGCAGTGGTTCTCCAGCTACACAGCGGAGATCGCCGCCTACCGCACGGACATCGCCCAATCCGGCTTCCAGGCCGACTGGCTGTACCCGCCGGGTCCGGGCGGCGAGGCCAGCACCCTCCTCTCCCCCCGGAAAGGTGACGACCTGCTGGAGACCGCTGACTCGAGCGGAACGACCACCCCAAGCCCCTTCGGGTACCGACCGTGGCTGGGCCTCACCGCGCTCGGCATCGCCCACTTCTTCGCCAAGGACCACGTCGACATCGTGAACAACTGGGCCTGCCACTCGTTGTCGATGGCCTCGGCCTTCCACGCCGCCTCCTACAGCGGCTATGCCGACCGGGCCTGCACCTCGACGGAACAGCCCGATCAGACCACCCTGTGGAACAGCCTGCTGGGTCGCAACGGCCTTACCGCCCGGTCGACCGCCGGTGCGTTCGCCGCTCACCAATACCTCGATCCCGACCTGCAGCTGGCCAAAGGGTCGAGGGCTTTCGTGCTCTCCCCGGCAGTCACTGCGGCGAGGCCTTCGGCCAACTCGACGGTGGCCACCGGCACCACGGTCAACGGATCGGTCAGTTTCGACACGACCATGGTCGCCGCCACCAAGGGGGTGATCGTCCCCTCGGGCTGTGACGCGGCCGTCGTGGGAACGCCGGCCTGGAACAGCAGCCACACCGAGCTCTCGTTCCGCTTGCGGGTTCCCGCCGGTGTCGCCCCGGGACCGCTGGCGCTCGATGTTCCCAACACCGTGGCCCGATCTACTCCCGGCACCGCTCAGCACGACCGTCTGGACGGACACGGTTTGGGGATCATTCCTTCGGGTGTCGTCCCCAACCGCACCGACTACCGGTGGGCCCTCCGCTGCGGTCCTATGGCGATCAACCCGTCGACCACGCCATCGACCACGCCATCGACCACCCCCACCATCCCGACCTCGCCCGCCGTCACCGAACCCCAGAACCCGGCAAACCCTCTACCCTCGCCGGAGCCCACACCGGCACCGGCACCGGTGGTCACCGCCGTCCCCGGGTTCGGTGTCACCATCCGCGTGCAGGGGAACTACACCGGCGAACCCTTCGGCTACGGCTCGGTCAACGTGTCCCCCGCCCCTCCGGTGTCCTCCGGCCTCGGACAGTCGGCCGGGGGCCCGGCCTGCACCAATCTTCAGGAAACCATCGAGGACTGCGAGGCCGGTGGTTGGACGGGCCCGGTGACGGTGACCCTGACCGCCACCCCGCTTTCCGAGAACGGTCCGCAGGTTCCCAACGACTCCTATTTCGTCGGGTGGGGAGGGGACTGTGCCGGGTCGGGAACGACACCGACCTGCACCCTCTCGCTGTCGGGCTGGGATGACGTTCAGGCCATCTTCCAGGGCACCAGCGGAACTCTCGGATGACCGTGGGGCGGGCGGGGTGCTGCCCCGTGAGAGGCTGGGCTCGCTTTTCAGGGTGGCACGATCGGTGAGCCGGGCGTCCGATCGACAACTGGGCTATATCGAGATCGACCCGCTCGCGGAGCTAGCCCGCCCAGTGGACTCCGGTCGGAGCCACCGCCAGGCAATAGAATGAGCAAACTACCTGTTCAGAAGGGGTAACGGCCGCCTTTGTGGCGGCTACGAGGTCCGCCGTTTCTCAATGATCGAAACCGCAACGGGCGATCCGATTCGCCGCTTTCCCGGCGAGAAGCCGGCTACAGGTCACGGTCCTTCCATTTCGACATACACGCCGCCCTAATCGGCGACCGTTAGTCTCCTTGTTCTATGGAGCCCTCTCGGAGCACGGCCGACAATCCTGTCGCTGAGTGGGACGAGAAGGGACCCGCCGTCGTCGTCGTCGGAGCGGGACCCGCCGGGTCTCACCGCTGCCTATGTGCTCGGCACGCGCTACGGGATCCGGTCAACCGTTCTCGAATCCGATGACGTGGTCGGTGGTATCAGCCGGACCGTGGAACGTGACGGATGGCGTTTCGATCTCGGAGGACACCGGTTCTTCACCAAGGTGCCCGAGGTCGAGAAGCTCTGGCATGAGATCCTCGACGACGACGACTTCATGCTCCGTCCCCGCATGAGCAGGATCTTCTACGAGGGGAAGTACTACGACTACCCGCTCAAAGCCTCGAATGCCCTTCGGAACCTCGGAGTTCTCGAAGCCCTCCGCTGCGTCCTGTCGTACGTCTGGGTTCGCATCAGACCGCCGCGGGACCAGACGACCCTCGAGGGCTGGATCGTGGCCCGCTTCGGTTGGCGCCTCTACCGGCATTTCTTCAAGACGCTACAACGAGAAGTTGTGGGGCGTCCCGGTCAGCAAATTGCCCGCCGACTTCGCTGCCCAGCGGATCAAGAACCTGTCCCTCCTGCAATGCGGTGTGCAACGCGCTGCTTCGACCGAGGCGGAACCGGAAGGACCATCACCTCCCTCATCGAGGAGTTCCAGTACCCGAAGTACGGGCCCGGGCATGATGTGGGAGCGGTGCCGCGACGCTCGTCGAGGCAGCACGGGTCGGAGGTGCGAATGGACGCCGCCGTCGCTCAGCATCCGCCACCACGACGGTCGAGGCGGTGACGCGTGACGGCGACCGAGACGGCCGGACATCACCACGCGAATACCCGTGCGACCACGTCATCTCGTCGATGCCGATCTCCCAGCTCCTGATGGCCATGAACCGCCGCACCGCCCGACGATGTGCTGGCCGCTGCCCAGCGACCTGCGCTACCGCGACTTCCTCACCGTGGCCCTGGTCGTGCCGGCCGAATCGGCGGTTTCCGGACAACTGGATCTACATCCATTCGCCGGAGGTCAAGGTCGGCCGCATCCAGAACTTCGGCTCGTGGTCGCCCTACTTGGTCAAGGACGGCTACACCTGCCTCGGCCTCGAGTATTTCGTCTTCGAGGGCGACGAGACCTGGACTCGCCCCGATGACCAACTCATCGAACAGGCAAGGCGAGACTCGGCCTGCTCGGCCTGGTCGATCCGGGCAAGGTCGTGGGTGGCTACGTCGTCCGGGTGCCCAAGGCCTACCCGTTCTACGACGAGCCGCTATCAGGCCAACGTGGCCCGACTCGTCGAGTGGCTGGATGGACACGCCGCCAATGTCCATCCCATCGGCCGCAACGGCATGCACCGCTACAACAACCAGGACCACTCCATGTACACGGCAGTGCTCACCGCCGAGAACATCGCCACCGGATCCCGACCACGACGTCTGGAGTGTCAACGTCGAAGAGGAGTACCACGAGCGGTCAACCGACCGGCTAGCGGACCATGCCACCGACCAAGGGAGCAACGGCGGCTCCCACGGCACGGGCCGGGATGCCCCGGTCATCCCTCGCGACACCTACGCCCCCGGACATCCCATCAATCGACCGTTCGACGGCCGATCGGTCAAGAACCAGGTGGGCTGAACGGCCCCGACTGCTTGGCCAGGCCGCCCGCGGAGACCGTAGAGTCTCCCTGTCGTCGGATCCCTGTCGTCGGAAGGATGGACCATGAGTGAACTGCTGTTGGCCGAGGAGCGCGAGGCCGTGGCCAGTGCCAGCCGCCACTTGGCCGAGGAAGGGCTGGTCATCGGTACCGCCGGCAACATCTCCGCCCGGAAGGGGGACCTGATCGCCGTAACCCCCACCGGCGCCGACCTGGCCACGGTGACCGCCGAGATGGTTTCGGTCATCGACCTGGAGGGCGGCTTCGTGGACGGCGAGCTGGCCCCCACCTCGGAGGTGCCACTGCACACCGGCATCTACGCCGCCACCAACGCTCTGGCCATCACCCATGCCCACGCCATGGCCTCCACTGCCCTTTCATGTACCCATGACGAGCTGCCACCCCTTCACTACAGCTGCCTGGCCCTGGGCGGCGCCCCCCGCACGGCGCCCTACGCCACCTTCGGATCCCAGGAGCTAGCCGACAACGTCATCGCCGCCCTCAAGGGCCGGAACGCGGCCATGATGCGCAACCACGGCTCCATTGCCTACGGGAACAAGATGGACGAGGCCGTCGAGCGCCTCGAGCTGCTCGAGTGGCTGGCCGAGCTGTACTGGCGGTCCTCGTCCATGGGCACGCCCCGTGTGCTCACCGATAAGGACTTCGAGGCCATCATCATGGCGGCCATGGAGAAGGGCTATGGCACGGTGAAGAAGGTCGACAAGAGCAAGGGCTAGATCCTCGAGGGTGTGCTCCAGCGTCGGCGCCCGGGTGGCGGCGGCCGAAAACACGGTGTTCGCCGGTCACCTCGACAGTCGGGTCAGGCCGGCTGCGGTCCGGCCACTCCGACCGTCACCGTATCGGTCCCCGATCGCAGGACCCGGCCGGGCACCGCCCCGGTGAGGGACCCGGCCGTGACCACCTCGACGCCGTTGACCAGCACATGCTCGATCCCTGACGACTCAGCGAAGAGACGGGGCGCCCCGGCCGGCAGGTCGTGTCGGGTCTGTAGGGCCCGGTGGCCGACCCGCTCCGGGTCGAAAACGACCAGATCGGCCCAGAATCCTTCGGTCAGGCGACCGCGTTCGACCAGGCCGTAGAGCCGGGCCGGAACGTCGCTGAGCAGGCGGACCGCTTCCTCAAAGGTGAGCAGGCCGCGCTCGACGGACCCCGTCGCCCAACAGTGACGTCGAGTACACGGCACCGCACATGGTGTCGAGGTGGGCTCCGGCGTCGGACCCCCCCACCACCGCCCGCGCGTCGCGCCACACTTCGGCCCGCGCCTGCCAGTCGGCGTCGGACTCGGGAATGGGCACGCCGAACCCGGTCTGGAGCCGATCGGCCACCACCACCTCGCAGAGGGCGTCCCAATCGGACAGGCCCCGCTCCTCGGCCACCGACCCCACCCGCCGACCTACCAGGTCAGCCTGGTCGGGGGCGAAGGTCTCTTCGATCCGCAACTGCCCCCAGGTGGCCAGGTAGCGGAGGATGCCGGCCTCATCGGACTGAGCCCGGTCGTTCATCGCCTTCCTTGCCACCGGATCGCCGAGAACGGCCATCCGCTCATCGATCGAGGTGGCGAAGAACTCCCGCCAACCGGGGAGTCCCTCCAGGATGGCCCCGTTCTCGAAGGACAGCCGCAGCGACATGGTGTGGGGCAGGGTGAGGGCCACGATGGATGCGCCTGATTCGGCGGCGGTGGTGGACGCGGCCAGCTGGTGCCGGGCGGCCTCCGGATTGGCCGACGACACTCCGAGCACGTTCCAGTTGACCGGACGCTGGGCCAGCAGGGAGATCCGGGACATCAGCGCCACCTCCTGGTCGCTGAAGCCATTGAGGCAACCGGGCAGGATCATCTCGATGGTGGTGCCCGGGTGGGTGGCCACTACCGCAGCCAGCCGCTCGAGCTCCTCGGTGCCGGCCGACCGCGACGGAACCGGCTGGCCGTCGCCGTCATTGTGGGTAGGGGCTTGCGAGGTGGAGAAGCCCATGGCCCCGTCGTCCAGGGCCCGGTGGAGCGCAGTCTCCAGCTGTGCCAGCTGCTCCTCGGTGGCCACCCCACCCACCGCGTCGTCGCCCATCACCAGCCGGCGCAGAGTCGAGTGGCCGACCAGAAAGCCGGCGTTGACCCCGACCGCTCCGTCCAGTCGGCCCAGCCACTCTCCGAATGACCGCCACGACCAGTCGAGGCCGGCCTCGAGGGCGGCCAGCGGCATGCCCTCCACCCGGGCCAGCATCCGGGTCAGGTAGTCGGCGTGCTCGGGGGCGGTCGGGGCCAGCGAGAAGCCGCAGTTGCCGCCGAAGACGGTGGTCACGCCGTGCAGCGGCGAGGGACTGGCGCTCGGATCCCAAAATAGCTGGGCGTCGTAGTGGGTGTGCAGGTCGACGAAGCCCGGTGCCACCATGCACCCGTCGGCGTCGATCTCCCGGACGGCCGGCCCGATATCGCTCCCGATGGCCACCACCCGACCTTCGGCGATCCCCACGTCGGCCCGGCGGGCCGGGCTCCCGGTGCCGTCCACCACCAGGCCTCCCCGGATGGCCAGGTCGATCACGACTGATCCCTATGGCAAGTACTCCGTGGTTCCGTGTACACGGTCCTCCCCCGGTCCCGAGCTCCCCCGCTGGCGTCGACGCTACTCTCAGTGATCGTGGGGAGCACGCTGCTGGCCGACCCGGAGATGCGGCCGATCCGGGATCCGCTGATTTCGGTCGACGACCACCTGATCGAACCCCCCGACCTCTTCGAGGGCCGGATGCCCGCCGCCCTGGGCGACGCCGCTCCCCGGGTCCACGAGGACGGGTCGGGCAACCAGTTCTGGCGGTTCGAGGGGCGCGACTATCCCAATGTCGGACTCAACGCAGTGGTCGGAAGACCCCGCGAGGAGTGGAGCATGGAGCCGGCCCGCTTCGAGGAGATGCGGCCCGGCTGCTACGAGATCGGGGCCCGGGTGGCCGACATGGACATCGCCGGCATCTGGGCGTCGCTGTGCTTCCCGTCCCTGGTGGCCGGATTCTGTGGCTCGGTCTTCTCGCGGGCGCAGGACAAGGACCTCGGACTGGCCTGCCTGCGGGCCTGGAACACCTGGCACCACGAGGTGTGGGCCGGCACGTATCCCGAACGGATCATCGCCCTCCAGCTTCCCTGGCTGGACGACGTGACCGTCGGTGCAGGAGAAATCGGGCGCAATGCAGAGCTGGGCTTCAAGGCGGTGAGCTTCCCCGAGTTCCCCGCCCAACTCGGCTATCCCTCCATCTTCACCGACCACTGGGATCCCATCTTCGCCGCCTGCCAGGAGACCAATACGGTGGTCTGTCTCCACACCGGAGCGTCCGCCTGGGCTCCGCTGCCTTCCCCTGATCCGCCCTTCGAGCTGCTGCCCACCGTCTTTCCGGTCAACGCCCTGCTGGCCGCGGGCGAGTGGGTGTGGTCCGGGGTGGCCCACCGGTTCCCCGGCCTCAGGGTGGCGCTATCCGAAGGTGGAATCGGTTGGGTGCCGATGCTGATGGACCGGATGGACTACGTGCTCGACCACTCGGCGTCGGGAACCGACGGGTCGAGCTGGCGCTCCGAACTTCGACCCAGCGAGCTGCTTGGTCGCAACTTCTGGTTCTGCACCATCGACGATCCTTCGACGGCACCGCTCCTGGCCCGCATCGGTCCCGAACACGTAATGGTGGAGAGCGACTACCCCCACGCCGACTCCAGCTGGCCGGACACCCAACGGGTGTTCGAGGCCAACTTCGGCCACCTCGACGACGGTCCACGCAGGATGGTGGCTGCCGGCAACGCCGCCGCCCTCTTCCGGCATCCGCTCCCCGACCGAGACGACTGGCGCCCGACCGGCTCACCCGATGTGTGAAGGCTCACTCCGACCGCAACACCAGGGCCGTCGGGGTCCGGGCGGCGATCCTCCCGGGTAGCGCGGCGACCAGGTTGGCCAGCAGCAGGGCACCGATGGCGACGACGGCGATCTCCAGCCATGGGACCGAGGGTTCGGGCACGGCATAGATCGCCCGGGCGAACAGGATCCACAGCCACCGTCCGAGGGCGATGCCGAGGGGGCCGCCGACCACCACCCCGATGGCGGCCGACACCGACGCCTGCCAGGCCACGGTCGTTGCCAGCTGCCTCTGGGTGAAACCGAGCGTCTTGAACAAGGCCAGATCCCGACGCCGGCGCCGTACCGAACTGACCAGGGTGAGTCCGAGCGCCACCACGGCGCCGGCGGCCAACCCACCGGCCAACCCACCGGCCAACAGGGCCGGGGTAGCACCGGTCGATTGGTAGCTCACAATCTCCGCCGGCCGCTGAACTCCGACCACGTAGGTAGCCTCCCCTTCCGAGTTGGGATCGGCGTTCAGCACCTTGTTGGCCGCGTCGGAGATGCGATGCAGAGAGGCCCGTCCAGCAGCCTCGGACACCCCGGACCGGTACCGCACCGCCACGATATCCGGTCCGTTCAGATTGGGGTCGGGCGAGGAGATCGCCGCCCGGAAGGCCGCCGGGCCGAAGTTCGAGGCGAAGAGCACGCCGGTACCCATCGAGGGGTGGAAGGTCCCACTCGTCCCGATGGCGGGGAAGGTGGCCGTGCCCACAATCACCACCCGAGTGGGTGGGACGTAGACCGGCGCGTTCTGGGGGCTCCCGTAGCTGACGGTCACGGTGTCGCCGACCGTCTTGTGCAGTGCAGCCAGGGTGGCCTGGCCGACAACCATCTGGTCGTTACTGTCGATGTCATGGCCGGAGAGGATGGGCGGCGTAAGCCCGGCGTGGAGGGCTCCGCTGAGTAGCGGTACGGTCTGGCCGTCGATCTCGAGATCCCCGAACGAGAACCCGGTCCACGCGGCCACATCGGGATCGTGGTTGAGCAGCCGGGCAGCAACCGGCGGGACAGTCCCCCCGGCCCCGGTGTCGATGGCATCGTTCCAGTTCCATCCGTAGAGGGCCGGATGGGAGTTGAGAGTGCTAAGGCCGCTGCTGAACGTCACCGTCGCCACCACGACCGCCATGGTCAGCACGGCGCCGACGACTACCGAGCGCACCGGCACCGCGGCACGACCCCGGCCCCGCTCCAGCGCGAAACGGAGTCCGGCGACCGCCGGCAGCGACAGCCCCGTCCGCTCAGCGGCACCGACCAGTTTGGGCGCCCGCTCGGCGGGCTCGGGACGCCCTCCGGCCAATCGGGTGGCCAGGCGGTAGGCCGCCATCACGGTGAAGCCACCCAGTCCGACCACCAGAACGGCCAAGCCCGCGGCGAGCACCGTGCCGTCGAAGGCGAAACCCGGAGCAGGGTCGACCTGCCGGACCGATCCGATCGGGGTGAGTGGCGAGAGCAGTACGGCCACGCCCACCGCTACCAGCGCGCCAACCACGACCGCGCCCAGCTGCCCGAGCACGGCGTCCAGGGTGATGGTGGCCGGATCGGCACCGAGGGAACGGAGGACCCGCCCGTCTCCGTCGTTGGCCCAGAGTCCCCTGGTGATCGAAAGACCGGCGAACAGCAGGGCGGCCAGAGCGGCGATGGCCCCGAATACCGCCAGGGCGATCGATTCCGGTTTGACCGCCCGCTGAACCTGACCGCTGACCACCGTGGTCACGTGGAAGGCGTAGATCGTCCCTTTCGGGAGGAGGTGGATGATCTCCTGTTCGACCGGAGCCACATCGCTGCTCCCGCGGTCGAGCTGGAATCCGTAGAGGGGCAGCGTCTCGTAGGCGGCAAGGCGTTTGGTGAGTGCCGGCGTGATCAGTACGACGGTCGGGTAGCGATCGACGTCGTCTTCGGCCACCTGGTTGGCCAGTACTACCAGGCCGACCAATCGCACCGACACCTCCACGTCGGCTGGCGCGACCTCCGGGTTGAAACTGGGGTCCTGGATCTGGGCCGGCGTGTAGGCGCCCAACAGCACCGTCTGACCCACGTGCCAGTGGAGGAGCCGGGCGGCCTGGGCCGTGGCCACCATCTCGTCGTCCCGATCGGGATCGGCCATGCGACCCTGTGCGACGCTGACCCTGTCCTGATCGAAATACATCCCACCCACGCTGCCGAAGGTGTTCTCCTCGTTTTCGGCGATGAGCTGGAGGGTGGCATTGGGTTTCCCGTCGGGGGCCAAGGGAACCATCAGGATGTTCGGGGCACTGGCCACGTGTGCGACCCCGGGAAGATGAGACAGGCGTGACGTGAGGTTCGACTGGGCAGGGCCGCTCAACGAATCCTGGAGGTTCCAAATGTTGGCCTGCAGCTGCGAGGCCCGCGAATCGACGAGATAGGCGGGGAAGGCCGACTGGGTGCGACGGGCTCCGGCGAGCGAGCCCATGGCGATGCCGCCCACTAGGCCGACCAGCAGGACGATGGCGAGGTAGTTGCCCCATCGCCGGTGCAGCGTGGTCCGGAACCGGTACCGGGCCGTCGACAGGAGGCCGCCGCCCGCTCTCATCTCGACCGACCGGGCTGACAGCCCGGCTCCGCTCGATGGTCCATCTCCACGAATGCATTGTGACCGAAGGACCGTCGAAGGCAAAGGTGGGCAACTCACCTGGTCGGTGGTGCTAGCACGAGATCCGACAGGCTCGGAACAAAGGCGACGGAGTCCGGCCTGCACTACGGTCACGGAGATGTCCGACTACGACGCAATCGTCATCGGTGCCGGTCACAACGGGCTCACCGCGGCGGCGGTCATGGCCCGGGGCGGGATGCGGGTGCTCTGCCTCGAGAAGAACCACTTCATCGGCGGAATGGCCACCACCACCGAACTGGTCCGTGGGTACCGGTTCGAACTGGCCGGCTCGATCCAGTTCCCGATTCCCACCGAGATCTACGACGAGCTGGGCTTCGCCTCCTGCCCCATCTACGAACCCGAGGTCCAGTCGGCCAGCCTGGGGCTGCCCGGCCAGCCGCCCATCCTCCTCTACAGCGACCCGGAACGCCTGCTCGAGCACCTCAACGAGACGTTGGGCATCGAGGCGGTCCTGGGTATGGCCGAAGTGGCCGGCTGGGCCGAGGCACCGGCACGGGCCATCGGTCGGTTCGACGTGAAAAAGGGGCCCAAGTCACTCGACGAGATGTGGGCCTGCGCCACCAACGAGAAGGAGCGGCTGGCCATCAAGACGGCCATGTTCGGCAGCGTGATGGACGTGGTCGACCAGTTCCTCCCCGACCGCGAGAAACACGCGCAGATCCGCAGCATGCTGAGTTTCCTGTCGGTCAACTCCACCTTCAAAGGCCCCTACGACTCGGGCAGCGCGCTGTGCCTGGCCTTCGCCCTGGCCTCCCCCGGAGAGGCGACCATGTCCAAGGTGAAGGGAGGCATCGGCACCATGTCCGAGCACCTGCTCTCGCTGTTCGAGGCGAGTGGAGGTGAGCTCCGCCGCCATGTGAAGGTGTCCCGTATCGTCACCGAGGCTGGACAGGTGGCCGGCGTCGCCCTTCCCGACGGGGAGGTGGTCACCGCCCCGGTAGTCGTGTCCAACCTCGACCCGACGGCCACCTTCACCCAGCTGATCGGTCGCGAGCTCGTTGCCCGACGCGTTCATCCGAGCGGGTCGACGCCATCGACCACCGGGCCGCCTACTTCCAGATGCACTTCGTGCTCAACGGACTACCCGAGTACGCCGCCCCCTACGAGGTCCTCAACGAGGCCGACTACCGCAACAATGTGACCTTCTTCGGCAGCCCCGAACAGATGCAGGCGGACTTCGAGGGTTGCGCCCGCGGCCTCGTCCCCGGCTCGCCGTCGGTCAACCTGTCCATCCCTAGCCTGCGCGACCCGGACCTGGCCCCGGCGGGCAAGCACGTGGCCAGCAGCTTCGCCATGTACGCACCGATCGGCGGCACCCATGCCGAATCAGGCCGCATGCGGGACGAGATGGCGGCCAACATCGTCGCCCGGATCACCGAGGCGGCGCCCAACTTCCCCGATCTCATCGAGCGCCAGTTCAACTATCCGGCCTACACCTACGAGCTGATGTTCGGTTGCACCGGGGGCGACTTCTGCCACGGGCTTTTGGAGCCGGCGTTCATGGGGCCGTTCCGACCTGGCCCGCGGGGGTGGCCGGACAATCCGGTCCCGGTGGAGGGCCTCTTCCTGTGCGGGGCCGGTTGCCACGGTGGCCCCGGGGTGACCTTCATCCCCGGCTACAACTGCGGCCACGCCGTTCTCGAAGCTTCGGGCTGAGCCCGGACCCCTCGACCCGGACGACCGCCGGACCGGGTCGGTCAGAGCCCGGGACTGCTCTGCATGATGCCGCCGTCGGCGAAGATGGTGGTGGCCGTCAGGTAGCTGGCGCCCGGACCGGCCAGGAACGTCACCACGCTGGCGATCTCCTCGGGCTTGGCCAGCCTCCCGATGGGGATCGCCGCGTCCAGGGTCTTGAGGGCCTCCGGATCGGCCACGGTGGCCGCGTTGATCGGGGTGTCGACGGCACCGGGACCCGACGCCCACCACCAGGATGTTGTGGGGCGCCAGCTCCACCCCGGCCGTCCGGGTGAGCATGCGCATCCCCCCCTTGGACAGGCAGTAAGCGGTGTTGCCGGGCATGGGCCAGTCCTCGTGCACCGAGGTCATGTTGATGATCCGGCCCCCCGAGCCCTGGGCGATCATCTGTTTGGCGGCCAGCTGGGTCCCGAAGAAGGCGCTCTTCAGGTTGATGTCCAGCACCTTCTCGTACTCGGCCTCGGTGGTGTCGAGCACCGAGGTGCGGGTCTCGATCCCGGCGTTGTTGACCATGATGTCCAACCGGCCGAAGGTCTTCACCGCGGTGCCGATGAGCGTCTCGAGGTCCGGGATCTTGCTGACGTCGGCCTTGACCGCGGTCACCTGGTCGCCGAGGTCGCGGACCTGCTGTTCGAGGGCCTCGGTGGCCGCTTCGTCGGCCACGTAGTCGATGACGATGGACGCCCCTTCGGCGGCCAGGGCCAGCACCACCGCCTTGCCGATGCCGGAGTTGCCGCCGGTGACGATGGCCACCTTGCCTTTGAGTGTCATGGTCAACCCTTCCGTGGTCCGGTGTCCCTGTCAGGGTAGGGACGACCGCGGGCGCTGTCCATACCACTGCGACGGCGGTCAGCTAGTGCTTGGGTCGCTGTCCCAGCACCCTGAGGAGGAAGGCACCGGCCCGGCCCGGCTTGTCCGGGGAGCGGTGGTCCGAACCGTGGCCGACGCGGCCGAAGCCCGAGCCTCCGTCCGCACCCTCCAGCCGGTTGGGCTCCTCGTACTTGGGGACCTTGGGCTCGCGATGTCTCGGCTTACGGCGTTTGCTCCCCTCGGATCCCATCACCCCATCATGGTCGACGGCCGAACCGGCCGCGGCCATGCCGCCAGCTCAGTGGGCCCTCGGGTCCCCGGTGGGGACGAGGATGTCCTCCACCACCTTGCCGATGGAGAACGGCAACTCGTAGATCGACCTCACACAGGGGGCCACGGCCGGCTTCCCCCAGGGAGGACTGGTGCAGAAGGGCAGGAGCCCGGTCAGGGTCGACCGGCCGTACAGGTCCTTGAACGGGGTCTGGGACTGGTAGCAGACGGCGAACGGCACCCACCACGCCCCCGCCGCGGCGCTGTTCTTGAAGGTGACGGTGAGATCGATGGCAGCTCCGAGATTGGCGTCCGTGATGGTGGTGATCTGCGGTGCGTGACGGAACTTGTCGCCGCAGGTGAACTGTCCCTGCGGCGAGTCGAGGTCGGCGAGGATCTGGCCGGTGGTCGACGATGAGGTGACCGACGACGACTGGGACGTCGAGGCGGCCGTACCCGAGCACCCCGAACCCGAGCAGGTGACCACCGCATCGGCCACCGTCACCGGGTCGGTGGTGGAGCCCGTCGAGCCGCCCACGTCGTTCACGTCGACGGTGACGGTGAACGAGCCGTGGTTGGTGTAGGTATGGGAGCCCGACACAATGAACGCCGTGCCCACTACGCCGGGCTGGGAGATGGTGCCGGCCGAGGTGGACGTTCCGTCACCCCAGTTGATGGTGGCGGTGAAGTCGGCGACCGGGGCGACCGGATTGCCGTCGATCACGCTGGCCACCGGCCCGTCGAAGGCCACGTTGGTGGTCTGGTCGGGAATGGTCTCGGGGGACACGGTGATCGGCGCGTCGGCGATGGTGGCGATCCCTGCCCCGGTCGCCGTGTTGAGGGCCAGCTGGGTGTCGGTGACGGTCACCCCGGTGGTGTAACTCCCCTCCTCGACGTAGGTGTGTGGAGCGCTGACCACGTAAGGCTGACCAGAGCCGCCGGTGACGGTTCCGGTGGCGCTGTTCCCGTCACCAAAGGTGACCTTGGCGGTGAACTCGGAGGCGGGAGCGGTCGACGGGCCGTCGGTGAAGGTGGCTACCGATGCCGGGGTGACCGGGGCTCCCTCGACACCGGTGAGGGGTAGGACCTTGAGGGCGATGTCGGGCAGGAGGGAGACCGAGGCCACTTCGAATCCGGGCTCCTCCAGGGTGAAATAGGCGCTGGCCCCGGGAGTCAGGTCGTTGGTGAAATTGACCGAGCCGGCATCGGTGGTGCCGGCCGTCACGGTGAACGAGGTGCCCGGTCCTTCGTAGCCGGTCGGCCCGTACTCGTTCTTCGAGGTGCACGGCGTGGGCTTGGAGGCACACAGCCCGTCGCCGTCGAACCCGAAGACGTCGTCTCCGGTCAGGCCGAGGGAGACCAGGCTGGCGTTGGAGTCGTTGACCACACCGACCAGGGAGTCGTCCTGATTGTCGATGGCCGGTTGGCTCGGGTCGGTGGCCACGGTGGCCACGCCCTGGGCGTTGATGGTGATTAGCTTCTGGCAGCCGGTGGAGTAGCCCACCGGGGGGCACTGCGGGTAGAGGGGCGTCGTCGGGGCCGCACTCACCGAGTCCGGTAGGGACAGACCGACGACGAGAGCCGCCCCCAGCGACACAGCGGCCAGGCTGGACATGAAACGCCTCGATGCCCACATCGTGGTCCCCTCTCGAGCGATCGTTATCGGCAACGTAATGTTCGAGATGACCGACCGTCAACAGGAAGGCCGCGGCGGACCGGGACCGAGACCGTGGGTCAGCCGGCGGTCGAGGTCTGGTTGCCCTCGGCCTGATAGGCCCGGCAGGGTTCACCCCGCAGCGAATTGCAGGCCGGCAGGGTCGACGTGGCGTTCACCCCGCCCACCACGTTGATGCTGAGACTGGAGGGTGCGCCGCCGCCCAGGCCGACCGTGGCGCTCTGGCCGTTGTCCAGGGTGTCGAACTCCCACACCGGGCGGTCACCGCCGGGGGCCGAGATCACCACCCGCAGCTCGGTGCCGGGACGGAAGGTGTGAACGATCGGATCGATGGGGATCTTGACCAGCGCATAGGAGCCCGACGACAGGTTCTTGGCGTCGGCCGGCGTGTAGGTGGGATCGGTGAACAGCGCGGTCGAGTCGGACTGGTCCACCTGGTTGGAACTGCGCAGGAACCCCGAGGTGACGTACTCCTCCTGGTCCGCCCGAGGGTCGGACCTCGGTGATGGTGGCCTGGAAGTCCTCGACCGGAGCTGCCGCCTTGACCCACAGGTCGACCGTGGCCGGGCCGACGATGGTGGTGGCGGCGGAGAACGGCGCGGTCTGGAAGCCGATGCCGTCGGCGGCCGGTACCGGCGTCCAGTCCCAGTCGGGATCGGCCGCCCAGGCGTTCCCGCTGGCCGGCAGGCTGGTCAGTGGCCGACGTGCGGGTCGAGCGTGAAGGTGGCGCTGGACGCAGGACCCGGGTGCCGTCGAGGCGAGCGCGCCGCCCGGTCCGAAGTAGCCAGCGTCGTCGACCGTGCCGGCCGGCGGCCAGCTGGAGAAGTCGGCCGAGTAGGTCGACTGGATGGCTCCCGGCCCGGCGGCACCGGCGCCGTTGTCGAACAGCGACGTGGACCCGCGGTGTCTGGGCGGCGAACTCTGCCCGGGCGGTGGCCACGTTCTTGGCCGCCGGTGAACCGGATGGCGGGCAACGGCGCCTGGCTGGACACTCCTGAGGCGAAGCCGGTGAACTCGTCGAGAATGGCGCTGGCCAGAGCGCTGGGTTGGGTCGGCACCTTGTCGGCCCACGTAGATGTCGAGGAACTCGAGCCAGCGGCTGATGGTCTGAGGATCGGTCGAGTCGATGTGGTCGCCGTTGACCATGTTGGCGAACAGCGGGGTCGACTTGGGGATGGCGTCGATGAGCGCCGGCCACTGCGGTCCGGTCTGCTCGTCCTGTAGGGCGCCGGACAGGAAGACCGGCACCTTGATGTGACTGCGGCCCATCGATCATCGAGCGGCGGTCGAAAAGGGAGGGGTCCCGGCCCGGCTCCGGTCCCCGGAGCCACCATCTGGGGTCCGACCAGGTTCTCCAGGCTCTCCGACTGGTCGTGGAGGGCCTGGTTGGCCAGGCAGGTCGACGAACCCCACCGCTGGCCGCCAGCTCGGCGTCGATCTCGTAGTAGGTCCAGGGCTGGGCGACGTTGGCCACCGGAGTGGCGGCAGCTCTGCGCCAGATGGCCGTCGCTGTAGGTAGGCGGCCGGCATGGCGTCATCGATGCGGGCCGGCGATCCAGCTGGCGGCGAAGCCGTCGTTGTAGATGCCCCCCGGGTAGCCGGTCGAGAACAGGTCGTCGGTCGGGCTCATCGGGGCGATGGCGGCCAGACCGGGCGGGTCTGTTCCCGCCGAGGGGAACTGGGACAGTCCCGAGTAGCTGATGCCCACCATGCCCACCTTGTGGTTGGCCACCCAGTTCTGGTGGGCGACGATCTCGATGGCGTCGTAGGCGTCGTAGTCGGACGGGTAGCCGAACAGGTCGAAGGCACCGCCCGAGCACCCGGTGCCCCGCATCTGCAGGCTGACGGTGGCGAAGCCCGACACCCGGGCCAGCACCGATCCGACATCGGTGGCCGTGTCGGGGAGCAGGTTGGCGTCGCCGCAGTCGGTGCAGGGGGTTCCGAGCGCTTCGGACAGCAGGGTGGGGATGGGATCGGTGGGACCTGCGGTGTCGTAGCCCGAGTACTCGATGACCGTGGGGCACGGACTCGCCGCACTGCAGGTGCTGTCGTAGGGGTAGCGCACGGTGGCGGCCAGCTTGATGCCGTCTCGCATGGTGATGTAGTTGAGCCCCTGATGCAGGGGCTGGTCGATGTAGAGCTTGGAGTGGGTGGACGGATTTTGGCCCGGCGCAAGCACGGCGAAGGGCGACGAGCTCTGGCCGGTGGTGTCGTCCACCCAGTGGTAGGCCGGGCCGGGAGTGAGGTCGCGGATGATCAGCGAGCCGAGCGCGTCCGCCGTCCCCGGATTAGCGGTGTTGGCCACCGCTGAGTCGTGCCGGTCGAGGGTGATCCGATCACCGGGATGGGCCCCGGTCAACCAGGCCTCCTCCACCGACCCACCGGCGTGGAGGTTGGGGCCGGTGACTGCACCGGCTGGCGCAGCGGGGACAAGACCGAAACCCACGGTGACCACGGCCACCGCCACCGCCACACCGGGCGTGATCCAGCCTCGGATTCGCATGACGTTCCCCCTACTCATCCCTCAGAATCGCCCACTCCCGTCGGGTCCGACGGCATTGATCATGCCACCTGATGTGGAGTCCCGTGGGTCTGCTGTGCCGTCAACCGGGCCGAAACCCCCCCGTACCAGGCAGAATGGGACGGTGATCCCGGCGGGCCCGGTGTCGTTGCTTTTCGGCGACGTCGAAGGGTCGACCCGACTGGGGCAGAACCATCCCGAGGAGCTGTCGGTCACTCTGTGACGTCATGACAGCTGACCGCCGCTCGGGCGGTGTCGGTGTCGGCGGCCAGCCACGGCGAGAGGTCCAGACCCGGGTACCGGGCGGCCACACCGGCCAGGGTGCGCTCCGTCCAGAAGGGATGGCCGGGCTCCGGAAACCCCAGGACACCCAACTGTCGCGGGGTGGCCTGCTGGACGAAGTTGTGCCACTCGGCGGAGAAGCCCTTGATCGGCCAGGCCTGGTAGCCGCCCCACTCCATGGAAGCCGGCTTGTAGGAGACGTGGAGCATGAAGCGGGCCCGGGAGGGGTCGTCGAAGTCGACCGAGCGGTGGTAGACGTCGGGCCGGTAGACGAGGATCGAGCCGGCCGGCGCCGACGCGTCAGCGTCGTCGTCGTACAGCTCCTTGTGGTCGTCCAGGTTGAGGGTGTGCTCCTCGATCGGGATGTCCCGGGTGCGCCGACGGGAGACGAACCGGGTGACCCCGTTGCCACGGTCCACGTCGTCGAGGTAAACGAACGTCTCCATCTGGAGGTATCCGGCCCCGTCCCGGGGCACGGTCAGGGTGTGGTTGGGGAAGTCGGTGTGCAGCAGCTGGTTGTAGTCGGAGGGCTGGCCGGCGTACTTGGCCGTGGCGATGGCCAGGTACATCCGCACGTCGACGGTACCCAGCAACTGTTGGGCCAGATCGATGAGCAGGTCGCCCACCACCACCCGGTTGAGCGATCGGCTCTGGAACGGGAACTCGGGCCAGGGCGCGTCCCAGGTCCGCCACCGGTCGAACTGGTCACCGGGTTGGCCCCGGGCTACTTCCGCGGCGCTGGGGAACAGCTTGGCCGTGGCTCGCCGGGCGGCCTCCAGATCGGGCGGATCGAGGGCCCGCTCGATCAGGAAGAACCCGTCCTGCTCCCAGGCGCTCCGCTGCTCCGGTGTGACCAGTGCGCGCATCACCCGGAGCGTACTGTGGCCATCCCGGGGGCGGGAATGGTCAGGGGCCCGGGAAGAACCGGGGCAGGAAGTCGCGGTTGGCGACCAGCAGGGCGTCGGCCAGCCGTTCGGCCAGCGGATACTGGCCGACCAGGGGATTGGCCATCAGCGCGGCGATGACCGCCTCCCGGCTCCCGGACAGGGCGGCCTCGACGGCCAAGCCCTCGTAGGCCTTGCAGTGGGCCACCAGGCCGGCCATCTCGGGGGGCAGCGACCGCTGAGGCAGCGGATGGGCACCTCCCCGGTCCACCGCGCAGGGGATTTCGACCACCGCGTCGTCGGGGAGTCCAGGCAGGGCTCCGGCGTTGCGGACGTCAACCACCTGGGTGTCGCCGGTGCCTGCGTGGAGCGAGGAGATGAGGCGCACCGCCGCTTCCGAGTAGTAGGCGCCACCCCGGTAGGACAGCTTCGCCGGTTTGGTAACCAGCGCCGGATCGCGATACTGGCGAAGCAGCTCGGATTCGAGCTCGGCCACTACCTCGGCCCGCGAACGCCAGCCGGGGGCGGCCTGCTCGGCCAGGTTGGCATCGAGGCAGTAGTAGTAGTGCAGGTAGTAGGAGGGCAGAGCGCCGAGCAGCCGGAGCAACCCGGCCGGCACGCCGCTCTCCAGCTCGAGTTCGGGTGCGAACCGGTCGAGCAACTCCGGCAACCGGTCGACACCCGCGACGGAGGCCGACCGGACCCAGGTCAGATGGTTGAGGCCGACGTGCTCGAGCTCCACCGTCTCGGGATCGAGTCCGAGGTAGTGCCCCACGCGCCGCTGGACGGTGATGGCCACATTGCACAGCCCGACCGCCCGATGGCCCTCGTCGAGCAGGGCCTGGGTGACGATACCCACCGGGTTGGTGAAGTCGACCAGCCAGGCCCCGGCGGCGGCCCGTTCCGCGGTCTCCTCGGCGATCTCGAGCACCAGTGGCACCGTCCGTAGGGCCTTGGCCAGACCCCCGGGACCGGTGGTCTCCTGGCCGAGACAGCCGAAGCCGATGGGGAGGGTCTCGTCGGTGTGACGGGCGCCCTGACCGCCCACCCGGAGCTGGACCACCACGAAGTCGGCGCCGTCGATGGCCCGTTGGCGATCGTCAGTAGTGACCAAATCCCCCGACCACCCCTGTCCGGCGAGGATGCGACCGGCCAAGCCCCCCACCGCCTCCAGACGCTCGGTGTCAGGATCGAGGAGGACCAGCTCATCGACGACCAGGCGATCCTCGTGGGCGCAGAGGCTGTCGACCAACTCAGGGGTGTAGGTGCTCCCTCCCCCGACAACGGCCACCTTCACGCCCACCGGGCGAACGTAACATCAACCTGTGGATGCGCGGCGGAACGAACGGGTGAACGCCGAACCCTCCCCCGGCCCCGCTACGCCCGGTGGGCCTGCCCCTGTCGAGGACCCGGCGTTCGCTCCCGCCGTGTTCCTGGCCGTGGACGGCGGTGCCTCGAAGACCGACGTCTGGGTGGTGTCGTCCGACGGAGCCGTCCTCGGAACGGCGCGGGGGCCCGGTTCCAACCACCAGTTCTCCGGACTCGACGGGGCCATGGACGCCCTGGAGACGACCGTCGAGGCTGCGTTGACCGCCGCCGGTCGTGACCCGTTAGCGAGACCGGCCGTGGCCACCGGCGTGTACTGCCTGGCCGGTGTGGACCTGCCCATCGATGAGGAACGGCTGGGCGCGGCCATCAGAACCCGGGGATGGAGCCGCGCCGACCAGGTGCACAACGACTCGGTGGCCGTACTTCGGGCCGGCGTCAGATCGGGCTGGGGGGTGGCGGTGGTCTGCGGTTCAGGCCTCAACTGCGTCGGCCTCGGTCCCGACGGAACGACAGAGCGCTTCCCCTCCCTGGCCGAGCTGTCCGGTGACTTCGCCTCTGGGGGCTCCTGGCTGGGTGTGCGGGCGCTCGGGACGGCTCTCCGGTCCCGCGACGGCCGGGGTCGCCCCACTGTTCTCGCCCGCCGGGTCCCCGACCACTTCGGCCTCACCGCTCCCGAGGAGGTCCTCACCGCGGTGTACAGCGGGACGCTCGACTACGGCCGGCTGTTCGAGCTGGCCCGGATCTGTCTCGACGCCGCCGAAGAGGGCGACGGTCCGGCCGGTGACGCGGTCCGGCTCCTCGCCGACGAGGTGGTGGCCATGGCCTGCGCCATTATCGGTCGACTGGGCGTGGGGGATCAGGCGGTCGATGTGGCCCTGGGCGGTGGTCTGTTCGACGGGGACCATCCCGGCTTTGTCGGGAGGGTCGAGGCCGGAATACGGGCCGTGGCGCCCCGTGCCCGGTTCCAGCGAGCCGACGCGGATCCCGTCCTCGGTGCCGGCCTGCTGGGCCTCGATGCTCTCGGTGCCCCCGAGGCAGCCGGGACGCGACTCCGGGCCGAGGCCGCACTTCTGGGTCCGGCGTCGACCCGGGCCGACGACCTCGCGGCACCGTAGAGTAACCGCATGAAGCTGGCCGTCCACTTCCCGAACTTCACCCTGCCTGGCGGCACCGTTTCCCTTGCCGAGACGCTGGCCGCCACCGCACGTGCCGCCGAGGACGGGGGCTGTTCGACCTTCACCGTGATGGACCACTGGTTCCAGATGGAGGAGCTGGCCACCTCCGAGGACCCGATGCTGGAGGGCTACACCACGCTCGGCTATCTGGCCGCGCTGACCCAGCGCATCACCCTCGGTCTGTTGGTCACCGGGGTCACCTACCGGCATCCCGGGCTGCTGGCCAAGACAGTGACCACCCTCGATGTCCTGTCCGGCGGCCGCGCCCAGCTGGGGATCGGGGCGGCCTGGTACGAGCGCGAGCACCGCGGGCTCGGCGTGCCCTTCCCGCCGGTGGGCGAACGGTTCGAGCGGCTGGAGGAGGCGCTGCAGATCTGCCAGCAGATGTGGAGCGACGACGATGGGCCCTACCAGGGTCGTCACTACCAACTGGCGGAGACCATCTGTTCGCCTCGGCCCATTCGCCAGCCGAGGCCGCCGATACTCATCGGGGGCAGCGGCGAACGCAAGACCCTGCGCCTCGTAGCCCGCTATGCAGACGCATGCAACCTCTTCGCCGCCGAGCCGGCGGTGATCGACCACAAGCTCGAGGTGCTGGCCGGCCACTGCGAGCACGAGGGGCGGGATCCGGCCACCATCGCAAAGACGATCATCGCCGGGTGGTCGGATCCGCTGGAGGACGTGGACGCCTTCGTTGGCGCCATGGCCGAGTACGCCTCTTTGGGCATCAGCCAGGTCTGGGTCAGCCCATCCGGTCCCGACCCGGCGAGCTGGGTCACCCGGGTCTGCGAGCAGGTCCTCCCCAAGCTGGCCGACCTCTAGCCGGCCACGGTGAGCTGGCCATGACGTCCGGTGCCGAGCCACCAGGGCCCTCCCCGTCCGACGCAACGCCGATCGACCGCTCCTTCTTCGACGTGGTGCTCGGTCAGCGGGCCTGTCGACAGTTCGACGGCCGGCCGGTTGATGACCAGCTCGTCGACCGGTGCCTCCGGGCCGCCACGCACGCCCCGAGTGCTGAAAACCGCCAGCCATGGGTGTTCGTGGTGGTGCAAGAGGAGGGCCAGCGTCACCGCATCGCCGAACTGACCCGACGGGCCTGGCGTCAGGGTGGCCGCGCCCATTCCGAGGGTCGGCTGCCCGACCGCCTGCTGGAAGAGGTGGACCGGGGGGCCGAGTCCGGCCTGTTTGACGCCCCGGTGCTGGTGGTGGTGTGCGGCGACTCCTCCTTGGGCCTCGAGATGACCCTCCCGTCCTCGATCTACCCGGCCACCCAAAACCTGTTGTTGGCGGCCAACGCGCTCGGTCTGGGATCAGCCATGACCACCCTGGCCACCCTGTTCGCCGCGGAGTTGGCCGAGTTGCTCGGACTGCCGGACACCGCCGTCCCCATGGCGGTGGTCCCCCTCGGCTGGCCGGCCAACCGGCTCGGACCGCCCAGCCGGCTGCCTCTGTCGGAACGCGTCCACCGCGACCACTTCGGTCATCGCTGGACCCTGGCCGACCCGGGTTGACCGCACTGGTCGCCTTCAGGTTGGGTCGCTGCTCTTGTCGCCGAGACGGTCGAACGTGGGAATGAGGAACCCAAAAGCGGCGACCGCCGGGCCGACCAACATGCAGGCCACCCCGACCAGACGCAGTGGATGGGATACGGCCAGCAGCCCCCCGATCCCGGCCAGGGTCACCCCGGCTGCGCCGATCCAGCCACTTAGTCGTTGGAGTCGGTTCGACTCACCCACCCCGACCACCAGCAGCACCGCCCCGGCAGCCAGCGGCAACCCCATCAGTGCATGGGCCAAGTAGAGAACGGCTCCCTCGTCGGGGATCCAGGCAGTGGGCCGACCGATGGGAGTGACCACCAGGGTGGCCACTCCCAGTGCGAACTCCACCGCCACCAGCACGGCCAGCGCAGTGGCCAGCCGGTAGATCGAGCCGGACTCCGCCCCATCGCCATCCGGGCCACCCCGCATCCGCCCCTCTCGAGGGGGCGCCAGCCGGACCAGCGCGTTGTAGGTCACGACCGCGATCACCAGGTGCATGACCATCAGTACGGCCACCGCCCGAACCGGCTGGTGCCGAACAAGCAGGTACATGTCGGGGATCCACAGAACCAGGGTGACCGCGGCGGCGAGACGGAGGAACAGCCAGCGGGGAGCCCGGGAGATCCGGGTCACGACCGGCCAGGCCGCACAGGCGGCCACCACCCCGATGACGGTGAGCGTGGCGTAGTCGCCGAAGCGGAAGTGGACATAGCCGCGGGTCGACGGGAATGCCACCGTGCCCAGGTGGACCGCCAGTGCATCCATGCCCAGTGACCCGGACAGCGCCACCACCGTGGTCCCCACCACTGCCCAAGGGGACGGTTGGGGCAGGGGACTCGACCAGTCGATACGGGCCATCGTCTTCATTCGGTCGGTCAGGCTGATGGAGGACACGGAGGTGCCTCTCTCGTCCAAGGGGGACGGGAGCGCCGAAGCGGCGCGACCCGGAGCAGATCCTATGAGCGGGTGCACGGGGACCGCCCATCGGACACAATGCCAGCCGGGCCGGAGGCAACGGCCGACGGGGTTCGACACGGGAGGTCGCCATGGAGACACCAACGTTCCGAGGGGTTATCGGGGACGACTGGCGGGAGTCGACGCCCTGGTGGCCCGAGCAGGCCACCCCACCCGACGGTGCCCCCAACGTGGTGCTGGTGGTACTCGACGACGTGGGCTTCGCCCAGCTGGGCTGCTACGGGTCGGACATCGACACCCCCACCATCGACGGGCTGGCCGCCTCGGGCCTGCGCTTCACCAACTTCCACACCACTGCCCTGTGCTCGCCCACCCGGGCCTGCCTGCTGACCGGCCGCAACCACCACCGCAACGGTCTCGGCCGGGTGGCCGACCTGGCCGTCGGCTTCCCCGGCTACAACGGCGAGATCCCGAAGGAGAACGGCTTCCTGTCCGAGGCCCTTCGACAGGCCGGTTATGCCACCTATGCGGTGGGCAAGTGGCACCTCACCCCCGACGACCAGACCAACATGGCCGCCCCCCGGCACAGCTGGCCGCTGGCCAGGGGGTTCGACCGCTGGTACGGGTTCCACGGGGGTGAGACCCACCAGTTCGTCCCCGCCCTGTACCACGACAACCACTCGGTGGCCCCACCCCGGTCGGTCGGGGAGGGTTACCACCTGAGCGCCGACCTGGCCGACCGGGCCATCGCCTATCTGGCCGACCTGCGGGCGGTCGACGTCGACCGCCGGTTCTTCCTCTACCTGGCCACCGGGGCCTGTCACTCCCCCCACCACGCGCCGCGGGAGTGGATCGACCGCTACCGGGGCCACTTCGACCGGGGCTGGGACGTCTGGCGGGAGGAGATCTTCGCCCGCCAACTGGAGGCCGGTCTGTTCCCGCCGGGGACCGAGATGGCCGAGCGTCCACCGTGGGTGCCGGCCTGGGAGACCCTTTCCGAAGAGGACCGACGGGTGGCCGCCCGGTTCATGGAGTGCTTCGCCGCCTTTCTCTCCTACACCGACGCCCAGCTGGCCCGGGTGTTCGAATTCCTCGAGGAGACCGGTGACCGGGACAACACCATGGTCATCGTGGTGTCGGACAACGGGGCCAGCTCGGAGGGCGGGCCCAACGGCTCGATCAACGACAACCGGTTGCAGAATTTCGACGGGGCCGGACCAGCCGAGCTGGCCCGGCGCATCGACGAGATCGGCGGTCCGGACGCCCACAACAACTACCCGTGGGGCTGGACCATGGCCGGTAACACCCCGTTCAAGCGATGGAAGCGCGAGGTGCACGAAGGCGGGGTGGCCGATCCCTGCATCGTGAGCTGGCCTTCCCGGATTCCGGCCGACAGCGGCATCCGGCGCCAGTTCGCCCATGCGGTGGACATCTATCCGTCGGTGCTCGAGTTGGCCGGCATCGAGCTACCCGGCACCATCGACTACGTGCCCCAGTCCCACCTCGACGGCATCAGCTTCGCTCCCCTGCTCGACCGCAACGGGGCCGAGCACACGGCCACCCGGACCACCCAGCACTTCGAGATGTTCGGCAGCCGTGCTCTATACCACGACGGGTGGAAGGCGGTTACCTTCAAACCCATCGGGCCCCTCTACAACGACGGCCTCAACTGGAACGCCCCGTTCGATGAGGACCGCTGGGAGCTCTACCACGTAGCCGTCGACCCGGCCGAGCTCCACGACCTGGCCGACCAGGAGCCCGACCGGCTGGCCGACATGATCGAGCGCTGGTGGGTGGAGGCCCGGGCCAACCAGGTGCTGCCCCTGGACAACCGGGTTCTGCACACCCTGGTCAACCCCAAACCGGACTGGCGGGCTCCGCGGTTGGTCACCACCTACTACCCGGGGGCCTCACCAGTGCCCGAGACGGTGGCTGCCAACGTGAAGAACCGGAGCCACACCATCGACGTGGACGTGACCATCCCGCCCGGAGCCCCGGCCGAAGGGGTATTGCTGGCCCAGGGTTCCGTGCTCGGCGGGTTCTCCCTCCACCTGACCGAGGGCCGCCTGCGCTACATCCACAATCTCTACGGCAAGGAGCGCCATGTGGTTTCTGCCACCGAGCCGGTGAGCCAGGGCCGGCACCGGCTCACCTTCCGGTTCGATCGGACCGAGCCGGCCGGAGGCACCGCAGTCCTCGAGGTCGACGGCACCGCGGTGGCCCAAGGGGTCATCCCCTCGTTCACCATCGCCGCTTTCAGCGCCACCGGCGCCGGCCTGACCTGTGGGTACGAGGTGGGGCCGGCGGTGGGCGACGACTACGTCGCCCCCTTCGCCTGCACCGCCGACCTCCACACGGTCACCGTCACCCTCTCCGAGCATCTGCCGGTCAATCCGATCGTCGAATTCGAGCGGATCATGGCCGAGCAGTAGTCCGGAGTGGATGGCCGCCTGACCCGACCTCTTCCCACCCGGGCCCGATCAGGAGGTCATGCCGCCCAGGCCCACCAGACCCCGGGCCAGCTCGATCTCCCCCATGTGACGCAGCCCGTGCTGGTAGATCCAGCACTCGGTGGCATCGAGCAGGGTGATCCCCTCGGGCCCGGCCACCCGGGCGCTGTAGGTGCTGGCCACCTCGGGCGGAAACGGCCGCTGGATCACCACCCGGGTCAGCTCGACCGGTTGGAGCTGCTCCAACCACTCCTCGGTCCGGTTGAACACCGCGCTCATGTAGAGCTGGAACTTGGCGTAGTCCCCGATGCGCTGGTGGACCATCTCGGCCACCGTGCGGTGCTTTCCGTGGTCAGCGATGGCTGGGCGCACCTCCTCTTCCCACTCGTCGTCCCAGATGGGGGCCGTCCCGGTCATCAGTAGGAACGACGCGTCCATCATGTTGACGATGTGGAACAGAGAGAACGCGATGGGGAGCACCCCCTCGCGTTCGAAGTGGTTGACCTGGTCGACGTCCATGGAGGCCACCGCGTCGTAGTAGAGGGAGTGCAGGGCCCGCATCCGCCGCTGCAGGGAGTCGAGCACCAGATCGTCGTTCATCGGTTCCCCTGGCCTCGGGCCCGGTAGTTGTGGCCCGGTCGCAGTGGCCGGCCACCGGGGCCTGGCCGGTACACGCTAAACACTTGGCAGTCCTACTGTCAACTGTTACCCTCGGCCCTGGTACCGTCGGAACCAGTGCCGCGGCTTCCCGAACGGTCGGCCGGCGCCGCACTGCCGGCAACCAGGAGGCCACGCACCGATGGATCTCGAAGTGGACCGCCACGACCTCCACCACCTGCGGGCCATCGAGCACGGCCCGCCCCCGCTCGGGTCGGGCGAGGCGCGGGTGCGCATCGATGCGTTCGGGCTCACCTCCAACAACATCACCTATGCGGTGTTCGGCGATGCCATGGGCTACTGGCAGTTCTTTCCGGCGGCCGAAGAGGACGGGGTGCCGTGGGGTCACATCCCGGTCTGGGGCTTCGGTGAGGTGGTGGAGTCGTCGACCGGTGACCTCCCCGAGGCCACCCGGATCTACGGCTACTTCCCCATGGCCGACCAGCTGGTGCTCCGGCCGGGGCGCATGGACGAGACCGGCTTCACCGACATGACCGGGCACCGCCAGGCTCTGCCCACTGTCTACAACCGCTACTCGTTCACGGAGGGGGACCCGGTCTACCGCCCCGACCGGGAGGACCAACAGATGCTGCTGTGGCCGCTGTTCGTGACCTCCTTCGTGGTCGACGACTTCCTGGCCGACAATGACCTGCTCGGTCACGGCCAGGTGGTGCTGTCCAGTGCGTCGGCCAAGACCTCGATCGCCGCCGCCTTCCTCTTGGCCGAACGGACGGGCTCCGAGGTGGTCGGTCTCACCTCAGCCGCCAATCTCGGCTTCGTCAGCGGACTCGGCTGCTACCACCGGACCGTCACCTATGACGACATCGGGTCGCTGCCTGTCGGCGACGCCTGCTACGTGGACGTGGCCGGCCGTCCCGACATCACCGCCGCCGTGCACGACCACTTCGGAGAGTCCCTGCGTTACAGCATGGTCGTCGGCCAAACCCACTGGGACAGCCAGGTCGACCGACCCAGCCGACTGGGCGGACCGAAACCTGTCTTCCTGTTCGCCCCCGATCAGATCGCCAAGCGCCGGCGAGAGTGGGGACGAGACAGGTTCACCGACGCGGTGGCCGATGCCTGGGGCCGTTTCGTCCCCTGGACAGACGGCTGGCTCACCGTCCATCACACCCGGGGCGCCCTCGGGGTGGAGGAGGTCTACCGCCAGCTCCTCGCTGGTCGGATCGACCCACGGGTCGGAGACGCCTGCAGCCTTTCGGAGGGTTCGGGAGCAGCGCACTAGTGGTCCGTCGCACCATAGCTCCCGACACCAGCCAGCACGTCGAGACCTTCGACCCCGAACCTCCGGCGGAAGCCGAGCTGTCAACAGCGGCCGGGCCGGATACCACCGACGGACGGCAGCTACGCCGCCTGCGCAACCGCGAGGCGGTGGTCGAGGCACTCCTCGACCTCTACCGCGACGGGAACCTTCGACCGAGCACCGAGGAGATCGCCGCGCGGTCGGGAGTATCGCCCCGCTCGTTGTTCCGGTACTTCGACGACGTCGACGATCTCATCCGCACCGCAGTGAGCCGCCAGGAGGACCTCGTCCTACCCCTCGTACCCATCGAGGTCGGCCCGGAGGCCTCGCTCGACGCCCGGGTCCGGTCGCTGGTCGAACAGCGGTTCCGGCTCTACCGCGCCGTCGGGAACGCCGCCGCTGTGTCCCGGCTCCGGGCGCCATTCCAACCGATACTGGCCGCCGAGCTGAAGCGGAACCGGCGGTTCCTCCGCCGGCAGATCGTCAGCCTGTTCGGGACCGAGCTGAGCGCGCTGGGCGAGCCAGGGGGCGCTTCGGCCCTGGCCGCAGTCGACGTCCTCACTTCGTTCGAGTCGCTCCAACTGCTCCGTCACGACCAGGGATGCAGTGAAGCGGAGGCCAGGAAGATCGTGATCAACGCCTTGCTGGTCCTCCTCCGTCCGCCGGGTTGAGGTCGACCTGGTGCCAACGGCTTCCCCGCTGACCACGGCCTGGGAGGTCCGGTGACCGGGTACTGGCCCAGTCCGTGGTCTTGCGAGGACGGCGGACCCGGGCGTCGGCAGGTCCCGGCGGCGCCATCGTCGCTGGCCATCGGGGCCGACGACACCCTCGAGGTGACCTCCCGTCTGGTCCCGGCGGCCACGATGGCCATCACCCGCGACCCGGGGCAGCTCTACCTGCTCCGCCACACTGCCGGTGACCAAGCCGTCTCCTTCGTCGAACGCATCGACCCGACCACCCTGGACGAGATGGGCCGCACCCCGGACCTACCCGGTGGCCCGACCTGGCCGGGTAGCGTCGCCGCCCACGCCAACGGCTCGCTCTACGTTGTGTTCGGCAACCACGCACACCGCCTGGCTCCTGATCTCACCGTTCTGGCCACCACCCAGCTCCCCCGCCTCCGGCCGTACAACGGGTTCGTCATCATGCCCGACGGACACCTGGTGACCAAGGACTTCGCCGGCTCACGGCCGGGATCGCCGGTCCGCCCCGATCAGCGGGAGCCCTGCGAACTGCTGGTGCTGGAACCGGAGCGCCTGACCATCGTCGACCGCCTTCTCCTGGCTGAGCCGTCCATCGCCCGACTGACAGCCGACGCCGACCACATCTACGTGGTCGGGGACACCAATCTGATCGTCGTCGGCTGGGGCGGCGGCCTCCGACTCCGGACCGAGCTGACCGTCCCCTACCGGACCCTGGCCGGCCAGACCTACGGATGGGACTGTGTGATCGCCCTTGGGGCCGCCTGGTTCCTTGACGACGGCGAGGGGAGCGAGGCCTACTCGGGGACGCTGCACGGCCACGGGATGTCCGGAGCACCGCTGCACCTTGTACGGGTCGACCTGGCCACTGGCAGCTGCACCATGGTCGAGATCTGCGGGATGCCCGGAGGCCTCATCGCCAACCCACCGGTCATCGACGTCGGCCGGTCGATCGCCGTCGGCTACGACAGCGGCAATGGGGTGGTCGCCGCCTTCACCATTGCCGAGGACGGCGCCATGACGCCGCGCTGGCAGCGCCGTCAGGAGCACGGCAGCCACCTCATCCTGTACCCGGAGTCCGGCGAGTTGGTCACCGGGGACTTCGACCAACGGCGGGGTTCCGACCAGGTGGTCGTCCTCGACATCGGCTCGGGCGAGGAAAGGGCCCGGGCCGACACCGGCAGCCCCATCCAGTCGGTGTTGTTCCCGGCGGCGGGATTCAATCGCGACTTCTACCTGTGCACCTTCACCACCATCAGCCGGGTGGCCCTCCGGCCCGGCTCGGACTGAGCCGGCCGGGGTGGGCTGTGCAGATGGTCAGGCCGCCGAGCCGGGCCGGGCGTCGGCCAACAGCTTGTTGTCGTCGGCCATGAGGGCCTTGGCCAGGTCGCGCACCATGTCCACCACCTCGGGGTGGTCCTCAGGATCCCAGCCCTCCAACAGCTCGGTCATCGAGTTCCGGCGGGCGACAGTGAGCCGCTCGACAGCGTCGTCCCCGAGGGGGGTCAGCACCAGTTTGTGGGCTGCGTTGCGCTCGACCATCCCCGCATCCACCAATGCGTGCAAACCGTCACGGAGGCGGTCGGGGTCGACCTTCAGGCTGGCGCCCACCTCTTCGATGGTGCAGTCGGGGCGATCGGAGATCCGGTAGAGCAACCACACCGCCCGGGGCTGGAGATCGAGGCCAGCCCGGCCCGACAGCATGCCGTAGAGCTCGCTGCGGTTTTCGCGGCTGGCCGCGCGCTCGAGGAGCCGCTGGACCTCCCCGAGCGACGTCCGGGGTGCGGGGACCCCCAGGTTCTCGGCCGGTTCCGAGGTCCGGATGGACTTTCGCAGGGAGATCTCGGGCAGGGTCCAGCTCAGCAGGAAGGCCACGAAGGCGATGGGCACCCCTATCAGGAACATGGTCTGGATGGTGTGGGCAATCCCCTCGACCACCCCGGCCTGGGCCGCGGCCGGAAGTTTGTGGATGGCCGCCGGGTTATCGGTGTTGAGGCTGAACCCGGCCGGCGCCTGCGCGAGGTGCAGGGCCTTGACCACGTTGGTGACCACCAGGTTGGCGAAGATGGCTCCGAACACCGCTGTGCCGAACGACCCTCCGATCATACGGAAGAACGTGACGCCCGAGGTGGCCGTCCCCAGCTCCTCGTAGGGGACGGCGTTCTGGACGGCCACCGTCAACACCTGCAGGATCAGGCCCAGTCCGAGGCCGAAGACCACCATGTAGCCGGCCATCACCCACGCCCCGGTCTCCACACCGATCCGGGACATGAGGAACAGCCCGATGGTCATGAGGGCGGTGCCCACCACCGGGAACACCTTGTACCGCCCCCACCGGCTGACCAGCTGGCCGGAACCGATCGATGCCACCAGCAACCCACCCATCAGGGGGAAGAGCCGGACCCCGGACTGGATGGCACTGATTCCCCTCACGTCCTGGAAGAACAGTGGCAAAAACGTCAGGGCCCCGAACATGGCGAACCCGACCACGAAGCCGATGGCGCTGGCCGCGGCGAACACCTTGTTGGCGAACAGGGGCAGGGGGATGACCGGCTCGACCGCCCTTCGCTCGGCCAGGAGGAAGAGGACGGCAAAGACCACTCCGGCCACGGCCAGGCCGATGATGAGCGGCGAAGTCCAGGCGTAGGAGGTCCCGCCGAGGCTGGTGAACAGGACCAGCGAGGTGGCAGCCAGAGCGATGAGCGCGGTGCCCAGGTAGTCGATGACCCGGTGCACCTTGCTCAGGGCCCCGGGGAGGGCGAACGAGGTGACCACCAGGGCCACCAGGCCGATCGGGACATTGATATAGAAGATCCACCGCCAACTGAGGTAGTCGACGAACAGTCCTCCGATGAGCGGTCCGATCACCGAGGTCACCCCGAACATGGCCATGAACAGGCCCATGTACCGACCCCGCTCGCGGGGGGAGACCACGTCACCGACGATGGTCTGGGCGCCGATCATCAGGCCGCCGCCGCCGAACCCCTGGACGGCCCGGAAGAGGATCAGCTCGAGCATGGACTGGCTGAGCCCGGACAGGATCGACCCGAAGAGGAACAGCACGATGGCCGCCTGAAAGAAGACCTTCCGGCCGTAGAGGTCACCCAGCTTCCCCCACAGCGGCGTCGACACCGTGGAAGCCAGTAGGTAGGCGGTCACCACCCAGCTCAGATGAGAGGCCCCGTTGAGATCCCCCACGATGGTGGGGAGGGCAGTGGCCACCACTGTCTGGTCCAGCGCGGCGAGGAACATGCCCAGCATCAGGGCGCCGATCACGATGAGCACCCGCCGGTGCGAGAGTGCGGTCGGGGGCCCCAACGGAACCGTCGTCGCCGTCTCAGTCATCGCTTCGCTCCTACTGCTGCCCGGTCGTCCGGGACTCCGGCCTCCCGAGCGAGGTCCGGCCCAGTGTAAGACGCCCGGTCGGTGGACCCGGGCTCCCCGGTGCACCCGGTCCGAGGGTGGAATGATGCAGAGCACCGCCTGCACCGGAGGACACCATGGCGTCATCACGCATGCCGGCCGCCTTCATCGGCCACGGCAATCCCATGAACGCCCTCGAGGACAATCGCCATACCCGGGCCTGGCGCGACTTCGGGGAGTCGATCCCCACGCCTCGGGCCGTCGTGGTCGTCTCGGCCCACTGGTACGTGGGATCGAGCCTGGTCACCGCCATGGAAAGCCCCCGCACCATCCACGACTTCTACGGGTTCCCGCCGGCCCTCTTCGCGGTGGAGTACCCGGCCCCTGGCGCACCGGAGATCGCCGCCGAGATCGCCGAGGTGGTCAAGCCCCGCTGGATCGGCCTCGACCGGGACGGGTGGGGACTCGACCACGGAACCTGGTCGGTGCTGGTCCACCTTCTACCCGAGGCGACCGTGCCGGTCATCCAACTGTCGGTGAACGGATTGGAGGATTTCGACGCCCACTTCGACCTGGGCACGCGGCTGGCCCCACTGCGGGACCAGGGGATCCTCGTCGTGGGTAGCGGGAACGTGGTCCACAACCTGGGGCTGATGGACCCGGCGGCCGGCGAGACCGGCTTCGACTGGGCCGTACGATTCGACCGGGCCGGCACCGCTGCCATGATCACGGACCCGTCCACCGCCCGGAAGCTCGTCGACCATCCCGACTACGGCCTCGCCGTACCCACCCCGGACCACTTCCTGCCCCTTGCACCCATCGCCGGCCTGGCCGCCGCCGCTGGGGTGCCGGCTTCCGTCCTGACCGACGGGTACGTCGCCGGATCATTGTCGATGACCAGCTTCCTCATCGACTGAAGCGGTTGGCGGCCGGCGAAATCAGCTGAGCTGATTCGGCGGCCCGTCCTCCGCCCGAAGCCGCTCCACCAGGGACACCAGGTCGGTCCCGTCGATGCGCTCGGTGGCATGGACCGATGCCTTGCCCAGGCTCGATCCGAAGGGCAGGGCGTCCACCAGTCCCCGGCCCACCCAGCTACGCAGGAGCCGCATCTCGGTGGACCGACCGAGCGCCCGGTCCTCGATGGCGCTCCCCTTCGACATGAGAGCGGCGTTGGTCAACCGGCGTACCTCGGCGCGATCGAGGGTGACCCCGTAGCCGTTGAGGCGGCGGACCAGATAGGAGCCGGTGTTGTACCAGTCGCAGAATCCGTGGACGACCGATGCCACTTGGCCCACAGCACCATCGATAGCCACGGCCAGCACCGGTCCTCCCTCGAGCGTGGATGCGGTGGCCGCGCCGACCAGGGCCAGCTGGAGCGCGCCCACCGCCGTCGAGATCGAACGGGTCTGGCGGCCCGACAGCTGCTCGACCCCCTGGCGGTCGTAGAGCACGGCCGGGTGGTCGATCACCTGGCCGGACATCCAGTCCAGCAGTCGGGGCGGGGCCGCCCTGATCTGGGCCCGAACCCGGCCCAGCCGACCGGGGTCCCCGGAGATGGCCTCCCGTCCCACACGGCCGAGGGCGGCTTCCAACTCGGCGGCTGCTTCACCGGGCAGGCCATCGGGACGGAGGAGGGATCGCAATGCCTGCACGAAGGCAGCACGGGCCCGGGACAGTCGCGTGGTCCGGGCATCGGGTACGGGGATGTCTGCGGCGGGAGTCGGTGGAGGTGGAGGTGGCGGCGAAGGTGGAGGTGGAGGCGAAGGTGGAGGTGGAGGTGGAGGTGGCCGGGACGGTCCCGGCTCCGGCGGCCGTTCGTGCACCCCGAGAGTCTGCAGACTGCACAGCCGTCGTGCAAGGGCGGACGACGAGTCGCCTGCTGATCGGCCTACCATCGGGTGAGCCGACCGACAGGTCACGATGTCTGCCATACGACCGGGCGGTCCGAACTGGGGAGTAGGGATGGCGTTGGACATCGGGCGGCGAACACTGGTGCGTGAGGTGCGCGCCGCCCGCGACGAAGGCCGCGAACCACCGGAGGTGGTGATCGTGGGAGGAGGGCTGTCCGGCCTGGGCTTGGCCATCCAGCTCACCCGGGCCGGTCATCGCCGCTTCACCATCGTCGAGAAATCCGACGGGGTCGGTGGAACCTGGCGGGACAACACCTATCCGGGAAGCGGCTGTGACGTTCCATCCCACCTCTACTCCTTCTCGTTCGCCCCCAAGACGGACTGGACCAGGCGCTTCGCCGAGCAGCCCGAGATCCTCTCCTACGCGGAGTGGTGCGTCGAGCACTACCGCCTCGGTCCCCACCTGCGCACCGACACCTTGGTCGAGCTGGCCACATTCGACGAGGCCTCAGGCCGCTGGCACCTGACCATCCGCTCTCCCGACGGCACCGACGTACTCGAGGCCGATACCGTCGTATTCGCCTGCGGCCAGCTCAACCGGCCCTACATCCCGCGGCTGCCCGGACTCGACCGCTTCGCTGGACCGCAGTGGCACTCGGCCCGCTGGGACCATTCCGTGGATCTCACCAGCCGGCGGGTGGCTGTCGTCGGCACCGGGGCCAGCGCCATCCAATTCGTGCCCAACGTCGCCGAGCAGTCGGGTGGCCTCACCCTCTACCAGCGAAGTCCCAGTTACGTTGGCCCCAAAAAAGACCGCGCCTACCACCGCCTGACCCGACGTCTACTGGCCGGAGGCGGGGCGGCCACCCACCTGTACCGCTGGTGGATCTACTGGACCCTCGAGTTCCGATGGATCTGGTTCAAGAAGGACAGCTGGGCCGGCCGGAAGCTCGGTGCCATGTTCGCCAAGGGGATCCGCGACACGGTGGTCTCCGAACGCCTGCCCGATGCCGCAGTGGTGCCCACCTACCCGGTGGGATGCAAGCGCATCCTCATCTCCAACGACTGGTACCCGACGCTCCTGCGGTCGGACGTCGAGGTGGTCGACCGGCCCATCGACCACATCGAGGCCGATGCGGTGGTCACGGCCGACGGTCAGCGACGCCCGGCCGACGTCCTCATCTTCGGAACCGGCTTCTCGACCACCGATTTCCTGGCCCACATTCCGATCACCGGCGAGGGAGGAAGGACCCTGGCCGAGACGTGGGAGACCGGGGCTCGGGCCTACCGGGGGCTGGCGGTGCCCGGCTTCCCCAACTGCTACCTGCTCTACGGGCCCAACACCAACCTCGGCCACAACTCGATCCTCTTCATGGTCGAGCGCCAGATCAACCTGGTCCTCCAAGCGGTGGCCGCCCAGAGTGCGGCGTCAGGTTCGGCCCTCCCACCCCGGGTCGCCGTCTCCCAAGGCGCCTACGACCGCGATGACGGGCGCACCCAGCGTCTGATGGCCCGTACCTCATGGGTGACGGGCTGCCGTAGTTGGTACAAGACGGCATCCGGCCGCGTCACCAACAACTGGCCGACCTGGACCGTGCGCTACTGGTACGACACGCTCTGGTTGCGCCGGGCGGACCTGGGTGTGGCCGACCCTGGCCGGTCACGAGGGGCGACGACGACCCGGTCGAGCGCCGGCGTCGACGGACGCGATCAGGGCCAGGGAGACGACCGGACCATAGCTCTGGCTGCCACCCCATGACCGACCGCCCTTGCTACCGTCTCAGCCCATGGCTCGTAACGGCCGGGACGGGCAGGAGCCCGATCCTTCCTCCGGTCCCGGGGCCGAGGTCTCACCTCAGGCCGACGCCAGCGTGCCGGACGACCTCTCACCGGCCCGGTCCTCTAGGCGGCGGAGGGGTTCCGAACCCACCGGCACGTTCGACGAGTCAGGACTCCGCTCCCTCGGCGATCAGATCAGCGGGACCAATGGCAGCGGGTTGGGCCGCCACCGCAAACACAGGAAGGCCATGTGGATCGGGGGCACCGTCGTGCTTGTGCTCGTGCTCATGGTGGGTGCGGCAGCCGGCTACGCCTGGTACATCAACCACGAGATCCACCGCATCGACGTACGCGGTCTGACCGACGTCCCCAGCACCGGAGCCGACGCCGGCACCGAAAACATCCTGATGGTCGGGTCCACCGACCGGTGCGCGCTGACCGTACAGAACGCGGCCTACGGACTGTGCTCCGAGGGTGTCAACGGAGTCAACAGCGACGTGGTGATGATCCTCCACCTCAACCCGGCCACGCACTCGGTTTCGATCCTGTCCATCCCCCGAGACCTGTTCATCCCCAACGCCCGGACCACCGGAGCCAACAAGATCGACGCCGCCCTCTACCAGGGGCCCAGCCAGCTGGTGGCGGCCATCAACGAGGACTTCGGTATTCCCATCCAGCACTATGTAGTGCTCAACTTCGACAGCTTCGCCAACGTGGTCAACGCCCTCGGGGGGGTAAAGATGTACTTCCCCGAACCCGTCTACGACGAGTACTCGCAACTCAAGCAGTACACCACCGGCTGTGTGACGCTCGACGGCTACCAGGCGCTCCAGGTGGTGCGGGCCCGCCACCTCCAGTACAAGGGCACGGGCGTGACCACCGACGAGCCGCAGTATTGGCCCTTCGAGAACTCGAGCGACCTGGCCCGTATCCGGCGCGACCACGAGTTCCTCCGAGTACTGGCCAGCGCGGTAGCCAAGCAGGGGCTCTCCAACCCGATCACCGATGAGCGACTGGTCAGCGGGGTGGCACCGCAGCTGGAGGTGGACCGGCAGTTCTCGACATCGGACATGGTCGATCTCGTCCTCACCTTCCACTCGGTCAACGTGAACTCGGCTCCGCAGCTCACCCTGCCGGTTCAGGTCGACCAGTTCGGTTCGTACGTGTACCAGGGCTACGACTACGGAGACATCGAGTTCCCCTCGATCGTCCAGGACCAACAGGTCATCGACCGATTCCTCGGGGTCGGCCCGTCCATCGACACCATGACCGGCGAGAAGCTCCCGGCGCCGGCTTCGGTTTCGGTCTCCGTCCTCAACGGGACCGGGGTCTACGACCAGGCCGCCACCACCTCGGACGCTCTTGCAGCCCTCGGATACCACATGGTCGGCGTGGGCGACACCCCCGCGGTGGGCCAGCAGTCCGAGACGGTCGTGTACTACGCCACCAAGTCCCCGGCGGCCCAGGCCGCGGCCCAGACCGTGGCCCACTCCCTGACCGGTTCGGTGATCACCGCACTCGGCCCCACCACCGACGGGGCCGAGGTCACCGTGGTTACCGGTACCCAGTTCGCGGTGAACCCGCCACCGGCGGTCGCCCCCACCACCACCACCGGGACCACAGCATCGACGCCGGCCACCACCGAGGCGCCGGCCACCACCACCACGACCGTCCCGGCTTCCCAGGCGGCCTTCCAGCCGCCGTCGCCAGCAGTGACCCCACTCCAGCCGTGGGACCCCCGGTCCTGCACGGCCAGTGGTGGCGAGGGATCCTGACTCCTACTTCCTGACCCCGGTCCCTCTGGCGGTTCGAAGCGGCGCTTGGTCAGCAACGGAACGGAACGGTTGCGTTCTGCGGCTCGGTACTCTAAGGTGTGAACGGAACGTTTCCGTTCCATTACATATCGGTGGCCAGAGGATGGCGTCGGCATTCCGGCAAGAGAGAGACCCAGCATGGTGGACGTGAGCGAGGTCGAGACCAAGACGCAGCGGCCCACCGGGCCCCGGGCCGAGGCCCGCGAACAGGCCATTCTCGATGCGGCCCTAGAACTGCTCATGGAGGTGGGCTACGACCGGTTGAGCATGGATGCCCTGGCCGAGCGGGCCCACGCCGGTAAGGCCACCATCTACCGCCACTGGTCGGGCAAGGCCCAGATCGTGGCCGAGGCCGTCCGGCGGATGAAGGGTGACGAGCCGTTCTCCGAGTCCTTCCCGTCCACCGGCTCGCTCCGGGGCGACCTGTTGGCCGCCGTGGACCGCATCTCTTGTTCGGCCACCGACGCCGACGCCGCGATCATCGGCGGTGTCATTTCGGCCATGCGCAACGATCCGGAGCTGGCCGAGCTGGTCCGGACCCAGGTGTTGGACAGCAAGAAGGGGGAATTCAACGGGATCATCGAACGGGCCGTGCGCCGGGGGGAGTTGCCGCAAGGCAGCTCGGCGGAGCTCGTGGAAGAGGTGATCTCGGCCCTGCTCATCAATCGACTGGTCATCCGCCGCCAGTCGATCGACGAGCAGTTCTCGACCCACGTGGTGGATGACATCGTCCTGCCACTGCTCTGTGGTGACGCCGCTTCGCCGGTAGCACCGCCTCACCAGTAACACCGCCTCACCACCCCCACCGCAAGGAGCCCCATGAGCACCGTCACCGAATTCGACGTACCCGCAGCGCCACCAGACCCGGCCGATGCGGCAGTCGACCCCAAGCGCTGGCTGGCCCTGGCCGTCATCGCCGTCGCCCAGCTGATGGTGGTGCTCGACGCCTCCATCGTGACCATCGCCCTCCCGTCGGCCCAGCACGCCCTGCACATCTCCACCGCCAACCGGCAGTGGGTGGTGACCGCCTACACCCTGGCCTTCGGCGGCCTGCTGCTGCTCGGCGGCCGGATCGCCGACTACGTCGGCCGCAAGCGCATCTTCATCATCGGCCTGCTCGGCTTCGCCGGGGCCTCGGCCCTCGGCGGAGTGGCGGTCAACGCCCCCATGCTCTTCGGGGCCCGGGCCCTCCAGGGCGCCTTCGCCGCACTGCTGGCCCCGGCCGCCCTGTCGCTGATCACGGTCACCTTCACCGAGGTGAAGGAGCGGGCCACCGCCTTCGGCGTCTACGGCGCCATCTCCGGCGGCGGCGCCGCCATCGGCCTGATCATGGGCGGCGTGCTCACCGAGTACGCCTCGTGGCGCTGGTGCCTGCTGGTCAACGTGCCCATCGCCATCATGGCCGCGATGGCCGCCGTGCCGATCGTCCGCGAGAGCCAAGGCCCACGGCAACACCAGCTACGACATCCCCGGCGCGGTCACCGTCACCGCCGGCCTGGTCGCCCTGGTCTACGGCTTCACCAAGGCCGCCTCAGACGGCTGGACGGCCACCACCACCCTCACCTGCCTGGGCATCGCCGTGGTCCTGCTGGCCGCCTTCGTGATCATCGAGGTCAAGCAGGCCAACCCGCTGCTGCCCATGCGGGTCGTCCTCGAGCGCAACCGGGGCGGCTCGTTCCTCAGCTCGCTGCATGGTCGGCGCCGGCCTGCTGGGGATGTTCCTCTTCCTCACCTACTACTTCCAGGGGAACCTGGGCTACTCGGCCCTCAAGTCCGGCTTCGCCTTCCTCCCCTTCTCGGCCGGGATCATCGTGGCCGCCGGCGCGCTCGAGCAAGCTCCTGCCCCGCACCGGGCCCCGGCCGCTGATGGCGATCGGGTTCGGCGCCGCCGCGCTCGGGCATGCTGTGGCTGACCCAGATCGGCGCCGCACACCTCCTACGTCGCCCACGTGCTGCCGGCCGAGATCCTGATCAGCCTGGGCATGGGCCTGGCCTTCGTGCCCATGAGCAGCACCGCCCTGTTCGGGGTGCCCGTCCACGACGCCGGCGTGGCCAGCGCCCTGGTCAACACCACCCAGCAGATCGGCGGCTCGCTCGGGACCGCGCTGCTCAACACCGTCGCCGCCTCGGCCACCGCCGCCTACCTGGCCACCCGGTCGCCATCCCGGGTCAACGTGCAGGCCGCCCAGATCCACGGCTACACGGTCGGGTTTCTGGTCGGGGCGGCCTGCCTGGTGGTGGCCGTCCTGTCGGCGGTGTTCCTGATCACCGCCACCCGGGCCGACCTGGCCGACGTCGGCGGGGTGTCCGGCGAGGTGATCGCAGCCTGACCGGCCGGTCGACGACCGGCCACCTTCCGACCGAAAAGCTGTCAGCCGCCGATGTGGTCGGCCGGCACCGTCCCCAGGCGACCGGCCTGGTAGTCCTCGAAGGCCTGGGCCACTTCGTCGCGGGTGTTCATGACGAAGGGCCCGTAGGCGTACACCGGCTCCCGGATCGGCCGCCCGCCGAGGACCAGGACGTCGAGATCGGGCGTCCGCGACTCCTGGGTCGGCATCGGCAGCTGACCGCGATGCGGTCCCCGTCGCCGAACACGGCCAGCTGACCGGTGCGGACCGGGCGCCGCTCGATCCCGACCGTGCCCGTCCCACCGAGCACGTAGACCAGCGCGTTGAAGTCCCGGCGCCACGGGATGTCCACCCGCGCCCCGGCGGCCACGGTGGCGTGCACCATGGCCATCGGCGAGTGGGTCGACCCGGGCCCGGCATGGCCGCCGACGTCGCCGGCGATGACCCGGAGCAGCGCGCCGCCGTCCGGCGACGACAGCAGCACCACGTTGGCCCGCCCGATGTCCTGGTAGCGGGGGGCGATCATCTTGTCGGCCCGGGGCAGGTTCACCCACAGCTGGATGCCGTGGAACAGGCCGCCGCTGACCACCAGTTCCTCGGGCGGCGCCTCGATGTGGAGGATGCCGCCGCCGGCGGTCATCCACTGGGTGTCGCCGTTGGTGATCAGTCCGCCGCCGCCGATGGAGTCCTGGTGCCGGAAGGTCCCGTCGATCATGTAGGTGACCGTCTCGAAGCCACGGTGGGGATGCCACGGGCGTGCCCTTGGGCTCGCCCGGCCCGTACTCCACCTCACCCATCTGGTCCATGTGGATGAACGGGTCGAGCAGCTCCGGGTCCACGCCGGCGAATGCCCGACGCACCGGAAATCCCTCGCCCTCCAACCCGGACGGTGCCGTGGTCACCGATACCACTGGGCCGAGCCGCCATCGCCGACGCGTCCGCCACCTCGATGTGGGGTAGAGCACTGCGATCGTCCACAGTCACTGCCGGCATGGCACCCTCCATTTCGATGTTGATTGGCCAGTGGCCACCTCACGGTGCCACGACCCTCCTGCCAATGTCCAACACTAGTTGCGCGCGCAACATTCCCTTCGGGATCCGCTAGAGTTGGGCGCCGGTACAGATCCGGGCCGGCTGTGCCGAAAAAGAGATTGTGAACAGGTACGCTTGGCCTTTTGGGACAGTCAGGAGACGTAGGTGACCCGGGAACGCGGCGGCACGACACGCCAGCGCGACAACCACGAGGAGGATGCCGTCTCTTCAGCAGCGGAGATCGGCCGACTTCTACGGGACGCCCGCGAGGAGCGGGGTCTCGATCTCTTGGCCGTCCACGACCGACTCAACCGCCCGATCACCCAACTCGAGGCGTTGGAGAACGGCAACCTGGTCAGTCTGCCCGACCAGGCTCTGGCCCTGTCCACGCTGCGTCGCTACGCGGCGTTCCTCAACCTTGACGGCGATGTCCTGGCTCTCCGGATGATCGACGCCTGGTCGGCCATCCCGCCGCCGCCCGGGCCGACCGGATCGGTAACCAACGTGGTGGCCGCGGTCTCCACCGGACCCGACCACCTGCTGGCCTTCACGCAGACTGGCCAGGTCCCGCGGGTCGGCGGCGGTTCGACTGCGGCAGCCGGAGGCTACGGATACGACGTGGCCACCGGTCCCCCGACCGGGACCTTCCCCGTGGTCCCCAAACAGGACCTCCGTCACAGTAAGCGATCGGTGGCCCGGGCCCGCCGGCGACTACGGGCCCCGACGACCCTCAAGGTGGTCACCTGGTCAGCGGCCGTCTTATTGGTCGTGGTGCTCGTGGGTTTCGGCATCCTCCAGCGCAAGCCCCAGTGGCTGGCCACCGCTCACATCCTGCGGGTGGTCGAAACCGGGCCGACCACCACCTCGACAGCAGCTTCGGCCAGCGGACAGGCCCGGACGGTCGTCCAGACCTCGACTGACCTGCAGACTTCCAGCTACTCGGTGGGAAGTAGTGCTTTCTTGGTCAGCCTTACTACGTCGGGGCCGTGCTGGATCCAGATCACCAGCTCGGATTCATCGGCGCCTTTGGTCAGCGGGGTCCAACCGGCCGGGAAGCGCATCACCGTCCCGGCCAGCGGGACCATGACCGTCCAGGTCGGGTCGTCAGCGGTGGTGGTCGGTATAGCGGTCGACGGGAAGCTCGCCTTCCTCAACGCTCCCCACACCACGCCATACACGTACACCTTCGCCCCGGCCACTCACGCCTAGTCCCACCACGGGGCCGACCGGCGCTCCTTCGGATCGCTCCCCTTCCCGTGAGCCTCGACGCGGGAATTCGATGAGGTGTCAGCGTACGACGGTTACGATCTCGCCCGTCTCCACCTGGTACCGCCATCCCTCGACGGTGACGGTCGAGGGAATGAGCTCGCAGGTCCGTACCGCCTCGACGTCGCTACGGAGCGCATCGTCGGGGTCGGTCATGGCCAGAAAATCCCACTTGTCGGCAAGGGCCCGTCGGCCGTCCGGGAACCCGGATCGCAGATCGTCGTCGGAACGCCCGGCCAGGGCGCACTCGGTGTGCTGCATGACAGCGATGCGGTCGACACCCAGGTACAGGGTGGCGAGGGCCAGTGACCGAAGGACGTCCTCGGTGACCCGGGCTCCGGCATTGCGGAGGATCTTGGCGTCGCCGGGCACCAGGCCGAGCATGGCCAGCGGTTCGATCCGGCTGTCCATGCAGGTGACCAGGGCCATCCCCTTGGCAGCGCGGGCCGGGATACCGGCCAGCGCGAACTGAGACACGTAGGCCTGGTTGGCCCGAAGCAAGTCCTCGAACATGGCCAAAAGCATGGCAGAACCACTGACCGGCAGGCACACCGGTGTCATCGGTCGCCCCGGTCGACCGGTCACCTCAGCACTGGCCGGTGCTACCCTCTGGCCGTCCAGCGGACAGCGTGAAGGAGTGACCGTGGCCCCAGAGGGGGACAGCCGGAACCGAGTGACCGCCCCCCGGACGGCCCAGCTCCCGGTCCGGCTGGGCATCACCACACCGGTCCTCTCCCTGCTTCCCGGAGGGCACGCCGGCTGGGAGGAGGACGGCTCCATCGAGGAGGTGGTCGCGGTGGCCAGGGCGGCCGACTCGCTCGGCTACTTCCACCTCACCTGCAGCGAGCACGTGGTCGTCCCGGTCGACGTGGCCGCGGTGCGGGGAAGCCGCTACTGGGATCCCCTGGCCACGCTGGGCTACCTGGCCGCCGTCACCTCACGCATCCGGCTGGCCACCAACGTGCTGGTACTCGGGTACCACCACCCCTTGGAGATCGCCAAACGCTACGGGACCCTCGACCAGGTTTCGGGAGGTCGACTCATTCTCGGGCTCGGCGTCGGTTCACTCGAGGAGGAGTTCGACCTCCTCGGTGTCCCCTTCGCCGATCGGGGATCGCGGGCCGATGACGCTCTCCGAGCCCTCCGGGTATCCGTGTCCGAACGGATGCCCGTCTATGACGGTGCCTACTACCGGTATTCCGAGGTTGTGCTCGACCCCTGCGCACGCCAGCCCGCGGTGCCGCTGTGGATCGGGGGCAGAACCGGCCGCTCCCTCCGGCGGGCGGTGGAGTTGGGCGACGGGTGGGTGCCCTTTGCTATCAAGTCGTCCGACATCGGCGCCATGCTGTCCACTGCTCGGGCCACCCCAGCCTGGGAGGCGCGCACCGCTCCGCTGGAGGTGGTCCTCCAGAACGGACGACCACTCGATCCGCTCGGCGATCGGGACGGGGCTCGCATCGTGGTGGACAAGCTGACCGCGGCGGGGGCTACCGGGCTACAGCTCGGATTCGTCCACCACTCACTGGACCACTACCTCGAACAGCTGGACGCCATGGCTACGCTCGTAGCCGCCGGGTAGGCGACCCGGACCACCGGAGAGGGTGAGGGGGACTGCGTCATGGGGTGTGGCCGATGAACCGGGTCAAGGTGGGGTTCTTCTCACTCTCCCATCGATCCGAGACCGGGGACGACCGTCCCTACCTCGAGTGGCACCAGATGGACCACATGCCCGAGCAGTACCGACTGCCGGGCATGGTGCTCGGACAACGATGGGCCTCGACTCCGGCATGTCGGGCGGCCCGGGCGGTGGAGACCGACGGCTGGTCGGCCGTCGACCACGTGGTCTGCTACCTCATGGGCAGCCCGGTGGACGAGACCATCGACGAGTTCCTCGTCCTCGGTCGGCACTTGGCCGAGCTCGGACGGTTCTCCCAGTCCCTGCCGTCGCAGTATCGGGGAGCCCTGCGGCTGCTCGAGTCCCATGCCGCACACCGGGTGCTCATCGATGCCGAGGTGGTGCCGTTCCGGCCCCACCGGGGCGTCTACCTGATCGTCGAGGAACCCACCGAGCGGTCGACTCAGGACCCATTCATCCAGCGGCTCCACACCCACGTGGTCCCCGAGCTGCTGACCGTCCCCGGTGTGGCCGGCGCCTGGGTCTTCGCCACCACGCCGTCCATCCGCCGGCCCCTGTTCACCGAAGGCAGCTACCGGATGACCCTCTGCTATCTGGACGACGAGCCGGCCGCCGTCGCCGAACGCCTGGCTCCGGTGGTCGAGCAGGCGTGGTCATCGTCTCCGGCCGGCGTGGTGTTGGCTGCGCCCTACGAGTCGCTCATCCTCTGGGACTGGGAGCGCTTCGGGCCTGACGGCTGACCGGTCAGCCCAGGTGGGCGACAGCGCCGATCGGTGACTTGCGACGTGCTCGCCGATCGGTCACGTCGCGGTAGCTCCACACCCAACCGACCGTCCTGCCATCGACGGTCTGTGGCTTGGAAACCCGGGCAAAGATCCGTCCGTCCTTGAACTCGAGGAGCTCCGGGCCGACCGGTTCGGGCGCACCGCCTTGCTCCACAACCCGGGTGACGAATTCCTCAGGCCGGACCAGCTGGTCCCGCACGTAGGCTGCCACCTTGGTCCGGTCGCCCGAGACCAGGATGGCGTCCGGCACCCTCCACATCTCGATCAGCCGCTGATTGAAGTTGATGATCTGGCCGTCGTTGTCCACCACCAGGATCCCGTCGGCGGTGGCATCGAGGGTGGCCGTCAGGAGCGACAGCGCCTTGCGGATCTCCAGATCGGCGGTCTTCCGATCGGTAACGTCGTGACCAGTGACCACGTAGCCACCCACCGTCGGATCGTCGATCAGGTTGACGATGGCCAGTTCGAACGGCAGGGTTCCGGTGTTGCCGTGACGCACCAGTTCCAACGAAACAGTGACCGGACCGGCGACCGACGCACCCCGCGAGGCCCGCTCGAAGGCGGCGTCGAGGACCTGGCGATCCGAAGGGTCGACCAGATCGGCCAACGGGCGGCCCTCGACGACCTCGGGGTCCTGGCCGAGCAGACGGGTGAGAGCCCCGGACACCGACTGCACGCAACCATCCGGCGAGATCAACATGGTGATGGCCGCCGAGTTCTGCACCAGCGAGCGCAGACGGGCGTCGTGGTTGTGCACCAACTCGAAACGGCGCCGCTGCGTGAGGTCGCGAATGGCCAGCAGGACCGATCCTTCCTCCAGCCAGGTGACCGGCGACCCGATCAGTTCCATCAGCCGCCACCCGGTGGTGGTCTTGAGCCGAATCTCGATAGGGGTGCCGACGTTCTTGTCCTGGACGCTGACCAGCGACCGGAGGGCCAGCTCGAGGTCGTCGGGATGGACCAGATCGAGACCGGTGGTGCCGATGGCCGCTGAAACGGAGCGGCCGAACAGCAGGCCGGCGGTGCGGTTGGCCCACTGGAGCAGCCCCCGCGCACTGATCACGATGACCGCGTCAGGCAGTTCTTCGAGCAGTCGTGCGAGTACGGGCTCATCACCTGCAGCCACGGCAACGGCAGGGTCGTGGCGGCCCGCGTCGGACATGGGAGTGGTATCGACACGCTGATAGCCCCGCTTTAGGGGCAGAGTCGGTCCGGCCCAAGGAGAGCGGGCCGGCGTGACGGCTCATGGTCGGGCCGGGTCCACCGAGCCACGATTCGCCAGTTCACACGGCCCTTCCTTCCCGCCACGGGCGGATGGATGAGACTGTGCCAATGGCCTTCGGTCAACCTTCGGGACCACCAGCGCCGTATCGAACGGTACAAGAGCTTCTGCGACTGGTCCAGGAGGCCGGCCACACCGATTTCCGCGGTGCACGAGGAGCCATGGGGTTCACGCAGCGGCAGGCGGCCGGAAAGTTCACCCAGGTCGAGGCCGAAGCCTTCATCCAAACGCTCCAAGGGACTGAACCCGACGGGAACAGTGCTGACGGCCCGAGTGGATCCGAAGGTCGGTCCCGGACGGGCTCACCGCTCGCCGATGCCAACCGGGGACTACGACGGGTTCCGGCCGACCGACTAGCCGTCGAGCTACGGGGCCGTGGTTGGACGGTCATCGCACCCGATTCGGTCACCGACTAAGACGGGCGGTGCGAGTCGGCTCGGGGCGGCCTCACCCGCCTCTGGCCTCCTTGGCGAACCGTGACGCCAGCTGCCGCGAGATGCCCCAGGCGTGGCCCAACTCGCCGATGGACATTCCTTCTTCGATGCCGGCCACAGTGATGGCCAGCCGGACTTCATGTCGGGCTTCGGTCAGCGCATCCAGTGCCTCGTTGACCCGCTGACGACCGAAACCGGCTTGGGACTTCTCCATGGCCTCAGCCACCGTCGTGCCCTTGGCGAACTCCTTCAGCGCACGCCGGAGGACGGTCTCGTTCTCCTGGATCCGCTGGCGCACCTCGCGGTCAACCTCGAGAAGACGCTCGATACTTTGCAACACGCGGTCCCGACCGCCGGGCTCCATACACGAGGATCCTAAGTGTTCGGACAACCGGAAACCTGGATCATCGGACGAGCCAGGTTCGGGGTACGCAGCGCCGGGCCCGAGCGGGAAGGCGGGTTCCAACTCGAGGGCCCAGCACTACGTCACCACACGCCAGACTAGAGGACGCAACTCGGGTTGCGCAATGACCCTTGCCGGACGCCTTCACCGCCAACACCGACCAAACATCGACCATCACCAACACTGGGACGATCGCCCATTCCGCCATCACCTACAGGATCACCGTGTCCAACCCGTCATCGGGTTCACCGACCTTCACCATCTACGTCTGCACGGTGGCCTGGTTCTCCAACAGGTGCAGTGGGGGTTCCGGAACCCAGGTCGGCGGGACCTTCACCAAGAACTTGACCACCACGGTGACGTCGTCGGTTGTGCCCGCGCTAGGTGGTTCCATCTACCTTCAGGTGGAGCCGGCCGCGGTTACCTCTTCGACCACGGTGACCCTGGCTGCCTTGGTCACCTCTCCGACCCCAGCTACGGGCCGCGATCAAGACCGACCAATGACCGCCTGGTCGGACATCCGGCCTTGCTGTCATCCCCTTCAACAGGCGCTGTAGCCTCCGAACCTGGGAGTCCTACCCTAGAGGGTGAGTTCGTCGGTCGTAGGTTCGTTACAGGCGTAGGCTCCGCGTATGACGACGCTGCGGGATCTCTCGGTAGAGAGCCTCCGAAGTTCGTTGGTCTCCATGCGTCAGGCCCGCGACCAGATCCGTTCCACCGAGTCCGCCTACCGGAGAGCGATCAAGAGCATCGAAGGGACGGCGCCCATCGGGACAACACTCGACGCCATTTCCGCTGACACAGTCCGCACCGACCTCAACCGAGTCCTCGGCGAGCTCGAACAGAGCCGCCACCGTGCTCGACTGTCGATGGTCGCCGCGGGCCTCGACGAAGGCCTGTCCATCGGTGAGATGGGTAGGCGAATGGGCTTCTCCCGGCAGCTGGCTGCTCGCTACGCCAAAGAAGCCCGGAGGGAAGCCTCTGCCTGAGAGGCCCGCCTGTCGGACGGTTTGTGGCCGTGTTCGACTTGTGACGGTCCGCTGTCGGTCAGCCGGATAGTCGGTTTGGATAGAGTCAGCGGTAACCCAGAGGTGGCTGTCGCACTCACAGAGGAGACCGTCGTGGACGAAGGCGAACCGATTTCCTATCTCGCGGTGGCCAAAGGGACTCCCGTTCTCAGCTCATCTGGCTCTGAGTTCGGGCAGGTGGTTCACGTTCTGCAGATACCCGAACTCGACGAGTTCGACGGGATCGTGGTTGGCACCAAGGATGGCCATCGATTCCTAGACCGGGACCAGATCGCGGAACTCACCACTTCCAGCGTCCGATGCACCCTGTCTGACCAGCAAGCGGCCGCACTACCCGCGCCGGACGGTCCTCCGGTCCTTCATCTCGATGCCAGCTATGACGAAGGATCGTCCCTCAGTGCCAGATTCGCCCGACTGTTCAGGCGTCCACACTGGAAGGAGCTCGAATAGCCCGCGGCTGGCGCAGGATCGGCGGTCCCCTCAGAACGACACTCCGGTCCCGAGGCGAAACCGGTGTTCCCCTCTCCTGAACTGGGAAGACACCTGCTGGCCGAGCGTTCAGACCAAGGGCCGAGCGCGGCCTGGTGCCGCGGTACGGGCGAGAATGCCGAGTGTGGCGCGGAGTGCGCCCTCGGGAATGACCGGAAAAATGGCCGCATCCTTCCAGTTCTGGTCGACAGACGACCAGTCGTAGTACGAGGTGACAAGGGTTCCTTCGTCAATCGGCTCAAGTCTGTAGCCATAGACATGCCCAAGGTTGAGCTGACCTTCAATCGTCCATGCGATCTCGCGCTCCGGCTCGAATGTCACGATCCTCACGGTGACGTCGTACAGGCCCAGCGGGTAGTCATTGAGCGCCTCGCGGTCCATGTGCACCACGAACGAGTTGTCGACAGATGTGACCAGATCACCCGTGGCATCCATCAGCATGCCCGAACTGTCGATGGTGACATGCCCCTTTGGATCGGTGAGCACCCTGAAGATCGTTGCCGGATCCGTTGCAATTGCTCGTTGAACCTCCAGCCGTTCGGGCACGGCAGCAATCATTGCACGCCCGGCACAGTCCGGTTCGGCCATGCTGACCGGATCAGCGTGTTCTGGTCCGAGTCGATGAGATCACCCATGGTCCGATCTGCCGGCTGACAGTTCGGCGATCTGCGCCCTGGCCGCGGCCACCAGCTCCTCGTTGGTGTTGGCGTGGCCCGACAGACCCCAGCCGCCCTCGACGGCCTCGACCAGGAGGACCCAAGTCCTGTCCGAGAGGGAGGGATCGTCAGCCGCCGCCACCACCAGGTCGGTGAACTGGCTGACCACAGCCAGCTGCTTTTCGCGGTCGAGGGCGCCGGAATTGGTCAGCACCTGGACACGCACGTACCGGCTGTCGCCATCCACATTGGAGATGGCCGGACCGTCCAACTCGTGGACGAAGCCCGCCGTGTTCTGTCGGAACATGGGAATGTCCGGAACACCCTCAATGGTCATAAGCGTCCGTGCCAGGTCAGAGGCGAGCTGGTGCGGATCCTGAAAGGTGCCTGCGGTGGCGTACACGTCGATCATCGGCATGGTGATGCCTCTCTACTGGTGGTGACTACTATGTATGTGATCCTACATAGATACTACCATCACTATGATCTCATGCATAGTTGGAGATCGTGGATGTTGTTGTGCCTGAGCCCGAAGACCAGTCCAGCCTTGTCAGACCGCCTCGCAGCGCGGTCCGAGCCCGGATGGTGGAGGGCGCGGTGCGCCTCCTCGCCACCAAAGGGGTGGAAGGTACATCCTTCGCCGAGGTCCTCGAGGCCACCGACTCGCCACGGGGATCCATCTACCACCACTTCCCAGGCGGAAAGGCCGAACTGCTGCACGCCGCCCTCGATCTGGCCAGCGACCGAGGACTGGCGACGATGGAAGCCACCCGCGGACAGTCGCCTGCGGTCGTCATCGAGCGCTTTCTGAAGCTCTGGCGAATCCTCCTGGAGCGATCCGAACTCACCGCTGGGTGTGCCGTGGTCGCCGTCACCGTCGCCGCAAACGACCACGATCTCCTGGCTCACGCCGGTGGCATCTTTCGAACCTGGACGGAACTACTGGCCGAACTCTGTGCAGCCGGAGGTATGGAACGGGACTCGGCCCGACGGTTCGCCGTAACCGTCATTGCCGCTACCGAGGGTGCCGTGGCGCTGTGCCGGGCAGAACGCAGCATGGAACCATTCGAGGACGTCGAGACCGTGCTGCTGTCCCTGGCGACGAGGCCCGGCGCCAGCTGAGCATTCATCGCATTGGTGACTCCAGTGATCGGCGTCGTGGAAGGCCACAGTGCCGGAACTGTCGTGGTGGGTCCCTCGATCGACTCGTGAAGGCTCCGCAGCTCCATCCACCCTCAACGAGCGTCGGTATCACCCGAATTGAGTTCGGGGGACAGTAGCTTCTAACAAGAGGTCAATGTATCGGTGGCTGTCCCGGAGTTCGTGGGTCAGCAGATGGTGCTTCACAGCATCGACTGGCATTGGCGCACTCCTCGCATCGCATACAGGTGCTGGCCCGATCGCTCGGAGAGGCAGAGAGGACCAGCGTGTCGAGTCAGAGAACCCAGACCCAGCGCTGGCGCCGGCTGCTCGGTGTGTCCGGCGTGGCCCTGCTCGGGCTCCTGCCCCTCCTGTCGACCTCGCCGGCCGCCGCCAGCGGTGAGACCGGCCTCATCACCATCTCGCCTGCGGCGCCGACACCGCAACCGGCCGGCGCTCCTATCACCTACTCCCTGGCAATCTCCTGTGAGGGAACCGCCGGCATTTCGTGCGGCGGAACCGGTGCGTCAACCGTCACCATTCCTCTGACCGGGACCAACACCGTGCCGGCCGACATGAGCACCTGGGCCTACAACGCCACCAGCGGGACCCCGGGCCTCATCACCGCCGGACCTACCGTCGCGCCCAACGGGACCGGCGGATACAACCTGGTGCTCACACTCAACAACGCCACCTTCGTCTCGGGCTACAGCGGAACGATCACCTTGCAGGTCACCGCGCCCAACAACGTCACCCCCAACCACACGACATGGTCGCTCCAGCCATCGCTGGCCGGAGGCAACATCACCACCGTGGTGGCCCCCACCCCGTCGACCGGCGAGGCCACGGCGGCCCCGCTCCCGGTCATCTCCAAGTTCACCAACGACGGGGGCAGCGTCTACGTGGCCGGGAGCAACGTCACCTACGACATCAACGTCAACTGCAACACCGGCAGCACCGGCAACCTCTTCATGACCAACGGCAGCCTCACCGATCCCCTGCCCGAGGGCATGACCTACGTGTCCTCGTCGCCGGCCGGCGGCACCTACGACTCGACGACCAACACCGTCACCTGGACCTACCCCACCGCAGCGTCCACACCGGCCGGATGCGCGGCGGGCTCCACCGGGGCCACGTCCTACCAGGTGGTGGCGACAACGCCCGACCCGGCCCCGAGCATCGGGTCACAACCGCTGCGCAACATCGCCACCTTCGCCGGCCAGGGTCCCGACGCCACCAACGGCACCGTCTCCGGGTCCACCAATGCCGAAGCGGACATCGACATCGTCCAGACCCCACCGACCGGCACGTGCAGCGGGCCGGGCTGTCCGACCATTGCCAAGTCCTCACTGGCCCCGCTGGCCATCACCAGTCTTCCGGGGAACCAGTACCAGGGGACGTACGCCGGAGACTGGGTCCACTCGTCGGCCACACCGAGCTACACGGTCGGGGCCGCGGCTGGCTCCTTCCGGGTGGCCGTCGGCTTCCCCCTCACCGGCACCTACGAGACCCAGGTGGTCGACCCCCTCCCCTGCCTGGACGACGTCAGCGGCCAGACCTACTCGTCGGCCAGCGCCGGGGGCAGCGCCTGCGCCCATCCTGCCTTCGACACGACGGTCATCGACGTATCCGGTCCCGGTCTCGGCGAAGCGTTGGCCAACGGATGGGTACCCACCGCGACCAATACCAACGATTCCAGTGAAGTGCTGGCTCCCACCGGCTCGGTGGGTTCGGGTGCCACCTCGGCATACTTCTCGATCCCCAACGTGGGCGGCGTGGCCACCATCAACCTTCCCGCCACCCCGTTCCTCGAGGGCAACGCCATCACCCTCACCCTCTGGGGCTATGCCGACTCCTCATTGGTGAACACCGACGTCCTCGCCAATACGGCCACGGCCACTCCGATGCTGGGCGGGGTCCCCCTCGGGCCCATCACCGCCAGTGCCAACCTCTACATCCTCGATTCCACGGCCCAACTGGGGGTGTCCAAGAGCTTCGGCACCCTCGGGGCCGGCCCGGGTGGGACGACGGTGCTGAACATCGAGGGCGCGGTGAGCTTTGCCTGCGCCTCGACGTGCACCCTGAACAACGACGTGGTCCTGACCGACCTGTTGCCCACCGGCTTGAGCTGGTCGAACACGGCAACAACGGGATCGTTCACCCTGGCCCAGGGCTCGGGTACCTCGTCCTCCTCGGCCACCGCCACCGTCGCCTACCTCACCGACTACGAGGGCACCGGGCGTAACCTGATCAGGGCCACCATCCCCCATGCCGACTTCACATCGGGGGGCTACTGGACCGTCTCACCACCGACCGACTTCTTCGAGCTGACCACCCCGTCCCAACTGGGGACCTACCCGAACACCGACCAGATCTTCCTCTACGGCTACGCGCCCACCCAGACCGACTCCTCGTGCACCACCCCCACCGACACCACGGGGGGCACCTCCCGGGCCACCTTCGAGTCGAGCAATCCGCTCGACCTGGCCGGCGACGGCAAGACAAACGAGGACTACTGCCAGAACGGTGCCACCCTGGTGGTGCAACCGTCGGGTGCCGCCTTCAGCTTGACCAAGACGGTCCAAGGGAATCTCGACGCCACGCCGAAGGGCGGACTGGGCATCGGTGACGCCTCGGGCGGGGGGACCGGCACCGGCACGTACGTGCTGGCGTGGTCAAATGTCGGCAGCGACACCCTCGACGATCCCGTCGTCTACGACATCCTGCCCTACGTCGGCGACACCGGGGTCAGCCAGGGCCAGCAGGGCGTGGCTCGGGGCAGCCAGTTCGCCCCGGTCCTGGCCAGCGTCGGATCCCTCCCCTCCGGTGTGGAGGTGGAGTACTCGGCGTCCACCAACCCCTGTCGCGACCAGGTGTTCCCCAACAGCGCCAACATGGGGTGCGTGAACGACTGGACCAGCACCGCCCCGGGAAACCTGTCCACGGTCAAGGCGCTGGAGTTCATCGACACGACGACGCAGTACCTGGCGGGCGCCGGCTTCTCCGTCTCGTTCACCGTCACCGTCCCCAACGGGGACGTCAACGAAGTGGCCTGGAACAGTGCCGCCACCAATGCCTCCGACGTCTCCAACCCGGCCAACGTCCCCCTACCCGCCGAGCCCCCGAAAGTGGGACTGACGGCGCCGTCCGGTGGACCGGCCCTCACCACCACCACTTTGCTGGCCAGCCTCATCGCTTACTCCTCCACACCCGTCCAGGACCAGGTGAACCTGCTCGGCACCAACGGGAACTCCGGCAGCCTGGCCTGGTCGCTGGTCGGCCCGGTGGCCCCGGTGGGTGGATCCTGTAGCGGCCTCACATGGTCGGGAGCAGCCACAGTGGCCAGTGGGACCATCGCCACCCCGGCGGCCGACGGTGCGGTGTTCGTCGGCCCGGCCACCGTCCAGGGCCAAGGCTGTTACAGCTGGACGGAGAACCTCACGCTGGCCAACGGCGGCGGTACGGCTGCACTGGCCGCGGGCGCCGAGAACAGCGAGTTGATCCAGGCCAACCCGTACACCACGACCCTGACGACCACGGCCACGCCCAGCTTCAACGGCACCGACAACGACTCGACCGACACCATCGTGGTGGCCGGCTCGGGGATCGGGACCGGAAACGGTGCCCCGACCTCGGCCACGCTCAGCTGGGACCTCTACGGCCCGGCCACGCCGGTCACCGCCGGAACCTGTGCGGGCATCAACTGGACCCCCTTCACCATGCCGCTCGATTCCGGCACCATCAACGTCACCGGCGACGGGTCCTACACGACGCCGTCGACGGACCTGACCACCGATGGGCTCGGTTGCTACACCTACACCGACAGTCTGCCCCAGACCGGCAGCGGTACTGCCGTGAGCACCGCCCAGGGGGCTGGCACCGAGACGTTCATCCTGGTCACTGCGCCCAGTGTGTCGACCTCGGCCAAGCAGCCCCTTCCCAGCGCGCGCACGTCGGTAAGCGACGCAGTGACCATCACCGGTACTTCGGGCAAGTCCGGCACCGTGGCCTGGCAACTCCTGGGCCCGGTGACCGTCCCGGGCGGCGGCTGCAGCGCCCTGACCGGTACCAACTGGCTTGCGGCACCCACACTCCGGTCGGGCAACCAGAACTTCACCAACGATCAGAGCGGGGTGACAGTGCCCGCGGCCGGGACGCCCGCCGGTGCACCCGGCTGCTATAGCTGGGCGGAGACGGTCACCGGTCCCAATTTCCTCGGGCCCACCGCGGTCGCAGCCGGATCGACCGGCGAGGTCTTCCAGGTGGTGCCGTGGCAGCCGGCCCTGGCCACGACGGCCGTCCCCGTGTTCGCCAGCGGGTCCAACACGGCCAGTGACACCGTGGTGGTCAGCAGCTCCGACCTCGGCGGAACCAACGGGGCGCCAGCGTCGGCAACTCTGACGGCGACGCTGTACGGGCCGGTGGCCGTCCCGAACGGAGGGTGCAGCGCGGTGACCAACGGTGCCTGGCTGGCCGCGGCGAGCACGTCCAACACCAAGGCCGTGGTCAATGGGACCAACCACACCACCCCGATCACCCTGGCGGCGATCGGCTGCTACACCTACACCGACGGCCTCGCCGCCACCGGCGACACCCTGGCCGTGGCCACCTCGGCACCCGGCGTGACGGCGGAGACGTTCCAGTTGGTGTCGTCGCAGATGATGACCACGTCGGCCAATCAGGCGACCACCAATCCCCGAGGGGCGGTGTCGGACTCGGTGACCATCACCGGGACCGGGGGCTTCGGCGGAACCGTCGCCTGGTCCCTGGTCGGCCCGGTGGCCCCGCTGCCGGTGGGCGGGTGCAGCGCGGTGACCGGACCCCAGTGGTCGTCGGCCACCACCGTCCACTCGGGGACCCAGGCCATCAGTGGGGATCAGACTGCCCTGACCGTGCCTACGTCGTCGGTGACCATCGGCGCCCCCGGCTGCTACAGCTGGGCCGAGACCCTGACCGGGCCCAACTTCCTCGGCCCCACCACGGTGGCGGCGGGAACGTCCGGCGAGATCATCACCGTTCAGACCCTGCAGCCCACGCTGACCACCACCATCGACCCCAGCGTGTCCGGTGGGACCGAGAGCGCCACCGACGCCATCGTGGTGGCCGGGACCGACATCGCCCCCGGCAACAGCACCGGCGCCCCGGTCTCGGGCAGCCTGGCCTGGTCCCTGCTCGGGCCGGTCACCCCGGTGCCGGCCGGCGGGTGCAGCGCGGTGACCGGTTCCCAGTGGTCGTCGGCAGCCCAGGGCGCATCGGGCACCATCACGGTCACCGGGAACTCGACCTACACGACACCGCCCACCGCCCTGGCGCTCGGGAGCTGCTACTCGTACACCGAGACCCTGGCGGCCACCACCGACAGCGCTGCCGCCACGGCGCAGGCTGGCGTCGTCACCGAGACGACCGAGGTCCCGGCGGCCCCGGCGGTGACCACCCTCAGCTCCAATTCCCTCGTCTATCCCCACACCCCGGTGACCGACTCGATCACCATCAGCGGAATCGGCGGCTACCTGGGCAGTGTGGCGTGGGCACTGGTCGGGCCGGTCACCCCGGTCACTCCGGGGACGTGCAACGGCGTCAACTGGTCGAGTGCGCCGGGCACACCGGTGGGACAGGGGACCACCCCGGTCAGTAGCGACGGCATGGTGTCGTCCGGGCCGGTGACCCTGAACAGCGTGGGCTGCTACAGCTGGACGGACACCCTCACCGGAACCTTCCCGGGCACCACGACGGTGGCGGCGGGTGCGGCCGGCGAGGTCGTGCTGGTCCAACCTCACCAGCCCGTCCTGACCACCACGGCGTCCCTGACGGCCGGAGCCGGAGGCGCCAGGAGCATCGTCGACTCCATCGTGGTGAGCGCCTCGGGCATCGGGACCGGAGGCGGTGCACCTTCGAGCGCGGTGCTGGACTGGTCGCTCCTCGGACCGGTGGCACCGATCGCCAGTTCGTGTAGCGGGGTGAGCTGGTCCGGGGCTCCGACGTCGGCCAGCGGAACCCTCACCGTCACCGGGGACGGCTCCTACACCACGCCGTCCAGCGCCCTGTCGACGACCGGCTGCTTCAGCTACAGCGATATCCTGGCGACCACGGCCGACAGCCTGGGTGCGAGTAGTGCAGCGGGCCTGGCAGCCGAGACCACACCGCTACTCCCGCCACCGGCACTCACCACCGACTCCTCGAGCTCCCTCGTCCATCCCTACTTTCTGGTGTCCGACACGGTCACGGTGAGTGGTACCGGGAGACTGGCCGGCTCACTGTCGTGGTCCCTCGTCGGGCCGGTGGCCCCGGCCGCCGACGGAACGTGCAACGCCGTCAACTGGACCGGTGCGCCTACCCTGACCTCGGGCCTAGCGATCGTCACCGCCGACGGGGACCTGACAACAGGGCCGACGTCGGTCGCCGGTGTGGGCTGCTACAGCTGGACCGAGAGTCTGATGGGCGTCAACTACCTGGGTGAGAGCGTCGTGAACGCAGGGGCAGCCGACGAGGTCATCCTGGTCGACCCGTTCCAACCGGTCTTGACCACCGTGGCCACGTTGGCCAACAACCAGTTCCACGACTCCATCACCGTCTCCGGCTCCGGCATCGGCTCGGCTCCCGGCGCGCCGGACTCAGCGCTGCTCAACTGGACGCTGCTCGGACCGGCAGCGGCGACCGACGGCGTCTGTACCGCAGTGACCTGGACGGGGCAGCCGGTGGTGGCCACGGGGACGATCACTGTCACCGGTGATGGGACCTATGTCACACCGGCCACCGGTCTCAGCGCTCCGGGCTGCTACACGTTCTACGAGCAATTGACCGCTACGGCGCAGTCCGATGCGGCCTCGACGGAACCCGGCGTGGCCGTCGAGACCGCCTACCTCGCACCGGGCGCCGCTGTGGCGGGTTCCGGTGGGGCTGGGTCGGACGGTCTGGGCTCGATAGGCACCGACCTGGGACGCTGGCTGCCGGGTGGCGGCGATGAGACCGTCGCCCTGTTCGGCGCGCTGGTGCTCGTCCTGCTGGGTGGTGCGGGATGGGCACGGAGCCGTCGCCGTCGCCGGGCCTGAGACGAGGGGACGGCGAAGGCGGAGTCCGTGGAACCCCCGGTGATCCCCGTCGTGGCCGACAGGCACCATCGTGACCGATGGCGTCGAGTCGGAGCCCTAACGGTGCTGGTACTGGTACTGGTACTGGTACTGGTGCTTGTGGCTGTGGTCTTGGGCATCGAGCGTCCTGGTGGGCGGACCCACGACCACCGATCCGCGTCCGACGGAGCGCTGGCCGTCGGGGGGGAGTCGACTTCGACGACCTCCGCCGGCGCGCCGGCGACGGGCACCAACATCTCGGTGATCGGTACCTGGGGCTCGACGCTGGTCATCCCGGCTCTCGGCGTCCGCGCCCCGCTGGTCCCTGCCGGTGCTACCGGTGCTCCGGGAACAGCGGCACTGAGCATTCCCGCTGAGGTCTCCACGGTGGCCTGGTGGGACGGCACCGTCCGCGACGGGAACCGAACCGTGCACGAGTCCGCCCCCAGCCCTGGCCAGCCCGGGGTGGCACTGCTGGCCGGCCACATCGACTCGGCCACGGCCGGGCCTGGCGCGCTGTACGACCTGAAGGACCTGGTGGCCGGGGACACCATCGAGATCGTCGACTCCGAACACCAGGCCTCGACCTGGACGGTCAACGGTCCTCCCGACACCACGCTCAAGACCGAGCTGCCGACATCGCTATGGGTGACCACGGGAAGCCCGAAGCTGGCTCTGGTCACCTGCGGTGGGCCCTTCGACGTTGCCACCGGGCACTACCGTGACAACGTGATCGTGTGGGCGCTTCCGTCCAACCGCCGGTAAGCAGTGCCGTGCCGTCGCCCGGCCCAGCGGCGCTGGGCTGAGGCCTCGGAGCGTGACCTGTTGTTCATGCGGTCGGACTAGTAGCTCGACTCGCTGAACAGCTGACTCTTGACGGCTGATCGGGCGCGGCCGATCACGGCTAAATCGTCGTGAAGAACGCTGACAATGTTCGTTCCAGCCAGGATCACACCGAGCTCAAAGGCGAGCTGCTCGGGATCCGTGTCAACGGGCAGTTCGCCTCGATCAGCGGCAGCTCTGGCTTCGCGTCCGAGCAAGTCGCGCCACTGCTGTTGGACGCGAGCGACCTCGTCATGGACGCGTCCGGGGCGACCGCCAACCTCAGCGGAGGCGGAGACGAAGAAGCATCCGCCCGGGAAGACGCGCCGCTCGACATAGGAGAGGAAGCCCTCACAAAGGGCAAGCAGGCGCTGGCGCCCGGGCTCAGTCGCACTCAACGCCGGAGTGACGACCTCAACGATGAAGCTGTCGCGTGCTGCGTTGATGGTCGCCAGCTGGAGTTCTTCCTTGGAGCCGAAGAGCGCGTAGACGCTGCTCTTGGCGATGCCGGTGGCGTCGGCCAGCCGTCCGATCGAGATCCCTTCGATTCCCTCGATCGTTGCCAGCTGCGCTGCCTGCTCCACGACGCGGGCGCGTGAACGTTCGCCCGGGGCCCGGGTTTGCTTCTTCGGGGTCTCCTCCTCGGCCATCGGGACTCCTCATTCGACCTTGCGCCCTTGCATCTTAGACGGACGATCGTTTAGGATGACCTTGTACGGTCGTGCGTCTAAGGAGGTCCGATGAAGTCGGGCAGGGTGGACTGGGAAGAAGCCGGGCGGGGTTGGGGTGCGCGAGCCACAGAATGGGCCTACTTGTGGGAGCCGTATGCGCTTCCGGCCAATGAGGTGGTCTTCGATCGACTTGGTGTCGATACCGGAGTCCGCCTCTTGGACATCGCGTGCGGTTCGGGCTTTGCCGCCTCGGTAGCTGCCCGCAGGGGGGCTGTGGTCTCAGGGATCGATGCGTCAGAACAACTCACTACGATTGCCGCGGCGCGGACGCCTGATGGGAGCTTTCGGGCCGGGGACATGTTCGCCCTTTCCTTCCCGGATGACAGTTTCGATCTCGCCACCAGTTTCAACGGGATCTGGAAGGGGTGCGAGGGTGCCCTCGAAGAGGCGAAGCGCGTGCTGGTCCCCGCGGGCCGTTTGGGCCTCACCTTTTGGGGCCGATTCGAGCGGATGGGGCTGATGCCCTACTTCCTTAAGGTCATCGAGTTGTCTCCATCCAGCCACGGCGCGGCAACCGCCGAACACGGCGACACGCGGAATGTGATCGAGGACATGCTGAGTGCGGTGGGGTTTGGGGTCCTCGAAAGCGGGACCGTGAACGTGGTCAACGAATGGCCCGACACTTCGACCGCCGTTCGAGCGCTCGCGGCGGCCGGGCCGTCTGTACCGGCGATCGAAGCGGTCGGCTACGAAGCATTCTGTGAGGCGTTGCGAGAGGTCATCTCGCCGTTATGCCATCGGGATGTCGGCGTCCGGATCACATCCGAGTTCAGCTGGATTACCGCGGAGGCTGCTTGATCCCGAGCCGGTGGCGTGGCCAGTGAGCTCCCTTCGCTGGTAGCGCCATCGGGCGGTCCTGAGGCCGGCCGATTAGGACAAGCTGGAACCACTCGAAAACGCCACCTGAGTTGGACAGTGGCTCTTCGGGCCGGAATCGCCTTCAGACTAATCCCAGCTGACCCAGGTCAGCGAGGGCGAAATCGCAACCACTGCGCGCTCACCGTCGCCCGCTGTTTTTCGTCGAACACGAGTTCCGCATTCACGACGATCTCGGATTCGGAGATCTTCTCGGGTTCGGCTCGCAATGACAAGATGGGACCCAATGGCGTAGGCCTGAGGAACTTCACCTCGAGGGTGGCTGTGATGAAGGGAACGGGTGCCCCGCTCTCCGCCTTCCAGCCGCGCTGATCGGCCTCCCACATGACAACGGCCGCTGTATGACAGTCCAGCACCGTCGTAATAATCCCGCCGTTGAGGAAGCCGAACCCGTTGTCGTGCTCGGGACGGGGTGTGAATGTAGCAACTGTGAGGTCACCGTCCCGATAGCTGCGGAGATGGAATCCATCGGGATTAGCCTGTCCACACCCGTAGCAGGTGAGGTCGGGAAATAAGGCCTCCTGGATGCTCAGTTCGGACCCGGATGACATCATTTCAGGCTCCTCTCTGGGGTTTGGCGGAAGGTGAGGCCGAACCCACGATACGTGGTCAGAGAAGCGGGCCGATCCAGCGGAGACAGTGGTGTTGACTAGGGCGAAGACGGTGGTGGGGCTAGTTGGAATCGAACCAACTGCCTGGTGTGTTGCCTACTCGGCAACCTATGAACCCCTCGGCAGAAAGAACTCGAGCTGAATGTTGTCCGGGTCCCGAAATGCGAGACCGGCCCCGTATGATCGATCCAAGATCTCACCGTGCTCGATACCCAAGGCATCGAGTCGTGCCGGCCAGGATTCGAGTTCTTCTCGACTAGTGCAACCAAAGGCGACGTGGTCGAGTCCGATTCGGAGTTCATCGAACACGTCGCCCTCAAGCTGGTGCTGATTTGAGTGGATTGCGAACATCGGCTCAAACCAGATCGCCGCTCGAAAATTATCCTCGTCGATGACCGCAACAGGGGGCGACTCGAAGAGCCGCTCATACCATTCGATGCTTCGATGGAAATTGGAAACTGTCAAGGCGTAATGATTAAAAGCTGGAAATGATGACATTCGCAAACCCTATATATTCCCGGAATCCCACGCTCACGTCCGATCGGGGGCAGCTCGCGGCCCGATCCAGTACGTCGAGTCGGTGATCTCGGGCCGGTCGACGCGAGCCGTCTCAGCACCTGTCTGCAGCCGACACGTTTCGGTCGACGTCAAGGACGCCTGGTTGACCTCTTCTGGAGGTCATGGTCGCTGTGCCGGCGCCTACGACACCTGCCCGTAGGTGAACTTATCCGCTTCGACCGCAGCGCTCGTCCCTCCCCGGGTGGTCACGTAGATGTTGTGGACTCCTGACCCCTGGGCGGGAGACACCGCTGTGATCTCGGTCGGCGAGACAGACGCGAAGCTTGAGGCGGTCACCGCGCCGAAAGCGACATCGCTCAACCAGCTGAATCCGGTCCCGGTGATCGTGACCATAGTGCCGCCCGATGTCGGACCGGTCGAGGGTGAGACGCCGGTTACCACCGGTGCCTGCCCGTAGGTGAACTCATCCGCCGCAACCGCGGCACTGGTTCCCTGCGGGGTGCTCACGTAGATGTTGTGGAGCCCGGTCCCCTGCGCGGGTGACACCGCGATGATCTCCGAATCAGAGACCACCTTGAAGCTGGACGCAGCTACCGCCCCGAAGGCCACATGAACCGCCCCGGTGAATCCGCGGCCGGTCAGCGTAACGGTCGTACCACCTGAGGTAGGGCCTCTGGTGGGCGACAGGCCGGTCACCATTGGCGACACTACCGGGCTGATCACCGACAAGGTGTTGCTCCCCATATTCGCGACGTAGATATTGTGGTTGGACGGATCAACCGCCAGCCCGTCCGGATCGTTGCCCACGGCGACCAGGGCGGTCACCGTCCCTGTCTGAGCGTCACCGGACTCGTCGATCACCGACACCGTGCCGCTGGAGTAGTTGGCCACATAGGCATTGTGGTCGGAGGGATCGACCGCCACCGCGTACGGTGAGCTCCCGCCGGTAGGCACGGTGGCAGTCACGGTCCCGGTGTGGGCGTCGCCGGACTCGTCGATCACCGATACCGTGCCGTTGCTGTCGTCGGCGACATACACATTGTGGTTGGACGGATCGACCGCCACCCCGCGGCGAGAATTCAGCGACCGGAATGGTGTCAGTGACGGTCCCGGTGTGGGCGTCGCCAGACTCGTCGATCACCGGCACCGAGCCGCCATCCTCGAGGGCGACGTACACGTTGTGGTTGGACGGATCGACCGCAACACCGACCGGGTAGTTACCGACCGGGATGCTGTCGGTCACGGTCCCGGTGTGGGCATCGCCGGACTCGTCGATCACCGACACCGAGTGGCTGTAGAAGTCGGCGACATAGACGTTGTGTGTGGACGGATCGACAGCCACCCCGAACGGCGTGCTATTGACTTCGATGGTGTCGGTCACCGTCCCGGTGTGGGTGTCGCCGGACTCATCGATGACCGACACCGTGCTGCTGTCGAGGTTGGCGACGTAGACGTTGTGGGTGGACGGATCGACAGCCACCCCGTCCGGATCGCTGCCGACATCGATGGTGGCAGTCACCGTCCCGGTGTGGGCGTCACCGGACTCATCGATGACCGACACCGTGTCGCTGCTGCCGTTGGCGACGTAGACGTTGTGGGTGGACGGATCGACAGCCACCGCCGTCGGTCCGTCTCCGACCGGGATGGTGGTGGTCACCGGGGAGGGGATGCTGGCAACAGCGGTCGGGGCCTCGATCAGCGCCATCCCCGCCCCGAACAGGACCACCACCGCAGTCACGATCCACGGCGAACGAATACGCCCCGACCCGCTCATCATCGGGCACTCCTTTCCATCTTTGCGAGATCCTACCCCGTTCCACTCTCCCGATAATCTGAGACAGCCATTGGGTGGGCGGGGTGACGGTCCCCCGAGTGGACACCCGAACCGGGCAACGACCGTCCTGCTCCGTAGGTGCTGGCCGGCTCAATCTGACCCTTCAACAGTCACCCAACCGCCTTCGAGCCGGCTGTCTGGGACACGAGTCACCCCCGATTCTGGGACGGACGTGAGCGACATTCTGGACGACCCTCGGATGGTCGGACCGCTTGACAAGCGCCCGCTCTGGCAGTCATCGGGTTCAGCGGTTTCCGTACGCCTTCGTGACCATGAAGCGATAGAGAACGGCATCCTCATCTGCCATCACCTTCTGAAAGGCCATGCCGTCGAGATCCGTGTAGTGGCTGCGGTCGCTGTGGTAATCGAGCGGCTCGGTGAGCTTGCCGTCGCGGATACGGAAGTAACGCAATAGCTTTGCCGGTGCGTCGGGTCCGGCGATGATCTCGACATCGGCTTCCAAGCTGAGCCAGCGGTGCTCGTCATCGGCAAAATAGAGCGTGCACCGCGGATCGCGTCGAAGGCGCACGGTGCGGACCTTGTCGGCATGACTGGCACTCTCGAGGCAGCCATCTACCACGGCCGCCTCCATCTTCACCGCCTTTGGCCGCCCGTCGGCGCCAACCGTAACCATCGCTGCGTGCGGGTGGGCCGCGACAAACTGGCAATCGCCTGGAGTCAACTCCGACAGATTCATCCGTTGGTCTTTCCTTCTCCTCAGCACGCCTTGCGCCAGATGATGCCACGAGCTTCTGTGTCGCAGTGCGCAACACCGGTGGCACGTACCCGCAGACGTTGATTGAGATGTGGGACGGAAGCACTTGGACCGTCGTAGCAAGTCCTGAGCCGAGCGATTACAGCGACAACCTCGTGGCGGTGTCCTGCACAAGCTCGACGTTCTGTGAAGCGGTCGGTGGGTATGCGACGAATGCCTCGCCATATCAAAGTCAAGTATTGGTTGAGAGGTTGAGACATGGGACGGAACAGATTGGCCTTCTACGACGATGCCGGTTCCAGTGACCTGCGGGACGGACTGCTACAACAACTCGCTAGTTGAGGAGCGCTCTCGGCAGGTTACCTGATGATGAGTATTCCTATAGGCCCCGTGGTCACGGAACAGCTACCAGCGGAACGGCGACTCGGTTAACGATTGCCAAAGGGCAGACAAGGGAGAGGTTGGCCGGAACGATGCAGTCAGTCTCAGCAGATTCCTGTCCGAAGGTCGGAGCGGTGGCATAGGAGACGACACCCTCGTCGTCGAATTGAAAGGGAGCCTCACCGGACCCGTCGTCGGCTCCCGCCGGGAGCGTATAAGTGGTGGTTTGTGAATTCACCATCACAACATTGGTGAAGGCCGAAGCATTCTCTGGACATGGCCCAAAACCATTCGACACCGGCGCCAACGCGGCTGCCGAAAAGAATGGGCAAGCCATGTCATAGACACAGCTGACACACGTCGGGACGACAGTTTGTGTAACTCCCTCGGTCAAGAGTGTCTGAGCGCTAGCAGCGACTGCTCCGGGTGGCCAGACGTTCGTTACTGTGCCGCCATCTGAACCTATAACGCTACCGCAAGACCAACCATTTGGTGCGAGGACTCTGGTGATGCCCAGTGAGTCCGTGTACATCGTCATCGGGATATTTGCCGGCAATGATCCAATGACCATCACAGTCTCAGGAAGATTCGCAGGAGCGAGCGCATTTACATTGTCCGTGTCACACACCTGAAGCGGGACGTTGGCTCCACTTGGGGTCGGAGCACCTGGTGAAGTTGCTGAGGACCTCGTAGTCGCGATCATTGCTGAAGGACCTGACAGCCCCCCCACGATGTCGATCGCTCCGAGGAAGGCCGTTTGGAAGACTGCCGCAACAAGCCCCGCAGCCACGGCAAAGGCCCCTTGGAGGGCACTGAACGCACCAAGGTCGACGACTTGGCCCGCGCAGTCGACGGCAACCTGGGCAAGACTCTTCAAGACGGCGGTCGTGAGAGTTGTATCGACATTCCCTATCTGGCTGATCTCATTGACGCATTGGGCGTCCGTGATCGCATCAAGGTCGGTCTTCACATTCGTCCCAAGATGGTCTGCCATTACTGAGAGCTCGCTTATGGCAACGTCGAGGATCCCTATCAGATATGCCTCTACATCAACTCCGGCAAGGACACTCACCGTCGCTCCGGTCGCCAAGGGGAACGACACATCAGCTTCGGATCCAGCACCAATGACGTTGAGGTTTGGGCCCGCACTACCGATCTTCGTCGAGTCAGCCTTGGTGATGAGCCCACCGATCTGGGTGAAAAGATCGTTGGGCGGCGTGATCGTGGCCGTCGCCCCAGCCGGGATCGTCACATCGGCCGGGAATGCCAGAAGCGAGTTCAGCTTCAGCGTGGTGCTGGAGCCTGTGCCGTTCTGCGGACAGAACTGATAGAGGCCATTGTTCGGCGCGACCGTTGATGCCAGGCCCGACGAGTCGCCACAGGTCGGAGGTGGGTCTGTCACCTTGATCTTTCCGAAGGTCGAGTTCCAGATGTCCTGGGCAATCGTCTTCACCGCCGCTTCACTGAAGGAGAAGACACTCCAGATGGAGAAGTGGGTGGCGCGCGCTTGGACAATTCCCGTCGAGGAGTCGTAGGTGCTGTTCACCGGCGTCCAGACCCCCTGGGCGGTCTGCGTGGCGACGAAAGGTGTCATCCCCGGGGGTAGAAGGCTCGGATCAACGTGGAACTTCAGCACCACTCCCCCCTGAGGAAACGGTCCGCTGAATTTTCAGGTGAATCGGCGTAGTGAGGGCCACGTAGGGGCTGGGGGCGCTCCCACCGCCATTCGGAAGCGTCAGATTGGACAAGACCGACGTGTCTGCGCCGGGAACAGAAGCACCAGTGGGTTGAAAGGACGACGAATCAGCTGGGACCTCGACCGTCAGGGCCTTGGACACCGGGACCGAACGGGCAGAGGCGCTGCTGGAGCAGCTCGCCAGCAATGAGGCAGCAACAGATATACAACTGACCGCGACGACCGCCGTTCGTCTGAACATCTTTGTCACAGTAGGTGAGTTGCCTGCGCTGGATGGTTGCTACTCCTGCAAAAGCCAAGGCGCTCGTCGGCGAAGGAATCGTTCCTGAGTTCGGTCGAAAGCGTCTCCTTGCCAGGCGAGTGCTCTAGATGTTGCTTGAGAATTCTCTTTACGAAGATCGAGCATCAGCGCCAAACTCATATGTTCTCTGGCGTTCGGCCAAGACAATCGGAGGCGGCGCAGTACCGCGTCTCGATGCCACCAAGTCAGCAGCTTCCTTTTGTGTTGCTGGGGGGTACTACTTCGAACAGTCGCTGGCAATCAATCGAAAGCGCCTTCTACAAGGGAAAACGCTGGTGGGGCTAGCAAGAATCGAACTTGCGACCTCAGCATTATCAGTGCTGCGCTCTAACCAACTGAGCTATAGCCCCGGAAACCGGTGCACGACGCTACACCAGGGCAACCAACACAAGCCCGTGGCGGGCCCCCGGTTGCCGACCTGCGGCGGCCGGTTACCCCTCCCCCGCCACCTCGCCGGCCACCGGGGCGACAGCGGCCACCGCGTCCCCTTCGCCCAGGTTCATCACCCGGACACCGGTGGCGTCCCGACCCTGCGAGGCGATCTCCCGCACCGCGGTGCGGATGACCACGCCCGATGTGGAGATGAGCAGGATCTCATCCTCCAGACCAGCCATGAAGGCCGCCACCACCCGGCCCCGTTTGGCTGTGAGCCGGATACCCCGCACACCTTGACCGCCACGGGCCTGGCGGTTGAACCGCTCCACCTTGGTCCGCTTCCCATACCCTGCGTCGGTGACCAGCAGGATATCGGCCTCGTCGCGGGCGACGTCGCATGAGACCACCTGGTCGCCGGCTTTCAAGCGCACGCCCCGGACCCCGGCCGCGTCCCGGCCCATGGCCCGAACGTCCTGCTCGGAGAACCGAATGGTCATGCCCGACTGGGTGACCAGGAACACGTCGTCGTCCCCGTGGGTCTCCACCACCCGCACCAACTCGTCGCCATCCCGGAGATTGATGGCAATGAATCCTTCGCGGCGCGACTTGTCATATTCAGAGAAGGCCGTCTTCTTGACCTGGCCCAGCTTGGTGCTGAACACCAGGTAGTTGTCGGCCGCAAAGTCGCGGGTGCCGATAATGGCCTGAATGACCTCGTTGGGGGCCAGTGGCAGAAGGTTGACGATGGCAGTACCCCGGGCCGTCCGCTCCTTCATGGGGATCTCGAGGGCCCGCAGGCGGAACACCCGGCCCCGGTTGGAGAACAGCAGCAGGTGGGCATGAGAAGAGGTGTGGACCACGTCGTCGATCAGGTCCTCCTCCTTCAGCTTGGCCCCTTGGATGCCGCGGCCCCCCCTGCCTTGGGTGCGGAAGGCGTCGGCGGAGACGGCCTTCACGTAACCGGCCCGACTCATGGTGACCACCAGCTCCTCGTCGTCGACCAGGTCCTCCACATTCATGTCGCCGGGGTCGTGGGTGATCACCGTCCGCCGCTCGTTGGCGAACTTCTCTCGGATCTCGAGGATCTCTGTGGCGATCACGCCGCGCAGCTTGGCCGGGTCGTTGAGGATCGACTCCAGTTCGGCGATCTCCTCCAGCAGCTTGGCCATCTCCTCTTCGAGGTTGGTGCGACCCAGCCGGGTAAGGCGCGACAGCGTCATGTCGAGGATGTGGTTGGCCTGCTCCTCGGAGAAGTCGAACGGCGCAGCCCGCAGGGCCTCCAGGGCTGCCGGTCGGTCGTCGGAACCGCGGATAGCGGCGATGACCGCGTCCAACATGTCGATGGCCTTGAGGAGGCCCTCGACCACGTGGGCGCGGGCGCGGGCCTTGTCCAGCAAGAACTGGGAGCGGCGAGTGACCACCTCGACTTGATGGGCCACGTAGTGCGTGAGCATCTGGGCCAGGTTGAGGGTGCGAGGAACCCCGTCGACCAGGGCCACGGCGTTCACACTGAAGCTGGTCTGCAACGGGGTCTGCTTGAACAGGTTGTTCAGCACCACGTTGGCGTTGGCGTCACGCTTCAGCCGGATGACCAGTCTGGTCTTGCCCCCCGAAGAGTCGTCCTGGGCCTCGGCGATCCCGTCGATGTCGCCGGTTCGAACCAGCTCGGAGATCTTCTTCTCCACCGTCGCCACCGACGTCTGATATGGCATCTCGGTCACGACGATGCGGGTGGCGCCGTCGCGGCCCTCGTCGATCTCCGCCACGGCCCGGAGTTTGATGGACCCCTTACCTGTGCGGAGGGCGTCGAGGATGCCCTGACGCCCCAGGATGAGGGCGCCGGTCGGGAAGTCCGGGCCCTTCACGAAGGTCATGAGGTCGTCAGAGGTGGCATCAGGGTGCTCGAGCAGGTGGACGGTGGCGTCGATGACCTCACCCAGGTTGTGGGGCGGGATGTTGGTGGCCATGCCCACGGCGATACCTTGCGAACCGTTGACCAGGATGTTCGGGAACCGGGCGGGGAGCACCGTGGGCTCCTCCGACGTAGCGTCGTAGTTGGGTGTGAAGTCGACCGTCTCCTGGTCGATACCGGCCATCAGCTCGAGAGCCAGGGGCCCCAACCGGCACTCGGTATAGCGCATGGCTGCTGGCCCTTCGTCGGGCCCGGTGCCTCCGAAGTTCCCGTGGCCGTCGACCAGCGGGTGTCGCATGGAGAATTCCTGGACCATGCGGGCCAGTGCCTCGTAGATCGACGAGTCGCCGTGGGGATGGTAGGAGCCCATCACGTCGCCGACCACCTTGGCGCACTTGGTGTGTGGCCGATCCGGCAAAAGCCGCTGGTCGTACATGGAATAGAGGATGCGGCGGTGGACCGGCTTCAGTCCGTCCCGGACGTCGGGCAGGGCCCGCGACACGATGACCGACATCGAGTACTCGAGGAAGGAGCGCTCCATCTCCTCTTGGATCTCGATGGGCTCGATGAAGCCGGAGACGTCCTCGTCGGTGTCGATCCCCCGGCTCTCGTCGTCACGTCCTGGCATGCGGTGTCCTTCTCCGTCTCACTCGTCTCATCAGACGCGGCGGCGGCCGCGGTTCCGGCGGGCATCCTCAGATGTCGAGGAAGCGCACATCCTTGGCGTTGGTCTGGATGAAGTGCCTTCGGAGCTCGACATCCTCGCCCATCAGCACCGAGCACACTTCGTCGGCCACCGCCGCCTGCTCCACGGCAACCTGAAGCAGCGAGCGCCGTCCCGGGTCCATGGTGGTATCCCGCAACTCACCGAAGTCCATCTCGCCGAGGCCCTTTAGACGCTGGAAGTCCGCCTTATGCTCCGGTTTCTCGGCCAGGAAAGCCGCTTTGGCCGCCTCATCCTTGAGGTAGATCTTCTCCTTGCCCACCAGAGTCGAATACAACGGAGGCTGGGCCACGTAGACGAAGCCCCCCTCCACCAACGGCTTCATCTGCCGGAAGAAGAAGGTAAGCAGCAGGGTGCGGATGTGCGAGCCGTCCACGTCGGCGTCGGCCAGGATGATGATCTTGTGGTAGCGGGTCTTGGCGACGTCGAAGTCCTCGGCCAGCCCGGCACCGATGGCTGCGATAAGCGCCTGGATCTCGGTGTTCTTGAGCATCTTGTCGATCCGAGCTCGCTCGACGTTGAGGATCTTCCCCCGGATGGGCAGGATGGCCTGGGTCTTGGGATTTCGGGCATCCTTGGCCGAACCGCCGGCTGAATTTCCCTCCACGATGAACAGTTCACTCTCGCGTGGATCCCGAGACGAGCAGTCGACCAGCTTGCCGGGCAGTCCGGCTCCGTCCAGCGAGGACTTCCGCCGAGTGAGGTCACGGGCCGACTGGGCGGCCACACGGGCCCGGGCCGCTGACATGCTCTTCTGAATAATCTGGCCCGCCTCGCGGGGATTCTCCTCGAACCACTCGGCCAACTTCTCGTTGGTGGCCCGTTCGACCAGGGAACGCACAGGGACGTTGCCCAGCTTGGCCTTGGTCTGGCCCTCGAACTGGGGATCCTGCAATCGCACCGAGATGATGGCGGTGAGGCCCTCGCGGATGTCCTCGCCCCGCAGGTTCTCGTCCTTCTCCTTCAGCGTGCCCTTGGCTCGGGCGTACTTGTTGGCCACATTGGTGAGGGACTTCTTGAAGCCCTCCTCGTGCATGCCGCCGTCAATGGTCGAGATCCCGTTGGCGAAGGAGTGGATGCTTTCGTAAAAACCCGTGTTCCACTGCAGGGCCAACTCCACCTCCATGGTCTCCTCTTTCTGTTCCAGCGAGCTGACCTTGCGGAACAAGGCCTCCTTGGAGGCGTTGAGGTGTCGGACGAAGTCGACGATCCCATCCTTGTATTTGAAGACCTGTGAGACCTTGCCGTCCGGGCGCTCGTCCACGAAGCGGATTTCCAGGCCTTTGTTGAGGAAGGCCATCACCTGCAGCCGCTCCATCACGGTCTGGGCCCGGAACTCGATCTCCTCGAAAATGGTCGGGTCGGGCCAGAACGTCACGGTGGTGCCGGTGCGGCCCCGGGGGGCCTGGCCGGCGACCTCGAGCTTTCCCACGGGCTTGCCGCCGTCCTTGAACTCCAAGACGTGGTGATCCCCGTCACTGTCGATCTCCAACACCAGTCGGGTGGCTAGGGCGTTGACCACCGAGATGCCCACACCGTGCAGCCCTCCCGAAACCTTGTACCCGCCACCCTCACCGAACTTACCTCCGGCGTGGAGGACGGTAAGGACGACTTCGGCCGCCGACTTTCCCCCTTGCTCCTTCATGGGGCCGGTGGGAATGCCCCGTCCGTTGTCGGCGACCCGCACCCCCCCGTCAGCCAGCAAGGTCACGTCGATCTGCGTGCAGAAGCCGGCCATGGCCTCGTCCACTGCGTTGTCCACCACCTCCCACACCAGGTGGTGCAGGCCGGTGGGGCCGGTGGAGCCGATGTACATGCCCGGCCGCTTCCGAACCGGCTCGAGCCCCTCCAATACCGTGATGTCCTCGGCATTGTAGGTCATCTCGTCGTTCCCGCCGCTGTCTTTTTTCAGCGCCACAGGCGCGCCCTTTCCGACTTCGATTGACTGATCGGGAACCGGTGCAACGAGGTTGTCAGCGGTGCGCCGGACGCATTCCGGAGACGGTGGCGATCCTCCGATTCCAAGGTTCCCAGTGTACCTCCCGGGAGTGACTTCCCTGACCGATGGTTGAGTTACTTCGGACCCCGCTCAGCGTCGCACCCGAATCTCGAGGCGGTCCGGTCGGGCTACCCCGGCCACCTCGGCCACCCGGTCGAGCAGACCGTCTCCGAGGTGGCGGACCTGGGTAGCCCAGGCCGGGTGGTCGACGGTCACCACCAGCGCCTGTCCGTCTATCCGCACGGGCTGGACGTGCTCGGCCATGTCCGTGCCCACGATCTGCACCCAGTGAGCGAATGCTCGGCCCATTCCTTGGGAATCGGACATCCCAAGCTTTTTCGTCACCGCGTCGAGTGACGCTCCCAGGGGCTGAGGGCCCCGATCCAGACCGCCCGGCGACCGGTCCATCAGCTCACGTCCGGCGAGGAGTCGACTGCCTGGCCGCCGGCTTGCACCCGGTAGACCTTGGCTGCCGTCACTTCCGAGGGCGCCGGCAGTGCAGTGGTCAAGAGGGCCTGACCGGGCGGCAGACCGGCCAGGAGAGCCCGTGATCGCAGCGGGTCGAGCTCGGAGAACACGTCGTCGAGCAGTAACACCGGTGGGGACCCCAGCCGCTCGGTGGCCAGCTGATGAGCAGCCAACTGCAAAGCCAGGGCCACTGACCTCTGCTCCCCCTGGGAGGCGTGCGTCCGGCTGGGGAGTCCTTTCACCGAGATGTCCAGGTCGTCGCGGTGGGGACCGAGGGAAGATACGCCCCGCTCGACATCCGTAGCACGAGTCTCGAGCAGCGCCTCGAGTAGAGGACCCGACCACGACCGGCGGTAGTTCAGGCCCACCTCGGTGGTCGCCCCGGCCAGGCGGGAGTAGTGCTCACCCACCAGGGGGTAGAGGTCGGCAACCAAGCGTTCGCGCGCCTCGACCAGCACGGATCCGGCGGTATCCAGGCGGGAGTCCCAAACGTCGAGGGTGGAGGCCACCTCGGGGGTGAGTCTTCGTCCCGAGCCCCGTAGGAGCGCTGTTCGCTGACGCAGGATCTTGTCGACCTCCTCGGCTGAACGAGCGATCTTCGGTTCGACAACGGCCAGCGTTTCATCGAGGAAGCTTCGTCGCTCGGACGGCCCCGCCCGTACCACCCCGATATCCTCCGGCGAGAACAGCGTGGTCCGGATGGCCTCGTGGAGGTCGCTCCGCCGGCGAACGGTCTGTCGGTTGAGCAGCGCTCGCGAGCGGCCTTCTGTGGTCAGCTCGGCTTCGATGGTCACCGTTCGCTCGCCCACCAGGGTCTCGGCCCGCAGAATGGCCTGTTCTGCCCCTAGGCGCACCATCGCCTCCCGTGGGGATCCCCGGAAGGACTGGAGCGTCGAAAGGTAGGTCACCGCTTCGAGGATGCTGGTCTTTCCCGCGCCGTTGAGGCCGGTGATGACCGTGGTCCCTTCCGGGTCGGGCTGGATGTCCAGCTTCCTCACGTTGCGGAAATCGACGATGCTGAGGGAGACGAGGTGCACGACGTCGATGACGGCCGGCCGTCGGACTACGAAACCCGTACAGGCATCAAGAGGTAGCGGAAATCGGTCTCCTCGGCCGCTCGGACCGTGGCCGGCTTGGTGGCGTCGACCGTCTCCAGCAGGACCTCGTCACCGGTCACCGCCTCAACGCCGTCGATCAAATACGTGGGATTGAACGCGATGGTGAGCTCGGTCCCGTCAAAGTCGGCATCGACGGTCTCACTGGCGTCCCCCACCTCCTGGGATACCACGGTGAGGTCGACGCCCCCTTGGCGCATGGACAGGCGTACCGGCGTGGTGTTGTCCCGCACGAGCAGTCGCACCCGTCGCAAGGCGTCCAGGAGAGAGTCCTTGCCCACATGGAGTCGGTTGGGGTACTCGGCCGGGATCAGCTGCCGGTAGTCCGGATAGCTCCCGTCGAGGAGGCGGGTGCTCACCTTCACGTCGCCAGCGGTGAAAGTCACGTCGTGATCACCGATAGACAGACCGATCATCGGCTCTGCTCCGTCTGCGACCGGGCCTCTGTCCCCTGCCCCTACGACCGCTCCCTCTTTGACCGCCGCTCCCAGCACGGCCAGCTTCTGTAGCTCGGCCAGTGCCCGGGCCGGAACCAGGATCGGCGAACTTCCGTCGAATACGTCGCTTCCCTCGATATCCCGCATGGCCAACCGGTACGAGTCGGTGGCCACCAGTCGGACCCCCCCGCTCTCCGGCGCGATCAATACACCGGTGAGAAGTGGGCGAGCATCGTCACTGGACGCGGCCCGCACGACCTGCCGGAGTGCGCTGGCCAGTCCAGCGGCCGGAAGGAACGTGGCCGGCTGGGGTGGTTCGGGAAGGGAGGGGAAGTCGTCCACCGCGAAGGTGCGCAGACTGAACCGCGACCGCGCCGCACCGATCTCCACCTTCTCGCTCTCCGATTCGACGGTTACGGCGCCCGGTTCGAGTGACCGCACGATGTCGGTCAACAGCTTGGCCGGAGCCACACAAACTCCGTCTGTTATTCCGATGGCCTCGGTCGACGCGTGAACGGTGAGATCGAGGTCGGTGCCCACCACACCCAGGTGGTTACCCGACGCCTCGATTCGGACCCCTCCCAGTGCCATGGACGCGGTAGTCCGCGACCCGACGGCTCTGCCCGCTGTGGTGAGCACTTCCACCAGGGAATCGCGTTCACATCGAAACTTCACCAGAGGTTCCTCTCTTGCTTTTGTTTTAGAGATCTAATTACTAGTGATGGTAATAAGCCCTGTGGATTGTGGACGGTGGACGATTCTCCCAGTCCAGAAGGGGTCCGGTCGTCCCCTCTTCATCCACCGAATCCGGTGGGACGTCCCATCGGGGTGTGTCTTGCGTGACCAGTTATGGACAAGTTCATCTTGGTTCACAGAATTGCCCCAGGATTGCCGGGAGATATCCACAGATAGTGCACAACCTCTGGAAAGAGAAGGCGGAAGGATGTCGTAGGCGACCGGCAGGGTGGCCTGACGGTTCACGAGCCGCTCTTGATCCGGACGATGAGATCGGTGACCTGGTTGTAGATCTGGTGGCGCTCCTTCATGAGACCGGCGATCTTGTCGACAGCGTGCATGACCGTTGAGTGGTCGCGGCCGCCGAACTCGCGGCCGATGGCCGGGTAGCTGAAGTCGGTCAGCTCGCGGAATACATACATGCTGACCTGCCGGGCGGTGACCAAAGGCCGCCGCCGGTTCGGCCCGCAAAGCTCCTCGACGGAGAATCCGAAGGTCTCCGACGTGGCGTCCAGGATGACCTGCGGAGTGATCCGCCTGGGTTGGTCGGCCGAGACGATGTCAGAGAGGACCTGCTCGGCCAGTTCGCGGCTCATGGGCTGGCGGTAGAGACTGGCGAAGGCGGTGACCCGGATGAGAGCCCCCTCCAGCTCACGGATATTGTCCTTCACGTGGGTGGCGATGAAGTCGAGAACGGCGTCGGGAACGTCGACGTGCTCGTGTTCGGCCTTGGCCTGGAGGATGGCCAGTCGGGTCTCGAGATCAGGAGGCTGAACGATGGTTATGAGTCCGGAAAGGAATCGGCTGCGCAGGCGGTCCTCGAGGGTGGCGATCGATTTGGGGGGACGGTCGGAGGTCAGGACGATCTGCTTCGAGGCGCCGTACAGGGAGTTGAAGGTATGGAAGAACTCCTCTTGGAGTGATTCCTTGCGTTCCATGAACTGCACGTCGTCGATGAGCAACACGTCACACTCCCGGTAACGCCGTTTGAACGCGGTGGTGGTATTGGTCCGGATGGCGTCCACGAACTCATTCATATACGTCTCGGTGGTCAGATAGCGCACGTGCCGACCGCTGAAGTTCTCGAGGACGTAGTTCCCGATGGCATGAAGGAGGTGGGTCTTGCCCAGCCCCGCGTCGCCGTAGATGAACAGCGGATTGTAGGACTGGGCGGGCGATTCGGCCACCGACTGGGCTGCGGCGTGGGCAAACCGGTTTGATGAGGCGATGACGAAGGTGTCGAAGGTGTACCGGGGATCAAGTACCGGTGATTCGAGTTGGCTCCCCCGTCCGTTGGCCGGCGGGCGGCCGACAGCCGGGCCCGCGGCGACTGGGTGTACGGTCGGGCCCGTGGTAGGGAAGCTCGTCCTCGAGCTGATCGTCTTGGACCGGCTCCTCGAGGGGGAGACCACCTCGAGCTGAACCACCAGGTTGCGGCCGACCGTTCCGGTGACCGTGTCTTGGATCAGGCCGAGGAACCGCGACTCGACTCGGTCGCGGATGAGGCTGTTGGGTACGCCGAGAACGATCTCCCCGTCCTCGACCGAGAGCGGGGTGATACCCGAGAGATAGGCCTGCCAGATGGCATCGGACACCTGCTCACGCAGGGCTTCCGAGCACAATGTCCACAACCCTTCGTTGTCGTTCACGTGGGCCTCCGCCCTTGGACAGTCTGATCGGTCCACATGGATATCCACAGCTGTGGACGAGCACCGACTGGGTCGCCGCTCCGCTCGACGTGCCTGTGGGGGGCGCTGCTGCATCTGGAATTCCCTGCGGTCGTGCCGGCATGCAACGCCCGGGACCGTGGGTTTGCGGGTCGGTGGCGTTGTCTGCGTTGCTCGGAACGGTACACCGTGCCCAACCACGGCGCCTCTCCGGTCTCGACTAGAGGGAACGCGGCGTTCTCGCCTAGCATGTAGGGGAATGCCCTGATCCCTGTGACCGGGCCCCCTGCCGAACGCGACCAACACCGGAGTCCGCGGTTCAGGGAGAGGAAGGAAGTGGATGGATGAAACGGACGTATCAGCCGAACGTACGCAAGCGGGCCAAGACCCACGGATTCCGCAAGCGGATGTCGACCAAGGCCGGCCGAGCGGTCATTCGCTCACGCCGGGCGAAGGGACGCCATCGCCTGTCGGTATGACCGACCATGTCCGCACCGGGCCCGGGCGCGGTCCGCGGTGGAACCCATCCGGTCGCGCCGGACGTTCGCGGCACTTCGTCGCACGCCCCGACGGGCTCGTGTCGGTCCGTTGAGCGTGGCCTATGTGGAACAAAATGCCTGGTCGAGACCGCAAATTGCCTTCGCGATCAGTCGCCAGGTGGGGGGCGCGGTAGTACGAAACCGGCTCCGACGCCGACTTCGGGCCATCGTCTCCGGTCAGGCGACGAGCTTGCCGCCCGGCGCGTATGTGGTGCGCAGTGGTCCGGGGGGTCCATTGCTGGAGTTCGACGAACTGAAGGTGGCGATGAGCCAAGCATTGGAACAGGCGACGCGATCCGGAACAGGCGCTCGTCCCGACGCGCTGGAACGAGCTCGACCGGAACGGGCGCTGTCCCGATGACACTTACCGACCAGCGGCCCTCGATGATTCCCGGAAACGGCGTTGACCAGGGACGGGCCGTAAGCGGAGCGGAATCCAAGGGAACGTCCGGCTGGTCCGGGCGATGGTTGGTAGCCATCGTGCGGGCTTATCAACTGCTCCGGAACGGCCGGCCCACCGGTTGTCGGTTCGTGCCGACCTGCTCGGAGTATGCCATCGAAGCTCTCGAAAAGCGGGGTACCGCCGCTGGCGTCATCCTGGCCGCTCGGCGACTGCTCCGATGCGGACCCTGGGGCGGACACGGATTCGATCCGGTGCCTGAGAGGAGGGACGCATGTACGCATCCCTGACGACCCCGATCGGGAAGATCTTCCAGCCACTGCTCGATGCTGTCGGTGCGGTACTCGCCTTCTTCTACTCGCTCATTCCCAACTACCCGATCGACGTGGCCCTGCTCACCATCGTGATCATGGCCCTTCTCACCCCGCTGACGGTCAAGAGCACCAAGAACATGGCGGCGATGCAGGCCCTCGGGCCTGAAATGAAGAAGTTGCAGCAGAAGTACAAGGGAGCGGAAAACCGCACCCAGCTGAATGAAGAAATGATGAAGCTCTACAAAGAGCACAAAGTGAACCCGGCGTCCGGGTGCCTGCCGATGCTATTGCAGATGCCGGCTTTCTTTATTCTCTACAGCGTAATTCGAGGTATGACCAACACGGTAACCGCTACCGTTACGAAAGGTCTTGACGGCAAGTCGATAACGGTCGTAAAGGCCTTCCCCCGTTACATTCCGAAGGACAGCAAGATGTACCACAACATCGTCGCAGCTGGCGGCAAGCTCAACTCGTTCGGGATGGACTTCTCGGAGAAGCTGCTCTCCCATCACAGTTCGCTATTCGTGGCCATCCCGTACCTGTTGCTGGTGGCGGCATCCGTGGGTTTGCAGTACCTGCAGATGTCGAGGCTCAATGCACGAAACCCGGGGGCTTCACAGGCCAATCCTCAGGCGGCCATGTTGCAGAAATACATGCCACTTATTTTCGGGTTTATTTATATTAATGTTGCCGCAATTCTGAACGTCTATTTTATCTTTTCGAGCGGGATCCGGATCCTCACGCAGGAAATTCTGTTCCGGAAGGGAATCGTCGGCGGGCCCCCCAAACCTCCGCAGGCCACGGCCGGGGGAGGCAAGAGCGGACCGAAGACGCCCCAAGTCGACCGGACCGAACGCGCCCTCCCTCGGGCCAAGGGTGGTACCCCGGCCGCGAAGACGGCGGGCCGGTCCAACGGGACCGGATCAAACGGGTCCAACGGAAAGGGCCGCTCACCGGCGGAACCCATCGAAGCCGAAGCCGTGGAAGTCGAGGTCACGAAGGGGCGATCGGGCGGGTCCACTGGATCCAACGGCAAGAAGACAGCTGGATCGGCGTCCGGAGCGACGCCGAGGCGCGGCAGTACGAAGCCGTCGGGCAATGGGAGCAATGGGTCAAAGGCTGCTGATCAAGCGGAGCCCGAACCTTCACCCAAACAGCACCCACGCTCGAAGGCCAAGCGGGCCAGAAAGGCGCGGTAAGGCGTGGAGTGGGTCGAGGCAAGCGGCAAGTCGCTTTCGGAAGCCAAGGAGACAGCAGTGGATCTCCTTGGTGTGGCCGAGGATGATGCCGAGTTCGTGGTGTTGAGTGAGCCGAAGGCCGGACTGTTCGGCAGGATGCGGGGCGAGGCCAGGGTTCAGGCCAGGGTCCGGCCTGTTGCTCCCCCTCCCAAGCGCGGGCGTCGACAGCGACCAGAGCGAAGTCGTAGCGGCGAGCGGCAGCGGGGAGCCCGTCCATCTGGCAAGAACGGCAGCAGCGGTGGAGGACGAGCAAGTCGGCCGGAGTCCGCGGCAACCGAGAGGATCGATGCGGAGGGCAGCAAACCGACCGAGTCGAGCCAGGGATCCACCAACGGCACTGCCGACGCAAATGGAAACGAAGCCACCGGGCCGAAGCCGGGCTCGCCCGGACGTTCGGGACGTCGTAGACGGAGCTCGAACGGCCGCGGTGCTAGCGCTGGCCCGGGTGGAACGCAAAGAAGGCAAGTATCCGGACCGAACTCCGGAGATAGTGAGGACAGCATGGAAGAGTCACTGACCCTCGAGCAACAGGGCGAAGCCGCAAAGGAATTCATCGATGGGCTGGTGCGCGAGTTCGGCCTCGATGCCGAGGTGGCCTTCACACAGCTCGACGAGGAGACAGTGCAGGTCGCAGCGGTGGGTGATGATCTCGGCCTGCTGGTCGGACCACGCGGTGCCACATTGTCTGCTGTACAGGACCTGACCCGGACGTTCGTTCAGCGCCAGTCGGAGGTGCGCACCGACCGCATCCTGGTCGATGTGGGCGGCTACCGCGAGAAGCGAGCTGCGGCTCTCCGTCGCTTTACTCGAGGGTATTGTGGAAGAGGTTCAGAGTTCGGGTGAGGAGCGGGCCCTCGAGCCGATGTCGCCTGCCGACCGCAAGGTCGTCCACGACACGGTCAACGAGATCGAGGGTGTGGAAACCCGGTCGGCCGGAACCGAACCTACGCGGTACGTGGTGATCCTTCCGTCGGACTGAGCAGCCTCGGGATGGTGAGCAATTCAGCTGATCCCGTACCAACTCTCAACCGGTTGCGCCGAAAGGTCGGGGTTCGGGTGGAGGAGGCATTGCAGCGCTCGTCTGAGCGTGGCTTCCTCGGCACGATGACGGTGGCCGACCAGATCGACCATTCGCTCGGCTTCGTATGGGCTGTGGAATCGAGCCTCGGGCGGTCACCCCGGGCGGTGGCCGACCTGGGTAGTGGCGGCGGCGTTCCCGGTCTGGTCCTCATCTCTTGTTGGCCGGATGCCCGCCTGGCTCTCATCGATGCCAATGAACGGCGAGTCGACTTCCTCCACACCGAGGTGAGAGACAACTCCAAGGTCGAGGTGGTGAGGGGCAGACTCGAGGATCTGGGGCGGGATCCGGTGCTCCGAGAAAGATTCGATCTGGTCACCTCCCGTTCCTTCGGTGTCCCCGGTGTCACGGCCGAGTGTGGTGCTCCCCTGCTCGAGGTCGGCGGTCTGATGATCGTGTCGGAGCCACCCGATGAGAACCCGGACGATCGCTGGCCTTTGTCCGGCCTGCGCCAGCTGGGTCTCGGGAGGCCCACGTCGTTGCGCTTCGACGCCCGCTTCGGCTACCGGCTGCTGGTGAAGGAAGCGGCGACACCGGATCGGTACCCGAGGCGAATCGGGATTCCGGCCAAGCGGCCGATCTTTTGATCCTCGAAGAGTCGCCCGCTCACCAGGACTCTGACCATTTCCAATGGGCCCGGATACCCACCAACGTGAACCCTCAACCCCAGGATGTTCCACGTGAAACGTCGACGATGGCGACCGACTGCTGGCCCGGTCTCCAAAGACACCGGGGCCCAGCCGGCCGCCGGGCAGCGGCCGACGATCATTTCACCTCGGCCTCCTCGAATTGTTCAAGCCCAGATCAACCAGCCCCGGAGACCGCCGGCCCGATGGCGAGGACCGAAGGTGGCCAGATCCCCAGAAAGGAGAGTCGTTATACTTTTTGAAGGTGCAGCACGAGCGCGACGCGAGCGCTAGAGCTGGATCTGGAAGGAGACCTTCTCCGGCCGGCAGCCCGGATCGAACGACAGGTCTCTCTCCCGGGTCCAGTGGGCGGTGTCGACAGGAGGGCGGGGCGGTCAGGGGCCCGAGCGGCCGGATCCGGTCCGGCTGGGGCCGGGCGGCCTATGGTCAGGTCAACCGGACTCCGCTGTCGGAGGGTTTCACGTGGAACATTTCGGCGGAAATGCTTGACCTGGTTGATCGGGCAGGCGAGGATAAGTCTCTTGAACCCAGCTGATTTGAGGAGACGATAATGCGCGGCCGCCGTCGGGGTCGAAATAGGTCTCTCCCACAAGAAGCAAAGGACTCCGGCAACGAGGCCGATCCGGGCACCACTGGCGCGGTCACCCTTATCGAGCCAGGGAGGTCCTCGTCGGCGGGCCAGGGTCGGTCCGGATCCGAGGGGAGCGGGGCGCCGTCCGCTCCGACCACCCAACGGCCGATGAAGGAGACTATCTCCGAGGTGGTCACCGCTCAGGCCGAGCTCGACCATGTTTTGCCCCCGCCAGGCGAGTCCAGCTCTCGGGCCCATCACCCCACGAGCGTGACCCCCCCAACCGCGGCCAGAGTGATCGATCCTTCAGCGACACCCTCGGTGGTGGTCAAGGAAGAGGCGCCGGCAGCATCGGGAGTATCCGGATCACTGGTGATCGAGGCGCCAGAAGAACCACAGGCCGTGGCTGAGCCGCTCGCGCATACTCCGAAGGCCGGTCTTGCCGGCAAGGCGCCGATAGACGAGCCTCCGGTTGCCGAAGAGGGTGAAGCGTCCGATCATGAGACTCAGGCTGCTTCAGGCAACCCTCTACCTCGAGTAATGGCTGTGGCCAACCAGAAGGGCGGCGTCGGCAAGACCACCACCTCGGTGAACCTGGGTGCGGCTCTGGCCGAGTTGGGATTCCGGGTGTTGGTCATCGATCTCGATCCCCAGGGCAACGCTACGACCGGCCTTGGCATCGACGCCCGCAACTTCGAACTTTCAATGTATGACGTGCTGATGCGCGATGCGTCACTGGAGGATTGCGTCGAGCCGACAAGTATGAAGAATCTTTTCGTAGCCCCGGCCACCATCGCACTGGCAGGGGCAGAGATAGAACTGGTCCCGGCATTCAGTCGCGAGCTCAAGCTCAAGAAGTCCATCGAATCGGTGATCGACGATTTCGACTACGTGCTGATCGACTGTCCCCCGTCCCTTGGACTGATCACCGTCAACGCCCTAGCCGCGGCCGACGAGGTGCTGGTTCCCATTCAGTGCGAGTACTACGCCCTCGAGGGTTTGAGCCAGCTGATGCGCAACGTTCACCTGGTGGCATCCAACCTCAATCCGAAACTCGACATCTCCACCATCGTGCTGACCATGTACGACGCCCGCACCAAACTGGCCGACCAGGTGGCCAACGAGGTGCGTATCCACTTCGGCTCGAAGGTCTGTCGCAATGTCATCCCTCGGACGGTCAGGCTGTCCGAGGCTCCTTCCTTCGGACAGCCGATCACCGCGTTCGATCCCGCTTCGCGCGGCGCCATCGCCTACAGGGAACTAGCCAAGGAGGTCAGCGGTGGCACGTCGTAGTGGTTTGGGAAAGGGGCTGAGCGCCCTCATCCCCACTGAGGTGGTGGGTGATCGCTCCTCGGCCCTTCGGGAAGTTCCGATCGGGAGTATCAAGCCCAATCCCCGGCAGCCGCGGGTGAACTTCGACGACGACACCATGGCCTCGCTGGCTGCATCGATCAAGGAACTCGGGGTGTTGCAGCCGGTGCTGGTACGTCAGATCGGCAGCGAGGCGGCCGATGACTTCGAGCTGATCGCCGGCGAGCGGAGGTGGCGCGCCGCCCGACGGGCCGGCCTCCAGTCGATCCCGGTCCTCATCCAGATTGCGGATGAGACAGCCAGTCTCGAGCAGGCGCTGGTGGAGAATCTGCACCGGCAGGATCTCAACGTTCTGGAAGAGGCCTCTGCCTACCAGCAGTTGATCGAGGAGTTCGGCTACACCCACGACCAGGTGGCAAAACGGGTGGGCAAGAGCCGGGCTGCGGTCAGTAATATCCTTCGGCTGTTGCAGCTCCCGGCGGCGGTTCAACGCCTATTGGCCGACGGACAGATCACATCTGGGCATGCCCGGGCGTTGCTGGGTACGCCAGACCGGGCATATCAGGAGGCGTTGGCCAAAGCGGCAGTGACTGACGGACTGACGGTGCGAGCCGTCGAGGATCTGGTGCGGGAGCATGCTGAGGCAGGGGAGCGGGAAGCGGACGGAGCGACGCCGACTGGGAGCGGGAACCCGCCGACCAATGGCAACCATGCAACGTCTACGGTGCGTCGTCTCCCGCCTCCGGGGATCCTCGAGCTCGAGGATCTGCTGTCCGGTCATCTCAATACCAGGGTCAAGGTCGACCTCACCTCGAAGCGCGGCAAGGTCATCGTGGAATTCGCCACCCTCGAGGATCTGGAGCGGATCTATAAGCTGATGATCGGTAGGGGCGAGCCGAGCATTGCCTGAAGATGCCAAACGCTCAGAGTGATTCCTATTGTCATAATACGGCATTATTGAGAATATTATCACTTAGAGTGGGATTCCATCCCTGAACCCACGGTAGAGCGTAATCCACAACCTGTGCATGAAGTTGTGGATTACGTCCAGAGACACACCCGGTAGCTCATCGGGAGGTCAACGGTTTCCACCGTCAGTCCCAGGATGTCCCGACCCATTCGGTCAGCGCGTCGACTACCACCCTGGCCACGATGGACGCCTGCTCCACCACCACGGTGGCAGGGCTGATCTCACAGATCACCGCTGGCATCCGCGTTTCTCGGAGCACGGGGAGCGACATGCCCCGGCATCCGCCGTCGGGGAGGCCAAGGGAGGCGGGCAGCGCACCCTGGAGCAGTTCGGCCAGATGCCTTCCACCCGGTGAGGAGTAGCGGTAGCCGGCGTAGTAGGCGGTGGAGCAGTGATCTCCGTCACCTGGGACCACTCGCAGTCCGACGTAGACCTCGGCGCCGCCCGCGTTGGCCTCGGATGCCTGGATGGAGCCGTCAGGGTGGTGATGGGTGGTCACCGACGCCCCCCGTTTGACCAGCAGCCTCCGCAGCGCGGCGACCGTGGCATCGAGGCCCCCCTCCTCGCCGAGGGCCACCCGCTGTCCGGCCAGGGTACGCGGCGACTGACGGAGCCGTTCACGATCGCGCACCGAGGTGACCAACTCCGTCCCGCCGTGGCGGGTCCCGAAGCGGAGGAGCTCGGCCACCGTGGAGGCACCGGCGATTCCGTCGACCGGGATACCGGCGTTGCGCTGGAACTCCCCGAGTGCAGCCGAGGTCAGGTCGCCGAAGATGCCGTCCACCCGCCCGGTGTCGAACCCGAGGGCACTCAGCCGCTGTTGGAGTTCGGCCACGTCGTCCCCGCGCAACATGGGCACCCGGCGATAGAGGAAGCGGTCGCCCAGCCGGCGTCCGGCCTCGACGAGAGCGGACCAGGTCTGGGGGCCGCACACGCCGTCGACCCGCAGGCCCCGCCGGTACTGGAATACCTCAACGGCGGCCCTGGTGCCCGGGCCGTACCGGCCCTCGGCGTCGAGGCCGGCGGACAAGCCCAGATCCTCCAGCCGGCGTTGGACGTCGCTGACCGCCTGTCCGACGTGACCCGGCTCGAGCCAGATCTTGTGATTCGCGCTCACTGCCTGCCTCGGCGTCGACGCCCGGCGTATCGGCGCCCCCTCAGTGCCCCCCCCTGGGTTACAGGTGGGCGGAGAGTTCCTGGAGTAGCTGCCCCTTGCCCTTGGCTCCCACGATCCGTGCCGCAGGCTCTCCGTCCTTGAACAGGATGAGTGTGGGGATGCTCATTACGTCGAAACGCCGGGTGATGTCGAGGTTGTCGTCGATATTGAGCTTGGCCACCTCGAGCTTGCCTTCCTGCTCGCTGGCGATCTCCTCGAGCACTGGGGCGATCATCTTGCACGGGCCACACCACTCCGCCCAGAAGTCCACCAGCACGGGAACGTCCGAGGACTTGACATGCTCGTCAAAGCTAGCGTCGCTCAGGTTTGTGATCTTCTCACTCATGATGGTCGTTCCTTCCGCCCGCGCTTCCGGGCCCTGCCTCACGTCCCTGACTGGGACACGCTAGGTCAACCCCTTCCGGGGCGTGGTCATTCCCGCGGTGGCCGCTTCGTTCAGTGGGCAGCCGCGTGCTGATCCTCGAGCCACCGCTCGACGTCGATGGCGGCCATGCATCCCGATCCTGCCGCGGTGATGGCCTGGCGGTAACGGTGGTCCTGGACGTCGCCGCAGGCGAATACCCCGTCGACGTTGGTGCGGGTCCCGTCGAACGTACGGAGATAGCCGCTCTCCTCCATCTCCAGCTGGCCCTTGAACAGGCCGGTGTTGGGTTGGTGGCCGATGGCCACGAACAGGCCGGTCACCTCGAGGAGTGACTCCTCCTCGCTGATGACGTCGCGGACCTGCACCGCCGACACCTTGTTCTCACCCAGGACGTCGGTAACCGTGTGGTTGTACAGGAAGTCGATCTTCTCGTGGGCCAGAGCCCGTTGCTGCATGACCTTGGAGGCCCGGAGGTCGCCGCGCCGGTGGATCACCGTCACCTTGTCGGCAAAGCGGGTGAGGAAGAGGGCTTCCTCCAGGGCCGAGTCGCCGCCGCCGACCACGGCGATCTCGTGCTGACGGAAGAAGAAACCGTCGCAGGTGGCGCAGGTGGACACGCCGTAGCCGAGCAGGCGCTCCTCGTTGGGCAGCCCGAGCATGAGCGACTGGGCCCCGGTGGCGATGATCACGGCCTCGGCGGCGTAGTTGGGCTCAGCGGCATCGGGGTCCTCCACCCAGATCGAAAACGGACGGTGGGAGAGATCGACCTTCGATGCTTTGGCCGTCAGGTAGTCGGCCCCGAAGCGAGCGGCCTGCTCGCGAAAGGCCTGCATGAGCTCAGGCCCCATCACCCCGTTGACGAAGCCGGGGAAGTTCTCCACCTCCGTGGTCAGCATCAGCTGTCCCCCCGGCTGATCGCTGGTCGAGGACGGTTCGCCCTCGATGACCAGCGGGGAGAGTTGAGCCCGCGAGGCGTAGATCGCCGCGGTCAGCCCGGCCGGCCCCGAACCGAGGACCACCACCTGTCGGGCCTCAGTCACGCCGCCCCTCCCGGAGAGGTCGGGTCGGTGCGCCTCGACCAGGCCACCATGCCAGCCATGACGAAGAGTGCTCCGACCACCAGATCGGACAGCCAGACCCGGCCGTCGAATGCGTACACGGTCAGAATGCGGATGAGGGTGATGGACAGGAACACCACGGTCACCACCGCGGCAGCGAAGATGATGATCCCGAACACCACGGCCCGGGTGGCCAGAGTGAGTGGCCGGACCGTCTTGTCCCGCAGCAACTCCACCAGGGTGTCGACATAGTCAGCGCCCCGGGTCGGCAAGTCGTCGAGGGCGCCCGAGCCGGGCAGGCGGGAGGACGGAGACTCAGGCTTCGGATCCATGGTGCGAGGATAGTCCGAGCGGGTGGATTGCCTGCCGTGGACCGGCCCGGGGACGGCACCCCCCCGCCGGCGGTTATGCCGAGGTGACCAGGCATACGCCGATGGTGCCGGGACCGGTGTGGGTTCCTACCACCGGACCGAGGTTGGTCAGCACCAGCGGGTGGTCGGAGCGGACGCCATCGAGCATCTCGAGGAACTCGTCGATATCCGGCGCAGCACCGTTGCACACGGCCAGTCGACTGATCGGTGACGCCTGCTTGGTCTTGTCGGCCAGGTAGCGCAGGGAGCGGGCCCTCGTGCGCTGCTTCGACTCCTCCTCGACAACCCCGTCCACCACCGTGACCACCGGCTTGATGGAGAGCAGCGAACCGAGGAGGGCCCGGGCACCCCCGATCCGGCCGCCCTTCTCCAGGTGCTCGAGGGTGTCCACCACGCCGTAGACCTTGGTGCGGGCGATGAGTGAGGTGGCCTGGTCCACCAGTTCATCGAGGGTTGCCCCCGCTCCGGCCGACTCGGCCAGGTCGAGGGCCATCAGACCCAGTCCCATGGTCAGCGAGCGGGAGTCGACGGTCTGGACCTGAATGCGATCGCCCACGTCTTTGGCCGCGGCCGCCGCGGCCTGGTGGGTGGCCGACACCCCACCCGACAGGTTGATGCAGAGCACGCCGTCGTAGCCGTCGTCGGCCGCGGCGAGAAAGGCCTGCTGGAATGCGCCGGGCGAGGGGGCCGAGGTCTCGGGAAGCACCGGACTGGCCGCGCAGCGGGCCCAGAACTCGTCAGCCGAGAGGCCCGTTCCATCGGTGAACTCCTCGGAGCCGAACCGGATGGACAGGGGGACGACGGTCAGCCCCTGCTTGTCGGCCATCTCGGCTGAGACGTCACATGCGCTATCAGTCACCACCCTGATCCGGGCCATCGACGTCCTCCTCCTCGCCCCCCTCGGCTGGACTACTGACCGGATGCAGATGCCGATGCGGCAGGTCACCGGACTGACCGACGAGTCTGCCATGGAACGGCTCCGGCGCGGCGGTACCCGGCTCCACTCCGGTGCTGGGGGGGGAAAGGGCCCGGCTGGCAGACACCGGAGCCGGTTCCTTTTGGACCTGTCGGGTCCGTCGGGCCTGGCGCGCCCCGAGGAGTCCGGCCGTTCCCACGTAGGTGATCCCTCCGACCACCGCGGCGAAGACCACACGAATCAGCAGTCCAAAGCCAGTGGACGCCCCCGAGGCGCTCAGCGCGAGCACCGTGGTCACTCCCATCACCGCCGACGCTCCGACCACCCGCTTTACCGGCGTGACCAGGTCGTTCCCCCCCAGACCGCCAACTCGCCTCCGGACCACCGACAGGGCCAACACCGCGGCCACCGAGTAGGCGATGGATACCGACAGGGCAAGGCCCCGTACACCGAGCGGCCCGACCAGCAGGACGCCGAACACGATGTTGACCCCGTTCTCCACCACGTAGAGCCGGAAGGCCGTTCGGGTGTCCTGCATGGACTGGAACACCCGCACCATGTAGAGGAACGTGCAGAAGCCGGGGAGTCCCAGGGCGAACATGGCCAGCGCCGCGGCGGTCGTGTCGGCGGACGCCTTCGTCTCGGCACCGTGGGCCAGGACCAGGTCGATCAGCGGATGGGCCAGGATGACCATACCCACCGCCGAGGGGATGACGATGGCCAGTATGCTCCGGAGCCCGAAGGCCATCCGGTGCCGGAAGAGCGTGATGTCCCTCGTGGCCCACCGGGCTGACAGGGACGGGGTCACTGCGGTCATCACCGAGACGGCCACCACCCCGTAGGGCAGTTGGAAGAAGGTGTACGCGTAGGTGTAGGCGGTGACCGATCCGGCGCTCGACCCGTCGGCCAGGGCCAGGATGACCACCAGCGCCACCTGGTTGGCCAGGACGAGCCCGAACGTCCACCCGGCCAGGTGGGTGATTTTGCGCATGGCCTCATTGGCCGGCTGCCAGCGGAAACGGATGTGCAGGTCGGCTCGGAGGAGGGAGGGGATCAACAAGGCGGCTTGCACCACTACGCCGAGGGTGGTGCCCAGGCCCAGCAGCACCGAGCGCGCTGTGGTGGGAGTCGATGGTGGCCAGGCTGGGGTGGGGTACGAGCGCCCGGAACCAGACCAGCACGGCGATCACCACCAGGTTGTTGGCGATGGGCACGAACATGGGAGCGGCGAACTTTCCCCGGGTGTTCAGCAGAGCGGCGAACAGGGCGATCAGGCCGTAGCAGGTCAACTGGGGCACGAACCACCGGAGCAGGAAGATGGCCTCCCGCTGCTCACGGGCTACGTCGGCGTGGTGGTTGCTGACGGTGTACAGGTGGATGATCTCGGGAGTGAGGAGGAAGAACGCCAGCGTGGCAGCTATGAGCACGGTAACGGTGACTGTCACTACGGCCGAGATCGATTCCCAGGCCTCCTTGCTGGGTCGGGTGGTGAGGCGGTCGACGAACACCGGCACGAAGGTGGCCGACAGCACCCCGCCGATGACGATGTCGGTGATGATGTTGGGGGTGGTGTTGGCCAGGTTGTAGCTATCGGCAAACCCCAGTCCACCGAGCGCAGCGGTCTGGGCGATGATCCGGGCCACCCCGGTGATCCTCGACAGCGTTGTGCCGACGGCCATACCCAGCGTGGCTCCGGCCAGCCGCCGCCTCCCGCCCCCTGCCGCAGCCGGGAGCCCGTCGACCTCGAGGTCCCCCGGCTCGCTCACGGGGGGTCACCCACCGGAGTGGGCTCGTCGAACGGCTGATCGGCCTCAGCCTCGGACTCGTCGACCTGTCGCTTCCGTCGCCGCTTCCTCGAGGTGCGCACCCACCAGACGGCCAGGACCGCCACCGCACCGAGGGAGAGAACCACACCGACCACCGAGGTGGCCGTGGACCGCACACTGACCTGACCGGTGGTGAGGGCCAGGCCGCTGGTCGGGGCGTGCAGGGCGACGTCCACAGTGAACAGGCCCGAGGTGCGGGCCCGAACCGGCACGTCGAAGATGTTGGTCCCGGACCGCAACAGCACCGGTCCGGGACGGGTCCACTGGGTGGCATCGTTGGGGAACAGCAGCTTGTCGCTGGTCACGGTCAACGAGGCGGTCACTGGATAGGGGGCCGTTGACACCAGGTCGACCGGCAGCGTGCCCTGCTGCGAAGTGAGGGTGATGGTTTGGTCGCCGGCCACGGCCAGCTGGTCCAGCTGCGCGTCGAGTGCCGCCGCGGTGTTGTGGAGCACGTTCGCCTGCTGGTCGGGCCGGAGGGCTTCGGATTCGCCCGCCAGCACCAGGTCGCTGAGCTGGCTGGTGATGGCCCGGGCGTTGGCCGTGGTGGTGGCCGAGGTGAAGCCGGCGATCCGCTGACGTTGGGTGCGGATGGCTCCCAACGGCAGCCCTGACGGCCCGCTGGCCGCGGTGAGCCGGCAGGTGCCGCGGCAGGTGCCGGTGGCCATCGAGGCGAACAGCTCGTCGGTGGTCACCGGGTCGATCAGCGGGTTGCCCTGCAGGGCTCCGAGCAGGGTGTCAACGAACTTGGGATTGTCCGGCCAGTTGCTGGGAGCCACGGCCACCACCGCCCGGGTGGTCGTGTCATTGGGTTTCTCGTAGTAGATCTGGGCCAGTTCGGCCACCAGCTGGGATGCGGCCAACACCGGATTGCCCGCCGCGGCAGTGAACCGGCTGTCCAGATCGATATCCGAGGCCACCACGGTGAGGGGCGAGCCGCCCGGCACGTCAACGGCGAAGGGCACTGCGCTGGACCCGTTGGTGGGTGCCGCGGGGACGTCGGACGCCGGAAGTATCAGTTGGCGATAGCCATCGGACCGCAGCTGGGCGAGGGTGGCGAGGTCGAGGGCATCGTCGGCCACCCACACCCCGAGCCCGGTTCCGGTGGTTGCCGACGGGGGAGCAGTATGGGTCACATCAGTCGACAACACGGTGGCGCCCCGACTGACCTGCTGGGCCAGTTCGCTGTCCAACCCACTGGACACCAGGTCGGTGGCGTCAACCGGGGCGAACGGGGTGGAGACCCACTGCTGCGGGGAGGGTGCCGCGGCCAGGTCGGCCAGTTGGTCGACCACTGATTGCCGTCCGGAGGCGGCCAGGGCCGAGATGGTGAGGGGGTCTGCGGCCACACTCAGCGGCACGGCTCGGTGGTCGGTGATCGCCGACACGGTGCCCGACACTGCCGTCGCCGCCGCCACTGACGGCGTCTCCAGGGCTGCCGAAGGTCGGGCCCGCAGCTGCTGGGAAGTAACGCCCACTGCGGGGACCAGGGTGGTGGCCACCGGAAGGACCAGTGCGAACCGGAGCTTGTCGGTGGTGCCGCGGTTGTCGGTGTAGATCAGATGGGTGGTGAGGCCGGCGACCACACTGCCCGAAGCGGTGTCGACCAGTTGGATCCGGACCGGATAGACGCCTGACGGGTAAGCCTGGCACTGCCCGCCGGCAGTCGACAGGTCGATGGTGAAGCCGGTGGTGGACGGAGGGGCACTCTGCCCGACGGTGACCGGCATGGACAGATCGAACCCGCCCCCGCTCACCGGGGGTAGGCCGGCGACCGACAGCGGCGACCGGGTGGTGGTGATGGGTGAGCCCGACGGGCCTGCCGCCGACAACGACTGGTCGAAAGCCGACACGCTGGACAGGCAGGCATAGACACTCACCGACACGCCCAATGAAATCGGAGCAGCGGCGGCGCCGACGGGCCGTAGTTTGAGGTCGAAGGAGGGCTGGGCGGGAGTCACCCACGGCGACTGTGAAATCAGTACCAGCGAAGTCGAACCCACAGAAGCGCCGACCGGCCGGGCCACTCCGACCAGCATTGCGACCACCAGTGTGCAGAGGGTGCAGCCTACGGCCAGCCGGTACGAACGGCGGGCACAACCGACTCCCACCCCGACGATGGGGGCGGGCCCGTCCCCGTTCGCCGCGCCGGCCCGGGGGTGGCTGTCGCTGGGGCACAGGCTGCCTCGTTCCCGATCCACGTCGGACGGCAGCCTACGCCAGTCGCACTACCCTCGGCGGCGTGTTCCCCGAGCGATTGCGGCCACTGGTGGAGACCACCGCAGAACTGTCCGACCGCTTTCGAGCGGCCGGGTTCAGCCTCTACTTGGTGGGGGGTTCGGTCCGCGACGCACTTTTCGAGGGGGGAGCGTATGGGGTCGACCCCGGTCACACCGATCTTGACTTCACCACCGACGCCCGCCCCGACGCCATCGAGTCGGTGGTGGCAGGGTGGGCCGACGCGGTGTGGACACAGGGCAAGCGGTTCGGCACCATCGCCTGCCAGCGGCGGGGTCAGAAGTACGAGATCACCACCCACCGAGCCGAGGTCTACCGGCCCGACTCCCGCAAGCCCGAGGTGCGGTTCGGCGACACCGTGGAGGACGACCTGGCCCGCCGGGACTTCACCGTCAATGCAATGGCCCTCAAACTGCCGGAGCTGGAGCTAATCGATCCGTTCGACGGGCTGGTCGACCTGTCCGCCCGCCGTCTGCGGACCCCGTTGGATCCCGAAGTGGCCTTTGCCGACGATCCGCTGCGCATGCTCCGGGCCGCCCGCTTCGTGGCCCAGTTGGACCTCGAGCCCGCCCCCGAGCTGGTCGAAGCGGTCCGGTCCGGCAACGAACGCCTGTCGATCGTCTCGGCCGAGCGAGTCCGTGACGAACTGGACAAGATCGTGATGGTCACGGTGCCGTCGGTGGCCCTGTGGTTCGTGGTCCGCACGGGATTGGCCGACCGGTTCCTGCCCGAGTTGCCTGGTCTGGCCCTCGAACAGGACCCCATCCACCGGCACAAGGACGTCCTGGCCCACACGCTGGCCGTGGTGGACAAGACCCGTCCCGACCGGCTCCTCCGTCTGGCCGCCCTCTTCCACGACGTGGGAAAGCCCCGGACCCGGGCGTACGTCGACGGAGGCGTGACCTTCCACCATCACGAAGTGGTGGGAGCCCGCATGACCCGTCAGCGCATGCAGGCACTGCGGTACGCCAACGAGGACGTGGAGGTGGTTACCGCCCTCGTCCACCTCCACCTGCGGTTCCACACCTACCGGCTGGGTTGGACGGATCGGGCCGTCCGCCGCTACGTCCGTGACGCCGGGCCGCTGCTCGACCGGCTCAATGAGCTCACCCGGTGCGATTGCACCACCCGAAACGCCAGCCGGGCCCGGGCCCTCGGCCGGCGCATGGACGAGCTGGAGGCCCGCATCGACGAGCTGCGCCAACAGGAGGAACTCGACGCCATTCGGCCGGATCTCGACGGCGCCCAGGTGATGGACGAACTTGGCCTGCCACCCGGCCGCGATATCGGTCGCGCCCTCGCCTACCTGCTCGAACTGCGGATGGAGGAAGGCCCCTTGGGCGAGGAGGAGGCCCGGAAGCGCCTGGCCTCGTGGTGGTCGGAGCAGGCCCGGGGCTGATTCCGGGTCCGGAGTCGGCGGGTGCTGGTCCCGGGCCTCCCGTCCTGTCAGTCCTCGGGCCAGACCGGGCCGGGGTCGCCGTCGGCAAACTCCTCGACCATCCGGTGGCAGACGTCGTCGTGGAACTGCACCGGGGGCGACTTCATGAAGTAGGCGGACGGCCCGAGCAGGGGACCACCGATGCCGCGGTCGAGGGCCAGCTTGGCGCAGCGCACCGCATCGATGATCACGCCGGCCGAGTTGGGGGAGTCCCACACCTCGAGCTTCAGCTCGAGGTTCAACGGGACGTCGCCGAAGTTGCGGCCCTCCATCCGGATGTAGGCCCACTTGCGGTCGTGGAGCCACGGCACATGGTCCGATGGGCCGATATGCACGTCGTCGGCCGGCAGGGCCCCGTGCTCGATCTGGCTGGTGACTGCCTGGGTCTTCGAGACCTTCTTCGACTCGAGCCGGTCGCGCTCCAGCATGTTCTTGAAGTCCATGTTGCCGCCCACATTCAGCTGGTAGGTGTGGTCGAGGGCCAGGCCTCGGTCCTCGAACAAGCGGGTGAGGATGCGATGCACGATGGTGGAACCGACCTGGCTCTTGATGTCGTCGCCCACGATGGGCAGCCCGGCGGCACGGAACCGGCGAGCCCATTCGGGATCGGAGGCGATGAACACCGGAATGGCGTTGACGAAGCCCACGCCGGCCTGCAGGCAGGCTTCGGCGTAGAACCGCTGGGCGTGCTCCGACCCCACCGGCAGGTAGCTGACCAGGACGTCGGCTCGGGACTCTTTCAGTGCGGCCACCACGTCGACCGGCTCGGCCGGCGACTCCTCCACCGTTTCGCGGTAGTACTTCCCGAAGCCGTCCAGTGTAGGTCCACGTTGCACGGTGATCCCCAGCTCACCCACGCTTGCAAAGCGGATGGTGTTGTTCTGACCGGCGAAGATGGCCTTGCCCAAGTCGGTGCCAACCTTGGCGGCGTCGGCGTCGAAGGCAGCCACGAACTCCAGATCGCTGACGTGGTAACCACCGAGCACTACGTGCATGAGTCCGGGCACCGTATCGGCCGGATCGGCGTCTTTGTAGTACTCGACCCCCTGGATGAGGGAGCTGGCGCAGTTCCCGACGCCGGCGATGGCCACGCGGATGGTCGTCATGAATTGGATCCCTTCGCTGCGGTGACGGCGTCCCCGTCGTGGGGGTCGCCGGATTCGGATGGAGTTGTTGTCTGTATCTGTCGTTGTCGTTCGAACTCGATGAGGCGGTCGAGCCAGGCGATGTCGTGCTCGGTGGCTTCGGTGCCGTGCTCGACCAGGGAGCGGGTGTAGACGTCGAGGGTGTCCCCGGCGGCCCGGGTCCGGTCGGTGGCCAGTCGCCGGCTCAGCTGGGCCCGGCGGCGTTCGAGAAGGGCCAGGCGGGCCTGGGGAGCGAGATAGCGGGCGAAGGCCAGGCGGAGCCCGAAGCTACGGGCGTCGTCGGTGCCGGCCGGCTCGTCGGCATCGAGCAGTTGCTCGAACAGCCGTCGACCCTGGTCGGTGATGCGGTAGACCTTGCGGGAGCGCCGGGTGCCGCGGGCACTGCCGGCCCGCCGGGCCCTCAGTCCCGCCCGCTCGCCACTGAGCGACCCGGTGGAGGGGAGGGGGGCCGGCGCCACCGAACCCGACGACTCGGTGACCGTCACCGCCTGCGCCTTCTCCAGACGGGAGAGGGCCGGGTAGAGCGACCCGAACGAGATGTTGGCGAACAGGCCCAGCTCATCGCGCAGGCGCCGCCGGATCTCGTAGCCGTGGAGCTCCTGCTCATGCAGGAGACCGAGAATGGCCAGGTCGAGCACTACTTCTGCGTCCCGCTACAGGGTGGGCGCCCGCTCGGAAGGTTGGCCGTCGCCCTGGAGTTCACGTGCTGCATACCTATGACGATATATCAGTTCGATATATCAATGCAATACATTGACCATGGAAGGCGCTCCGGCTGGTGCGGCCCTCGGCACGATCGGGACTCCCGTCGAGGCCCGACGACCACACCGGCGTCGGGTCGGAACGGTGTTCCACCGATGCCGCGAACGCGGCCGGAAGGGTGCCGGATGCGGCCCGAGGGATTACCCTTGGCTCGGTGGCTTTCCGACCCGGACCGCTCGACGGCGTGCAGACATCCCCCACCGGGGGCCGCGTCGAGTACCTCCTGGCTCGCAACGCCATCATCCGCGAGTTCCGGAAGGGCCGGCTGTCCAGGCTGGACGTTTGCGACGCGCACCCCGAGTTGTTGCGGGCCGCACGAAACCTGGGCCGCACCACCGGCGAGGACTGCCCCATCTGTGAGCAGTGTCCCCTGGTCGACGTGACCTTCGTCTTCGGGTCCCGTCTTCCTCCCGGTGGCCGGTGCGTGACCACTCAGACCGAGCTGGCCCGGTACTGGCGCAGGAAGGACCCGGTGGTCTGCTACGTCGTCGAGGTGTGCCCGGAGTGCTCGTGGAACCACCTGTCCCGGATGTACCCGGCCGGGGCCGGGGTCGATGCGGTGGCCCGGAAGCCCCTGCGCGGTCGGGCCAGCCTCTAGGGCCGGCAGCGGTCCGACCGAACTGCAACGCGTTCCATCCCCAAATCGTCTAGAAGAGGGGGATGATGCTGAACGGAAAGACCGTAGTGGTGACCGGGGTCGGCGGTGGTCTGGGGCGCGAGTGCGCCGCCAGTGCCCTGCGCGAGGGGGCCGATGTGGTGCTGGCCGCCCGTACGGCTGACTCGCTGGCGAACACGGCCGGCGAACTCGACCCCGGGGGTGAGCACGTGACCACCCACGTGACCGATATCACCGACGCCGATTCCTGTCAGGCGTTGGTGGACCATGCCATCGACCGCTTCGGTTCGGTGGACGCTCTCATCCAGGTGGCTGCCTACGAGAACGTGTGGGGAGGGCTGCTACGACCTGCGATTCGAGGCATGGCGCAAGGCGTTCGAGACCAACGTGATCGGGGCGCTGACCGTGCTCCGCCCGGTGTGCCACGGCGATGAAGGCCGCCGGTGGCGGGTCGGTGGTGCTGATCGGCTCCCAGTCCATGTTTCAGCCGGCCCTGCCCCAGAGCGGCTACGCCGCCTCCAAGAGCGCGCTGCTGTCGGCCATGTACTACCTGGCCGATGAGCTCGGCGCCGACAACATCCGCTGCAACATGGTGGTCCCCTCGTGGATGTGGGGGCCCAACGTGGAGATGTACGTCAACTGGCACGGCCAGCCAACCAGGGCGTCCCGCCCGAGGAGGTCCTCGAGGGCATCGTGGGCAGATTCCCGCTGCGGCGGATGACCGAGGACGGGGAGGTGGCCGACGTGGCCGCCTTCTTCGCCTCGGACCTGGCCAAGGCGGTCACCGGCCAGTACCTGATGGTCAACTCCGGCGAGATGATGCGATGAGTACGGCACCCAAGCGGGTCGTGGTGTGGGGCACCGGCTTCGTCGGCAAGATGGTCATCCCCGAGGTGGTTCGCCATCCCGACTTCGAGCTGGTCGGTGTGGGGTGGCCAATCCCGACAAGGTCGGGCAGGGACGCCGGCGAGATCTGCGGGATCGGCCCGGTCGGGCTGACGGCCACCGACGACCTCGACGCCCTGGTCGCCCTGCGCCCCGACGCCCTGGTCCACTTCGGCCCCACTGCGGCCCGTGCCGACGCCAACATCCGCGACATCGGAGCGTTCCTGCGGGCCGGCATCGACGTGTGCTCCACCGCCATGACCCCCTGGGTGTGGCCGACGATGTCCCTCAACCCGCCGACCTGGATCGACCCCATCACCGAGGCCTGCGAGGCCGGTGGGGCGTCGTGCTTCACCACCGGCATCGACCCCGGGTTCGCCAACGACCTCTTCCCGATGACCCTGATGGGACTGTGCAGCGAGGTCCGCCAGGTCCGGGCTCTCGAGATCCTCGACTACATCAACTACGAGGGCGACTACGAGGAGGAGATGGGTATCGGCCGCCCGCCGGAGTTCGTCCCCCTGCTCGAGCACACCGACATCCTGGTCATGTCGTGGGGGGCAACCGTGCCCGATGATGGCCCACGCGGTGGGCATCGAGCTCGACGCCATCACCTCCACCTGGGAGAAGTGGGTCACCGACCGACCCATCCGGACGGCCAAGGGCCTGATCGACCCGGGCGAGGTGGCGGCCATCCGCTTCACCATCAACGGCATGGTGAAGGGCGAGCCCCGCATCTGCCTCGAACACGTCAACCGGGTCGGCCAGGACGCGGCACCCGACTGGCCGCGCGGTACCCAGAACGACGTCTACCGGGTGGTGATCGAAGGGACCCCGTCGATCACCCAGGAGACCGCCTTCCGCTTCACCGACGGCAGCGGTCGGGACGCCGCCGCCGCCGGCTGCCTGGCCACCGGGCTACGGGCCCTCAACGCCGTCCCTGCGGTCAACGACCTGCCGCCCGGGTGGGTCACCGCCCTTGACCTTCCGCTCATCGCCGGCGCCGGGACCATCCGCTAGCCGGCCCGACACACCACCCCGACCACGCCATCACCGCGCCGATGCCCGACCTCGCAACAGACAGGAGCAACCGTGACCCCCGACGACCTGGTGGAGATCGAGCTGATCAAACGGCTCAAGTACCGCTACCTCCGGTGCCTGGACCAGAAGCTCTGGGACGAGATCGAGGGGTGCTTCATCCCCGAGGCCACCGCCCGCTACGGCGGCGGTCTCTACGAGTTCGAAGGTCGGGACGCCATCATGGGCTTCCTGCGCACGTCGATGGGTGCCCCACCATGCTCTCGAGCCACCGCTGCCACCACCCCGAGATCGACCTGGATGGCCCGGACCGGGCCACCGGGGTCTGGGCGCTGGAGGACGTGGTGATCCTCACCGACTTCGAGATCAACGTGCAGGGTGCGGCGTTCTACACCGACCGTTATGTGAAGCGGGATGGCGCCTGGCTCATCGAGCACACCGGGTACAAGCGGACCTATGAGGAGCTGTTGCCCCGGGCGTCGCTGGCCGGTATCAGGCTGACCGCTGACTGGTGGGCCACCGACGGCCGGTCCACCCTGAGCTGACGCCACAAGGTGCCGACCGGGCTTAGGCCAGGGTGGCCCCGTCGATGAGGATGTCGGCCCCGTTCATGTGGGAGGCCTCGTCGGAGGCCACGTAGGCGATGGCCGCGGCGATGCCCTCGGGGGTGCCGAACGGTCCGATAGGGGTGACCCGGTCGAGGAGCTTGATGTCGGCCCCCTCGGGCAGGTGGAAGGCACCGGTGATCGGGGTGTCGATGGCGCCCGGACTTATGCTGTTGGCTCGTAGCCCCTGGGCTGCGTACTCCACGGCCAGGGCCCGGGTCAGGGCCAGGACGCCCCCTTTGGAGGCCACGTAAGCGGAGGCCCAGGGCTGCCCCTTGTGGGCGGCGGTCGAGGCCAGATTGACGATGTTCCCCCGGGTGGCCAGCAGGTGGGGGATGGCTTGGCGGCACACCAGGAAGGTGCCGGTCAGGTTGATGGTGATCAGCCGGTTCCACTCGTCCAGCGTGACCTCGTGGGTGTGGGAGAAGGACAGCACGCCGGCTACGTTGACCACCACGTCGAGCGAGCCGAGCCGGCCGACCGCCTCGGCGACCATGGCGGTTACCCCGGCCTCGGTGGCCACGTCCCCGACCAGGGTGGTCACCGGCCCCCCCCGTCCCTCGGTGTCGACCGTCAGCTTGTCGAGGAGGTCGGCGTTGACGTCGACCGCGACCACAGCGGCTCCCTCGGCGGACAGGCGCATGGCGGTGGCCCGCCCGATGCCGGATGCGGCTCCGGTGACCAGGGCGTGACGGCCGGTGAAGCGTTTTGGATCCATGCTGAGACTGTAGGCCGCCGCCTGGTCGCGCTCCGCGGGTGGGTCGAGGTCCCTCGGTAGAGTGATGCGCTGCGGGCCGACGTGGAGGGACCGAGCTCGGGGAGGTCGACGATGGCGAGCGTGGGAACGGGCGGCGTCCGTTCGAAGAACCTGGTCCTGGCGGCGATGATCTTCGCCGTCGCCATGACCTTCATCGATCAGACCATCGTCTCGATCGCCGTTCCCGAGATCCAAAAGCAGCTCGGACTGTCGGCCACCGGAGTGCAGTGGGCGGTCAATGCCTACCTGCTGGCCATGGCCTCGTTCTTTGCCTTCGGTGGCCGCCTGGCCGACACGGTCGGGCACCGAAGGATGGTGGTGATCGGGGTCATCGTGTTCGCCGGCGCCTCGACCTTGTGCGGGCTCACGCCCAAGGGGTCGGTCGCCGAGGCCTGGATCGTCACGTTCCGGGCCATCCAGGGGGTGGGCGGGGCCATCATGTTCCCGGCCGCCCTGGCCATCGTGGTCCAGACGTTCCCCCTGCGGGAACGGGGCAAGGCTCTGGCCACCTTCTTCGGCATCGCCGGGGGTCTCACCGCGGTCGGCCCTATCCTCGGCGGCTATCTCGACCCAGTGGACGTGGCGGGCCATCTTCTGGGTCAACATCCCGGTTGCCGTGATCGCCCTGGTGCTGATCGCTCTCTCACGTCCCACCACCGAGTTCCGGCCGGCCCGCATGGACTACCGCGGTCTGGTGCTCATCGTCTGCTGGGGTGGGGCTCTCGGTGGTGGGCTTCCAGCAGTCATCCCTTTGGGGATGGGGCAATCCCGCCACCGGTCTGTGCATCGCCGCCGGGCTGGTCGCTGTTGGTGGTGTTCGGCCTGGTCGAGCTGCGCACCGCGTCGCCACTGATGGACATCCGCATCTTCCGCATCCGGGCCTTCTTGGTGGAGAACCTGGTCCTGTTCGTGTCCATGCTGGCCTTCGTCCCGGTGTTCTTCTTCGCCAGCGAGTACGCCCAGATCTCGCTGGGCAAGACGGCGTCCGAGGCCGGGCTGTTCCTGCTCTACTTCTTCATCGGTTTCGTCATCGCCGCCCAGATCGGCGGCCGGATGCTGGACAGAGGGGGGGCCAAGCGGCCGGTGGTGTTGGGCTGTGTGCTGGCCGCCGTGGGCTTCTGGCTGTGGGCCGGAAAGGTCACCGGGCTGAGCTTCGACAAGCAGCAGTGGTACATCATCCTGGCCGGGGCCGGCGTGGGTTTCATGCTCGGCCCAGCCTCTACCGACGCGGTCAACCGGGCGTCCCGGCTTTCCTACGGCGAGGCCACCGGCATCACCCAGACGGTCCGGAACTACGCGGCCAGCTTGGGACTGGCCATCCTCGGGACCATCCAGGTGACCGTGCTGCGGTCGCGGTTGGCCACGGCTTTGTGGCCCAGGGGGTGCCGAAGGCCCAGGCCACGAAGGAGGCGGCCTCGTCGGCCCAGCTGCCAGGGGGGCAGCGGTCCGTCATCGTCCATCCCCCACTTCTTCCGGCTCGACTTCGCCTACGCCACCCGCAGCGTGCTGTACGGCATGGCCGCGGTCATGGCCGTGGGTGCGGTGATCGGCTTCGTCGGACTGCGACAGGGCCTTCAGGCGGATCCTGAAGCGACCGGTGCCGGCGCCCCGGCCGGCCGTCGCCGGGGATCCGGATGTCCGACCATTCCCCCCGCCGTCCCCGGCCACTAGTCTGGGTCCAGCAGCACGCTGTGCTCCGTGGCGGGGAACCGTCACCCACACCGCCGGCAGCCTCGAGGCGCTGGACGGTTCGACCAGGAGGATATCGATGCCCGAGACCCGGTCCGCCCCATTGACCGTCCCGCTCGTCCGCGCCCACAAGCGTCGGGACGGGCACGCCCCCCTGGTGATGGTCACCGCCTATGACGCCCCCGGCGCCCGCATCGCCGATGCCGCCGGCGTGGATCTCATCCTGGTGGGGGACTCGGTGGCCAACAATGTGCTGGGCTACGAGGACAACCTCCAGGTCACCGTGGCGGACATGGCCCACCACACTGCGGCAGTGGCCCGTGCCCGGCCCCGTCCACTCATCGTGGCCGATCTGCCGTGGATGAGCTACCACGTGGATCCGGGCGACACCGTGCGCAACGCCGCCGTCCTCATCCGGGCCGGAGCCCAGGCGGTCAAGCTGGAGGGCGGATCCAACCGGGTCCCCATGATCGAGGCCCTGGTGGCCGCCGAGATCCCGGTCATGGGGCATCTGGGCCTCACCCCCCAGTCCGTCCACGTCATGGGCGGCTACCGGGTCCAGGGCCGTGACGACGCCGCCGTCCATGCGCTGACTGTGGGAGCCAAGGCCATCGAGGCGGCCGGGTGCTTCGCCGTGGTGCTGGAGGGACTGCCCGAGTCGGTCGGGGCGACCATCACCGGCTCGCTCGACGTGCCGACCATCGGGATCGGAGCCGGTCCGGACTGCGACGGCCAGGTGTTGGTCTTCCACGACGTGCTGGGCTTCAACGCCCGGGTGCCCAAGTTCGTCCGCCGCTACGCTGAGCTGGCCGACGACGCCACCGCCGCGGTGGCGGCCTACGCCAGCGACGTGCGATCGGGGGCGTTCCCGGCCGACGCCGAGGTGTACCACTGACGGTGACGCACCGGCCGGCCGGTCCGGCCCCCATCGGGGCCGACGGAGGCGACCTTCTGGGGGGCGGCGATTTTGCCACTAGAGTGGCACGGTCTTGCCGCCACCCCACCGGGTGGTGCCAGTTCCGACCTGCCCCACGCCGTGGGGCTCGGGCGCCTGCCGCCCGATCCAGAGGGAGGTGAGCCGCCGATGCGGCCCTACGAAGTGATGGTCATTTTCGATACCGGTGCCGACGAGGCTGCGGTGAACGGCGTCCTGGACCGGGCCCTCGATGCCCTAAAGGCCAAGGGCGGCAACCCCGGACGAGTAGAGCGTTGGGGCCGGAGGACCTTTGCCTACGAGGTCCAGCACAAGCGGGAGGGCTACTACGTGGTCATCGAACTCACCGCCGAGCCGGCAGCCGTGTCCGACATGGAGCGGGTCTTGGTCCTGGCTGACGAGGTACTGCGACACAAGGCGATGCGTATTCCCGACAAGGTGGCCGGCCGGCGGGCGGCGGCTACAGCGGCCGCCAGTGGCGGGGAGGGCTGAGATGGCTCCCGGAAACGCCATCACCCTGGTGGGGAACGTCACTCGCGATCCCGAGCTTCGCTTCACCAACACCGGCCAGGCCACGGCCAGCTTCGGGCTTGCCGTCAACCGCCGCTGGCAGAACCGACAGACCCAGGAGTGGGAGGAGGCCGTTTCGTTCTTCGACGTGGTGTGCTGGCGGGAGATGGCCGAGAACGCCGCCGAAAGCCTCACCAAGGGCTCGCGGGTCATCGTCACCGGCCGCCTGGATCAACGGAGCTGGGAGACCCCCGACGGGGACAAGCGCTCGAAGGTCGAGGTAGTGGCCGACGAGATCGGCCCGAGCATCAGATGGGCCACCGCTCAGATCACCAAGAACGAACGGCGGGTGCCGGGTGACGGTGGACCGAGTGGCGGTGGACCGAGTGGTGGGCGCGGCGGAGGATCAGCTGGTGCCGGCGCGTCCGGTGACCAGGGGTACGGATACAGCGAGGAACCCTTCTAGTCATGGCACGCAACAACGATCGCGGCGGCACCACTCGGCGCTCGCCCAAGGACAACGGCCGGCGCATCAAGAAGAAACCCTGCGCCCTGTGCAAGGACCGGGTCGAGTGGGTCGACTACAAGGACGTGGGCCTTCTCCGCAAGTACATGAGTGATCGAGGCAAGATCCGCGCACGCCGGGTGTCGGGCAACTGCACCCAGCACCAGCGGGACGTGGCCATTGCTATAAAAACCGCTCGTGAACTGGTCCTTCTTCCCTATACCCAGCGAACCACCACCGAGCGCCCGGGCGGGCGCGGGGGCGGGCGCGGGGGTCGAGAGGGCGGTTACGGCCAGGGCGGTGCCGGCCGGGGCCGACGCGACGAGGAGCGTTCGCTGTCGGCTGACGCTACCTCCACAGCGGTGGCCGACGACGCTCCCCGGCCCACGACGACGGTCATCGACGAAGTGGTGGAGGTCACCGGCACCGGCGACGGTACCGTGACCGAGTCAGAGGTCGAGGAAACCCTGGTTGTGGACGGCGAGGTCTGAGATGAAGGTGCTGTTGCGTAGTGATATCGATGGCGTGGGCAAACGCGGCGACATCATCGACGTCTCAGGTGGGTTCGCCCGCAACCACCTTCTGCCGGCCGGGAAGGCCATTGTGGCCACGCCGGGACTGGAGAACCAGGCCGCATCCATGCGACGGGCGCGCGACCTGCGTGATGCCCGCGATCGCGAGTCGTCCGAGACGGTGGCCCGCGCCCTGGTTGGTACGACCATCACGTTGTCGGCCCGGGCTACCGGCGACCGGCTGTTCGGGTCGGTCTCGGCCGCCGACATCGTGCGCGAGGTCGGAACGCAGACCGGTGCGGTCATCGACCGCAAGGACCTCGTCCTCCAGGAGCCGATCAAGACGGTGGGCGAGCACAGCGTCCGGGTCGAGCTGATTGGCGGTGTGGTCTTCGAGCTGACGGTCGACGTCGTCGCCGAAGGCTGACCAACGGACAGAGCCGAAGGCTGACCAACGGACAGAGCCGAAGGCTGACCAACGGACAGAGCCGAAGGCTGACCAACGGACAGAGCCGAAGGCTGACCAACGGACAGAGCCGAAGGCTGACCAACGGACAGAGCCGAAGGCTGACCAACGGGCATCCACCCGGCTGTCACACCCCACGGGGAAGATGGCAGGGTGCGTTCCGGTGTCCGCAGCCACAGCCATGTTGTCCACGTGTCCTCCACACCCGATGGCGGTCATTTCCCCAACAAGAGCCCCTTACGTTCCACAGGGCAGTTCGGCGAGGGTTGAGGAACCATGGTCCAGGCTGTTGAAGACACGCGACCCCGTCGCTTCCTCGCCCCGTCGGGCGGCGGTGCGCCGGTCGGTCGCATCCCGCCCCACAACCTCGAAGCCGAGGAGTCCCTCCTCGGGGCCATGCTGCTGTCGCGTGATGCCATTGCCTCGGCCATGGAGATCTGCAAGGCGGAAGACTTCTACAAGTCCTCGCACGGCCACATCTTCGTGGCCATCACCTCACTGTTCAGCCAGGGCGAGCCAGCCGACTGGGTGACCGTCACCGAGGAGCTCCGGCGCCGCGGGCTGCTCGAGACCATCGGCGATCCCTCCGTGTTCGTCTCCCTGCAGGCCAACACCCCGTCGATCGGCAACGCCGACTACTACGCCCGGATCATCGAGGAGCTCGCCCTGTTGCGCCGGCTGGTGTCGGTCGCCGGCGAGATCACCGAGTTGGGATACAGCGTTCCCGAGGACGTCTCGGTGGTGATCGACCAGGCCGAGACCTTGGTCTTCGAGGTGGCCCAACGCCGTGTGGTGGACTCGATGACCCCGTTGCGGGATCTCCTCGGAGACGGCCTCGACCACCTGCAGCGCCTCTATGACCAGGGTGATTCCATCACCGGCCTGGCTACCGGGTACACCGATCTCGACGAGCTGCTGTCGGGCTTGCAGCCTTCCAACTTGATCGTGGTCGGGGCCCGCCCTTCGATGGGGAAGAGCTCGTTCGCCCTGGGCATCGTGGCCCATGCCGGAATCAAACTGGGCGTCCCCACCTTGCTGTTCTCCCTGGAGATGAGCCATCTGGAGCTCACCCAACGCTTGCTCGGTTCCGAAGCCCGGGTCGACGCCAACCGGATGCGCACCGGCAACCTGCGGGAGACCGACTGGGCCAAGGTGGGCAACGCCATCAGCCGGATGAGCGAGGCTCCCATCTTCATCGACGACAATCCCAACCTCACCGTCATGGACATCCGTGCCCGTGCCCGACGACTCAAGAGCCGGGAGGGCCTCGGACTGGTAGTCATCGACTACCTCCAACTGATGACCGGCCGGGGTGGTGCGGAGAACCGGCAGGTCGAGGTGTCCGAAATCAGCCGGGGACTGAAGATCCTGGCCCGCGAGCTCGAGGTCCCGGTGGTCGCCCTGTCCCAGCTGTCCCGAGGTCTCGAGCAACGTCAGGACAAGCGCCCGATGTTGGCCGACCTCCGCGAGTCCGGTTCCATCGAGCAGGACGCTGACGTGGTCATGTTCATCTACCGCGACGAGATCTACAACCCGGGCTCGACCGAGAGCCAGGGAACGGCGGAGATCCATGTGGCCAAACACCGAAACGGCCCGACCGGCATGCAACGTCTGGCCTTCATCGGCCATCACACCCGGTTCGACAACATGGCCCGGGTCTAGGCACCGGGTCGGGAGGCCTCCATCGGGCCTGGTCGGGAGGTACCCGACTTCGAGCTACCACGGATTCCGGCATCGGCCGGCGCCCTGATCGGTGACGGGGACGGCCGCTTACTGATCCTCAAGCCGACCTACAAGTCGGGATGGACCGTCCCCGGCGGTCAGTTGGAAGCCAACGGAGAGACCCCTTGGGAGGGATGTCGTCGTGAGGTGGGGGAGGAGACCGGCCTGTCCGTGGCTTCGGGCCGTCTGGTCTGCGTGGACTTCCTGCGCCCCCGCCTGCAGAAGCCCGGTGGCCTCCGCATCCTCTTCGACTGCGGTTCCATCGGTCCGGCCGACCGGGCGTCCATCGTGCTTCAGGCCGACGAGATCGCCGAGTACCGGTGGGTCACACCCAACGAGGCCGACCGCCTACTGAGCGGACCCGTTGGTCGGCGGGTGGCTCACGCCCTGGTCGCGTCGCAGACCGTCTATCTCGAGGATGGTCGGCCGGTGGTGGGTGTCACTGGCTGAGCCGGTGAACGACGGCCGGGAGCGCGGCATGCTTGGGCGATGACAGAGGCCACCTACACCCACGGTCACCACGACAGCGTGCTCCGATCCCACCGCTGGCGCACAGCGGAGAACTCGGCTGCCTACCTGCTGCCCCATCTCCTGCCGGGGATGCGGCTGCTCGACGTCGGTTGCGGACCGGGCACCATCACCGCTGACCTGGCCGACCGGGTGGCCCCGGGGCCGGCGGTCGGTGTCGACGCCGCCCTACCGGTACTGGCCGAGGCGCGAACTCTGGCCGACGAAAATAACGGTTCGAGTGCGCTGTCCTTTGCCGCCGGCAACCTGTTCCGTCTGCCCTTCGATGTCGCCACCTTCGACGTGGTCCATGCCCATCAGGTCCTCCAGCACGTGGGGGATCCGGTGGCCGCCCTGGTCGAGATGCGCCGGGTTACCCGGCCCGGGGGGATGGTCGCCGCCCGCGACTCCGACTATCCGGGCATGCGCTACTTCCCTGACCATGCCGACCTCGGGGCCGCCTTCTCCGCCTATGGGGCACTGACCCGGGTGAACGGGGCCAACTGGGACGCCGGACGCCGACTGCTGCACTGGGCCGGCAGATCCGGGTTCACGTCGGTGGTCTCGTCCGCCTCCGCCTGGTGCTTCGCCACGCCCGAGGACCGCCGGTGGTGGGGCGGGCTTTGGGCCGACCGCTTCACCGAGTCGTCGATGGCCGAACAGCTCGTCGGCCACGGCATCGCCACCCGCCACGACTTGGCTCGGTTCGCTGATGCCTGGCGACGATGGGCGGAGTCGACCGACGGCTGGTTCGCAGTGCTCCACGGCGAGGTGATCTGTACCGTTTGACCGGACTCGACCGCTGAAGGGATCCGGTCGGACTCAGGCTCCGGCGGGTCAGGCGGCTCCGGTGGTGACCAGAGCGGCGAGGAACCGGTCGGGTCCCTCGACCATCGGGTAGTGCCCGATTCCGTCCAGGATCACCGGCTCGAGGCCGGGCCGGACCTCGGCCAGGCGTTCGACCATGGCGGCAACGGCGATGGGGTCGTCCCCTCCCCACACCACGGTCAGCGGGGACGGATGGCCCTCGATGGCGCCGGTGAAGCGGACCTCGTCCCTGCGGCGGTCTTCGATGTAGCGGATCAGGCGGGGCAGGAGACGGTGGCCGTCCCCCTCGGCGATCAGCTCCCACTGGGCGTCGATCTCCATCGGGTCGACCTCGGCATCGGGTCCGAAGGTGGCCAGCAAACCGGCGACCACCGCTTCCCGACTCACGGTGCCGTCGTCAGTGAGCCGCTCATCGGGCAGGGCCAGGAGGAGCTGCTGGCCCTCGCTGAGTCGGGCCATCTCCACGTAGATGCTCCCGTTGGTGAGGATGCGGTCGGTGACCACTGCATCCCACGCGCCCTCCAGCTGTCGGGCCAGGATCTCGCCACCCACCGTGTCGCCCACATCGTGGGTGAGGAGCCCGAACTCGGCCACCCCGAGCTGATCGAGGAAGTGCCTTGCCAGGTCGGCCTGGGCGCTGATGGTGTACCGGATGTCCGGCTTGTCCGACAGCCCGTAGCCCAGCATGTCGAAGAGGAGAACCCGCCGGTGGGCGGCCAGCCGGTCCACCACCCGGTGGAAGTCGAATGAAGAAGTGGGAAAACCGTGCAGGACCAGCAGCGGCGGTCGGTGGACGGCCCCGGCCGGTGGGATGTCCACGGTGAAGACGGTGTGGCCGGCCAGCGTCCGCAGCTCACCCCGGGCCCGCCACGACCGGGCCAGCGGGTTCACGTCAACAGCCGCTCGGTGAAGAAGGCCAGCACCTGGTCGAGGGCGTCGCGGGTCGGGGTCCCGGGTCGGTCGTCGAGGTCGTCGGTGAGCACTGAGTGCGCCCCCTTCCGATGGCCGTGAGGATTGCCCGGGGAGGAGTCGAGCTCGACACCGACGAAGCCGTCACCGAGGAGCTCCCGCAAATGGGCGAACCGCTCGGGTGGGCTGGCCTTGTCGCCGGTGAACCGGAGTCCGAGCACCGAGCAGCCATCAGCCACCCGCTCTTTGACCCGTGCCTCGTCCGCCTCGGAAATCCCCAGATCGCGCCGGTGGGCCCGGTTCACGGGAAACGGCAGGGACGGTTGGCTGAGCACCGGGGCCACCACCACATCGTCGACCATCATGCCCAGCGCGAACCCACCGGTGAAGCACATGCCGAGCGCTCCCACCCCTGGGCCACCGCACCGGGCGTGCTCGTCCTTGGCCAGGGCGCGGAGCCAGCTGATGACCGGACTGGTCCGTCCGGTGGCCAGCACGGTGAACTCCTTCGAGATGCAAGCGCGGGTGATCGACGACAGGATGTAGCCCCCGGACGCCGTCCGACCGTCCTCGCCGAACAGGTGGGGCAGGACCGCGGTGAAGCCGGCGGCGGCCACCGTCCGCCCGAACTCGGCCACCTTGGGGGTGATGCCCGGCATCTCGCTGATGACGATGACTGCCGGACCGGACCCGATCCGATAGATGATCCGGGTCTCGCCTCCGGCCGAGAAGGTGGACGTCTCGAAGTCGGCCAGTGCGGTGCTCATGGGACCGAAGTTAGTCGTGGTGGCCGGCGCTGGGTCCCTCGGCCCGACACGGGTGGGCACCCGCGTTACAGGGCGAGGGTCGCCACCACGGCCCGGTGGTCGGACCCGAGCTCGCCGCTGACCCGGGCATCGGCCACCATCACCGGGGGCGTGGTCAGTATGTGGTCCAGCTGGCTGTGGGGGTGGGGAGCGGGCCAGGTTCGGCCGGCCACCGCGCGCCGCCACCCCCGGAAGTAGGCGCCGACCGGGGGCCCCCACAGGTTCATGTCGCCGGCCAGAACCGCCCCGCGGTCAGGCGGGGGCAGCTTCGATCCCAACATGCGGTAGTGCCGGTGGGAGCCCTGGGTGATGTGGGACATGTGAGTTCCGAAGAAGTCGAGTGGCCCTCCGGCCAGGTCGAAAGTGACGGCAATGACCTCCCGGCGGGCCAGGTCGCGGCTCAGCTGACCAAGGGGGATCACCGCCGGGTTGCGTGTCGGTAGCCGCGACAGCAGGGCGATGCCCCACGACCCGCGCGGAGGCCCGCTCGCGGGCCGCCGGGGACGCCTTCCACCGGTCTCCGTCGAGGCGGAGAGCCCGGCTGGTGTGGGCCCGCAGTGGTCCCCACCCGGAGCCGGCCCCGGGGACTGGGTCGAAGAGGCGTCCGTCGGCCAGCGCCACCTCATCGACCAGCCGGTAGCCCAGGGCTCCGGCCACTCGGCTGGCAGTGCTCGGGCTGCCGTCATCGGGTGACCAGGACTCCTGCAACAACAGGACGTCAGCTCCGAGAGAGCGGCAGGCGCCGACGATGTCGAAGGGTCGGCTCCAGCCGTCGACACCCATGTGGGTGTTGAAGGTGGCCAGCGTGAGCGACGCCGGAGGCCGGCCGGCCATCGAGGTCAGTGCCGTCCGAGGGTATCGGCCACCGCGGCCAGTTCGTCGCGGTAGTCGGGATGGGCGATGCCGACCAACGCGGCGGCTCGTTCCCGTACGGTGAGGCCGGAGAGGTCGGCGCTCCCGTACTCGGTGACCACCACCCCGGTGTGGTGTCGGGGCGTCGACACCACCGAGCCTTCGGGCAGCAGTGGGACGATGCGCGATCGGGTGACCCCGTTGGTCACCGCCGTCGAGCGCAGACAGATCAGGGAATGGTCGTCGACCCGCATCTCGGCGCCGGCCACGAAGTCCTCGTGCCCCCCTACGCCGGAGATCTGCCGTCCGTCGATATTGTCGGCCACCACCTGGCCGTAGAGGTCGACACTCAGGGCTCCGTTGATGGAGACGAAGGAATGGTTGCGGGCGATGACCGTCGGGTCGTTGACCACCTGGACCGGCACGAAGGCGACCTGATCGTTGCCATCCAGCCAGCGGTAGAGCTCGGTTGAGCCCAGTGCGAAGGTGGTGATGGACACACCGTTGAAGACGCTCTTGGCATCGTTGGTGACCTTGCCGGCCTCGTGGAGCTGCATGAGGCCGTCGGTGAACATCTCGCTGTGGATGCCGTACGAGCCGCCCGGGCCGTTGGCCAGCTGGCTGGCCACGATGTTGGGCACCGCGCCGATCCCGATCTGCAGCGTGGCGCCATCGGTGACGAATGACCGCGCCCGTTCGGCGATGGCCTGATCGATGTCGTCGGGGGCCGACTGGGCTAGTGCGTAGGGCGTGCCGTCGGCCTCCACCACCACGTCGACCAGGTCGAGGGGAAGGGTGTTGGTGTACTCGGGTGGCAGCGAGGCGGTGCGGGGAAGGTTGGAGTTGACCTCCACCACCAAAAGCCGTTCGGGGTCACGACCAGCCAGGACCAGCTCGTCGTAGGTGGCCCCGAGGTGCAGGGAGAGGTTGACGGTGCCGTCGGGACCGGGAGGCGCCCCCTGGGCGCACATCACCCGGGGGGCGAACCGCCGGAGGATGGGGGCGAACTGGCGGAAGCCCCCGGGCACCAACTCGATGTTGGCCCCCTGGGCCAAGAGGGTGCGCTCTGCCGGTCCGAAAAAGCCGCTTCGGTAGGACACATGGGGATGGGTCAGCACCGTGTAGTACCCGAGCAGGAGGGCTCCACCGAAGGTCAGATCCTCCCAGTCGTCCCGCTTCCCGAGCGCAGTGAAGAAGGCGTCAGGGTTGGCCGGGCCCAGTCCGAAACCGATGGTGTCCCGGGTGTGGATCCGGCCCGCGGCTTCCTCGGGGGTGCAGAAGATCGGTGGCACCGCTCCAGTGTGGCATCCGCTCCGCGACCTTCGGTGCGTCCCGCTGGGGAGCGACGAGCAGGCGACAGTGCCCGCCCCCGGATGCGAACATGGGTGCATGCGCATCGACACCCTGTTGTCCGGCCTCGAGCAGGCGCCGGCCCATGCCCGCCGCCTCGAGGAGCTGGGAGTGGACGGTGCCTTCACCTTCGAGGGGCCTCATGACGTGTTCATGCCGCTGGTCCTGGCCGCCGCCGCCACCACCTCGCTGGATCTGGCCACCAATGTGGCCATCGCTTTCCCCCGTAATCCGGTCCAGCTAGCTCACCAGGCCTACGACCTGCAGCTGCTGTCACAGGGCCGGTTCACGCTAGGCCTAGGGTCGCAGATCCGGGCCCAGGTGGAGAAGCGCTACGGCGCATCCTTCGAGCGACCGATCGCCCGCATGCGGGAGTTGATCGGCGCATTACGGGCCATCTTCGCCACCTGGGAGACCGGGGACCCTCTCGACTTCCGGGGCGAGTTCTCTTCCCACACGCTGATGCCGCCCATGTTCAACCCGGGACCACACCCCTACGGGATGCCACCCATTGCCATCGGCGCCCTGGGTCCCCAGATGGTGCGGCTGGCCGCCGAGGTGGCCGACGGGCTACTGGTGATGCCTTTCAACACGGCGCGCCATTTCCGGGAGCGGACCCTCCTCGCCATCGACGAAGGCCTGGCCCGGGCCGGACGGTCCCGCTCGACGCTGACCGTCACCGGCGAGGTCATCGTCTGCTGTGGACGGACCGAGGAGGAGTTGGCCACCGCCCGCTTGGCCGGGCGCTGGCTTCTTTCCTTCTACGCCTCCACCCCGGCCTACCGCCCGGTCCTGGAGGTGGAGGGATGGGAGGACCTACAACCCGAGCTCAACAGGCTCTCCAAGTCGGGTCGCTGGGAGGAGATGCCGGACATGATCGACGACACCATGCTGGGGGCGTTGGCCGCGGTCGGATCGCCCAAGGAGGTAGCGGCGGACATCGCCGCCCGGTTCTGTGGCCTGGTCGACCGTGTCGGCTTCTACACCCCGTACCTGGTGGCCGACGATACCCTGGGGGAGATGGTGGCCGAGCTGGCTGCCCAGGCCCCCCCGACCGTGGCCGGGGCGTCATGACTGCCTCGCCGGCTGGTCACTATGACGAGTTCTCCCTGTTCGAGGAGAACGCCACCGAGGTCGGACTGCCCTGGACAGGACCGCCCACCGTGGGCCGCCAGTTCGTGGAGGTGGAGCCGGACCGCCGGGTCAGCGCCCTCGTCTGGGGCGACCGCCCGCCCGAGGCGGTTTTCCTCCATGGTGGGGGCCAGAACGCCCACACCTGGGACACCGTGGCCCTGGCGCTCGGCATCCCGCTGGTGGCAGTGGACCTGCCCGGCCACGGCCACTCGGACTGGCCGGGTGACGTCCGGGTGCTCGACCCCCGGGCCATGGCCGAGGACGTGGCGGTGGTCATCGCCCACCTGGCACCCGAGGCCGGTCTGGTGGTCGGCATGTCGCTCGGAGGGGCGACCTCGATCGCCCTCGCCCGGGCCCACCCCGAGCTGGTGGCCAAGCTGGCACTGGTCGACATCACCCCGGGCGTCACCCGCGAGAAGAGCTCGGATATCGCTGCCTTTCTGGCCGGCCCGGAGACCTTCGCCTCCTTCGACGAGATCCTGCAGCGCACCATCGAGTTCAATCCGACCCGGTCGGAGTCCTCGCTTCGGCGCGGCGTCCTCCACAACGCGGTGCAGCGGGAAGACGGTACCTGGACGTGGCGCCACCAGCTGGGCCGTCCGGCTGATGCAACCGGGCTGCACGTGGGATCGGTCGACTTCGGTCCGCTGTGGGACGACCTCGAAGCCATCGAGGCCCCGGTACTCCTGATACGCGGTGGACGTTCGCCGGTAGTCGACGACGCCGACGAGGCCGAGTTCCACCGGCGCCGGCCCGATGACCGGGCGATCACTGTCACCGACGCCGGACACAGCATCCAGGGTGACCAACCCCTCGAACTGGCCCGGATCCTCGCCGATTATCTCGCCGGCGGAACCGGGGACGGCTGAGGCTCGGCCCCGGGGGCGAGGGACCTACCCGGGGGGGTGACGATCAGGCGGCGACCGGCTCCTGTTTCCCGTCCGCCGCGGCGGTCTCCCCGTCGAGCTGGTCGGCGTCCCCGCCGGCCAGCGCAGCCTGGAGAACCTCATGGATCTCCGTGGCCAGGTGGAAGGTCATCTCGTCACGGACGGCTTCGGGGACGTCCTCCAGGTCCGGCCCGTTGCGGACGGGCAGCACCACGGTCGTCAGGCCGGCCCGGTGGGCGGCCAACACCTTCTGGCGAACCCCGCCGATGGGCAGGACCCTGCCCTGCAGGGTGACCTCACCGGTCATGCCCACCACCGACCGGACGGGCACGCCCCGCAGCAGACTGACCAGAGCGGTGGTCATGGTCACGCCGGCCGACGGGCCGTCTTTGGGGATGGCTCCCGCCGGCACGTGGAGATGGAACCGCTTGCCGGCGAAGGCACCGGGCTCGATGCCCAGCTCGTCGGCGTGGGACCGCACATAGGACAGGGCGATCTCGGCCGACTCCTTCATCACGTCACCCAACTGGCCGGTGAGGGTGAGCCCCTCCGGACCGTCCATGACCGACGCCTCCACGTAGAGCACATCGCCTCCCGTGCCGGTGACGGCCAGGCCGGTGGCCACGCCGGGCACCGCGGTGCGGTCGGCGGCCTCGAAGAAGAAGCGCGGTCGTCCCAGCCACGCACGCACCTGGTCGGCCTCGATGACGACCGGGGTCTCCGCTTCATGGGATGCCACCTTGGCCGCCACCTTGCGGAACAGTCGACCGAGCTCGCGCTCGAGCGAGCGGACCCCGGCTTCGCGGGTGTAGTCGGCCACCACCGAGCGCAGGGCCTCGTCGGTCACCGTCACGTCGTCACGGTTGAGAGCCGAGCGTTCGAGCTGGCGCCCGATCAGGTGGTGGCGGGCGATGGCCATCTTCTCGTCCTCGGTGTACCCGTCGAGCCGGATGACCTCCATCCGGTCCAGCAGTGGGCCGGGGATGGTGTCCACCATGTTGGCCGTGGCCAGGAACAGGACCTTGGACAGGTCCAGTTCGACCTCGAGGTAGTGATCGCGGAAGGTGTGGTTCTGCGCCGGGTCGAGCACCTCCAGAAGTGCCGAGGAGGGGTCGCCGCGGTAGTCGGCCCCCAGTTTGTCGACCTCGTCGAGCACGATGACCGGGTTCATCGTCCCTGCCTCGCGCAGGGCCCGGACCAGGCGGCCGGGTTGGGCACCCACGTAGGTCCGCCGGTGGCCGCGGATCTCTGCCTCGTCCCGCACGCCACCGAGGGCCACCCGGACGAAGGAGCGGCCGAGGGCACGTGCCACCGACTCGCCCAGGGAAGTCTTGCCGACCCCGGGGGGACCGACCAGGGCCAGGATGGCCCCGGCGCCGCGCCCGCCCACCGGCTGGAGGCCGCGCTCGGCCTGCAGCTTGCGGACGGCCAGGTGCTCGAGGATGCGGTCCTTCACATCGTCCAGACCGTCATGGTCCTCATCGAGGATGCGGGCCGCCTCGACCACGTCGAGCCGGTCCTCGGACTGCTCGCCCCAGGGCAGCTCGGCCACAGTGTCCAACCAGGTCCGGATCCACCCGTGCTCGGGGTTCTGCTCACTCATCCGCTCCAGCTTGTCGATCTCGCGGTCGACCGCCTTGCGCACGCCCTCGGGGAGGTCACGGGACTCGAACCGGGTCCGGTAGTCGTCGGGCTCGCCCTCCTCGCTCGATCCCAACTGGCCCAGCTCTTTTTTGATGGACTCCAGCTGTCGGCGCAGGAGGAACTCGCGCTGGGTCTTCTCCATTCCCTCCTCGACGTCGGTCTTGATCCGCTCGCGCAGGGTCAGGTCGGCCAGCACCTCACGGGACCAGGCGATGACCAGCCGCAGCCGGGCCGGGACGTCGAGGGTCTCCAGCACTTCAACCTTCTGGGCCAGGGACAGGTCGGGGGAGTAGCCGGCCATGTCGGCGACCCGTCCGGGCTCCGCGATGTCGCCGACCCGCTCGGCCAGTCGACCGGCACCCCTACTGAGCAGGATATTCTCCACCACGGCCCGGTATTCGCGTGCCAGTTCCTCGGCTTCCGCCGTGGCCTCCCCCTCCGGCAGCAATTCCACTTCGACCCACAGGGCCTGGCCGGTCCCGGGCACCGCGGTGCCCAGTCGGGCCCGGTCGATGCCGCGGACAGCCACCGCCGGCATGCCCCCGGGGAGCTGGCCGGACTCCATCACCTCAGCCACCACGCCGACCGACGCGTAACGACCGTCGATGAACGGGACGATCACGAACTGGCCACCGGCGGCGCCGGCCGCCTCGGCAGCCGCCTTGGCCTCATCCGACTCGAGGGCCATGGTGAAGACCATGCCTGGAAGCACCACGCCCGAGGTGAGGGGCAGCAGGGGCAGGTTCTGGGTCGTGTCTTCCATCGTTCCTCCGGATCTCCAGCAATGCGCTGTGGGGGGATCAACGGGTGGAATCGAACGTATATTCCCCTCCGGGGCCCCATCGGCCGCCCGCCGGGCGTGCTTCGAGCCGAAACACTGCGGCAATCTGGAAGAAACGCAGCTGAGGCACCATACGGATATGGATCAATCGGCCGTGGCCAACTGGCGGGGCCACGTCATCGTCTGCGGGCTCCAGGGAGTCGGGCTCCGGATGGTGGAGCAGCTCCACCAAGCCGGGGTGGATGTGGTGGTCGTCGACGACGAATCCGACCAGCGCCGGGTGCGGATCGTCGAGGCCTGGGACATCCCCTACATCGTGGGCAGTGCCAGCGTAAGCGGCATCCTGGATCGGGCCGGCCTGGCCCAGGCCAGGGCGGTGGTGTGTGTCGAGCGCACCGAGGTCCAGACCCTCGAGACGGCCCTGCTCATCAGCGAGTTGCGCCCCGATATCCGGGTGGTGGTCCAGTTGGCCAACGCCGCGGTCGGCGCCGCCGTCTCCCAGGTGACCGGTCCGGGCACCGTCCTCGACGTGGCCGCCCTGGCCGCGCCCTCGATCGTCGAGGCCTGCCTAGGCAGTGACTCCTACCAGATCGAGTTCGGCGGGACCGAGTTCAAGACCTACGAGGCCGAAGTGGAGCGGTACGCCACGCTACGGGCCCTGTTCGGGGCGCTGGCTCCCATCGCCGTGGTGCCGGTCGACGGATCGGCGACGGTGGCCTGTCCGGGACGTGACCACATGGTGTCGGTCGGCGACCGGGTGACCGTGCTCGGGACCCCGGCCGAGCTGGAGGGCGCGGGACTCATCGACAAGGCCGAAGAGGACGGGTCGGGCATTCACGTGCGCCACCACAGCGGCACCGGACTGGTCAAGCGGGTGGCCGCCCTCATCGGCTCAGACGACAACAGCGCCCTGCGGTTCGCCATGGTTGCCGCCTCCAGTCTCATCGTGCTGTCCACCGTCGTCCTCCGCCTCTTCTTCCGGCTCCCCGGCGGCGGCCACATGACCACGCTGACCGCCCTGTACTTCACCGTGGAGACCATCTCGACCGTCGGATACGGCGACTTCTCGTTCGCCCACCAGTCGACGGCCATCGAGATCTTCGGGATTCTCCTCATCGCCGGCGGGGCCACCCTGCTCACCACGGTGTTCGCCCTCATCACCAATGTGCTCGTGTCGTGGCGTATCGAACAGTCCCTCGGCCGCCAGCAGTTGGTGGGCCTGGAAGGCCACGTTGTGGTGATCGGCCTCGGGTCGGTGGGGATCCGGGTACTCGAGGGTCTGCAGGCCAAGGGCCGCAACGTGGTCGTGGTCGAGCGCAACGAGAACAACCGCTTCCTCAATCAGGCCCGTGCCCTCGGCGCGCCGGTGCTCATCGCCGACTCCACCCAGCGCCAGACGCTTGACGATGCCAACGTCCACTCGGCGGCCGCGGTGGCCGTACTCACCAGCGACGACCTGACCAACATCGAGACCGGCCTGGCCGTCCGCGACTACCTGGGTGATCGTTGGATGAGCGTGCCGGTGGTCCTGCGGGTCTTCGACCGCGATCTCGGGCACACCGTCGAGCACCATTTCGACTTCCGGCACGTGAGGTCTACCTCGGCGCTGGCCGCTCCCCGGTTCGTGGGGGCCGCCCTCGGGCTCGACATCCTCGGGTCGTTCACCGTCGGACGCCAACCGTTTCTGGTCGGCCGGCTGACCGTGGCTCCGGGGAGAGGGCTGGACGGGCTGGCCATGGTCGATCTGCCCGCTCAGACCCGGGTCATCGCCCTCAGCCGTGCCGCCGACGGCGGGCGACTCGAGCATCCCCCACGACGTGACACCCGGTTCGCCCCCGGCGATCAGGCCTACGTGCTCGGTCCCTACGAGGAGCTACTCCGCGTTCTGCGCCACGAACACGAAGGGGACGTCGGATCCACGGTGTAGCGCCCGGAGGCCCGTCGCCGTCCCGCCCGGGGGACCCAGCGTGGCGGCCCACTCGCTCCCCGGACATCCGCACGTCCAGTTCATCCCCAGCGCACCAACAGTTTGTGCTGCGTTTACCACGGGTTCGCCGCACGTTCACTTGGCCTCGGTACGGTTTCCGCGGGGCGTCCGATGCGTCCTGAGCCCGTGGCGGTTGTGCCTGGGTTGGATGATCCGAGCAGTCGGGCCGAACCTACGGAGGTCGAGCACCAGTGGACGCAGCAACAACCCCTCGGACGGCAGCGGAGCGGCGGAACCGGACCCGGAAGTTCTTCGTCGCCGGTCTGGTCGGCGCCGGAGCGCTTCTGGCCGCCTGCAGTTCGTCGTCGACACCGGCCACCACCACGACGGCACCTCCCGGAGGCACCCTCAGCTCGAGTAACGCCGCCTACCTCCAGGCCGACCTGAAGGCCCCGGCCGGCATGCTCAACGGGGCCGGGTCCACCTTCGTGCAGCCGTTCTTCACCAAGGCCTTCTTCACCTACACCTCGAAGAACCAGGCCTGCAGGTCAACTACTCCGGGGTGGGCAGTGGAGCCGGCATCACCGACTTCCAGGCCGGCACGGTGACCTTCGCCGCCTCCGACGTGCCCATGGCCGCCGCCGACCTGGCCAAGGTGCCGGCCTCGTCCGGACCGGTGATCCAGATCCCCGACACCCTCGGCGGGGTCACCGTCTCCTACAACCTGCCCGGTGTGACCACTCGGCTCAAGCTGGACGGGCCCACGCTGGCCGGCATCTTCGACGGCACCATCAAGACCTGGAACGCCTCGCAGATCACCGCCCTCAACCCCGGGGTCAAGCTGCCCTCCAACCCCATCGTCCCTGAGGTCAGGGCGGACAGCTCGGGTACCACCTACATCTTCACCGACTACCTGACCGCCGGCCGCGCCCACCCTGTGGACCCTCGGAGCCAGCAAGACGATCGCCTGGCCGGCCTCCGCGGTCCAGACCCCGAAGAACTCGGGCGTGGCCTCGAGTATCCAGTCGACCCCGTACTCCATCGGCTACGTCGAGCTGGCCTACGCCATCCAGAACCATTTCACCTACGCGGCCGTCAAGAATGCCGCCGGGGTCTACGTGGTTCCCTCGCCGTCCACGGTGGCCGCCGACGCCGACCAGAAGCTGACCGTGACGCCGACCGACTTCTCCATCGTGAACGAGCCCGGTGCGGCCAGCTACCCGATCTCGGGCTACAGCTGGGCCATCCTGCTGCAGAAGCAGACCAGCGCCACCACCGGCGCCCAGGTGGTCAAGGTGTTGGACTGGACCACCCACACCGGTGGGGGACAGGACCTGGCGTCGAGTCTGGACTACGTGGTGCTCCCTCCGGCCGTCCAGAACCAGGACCGGACCGCACTGCTGACCGTGACCGGGCCGAGCGGGCAGGTGCTGCTCACCAAGTGACCCCGGACCGGCATCACCGATCGATGACGAGGGGCTGATCGTCCAGTGGGAGTGGTCGGCGCACTGCCGAAGACGGCCGGCAAGAGGAGCGGTCGTCCTTCGCTGCCCAACGGCGCTTATCGTGGGCTGCTGGGAGCGGTGGTGGCCGTGTTCGTCGGCGCTGGTTGGCGTGGTTCCTCATCGCCATGGTCGTTCAGGCCCGCCCGGCCTTCTCCACCCTCGGGTTCTCGTGGATCTTGCAGAAGACCTGGGATCCGACCCACGGCAAGTTCGGCCTGCTGCCCTTCATCCTGGGGACGCTCGAGACCACGGCCATCGCCGTGGTGCTGGCCGTGCCCATCGGGCTGGGCACGGCCATCTCCCTCGCCTACCTGGTCCCCCACCGGGTCCGGGCCGGACTGGCCACGGCGGTCGAGCTGCTGGCCGCCGTCCCGAGTGTGGTCTACGGGCTGTGGGGGCTGATCGTGCTGGCCCCCCTGTTCCGCGAGCACGTCGAGCCTTTCCTGACCTCGGTGTTCGGTTGGACCGGCCTGTTTGGCGGCACGCCACAACGGGGTCGGTCTGCTGCTGGCCGGAGCCATCCTGTTCGTGATGATCCTGCCCACCATGGTGGCCATCTCGCCGCGACGTGCTGGCCGTGGTGCCCAACGACCAGGTCGAGGGGGCCATGGCTCTCGGAGCCACCCGCTGGCAGGTCCTGCGCAAGGTGGTGGTGCCCGGAGCCCGCACCGGCATCCTCGGCGCCTTCACCCTGGCCACCGGGCGGGCCCTGGGTGAGACGGTGGCCGTGGCCCTGGTCATCGGCAACTCCCCCTACATCGCCCACTCGCTCAACTCACCGGGCGGCGACCATCCCCTCGCTCATCGTCAACAACTTCGGCGAGTCCAACGGAACCGAGCTCTCCGCCCTGTTCGGCGCCGGTCTGGTGCTGTTGGTGATCGGCGTGGCGGTCAATGCCACCGCCCGGGTACTGGTCCGCTCGGCGGCCCGTAACGGCGGCGGGGCCGACCCGGCCGCCGCCGCGGCTTCGGTGGCGGTGGCATGACCACCCTGACCTTCGACGCCTCGGCCGACCCCATCCTCGAGCGCCGTCGCCGCATCCAGAGCGTGGCCTCGGCCTCGCTGCGTCGCCGCAAGCGGTACTCGCAGATCGGTGTGGGGGTGTGTTGGGCCTTTCTGGTGATCGCCCTGGTGCCCCTGGTGGCGGTGGTCGTCTATGTGGTGGTCAAGGGCCTTCCCGCCTGGAACGTCGACTTCTTCAGCCACTCCACCTATCCCGAGGGCATCCCGGGGGGCGGGGTGTGGAACGCCATTGTCGGCACCGTGGTGATCGGCGCCATTGCCACCGCGGTCACCGTGCCCATCGGCCTGCTCTGTGGGCTGTTCCTGGCCGAGTCGGAAGGGCGGATCGCCGCCGCCATCCGCTTCACCGCCGATGTGATGACCGGGGTGCCCTCCATCACCATCGGGATCTTCGGCTATATCGCCATCGTCCTGACCACCGGCGACTACAGCGGCCTGGCCGGTGCCTTCGCCATCGGGGTGATCATGCTGCCGGTGATCATGCGGGCCGGCGAGACGGCCATCCGTGGCGTGCCCGGTCACTTGAACGAGGCCGCCCTCGCCCTCGGGGCCCGTCGGGCCACCATCGCCCGCCGGGTGGTCGTTCCGGCCGCCCTGCCCGGCATCATCACCGGGGTGCTCCTGGCCGTTGCCCGGGGGCTGGGCGAGACGGCACCCTTGCTACTGACCATCTTCGGCAACCAGTACCTGCAGTGGAACCCGACCAAACCGATGGACGCCCTGCCCATCGTCATCTACACCAACAGCAGCCAGCCCTACGCCGACCTCGTCCAGATCGCCTGGGGGGCCGCCCTCCTGCTCATGGTGATGGTGCTGGTCCTCAGCATCGGCAGTCGCGTCCTCGCCGCGATCTGCAGAAGGAGAAACGATGATCGATCCGATCCCCGCTCCGTCGGTGGCCGAGGGTCTGTCCCTCAACACCGGACGAGGTCCTACTCGAGCCGCCGGCCGGCGAGCCGGTCATGCGCCTGGAGGACGTGGCCGGTCGCCTTTGCCGGCCGCAAGGCGGTCCGCGACGTGACCTTCGACGTCCACGCCGGCGAGATCACCGCCCTCATCGGTCCCTCCGGTTCGGGGAAGACCACCTTGCTGCGGGCCCTCAACCGGATGCACGACACCGTGCGGTACGGCCTCGGTGACCGGCACGATCCTGCTCGGGCGACACCGACGTCTACGCCAGCTCCACCGACGCCACCCTGCTCCGGAGCCGGGTGGGCATGGTCTTCCAGCGGCCCAATCCGTTCCCCACCATGAGCATCTACGAGAACGCGGTGGCCGGGCTCAGGTTCAACGGCGTGCGCAAGAAGGCCCTCCTCGACGAGGCGGCCGAGTCGGCGCTCATCGGCGCCGCCCTGTGGGACAGCGTGCGGGACCGGCTGAAGGCCCACGCCTCCACGCTGTCGGGCGGGGAGCAGCAGCGCCTGTGCATCGCCCGGGCCCTGGCCGTCGAGCCCGAGGTGCTGCTGATGGACGAGCCCACCTCGGCCCTCGACCCCATCGCCACCAAGCGGATCGAGGAGCTGGTCGGCGAGCTCAAGCACCGGGTGACCATCATCATCGTGACCCACAACATGCAGCAGGCCATGCGGGTCTCCGACCGGTGCGCCTTCCTGCTGATGGGCGAGGACAAGGCCGGCGAGCTGATCGAGTTCGGGCCCACGGCCAAGCTGTTCAGCGAGCCGACCGACCCCCGGACCCTCGACTACGTGAACGGCCGGTTCGGCTGAGCCGGTACCTCGTCGATCGGGTGGCTAGGCGTTGACGGCCTGTTTCCGGTCGCCGTCGTTCCCGGCCCGCCTGAGGTCTCCGGATCCGGCGGCGGGGAAGGGTCCCGTCGGGGTCGATGCGGAAGCCCACGCCCCGCACGGTGACGATGTACCGGGGTTCGGCCGGGTCAGGTTCGAGCTTGGCCCGCAGCCGGTGGATGTGGGTGTCGAGGGTGCGGCTGTCGGACAGGTAGCGGTCGGGCCACAGCAGGTCGATCAGCTCGTCGCGGGTGCGGACCCGGCGGGCCGGGGACAGCAGCACGGCCAGCAGGTCGAACTCGCGGCGGGACAGGTGGGTCTGGACTCCGTCCACCGTCACCTCCCGGCGGACGAAGTCGACGCTCGACCGAGCCGAAGCCGACGTCGGGGCGCTGCACCGGGTCGGCTGGCTCGGTCGAAGGCCAGATCGGCGGTGGAGCCTCGACGGTCGGACGGACTCGGTACGGGGGGCGACCCGTCGGAGGATGGCGTGCATCCGGGCCACCAGCTCGCGGAGTCGGAACGGCTTGGTCACGTAGCCGGCCGCCCCCAGCTCGAGGCCCAGCACCACGTCGAGCTCGGTGTCGACGGCGCTCACCATGACGATGGGCACCGGAGCCAGGGCCCGCATGCGTCGGCACACCTCGATGCCGTGCATGCCGGGCAGCAGCATGTCGAGCAGGACGATGTCGGGTGGGTCGTTCGGCGAACAGGCGGAGGGCTTCGATGCCGTCGGCCGCCTCGGCCACGTCGAACCCCTCGCGGCCGAGTCCCGACGACAGGGCCTGGCGGTAGGACTCCTCGTCCTCGACCACCAGCACCCTGATGCTCTCGTCCGCCGCATCGACCATGCGAATTCCTCCGCAAGCCACGTTAGGGAAGCCAGGTGAACGCAGAACGTCCCGCGGGCTACCCTCAAGTGATCATTCTGTGAACGTTGTGGGGCAAGGACGAGGGAGTGCTCCACTCGGTGCCCATGCCGATCGTTGCAGGTCAGGCGGTGACGGTGCCCCTGAGCAGGAGATGCATCTCAGGTCAGCGCGCCGAGGGCCAGACCGAGCAGCCGCGGCAGCCCAGCCCGGCCCCAAGGCTGGCCGCCACATTGAGTAAGCGACGGACCCCACTGCTCGTTCTCGGCCAGGCGCACCGTGTCGAAGGTGAACGTGGAGAATGTCGTGTACGCCCCGATGAGACCGGTGCCGGCCACCGTGAGCCAAGTGGCCGACAGACCCGTGATGCAGCGGCCGACCCGGTCAGCAGGCCGAGGACCAGCGAGCCGGTGATGTTGATGACCAGGGTGCCGCGGGGGAAGTCGGACCCGAACCTGCTGCTGGATCGACCTGGTCGACCAGGTAGCGGAGTACGGCCCCGCACGCCCCGACCACCAGAAGTCCGGCGATGATCACCGTGGCGACCCGGGACGTCGTGCCCATCGGACCGGTCGTCGTCGGGCGGCAAGGGTCCCCGCCGGATTCCGGGTCGGAATCGAGCATGCCGACGTCGTCGGGGTCGGGGATCGGCCCCAGCCTCAGCAGCGGGAGGAGCCGTCCCCGGGCCAGCGACATGCCCAGGACGGCTGCGGCCAGCCCGACCACCAGCGAGGCCACCAGGTAGACGACGGCCAGGCCGACGCGCCCGTGCTGGGTCAGCTGGGCGGCCTCGACCACCAGGGTGGAGAAGGTGGTGAACCCGCCGCAGAACCCGATGGCGGCGAACGGTCGGACAAACCGGGTGGGGGCCAGCGCTCGGCGACCAGGGTCACGATGAGCCCGAGCAGCAGCGACACCGGCCATGTTGACCGTGAAGGTGGCCCAGGGGAACCCGAAGGGTGGGGCCACCAGGCCCGGTCCACCCCGTAGCGGGCCAGGGTTCCGAGCGCTCCACCGGCGGCGATGGCCACCAGCCGCCTTGCCGGCTCGCCGGTCAACGGCCCGTCGACCCGTCTCGCTGTGGCCATCACCGCTCCTTCCGGTCTCGCGTACCCGTGCTGTTCCGGTAGGAGTCATCAGCCGTTTCCGGCGGTTCCGGCGAACTCCATCGCCACGTCCACCTTACGGCACGGCGTACCGCAGTTGGGGAAGCAGGTCGTAGAGGAGCGACCAGTGGGCTGAAACCGTTCGCCGTCTCAGACCGTAGGGGCCCGCCCGCAGCCAGTCGTCAACCAGGGGGAGCGCATGGGCCGACCCGGCGTCGGGCAGACCCCTACGGCTTGAAGCGGTAGCCGATGCCCCGGACGGTGAGCACGTGCTGGGGATCGGCCGGATTGAGTTCGACCTTCTTGCGCAGCCGCTTGACGTGGGTGTCGAGGGTCCGGCTGTCACCCTTTGGCGTGGTCGCGCCAGATCCGCTCCATGCACTGCTTGCGGGTGACCACGTTGCCCGCCTCGGACACCAGCAGAGCCAGCAGGTCGAACTCCTTGCGGGACAGCTCGACCGGCTGCCCGCGTACGAGCGCCTCGCGGATCGAGACATCGATGGTCACCGGGCCCAGGCTGACGACACCGCTCTGGTGCGGCCGGGGCCGGCTGTCGACGAGCTGATGGCCCACCCGGCGCAGTACCGCTCGGATCCGGGCGGTCAGCTCTCGGGGCCGGGGCGGCTTGGTGACATGGTCGGCCGCCCCCGCTTCGAGCGCCAGCACCGCGTCGAGCTCGTCGTCCCGGCCGGTGACCATGATCACGGGCACTGACGAGATGGCGCAGATCTGCCGGAAGACCGACAGGCCCTGAGTGTCTCCCAGTTCCATGTCCAGCAGCATCAGCGAAGGATTCACCGAGCCGGCCAGGGCGACCCCTTCGGACCCGTCGGCTGCGGTGACCACATCGAAGCCCTCCACCGACAGAGTGGCAGCCAGCCAATCTCTCGACTGGACCTCGCCATCGATGATCAGGATGGTCGGATGTCCCATCGGCGGGAGCACGCCCTCTTCGGCCTCGCGGAAGGCCAGGGTCACCGGGGGCCCCGCACCCTGCGGAACAGGGCGCAGGTGGTGGCATCCCGATGGGCCCGCCGGGCCCGGGCACTGACTCCGCTGCTCGGTTGCCTCATCGGCGGTGCGCCGATGGGCCTGGTTGCCGTGAGAGGCAGAGGGGGCCAGACGACCGGACGGTGCGACCCCGACGGGAACAGACCCCGCCTGCTTCCGGGTGCCCGGTTGGGCCGTGAGCACCAGGTGTCTCCGCTCGCCCCCATGGTCGACCACGATAAGAAGGCCAGGTGAACAGGACGCGATCGACATGTCACCGAAAGGTGAATGGTGGGTAATCTTCTGGTTCACCCTGGTGGGTGCGTCCTCCGCACACCAGGATCACCGGCACAGTGGGGAACAGCAGGCGTGCGTCGCACGCACGAACGGCATAGAAACGGACCAGCATGCAGAGCAGCGACCGGTCCGGTGGACATTCCCGAGACCGAGGAGTGGAAGCGGCTCACCGCGCACTTCGAGGCGATCCGCACCCGCCACCTGCGGGACCTGTTCGCCGACGACCCCGATCGGGGCACGTCGATGACGGTGACCGCCGGCGACCTGTACCTCGACTACTCCAAGCACCGGGTCACCGGCGAGACCCTGGACGCGCTGATGGCCGTGGCCCGGCGGGCCGGGGTCGAGGAGCGCCGCGACGCCATGTTCGCCGGCGGCACATCAACACCACCGAGGACCGGGCCGTGCTCCACGTGGCCCTGCGCATGCCCCGGGGCGACCACCTCGAGGTCGACGGCCACGACGTGGTGGCCGACGTGCACGCCGTGCTCGACCGGATGGGGACGGTGGCCGACCGCAATCCGCTCCGGCGCGTGGACCGGCCACACCGGCCAGCCGCATCACCGCGGTGGTCAACATCGGCATCGGCGGCTCCGACCTCGGCCCGGCCATGGCCTACGAGGCCCTCGCGACTACGCCGACCCCGGCATCGACTGCCGGTTCGTGTCCAACATCGACCCGGTCGATCTGTACGCACAAGACCCACGACCTCGACCCGGCCGAGACCCTGTTCGTGGTGAGCTCCAAGACCTTCACCACGCTGGAGACCCTGACCAACGCCCCGCGGCCCGCCGTTGGCTGCTCGACGGGCTGGGGCGGGGGACGAGGCGGTGGCCAAGCACTTCGTGGCCGTGTCCACCAACGAGGAGGGGGTCACCGCGTTCGGCATCGACCCGGCCAACATGTTCGGCTTCTGGGACTGGGTGGGCGGTCGCTACTCCTACGACTCGGCCATCGGGTTCTCGCTGATGGTGGCCATCGGGCCCGAGGCCTTCGCCGACATGCTGGCCGGCTTCCACGCCATCGACCGAGCACTTCGTCGACCGCGCCGCTCGAGGCCAACATGCCGGTCATCCAGGGGATGCTGAACGTCTGGTACGACAACCTGTTCGGGGCCGAGACCCACGCCGTGCTGCCCTACAGCCAGCGCCTGGCCCGGTTTCCCGCCTACCTCCAGCAGCTGACCATGGAGTCCAACGGCAAGTCGGTGCGCCGCGACGGCTCGCCGGTATGGGGACAGCACCGGCGAGATCTTCTGGGGCGAGCCGGGCACCAACGGGCAGCACGCCTTCTACCAACTCATCCACCAGGGCACCAAGCTGATCCCGGCCGACTTCATCGGCTTCGCCGACTCCACCCACGAGGACGGGCGACCACCAGGACCTGCTCATGGCCAACTGCTTCGCCCAGGCCAAGGCGCTGGCCTTCGGCCGGACGGCCGAGGAGGTGGCCGCCGACGGCACGCCCCCGACGTGGTGCCCCACAAGGTGATGCCGGGCAACCACCCGACCTCGACCATCCTGGCGCCCGAGCTCACCCCGTCGGTGCTCGGCCAGCTGGTCGCCCTCTACGAGCACACCGTGTTCACCGAGGGCGCGGTGTGGGGCATCGACTCGTTCGACCAGTGGGGGGTCGAGCTGGGCAAGGTGATGGCCAGGCAGCTGGCTCCGGCGCTCACTGACGCCGACGCCCCCGGACCTGGCCGGTCAGGACAGCTCGACGGCCGCCCTGGTCCGGGCCTACCGGGCGCTCCGGGGCCGCCGCCCGATCTGACGTCCGATCGGCCGGTGCGCGCGCCGGACCTCAGCGTCAGGCGGAGGACAGCGCCCTCCACAGGGCCCGGTAGTTGGGGTAGGTGAGCCCGTCGGTGACGTAGCCGGCCCGCTCCAGTTCGGCGTGGAAGGCGGGCAGGTTGCGGAACGGGACGCCCATGTCCACGTGGTGGGCCAGGTGCCATCCGGTGTTGTAGGGCACGAACCAGAAGCGGGCCAGCCAGTGCTGGCGGACGTTGTGGGTGGTCACCCGGCGGTCGGCACTGGCCTCGAGGCCGCCGTGCTCGGCGATGGCCCGCAGCCGGTTGATCACCCGCCACTGGGTCATCCACGGCAGCCACCACAGCAGCGGGTAGATCCACCACCGCCCGGTGGCCGCCCACATCACCGCCCACAGCACCACCTGCACGCCGAGGATCGAGCCGGCCACTCGCCGGGATGCCGGGTTCTTCAGGGCCTTGAACAGCGGGGTGAAGTTCTTCCACCCCGAGATGCCCACCGCGTCGCGCACCAGCCGCCGGCGCCAGGGTACCCCGGTCGCAGCGGTAGCCGCCGTAGAAGGCGATGTCCGGCTCGCGGGGGCCGAACTCCTCCTTGTGGTGGGCGAAGTGGCCCCGGCGGTAGAGGGAGATGGGGGTCCAGGTCGGGTAGGCGATGAGCCAGGTGCCGACCCAGTCGTTGACCCGCTTGTTGGTGAACAGGAGCTTGTGGGCCGCCTCGTGCATGAGGATGGCGAAGCGGGCGTACATCGGACCCATCAGGATGAAGGCGACCAGGTAGGCCCACCACCGGTCGCCCATCCACACCGCTCCGCCGATGACCACCGCCACCCACAGCCACACCGACACCACGGTGATGGCGTTGCGCAGGTTGTCGATCCGGCGCAGCTCGTGGCGGCAGCTCGGGCCGGGCCATCCCGTTGTCCATCAGCCGGTCGGTGGGGAGGACATCGGGTCGGGCGGCCGGGTCGGCCACCATGGTGCGTGCCATGTGTGCCATATTACAGTTATCAGGACAGATGACGCAAGACTGAGTAATGCACCGACTCGACCGGCCCGGCTCGGTCGCTGGCCAGCGCCCTGCTGGGTGAGGATCCGCCCGAGCTTCCGGTGTCCCACCTGGTCCACCTGGCCGGCCTGTTCGGGATCAACGAGAACCGGGCCCGGGTGGCTCTGAGCCGGATGGCTGTCGGCCGGCGAGGTGACCACCGACGGAAGCCGGCCGCTACCGGCTGGCCGGCCACCTGCTCGACCGCCAGGGCCGCCAGGCCGGCAGCCGCCAGGGTCGGACCCGGCCCTGGGACGGGCCGTGGCGCCTGGTGGTGGTGACCGCCTCGGGCGAGCCGGCCGAGCGACCGGGCTGCCCGCCGGAGGCGCCTGGCACTGGCCCGGCTGGCCGAGCAGCGCGAAGGGGTGTGGCTCCGCCCCGACAACCTCGAACTCGCGACCCGACCCGGTCGGCGACCCCGGACCTGGCCGTCTTCACCGGCTGCGCCCGACGGCGACCCGGTCGACGCTGGCCGCCAGCCTGTGGGACCTGACGGGGTGGGCAGCCGGGCGCCGGGAGCTCCGCAGTCGACCTCGACGCGCCGCCCGCCGTCGGGCCCGGACGACCTGGCCCCGGGGTTCGAGCTGTCCGCCGCCGTGCTCCGCCACCTCCAGGCCGATCCGCTGCTGCCGGCCGAGCTGCTCCCGCCGGGTGGCCGGGCACCGCTCTGCGCCGGGCCTACGACCGAGTGGGACCGGCGCTACCGCGAGGTGCTGCGGGCCTGGGGTCGGCCCGGCCGGTCGGACGCCGGATCGCCTCGCCGAGCCGGTCGTGCCCGGTCGTAGGATCGTCCGGCCGGAGTCGACCGGGAGGCCCCGGCCATCGACGGATCGGGGAGGTCGCGATGCCGGGACAGCAGGACGAGGCCAGCCCGTTCGCCGGACGGGTGGCGGTGATCACCGGAGGGGCCCGGGGCCAGGGGCGCAGCCACGCCGTCGAGCTGGCCCGCCTGGGTGCCGACATCGCCGTCTGTCGACCTCGTGCGCCGACCTGGAGACGGTGACCTACCCGTTGGCCACCCCCGGACGACCTGGCCGAGACGGTGCGCCTGGTGGAGGCCGCAGGGTCGGCGCTGTGTGTCGGCGGTGGCCGACGTCCGGGATCTCGACGCCATGATCGCCTTCGTCGACGGGGTCGTCGACGAGCTCGGCTCGGTCGACATCCTGGTGGCCAACGCCGGGGTCTCGACCCTGGGATCCATCTGTCGACCTCGACGCCGCCGAGTGGAGCGAGACCATCGACACCAATCTGACCGGGGTGTTCAACGCCATGCGGGCCGCCGCCCCCCACATGCGCCGGCAGCGGTGGGGCCGGATCATCGGCATCTCCTCGATGATGGGCCGGTCGGCCAACCCGCTCATCCCCGCCTACGTGGCGTCCAAGTGGGGGGTGATCGGCCTGACAAGTCGGTGGCCCACGAGATGGCCCACTTCGGCGTCACCGTCAACGCCATCGCCCCGGGCAACGTGTCCACCGCCATGATCCACAACGACATGCTCTACGGTCTGATGCGGCCGGACCTCGAGCACCCGACCCGTGACGACGTGGCCGGCGGCGATGACCGCGCTGCACGTGCAGCCGGTGCCGTGGCTCGAGCCCGACGAGATCACCGCCGCCGTGGTGTTCCTGGCCTCGGAGGCGGCCCGCCACATCACCGGCTCGGTCATCGACGTCGACGCCGGGGCCTCGGCCCGGTTCACCGCCTGACCGCCAACCGGGCGGCCGGCCCGACCCATCACTGCTGGGACATAGCGGCGCGCTGCCTGCGCTCGGCCTCGGCGTGTCCGCCGCCGGCGGGCCCTGAGGGCCACGTCGACCGGCGTGCAGGGCTGCCCTCGAAGGGGAAGGGCCCGTGGTAGCGCGCGCTGACCGGCTAGCCGTGGTCGTAGCCGACGCTCGGGCCGACGCTCGAGATCATGGTCATGGCGAAGGGCACGCGCCATCCCCCGCACGGCGTGCTCGTCGACGAAGCAGGGTGGCCGTGCCGCCGCGCGCCGGTCGCGCCGGAACCGCACGCCCGACCACCGACGGGCCGACCGGCACCGGCGACGTCGGACTCGACCACGTGTGGTCGCCGAAGCAGTTGTAGTCGAAGACCAGCCGGTCGTCCTGGACGAACAGGCTCAGCCCGGAGTTCTCGGTGCCCGTGGCGTAGAGGACCCCGCCGGCCCCGGCCGGCCGGTCGATGGTGGCCGCCATGTCCCAACCCCGCCCGCCGAGTGACGGGGCCACCTGCGCGGGCAGGGGCGACATCGGAGGGAAGTAGGCGTAGCTGCCGGTCGACGGGGTGGGGCGAGCGGTCTCGGTAGCGGGTGAAGAACAGCTCGATGGTCCGGTCGTCGAGCGGGAGGACGCCGTGGTCCTCCGCCTCCTCCCACCACAGGTCGACCAGCTCGGCCAGCTTGTCGGGCTGGTCGGCGGCCAGGTCGTGGCACTCCGAGCGGTCCTCGTCCAGGTGGTAGAGCTCCCAGCGGTCGTCCTCGAACGGCACGCCCGGGCTGATGTCGGGTGACCGCCTTCCAGCCGTCGCTGTAGATGGCCCGGTGGCCCGATCATCTCGAAGTACTGCGACCTGCTTGTGGGTCGGCTCGTCGGGGGCGTCGAAGGTGTAGCGCATCGACGTGCCGGAGATCGGGATCTGCTCGTAGCCGCGGTAGACCGTCGGGCGCGCTCGACGCCGAGGAGCTCGTAGATGGTCGGGGCGATGTCGTTCACGTGGTGGAACTGGTCGCGCAGCCCGCCGGCCGTCGGTGATGCGGGCCGGCCAGTGGACGATGAGGGGCACGTGCACGCCGCCTTCGTGGGTGTTCTGCTTGTACCACTTGAACGGGCGTGTTGCCGGCCTGGGCCCATCCCCACGGGTAGTTGGCGTGGCTGTGGGGCCCGCCGATGTCGTCGATGCGCTCGACCGCCTCGTCGGGAGTCTCGACCAGGAAGTTGAAGTACTTCATCTCGTGCATGACCCCGAACGGGCCGCCCTCCTGGCTGGCGCCGTTGTCCGACAGCAGCAGGATCAAGGTGTTGTCGAGCTGGCCGAGCTCGTCAAGATCGCCGACAAAGCGCCCGATCTGGGCGTCGGTGTGCTCGAGGAAGGCGGCAAACGCCTCCTGGAGCCGGGCGGCCAGCCGCTTCTGGTTGTCGGGCAGGTCGTCCCACGGCTCGACCCCGGGATTGCGCGGTGCGAGCTCGGTGCCGGGCGGCAGCAGCCCCATGGCCAGTCTGGCGGGCGAACCAGCGTTCACGGGCCACGTCCCAGCCCTCGTCGAACCGGCCCCGGTACTTCTCGAGGTACTCGGCCGGGAGCCTGGTGGGGCGCGTGCATGGCGCCGAAGGCCAGGTAGGTGAAGAACGGTCGGTCGGGCCGGATGGACACGGTGTCGTGGATGAAGCCGATGGCGTGGTCGACCAGGTCCTCGCTCAGGTGGTAGCCCTCGTCGGGCGTGGCCGGCGGCTCGACCCGGTGGTTGTCGTAGACCAGCTCCGGGGAGAACTGGTCGGTCTCGCCCTCCAGGAAGCCGTAGAAGCGGTCGAACCCGCGCTGGCAGGGCCACTGGTCGTAGGGCCCGGCGGCCGAGGCGTTCTCCATGGCGCACAGGTGCCACTTGCCCGACGGCGAAGGTGGCGTAGCCCTCGTCGCGCAGCACCTCGGCCATGGTCGTGGCGTGGTTGGTGATGTGGCCCGCGCATGTGCGGATAGCCGCTGTCGAAGTTGGAGATGGCCCGCATGCCCACCGTGTGGTGGTTGCGTCCGGTCAGCAGGGACGCCCGGGTCGGGCGAGCACAGCGGGGTGACGTGGAAGTTGGTGTAGCGCAGGCCGCCGTCGGCCAGCGGGTCGATGTTCGGGGTGGTCAGGTCCGAGCCGTAGCAGCCGAAGTGGGAGAACCCGGTGTCGTCGAGCAGGATCACCACCACGTTGGGGGCCCCGGCCCCCGGATGGGGCGGGGTGGGCCACCACGGCGTCGACTCGGCCTGGGTCCGGCCGATCACGCCGTCGAATCGGTCGTACTGCTGCATGAGCTTCCCTCGCTGTCGATGGCCGCCGGAACCGACCGAGCAGGTCGCGGCTCTTCTGTCACCGCGTATGACGATAGTGGGGGCTGGTCGGGCTGTCGACGGTCCTGACAAGCCGTCGGCTGCAGCTCCTGACCCGCGGATGAGCCGGAGATACCCACTCCCTCCGGGGGGCGCAGTAGATTTGGGGCGTCCGGTGTCGAACGGGGCGGGAGACGCCGACCTGTGGAGGGGTACGCAGTCACCATGACCACCACCAATCCGCTCCCCGTACCATCACCGGACCACGCGGTGGTAGCGGTCCCTTCCCCCGGCCCGGGGAAGGGGCACTGGGCCGGTTCGCCCACCTCGGTGCTGGACGACGAAGGAACGATCTGGCTGGCCTACCGACTTCGCCGCCCCGAGGGGACGGGTCGGGGCTACGCCAATGTGGTTGCCCGTTCCGAGGACGGCGAACGATTCGAGACGGTCACCGTCCTTGAACGCGAGGAGTTCGACTGCGACTCCCTTGAACGGCCGTCGTTGTTGCGATTGCCGGACGGCGGTTGGCGAATCTACGTGAGCTGTGCAACTCCCGGATCCAAGCACTGGCGGGTGGACGCGCTTGACGCCGACCACCCCGTCGCGGTTCCGTCCCGACTCGGCCAGGACGGTGCTCCCCGGCGATGCCACCGTGGGTGTGAAGGATCCGGTGGTGAAGCGAGATCGACGGCCAGTGGCACCTCTGGCTCTGCGTCCATCCTCTCGACCTCCCCGAGGACACCGACCGAATGTCCACCCACTACGGCACCAGCGCCGACGGACTCCACTGGACCATGCACGGGGTGGCGCTGTCCGGAACCTCGGGTGCCTGGGACCAACGGGGAGCCCGGGTGGCCGAGGTGCTCAAACGGGACGGGCGGTGGCTGGCCTACTACGACGGGCGGGCCACCAAAGAGCAGAATGCCGAGGAGCGGACCGGGGTGGCCACCGGATCGACTCCCGGGCGAGCTGGTGGCCCAGCCCGGCGTGATGGGAGCCGACCCGGCCGGCCAGGGTTCCCTGAGGTATCTGTCGGCGATAACGCTGCCAGGGGGTGGCGTGCGGCTGTTCTACGAAACCAGTCGCCGTGACGGGGCCCACGACTTGCGGACCGAATACGTGCTGCCCTCGCGGTAGGTCCGCCAGGTCCCCAGGTCCCAACCGGTCTCGGCCTCCACGATGTCGATGTCCTCGAGGAAGTAGTCGACCAGACGGGCCCGCTGGGATTCCGCCAACTCCGGTCGGTGCTGGGGAGACCGTTGAATGAGCCACTGCAGGGGGAGGCTGGCCTTCCGCCACACCTGGGGCGGGAAGTGGCTCCCGAGGTCGGCGCCACGGCGGAAAACGGCCTGGAGGGTTCGCGTGTAGCGAGTGGGCGGCACGTAGCCTCCGACGTTCCTGGCCGGCACCTCGGTCACCACTCCATCGTCGACGCCGAGGAACCGCGAGACCGCGTCGAGTGTGGCCTGGGGCTGCTCGACCAGTGAGAGGTAGCGGATGATGTGCACCTGTTGGCGCGGGAACAGGGTGAACAGGTGGAGCAGTTGGCGGCCGTACAGACCGGTCTCCAGGTAGCGCCAGATGGGTGCCCACCCGGCTTCGGTCCGGCGCGGTTCCTCGGCACAGGCCTCCACGAAGTCATCGATCGTCTCCAGACCGTCGGCCCACAGGTGGGCCCAGTTGGAGTAGGCCCGATCCACCGGGTCGCGCAGGATGACGATCAGTCGGGCGTCGGGTACCGCTTCATGGATGCGCCGGTGGGAATCGAGATCGGAGAGATAGAAGGGCGTGCACTCGCCGCGCCGAGTGCCAGGCGGTGCATCATCGAAGAGTCGCTCGTAGGCCTCTCGCTGCCAGATCCACTCGCGGTAGCTGTGGGCGTCCCCTGGACCGCCATGGTCGGGAGGAGGACCACCGTCGCACAGGAAGAATTTCGGCTCCTTCACTTTGGACAAGTAGAGCTGCGGATGCTGGGCCAGGGCGGCGTGCAGCGCTGTGGTGCCCGCCTTCGGAGCGCCGACGACGAAGAAATCAGGGAGCGCCACGTCCCGAGCGTACCTACTTAAGCGACCGGAATGGAAGGAGCCCGGAGCAGATCGTCGCTTCCAGCCGCTGGTCGTTCGACCCGCGCTGGCCGCCGTCTCCACTCGCCAATGCCCACCACACCCACCAGCACCGTGGCCGCCAACAGGTCGCCGATGCCGACCGCTGTGCGTAGTGATGATCCGGCCAGCAGCGGGTGGAGGAGCGAAACAGAAGCCAGCACCGCTGGCCCGACCAGCGCCGACAGTTCCAGGGCGGTCCGACGGACCGGAGTCCGGGGACGGCTGAGTGTGAGGGCGGCGATCGACGCCAACAGGATCACCGCCGCCAAGGCTCGGTGGGAACTGGCGGACGGGATGACGCCGGTCCACAGGTAGCCCTGAAGGATGCAGAGGGCAGCCACGACGACAAGGCCGGGAGCCCGGAGGATGCCGCGAGCGCTTCCTGTCGGAGGTGGGACGTCCTCGGACATCGCTGGCGGAATCGTGGCGGCCGTCCGCCGGTCCCATGGCACGTCGTGCACTGGGCCGGGTTGGTCGGTCGTCGGCGGGTTGGGGGTCAACAGGAGCACGCGGTTCGACCCTCCAGGCCTGAACTGACTATCTATAAAATCTATCGGGATAGTTAAGAATAGGCCTCTTGTCACCCGGCGGTCAACAGCATGCCGACCGACACCGGTCCGGCCGGGTCGGCACCTCCGTCGAGCCGGACCCAAGAGATTCAGCGTGGCCGGAAGTGGACCGGGCACGGCCGAGCAGCCCGGGCCACTCCGCCGATCTGCCGCCTGCGAGGGGCGGCGGTGTCGAATGCCGGGGTCAGTTCGTAGCGGTCGAGTAGCCCGCGGATGGAGGTCCGGATGGCCGAGATCGAAAAGCGTGCGGCCGGGCAACGGTGTACTCCGTGGCCGAAGGTGCTGACCAGCTCTGGCGCTGGCAGCTCCACCTCCGGGGCGAGGTGCCGACCCTGGTAGTGCGAAGGGTCGAACCGGTCGAGGCCGGGGGCCGCCGTCGTGTTGTGGCTGGACAACATGGTGGTCAGGAGTACCCCCGGTTCAAGGCGGTAGGTGGTATCGCCCGTGTCTACGTCGATGGGTTGGAGGACCTGGCGCATGGTGATGGAGCGCTGAGCCATCCGAATCGACTCATTGGCGCACTGGTCGAGGAGCTGGTCATCACCGTCCCGGACCCGGTGCAGAAGGTCCGGATGGAGCAGCAGATTGACGAGCGTCCATGCCAGAGCGGCGTAGAGATTTGACTGGGAACCCATGTGGATGACGATTACGTCTCGGGCCACCGGAACGGATCGCCGGTCCTCGGGCAGATCGGCGTAGGAGTGAGCGATCTGCTCGAGAAAGTCGCCGACCGGCGGTCGCTGGGCGCGGGCGGTCAGGATCGTTCCGAAGATCTCCTCGATGTCGGTCATGGCCGCTCGCTCGCGCCGTTTTCTGGTGGCCCGGGTGAGCAACATTCTGGCCGGTCTGACGAATGACTCGGAACTGTCCAGTCGATCGAAAAGAGGGATGAGGCGCTCGAGATACTCGGGCGAGGCCGCCTCCGGCCCAGCCCATGAGGCCAGACCGAGCCGGTGGCTGAGCCTGCGCATCTCGGCGAACGTCTCGAAGGTGCCCGACGAACCGAGGCGTTCGATCTCGAGTTGGACCGCTGTGCTGAGGTTTTCGAGGTATCCCTCGACCCGCTGACTGCCGAACAGTGTCTTTGGATGATTGCGCCGGCCGAGGAGTAGCTCGATGGGAACTTTGGCCTTGATGAGTTGATAGGTCGCGATACCGAAGCTCGCCCGGTCCTCGGGCTGCGCGTAGAGAGAACGGACGCCCTCGGGGGAGAAGACGCAGAACAGACGATGCCCGAAGACGTCGACGACGAAGGTGTCGCCGTGTAGGGAACGCTGGCGGGCGAAGAAAGCGATGGGATCGGTGAGGAGCCCGATCCCGTTTCCGATCCGAGGTAGGACGCCTCCGGTCGCCGGTGCCTCCGGCTCGATCCGGGGACCGGAGAATGCCATGGCCGGAAGCCTAGGGCGGGCTCTGATCGCCGGCTGAATGGGCGGGGCGGGGTGGACCTGGGGCGAGGGTTTCTATCGAGGTGCTCCGGTCAAGGTCGGGCTGCTCCCTGCCGATGCAGAGAGGTCGCCTGGGATGACAACGGCGACCTGATGGGCAATCGAAAGGCGGGGCGGCAATGGGAATCGTGTACGAGAGTCGGCATCGGTGGTCAGTGTGCAGGTGAAACCGTTGGGCGCCAGCGCACGGTTCATGTCCCGGCGAGTGGCTGACGCCTGTCTCAACTGCGGGGAGTGGATCCACCCCGGGACACCAGCCTGGTACGACCCCGAGGTCGACGAAGCGGTGTGTGCCACCTGCTGGCCCGCCGAGGTGGTGGCCTCCCGCTAGATTGGTCGGAACCCGCGTAGCCACACCCCGAAGGGATGGATCGCTACGCCCGCCAGGACTCCTGCGGTGGTCGGGGAGACCCGAGCCGCAAGGAACTTGCTGATGTCCGGAATTCGCCGCCCGTTGCCCCCTCAGTATGCGCAATCCGCAGCCGGTTTGCAACTACAGGTTGCAATGCCCGGTCTGCGCCCACTCGCGGGTAGCCCGGATTCGGAGGGTGAGTGGCGTGACCTGCGCTGACTTTACGAAATTCATATGCGTGGTTGAAGGTGTCCTTAGGTGGCTGGTGTCTGATGAGGGGACAAGACTTGGCCTGAAGAGGCAGGGAACGGGAAGGTAGACCGACATGAGCGAGATCTGGCCACCTCCGGATGGATCGGAGAATGACGGTGCGGCACTCGGCGTACCCACAGGGAACGCCATCCCGCTCCCTGCAGCTTCGTCACACCCGGGTCAACCTGAACCCCCGGTCCAGGTGACGCCGACGGATCCCACCCCGGTGGTCGGATCCGGCGCCCCGACCCCCCCCGCCGGTACCTGGACGGCTCCGCCTCCGCCCTACTGGGCGGCACCCGGAGTGGCTGCACCCGGATCCGGCGGCGCCCCTGGTCCTTGGGGCGGCATGCCCAACTACGGCATGTGGCCGCCTCCGCCTCCTCCCCCATCGGCCACGCCGAGGCGCGGCAATGGACTGGTGGTGGCGCTGGCCGTCGTTGTCGCCGTGGTCGCCGTTCTGGCCGGAGCCGGACTGGGGCATGTGGTCTGGCCCTCGCATGGAGCATCGAGCGCCAGTGCTTCCGTCGGCAGCGGCTCGGGTACCGGCTCTACGCCCTTCGGCTCGGGTAGCTCGGGATCCTCGCCCTTCGGGTCCGGATCCGGTTCGTCCGGCTTCGGATCGGGATCGTCGTCGGGGTCATCGGGGAGTACCTCGACCGGTGCCGGCGCACCTTCGGACATCTCCTCGATCGCCTCGAAGGTCGATCCCGGGCTGGTCGACATCAACACCAACCTCAGCTACCAGGACGAGCAGGCCGCGGGCACCGGCATGGTGCTGACCTCCTCCGGGGTGATCCTCACCAACAACCACGTCATCGACGGAGCCACCAGCATCAGCGTCACCGACATCGGGACCGGCAAGACCTACACCGGCCAACGTCGTCGGGCTATGACCGCACCGGCGATGTGGCCGTGGTCAAGCTGGTCAATGCCAGCAGCCTCCAGACCGTCACCACCGGCCAACGGATCCGCTGCGGTGGGCCAAGCGGTGGTGGGAATCGGTAACGCCGGTGGCACCGGTGGGACGCCGAGCACGGCCGGTGGTTCGGTCATGGCGCTGAACCAGTCGATCACCGCTAGCGACGAAGGCGGCGGCAACTCCGAGAACCTGACCGGGCTCATCGAGATCAACGCCGACATCGAGCCCGGCGACTCGGGTGGCTCGCTGGTGAACACCTCCGGGCAAGGTCCTCGGCATGGACACCGCCGCCTCGACCGGCGAGGGCTACGAGGTGTCGGGCACACAGGCCTATGCCATCCCAATCGCCACCGCTCTGTCCATCGCCAAGCAGATCGAGAACGGAACGGCCTCGTCCACCGTGCACATTGGAGCTACCGGGTTCCTCGGTATCAGCGTCGACGCATCCAGCAGCAGCAGTGCGGGTCAGGGAGGGCGGAGCTTCGGATCGGGTGGCTTCGGTGACAGTGGCAGCAGCGGCAGCGGGTCGTCGTCGGGTGCCACCGTGGCCCAGGTCCTCTCGGGCTCGGCCGCCGGACAGGCTGGTGTGGTGGCTGGAGACGTGATCACCGGACTCAACGGCACGACGGTGAGTTCGGCGAACGATCTCACCAATCTGCTGCAGGCCGACCATCCGGGGGACATCGTGCAGCTCCAGTGGACCGACCAGTCCGGCCAGACCCACACCGCGATCGGTCAAGCTGGGGAGTGGACCGCCCGCCTGACCGACCGTCCATTCAGTGCCGCTTACCGTCCCGATCGTCTGACCAACGGTCGGCCCTCCAGCAACGGCCGGAGGGCGGGTCGATCGAGTTTTCCGAGCACGCTGAAGGGCAACTGGTCGGTGAAGGCCACCAGTTCGGGGACCTTGAAAGTGGCCAGGGAGGAGGCGCAGTGGTCCGACCAGCTCGGTCGACGGAGGTGGGTTCGGCCACTACCACCACGGCACCGACCCGCTCTCCCAGCTCAGGGTCCGGCACCCGACCACCCCTACATCGGATACCGCTGGGTGAGTCCGGAGGACCTCTTCCACTTCGATCGGCCCGAACTTCTCGCCGCCGCGGTTGATGGTGTCGGCGATGCGGCCGGAGAGATAGAGGTACCCCTCGTCGTCCTGCCAGCCGGTGTCGCCGGTGTGGAGCCAGCTGTTGGTGGTGTTCTGTACGGCCCGGACCCAGAACTCGCCTACTGCGCCCGGCGCCACCGGTTCCCCGGTGGCCGGGTCGACGATGGTCAACTCCACGCCGGGGAGTGGCCGGCCCACCGAGCCGAACCGGTCGCCCCGTCGGTGGTCCTCGGGGGTGAGGGCGGCGTAGGCACCCAGGGTCTCGGTCTGGCCGAACGTGTTGGAGAACTCCACGTCGGGCAAGGCGGCCACCGCCCGGCGGACCAGCTCGACCGGCGCGGCGGCCGCTCCGTAGCTCAGGGCCCGCAGCGAGCTGAGGTCGGTCGAGGCGAACCGGGGATGGTCGAGGATCCGCCGCAGCATGGTCGGACACCACGAAGGTCTGGGCGACCCGGTGGCGCTCGACCAGTGCCAGCCACTCCCCGGCGTCGAACTTGGGCAGCAGGACCATCTTCTTCCCCTGGTACAGGGAGACGAACAGGCCCAGCGTGCCGGCGATGTGGAAGATGGGGGCCGACATCATGTCGACCACCTGCGGTCGGCGTCGGGGTCGATGGGCTTGCCGTAGTAGGCCAGCCGGTCGGCTGACCACACGGTGGCTGATGGCAATGGGCTTGGGCAGCCCGGTGGTACCGCTGGTGAACAGCACCAGCGCGGTGTCGTCGTCGCCCCCGACGCTCGGTTCGTGCCGAGCGTCGCCGGGTCGGCGACGAAGAGGTCACGTCCTCCTCCCCAGCACCGGACCGTCGATGGCCGCCGCAGGCCGGCAGCGAACGGCCCCGGCCACGCCGACCCGTGGCACCGACCAGTTCGGCCAGCTGCCCGAGCTCGCCGGCGGTGAGGTAGGCGTTCATCTGGGCCGATGGCCGCCCCCAGGCGGGCGGCGCCGAAGATGGTGGCCACCGACAGGGCGCTTCCCAGGTTGACCAGCGCCACCCGGTCGACCGGGGCCGACGCCGGCTGCGGCCAGGGCGGCGGCGGCCTGCCGGATGAGCACCTCGAGCTGTCGGTAGGTGTACTCGTCACCGTCAACGGCCAGCGCCACCCGGTCGGGTACCCGGTCGAGCGGGGCGTCGATGGCCCTTCCGACGTTCACCGGACGCGGTTCGTCGGGCGGCAGCGCTCACCCGTGGGCCGAAGGGCGGTGGAGGGAATGACGGTGGGCTCCTCGGTCATCGTGGCAGAACGGTAGTCCCCGGCGACCGGTCAGCCGGTGGGGAGGGGCGTGAACGGTTGAACCGTCGTCCAACAGGTGCCCTGGGGTTTGCTCTGAGAGGTGAGCTGGCACTGAGAGGACGGGGGCACATTGTTGTGGAGCTTGACGATCTTGTACTCGGTCGGGCCGTACCGCTTGTTGGGTCCGAAGCTGAGGATCGGGGTCGAGGTCCCCGGCAAGTTGGTGACCTTGGACAAGGCGGTGACGAAGGTGCGGCGGTTGAGGTCGTGGCCGGCATTGCGGGCGGCCTTGGCGAAGAGGGTGATCACCTGGCACCAGTCCACCACCGGACCCTGTTGCTCGATGTAGTCGGTGGTAGCGCCCGAGGGGATCCCCGGATAGGCCTTGTGCCAAGGCACCCAACAGGCCTCCACACCAGGGTCGTAGCCCAAGGGTCCCGTATAGTTGGACTTGTTGGTCCCGCCCCCGAGGGTCATGGTGGTCAGACCCTCCTGACCGTCCAGCGCCTTTTCGTAGGGGGTCGGGATCAGTCCGAGCGCTGTCTCGATGCTCGACTCGTAGTCGCTGAGCAGCAGCTTCGGGTAGTACTGCTGGTCGGTCTCGGCCTGCAGGAGCGGATAGAACACGTTGAAGGGGATCAACGGGATCACCGAGGTGATCCCGGCGCTGCGGAGCTGTTGCACCACCAGGGGGGCCTGGGTGTCGGTGGTGGCCGTCTCGGAGGGGTCTGAGGCGATGGTTTTGACCACCGGTGTCACCCCAGCGTTCCGCAGGTCGGGGAGCAGATACTGGTTGAGCGCCGCCTGGTCGGAGGCCCGGTCCCCGGCGATGACCCCGACCTTATGGGCACCGCCGAGCAGTTTGGCGCTCAGTCCCCAGTTGACCACGGCCTGGAGGATGGCGGCCTGGTCGGGTCCGGTCCACCACAGATAGGGGGAGCCTTCGTTGGTCCAGTTGGTCACCGTGGTCCAGGCGCCGATGAACGGCGTGTGGCCCTCCTGGGTGATGCAGAGCTGGTTGTCTCCGGTCCAGTCCCCGACGCCGTCGAGTACGGCGAAGGCCGCCGGCGACCCCTCGGTCCAGGTCTTGCACAGGGCGCGCATGTTCGACTCGCTGGTCGGGTCGAAGGTGCTGATGATCGGGTTGATCTTCCGGCCGTTGATCCCGCCGGAGTCGTTGACCTGCTTCACGTAGAACTGGATGGCCTTGGTCTGTTCACCGAACTCGGGATCCTGGGCAAAGCCCTCCTTGCCGGCCAGCGAGCTGAGTGATACCACCGGAAAGACCACGTTGATACTTCCCGCTGTCACGCCTCGGCTGGAGGTACTGGCCTGGCTGACCGGGCTTGGCGCGGACGTCGAGGCGCCCGATCTCGAGGAGCCGGCCACTGCGGTGATCATCACCAGCCCCGTGGTCAGCACAGCCATGACCGAAGCCCGAAAGGACGGCAGTTTGCCGGACCGGACCGTCCCTCCCCGCGGGTCCCACCGGCTGCGCGCCCTCATCTCGGTTGCTCCTTGTCGCCAGCCCCTCCGACGGACCCGGATCCTACCGACCGAGTAGGACAGTGACAACCGATCCGGTGGTCCCCTCAAGGTGACCCGCCGGTCTGTCGATGCTGTGCCATCGGGGCCGTGGACTAGCCGGGACGAGGGAGCGACGATGGCGGCAGCTGACCGGCGCTCGGCCGAGGAGGTGGTCCTCCCGATCTATCTGGTCGAGGAACGGCGATCGGTGGAGGTGGCCGACGGTGAGGTCGTCGGTTTCGGCTTCATCCCCTACCTCGATCCCCTCGGTACGCAGGCCCTGGTCGAGGACAACGATGCCCCGGTACTTCCCGGCGTGTTCTTCGCCCGGGTGGTCGGCGTTGCATTCCACGACGACGTCTGCAACTTCCCCACTTCGGCGCCGGCCGAATGATCGAGATCCACCACGAACCTGACAATCCCACTGATCGCAACGCCCTGGCCGTGTTCGGCGGTGGCCAACGGGTGGGGTACGTACCAAGCCCCATCGCCAACCAGCTGGCTCCGGCCGGAACGCGAATCGGACGTGGGCTGGTGGTGATGGAGTGGTCCACCAACGGGGTGCGGCACGGGATCTCCATCCTCGGATCCATGCACGTCAACGTGGCCGCTACCGGGCCGGCCTGACCGCCCCCAGGCAGCGGCTAAAGGGTTGGCGGCCCTGTGACGATGGTCCCACCATGGCATCGCAGCTACGGTTTGACACGGATGATCCCGAGTTCCAGCGCGGCTTCGAGATCGGCGTCCTCTGGGAGCGTCTCGACGCCGACGGGGCCTGCCACATGGCGGTCAGCGCCTCGAACGCCGAGATGGTGATCCGGGTGGCTCAGGCACTGGGTTGTGAGTTCTCCGCCCGTGAGCTGGATGACGATCAGCTCTCGGTGGAGTTGTACCGGGTGAGCAGCTGACTCCACTTCCCGGACCTGCCATCATGCGTCGGTGGGGAGTCGGAGCCGAACCGGGGCAGCGGTCGATGGGGGTCGCTCAGCAGCCGAAGTCGGTGAACTGATCGGGCTGATCGGCTCGGTCCGAATTGCCGGCGCGCTCAATCTCTACGACGAGGACGACTCGGTGGCCTGGGGGGACGTCCCTGGTCAGGCTACCGAGCGCCGCCTAGCCCTCCACGGCTACCTCGTCGACCACTGGAAAGCACCGACCGTCCTGGTCGGGGAGGCGCCCGGACAAAACGGCGCCCGATGGTCGGGTGTGCCGTTCACCTCGCTCCGCCAGCTCACCGGGTCGGGACCGGCCGAAGCCAGCGCCACCGTCGTCGGGCGGACGTTGGCCAACCTCGGCACTGCGGACCGGGTCCTGCTGTGGAACGCCTCGTTCCTGTTCCCCCCAGGTAACCGGGCCCCCCGTCGCAGCGAGCTGGAGGCGTGCGCCACGGTGCTCCACCGGATCTGCCGGGGCAGGGCGGTGGTTGCCGTCGGCCGCCACGCCGAAAAGGCGACCGGAGCGCCCTACGTGCGGCACCCCTCCTTCGGTGGCGCCCGCCACTTCGCAGCCGGGTTGCAGGCCGCCCTCGGGCGGTTCGGAGACGGTCAGTAACCCCCGGTGCAACCCTGTTGATCGGGAGCGGCGTTGGGATTTCCCCAGTAACGCGTGGCGAAGGCTATCGCCACCCGGATCTGCTGTTCGGGGGTGGCCAGCGCGGCGCTGGACGGATAGCCGAACGTGTTGAAGATGGTCCAGTTGGCCCGGCTGAATCCGAGCCCACCGCTGTAGACGGGTCCGTTGACGTCCCAGACGCCCCCTTCCTCGCACAGGTTGACCCGGGCCCATGCGGCTCGCTGAAAGTCGGTGACCCCGTCGCCGGTCAGCGAGAATGGCAGCGCCGACAGTGCGCCGACCGTGCTGCCCCCCAGTGATCCGAAGAAGCCGGCACCGCCGAAAGCGAAGACGCCGCCATCGGAAGCCACCGTCAGATAGCCGTCGCCGGTTGACGCTATGCCGATCATCGGCCGATTGAGGTGCTGGCCCGCTGTCGAACCGTAGAAGGTGGCCCCTCCGAAGTCGAAGACCCCGCCATCGGAGGCCACCAACCGGTATCCGGGTCCATCGGCGCTTATCCCGACAACCGATCCGGCAGTGGCCTGCGCCCGCCCGGCATAGGGGGCGTCACCGAAGGAGAAGACCGCTCCGTTGGAGGCGGCCTCCCAATAGCCCCCGCTGTCAGGAGTGGAGGCCAGACCGACGATCGAGCTGGTTGGCGACATGCCAGTGGCCGAGCCGTAGAAGCCGGCATCGCCGAAGGCGAAGACGCCACCGTCGGCACCCACCAGCCAGTACCCACCTCCGTCCGGTGTGGAGGCCATCCCCACGATGGGTGCGTTCAGTGTCCGGCTCGCCGTCGAGCCGTAGAAGCCGGCATCGCCGAAGGCGAAGACGCCACCGTCGGCACCCACCAGCCAGTACCCACCTCCGTCCGGTGTGGAGGCCATCCCCACGATGGGTGCGTTCAGTGTCCGGCTCGCCGTCGAGCCGTAGAACCCGGCATTCCCGTAGGAAAAGACGCCACCGTCGGCACCCACCAGCCAGTACCCACCTCCGTCCGGTGTGGAGGCCATCCCCACGATGGGGGCGTTGAGAACGACACCGGTACCGGTGGGCGGTCCGGCCGAGGCGCGCCCGTGATGGCCGACGAACGCGGCTGCCACGATGAGGGCGACCAGACCAGCGGCGATCAGAAATCGCTGTCGGGGCGAAATCGAGTGGCGCGTACCGGCCACGTCGTGGTCGGACGGATGAGCAGGTCGGCGGTGCACGACGAACGACATGGCGGGAAACCGTTCCTTGGTCGGTCAGAGGCGGTTCGCCGTTCGACGGCGCTCTCTGGCTCTCTTCTGGTTGGGTGGACCCCACATCTGTGCATTCAACGCCCCAGCCGGGCACCGGGAAGGGTGGTCCGGCCTGGCTACATGAGCCGGGTGTGCTAGCGGGTGTTTGCGTCCGTTAGGGTGTGGTTGTTAGCTCGCGCCCTCCTGATGAAATGGTCCGTTGAATGGTCCGGGCCGTCCCGCAACCTGGTCGGAGCGTTGTGCTCGACCGGGCGGTGAGAGGGGGACCGCGCCTGTGCCTGCCCTGCAGATTCGGGCGAATTTAGCGATCGCGGGTGGTGAAGGCTAATCCGATGGCACCGGCCACGATCTTCCGGGGCCGGTGCGCCCTCCAGCGAGGGGTGGACTGAGGGTCTGAGCTGGTAGTTTGCCCGCGCTTTGCGACCCTCGGGCCCGCCCTCAGCGGGCCTGGCTGACCGAGCTCATGTTGAAGTCGGGAATCCGCAGGGGCGGCATGGCTGTTCGTTGGAAGTACTCGCCGAACTCCCGGCCCAGAGCCCGCTCGGTGCCCCCCACCTCGGTCACCCGACCGAGCAGGTCGACCGGACTCTCGTTGAATCGGAAGTTATTGCACACGCCGATCACCTGGCCGCCTTCCACCACGTAGACGCCGTCCCGGGTGAGTCCGGTCAGCAGCATGGTGGACGGGTCCACCTCGCGGATGTACCAGAGGCAGGTGAGGAGAAGTCCCCGCTCGGTCCGGGCCACCAGGTCCTCGAGCGAACCCGAGGCACCCCCGACTTCGAGGACGAGGTTGCCGATCAAGCCAGCCGGTTCGACGCCCGATCGTGCGGCGCCGGCCCGGTGGTAGCGCAGACGGTTGAGGCGGCCACCCGAGATCCAGTCGGTGCGGGCCAGCGGGAGACCGTTGTCGAACACCGAGGTGTCGGAGGAGGAACCGGAGGCGATGAGGAACGGAGCGCAGGTGAGCCCCGGCTCGGTCGGGTCGCTCCGCAGGTTGAAGGGCAGCGTGGACAGGGACTCGCCGACGCGGGTCCCACCTCGGCCACGGGAGAAGACCGTCTTGCCGTCCTCGGCGTTGCGCCCCCCGGCTCCGCCCAGGAGGTCAACCATCAGGTCGGCCACCGCCTCGGCGGGGAGGACGACTTCGTACCGGCCGGCCGGCCGGTCCAGTTGGACCGATGACCAGCCCAGACGCTGGCGCAGGCGGCCTTCGAGGTCGTCGACGGAGACGTCGGTGAAGTCGGACGTGGCGGTCCCCACCCAGGTCGAGGCCGACCCGTCGGAGCTGCGGGCCACCAGTTGCAGGGCGCCGCCGAGCTGGGGGTGGGCCACCCGTAGTCCGGTCGAGCTTCCCGCGTAGACCGTGGTGCACCGGTGTTCGGCGAAGCCGGCCAGGGTGTGACGGTCATCGCGGGCCCGGGCGAACGCTCCGGTGAGACCGCCGAGGACGTCCGACAGGATCGAGAGATCGGTCGAGCCGGGCGGGTGGTCGAACCGGTCGGATGCGTCGGAGAGGGCTGGCTCGTCCGGCTCGACCAAGGGACTCACGTCATCGGCCGGTGGGGAACCGGCGGCATCCTCTTCGGCCGCCCGCACCAGCCGGACGACGTCCACATCTCCTCCGCTGCGGGCCACGCCGGCCGAGACACCACCGACGACCTGGCGCATGCTGATCACGGTGACCCGCCGGTCGCGTCGGGTGCCGTTGGTGGTGGTGGTGTTATTGGCCAGGCGGACCTCGACTTCGCTGGTCTCCTCCACGATGACCGTGCACTGATCGCTGGTTCTCCGGGCGGCGGCCAGCGCATCCGTCACCACGCTCTGGGCTGGGGGGAGGCCGTTGGTGCTCACCGACCTGACTCCTGGCGGGTGTTGAGGATCCGGACGCCCCGGACCAGTACCGATGGGCAGCCGTGGGACACCGGGGCCACTTGGCCGGGCTGGCCCTTCCCGCAGTTGAACGCCCCACCGAGTCGGTAGGTCGAGCGTCCACCGACCGCCTCCATCGATCCCCAGAACTCGGTAGTTGTGGCCTGGTAGGCGACGTCTTTTCTCTGTCCGACCAGTTGCCCGCCTTCGATCAGGAAGAACCGCTGACCGGTGAACTGGAAATTGTACCGCTGCATGTCGATCGACCAGCTCTTGTCGCCGACGATGAAGATCCCTCGGCTGACTCCGCTGATCAACTCCTCGGTCGAAGGCCCGACGGCGTCGGCTGGTTGGAGTGACACATTGGCCATCCGCTGGATGGGCACGTGGAGTGGGGAGTCAGCGAAGGCACAGCCGTTCGAGAATCCCGTGCCGCTGACGGCGGCGATGAACCGATCGAGCTGATAGCCGACGAGAACACCGGCGCGGATCAGATCGAACGACTGGCCTGGTACGCCCTCGGAGTCGATGGCCACCGTGGCCAGCCCGTGAGGGGTGGTGCGGTCGCCGGTCACATGCATCACCTCGGAGCCATACCGCAAGGTCCCCAGGAGATCGGGCGTGGCGAACGATGTCCCAGCGTAGGCCGCCTCGTAGCCGAGAGCTCGGTCCAGCTCGGTGGCGTGCCCGATCGATTCGTGGATGGTCAGCCACAGATTGGTCGGATCGATGACCACGTCGTAGGTGCCGGGCTCGACCGACGGGGCCCGGACCTTTTCCTCCAGCAGTCCGGGCAGGGCCTCCAGCTCCTCGTCCCAGTTCCAACCCTCACCGGTCAGATACTCCCAGCCGCGGCCCACCGGTGGGGCCAGGGAGCGCATGGTCTCGAATCCACCCTTGGGGTCGCGGGCCATGGCCTCGACCACCGGGTGCATCCGGACTCGGCGCTGCGTGGCCTCGGTTCCGGCCAGGTCGGCGTAGAAGGTGTCCTCGGTCACGGCCGCCACCTGGGCCGTGACGTGGTCGACGGACGACGCGGCCAGCAGGCGGTGCGTCCAACCGGACAACAGTTCCACCTTGTCGGCCAGCGGGACGTTGCCCGGGTCGATGACATAGGGCGAGGTCCAAGAAAGCGCCCCGTACCCCACCTCGTCAGCCAGTTCGACCGTCCCGGCGTTGGTCGGGGCCACCACACGGGCCGCGGCCACTGCCTGTTCGACCAGTGCGGCCGCCCCGGCGGGATCGACGGCGGCCGAGCCGGCGAAGCCCTGCGATCCGTCGATGACCACGCGGAGTCCCATGCCGAGTTCGGTATCGTCTGCCGCACCCTCGAGGTTCCCGTCTCGGAGTCGGACGTGCTGGGTCCGGATGCGCTCCACCCGGAACTGGGCGTGGGTGCACCCGAGCCTCCGTGCTGCGGTGAGTGCCGCGTCCCGGCAGGCATCGAGCCGATCGGTCGACAGGGGGCCAGGCGGTTCGGAGTCATCGGGCACGCCAGGCACGTTAGACCTCGGAAGGGCGCCATCACATGGTGTAGAACGGTGTCATACCGCGCACCCAGATCTACCTCGGTGACGACGAGCTGACCGCGCTCGAGCACGCATCCCACGCCACCGGTGCGTCCCGATCAGCGCTGATCCGGCGGGCCGTCCGTGCCACCTTCGGCCCGGAGGCCAGGGAGGTGCCCGGACCTCCGATGGCATCAGGGCATACCGCCGGGACGGTCGGTCACTCCGTCGAAATCCACTTCACCGTGGACGACGCCGGGTCGGCTGACGCGCTGGTCGAAGCGCTCCTGTCCGATCGTCTGGTGGCCTGTGGCCAGCGCATCGGACCGGTGGTCAGCCGCTATTGGTGGCAGGGGGCGATCGAACGGGCCGAGGAGTGGCTGGTACTGCTCAAGACCCGCGCCGACCTGGCCTCACGGGTGATAGACGCCGTGGTGCGCCTGCACCCCTACGAGACACCTGAGGTGGTCGTGGTCGACATCGCCGGCGGTGCCCACGGCTACCTGACCTGGATGGCCGATGTCACCGTGGGGGGCAGCCATAAGGCGCCGCCGAGCGACAGCCCGACCAACGGGTACCGAAGGCCGGTACGCTCGGGCCTGTCGAGCGACGCAGGAGAACGGTGACACAGCAGCCCGGACCGAGGATCTGCCTGATCGGCGCAGGAGGCATGTCCTTCGGCCCGGTCATGGTTCTTGACGCCATCAACACCCGACGGATACGCGGAGCCACCATGGTGCTTCACGACGTCAGCCCGTCGCGCCTGGAGGTGGCCGTCCGCTTCGCCAACCGGGTCAACGAGCGCAATGGCAGTCCCATCCGGATCGAGGCATCGACCGATGCCGCCGAGGCGCTGATCGGAGCGGACTTCTGTCTGACCAGCGCCGAGGTGGGCCGGTGGCCGCACTGGATCGAGGACTACGAGATCCCCTGTCGCTACGGATCCACCCAGATCACCGGCGAGAACGGCGGTCCCGGGGGGGTCTTCCACTCACTCCGTTCGATCCGCACCATCCTGGGCATCTGCTCAGACATCGAGCGCTACTGCCCCGATGCCTTTCTCATCAATCTCACCAATCCACTCAGCCGGGTAGCTCTGGCCATCAACTCCGGCACCGCGGTGCGCAATGTGAGCATGTGCCACGAGTTCGCCGGCGGCCTGGCCCGTATCGCTGGTCTGCTGCGCATCCCCAAAGCCAAAATCGCGGCCAGGGCGTCCGGGATCAACCACTTCACCTTCTTCACCGACATCCGCAGAGCCGATACCGGCGAGGACCTCTACCCCCGCCTGCGGCGAATGTGGAAGCGCCGGTACTTCGACTACCCGCCGCCGGTCACCTCGGCCGCCCGCCAACTGGCCAAGGTGCCGTTCGTGCGGGTCGCTGTCGAGCAGATGTACTCGCCACTGGTGTCGCACGTCTTCCGCGAATACGGGCTGCTCCCGTGCTCAGTGGACAGCCACATCGGCGAGTACCTGCCCTTCGCCAAGCAGGTCACCGGCTGGCATCCGGTGCCCGTCTACTTCCACCAGCGGATCGGAACCCAAATGGAGCGCCTGGTCACTAGGTACGGTGACGGCCGTTCCCGGGTGCCCATGCACCGGGCTGGCCGTTCGGCCGAGGAGGTCTTCCCCATCATCGGAGCCATGTGGACCGATCGCGCCCGCTCGCTCAACGCGGTCAACGTCCCCAACCGGGGCTTCGTTCCCAACCTCCCCGAGGGGGCCATTGTGGAGATCCCGGCCACTGTGGACGGCAAGGGGATCGCCCCGACGACCGTCGAGCCCATCCTCGAACCCTTGGCTGAGCTCATGACCACCCAGATCGAGCTGCAGAACCTGGTCGTCCAGTCGGCCCTGACCGGCGATCCGGAGCCGGCCTTCGAGGCCCTGCGGCGCGATCCGCTGTCGCCACCGGACGAGGCGTCCTGCCGCAAGATCTTCGATGAGATGATGGCCGTCCAGGCCGAGGCCCTGCCCTTCTGAACGATCTGTGCCGGCGCATTCCGGCCGGAGGGAGGCGTCGCTCAGGAACCGGAGGCCTTGGACTGCTTCTCCTCTTGGTGCCGTTCGATGGCCGACATCACCGCGGCCCCGGCCGCGCCGATGAACTCCGGTCGGTGCTCGGCCGCCCAGTCGCGGCTGGCCACCAGGGTGCGAGCGCTCCCCTGGAACTCGGGGACCACGTATCGGGCCAGCAGCTCGTAGGAGTGAAGCGTGGCCTCGGTGTCAGCCCACTCGTGGCCCATGGCCAAAAAAGTGCCGAACCCGCCGGACTGGGTGCGCAAGCGTTCGATCTGGGCGATGGCGTCCTCTACCGTGCCGATGACCGCGATACCTGACGCGTTCAGGGCATCGACCAGGGTCTCGTGGTTGGCCGTGTCCGGTGCCAGGGGCAAGGCGGCCACCCGCTGGAAGTAGTCGACCCAGTCGGCCAGACCGAAGCTGACGTCGGCGATGGCCTGTTCCCGAGTGTCGGCGATGTGGATGGGGCCGACCAGGCGCCACTTGCTCCGATCCACCGTGGTACCGAATTCGGCCGCCCGCTCCTCCATGACATCCCAGTGCAGTCCGAGTGCGTCGAATCCGCCGGCTGAAGTGGCCCCGATGGAGAGGAGGCTGCAGCCGAACCGCCCGGCAGCTCGGGGGCCGGCCGGCGAGATCTGGGCGGCCACCGCTACCTCCGGGTGGGGACGCTGGTAGGGCCGCAGCTGGAGGCGGGCGTTCCGCAGGGTGAACCAGTCGGTCTCGTAGTCGACCGGACCCTCGCCCGCCAACAGGAGCAGGATGGCCTCCAAGGACTCCCCCATCATGTCCCGCTGTCTGGCCGGATCGATGCCCATCATGAACGCGTCCGAGGGAAGGGCTCCGGGGCCGACGCCGATCATCAGGCGGCCGCGCGTCAGGTGGTCGAGGAGCACCAGCCGGTCGGCCAGCATGAACGGGTGGTGGTAGGGCAGGGAAGACACCCCCGTGCCCAGGCGGATGTGACCGGTCCGCTGAGCGGCGGCGGCGATGAACACCTCGGGTGAGGCGATGATCTCGAACCCGGCCGAGTGGTGTTCGCCGATCCAGGCCTCGTCGAAGCCCAGGCGGTCGAGGTGCTCGATCAGCTGCAGGTCGCGCTCGAGGGCCAGGGTCGGGTTCTGGCCCACCGGATGGAAGGGGGCCAGGAAGACGCCGAACTTGAGGCGGTCGTCGGCGTCCAGGGTCGTCATGGTGCTCCCCCGGTCGGGCCGGGGTCGTCTCCGGTGGTCGGGAGCACCAGGATCTTGCCGTGTTCGTCGGGCGTGCGCAGGCGTTCGAAGGCGGCGGGGGTCGAGGCCAGATCGACGGAGGCGGTCACCAGCGATCCGGCGCCGGGTACGCCGGCGGCCAGGCGACTCAGGGTCAGGGCGAACTCCTCCGGCGAGTAGGCGAAGGAGAAGATCAGCTCGATCTCCTTGGTGATGGCAACGAACGGCTCGAGGGTGTCGGTGTCCATGCACACACCGACCACCACGATGCGACTGTGGGGAGGTGCCGCGTCGATCAGTGACGGGAGCATGCCGGGCACGCCCACCGCTTCGAAGATGACCGCCCTGGTGACGGCACCACCGAGCATGCCGGCCGCCGCCAGTTCCATGATGGTGGTCGGCACTCCGAGGGAGGCCCACCGTTCGTGGGGGGAACCCACGGCCGGGTCGATGACCTCGTCGGCGCCGAATGCCTCGGCCAGCGCCCGTCGGGTCGGGGAGAAGTCGGCGGCCAGCACCGGGCCGTGGCCCCGGGCTCGCAGCGCGGCAATGATCGCCAGTCCGACCGGCCCGCACCCGACCACCAGGCACGGCTCTCCGACCTCCAAGCGGGAGAGGGCTACCGCGTGCTCGCCGACGGCCAGCGGTTCGGTGAGCACGGCCAGCTCGGTGCCCAGGGAGTCGGGCACCGGGAGCAGGAGCATCTTCTGGAGCACCAGATATTCGGCCAGAGCCCCGGGGTAGGTGTTGGAGTAGCCGATCTGCTCGACGCCGTTCGTTCCGAACACGATGGGCACCGAGCACACCCGGGTCCCCACCGGCAGCGTCTTGGCCGATCCCGGGCCATGGTCGACCACCTCGGCGCAGAACTCGTGGCCGAAGACGGTGTCCCGTCCCGGGTCGACCGCCGGGACGCCGACCCGGTCCATCAGTGAGGTGAACCGATCGAAGTCGGCCAGGGCGTGGAGGTCCGAGCCACAGATGCCGGCGGCCAGCGACTTGGCCACCACATGACCGGGGCCCGGTGAGGGTTCGTCGGTGTCGTCCACCACCACGGTGCCCCCCCGGATGATCGCTGCTCGCATCGTCCCGAGTCTCACAGACCGGGGCGATCGGCGCACCGGAGATGCTCCGGCCTACCGGTTTCCCCGGCGTTCACGACGCCAGACCAGCCTGATGCCGGTCCAGTCGCCGTCGATGGCACAGATCTTGTTGTCCACCAATCGAGGGCCGCCCTCTTCGTGAAGAAGGCCACCACCACGTCGGCCCTCCCACCGACCCGATGCCGGAGCGCCACGTCGGCCGGCAGGTCGTCGAGCGGTCCGGCCGGAGTGAGCACGACCACCACCGCCCCCGGACGGATCCCCACTTCGTCGACCAGGGGCACGGTGCCATCGGCCACCGGTCAGGCTGGAGGGTCGGCCGAGGCCGACACCACCTGGGCCTCGATCTCCTTCAGATCGAAATAGTCGCGCCAGCGGGTGACCAGACCCTGGCCGTCGACATCGACGACGGTTGAGCCGTGGAGTTCGATGGGGATCGTGCCACCGAGGGTCCCCCGGCCGATCCATTCGAAGGCGCCGCCGGTCTCGTCGCCGTGGACCCAGAGGATCTCCTGGCGCCAGTCGGGAAAGGACGCCTTGGTCATCTCCTCGATGGCCGCCAGATCCTCGGTCGGGGGGTTGACCGGGTCACTGAACAGCGCCCCCGACGCGAAGAAGGAGGGGAAATCCCCTTCCGGTCCGAGCGCCGACTCCAGTCGCGCCGCCCACGTCGCCCAGTCCACGACGGTCACCGTAGTCGGCCCGCCGCCACCGGGGCCGACCGGCACTAGTCTGCGCTGATCAGCGCGTTCCGGCGCGCCGGCGTAGGGGGAGGCGATTCGGTTGACAGCTGGGGTCGGTGACGGGTTCCGTACCGGGAAGTCCTACGTGGTGGTGTCGGCCGATGCCCACGCGGCACCGGACACCCTCGATGAGTTCCTCGCCTACGTCGATCCGGCCCACCGGGAGGCGGTGGGCGCCTTCGGTGACCTCTCCTCGGTGGCCATTCCCATGTTCGGGGGCGTGGATCCTGGGGAGATCGACGATTCGGATGCGGTCCGGGCCGTCGCCACTCGCCGACTGGCCGGCATGGGGGTGGACACCGAAGCGGCGGCTGAGTGGTTGGCCAATTACAGCTCCGACTGGGTGTTCCCGTCCGATGCCGGAGGCCGACGGCTCCGGTACCTCGAGGAGCAGGGTATCCACGCCGAGGTGGTCTTCCCGGGGCCGGTGCTGGCCGGGGGCCTGTCACCGGCCATGTACCTCGGGGGCCATGCCAACAAGGGGCTCGAGGTGGTGTGGCCGGCATTGCACGCCTACAACCGGTGGTTGGTCGATTTCTGTTCGGCGGCGCCCGGGCGACGGACCGGGTGCATCCCCGTCGATCTGCACGACATGGACCGGGCGACCGAGGAGATCGCCTGGGCCCGGCAGTCCGGACTGTCGGGTGGGGTCATGCTTCCGGCCATGTCCCTGCGGTCTGAGCTTCCCGGCTACGCCGACGACTACTACGAGCCACTGTGGAGCGCGTGCGAGGACCACGGTCTGGTGGTCAACCTGCACACGGGGGCTTCGGGCACCGCCACCGACGCCAAGCAGCTCTACGACGCCAAGCACGGCGGGTTCCTGGGTCTCTACGAAGTGTTCGTGTTCACCCGCAGGCCCCTGTGGTTCCTCATCTTCGGCGGGGTGTTCGACCGGCATCCCGACTTGAGGGTGGTGGTCACCGAGAACGGGGTCCAGTGGTTGCCTTCCCTGGTCCGGGACATGGAGTCGTTCTTCGACACCCACGGTGGAGCGCCGGTGCGCTCCTACCTCAAGCTGCGCCCGGCCGAGTACGTCGACCGTCACGTGATGCTGGGTGGATCGCTCATGAAGCGCTACGAAGCCGAGATGCGTGAGGAGATCGGGATCGACCGCCTCATGTGGGGTGCCGACTACCCGCACCTGGAGGGAGCCGCCCCGGTTCACCGCCTGATCCTGCGCCAGGTGTTCGGGGGACTGCCTGAAGAGGACATCCGGCGGATACTGGGGTCGAACGCCATCGCCACCTTCGGGTTCGACGCCGACCAGCTCCAGGAGGTGGCCGACCGAGTCGGGCCGACGGTGTCGGACCTGGCCACCACCGTGGCCATCGACGACATCCCCAAGACCTTCAGTTGGAGCCTGGCCCGGCCGGTGCCACTGGCCGCTCCCACCGGTTCCTGAGGAGGAGAGGCCGTGCAGGACCATCGATTCGATTTCGTTGTCGACGGGACCCCCGACGAGGTCTGGGATGCCCTCTGGAAGTACACCCGGATGGACATCAAGACCGAAACGGTCGCCATCGAGATCTTCCACCCGGGTGACGAGAAGGGGAATGGCCTGGTCCGCCACTGCTCGTTCCCGGTCCCCAAGTACCTGCTGTCCGGAGGTCGGGCCCAGTCGTGGGAGTGGATCACCGAGGCGGACCCTCCGGTGTCCTGGCGGTACGACGCCATCGGCAAGCCGCTGTGGTCCAAGGCGTCGGGATGGACGCGTCTGGAGGACGTGGGCGGGGGAAGGACCCGGGTGTTCTTCCGCGAGACCTACCACGTCTTCAATCCGGTCCTTCGCTCCCTGCTGGAGAGGCGGGTGCACCACTTCATCTCCAAGGGCAACGACAAGCTCATCGAGGCCTCACTGGTGCGGACCCTCCGGAAGCTCCACGATCGGAAGGGAAACGTGGCCTGAGGACAGGCCGGCGCCATCGTGCTGTTCATCCACCAATTCCACCAGGTGGTCGGCAAACGGGCCGCCCGCTTCGAGCACGCCTACCGGCACGGCTGGATGTCGGCGTTGGCCGAACGGGCCGATGCCCGCCTGCTCTGGTACTTCGACCTGGCCCACGGGAGCGGGTTGGCCTACCGGGTAGTCACGGTGACCGCGGTGGAGGACGGTGCGGCGTGGGCCCGGCTGGCCGAACGCCTGGCTACCGGCGATCTCCGGGCCTGGGCCCGCGATCTGGACGGACTCCAGCACGGGTCGCGGGGCCGCATCGTGGCCCCCCTGGCCTGGTCACCGTCCCTCGGGTCGTTGGCCGATATCCCGGTCGAGCCCGCGGAGCACGAGCCCTCGATGTACCTGGAGGACACCATGTGGCCTTTCTCGGGCCGGATCGACGACTACATCGAGGCCGCCGGTCAGCTCTACCGGCGGACGCTGGCCGATGCCAACGCCCAGGTGCCGATGCGCATCGAGTTGGCCGTCCAGACCGTTCCGGGGGCGGGAAGGTATCCCGAGGTGACCCTGTTGCAGCGGGTGGCCAGTCTTCCCCCGCTGGTCCGGCTGCTCACCTCGGACCTTCCGTCAGAGGTGACCGCCCCGGGATCGTGGATGCAGCGGGCCCTCGAGCTCCGCGACCAGTGGCAGAGCCGACTGCTGCGCACGGCGGTCTGGTCACCCCTCGGATGAGTCACCTTCGGCCGAACCGCCGCCGTGTCCCCAACCGGGGGCGGTGACGGTGCTGTTCATGCACGAGACCCACCAGGTGATCGGCCGCCATGCCGGATCGTTCGAGCACGCCTACCGGGACGAGTTGATGGGAGCGGTGGCTGAGAGCGACGACACCCGTCTGGTCTGGTACCTCAACCACGCCATGGGCAGCGGTCCGGCCTACCAGGTGGTGACGGTGACCGCACTGGCTGATGGTGCCGCCTGGGAGGCTCTGGCCGGTCGCCTGCGAGGCGGCGATCTCGATGAGCTCAATCGCCGTCTCGATTCCTACCGCTACCAGGTGGACGGCAAGCTGCTCACACCGGTCGCCTGGTCGGCCCTGTACGGCCTCGACCTCGGCACCGTCCCCGCTGACGGCCGTGAGCACGACCTTTCGCTCTACATGCAGGACACCGGTTGGCCCGACGCACCACTGGACGACTACCTCGAGCTGTGGGACAAGGACTATTGGCAGATCATGCGCAACACCCCCGACGAACGGAAGCTCCTCGACATCCAGGCCTGCTTTCAGGTGGCCCACGGCTCGGGACTCCGTCCCGAGGCCATCCTCATGCAGAAGGTGGTGAACCTCGACTCCCTCGGGGGACTGCTCGCCAACGTGGAGTCGTGCGACCCCACCACCTGGCCGGGTACCTACATGGCCAAGGGTCTGGAGATTCGCGACCAGTGGGAGAGCAAGCTGCTGCGCACCAGCCTCTGGTCACCTCTCTGGTAGCGCCCGGCTCCAGGTGTCGGGGGGCGGGGCGAGGACGGCCACTTCGGCCGGCCCGGTGAATCCGGCGACCGGGGTGGCCCCGGGGTAGGGGGACCACACCGGCGGGCCTCCCCGGCGCTTCCTGCGGAGGACCAGCTTCGGTCCCACGATGCCCACCCCCAGCGCCACGACCAGTATCACCACGGCGGCCCCCACCCGGTGGTCGGTTGACGACTGGCAATCGGAAACGAACGCCGTCCATTGCTGGCGTCCGGCCACGTTCGTCGCCGAGGGCTCGGCCCCAGCCCCGATGGACCCCGGGTCGAAAAAGGCGGTGATCGGCGACTCGGACGCTGTACCCGGCCCGCAGGTGCCTCCGGCCGCCGGGACCGGAAGGGGGATGAGAACGCCGGCGATGGCGAACGCCACTCCAAAAAACCCGATGAAGACGAACAAAAGGGCGAGGGCGATTCGGGCCGGGGAAGACTTCATGGTCGCTCCTCCCCCCTGCGCCGGTCGGGCCTCGGTTCCCTCACTCCCACCACTGCAGGGTATCCACCCGGAGGGTCGCCCGGTGCGCACCCGGGGCCGCTCCGCGGGCGGCGGCCGATGGCGGTCGCGCCGGCCCGCCGCCTACCATCGGCGCCCATGTCCATGGGATGCCCGCTCCTCGACCGTCTCACCCACCGAAGCTATGACCATGAGGGGAAGCACGTGGTCGAGTTGGACGCCACTGACGAGACGAGGGGCCCGGGCGGCGCGGTCCACGGAGGTCTCATCGCCAGCCTGGTCGATCGTGCCGCGGCCTACGCCGTCTACGCCACCGCCCAGCGGTACGTGGCCACCTCCAATATGACCCTCAGCTTCCTGGCCGGCGCCACCGGCGGCCCGCTGCGGGCCGAAGCCACGACCCTGCGTGTCGGTCGCCAGCAGGGCGTGGTCGAGGTACGGGTCACCGACGTTGGTCGTGACGGCCTGCTGGTGGCCACCGCCCTTGTGACTCTCAGCTACCTGTCCGGTGAGGCCCCGTGGCCGGGCACCGGTCCGGCTGTCGGAGCAGCGACCTGACCTGACCGGTCACCCCCGAAGCGGTCGGACCGGTCCCAGCGCCCCGACCAGGAGGTCGGGGAGTTTGCACGCCCCCGAGCCGTCGGTTCGGATGCTCACGTAGACCGTACTGGCCGTGGCGACGGTGGTCCCTGAGGCCCGCACCTCGAACTGGAGGTCGAACGATGTCCGTCCCAGTCGGGCCAGCGCCACCACCACCTGGGCCGGGCTGTCCCAGGTGAGCGAGCCCCGCCAATCCAGCTCGGTGTGGACCACCTGCACGTCGAACCCCTGTTCGGTCATCTGGCTGTAGGGGAGGCCGCCGTGGGAGAGAAACGCGGTCATGGCGTCGTCGAGGTAGGCCAGATACCACATGTTGAACACCACACCCTGCTGGTCGACCTCGAAATAGCGGATGGAGACCGGATGGGAGAAGGGTGGGTCGGTCATGGAAGGGCGGGATCCGGGAGAGGCCATCGGTAGAGTGCGGCCGCGTTCCGGTGGGTCAACCTGGCCAGTTCCTCGGTGGGAAGGTGTCCCCAGCACCGTTCGATCACCGCCTGGGTGTCGGGCCAGGTGGAGTCCCCGTGGGGATAGTCGACCTCCACCATGATGTGGTCAATGCCGATCCGGTGGCGGGTGTCGATGGTGGAAGGATCATCGATGGTGCAGAACCAGAAGTTCCGTTGCAGCACGTCGGCGGGGAGCAGCCCCGAGGCGTCGTAGTCGCGGCCGTAGCCCGAGCGGTCGACGATGTTGTCAAGTCGGTCGAGCAGCATGGCCACCCACCCGATGCCTCCTTCGCTCATGGCGATCTTGATGTCGGGGAACCGTGCTGGCAGACCGGACCAAAGCCACTCGGCGCAGGCGGACAGGGACATCTGGCCGAAGAGCGTGGCACCCAGGGCCACCAACGGGCTGTCCATGGGCATGTCGGGCATACCTGACGATCCGACGTGCAACGAGATGACCGTGTCGGTCTCCTGGCAGGCGGCAATGATCGGCTCCCAGTAACCCGAGAACAGGCTGGGAAGTCCCACCCGGTGCGGGCGCTCGGGCAGGGTGACCGAGCGGAACCCCCGCTCGGCGTTGCGCCTTATCTCGGTGGCCGCCCGTTCGGGATCGGCCAGGAAGGTGATGCCGCACGGAATGATGCGGTCGGGATAGGGCTGCCACCAGGCCTCGTACAGCCAGTCGTTCCACGCCCGGGTGACGGCCAAGCCGAGCTCCGGGTCCTTGGCGGACGAGAACACCCTCCCGGAGAAGCCGGTGATCTGGGATGGAAAGTTGAGGGAGGCCCACACGCCGTTGATGTCCATGTCGGCGACGCGATCGTCGATGTTCCAGCACCCGGGGCGCATGTCCTCGAAGCGCGTGGGTTCGAGGGTGATGTGCTCGGGGCGACGGCCGGCCACCGCGTTGACCCCGACCTGGGAATAGCGGTTGCCGTCGAACTCCCATACCTGGTGGCCCCTCGAGGTCTCGATGACCCGGGGGGCCAGACGGGCAAATCGGCGGGGAAGGCGGCCCTCGAACATGTCCGGTGGCTCGACCAGATGATCGTCCACCGAGATCACCGTGTAGCGCACCGGGCGGGGTGCAGGATCGGGCAGGAGCGTGTCCGAACGGGTGGTGATGTTCACCGGAGGGTCCCCACAGGGGAGAGTATGGCAGCGCCGGCTCGGGCACGGCTGGGGCACGGCTCGGGCACGGCTGGGGCACGGCTGGGGCACGGCTGGGGCCGCCCAGAGCCGCTCGAACGCCTCCCCGGTAGCCTCGGCCCCGTTCAGATCGGGTGGATCCGCTCCCTGGTCGCCATCGCCTCCAGCTCGTCCACGACCTCATCGGGCGCATGCTCGGAGGCCAGGGTGGCGGCCAGCCGTCGGGCATTGGCCCGGAATCGACCGTCGTCCAGGACCTGGCGGACCGCCCGGGTGATCCGGGCTGTCGATGCCGAAGGCGATAACCGGACTCCTGCCCCCTGGTGGACCACCCGCGCCGCGGTGTCCGGCTGATCTCGACCCATGGGGATGCAGACCAGGGGTACCCCGGACTGCAGAGCCTTCATGGTCGTTCCGTGTCCGCAATGGGTGATGGCGAGCGACGCGTCTTCGAGGATGGTTGCGTGGGGCGCCGATCGCACCACGTTCACGTTGGGGGCGGGGGCGACGTCGAACCGGTCGAGCATGCGGCCCAGGGTGACCACCGCCCGCACGGGCAGCGCCGAAAGCGATTCCACGATGCGGCCGAGCAGTGCCCCTTGGTTCTGGTAGGTGGAGCTGAGCCCGACCAGCACCAGGGGATCCTGGTTGGCGGCCGGCCACGGCGGCGTCCACGGTTCGGCCCACTCGGGATCGTCGAGCACCGGACCCACGTAGCGCACGTTGGGCGGAACAGTCGGGGAGGCGTAGTCAAAAGTCTCGCTGCTCAGGACCAGGATCCGGTCGGTCCCGAGCGCCTGGTCGTAGAACGAGGCAAGGGGGGCCAAGCCGCGTTCGGCCCGTGTGGCGTTGAGTGCGGGGAGCCCGGCCCGGAACACCCGGTTGATGAAGGCGGTGAGTGTGGCGTCCCGGGCGCGACCGAGCACTGTCTTGGCCGGGGCGAAGCCCGGACCCATCGGCGGAGCGCCACGCGATGGGAGTACCCAGATGTTGGTGAGAAGCGGCACCACCGGGAGCCCTGCCTCCTGGCCGGCGATCATCGATCCGAACAAGAAGGCGTCGGGTACCACGCAGTCGGGTCGGTGGGCCTCGATGGCTGCTGCGGTGTCGGCGGCGAAGGCACCGGAGGGACCGGCGATGAAGTGGTCGCGCAACCGGCGCATCAGGACCAGCTGGTTCTTGATCTCCCAGTCCTTCAGGATGTCAGTGTCCGGATCGAGTGTGATCCGATGGGGAGCGGTCGTCCACGGTGCGAAGGTGCAGCCCGCGGCCTCAGCACTTGCCTGCAAGGTGGGGTCGGCGAGCACGTGGACCTGATGGCCGCGGGCGATCAGGCGACCGGCCACCCCCAACTCGGGTGGGACGTTCCCGCCACCGTCCCAGGTGGTGAGGAGAAAGCGCCGTGGGTGATCGAGGGGTGGACGTCCGATCCTGGCAGTGTGGACGATCGGGGAACGCGGTTCGAGGGAGGTGGCCTCACTCGAACACTGGTACCACCACCCCGGTGGGCCCGTTTCCGACCAAGACCAGCGAGACGGATGACTTCGGGTCCCTGAACGAACACCCGTCTGTAGGCTGTGGCCGGTGAGTGCGCGGTGAACGAGGACGTACCGGCGGAGGAGCACGAACCGGACGTCCGCTTCACGTACGCCAATGAGCGGACGTTCCTGGCCTGGAACCGCACCGCACTGGCCCTCATCGCCACCGGGGTGGCCGCCACCCAGCTCCTGCCCGAGTTCCACATCAACGCGGGGCGCCGGATTCTCGGACTCCCGCTGATCGCCCTGGGTGCGCTGGTCGCCCTGACCAGCTTTGTCCAGTGGAAGGCCAACCAGCGGGCCATGCGCCTCGGTCTTCCCCTTCCCCGGTCCCGCATGCCGCTGGTGCTCTCGATCGGCGTCGGGATCGTGGCCGTCATCGCCGTGGTCCTGGCCAGCGTCGGCGCCAAGTAGCGGTCCGGCCCGGTGAGCGACCAGCAGGGGACGACCACCCGGGAGCCCACCCCCGTACCCGGCCTGGCCAGTGAGCGAACCACCCTGGCCTGGACCCGTTCGGGCCTGGCCGTACTGGCCACGGTGGGCATCATGGCACGGAGGAGCCAGCCCTGGGCCGGTGGTTGGTCGGAGGTGGTCATCGTCCTGCTGGCCATCGGTGCCGCCACCTGGGCGGCCGGTATGTTGCTCGGCCGGCGCACCCGTGTCCGCCAGCCGACCGGTGCGATGGTGGCGGTATTCTTGGGGCTGTTGACGGCCGGAACCCTCCTGTTGGCCGCGGCAGGCCTGGTGCTGGGGCTGGCCGTCTCCCCGTGAGCTCATTGTGCAGGATCGGTGACCCGGTTCCGTCGGAGCGACGAACGTCCTAGCTGGCGCTCGCTGTGGCCGCTTCCAGCTTGAACGTGGCGATCTCGAAGGGTGTGATGTCGAACGTCATCGCATACCGGTCGAAGGGGATCTCGGCGATCTCGCGTTCCAGCAGATCGGTGGCGGTGGCCCGGCCGAGTTTCCACGGCGCCTGCAGGGTGACCGGTCCCCGCCGACCCCAGGCTTCGTACATCCGAACCACCAGCGAACCGTCGTCGCCCTGCTTGACCGCCTCGACCACCACGTTGGGCGCGTCCACCGACAGCAGTGAACCGGTCGGCTCGAGGACACCGGGGTGGGGAGTGGCGGTGACCGAACCGACCGGCACGTTGAGGTCGTAGCCGGCGTCGATCACCCCCGCATCGCGCAGATCCCCGGCATGCGGGAACAACCGATAGGCGAAGTGATGGTGACCCCGGTCGGCCACCGGATCGGGCCAGGTCGTCGAGCGCAGCAACGAGAGTCGAATCACGTTGCCGGCGATGTCGTGGCCGTACTTGCTGTCGTTGAGCAGGGCTACTCCGTATCCGGGCTCGGACAGGTCGGCCCATTTGTGGGCGCAGACCTCGAACCGCGCCACATCCCAGCTGGTGTTGGCGTGGGTCGGCCGCTCCACGTGGCCGTACTGGATCTCATAGGTCGCCCGCATGCTCCGCACAGCCACCGGGAACGCCACCTTGAGTAACCGGTTGTTCTCCTGCCAGTCGACCTCGGTGTCGAAGTCGAGATGACGGGCTCCGGCGTCCAGTCCGATCACCTGGGTGATCACCGAATCGCCGAACCGGCGGACAATACGGATGCCAGCGCGCAGGGGTCCGGGCTCGACCACCTCGATCGAGTCGACCTGGTCGAGGTAGCTGATCTGGTCGAAGGTGAACCGGTCGATGTCCCAGGCGTCGTAGAAGTTGGGGTAGTCGGGAAACAGTTGGAACCGGTTGCCGCGTTCATCGGATGCCAGCACCTGGCGGTGGGCCGACTTGTCCAGGACCGAGGACAACAGGCCGTGCTCGTCAAGCTCGACTCGTAGGTACTCGTTCTCCAGGAAGTCCGATGCGACGGTCACCGGTGACAGGACCGGAGCGGCGGTGGCGGCGGTGAGGTCGTACAGCTGATAGCCACAAGGAGGCACGGTGGCCTCGAAGATCACCAGGCCGCGGTGGTCCCGCTGGACCGGCATCGGCTGGCCGGACGGACCGGTCACCGAGGTGACGTGGTCTGGCGCGGCCACCGCGATCAGCTCGGTCCGTTGGTGAGAGAGCGAGTTGACCAGTACCACCGGTAGCTGCGTACCCGACGTATCGACGTCCCCGACCAGGGCCTCGAGCGCGTGGGCGCCCAGGGCTGCTGTCCGTTCGAGTAGGCGAGCGTGGTCCCGCGCCGTGTCCTGGTACACCCAGTGGATCCCTGATCCCGGGATGATGTCGTGGAACTGATGGAGGAGGAGGATCCGCCACAGCTCGTCGAGTTCGTCGGCCGGGTACTCGGCCGGCGTCACCATCGAGGCCCACAACTCGGTGTCGCGCAGCGCCAACTCGCCCCGCCGGTTGCCCCACTTGGTCGCCGCCTGGGTGGTGTAGGTGCCGCGGTGGAGCTCGAGATAGAGCTCGCCGACCCAAACCGGCGGTTGGTCGAGTTCGGCCTCGGCCCGGGTGAAAAAGGCGCGAGCCCCTTCCATGGTCAGACGGGGCAGGCCGTCGAGGTCGGAGAAGCGCTTGGCCGATTCGAGCATTTCGCTGGTCGGACCTCCCCCACCGTCACCCCAGCCGAACAGGTAGAGCGACCGATCAGCGTGCTCGTGGTCAGAAAAGTTCTCGACGGCGAACCGGAGCTCTTTGGCGCTGACGTTGCCGTTGTAGGTATCGGCCGGGGGGAAGTGGGTGAACACCTGTGATCCGTCGATACCTTCCCAAAGAAAGCTGTGATGGGGAAGGGTGTTGTACTGGTTCCACGAGAGCTTCTGGGTCAGGAACCAGTGGATGCCGCTCCGCCGCATGATCTGCGGGAGGGATGCTGCGTAGCCGAAGACATCGGGTAGCCATACATCGTTGGTCTCGATGCCCAACTCTTCGCGGTAGAAGCGCTTGCCGTAGAGGATCTGGCGGACCAGTGACTCCCCCGAGGGAATGTTGCAGTCAGCCTCTACCCACATGCTGCCGGTCGGCTCCAGGCGACCTTCGGCAATACGGACCTTCATGCGCTCCCACAGGTCGGGATAGCGGTCGCGCATCCAGGCCAGGTGCTGGGCCTGGGAGACCACGAACCGGTAGTCGGGGTAGCGGTCCATGAGTTCGAGCACCGTACTGAAGGTCCGGGCGCATTTGCGGATCGTCTCGCGGAGCGGCCACAGCCACGCAGTGTCCAGGTGGGCGTGACCGACCATGCTCACCGTGTGGGTCTCCGGCGCCGTCCGGTGCGACAGGAGTTCCTCGAGGTACGGGTGGGCGGTACGCCAGCTGTCTGCGATGTCGGGGAGCTCGAGAGCGTTGCAGGCCCGCTCCAGGCCGGCGAGGAGGTGCGCGGCCGCGGATCCCCCTCAGGAAGCTCCCCCAGCAGCTCGACCAGCACCCGGAAGTCGTGCCAGAAGGATTCGAATGCCGGGTCCCGGAGGTGGAGGTCGGCCTGCTCGAGGGTGAACAGGGGGGCACCCTCGGGGTCGGCCAACAACAGTGGCCACGGGTTGGCGCCGAAGGGCGAGGGAGGATTGGCCGCGGCTTCCACGAACACCTCGACGGTCTCACCCCCGGTGGCCCGTTCGGCTACCAGATATTCACGGTGATTGGGTGAGAGACCCTGCACCGGCCGACCCTCCCGCCAGAGGAGAGCCTCGGCGCCGAACCCGGTGGAACCGGCACTGCCGATCACGAACCCCAGCGCCACCTGGCCTCCCGACCACTCCGGGGGGACGGTGCCTTTGATCCGGAACCAGGTGGTGTCCCACGCCGGACCCCACCGTCCGCCGACCGCGAAGGGTTCGAAGTCGGCGCCGAACGCCTCTTCGGCCGGAATGGGCTCACCGTGCACGTGGTGGGCCGAAACCTCGACTGCCACTGCCGGTCCCCTGCGGTGGGGACGGAGGAATTGGTGAAGGACCCGGTTGATCCGACCGACGCGGATCGAGTCCTCCGGTCGCACACCGACAGCGTACACAGCGGGAAACCGGCCGACGTGGGACGATCGGCGGTACAGCCCGGGAGGGTGTCGCACTCCGTCAGGTCCATCCCATCAAGGAGCGAGCATGCAGGCACGACGCGTGGTGACCGGTCACGACGACGAAGGTCGAGCGGTCTTCGTCAGTGATCAAATGGTGGCACCGGTGACCCTGAGCCTCCTCCCCGGGAGCGAGTTCCACCGGCTGTGGGGGGCCGACGAGCCGGCCACCTTCCCCGATGACGGCTCGCGACCGAAAGGTGAGCGCTACTTTCCACCGGTGGGGGGCTTCCGCTTCGGGTTCTTCACCATCCCGCCCGACGGAGGAGCCGGCGCCCCGGCCGACCTCGATCTCACCGCGGCGCTGGCCGAATTCGAGGAGAAGCTGCCGGGCATGGCCGAGTACCTCGAGTACGACAATCCCGGCATGCACACCACCGCCACCGTCGACTACGGGGTGGTCCTCTCCGGACAGCCCATCCTGGAGCTCGATGACGGAGTCAAGGTGACCCTCGGGCCCGGCGATACCTACATCCAGAACGGGACCCGTCACCGCTGGTCCAATACCGGCGAGGTGCCGGCGATCATCGCCATCACCCTCATCGGGGCACACCACCGACTCATCGACTGAACGCGACCCGGGCACTACACGATCCACGGAGCTACATTCGTCGGATGATCGTCTTGGTCCACGGGGTTCCTGAGACAGCGGCCCTGTGGGACAAGGTCCGGTCCCACCTGGGTGCCGAGGCGGTAGCCCTGGCACTGCCTGGGTTCGGCTGTCCCCGACCTGGCGGGTTCGGGGCCACCAAGGACGATTACGTGGCCTGGCTGGTGTCCGAGTTGGAACAGTTCGATCAACCGGTCGATCTGGTTGGCCACGACTGGGGGGCGGGCCTGACCTACCGGGTGGCGACCGCCCACGGGCACCTGCTGCGGTCGTGGACCGCCGACGTGGCCGCCGTCGTGCACCCCGACTACGTGTGGCATGACTTTGCCCGCATCTGGCAGACCCCAGGAGAGGGGGAGGCCTTCTTCGCCGGCCAGATCGCCGCCTCCCCCGAGGACGGAGCGGCGATCTTCGAGGGCTCCGGCGTGCCCCACGACGACGCGGTGGCTTTGGCCTCAGGGGTCGATGAAACGATGGCTTCGTGCATCCTCGACCTCTACCGCTCGGCCACACCCAACCCCTATGCCGACTGGCGGGATGCCTGGGGCCCGACCGAGGCTCCCGGCCTGGTGCTGTGGCCCACCGAGGACCCCTTTGACGACGAAACCGCGTCCCGCCGGGTTGCCGAGATGTTGGGTGCGACCCACCAGCCGCTCGACGGTCTGAACCACTGGTGGGCCCTGCAGGGACCAGCCGCCGCCGCCGCAGTGGTGGCCAAGTTCGTCTCGTCGATCAACTGACGTTGCCACAGGCAGGACCGATGTGGTGAAGGCCGACGGCGACCGGACCTCTCCGGGTGGCGAGGACGGGAACGGCACCGAGACGGCCCGTTCCTTCGCCATGCTGCTCGGTCCGGGACACTTCCCCGGTCCTGGATGGGCGGTGGTCGAGGAGCGCTCGTGGCCCACCGGCCAGCTCGATCCGCAGAGCGGGAAGAGCCAGAGGGCCCTGGAGTTCGGAGGCATCACCGCTTGGCGGTCCCTGGATCAGCAGGGGCACCGGAGCGCGGCCTGGGTGGAGGTCGTGCCCTACGCCTCGGCGACCGATGCCGACACTTCCCTACGCCAGGTTCCGAGGTTCTTCACCGGACCCGGCCAGCCCGACGAAACCGTGCACGACGAGCGCGAGGTCGAGGACCAGTCGATACCCGGATGTCCCCGGGCCTGGATCTTCGAGAAATCGACGCTCGGACCGGCCGGTAGCCGGTGGTCGCGCTACGTCGGCTTGACCGTCGATCGGATCCTGGTGCTCGCCTGCTTCACCCGCTGGGGTCGCCCGTGGCCCTGGGCCGAGGCTATCGATCTCGTCGTCCGGCAGGCGGAACAGGTCCGCACGACCATGGCCGAGCCCACCGATGTGTAGTGGATGGCCACACCGTCGACGGTTTGCGCCTCGACGAGTTGGCCGAACAGGCGCATCATGGACCGAGACGCCGGCGGGTGACCGCCCGGCCATGGGTGTCGACGATCGGACGGCCGATGAGTGAGAGCCTCAGGACCAAGCACTCCCGCGAGGAACTTCGGTCGATGCTGCTGCGGGCCGGCCGCCAGATCCTGCTCGAGGAAGGCTTGGCGACGGGGTCGGTCAATCTCACCTTCAAGCGGGTGTTCGACCGCTTGGAGCAGGAGACCGGTGTGCGGGTGACCAACGCTTCGGTGATCAGGCGGGTCTGGCAGAACCAGGCCGAGTACCAGGCCGACGTGCTGGTGGCCATCGCCCAGGACGAGAGCAGGCCAGAGACGGCTCTGACCGTACAGGCGGTGAGTGAGCTGTTCGATGTGCTCGATCTGTCCACTCCGCAGGCGCGGGCGGCGGCCCTCCGGGAGGTCTGCCGGATCGGTGGTGGTGCCAGCAGCGAGGCCATTGCCGATTCTGCCAACTGGTCACTGTGGATCGCCACCGTCGGCGTGGCCACCGCCATCGCTCACCCCGAGCAGCGCCTTCGAATCCAGCAGGCTCTGGGGGAGGGAGTCGAGACCGTCACCAAGTTCTGGGAACAGAGCCTGGAGGATGTCGTGGCGCGCCTCGCCCTCCGGCTCCGTCAGGAATGGACCATGCGACAGTTCGCCATGGCGGTCATCGCCTACGCCCAGGGGTGTGCGTTGCGTCAACGCATGAGCGGACGGACCGAACGCATCACCCGGCCGACCGGTCCGCACGGGGAGGATCAGGATTGGACGCTGTTCGCGGCCGGACTCGAGGGTCTGATGCATCAGTTCCTCGAGCCCGATCCATCGGGCCCACAAGCGCCGGACCGTCGACGAATGGGGCCTGAACGCACCCCGGCACCAGAGCCCTGAGGCCCTAGTGCCGACTCCGGAGCACGTACGGGATCCGCCGCCCTTTGATCACAGCATGGCCCGTATCCGGTGGCGACGCAACTCGGAGTTGCACTCGATTGGGGAGCTCACCCTCCACCATGAGGTAGGGCATACCCCCCAACGAGCCCTCAGGTGGTGATCAGGGTCACGCAGGCGTTGGCCCCACGTCCGATCACGTGGGCCAGGCCAACCCTCGCCCCCTCGACTTGGCGGGTACCGGCTGTCCCTCGCAGTTGGCGAACCAGTTCGACCACCTGCCCCAGCGCGGAGGCACCCAGCGGCTCGCCCTTGGACAGCAGCCCTCCCGAGGGGTTGATGGGCAGCCGCCCACCGATCAGGGTGGCGCCGTCCGCCAGAAGGGCGGCTTGCCCACCGTGGGCACACAGTCCGAGCTCGGCCCAAGCCAGCAGCTCGCGGGCGGCGTCCGTGTCCTGGCACTCCACCACATCGACATCGGCAGGTTCGAGACCCGACGCTCGGTAGACGTCGTCGGCGGCCAGCGAGGTCGGGGGTGTGACCGCGGTGTCCTCGATGCCCGAGAGCGGCGAATCCTCACCGAGGATGTTTCCCGGCAGGTGCGACCGCAGGGAGATGCCGGCCAGGCGGATGCCGGAGTCTCCCCGCTCCAGCACTACCGCGGCGCCGCCCTCGTTGGGCGAGCACAGCATGAACAGGGTCAGCGGTTCGCAGATCATGCGAGAGCCGAGAACCTCCTCGGCGGTGACTGCCTTGCGGAACATGGCGTCGGGATTGGCCACTCCGTTCCGCCGGTTCTTGACCACTACCTGGGCCAGGTGTTCGACGGTCAGCTCCCACTCGGTCATGAGGCGTTGGGCCCGGAGGGCGAAGTAGGCCGGTGCCGGCGTCAGGCCGGCCGCCTCCTGCCAGGGGGCGAAGAACGAGGACCGGATGATCCCTTTGGGCATCTTCTCGATGCCGAAGGCCAGTACCCGGTCGTACTGTCCGGACACGATGGACGCCGCCGCCAGCTGAAGTGCCGCCCCGCCCGACGCGCAGCCAGCCTCCACATCGATGATGGGGATCCCGGTGCCGGCCAGGGAGGCCAGCACCCGGTGCCCGGCGGCGACACCTCCGTAGGCGGTCCCGCAGAATGCCGCCTGGAGCTGTCGGGCGTCGAGACCGGCCTCCCCCAGCGCAGCGCGGACCGCGTCCACGCCCATGGCCGTGCCGGTGACGCCGTCGAACCGGCCGAACGGGTGGATACCGATGCCGGTGATCCGCACTCCGTTCATGCCCGAAACACCCAGGTGGTGAGCGCATCCCCCTCCGGACCGGGGAGGAGCTCCCCGGTCAGTCGCACGGGGGTCCCGGGACCGATGTCCGGCCCGGCCAGACGGCTCACCACCCGCAATAGCGGATACCCGTCCAGTTCCACGATGCCGAGGCCGTAGGGCACCGGCCCGGTGTAGCCGGGCGGCGCCACATGCACGGTGGTAGCGAGCCAGACGGTGCCGGTCCGCGGCAGGTCGATCGGTTCGACATCGTCGGCGCCGGTGAATGGGCAGACCGGAGCCCGCGGGAAGTGCCGGTAGCCGCTGGTCGCCGACCAACCGCCGAGCAGGGTGATCCCGTCGTCGTCGACGCGGAGGACAGAAGGATCGATCGGAGGTGCCGACACGCGTGGACTATGGCACACCCGCCTTCTTGGTGCGAGCGAACGGGCGCCGGTCAGTCCCACACCTCGTCGAGCCCGGCTCCCGTGGAATCGGAACGGAACACCGGCATGGAGCCGAGGGAACGGACGAGGGTGGCATCCGCTCCGAGGGTGTCCCGCCAGCCAGTTCCCTCGGTCATCAACGTGCCCACGACCACCGGCTCGGCGCCGGCCCGCCGGACCAGCCTGAGAGCGGCCGCACTGGACGCCCCCGTCGAGATGACATCGTCCACCACCGCGGTCCGCCGACCCTGGATGACCGTGGCCCGCGCCGGGTCCATCCTCAGCACCTGGGCGCGCTCGGTGGTGATCGACCGCACCGGTTCGGACAGCGATTCGCCCAGGTGCGTCTTCGGCGTCTTGTGGAGAATGACGTAGTCGTCGAGGCCCAGGGCCCTGGTGACTTCGATAGCCAGCGGAATGCCCATGGTGGCCACCGACACCACGATGTCGGGTCGGAACGGAGCCAGCTCGGCAGCCAGCTCGCGTCCGGCGGTCTCGGCGAAGGCCACGCCGAGGTCGACACAGATGAGCAGGGCGATGGTCAGCTCGTCGGACAGGGCTACCAGGGGAAGGTCGATGGTCTGGGAACCGACCTGCGCCTGGTAGGTGCGATCGTCGTTCATTCCCGCACTCTCGCCCGATGCATCGTGTGGCGCAACCGACCCTCGCTCCCCCCGGCGCCGGGCCGGCCCCTCGTGGGTGCAACTCAGAGTTGCAAAGTCGGGAGTTGCGACCACCTTGCAACTCGACCACCTTGCAACTGCTGGTTGCAATAGAATGGCTTTGACCGCCGGCTGTCGGTGAGATCGGCTGGTGGGGGTCTGACCGGCCGGCGCCGGACAGACGCTGGGATCCGGCCCCTTCGTTCTATTGTGAACGTGGGCGCAAGACGAGCCACGGGGCGGGCGCGAGTCGGTTCGGCGGCCGGCGATCGGCGATACGGCGGGGATACGGCAGGGAAGCATTGATGACCGAGAAGCGCCAGACGAGGCTGCCCCGTGAGCAGCTCCGGGCCCTGATGCTCCAGACCGGGCGGGACCTGCTCACCGAGGAGGGCCTCGGGACCGGGGTCGATACCCTCAGCTTCAAGCGGATCTTCGGGCGGATCCTCGACGACACCGGCGTCCGTCTGTCCAACGCCTCGGTCATCCGCCGCGTGTGGGAGAACCAGGCTGACTATCAGGCGGACGTGTTGGCCTTGGTCGCTGCTGACGACGGCCTCGGAGAGTACGAGCGAACATTCGAAGCGCTGGCCCCACTCTTTGACGCCATCGATCTCACCACTCCTGCGTCACGTGACCGCTCGCTCGTCGAGGTCTGCCGGGTGGGGGGAGCCGCCAACATCTTCGCCCTGCTCGAGTCACCCAACTGGTCGTTGTGGATCGCTGTATGGGCCCTGGCCACCGCCGACAATCCCGGAGCTGACGACGCCCAGGCCCGGTACCAAGAGAGGATCCGCGAGGCCCTGGTGACCGGGTATGACAAGGTGACCGAGCTGTGGGAGGACGCCTATCGCGCGCTGGCCGCTCTCCTCGGTTTGCGGGTGCGGGAGCCGCTGACCATCCGGCAGTTCACCGTGGCCATCGGCGCGCTGGCCGAGGGGTGTGCCCTCCGCCAGCGGGTCGACGGGCAGATGGAGGGGATTCTGCGCCCGACCGGCCCGAACGGGGAGGACCAGGAGTGGACCTTGTTCGGGATGGGTCTCGAGGCACTTCAGCGCCTGTTCTTCGAGCCCGATCCCGATTGGTCGCCGCCGCCCGAGTCCGCTGGTCTCGGGGGCCCGAGTGGATCCTGAACTGGGGAGTCGTCGGCTTCACTGCTCGGCGGCGACGAGCGCGTCGACCAGGGTGTCAAGGAACCATTCATTGACCAGGACGACCGGCTCCGAACCGATGATGATGACCGAACGGCGGGCCAACACGACCCGGGTCAACAGCGCATCGATCGACCCGTGGTGCTTGGTGGCCTCCGGGGTGCCGTCGAGGAACCGTCGTTTCGGGTCGAACCCGCCTTCGGTCAGGATCCGACCGATCGGGTCGTGGCACCCGAGCAGGCGCCGGAGCGTGTCGTCGGGCAGCCGGTCGGCTGCGATCTGCGATTCGGCATAGACGAATACCCGGCCGGTCTCGTGTCCGGTGAGGAGCCGCGGCCCGCTCCAACACCGAATCGGACGGATGCAGCCCGAGTTGGGGGCTGGCCCCGACTCGCCCCCTGGCCTGGGCTACCACAACGGCGCTGATCCGCTCACCGACCATGCCCTCGAGCACGGCGGTCACCGTCCCTCTCTCCACCTTCAGCAAGCTCGCCAACCTGGAGGTGCCCCGCGAACCGGTCGGAGGGCCGGTCGCCCCGATGAGGCCGACATCGGTCGTCATGGGACGACCGTACCCGCCCACAGTCGGGTCGGCCCTACCCTGGCTGTCGTGGCTCCTCCCGTCCTCTCCTACCGGCGGGCCTTCCGGTTCGAGCTGACTCCTGATGTCCTGTGGGACCGTATCGAACAGGTCGACCAATTCGAGGCGTGGTGGCCGTGGCTCAGTGAGTTCCGCCTCGAGGGCGACGGCCTGACCACCGGATCGGTCCTGCACGGCCTGGTGTCGCCGCCGCTGCCCTACCGCATGGCCATCCGGGTCGCCCTGGACCGGTGCGAGCGGCCGAGAACCATTGTCGCCACCGTGGGTGGGGACCTGAGCGGACCCGCCCGACTGTGGCTGAGCCCCGAGGACGATGGCACACGCGCCGAGGTGACCTGGACCGTCGAGATGCACCAGCCGGCCATGCGGTGGGCCAGCCGGATCGGCGGGCCGCTCCTCCGCTGGGGCCACGACCGGGTGGTCGAGACCACAGTGGCCGGCTTCCGCCGTCGTGTCGAGCGTCCCGAGGAAAGCGAGCGACCCTAAGAGAGACGGGCCAGGGCCAGCGCTGCGGCCAACAGGACCACCGCCCACGACAGGGACCGGAGGGCGCGCTCCAGCGGGGCGAGGAGCAGGGACCGTTCGACATCGAGCTCCGACCCGTCGGTGAGGGTGATGGTTCCGCTGATGTCGACGGTCCGCCGGCGCAGCAGCCGGGCCGGGGTGCTGAGAGCCCGCTGGGCCGCCGACAGCCCGAACGCGCCTACTGCGGCGAGGATCGGCGCGGCGGCCAGGTTCCCGGTTTGGGCCACGTAGGCAGTGAGGACGGGAAAGGCACCCCAGCTGGCGGCGAAGCCCACGTCGTTGTGGATGATCCCGCCGAACAGCTCGAAGTTGTAGCCCACCACCAGAAGGGGACCGACCACCAGGAACGGCACCAGTGGCCAACCGACCTGGACGGCCCCGACCACCCCGAGTCCCACGGCTCCGGCCAGGCCGACGGCGGCAACGGCCACCAGCGAACGGGCCGGGATCCGGGTCCGCAGTGGTCTCCCCTGCAGCTCGTCCAGTGCGTGGGCAGCCAGCCCGACCGCGCAGAAGAAGGCCAGCAAGGTTGCCACCAGCCGGGTGCCGTTGACGATCGGTGCCAGGCAGGCGCCGATCACCACGTAGGCGAGGTGCCACGCCGTGTAGGGGGGGTGGAGGAGGGTCCACCAGTCGCGCCAGCCACCCGCATCCGTGCGGGCCGCGTAGTAGGCCGGTCGGGGCCCCGATTCCCGATTCCCGGTGGGCGCCGTCCTACGCAACGCCCCGCCTTCCCCACATGACGAGACCGCCTCCGAGGCTCATCCGCCGGACTCCCACGTCGACGAAGCCGGCCCGCTCCCACGCCTTGACCGTCCACGCCACCGGGTACTTGCGGTAATGGTTCGAGATGTTCGGCCCGAGGAACCGGCCGACTTCGAACCACGGCCTCCCCCCGGTGACCCATCCCCCGAGCGGAAGCAGGAGGCGGGTGTAGCCCCACCACCAGAAGCGCCAGAACCGGCTCCGCGGGAGCAGGAACTCGAGGCTGGCCACCGGTCCACCCGGCTTCACCACCCGGGCCAGCTCTACCAGAGTCGCCTGAGGGTCCTCCACGTAACGGAGCAGGTAGGTGAAGGTCAGTGCATCGAAGGTGGCGGTGGCAAACGGCATCTGTTCGGCACGACCGTTGACCAGCTCGACCCGTCCGGCCAGCGAGCGGTCGGCGATGTTGTCGCGGCCTTGGCGCAGCATGTCGAGGGTCAGGTCGATCCCCACGACCCGGGCCTGCGATCGCTCGGAGATCTGGATGGCCACACCGGCCGGGCCCGAGGCCACATCGAGCACCAGGCCAGGGTGGTCGGGTACGACGTGGTCGACCATGGCCCGCCGCCATCGGCTGTCTTGTCCCATCGACAGCAGCGCGGCCAGACGGTCGTAGTGACCGGGGAGGGGCGCAAAGAGCTGCCGGGCGAACCGGTTGGGGTCCTGCACTGCCAGGGTCTCCATATCACCTCCTCGGGTGCGAGGATCTCACCGTAGCGGTCGACGCCCGAAAGGAGACAAGTGAGCCCGAAGCGCTTCGATGTCCTGGTCGTCGGCGCCGGCCCGGCCGGCAGCATCGCGGCACTGGTTCTGTCCCGGTCCGGAGCCCGTGTGGCCCTGGTGGACAAAGCCCGCTTTCCGCGGGACAAGGCCTGTGGCGACCTGATCGGACCGCGTGGCCTCCAGGTCCTGGCCGATCTCGGTTTGCCCGAGCCTCCCGGCATCGATGTCGGGGACATGGTGGTGGTGGGCCCGACCGGTCGCCGGGTGCTGCTACCCAGCTTCGATGGCTCCTCGTACCCCGGTCGGGCCCGGGCGATGACCAGGGTCGTGTTCGACGATGCCCTCCGGACAGCGGCCCTCGAGGCCGGTGCGGAGCCGGTCGAGGGACGGGCCGGGTCCCCACTTTCCCCCGCGTCCGACCCGAGCGGACACCCCAACCTTGGAGGGTTCACCATTGAGGGTGCCGACGGGTCCCGCTCCGCATTCCCGGCCGACTTCGTGATCGGAGCGGACGGGGCCACCAGTCATGTGGCTGGCTGTGCCGGCCTGGTCGGAGAGCCCCGGGTGCTATGGGGTTTCGCTGTGCGGTGCTATCTCGACCAGGCGGTCGACCTGCCCGTGATCACGCTGTGGGAACGGACCCGGTGGCAGGCCTTTCCCGGGTACGGATGGATCTTCCCCGGCCCCGAGGGAAAGGCCAACGTCGGGATCGGCGTCGGAACCTTGGCCCACCGCCGAGCCGGCTCCGAGGCGGTGCGGGCGCTTCCTGACTACTTAGGCCATCTGGTTGCCCTCGGCTATCTCGACCGGGTTCCGCCCCTTCTCCAGCCCCAGCCCCAGCGCCTTGGCGGCTGGCTCAAGATGGGTATGGTCGGCACCACGCCGGCGGCTGGTCGGGTCCTGTTGGCCGGCGACGCCGCTGGCCTGGTCAATCCACTGCAGGGCGAGGGCATCGCCCAGGCCATGACCAGTGGGGGGGCCGCCGCGGCCGCCATTCTCGCCGAACCCGATCGGGCCGCCACCCGGTACCGAGCGGCATTGGCTGTGGCCCACCTCCCCTATCAGCGGATCGCCGCGGCCGGCCACGCCGCGCTGGTGGGTCGGCCCCGAGCGGTCGCCGGTGTGGGTCGGCTGCTGACCGCCCCGAAGCTGGGCACCCTGGTCGCCGGAGGGTGGGGAGTCTTCTGGAACGAGTTGTTGGAGGGGGCGGCTCCCGGTCGGGCCAGAACGGTGGCCACCGCCGCGACCTGGCTGGGTCGGGCGGTCACCTCCCGCACCGAGGCAGCACGATGGTTTGACGGCGTGTACGGGAACGGCGCGGTCAGGGCGAAGGTTCAGTCGCCCGGGTAGTCGATCCGTACTCCTCGGGATGATGGCGCAACTGGGGCCCACTGCCGGGTGCGCTTGGGCGACGAGACGAGAGCGGGCGACGGGAATCGAACCCGCGTTCCGAGCTTGGGAAGCTCGTGTTCTGCCTCTGAACTACGCCCGCGTGCGAGCGCCACACTACTGCCTGGGTGCGTCACCCTTCCTCCGGTGGACGGAGTCAGTGCGACCGATGGCCCATGCCGCACCGAGCGCCACGGCCGCTACCGCCATGTTGCTGGCGCCGAAGACGTGGGCCGACCACGGACGCCGGACGAAGGATTCGGTGAGGGTCGCCACCACCAGCCCGGATGCTGACGCCACGCCCACCCATTGCACCGGCCCACGATGCTGACCGGGCTGTCGGCGGGTGCAGAGCACCAGCAGCGGGACGGCTGCCGTCACGTAGACGAGCGCCGAGGGATGGAGCCAGCGGGCCGGGATCACGTTGAGCCACCGGTACCCCTCCATGATGGACAGCGCTGCCACCAGGACCAAGCCCGGCGATGCCAGTACCGGAGGTGAGGTTTCGAGTGCCCGTTCCGGTTGGAACAATTCGGTCGGCGGGGGGAGGATCCGTAGGCCCCTCGCCGAGGAAGCTGCTGGTGGACCGGTCCGCACCGCCATTTCCGGCCACGCCGTGCCTCGGTGACGGCTTTCGAAGTAGATGACCATGGTCGGATGGGTGGAGGCCGGGCTTCTGCCGGTGCTGGACGTCCGTCCCGTCGAATGTCTTACCCGCACCATGGACACCTCCGTACGGCGCCTGGAACGACAGATTCGCCCGCCTGGGTCAGCGCATGAAATTTCATGCAACTCCGCCTTCCGCCGACCTCAGTATCGATGATCCTGCGTCCCAATTGCAACTATTAGTTGCCAGCACCCAACCCGCGGCCACCGCCCTGAGTGGCCGAACCTCACCGGCACAACGGGAACTACACCCGTGCGCGTGCGCCCACTAACGTCTGGACGACATGGTGCTCTCTGACCGCTCTATCCGTGAGGCGCTCGACGCCGGCCAGATCGTGATCGATCCATTGGACGACGCGTGCATCCAACCGTCGTCGGTGGATCTCCACGTCGATCAGTACTTCCGGCTCTTCCGGAACCATACGAGCCGGGTGATCGATGTCCGGGAGAACCAGGAGGACCTCACCGAACTGGTGGATACCGGTGAGGAGCCCCTCATCCTCCACCCCGGTGAATTCGTGCTCGGCTCTACCAAGGAGAAGGTGACTCTCCCCGACGACCTGGTGGCCCGCCTCGAAGGCAAGTCCTCGCTGGGTCGGCTCGGGCTCCTGATCCACTCGACTGCCGGCTTCGTAGATGCCGGATGGAACGGGCACCTGACGCTCGAGCTGTCCAATGTGGCCAATCTGCCCATCACCGTCTACCCGGGGATGAAGATCGGCCAGATCAGCTTTCTCCAGATGACCACGCCGGCCGACAAGCCTTACGGATCGGACGGGCTCCAGTCGAAGTACCAAGGGCAATGGGGCCCCACCCCTAGTCGGTACGCCGACAATTTCCGCTCGTAAGCTGCCGGTTGCCCGTGGACCAGCCGGTCGGCCACCATTGTTACTCTTTAGTAACCAACTAGGAGGAAGGCAGTGCCCCTCAGACTCGCCTTAGGGCTCGGAATCGCCGCGGTGATGTTCGCCATCGCTGGACGCCGTTTCTACTGGCTCTTCCGCCTCATCTCGGCTGGGGAGCCGGCCGTGCCCTCCCGGTTCAAGGACGTCCCGAAACGAGTCAAGGCCGAGCTGGTGGAGGTCGGCGGCCAGAAGAAGCTGCTCCAGTGGACGGTGCCCGGCCTGGCCCACGCCTTCACCTTCTGGGGCTTCACCATCCTCTTCCTCACCATCATCGAGGCCTTCGGTTGCCTGTTCCAGCGGGACTTCCACATCCCGCTCATCGGCCACACAGCGGTCATCGGGTTCCTTGAGGACTTCTTCGCCGTGGCCGTCGTCATCTCGTTGCTGGTCTTCGTGGGCATCCGGGTCAAACATTCGCCCAAGCGGGAGAACCGCCGTTCGCGCTTCTTCGGTTCCCATACCGGTGCGGCCTGGTTGGTGCTGCTGATGATCTTCGGCGTGATCGCCTCGCTCCTCTTCTACCGCGCCGCCCAGGTCAACACGGGCAACTTCCCCTACGGGTGGTGGGCCTTCGCCTCCCATGGGCTGGCCAACCTGCTCAAGCCGCTGGGCACCGGGGTGAACAGTGTGATCGAGACGGTGGCGCTGCTGGCCAATGTCGCCATCATCACCGGCTTCCTTGTCTTCGTCTCCTACTCGAAGCACCTCCACATCTTCCTCGCCCCTATCAACGTGGCCACCTCGCGCCGCCCACGCGCCCTCGGTGCCCTGGCCTCCACGCCCGACATGTCGATGGAGGATGTAGGTGAGGAGGATGAGGTGGTGTTCGGCGCGGGCCGGATCGAGGACTTTTCGTGGAAGCAGCTCCTCGACATGGCCACCTGTACCGAGTGCGGCCGGTGCCAGTCCCAGTGCCCGGCCTGGAACACCGGAAAGCCCCTCTCCCCCAAGCTGCTGATCATGGACTTGAGGGACAATCTGTTCGCATCGGCCGACCGAGTGATGGCCAACAACCGGGCCGCGGGCATCGAGGTTGACAATCTGGTCCCCTCGGTGATCGATCCCGACGTGCTGTGGTCGTGCACGACCTGCGGTGCCTGCGTCGAGCAGTGCCCGGTGGACATCGAACACATCGACACCATCATCGACATGCGTCGTTACGAAGTCCTGATGGAGTCCAAGTTCCCCACCGAGGCCGGTCTCATGCTCCGTAACGTGGAGAACCAGGGCGACCCCTGGGGACTCGGCTCTTCCAAGAGAACCGATTGGATCGAGGGGCTCGACTTCGAGGTGCCGGTCATCACCGGCACCATCCCCGACGACGTCGAATACCTCTACTGGGTGGGGTGCGCCGGTGCGCTCGACGAGCGGGCCCGGAAGGGAGCCCAGGCCACCGCCCGCATGCTTCACCGGGCCGGGGTCACCTTCGGCATTCTCGGTCCCAAGGAGAGTTGTACCGGAGACCCGGCTCGAAGACTGGGCAACGAGTACCTCTATCAGGAACAGGCGCGGATGAACATCGAGACCCTGGAGAACGCCGGGGTGAAAAAGGTCGTCGCCACCTGTCCCCACTGTTTCAACTCACTGGCCAACGAGTACCCGTCTCTCGGTGGCAACTTCGAAGTCATCCACCACAGCCAACTGCTCGACCACCTGGTGACCGCCGGCCGGTTGACCCCCGGTGGCGGATACAAGGGAACGGTCACGTATCACGACCCCTGCTACCTGGGTCGCCACAACCGGGTGTTCGACGAGCCGAGGTCGGTGATCGACGCCATCCCCGGTGCCACCCAGGTAGAGATGCGCCGCTGTCGCGAGAAGGGCTTCTGCTGCGGTGCCGGCGGCGCCCGCATGTGGTTGGAGGAGAACATCGGGAAACGGGTCAACATGGAACGTACCGAGGAGGCCATCGGGACCGGTGCCGACGTGGTGTCGACCGCCTGTCCCTACTGCATGATCATGTTGGACGACGCAGTGCGGGCCAATGCCAAAGAAGACGATGTGCGGGTTCTCGACCTCTCCCAACTGCTCGAAGAGTCCATGGCCCAACCGGCCGCTCAGGCGGCGGCCACGGACGCTCAGTCGTAGGCCAGGGCGTCGGCCTCGCGCAGCCGGCGTTGCCAGAGCAGCCAGGAGCTTGCGGGCAATCGTCGGCACCGACTCCAGGAGCCGGTTGAATTGCCGCTGGGACAGCACCAGGACGTCCATCTCCGTCTCCGAGACCACCGTTGCCGTGCGGGGCCGGCGGTCCAGCAGGGCCAGTTCACCGAAGTGGCCACCGGGCCCGAGGGTGGCCACCTTTTTCCCGCTCCGGACCACAGCGGCGTTGCCGCTCACGATCAGGAAGAACTCGAGGCCGATCCGCCCCTCCTCCACCAGCTGCTTTCCCGCCGGGACCTCCAACTCGTCGAGCGATCCACGGACCTTCTTGAGCTCGGCTGCCGTACAGCTGGAGAACAGCCAGATTGACTTGAGATCCAGCGTCTTCGGCGTGGCGGCCATGGCGGAAGGCTAGCCGGAGGTCCTTCGGATGCGCTGCCCCGCTCTGCGCTGATCCGTCCTCCGACATAGGGGTCCCGACCCTCGCGTGGCCTGCCTCCGGCGTTCCGCCCTTTTGAGAATGAGCGTATCGCGTATACCTATGACATATACGTACATATAACCAGTTCAGAGGCCAACTGCTGGTTTGTCTATGTCATAGATATATATCGTAGACGCATTCTGAAATTATGAAATTAGATTGGCCGAGATCGCCGACACCGCTCGCCACCCCGTCCCGGCCCCCTGGCAGAGCGGCCGGGTTCCCTTACCGGCGAACCGATCCACCGACTTCTGACCACCGACCCAGTCGGCTTCCCATCGCGATGCCACTGCTACGATCCGAGACCGCTGGTGAACGGTCGCCGGGCAGCCTGCGGGGAAGCCCGATGGACTGGCCAACTGATCAGCTCTGAGGGATGGATATGCCAATGACCGATGAGGAGCCGATCGCTCCCCGGGGATCGGCTTCTACCGGAGCAGACCCGGTGACCGACCGAACCGACGAGGCCGACCAGCCGATCTCCACCCTCCGCGGGGCCGGCGTGGATGTCGACGTCCACCGGGCCGGCCAGCTCGTGGTCGGCGTCTGCCTCGTGGCCCTGGCGGTGACGGCGGTCGTCCTGTTGGTGGCCGGGTTCCAGAAAAACGCGCAGATCGACAACCTCCGTCAGCACGGCGTGCCGGTGAACGTCAGGGTGACCAGCTGCCTCGGCCTGATGGGGGGGAGCGGTAGCAACCTGGTCGGCTCAGCATGCACCGGTAGCTATACCTTCGATGGTCGCCTCTACTCCCGCGCCATCCCGGGGGACGAGTTTCGTCGGCCCGGCTCAGAGGTGAAGGGGATTGTCTCCTCCACCGATCCGGCACTGCTGTCGACACCGGCCATATTGGCTTCCGAACGGACGTCGTCGAGGGTATTCATCGCTCCGGCCGTGCTGCTCCTCGTCTTGATCCTGGCCGTCGCCGCTCTGTTCGTGCGTCGCCGCCATCGTCGGTCGCGGTAGCCTCGGCCATGGCCAGTGACGACACCGACCCCCCCGACGGCGGTGAGCTGCCCGAGGTGAGTGCCTGGCATCGCTTTACGCTCCGGCTGAGCGGGCTGATGCTGCGGCCCGCCCCGGCGAGCGGCGACGACCGGCCCAAGAAGCCCACTGGTATCGATGATCTGACCACGGTCGACGAGGTCGAGGAGGCCATCAGGAAGGCCAACGACAAGGAGCGGTTCATCGGCCTTCTGGCCGCACCTATCGCCGCCCTCGTGGCCTTGCTCGTGACCGCCGACAAGATCGCCAGCGACCCCAAGACTCTTTTGGCCAACGGCCAGGTCAACCACCAGCACGTCAGCTCGTCGGTCTACTCGGAGCTCGGCCTTGTGACCCTTGGGCTGGCCATCGTGATGCTGGCCATGGCCTGGTTCGGCAAGCGCCTCTACCTCGGTATCGTGATGGCCCTGTTCGGCCTGTCCATCTTCAACCTCGGCTTCTGGGGATTCGGGTCGCCTTTCATCCTGGCTGGGGCCTGGTACCTGGTGCGGGCCTACCGGCTGCAGCAGAAGCTCAAGTTGTTCAAGGGCGAGGAGGGATCGCCCCTCGGTCCGACCGCCTCCCCGGCTCGACCGTCCAAGCGGTACACGCCGCCGACGGCTCCGCCCCGGCGGACGCCAAAGCCCAAGCCGGGCAAGGAACTCGAAGCAGGCTAAAAGCCCGAAACCTACCGGTCGATTCCCTGGCGGAGCGGCACGATGTGCCGCTCCGCATCTTCCGCACGGTCACGCGCCCAAGTGTGCGCAACTCCCCTCGCCGCAGGGCGAAACAAGGGCGGTTTCCTCCGTCGGCTCGGCGGCCGTCGGCGACCGGTATTTCTGTCTGAGGTCCGCTATTCGGTGGTCTGAACTGGGTATCCGAGTCAGTTCACATATTGGTAACACTGACGTGACAGCGCCGAAACTCCCACCCGACATTGTTTGCGGCGGCAAGCCGAAACTGCCCGTCTTGCCCTTGGCGTACCCGGTGTCGTGGCTTTCTGGCACTGATCGTCAAGACGCAGTGAGAACAAGAGAGGAGCACTGAAACGTGCTAGCCGCAGCAGTGACATATGTCCCCTATCCGAGTTGGTTAAATCCAGCCGACAATACGTGGCAGATCACCGCAGCCACGTTCGTCGGCCTTATGAGCCTTCCCGCTTTGGCGGTCCTCTACGCCTCCATCGTCCAGAAGAAGTGGGCAGTGAACGTGTTGGGCATGATGTTCGCCGGGTTCTCACTGGTGATGCTCTCGTGGTTCCTGTGGTCCTACAAGATGGGCTTCGGAGCGAACTCGTTCGGAGGTGGTGTGAAGAACGGGATACCGACCCAGCTCTCCGGAGTCGGGGGCTGGAAGCACTTCATCGACAACTTCGTCGGTAAACCCGGTCCCATCACCGCCAGCATGGGTGAACAGGGTCAGGCAGTCTCGGCAGCCAACACCGATGTCCCCTTCCACTTCCCGACGTCCACGTTGGCCTACTTCCAGTTCGTATTCGCCGCCATCACGCCGTTGCTGTTCCTCGGGAGCGTATTGGGCCGCATCAAGTTCAGCGCCTGGTGCCTGCTCGTTCCGCTGTGGTCCACCTTTGTCTACGGCGTCGACGCTTTCCTACTGTGGGGTGGCGGCTATCTGGCTCAGGAGGGTTCGCTCGACTTCTCGGGTGGCTACGTCATTCACATGTCGGCCGGCGTGTCGGGCTTCGTTGCCGCCTGGGTCCTCGGTCCCAGACTGCTACGAGACAGACAGCACGCCATCCCCAACAACCTGGTGATGGCCGCGGTCGGTGCGGGAATCCTGTGGCTTGGTTGGAACGGCTTCAACGGTGGTGACCCGTACTACGCCGGGGCCGATGCCGCCGCAGCGGTGGTCAACACCAACCTGGCCACCGCGGCCGGTGTCCTCACCTGGATCGCCATGGACGCCTGGCTCTCGAAGGAGAAGAAGCCCACCTTCCTCGGCGGCGTGAACGGCATGATCTGCGGTCTGGTGGGCATCACCCCCTGCGCCGGTTGGGTCAACGGCCAGGGCGCGATCATCGTAGGCGTTGTCTGTACGGTCATCGTCTGGGTGGCTTGGAACTACCTGTCCAAGGTTCGGCCGTTCTCCAAGGTGGACGACGCCCTCGGGGTCATCTACACCCACGGCATCGCCGGCTTCTTCGGCGGCCTCCTCCTCGGGCTGTTGGGGGACCCCAACATGATCGAGTACGGGTGCGGCCATCTGGATAAGAACGGGTTCGGTCAGGTCGTTAACACAAGTGCCGCCCAATATACGCATGCGGGCGGATCGTGTCTCGCTCCGGTGTCAGTGAACGGCCTGTTCTATACCGGGTCCGCCCACCAACTGTGGGAACAGTTCCGGGCCGCGGTGTGGGTGATCCTGTGGTCGGCCGTCATCACCTTCATCCTGATGAAGCTCATTGGCCTGGTGCTCCGGGGCGCTCGCTACAAGGACGAGATCCTCGAGGTCGGCGACCTGGCCATCCACGGCGAGGAGGCCTTCCCCGAGGAGACGTTCGCCGAGCGGGTCGGGGCCATGTCCATGGCTGGTGATGCTCCCTCGGTAGGCTCGGGACAACCCGACGACGGGTCACCGCCAGATACGGCCGGCAGCTGACAGGACCACTACGAAATCCATAGGAGGAATTCAGAATGAAGTTAGTCGTAGCGGTGCTGAAGCCGTTCAAACTCGATGAGGTGAAGGAGGGGCTGAAGAGTCTCGGAGTCCACGGACTCACGCTGACCGAAGCCCAGGGCTTCGGGCGTCAGCGAGGCCACACCGAGGTGTACCGGGGAGCCGAGTACGAGGTGGAATTCGTGCCGAAGATCCGGCTCGAGATCCTTGTCGACGACTCCCAGGTCGACGAGGTGACCACCACCATCGTGGATACCGCGGGAACCGGGAAGATCGGCGACGGGAAGGTCTGGATCCTTCCCGTCGAAGAGGTCATCAGGGTGCGTACCGGGGAGCGAGGTCCTGACGCGCTCTGAATCCCTGGAGTTTCATGGTTGCGTTTGTGGGGACAGACGGACCTGAAGGACGGAAGGTCGGCCCGTTGGGCCGGCCTTCCGTCGCGACTCCCCTCGTGCCGGCTCAGCCGGCCTGTCGGCTTACAGCTTCGGCAGCTGCCCGGGCCGCCTCGGGATCGCCCAGGTAGCCGCTCGACGCCACCGAAAGATCGTCGGCCAGCTGGTAGCGGAAGGGGATGCCCGTGGGGATCTCCAGCCCGGTGACCTCCTCGTTTGCGATCCCGTCGATGTGCTTGCGCAGGGCCCGCAGGCTGTTCCCATGGGCCACGACCAGTACCGCTCCCCCCCGTGGCCCTTCGGACAGGAGGTCGGGCACGATGGCGTCATACCAGTAGGGGAGGACCCGCTCGACCACGTCGGCCAGGCACTCGGTGGAGGGCAGGAGATCGGCCGGGACGTCCCGGTAACGCGGATCGCCGGCCGGGTCGTACTCGCTACCGTGGGCGACCGGTGGGGGCGGCGTTGCGTAGCTGCGGCGCCACGCCTTGACCTGGGCCTCGCCGTGCTCAGCGGTGGTTTCCTTCTTGTTTCTTCCCTGGAGGGCTCCGTAGTGGCGCTCGTTGAGCCGCCAGTGCCGGCGGACCGGCAGCCAACTCCGCTGCGCGACCTCGAGGCTCAGTGACGCGGTGCGGATGGCCCGGGTGAGCACCGAGGTGTGGACGATCCGGAGATCGAGACCCTCCTCGGCAGCCAGAAGCCCGCCGGCCTCGCGGGCCTCCACCTCACCCTGGGCGGTCAGGTCGACGTCGACCCAGCCGGTGAACAGGTTCTCGGCGTTCCACTGAGACTGACCGTGCCGGAGAAGCACCAGTTGGGGCATGGGTTCGAGCGTATCCTGGCCGGTCCCGGTTGATGCCAGCGAGCCGAGTCGCCCGAGAAGAGCCAGGCGGCGGAAAAGGCGGTGCAGGCGTGGTTTCTGCGCCGAAATTGCCTACTCGGCGGGGTGAGACCTCGGGTGGGGCGGAGCACCGTGATGTGGGGCCTGGTGGGGTGGCCTTGGGTCTGGCCCCTGGTAGCCCAGCTTTCGGAGTATCCACAAGCCGAGCCGATTGGGCTTTTCCGCCTCCTGTGCAGCCTTGGCTTCGGCCTCGTGACCACCGGCTACGTGATAGTCCCGACCGGTCCAGCCACGGTGGTACTTGGCTGTGCCGCTCCACGGTTTGGCCATCCCACCAGTATGACTCCGGGCGCAGTCGGCGTGGAGGTGTCCTGGAGTGTCGGTTCCATCGGTCCTTCGGTCCATAGATGACACAAGCCTTAAAGAAAACTTATACACTAGCCACTCAACTTTGATAGAGTCATATCCGTAAAGGATTCGGTAACCTCGGGTAACAGCGAGTGGGACCCGAGTGGCAGACAGCGAGCGCTCCCGGAGAGGGCAGCGAGTAGGAGGCATCAACGATGGCCAAGGCCGTAGGAATCGACCTCGGGACCACCAACTCGGTGGTCGCCGTGCTGGAGGCCGGCGAGCCGGTCGTGATCCCCAACGCCGAAGGTGGCAGGACCACCCCCTCGGTGGTCGGCTTCGCCAAGTCGGGCGAGGTCCTGGTAGGTGAGGTGGCCAAACGGCAGGCCATCACCAACCCCGACCGGACCATCCGCTCGGTCAAGAGGCACATGGGAACCTCCTGGACGGTCGACATCGACGGCAAGGACTTCACACCCCAGGAGATCTCGGCTCGCATCCTCGGCAAGCTGAAGCGTGACGCCGAGGCGTTTCTGGGCGACACGGTCACCCAGGCGGTCATCACTGTGCCCGCCTACTTCGACGACGCCCAGCGCACCGCGACCAAGGAGGCGGGTGCAATCGCCGGGCTCGAGGTGCTCCGCATCATCAACGAGCCAACGGCGGCGGCGCTGGCCTACGGACTGGACAAGGAGGGTGCCGAGCAGACCGTCCTCGTCTTCGACCTGGGCGGTGGCACCTTCGACGTGTCGCTGCTCGAAATCGGTGACGGCGTGTTCGAGGTCAAGTCAACCGCCGGTAACTCCAAGCTCGGCGGCGACGACTGGGACCAGCGGATCATCGACTGGCTGGTCAAGACGTTCAAGGACACCGAGGGTGTAGACCTGTCCACTGACAAGATGGCCACCCAGCGACTGCAGGAGGCGGCCGAGAAGGCCAAGATCGAGCTCTCCTCACTGCAGGAGACCCAGATCAACCTGCCCTTCATCACTGCCACCTCCGAGGGCCCCAAGCACCTAGACGTGAAGTTGACGCGGGCGAAGTTCAACGAGTTGACCGCCGATCTGGTCGATGCGTGCAAGGGTCCCTTCGATCAGGCCATCGCCGACTCCGGGCTGTCCAAGTCCGACATCGACCATGTGGTGCTGGTCGGTGGTTCGACCCGCATTCCCGCCGTCCAGGATCTGGTGCAGAGTCTGACCGGCAAGGAGGCCCACAAGGGGGTCAATCCCGACGAGGTGGTGGCCATCGGCGCCGCCGTCCAGGCCGGCGTGTTGAAGGGTGAGGTCAAAGACGTTCTCCTTCTCGACGTGACCCCCCTCTCGCTCGGCATCGAAACCAAGGGCAGCGTGATGCACCGGCTCATCGAGCGGAACACCACCATCCCCACCAAGCGCAGTGAGGTGTTCACCACGGCCGACGACAATCAGCCGTCGGTGGAGGTCCACGTGCTCCAGGGTGAGCGGGAGATGGCCATGTACAACAAGACGTTGGGCAAGTTTCAGCTGGTGGACCTACCCCCGGCTCCCCGGGGCGTGCCGCAGATCGAGGTCACCTTCGACATCGACGCCAACGGTATCGTCCACGTATCGGCTAAGGACCGGGCCACCGGCAAGGAGCAGTCGATGACCATCACCGGTCAGTCGTCGCTGGCCAAGGACGATATCGAGCGCATGATCAAGGACGCCGAGGCCCACGCCGAGGACGACCGCAAGCGCAAGGAGGAGGCCGAGGTCCGCAACAACGCCGACACGCTCGTTTACCAGACGGAGAAGCTGTTGAAGGACCAGGGTGAGAAGTTCCAGGGTGACGAGAAGGAGCACGTGGAGTCGGCGCTCGCCTCGTTGAAGGAGTCACTGGCCGGCTCGGACATCGAAGCCATCAAGACCTCGACCGAGTCGCTGCTCACCGCCAGCCAGTCGTTCAGCCAGCGCCTCTACGAAGAGGCGTCCAAGGCCGACGCCGCCGCCCCCGGTGGTGAGGTCCCGGCTGACGAACCTTCCGACGACGAGGTCGTGGACGCCGAGATCGTCGACGACAAGAGCTGATCGCCGATGACCGGCAACTATGAGTCAGGTCATAGGGGAGTGTGGGAGGGATCGGAGGTCGATGGGGCCGCCGATCCCTCGTCCACCCGGGGTGCTGCGAAGTCGGAGCGGGGTCCGGACGATGACGTCGCCGAGGGGGAGATTGTTGATGATGATGGCGGCGAGGTGACCACCGAGATCATCGACGGCACCGCCCCCGAGCTCGACGAGTTGGCCGCGGCCCTGGCCCAGCGGGACGAGTTCCTCGACTCGCTGCGCCGGCTGCAGGCCGAGTTCGAGAACTACAAGAAGCGCGTGGCCAAGCAGCAGGCCGATCAGGTGGCCCGGGCCGCCCTCTCGCTGGTGGACAAGGTGCTTCCGGTGCTCGACACCCTCGACCTGGCCACCCAGCATCTGGGTGACGCCGAGTCGGCTGACGGCAGCGCCCTGGTGGCGGTCAAGAGCCAGCTGGAGGACGTGCTGGCCAAGGAGGGACTTGAGCGTATCGATCCCCTCGGCGAAGTCTTTGATCCGACGGCTCATGAGGCAGTCGGTCACCTCCCGGCCGAGGACGCGGCCACCGCCGGCGAAAGCAGTGACGCCTCCGATCGGGGCAACCAGGCCACCGGCACGGATGAGCCGGTGGTCGGACAGGTGATGCGGGCCGGCTACCGCTGGCGCGGCACCGTGGTGCGCCCGGCCATGGTCATGGTCCGGGATGGGTAGCAGGAAAGGGACCGGGTAGACACCGAGTGGCGCCGCAACGCGAATGGTTCGAGAAGGACTACTACAAGACCTTGGGTGTGTCGTCGACAGCAACCGCCAAGGAGATCACCAGCGCCTACCGGAAGCTGGCCAAACAACATCACCCTGATACCAACCCGGGACACGAGGAGACCTTCAAGGAGATCTCGGCCGCCTACGACGTGCTCGGTGACGCCGACCGTCGAAAGGAGTACGACGAGGTCCGCACGCTGGGCCCGGCCGCCGGAAGGTTTCCCGGCGGATTCGGTGGTGGCGGTGGGACCTTCCGGGTCGAAGACATGGGCGACCTCGGGGATCTGTTCGGGGGGCTGTTCGGTCGCGGCCGTCGCGGTGGTGGCGCCACCGGCGCCACCGGGCCCCAGCGGGGAAGCGATGTCGAGGCCGAACTGCACCTCTCGTTCGAGGATGCCGTCAACGGGGTGACTACATCGGTCAACGTGACCAGCGACGTCCGGTGCCACACCTGCGCGGGGAGCGGAGCGGCGCCAGGCACCCAGCCGGTGACCTGTCCCCGCTGCGGCGGCACCGGGTCCCTCCAGGACAACCAGGGGCTGTTCTCCCTGAGCCAGATCTGTCCCCAGTGCGGTGGACGGGGCACGGTCGTGACCACCCCGTGCCCGACGTGCTCGGGCACCGGCATCGAGCACCGCAATCGTTCGGTCAAAGTCCGGATTCCCGCCGGGGTGGAGGACGGCCAACGCATTCGGGTCAAGGGCCGTGGCGCAGCCGGCCGAGGCAACGCGCCGAGTGGCGACCTCTACGTGGTGGTCCGGGTGGACCGGCACGGGCTGTTCGGACGCCGGGGTCGCAATCTCACGCTTACCGTTCCGCTGTCCTATCCCGAGGCTGCCCTCGGCACCACGCTCACCGTCCCGACCCTGTCGGATCCGGTCACCCTTCGGGTTCCGTCGGGGACACCATCGGGCCGCATCTTCCGGGTCAAGGGGCGGGGAGTGCCAGCCGGAAAGAAGAGCGCCACCGGCGATCTGCTGGTCACCGTGGAGGTGTCGGTTCCCGACAAACTCAACGACGAACAGCGCGCTGCGCTGGAGGCGCTGGCCTCAGTCATCGAGCCGCCAGCGCGCCCACTAGAAGGAGTGTGACATGACCGACGACCGCCACACCCGCGCCGTCTACGTCATTTCGGTGGCCGCCGAACTGGCCGGGGTCCACCCCCAGACCCTCCGGGTCTACGAGCGAAAGGGCCTGCTCGATCCCAGCCGCACCCTGGGCGGTAGTCGGAGGTTCAGTGAGCAGGATCTCGAGCGCTTGCGCCATATCCAGAGCCTGACCAACGCCGGCCTGAACCTCGAGGGCGTCCGCCGGGTGATGGAACTGGAGGCCGAAGTGGCCCGGCTCCGGAGCGAACTCGAAGCCACCCGGGCCGAGGCCCGCGAGGCGGTGGCGGTGACCCACCGCCAGTACCGCCGGGAGCTGGTCCCGCTGTCCCAAATGCCGGTGCCCACCCGTCCGTCCCGGCGGACCATGCACGGAACGGGAGGTCTGCGATGAGCATCAACCCGGATCGCTGGACGCTCAAGACCCAGGAGGCCTTCACCTCGGCCGTCGAACGGGCCCGCGCCGACCACCACGCCGAGGTCACACCCGAGCATGTGCTGGCGGCCATCCTGGCCCAGTCCGACGGCATCGCCGGCCCGGTGTTGACCCGGATCGGGGTCGAGCCCGCAGTGGTGGCCGAGCGGATAAACGGCCAGCTCGACCGGCTGCCCCAGGCCTTCGGCGGCGAGGAGCCGGGCATCAACCGCGCCCTCCGTGATGTGCTCACCGCGGCGGACACCCTGCGCACCGAGATGGGGGACGAATACCTATCGGTCGAGCACCTGGTCCTGGCACTGGCCGACCGCATCGGGGTGGACCGCGACCAGCTGTTGTCGGCGTTGCGAGACGTGCGGGGCAGCCACCGGGTCACATCGCAGAATCCCGAGGAGAGCTTCCAGGCCCTGGAGCGGTACGGGCAGGACCTGACCGCGCTGGCTCGCCAGGGGAAGATGGACCCGGTCATCGGGCGCGACGAGGAGGTCCGCCGGGTCATCCAGGTGTTGTCCCGGCGCACCAAGAACAATCCTGTTCTCATCGGGGAGCCCGGCGTGGGCAAGACGGCCATCGTCGAGGGCTTGGCCCAGCGCATCGTGGAGGGCGACGTGCCCGAGGGGTTGAAGGGCAAGCGGGTCATCGGCCTCGACATGGGGTCGATGGTCGCCGGGGCCAAGTACCGAGGAGAGTTCGAGGAACGCCTGAAGGCGGTGTTGAAGGAGATCACCGACGCCCAGGGCGAGGTGATCACCTTCATCGACGAGCTCCACACCATCGTGGGTGCCGGCGGCGGTGCCGAGGGCGCCGTGGATGCCGGCAACATGATCAAGCCGATGCTGGCCCGCGGGGAACTACGGCTGATCGGGGCCACCACTCTCGACGAGTACCGGCAGTACATCGAAAAGGACGCGGCTCTGGAACGTCGCTTCCAGCAGATCTTCGTCCCACCACCCTCGGTGGGTGACACCATCGCCATCCTCCGGGGCCTGAAGGAGCGTTATGAGGTCCACCACGGCGTCCGCATCCAAGACGCCGCCCTGGTGGCCGCGGCAGTGCTCTCCGACCGTTACGTCACCGGTCGGTTTCTGCCCGACAAAGCCATCGATCTGATGGATGAGGCGGCCAGTCGCCTCCGTATAGAGATCGACTCCATGCCCACCGAGCTGGACGTGGTCACCCGGCGCATGCGCCAATTGGAGATCGAGCGCATGGCACTGGCCAAGGAGACCGACTCGGCCTCGGCCGAACGGCTGGCCCGTCTGGACGAAGAGTTGGCCAACCTGTCCGAGGAGTCGGTGGCCATGACCGCGCACTGGCAGTCGGAGAAGGAGGCCATCAACACCATTCAGGCCTTGAAGGGGGAGCTCGAGCAGCTGCGGGGGGAGGCCGAGCGCCTGAGCCGCGAAGGCAACCTGGCCGAGGCGTCGGAGATCACCTACGGCCGCATCCCCGATCTCGATCACCGGGTGGAGGTGGCCACCCACGCACTCGACGAACTGCAGAAGACGCAACGGTTCCTGAAAGAGGAGGTGGACGCCGAGGACGTGGCCGAGGTGGTCAGCCGGGCCACCGGGGTGCCGGTGAGCCGCCTGCTCGAGGGCGAGGTGGAGAAGCTCATCCGCATGGAGGACGCCCTCCACGCCCGGGTGGTGGGCCAGGACGAGGCGGTGTCGGCGGTATCCAACGCCATCCGACGGAGCCGGGCCGGTCTGTCCGACCCCAACCGACCCATTGGATCGTTCCTGTTCATGGGGCCGACCGGTGTGGGCAAGACTGAGCTGGCCCGGGCCCTGGCCGAGTTCCTGTTCGACGATCCCCGAGCGATGATCCGCATCGACATGAGCGAATACGGGGAACGCCACTCGGTGGCCCGCCTGGTCGGAGCGCCTCCCGGCTACGTGGGCTACGAGGAGGGCGGCCAGCTGACCGAAGCGGTGCGCCGCCGCCCGTATGCCGTAGTGCTACTCGATGAGTTGGAGAAGGCCCACCCCGATGTGTTCAACATCCTCCTCCAGGTGCTGGAGGACGGCCGTCTCACCGACGGTCAGGGCCGCACGGTCGACTTCACCAACACCGTCCTGATCATGACCTCCAACATCCCCGGCGAGCCGCTCGAGTTCTTCAAGCCGGAGTTCGTCAACCGCATCGACGAGATCGTCCGGTTCCAGTCGCTTTCTCGGGCCGACCTGTCACGAATCGTCTCGATCCAGCTCAACAGCCTGCGTGGCCGGCTCGAGGAGCGGCGCCTCACGCTGTCGGTGACGCCGGCAGCCGAGGGACTGCTGGCCCGGGCGGGTTTCGACCCCGACTTCGGCGCCCGGCCCCTGCGCCGGGTCATCCAGCGTCAGGTCGAGGACGCGCTGGCCCTCGCCCTGCTCGAGGGCCGCTATCCCGAGGGGTCGACGGTGACCGTGGACGCCAAGGATGATGCCATCGTCCTGACCTGACCTCCGACCGGTCTGACCGGACCGGACCCGGGTGGACGACCTGCCCGGCCTAGCGCAATCATTGGGCCCGGCCATGTCCTTCTTCTCCGGAGCTCCGAACGTGGCGTCCTGGGCCCAACCGGCCACCGTCACCATCCACATCACCTTCCGGAACGTCTTCTCGCTCATCGGCGGGGTTCTGTTCGTCATCGTCCTCGGGCTGATCAGCAGCCGCCTGGTCGGCATCGCCGTGGGGCGGTGGCGGTCCATGGCCACCGCCCTGGTGGGCACCCTGATCGGCGCGGTGGGTGCCGACGCAGTGGTCCACGGGCACTCCGACGGCGTGGTCGCCTACGCCCTCACCGCCTTGTTCGGGGTGCTGGCCACCATGGTCCTCCTGATCATCCCCGAGGCCGTCGGTCGGAACCGGGCCAGGGCCGGGCACCACCGGCATCGGCGGATGTGGCTCCATCCCCTCCGGTGGATCCGTCAGTCACTGGCCCCGTTCGGGCGCTCGTGGGAGGTGGTGCGGTCGGCACGTCGCCACGGCCTGGCCCGACCCCGGTTCCTGTCGGTCTCGGGCACCACCAGCGCCGAGTTCGGCCACCGCCTTCGGCTGACCCTCGAGGACGTGGGCGGGATGTTCGTGAAGTTCGGCCAGATCGCCTCCACCCGTAGTGACCTCCTCGCCGAACCGGTCATCGACGAGCTCTCCCACCTGCGCGCCGACGTCCGCCCCATCTCGCCCGACGAGGTCCGACCGCTCATCGAACGGGAGTTGGGCGGGCCGGTGGAGGAGACCTTCTTGTCCTTCGACTTCGAGCCGCTGGCGTCGGCGTCGATCGGTCAGGCCCACCGGGCCACGCTGCGCAGCGGCGAGGCGGTGGTGGTCAAGATCCAGCGGCCGGGCCTCGATGATCTGTTGCGGCGGGATGCCACCGTGCTGCGCATGGTGGCCAAGATGGCCGAGCGGCGGGTGGCGGGGGCCCGTGAGTTCGGCGTCAGGGACCTGGCCGACGAGCTGGTGGTCAGCATGGACCGGGAGCTCGACTATCTGCGGGAAGCGACCATGTGCGACCGCCTGCGTGTGGCCATCACCCACGAGGACCCCGCTGACGACGTGATCCGGGTGCCGGTGATCTTCCACGACCTGTCCACCGACCGGATGCTGGTGATGGAGGAGGCTCCCGGCCGGTCCGTCGACACCCCCGGGGCCATCGCCGCCAGTGGCGTGCCGTCGCACCTGCTGGCCACCGCCCTTTTGTCCAGCTTCCTCGATCAGGTGCTGCACGGCTCGGTGTTCCACGCCGACCCCCATCCGGGCAATCTCCTGGTCGACCAGTGGGGTCGCCTGTGGCTGCTCGACTTCGGGGCGGTGGGCCAGCTCGATCCGGTGACCCAGCGCGCCCTCCAGGACATCGCCCTCGGGATGAGCGCCGGCGAGCCCATGGTGGTGGCCCGGGCCGTGCGCCACCTGGCCGGGGCAGACGGCACCACCGACCTGTCCGCCCTCGAATCCGACATGGGCGTGCTGATGGTCGAGAGCGCCGGTGGCTTCGACCCAGCCCTCATCCCCGAGGTTCTGGCCGTGATGTCCCGCCACGGCCTGCGGGTCCCTTCGTCGATGACCGCTCTGTCCAAGGCCATGCTCACGCTGGACGGGACGCTCAAGGTGATCGATCCGACCTTCGTCCTGGCCACCGAGGCCACCGCGGCGGCCGACGCGCTGTCGGCGGAGAGTCCCGATCTGATGGGCGATCTGCTCCAGCAGGAGCTGCGCCGGTCGCTGCCCCTCCTGCGTACGCTGCCCGAGCACGTCGACGAGCTGGCCACCCAGCTCCGGGCGGGCCGCTTGGGTGTCCGGCTGGAGCGGTTCGCCGGCCGCGATGAGCAGGTGGTGAGCGGCTGGATCGATCGTGTGCTGGTCGCCGCGTTCGGCTGTTTCGGTCTGCTGGCCTCGGGGGTGATCCTGGTGGCCGCCGAGCTGGCCGGGACCCGGGACATCCGGCTTTCCCTGCAGGCCATCGGCTTCATCGGACTTGTGTTCTCCTCGGTCCTGTTCATGCGGTCGGTGGCCCAGGTCCTCCGCCGCGAGCGCTCGGCGGCCGACTGAGGGGGGCCGCTCGGCCAGCCCGGCCCGTCCACCGTGCGGGCTACACTGGTGCGTAATCCGCTTTTTCGCAACGGAGGAGAGACGCGTGCCGGCAACTGTGGTCGTCGGGACCCAATGGGGGGATGAGGGCAAGGGCAAGCTCACCGACCTCCTGGCCAAGGAGATGGAGCTGGTCGTCCGCTACCAGGGCGGCCACAATGCCGGCCACACCATCGTGGTGGAAGGTGAGACCTTCGCCCTCCAGCTGGTGCCGAGCGGCATCCTCTACGACCACATCACCCCGATCATCGGCAACGGGGTGGTGGTCGACCCGACCGTGCTGCTGGCCGAGGTGGACACGCTGGCCGGCAAGGGCATCGACACCAGCCGCCTGCTGGTCAGCGGGAACGCCCACCTCATCATGCCCTACCACCACGAGCTGGATCAGCTGGCCGAGCGCTACCTGGGCAAGAACAAGCTGGGCACCACCAAACGGGGCATCGGACCGGCCTACGCCGACAAGTCGTCGCGGGTCGGCCTGCGGGTGCAGGACCTGCTCGACCCCAAGATCTTCCGCCAGAAGCTCGACGTGGTCCTCAAAGAGAAGAACGCCGTCCTGGCCAAGGTGTATAACCGACTCCCCCTGTCGGCCGACGACATCTGCGACCTCTACCTCGACCAGCTGGCGCCCCGGGTCGGGCCGATGGTGGCCGACACGGTCGGTGTGTTGCACGACGCACTCGACCGGGGCGCCAACGTGCTGCTGGAGGGGGCCCAGGCCACCTTCCTCGACCTCGATCACGGGACCTACCCCTTTGTCACCTCGTCCAACCCGGTGGCCGGTGGCGCCTGCACCGGGGCGGGGATCGGGCCCCGCTACATCGACCAGGTCATCGGCATCGCCAAGGCCTACGTGACCCGGGTGGGAAGTGGGCCGTTCCCCACCGAGCTGGTGGACGACATCGGGGACAGCCTGGTCGACCGGGGGCACGAGTACGGCGTCAACACCGGACGGCGCCGCCGACCCGGGTGGTTCGACGCGGTGATGATGCGCCAGGCGGTCCGGCTCAACTCGCTGTCCGAGGTGGCCCTGACCAAGCTCGACGTGCTGGATACCTTCGACACGGTCAAGGTCTGCGTGGCCTACGAGGCCGGTGGCCAGCGCTTCACCCATCCCCCCTACCACCAGTCGGTCTTCCACCAGGTCACCCCGGTCTACGTGGAGCTGCCGGGGTGGAGGACCGCCATCTCCGGAGCCACCGAACTCGCCGACCTGCCCCAGGCCGCCCGCGACTACGTGCAGTTCCTGTCCGAGCAGATCGGCACACCGGTCCGCCTGGTCGGGGTGGGACCGGGCCGAGAGCAGTTCGTCCGCTTCGCCGCATGACCGGCGCGTTCCCCGATACCCCGACCGGAGCGACCCGGTCGATCAGGACGGTGTGCGTCGTCGGCTCCGGGGGGCGGGAACACGCGCTGGCCCAGGTGCTCGGTCGCACCGCCGACGTGGTGGTGACGCCGGGCAACCCGGGGATCACCGGCGCAACTGCCGAGGGTCACCTCCTGACCAGCGTGGACCTGCCGGCCGAGGAGATCGAGGCCGACCTGTTCGTCATCGGGCCGGAGGCACCGCTGGTCGACGGGTTGGCCGATCGGCTGCGGGAACGGGGGAGCCTGGTGTTCGGTCCCGGCGCCGACGGCGCCCGCCTCGAGGGCTCGAAGGCCTTCATGAAGGAGATGCTGGCCGACGCGGGCGTACCCACTGCCCGATTCGGGGTGTTCACCGATCCGGAGGCTGCCGTGGCCTACCTCGACTCCCTTCCCGGGCCCTGGGTGGTCAAGACTGACGGTCTGGCCGCCGGCAAAGGGGTCCTGGTCACCGATTCGCGCCCGAGGCGGTGGCCGACATCGGGGCCAAGCTGTCCGGCTCCTCGTTCGGCGAGGCCGGTCGCCGTGTGGTGGTGGAGGAGTGCCTGACCGGTCCGGAATGCTCACTCCTCGTGCTGTGCGACGGCGAGCGGCTGGTTCCTTTGGCCCCGGCCCAGGACTTCAAGCGTCGCGACGACCTCGACCGGGGTCCCAACACCGGCGGCATGGGCGCCTACTCCCCGGTCCCCTGGCTGGACGACGAGACGGTCGACCGGCTGGTGGCCGAGGCGGTGGCCCCACTGGTGGTGGCCCTGCGGGCCAGGGGGATCGACTATCGCGGCGTGCTCTACGCCGGATTGATGCTCACCCCGGACGGGCCCAAGGTGCTCGAGTTCAATGTGCGCTTCGGCGATCCCGAGACCCAGGTGGTCCTGCCCCGGCTGACCGGCGATGTGACCGGGCTCCTGGCCGAAGCGGCCGCCGGCCACCTCCGTTCCACGCCCCGGTTCAGCCGGGACAGCCGCGGTGTGCGTGGTGATGGCCGCGGCCGGCTATCCCGACTCCCCCCGCTCCGGGGACCGGATCACCGGAGTCGAGGACGCCGGACGGCACGACGGGGTCACCGTGTTCCACGCCGGCACGGCCACTGCTCCCAGAGGCGATCTGGTGACTTCCGGGGGACGGGTGCTGGGAGTGACTGCTCTCGGGACCGACATCGGAGAAGCCCGGGCCCGCGCCTACGCCGCCGTCGGGGACGTCTCGTGGCCCGGGGCCCGGTTCCGGACGGACATCGCCCTGGCCGCGGCCGGGTCGTTCGACGCCGACCGACTGGTGGCCTCCGAGCCCGGCGATGGTGCCCGGTGATCCCCCGGTATGCCCCCAAGGCCATGGCCGGACTGTTCTCCGACGAGGCCCGGTTCGCCATGTGGCTGCAGGTCGAGCTCCTGGCCACCGAGGGCTGGGCGGACATCGGGGAGGTGCCCACGGCCGCAGCCGTGGCCTGCCGGGCCCGGGCCCCTTTTGTGGATGCGGCCTTCGTTGAGGCGGTGGCCGAACGCGAGCGGGTCACCGACCACGACGTGGCCGCCTTCGTCGACGTGGTCCAGTCGGCCATCGGCCAGCCTGAGGGCTCGTGGATCCACTACGGCCTCACCTCGTCGGATGTGGTGGACACCGCGTTGTGCGCCACCCTGACCCGGGCGTCCGACCTGCTCATCGAGGCCTCCGCTCAGCTGGTGGCCGCGCTGCGGGCGCGGGCCGAAGCGACCATCGACACGCCGGTGGTCGGGAGGACCCACGGCATGCACGCCGAGCCCACCACCTTCGGGGCCAAGTTCGCCCTGTGGGCCCTGCAGGCCGATCGTGACCGTGAGCGGCTGGTGGCGGCCCGCCACCGGGTGGCGGTGGGGAAGCTGTCCGGTGCGGTCGGGACCTATTCCAACATCGACCCGCGGGTGGAGGACCACGTCTGTCGCGCCCTTGGTCTCACCCCGACGCCGGCCACCCAGGTGGTGGCACGCGACCGGCACGCCGAATACCTGTGGGCCTGTGCCTCGGTCGGGGCCACCATCGAACTCATCGCCACCGAGGTCCGCCATATGGCCCGCAGTGAGCTGGGCGAGGCCGAGGAGGCGTTCAAGCCGGGGCAGAAAGGCAGCTCGGCTATGCCCCACAAGCGGAACCCGATCCTGTCCGAGCGTCTGTGCGGACTGGCCCGGGTGCTGCGCGGCTACCTCTCGGCCGGGCTGGAGGACGTGGCCCTCTGGCACGAACGGGACATCTCCCACAGCTCGGTGGAGCGGGTGGTGCTCCCTGACGCGTCCATGCTGACCCTCTACATGCTGGAGAAGACCAAGGGTCTGGTCGAGGGCCTGGTGCTCCACCCCGACCGGGCCAGGGAGACACTGACCGAGGGGAGTCACGGACTGGTGTTCAGCCAGTCGGTGCTACTGGCCCTGGTGGCCGGCGGCCTGAGCCGGGATGCCGCCTACCGTATCGTCCAGCGTGATGCCCGGGCCGCCTGGTCCGAGGGGCGCCCGTTCCGTTCCGTCCTCGACGAGGACCCCGAAGTGACCCTGCCGCCTGACGCTCTTGACGCCGCCTTCGACCTGTCGCGTACTCTGCGTCATGTCCACCGATTCACCGACGCCCTGGAGGAGCTCGACCCATGACCACCGCACCGACCAGTGAGCCGCTCACCCTGATCCAGTCCGGGAAGGTCCGGGAGCTCTACGACGCCGGCGACGCCCGGCTGCTCATGGTGGCTTCCGACCGGATCTCCGCCTTCGACGTGATCATGGACGAGCCCATCCCCGACAAGGGCCGGGTGCTCACCGCCATGACCGCCTACTGGTTGGACGAGTTGGCCGACCTGGCCCCCAACCATCTGATCAGTGCGGATGTGGCCGACTTCCCCGACGGCGCCAGTGCCCTGCCCGGCGGGCTCGACTATCTGGCCGGCCGGTCCATGCTGGTCCACCGGGCCGAGATGCTGGATATCGAGTGCATCGTCCGCGGCTATCTGGCCGGTTCCGCCTTCAAGGAGTACCAGCGGGAGGGCACCGTACACGGCATGGCCATGCCCACCGGCCTCCGCCACGCCGACCGCCTGCCCGAGCCCATCTTTACCCCTTCGACCAAAGCCACCGAGGGCCACGACCTCAACATCGGGATGGCTGAGGCCATCGACATCGTGGGGAAGCAGGCGGCCGAGGCGGCCTCCGACCTGTGCCTGACCGCCTACACGCGGGCGGCGACCCGAGCCGAGGCCCAGGGCATCGTCATCTGCGACACCAAGTTCGAGCTCGGGTACATCGACGGGAGGCTGTCCATCTGTGACGAGGTGCTGACCCCGGACTCGTCGCGCTTCTGGCCGGCCGACGACTGCGCACCGGGAACCAACCCGCCCTCGTTCGACAAGCAGCGCCTCCGCGACTGGCTGGAGACCCAGCCCTGGGACAAACAAGCGCCGCCGCCCGCCCTGCCCGAAGAGATCGTGGCCGCCACCTCCGCCCTCTACGTCGAGTCCTACGAGCGGGTCTGCGGCCGCTCACTCGGTGACTGGTACGGTGCTTGATGGTGGGTTCGGTCCGACAGTTCCCGGTCCTGGTCGAGGTCCGCTTGCGCGAGGGGATTGCCGATCCGGCCGGGGCCACCATCGAACGGGCCTTGCCAGCGCTCGGGCTGGTCGGGGTGACCTCGGTTCGGGCCGGTAAGGCGTTCCGGTTCGAGGTCGCCGCCGCCGACAGCGCCGATGCCCTGGCTCAGGCCACGGTGGTGGCCGACCGCCTCCTGGCCAATCCGGTCATCGAGGAGTCGACGGTGACGCTGCTCCCGCTGGCAGCAGCCCCGTCGCCGACCTCCGAGCGGCCGGCGGGAGCCGGCGTCCGGTGACCGCCCGGATCGGGGTGGTGCTGTTCCCCGGCACCAACTGTGAGCATGACGCCGTGCTGGCCGCCCGCAGCCTCGGCGGGTCGGCCGATCTGGTGTGGCACGGCCAGACCGACCTTTCCGGATTTGACGCTCTCATCCTGCCCGGTGGCTTTGCCCATGGTGACTACCTCCGGCCGGGCGCCATCGCCCGGTTCTCACCGGTGATGGAGTCGGTGGGCCGGTTCGCCGCTGCCGGCGGACCCGTGGTGGGTATCTGCAACGGGTTCCAGGTGCTCACCGAGGCCGGTCTGCTGCCCGGAGCCCTCCAGAAGAACCGGGGCCTCCGCTTCTTGTGCACCACCGTCCCCGTTCGGGTGGAGACCTCGGACTCGGCACTGACCAGCGGGATCCCGGTGGGCACCGAGATGATGATCCCCATCAACCACTTCGAGGGCAACTACACCTGCGACGCCGAGACCCTGGCCATGCTCCTGGCCGAGGACCGTGTGGTCCTGCGGTATGTCGACAACCCCAACGGTTCGCTCGATGGCATCGCCGGGGTGTGCAACAGCGGACGCAACGTGGTCGGCCTCATGCCCCATCCGGAGCGGGCCTGCGATCCCTTGTTGGGATCGGTCGACGGACGCCTACTGCTGGGATCGCTGCTGGCCCGGGCTGAGCACGCCGTGGCCGCCAGCGTGGCCTGAACGACAATCCCGGACACGGCCCGACCCACACGCCTCGGCCGCTGCGTCCCGACCGAAGGATCGGTCAGCCGCGGGTCCGGGGGATCTTGGCCTGCTGGAGGACCGATGCGCTGACCCCTACCGTGCGCCAGGCGGAGTAGGAGATGCCTTTGCGCTCACCGTAGACCCGGGCCACCTTGATGAAGCTCTTCTCCAGAGAGGCGAGGTCGACCGTCTCGCCGGTGTGCGAGAGCTCGGACTCCAGTCGCTGGCGCTCCTCGACCAAGTGGAGGCGGGCCAGCGGATCAGCGGTGGCCAGACTGTTGTCGATGGCCACCAGCCGCTTGCGGATGGAATCGGGCGTGCGCTTGCGGCCGCGCCTGGGCTTGGATGACTCGAGAGCTTCGAGATACCGCCGTACGATCCGACCCTCTTCCCGTCCTTTGGCCAATGCCGCCTTGTGGTCGGCTGACATAGGAGTTTTTTTCCGTGGTTTTGTCGAAGTTGTCGCTGTCATGGAAAGAGCTTCCCAGAGTTGACCATTGTAAGCAACTCGTTTAGATTTTACCAGGCTGGCACACCGCAATCGGTGGAGTAGTTTTTCGGGCACACGGGATATTGGAAGCCGACCTGGCCACTCTCCTGACCCACCCCTTATTCGGTTAGAACGGGTCGAGTTGTGGACCATTGGCCCGATCACCCCTGATCCACGCACCGCACCATTCGGCCGGTGCGGCGATGAGCAGGCCGTTGAACTGGGATAAATCATCCATCGGGGGCGATGGCGTCGTAAAGGGAGTGCGGCGAGGATCGCCTCAGCGGAGGATATGAATCACCGGCAAGGTACCGCCGTGACCGTTGCCCACCCCCCAATGGGTCCGACGTCTATTTCCTTGTACTCGCACCACGATGCCACCCTCATCGGTACACGGTGTTGGGAGCCGGGGCCCGGTGTCTGAGCCTCTTTTGTGGTTGTGGATGCACCGGCGAGAACCACATTGGGTCAGCGGAGATCCACCGGTGTGCCCGACAATGGCCTCCCCGCCGTCCTGCCCCGCCGCTGCCGTGGTCGGTGCTGGCCCTGCCCGGATGACCAGATGGACCGCCAGTGGACAGGGGGGTGGCGGGTACGCTCGGAACGGTCAACACGCTGTGCAGGTACCGGCAGAGCAGGTACCGGCAGAGGAAGCATCGGCAGGGCAGGCATCGGCAGAGGAAGGAAGCACGTGACGGTCGAACCGGGGTCGGAGACCACCGAAGCCCTCCACCGGGCCCTGGGACTCACCGACGGGGAGCGTGACGAGGTCGAGGCGGTCCTCCGGCGCCCCCCCAACCACCTCGAGCTGGCCCTGTTCGCGGTGATGTGGAGCGAGCACTGCTCGTACAAGTCGTCGAGGGTCCACCTCAAGCGTCTGCCCACTGACGGCGACCACGTGCTGGTGGGACCGGGGGAGAACGCCGGCGTGATCGACGCCGGAGACGGGATCGCCGTGGCCATCCGGATCGAGAGCCACAACCATCCCTCGGCCATCGAGCCCTACCAGGGTGCGGCCACCGGGGTGGGCGGCATCCTCCGGGACATCTTCACCATGGGTGCCCGGCCCATCGCGGTGATGGACCCGCTGTTCTTCGGTGATCCTTCCGACGCCCGCCAGCAGTGGCTGATCGAAGGGGTGGTGGCCGGCATCTCCGGCTACGGGAACTCGGTGGGGGTTCCCACCGTCGGGGGCGAGCTGACCTTCAACGACTGTTATGCCCAGAACCCGCTGGTCAACGTGTTGTGCCTCGGTGTGCTGCCCACCGATCGCCTGGTGCTAGGGGCGGCCACCGGGGTGGGCAACCTGGCCGTCCTGCTCGGATCGTCCACCGGCCGGGACGGGATCGGTGGGGTGAGCGTGCTGGCCTCGGCCGGCTTCGGCGGCGGGGACGAAGAGACGGATGCAGCCAAGCGGCCGAGTGTCCAGGTCGGCGATCCCTACGAGGAGAAGCGGCTGATCGAGGCCTGCCTCGAGCTGCTCGACGCCAAGTTGGTGGTCGGGATCCAGGATCTGGGGGGTGCAGGACTGGTCTGTGCCACCAGCGAGACGGCCGCCCGGGGTGGGGTGGGCATGGACGTCGACGTCTCCGCCGTCCCCCGACGGGAGCCGGGCATGGCTCCCTACGAGGTGATGACCTCCGAGAGTCAGGAACGAATGCTGGCCATCGTGCGGCCCGGCGATCTGGAGCGGGTCGAGGCGCTGTGCCGGAAATGGGAGGTGCGCACCGCGGTGGTCGGTCGGGTCACCGAGCCGCCCCCTGGACAACCCGGACGGCTCCGGATCCTCGACGGGTGGAATGGCCCGGTGCTGGGTGACGTACCGGCCGTGGCTCTGAGCGAGGACGCCCCCCTCTACCACCGGCCGATGGCCCGGCCCGGCGATCAGGCGGCGAGAGCGGCCGATGACCCGGGTTCGTTGCCCGCTCCCGAGGACTGCGGCGCGCGACATCCTCGAGCTGTTGTCTGATCCCTCGTGGGTCTATCGGCAGTATGACCACCAGCTCTTCCTCAATACCGTCGACGGACCCGGGAGGTGACGCCTCGGTGCTCCGCCTGGCCGCGCCCGGCCTTCCGCCGTCGCGGAAGGGCCTGGCCCTCACCACCGACTCCAACCCGTCGTGGTGCTCGATCGATCCCCGGGCGGGAACGGCCGCCACCGTGGCCGAGGGGGCGCTCAATGTGGCCTGTTGTGGGGCCCGACCGATGGCCGTGGTCAACTGCCTCAACTTCGGCAATCCCGAGCACCCCGAGGTCATGTGGCAGCTGTCCGAGGCGGTCGACGGGATGGCCGAGGCCTGCCTGGCCCTTGGCCTCCCGGTGATCGGGGGCAACGTGAGCCTCTACAACGAGAGCTTCGGGGTGGACATCGATCCCACCCCGGTAATCGGGGTCGTCGGCCTCATCGACCGGTTGGTGGCCCGGCCGCCGGGCGTGACCCTCCGAGACGACGCCGCCCTGGTCCTGTTGGACGCCAATGTCGGCTCGACCACCGGCCGCCGGCCGCCGTCCCTCGGTGGCTCGCGCTGGGCGGTGGAAGTGAAGGGGCACCGCAATGGCACCCTGCCCCCACTCGACCTGTCCGGACACCGGCGTCTCGTGGAGTTCGTGAGCGGGATCGTGGCCGCCTCCGCCGCGGGTTCCGACGGTGCCGACCCCGGCGACGGCCCACTGGTGGCCGGTCTTCACGATGTCTCGGGCGGAGGGCTGGGCGTGGCCCTGGCCGAACTGGCGGTCCGATCGGGAATCGGGCTCTCGGTCTCGGGCATCGTCGACCACCACGAACTGTTCAGTGAAGCCCCGTCCCGGGTGGTGGTGTGCACGTCCCGGCGCCCCGAGCTGATCGCCCGGGCCGCCGAGGCCGGCATCGGATTCCGGGTACTGGGTCGCACCGGGGGCGACCGGCTGACTGTCGAGGGACTGGTGGACCTCCGGCTCGACGAGGTCGACGCGGCCTGGCGTGGACGGCTGCCCGACCTGTTGGACGCCACGACGCCGGTGACCCTCTGACCGGGGTGGGCCATCGGGTCCGTCGGGAGTCGTTCCGTTCTCGCCGGTCCCCACTAGTCTGGGAGTGGCACGACGAGGCGTTTGTGTGGCCTAATCGTGGCGACAGCAGGCAGGACTGCAGGCAGAGCGAGCCCGACGACCCCCGGTGTGTGCGGTGACCAACCGATGATGGAGGCCAAGGAAGCGTGCGGAGTCTTCGGGGTCTACGCCCCGGGGCGATCCGGTCGCCCACCTCACCTTCGACGGCCTCTACGCCCTCCAGCACCGGGGCCAGGAGTCGGCCGGCATGGCGGTGAGCGACGGCGACGCCATCACCGTGATGAAGGACATGGGCCTGGTCACCACCGTCTTCGACGAGCGCAAGCTGTCCGGCCTGCGGGGCCACCTGGCCATCGGCCACACCCGCTACTCGACGGCCGGTTCCAGCGACTGGCTCAACGCCCAGCCGGTGTTCCGCGGCGTCGGGCGGGCCGGGTTCGCGCTCGGCCACAACGGCAACCTGACCAACACCGCGGAGTTGGCCGCAGGCGGCGGGCATGCTGCCCGGGCCTGGTCTCCTCGGACAGCGACCTGGTGGCCGAGCTGCTGGCCCAGGCCTTCCCCCGACTCGACCGAGCGCACCCGGTCCGAACAGAGCGACGACCTGGAGCGGGCCCTGATCGAAGTCCTGCCCGCGCTCGAGGGCGCCTTCTCCTTCGTGCTGCTCGACGCCGACCGGCTCATCGGCGTGCGCGACCCCAACGGATTCCGGCCGCTGTGCCTGGGTCGGCTGGAGCCACCGACGAGTTCGAGCAGGGTGGGTGCTGGCCTCGGAGTCGCCCGCCCTCGACGTGATCGGGGCCACCTTCGTCCGCGAGCTCGAGCCCGGGCGAGATGGTGGTCATCGACGGCAAGGAGGTGCGCTCGGAGCGGCCGTTCCCCGCCGAGCGGCTCGACCCGAAGCTGTGCATCTTCGAGTTCGTCTACTTCGCCCGACCCGACACCAAGCTCTACGGCAACGAGGTGCACGGGGCCCGTCGCCGGATGGGCCAGCTGCTGGCCACCCAGGCCCCGGTGCCGGCCGACATGGTGATGGGCGTGCCCGACTCGGGCGTGCCCGCGGCCGAGGGCTACGCGGTGGCCTCGGGCATCCCCTACGGGCAGGGCCTGGTCAAGAACCGCTACATCGGCCGCACCTTCATCGCCCCGACCCAGGCCGAGCGGGCCAACGGGGTGCGCCGCAAGCTCAACCCCCTGCGCGAGAACATCGCCGGCAAGCGGCTCGTGGTGGTGGACGACTCGATCGTCCGGGGCACCACCACCCGGGCCATGGTGACCATGCTCCGCGAGTCGGGGGCCGCCGAGGTCCACCTGCGCATCTCGTCGCCGCCGTTCCGGTGGCCCTGCTTCTACGGCATCGACACCCCGGACCGCACCGAGCTGCTGGCCGCCATCAAGACCCTCGACGAGATCGTCGAGTTCCTCGACGTCGACTCCCTCGAGTACCTGACGCTCGACCACCTGGTCGCAGGCCATCGACGCCCCCGGCGCCGGCTTCTGCGACGCCTGCCTGACCGGCAACTACCCGGTGCCGGTGCCGGTGCAGTTCTCCGACCGTGCCGCCCTGAGCGGCGGCCGCCGCCGGTCCGCCGGCGTGACCGGGTCCCGACCCGGACCCGAGCCGAGCCGCGCCAGCCCGACCGGGCCGATCGCTGTCGGTTCCGGCCACCTACGCCGCGGCCGGGGTCGACATCGACGCCGGCGAGCGGGCCGTCGACCTGATCAAGCCGATGGTGGCCTCCACCCTGCCGGCCCGAGGTGCTCGGCGGGCTGGGCGACTTCGGCGGCCTGTTCGCCCTGGACACCGGCCGCTACCGCCAGCCGGTGCTGGTGGCCGGCACCGACGGAGTGGGCACCAAGGCGCTGGTGGCCGAGGCCACCGGCCGCCTCGACACCCTGGGATCGACCTGGTGGCCATGTGCGTGGACGACCTGGTGTGCCAGGGGGCCGAGCCGCTGTTCTTCCTCGACTACATCTCCACGGGCGCGGTCGAGCCGGCCCGGATGGCCGAGCTGGTGGCCGGGGTGGCCGAGGGCTGCCGGCAGGTGGGGGCCACGCTGCTCGGCGGCGAGATGGCCGAACATCCCGGCGTGATGAAGCCGGGCGAGTTCGACCTGGTCGGGTTCGCGGTCGGCGTGGTCGAGCGGGACGAGATCCTCGGGTCCGGCACGGGTCCGCCCGGGCGACGTCCTGATCGGCCTGCCCTCGCCCGGCCTGCGGTGCAACGGCTACACCCTGGCCCGCCACGTCCTGTTGGAGCGGGCCGGCCGGGCTCTCGACGGCCCGGCCTGGCCGGGGGCGGCCGTACTCGCTGGCCGACGAGCTGCTGCGGCCCTCGGTCATCTACACCCCGGCCGTGCGGGCCGCCATCGCCGCCGCCGACGTCCACGCCGTGGCCCACATCACCGGCGGCGGGTTCGAGGGCAACATCCCCCGGGCCCTGCCCGAGGGCCTGCCGGCCGTCCTCGACCGGGGCACCTGGGAGGTCCCGCCCATCTTCGGCGAGATCCGCCGGCTGGGCAGGTGGACGACGAGGAGATGGCCCGGGTGTTCAACCTCGGCCTCGGCATGGTGCTGGTGGTGATCCGGCCGCGGTCGGCGATGCCCGTCGGCGCCCTGCCGCCACCGGGTGGACGGGCGTCGGTGGTGGGCCGGGTGGAGGAAGGCGAGCGGGCGTGGAGTTCACCGGGCCCCCGGTGGTCGGGACGGGCGAGCCTGCCGGTGACGCCAGAGGCGCCGATGACGCCGACCTTCCCGACACCGAGTTCGAGGCCCTGCGGGCCCACCTGCTCGAGCACTCGGTCAGCCGGGGCGACTTCACCCTCAAGTCGGGCCGGAAGAGCAGCTGGTTCATCGACTCCAAGCAGACGGTGTGCCGTCCCGAGGCCATGGTGCTGGTGGCCGACGGCATCCTGTCGGTGGTGCCCGACGACGCCGACGCCATCGGCGGGTCTGACCATGGGCGCCGACCCGGTGGCCTTCGTCACCGCCGGCGTGGCCGCCGCCGGGGGCGGCTGCTCAAGGCGTTCAGCGTGCGCAAGGAGGCCAAGGACCACGGGGCCGGCGGTCGGATCGCCGGGGCCCTCGACCCGGGCGACCGGGTGGTGATCACCGAGGACACCGTCACCCGGGGCACCTCACTGCTCGAGGCGGCCCACGCGGTGCGCGAGGCCGGTGCCGAACCCGTGCTTCTGGTGGCGATCGTGGACCGGGGCGGCACGGTCGAGGCCATGGCGGCGGCCGAGGGCATTCCCTTCCGGGCTCTGCTGACCGCCGCCGACCTCGGCTTCGAGTACGAAGGCGGCTGAGTGCCTGCACGGCGGGACTTGGTCAGTCATCGGCGTCTGTGGTCATGGCCTCCGGGCGCCGACTCGGCGTCGTCGGCGCCGGTGGCACCGTCGGCCAGCACCAGGTAGATGCGGCGTCGGGTGTCGGTGAGGATCTCACCAACCGCCTGGACCTGCTGCTCGCTCCCGGTCCGGCCCACCTGCAGGTAGCCGCCGCGACCTCGGCGATGAGGCTCTTCAGGTCGACGAACGACCGGTTGGCCCCGCGGGCCGCCTGTTCCCAGGGGGCGGGTCCGTCTCCGGCCGCCTCGGCTTCGGCCCGCCCTCGTCGGTCAGGCTGAACACCCGCCGACCGGCCGCCTGATCGGCGGTGACCAGCCCCTGGTCCTCCAGGGCCTGCAGGGTCGGGTAGACCGACCCCGGGCTGGGGTGCCAGACCCCGCCGCTGCGTTCGGCGATCTCGGTGATGATCTGATAGCCGTGCATCGGTTCCTCGGCCAGGAGGGCGATGATGGCCGCTCGCACGTCACCCCGGCCCCGCTTGGGTCCGCGGCCGAACATGGCCGGGCCGAATCCGGGCCCGAACCCCCCGTGACGTCCGAACCCGGTTCCGAAGTCGGGACCGAAACCGTCGGCCCGCCCCCGCCCCCGGCTCCGTCCGCCGCCCCGCCCCCGGGTAGTGCCGGCGAAGGGGTCGTAGGCGTCGCTGCGGTCGGGAAGGACCGGCCGTGACCGGCGCCTTCCGGGTTGCCTCTGTTCACTGCGTTCGTGTGTATGCATCAGGTGGTGCTCCTTGGTCGAATGGACCGGCCCGACCGGGTTGTCGGTGGCCGGTTGCGTTTGGCGACCTGTTCTGATCGCTCTCGTACGATAACGATATATCGAGATGTAGCCAGTGTCAAGGGCACAGCATGGCACCGGACGTCGTCGGCGCATGGGTTGGTGAGCGGCCCTGGGTCGGACGAACCAGGTCAGCCGGCGCCGAGGGTGCGGTAGGCGGCGACCACCGGCTCGAGCTGGCGCGGTGTGGCGCCGTGCATGATCACGCCATCGCATCCCATGGCCAGTTGGTCCTTCACAGCCACGGCACACCGCGCGGGGGAACCCACGGCGCTGGCGGCCAGCCACTCGGCAGGAGCAGAGTGGCAATGTGCTCCAGCTGCGGCGCGGTGGCGGTGGAGTCGATGCCGCCGGCGAATCCGGAGACCACCGGGTCCTTCCGGAATCGCTCGAGCACGGCCGGGTCCCACCGGTTGGTGGCGACCAGTTCCGGATGGTCGGGGACAGTCGGGGGTGGTTGGCTGGTCATGGCGTCTCGCGGTCCCTACGGATTGGGAAGGGTAGCAAGGGCACCGGTCGCCGATCGGGTGCGCTGCCGAAAGGGGCCACCACTCAGTGGCTGCTCCTATCCTCTCCTATCCTCTCGGTAGGGCTCCTCTTGGTGGGGCCCCTCTCGGTAGGGCTCCTCTCGGTAGGGCACCGGATGGTTTCCACCCAACTCGACGAACCGCTCGTTGAGGGCATGGGCGATGACATCGTGATCGTGCGAGGAGGGCGTGAGTGCTCCGTAGAGGAACGCCTCCATCTGGAACGCGGTGCTCATGCCCCCGAGTTCGAAATAGCGCAACCACAGCTCGCCCCGTGACAGGCCGGCGTCCCGACGGAACCTGTCCAGGATGTCGGGGTTGCGCCTACTCATTCTGGCTCATTGTGGCGGGGGTCGGCGTCGTGGGCCGGACCGAAGGTCCCCTGGGAGCGAAGGGCGGAGGAAGCGATCTGCTCGGCCCGCTCCCGCAGGGGCCGGCCGGTGCGCTGCGAGTAGATGCGCAGGACCGTGTAGGCGTCATCCTCATTGATGCCTTCGCGCTCCATGATCACGCCCTGGGCCTGGGCGATGATCTCCCTGGTCCGGAGGGCGGCTCCGAACCGGTCGCTCTGTGCCGTGTCGGTGAGGCCGATCCCGGCGTCGGTCAGAACGGTCGATGCCTCGGCGGCGAAGGTCGATGCCAACCGCAGGTCTGCGGCCGCAAACGCGGACGGGCTATGTGAGTAGATGTTGAGGGCTCCGACCGGTCTTCTCCAGTCGAAGAGGGGCGACGACAGGATTGCGTTGATTCCCAGTGCCTTGGCCTTGGGAACGAAGCTGGGCCAGCGTTCCTCGGCATCCAACGACGGGGCGTGGAACCAACGGCCCTTGATGGATGCGTCGACGCACGGACCTTCACCGGTGGCGTACTGCCGGGCGTCCATGTCGAGGATGGTCTGATCGGTGGCGGCCACCGTGGCCAGGCGCCCGTGCCGCTTGATGGACACACTCACCCCGTCGGCACCTCCGACCGTCGCCCGGGCCAGCTCCACCGCCATGCGGAGCGCTGCATCGACCAGATCCCAGCGCGTCGGAGACGCCCAGGCCATGGTGAGCTGGGGGACCGTCGCACCGGGCTCGATGGCCAAGGGGGACGGACCGGGATGGTCGGGTCGCCGTGGACCCTGTTCCCCGCCGGGCCTGGACCGGCCCGGTCGGATGAGATCGGAGAGACCGGCAGCGGCGAGCATCCGCCGGACCGCCGGCGAGGGCGACCGTACGGTCAGCGACCTTCCGCCGCCCCTCAAACGCTGGGCGGTGTCGGCGATCAGCGCCACTCCTGACGAGCCAATGGTGTTGAGGTCGCCCAGGTCGAGCACCACCGACGGGTGGATGTCGTTGACCACCGAGTCGAGGAGGTGACCCAGTTCAGGCACGGACAGCGCGTCGAGATTGCCGCCGACCGACACCACGGTCTCCTCGCCGACAAACTGCACCGACGCCACCCCTCGGCCTGCACCCAGCGGGATCAGGGTCACGACGGATCGCCTACGGCTGGCTTCGTACGTCGGTTCGCCGGTCGTGCCCGGCATGGGTGCCCCGGAAGCGACGGCTCGGGCCGGACCACGTTCGATTGCGGAGTATCCGCCATGGGACAGTGCCTCTTGGGTTGGCCAACCCTCACTGCCGAAGGCCCTTGCACCGTATCACCAGGCGAGAGGTCCGTCGCCTGGTGGCTCGCGTCGACGGTTGAGGTTCAAGATGATCGGTGGGAAGCTGGGATGGCTGGCAACAGACGGGAAGCACATGGACGGAGATCACCTCTCCACGACCGGTCCGGATACGACCGAGGAACTGACCGCGGCCCTTGCCCAGACGGTGGCCGGCCTGCTGTCCGTGGCCACCGTGCAGGACACCCTTGACCAGGTGGTCAGGTTGGCGGTCGACACCATCGAAGGATGCGATTTCGCTGGGGTCTTCCTGGTCCGGGGCGTTACGGTGACCACACCGGTCTGTACCGACCCTCTGGTCATCGAGGTCGACGAACTGCAGTACGAGGCCAGCGAGGGCCCTTGCCTCGAGGCACTGGCCCAAGGCGCGGCGTTCTACGCCGACGACCTGGGCAGCGACAGCCGATGGCCGGACTTCGGACCTCGAGCTGTAGCCAGCGGCATGCGCAGCCTGCTGGCCCTCCCGATGCTGATGGACGGCGCCCCGGGCGCCCTCAACCTGTACGCCCGCTACCCGCAGGCCTTCGGTGTAATTGACCGGGGTCGGGGCCTCCTCCTCGCCTCGATGGCCGGCATGGCCTTCAGCTCGGCCCGGACCCACGAGGACGAGGAACGTCGGTCGGCCCAGCTTCACGCCGCTCTGGCCACCCGCGAGCTGATCGGCCAGGCCCAGGGGATCCTCATGGAGCGGGAGCGAATCACCTCCGACCAGGCATTCGACATCTTGCGCCGTGCCTCGCAGCACCTCAATCTCAAGCTGCGGGACATCGCCCAATACCTGATCGACACCGGGCTCAGCCCGGACACCGGCTGAGCAGATCCCCGCGCCGCGACCGCTGGAGTGGCCCAACGGTCACTGGCCAGCCCACGTGTCGGAATGTGCCGTTCGGCCCTGGTGCATCTGGCACCAGTCGCCGAGCATGGAGGCATGTGGATCGACGAACGTGGCTCGGAGGTGCTGGACCTGGTCGAGTGCCGTCGCCTTTTGGCTCTGGGCGCCAAGGCCGGGCTGGTTGGCCACCTTGGCGTCGCCCAGCCCGGCGCCCCACTGGTGGTGCCGGTGGACTACGCCGTGCACGGTCCCGATCTGGTATTGCGCATCGGCGAAGGGCTCTACGAGCGGGTCCGGGACAGCAGGATGGTCGCTGTCGAAGTGGAGGGGCTCGACCTCGAACTCCCCTGGAGCGTGCTGGTGCGCGGTGAGGCCATCGAGGAGTCTGCGTCGTGGCTGGGCAGCGACGCCGGGCCTCAACCCCGGGTCTCTACGCCGGGTCGGCGGATCGTCCGGGTTCGTGCCGACGTGGTGACCGGTCGACGCCTGGGCCCCGCACCGGTCGGTGACAGGAGTGACGCTGCTGAAGGGTCGGAGAGATCGATGACCGCCCTCCGCTCCTCAGCTGTGGGAGGGCCCTCTGGTGGTCGGGACCGGCGTCGATCCGGTGACCTCACGCTTTTCAGGCGCGCGCTCTACCAACTGAGCTACCCGACCTCGCCTCGGCGAACCGAGGTGGCGGACCTGACGGGATTTGAACCCGCGACCTCCGGCTTGACAGGCCGGCGTGCACTCCAAACTGCACCACAGGTCCCCAACCAGCAAAGGCGCTGGGGCGTACGGCACCCCCAACGGGATTCGAACCCGTGTTACCGCCTTGAAAGGGCGGCGTCCTAGGCCGCTAGACGATGGGGGCTCCAACCCGATCAGGGCTTTTGGACATTAGCAGAGGGATCACAGCGCTCCCTCGGGCCGCCCCTCGTCCGGCAGGTCGGCGGCCAGGACCTCGACCATGAGGTACTGGAGCTCGCCCAGCAGTTCGTAGAGGGCGTACTCCGGCGCCGCCGGATCCCCGGGATCGGGGGCCTCCATGTCCTCGCTCACGTCGAGCCGGGTTCCGAGCACCAGCCGGAGCGACCCCACCGCCGACAGCCAGGCCTTGAACTCCGCCTCGCTCAGGGTGTCGGCGTAGGCCGTCTCGGCCATCACGGTCGAAGCGCCTGGCGGTGGTGGTTGATCAGCGCGGTGTCGACCAGTGCCCGGTACTCCTGCTCGGCCCCCTGTGGTCGTCGCCGGTGTAGGCCGGGGGGAAGAGCCGCCGGGTCATCGGATCGTCGGGGCTGAGGACCGGCGGCAGCTGCTCGGCCATGGTCACCAGCACCGCCCGCACGCTGGGATCGAGTTTGACGGCGTAGCGGCCGTCCCGGCGCCGCTTGATCGGGCGCGCTCACGTCGGACTGTTCCATGGTCGCCCACAGCCCGTGCTCGTGGAGCCGGTAGACGTCCAGCTCGGCCCGCTCGCGGGTGCCCGACGACACCACCGCCCGCCCCTTGTGGTGGACGTCCAGCATCAGCTTGGTGGCCTTCTCCTTCGAGTAGCCGAAGAGCTTCTGGAAGACGAAGGTGACGAAGGACATCAGGTTGATGGGGTCGTTCCACACGATCACCAGCCACGGCCGGTCGGTGCTCGGTCGACTCGTCGAGATCGGTCCGTTCGGCTTCCACGGGCAGGGTCTCGGCCGGCACGGTGGCTACCGCGGACGCGTGCCGGCCTTCGCCACCGGTCGATCGGCCCGGCGACGCGGCCCTGGGCAGTCAGACCGGCTCTCGCGTAGCGTCGTGGTCGGCGCCGGGCGGCTGGCTCCAGCCGTCGTGCGGCCCCGGTGGCTCGACCGGTCCAGCGCTGGCCCGCGCCGTCGGCCGTCGGGTACCTCGGGTACTCGGGCCGATGGTCGGACAGCCCGTGGTGGAACCACAGTGCGGTCGACCACACCATCGAGGCCCCGAAGACGTGGATGCCCACCAGCAACGCCGGTAGATGGGTGAAGAACTGGGTGTAGCCGATGATGCCCTGGACCACCATGACGGCCAGCAGGACCCGGCCGGCATCCTGGATGCGGGCCGGGGCATTGGTCCGCCACAGCACCCACAGCAGAACCAGCAGGACCGCCCCGGTGAGCCCAGCACGATCTCGGCGTGGATCCGGGTCATGTCCTCGAGGCCGATGGGGATCCGCTTGGCCCCCTTGCCCCCGGCGTGGGGGCCGGTGCCGGTGGTGGCCGCCCCGGCGGCCAGCACCACCACGATGAGGCCGACCAGCAACCGGGTCAGCCGCAGCGCACCGGTGGAGACGGCGAGGACCCCGCGTCCCGGACCGTGGCCGGCCCGGAGGGTGAGCACCACCGCCACGGCCAGCAGCGCCATCCCCACCATGAAGTGGGCCATGACCACGTAGGCGTTGAGCTTGGAGTAGACGACGAACGCCCCGAGCACCGCCTCGCCGATCACACCGAGCGATGAGGCCCCCGGACAGCCAGCGAAGGTCCCGCCGGCGCCGGCCGGCGCAGGAAGGAGGCCACCAGGGTGACCGCGCAGGCCACCACCAGCAAAGTCACCACCAGCCGGTTACCGAATTCGATCAGAGGATGCAGGCGCAGAGGCGGGGTGAGCTGGTGTTGCGAACAGGTCGGCCAGTCGGGACATCCGAGGCCCGAGTCGGACAGGCGGACGGCAGCGCCGGTGACCACGTTGAGGACCACCGTGGCCAGGGTGATCCGACAGAGGAGGAGGAACGGGCGAGGGCCGATACGCAGGGTGGACACCGTTTGCGTATGGTACCGGGCGGTCCGGCCGGGACGAGGAGAAGGGGTACCGGGCGGTCCGGCCGGGACGAGGAGAAGGGGTACCGGGCGGTCCGGCCGGGACGAGGAGAAGGGGTACCGGGCGGTCCGGCCGGGACGAGGAGAAGCTCTCCGATCCGCCTTCGGCGTTGGCACTAGTCTGTGGCCGATGGCACTCTCCGCGGTGGTTCTGCCCCGCCGCCTGACCCTCGGTTCCCGGATCGGTGCCTACGTGGCGCTCACCAAGCCCCGCATCATCGAGCTGCTGCTCATCACCACCCTGCCCACCATGATCGTGGCCCAGCGGGGCCTTCCCCCGGTGCTGGCTGATGGTGGCCACCCTGCTCGGCGGGGCCCTGGCCGCCGGCGGGGCCAACGCCATCAACATGTTCGTCGACCGGGACATCGACAAGCTGATGCACCGGACCAGTAAGCGACCCCTGGTCACCGGGGCGCTCAACCCCCGTAACGCCCTCGTCTTCGCCATCACCCTCGAGGTCCTGGCCTTCGTCGAGCTTTGGGCGTGGGTCAATCTGCTTTCGGCCTCGCTGGCCGTGTCGGCCACCCTCTTCTACGTGTTCGTGTATACGTTGTGGCTGAAGCGGACCAGCAGCCAGAACATCGTGATCGGTGGGGCGGCCGGTGCGGTGCCGGTGCTGGTGGGCTGGGCGGCGGTGACCGACAGCCTGTCTTGGACCCCGGTCGTCATGTTCGCCATCATCTTCGTGTGGACGCCGCCCCACTTTTGGGCACTGGCGTTCAAGTACAAGGACGACTACCAGGCGGCCAGCGTCCCCATGTTGCCGGCTGTGGCCACCTTCCGGCGGACGGCTCGGGAGATCCTGATCTACAGCGTGATTCTGGTGGCGGTGTCCTTGCTCCTGGCGGTGGTGGCCAAGCTCGGCGTCATCTACCTGGTGTCGGCGTCGGTGCTGGGCGCCGTCTTCGTCGGCTTCGCCGTGCTGTTATGGAGGCGGGCCACACCCAAGTCGGCCATGCAGCTGTTCAGCTACTCGATCACCTACCTGACACTGCTGTTCGTACTGATGGCGGTCGACATCTTCAGCAAGCATTGATCGAGACGTCGTCGGATCCGGCCGAGGCCCCCGTTGCCGAATCCGGCGACGACGGATCAGGGGACCCTCCGACACCGCCCGGTCCGCCATCGGCACACCGACCGCAGCGGCCGGCTCCCCGTAAGCTGCAGGCCCTTCTGGTCGGCACGGTGATCGCCATCGGGTTGGCCGTCTTCTTGTTCGTGGGGCTCGGCACAGGCTCGGGATCGGGCGGCTCCCAGGGACCGGTGGTCGGGGTGGGCGATCCGGCGCCCCAGTTCACCCTGCCCTCCCTCACCGGCGGCCCATCAGTCAACCTCGACGCTATCGGCAAGGACCGGCACCGTCCGGTGGTGCTCAACTTCTTCGCCTCGTGGTGCATCCCGTGCCAGAAGGAGACGCCGCTGCTGGCCCGCACAGCCGACACCGAGGCGGCCAAGGGCTCCCCGGTTCGGTTCGTCGGGGTTGACGTGGCCGATCCCCCGGCCAATGCCATCCCCTTCGTGAAACAGGCCGGGCTGACCTACCCGATCGCCACCGACGCCGATCTGCGGGTGACCACAGTGCTCTACGGCCTCAACGCCGAGCCCAACACCTTCTTCATCGACGCCAGCGGTCAGGTGGTCGGCCACGTCATCGGGGCGGTGAACGCATCCGAGCTGCAGCAGTGGCTCCACCGTTTGGCCGGTTCGGCGGGCTGACGCAGCCGAATCGGTCCGGTTCACAAGGACGCAGTCGCATCGTTCCAGCCGGCTGATCACTCCCACCGGAAGGTGAGGGCGGCGATCACCGGGGTGGCCACCGCCCACACAGCCAGCACCACCCAGTCCCGGGCCGTGGCCGGTGTTCCCTGACCCAGTGTGGCGTGGAGCGCGTCGGACAAGGCCGATGCGGGAAGGAGCCTGGCCACCTCGGCCAGCCAGTGGGGGAATTTGGTGAGAGGGACGAGCATCCCCCCGAGCAGCAGGAGGACGACGAAGAGAGTGTTGACCACAGCCAGATTGACCAAGGGCTTGAGCGTGCCGGCCAGCAGGAGGCCGACCCCACCGAAGGCGACGGTCCCGAGCACCATGGCACCGATCGCCGCCCCGACCAGCGCATCGGCACTGCCCGGGCCTCCGGGATTCCAACCCAGGGCATAGCCCACCGCCACCAGGATGCCCGACTGGACCAGTTCCACGCCGGTGATGGCGATGATCTTGGCCGCCAGGAGTCGCGGGCGTCCGAGGGGCGTGGTCCCCAATCGCTTGAGGACCCCGTACCCGCGCTCGAATCCGGTTCCGATCCCCAGTGCGGTCATCGAGGTGGACATCACGGCCAGTGCCAGGATCCCAGGGACAAGGAAGTCCACCGGGTGGCCGGTCCCGGTCGGGAGCACGTGGACGGCCGAGAAGAACAAGAGGAACAACACCGGTATACCCAGGGTCAGAAAGAGAGTCTCACCATTGGTCATCAGCATGGAGACTTCGGCCCTCAGTTGGGCGACCAAGGGTCTCAATGCACTCCCCTCCGGCTGTGCCGTCTGGCGCGCCGGCGACCCCCGCGCCGGTCGCCGAGGGCAGGCGTACTCGGCGGCTGGCGGTCGCCGGTGATGGACAGGTAGGCCTCCTCGAGTGACTGGGCGGTGCGGAGATCGCCTAGAGCGACGTTCCGTTCGCCCAGCCAACCGGCCAGGGCGACGATCACCTGAGGGACGGCCACCCCTTCGGCTGGCCGCAGGCGGTACCGTCCCGGCCGCTCCTCTGTCACCTCGGTGCCGGGTCCGATCCCGGTGGCCAGGGCGTCCACGTCGATGCCCGGCTCGGCCGAAAACCGCACGGAGCCATCGGCGGTGCGTTGAGCAAGGGATGCCGGCGAGCCCTCGGCCAGGATGCGGCCGTGGTCGACGATGATCACGTGGTCGGCCAGACGCTCGGCCTCGGTCAGTTCGTGGGTGGTCAGGATCACGCACAGCCCGCTGTCGCGCAGGCCGGCGATCAGGTCGCGCACCACGACCCGGCCCTCGGGATCGACGCCGGCGGTGGGCTCGTCGAGGAACAGCACACGGGGCCGACCGACGAGGGCCAGAGCCAGGGCCAGCCGTTGCTGCTCGCCACCGGACAGCCGGCGCCACGGTGTGCGGGCCACGGCGTCGAGACCTACCCTGGTGAGGAGGTCGTCAGGGTCTTCGGCGTGGGCGTAGTAGCTGGCGAACAGGTGGAGCACCTGGGCCGGACCGAGCATGGGGTAGACCCCACCCCGCTGGAGCATGACCCCGATGTCCGGGACCAGCATCCGGCGGTCGCGGCGGGGATCGAGCCCGAGCACCCGCACCCTTCCGGCGTCGGCCTGCCGGTAGCCCTCAAGGGTCTCGACCGTACTGGTCTTGCCGGCACCGTTCGGTCCGAGCAGCGCCAGCACCTGACCGGCCCGTGCCGTGAAACGGAGGTGGTCGACTGCCACCGTGTCGCCGTAGCGGATGACCAGATCTTCACAGACCACCTCGGGGCCGTCCCCTGCGGTGTGGTGCGTCGGGGCAGCGGCGTCGTCCACGGGTGGTCACGCTACCGTTGTGCCCACCATGATAGATATCCGGACGGTGCGCGACGAGCCCGACGCGGTGAAGGCCGGCCTGGGCCGTCGGGGGATCGACCCGTCCGAGGTCGACCGGTTGCTGGCGCTGGACGCCACCGCCCGCTCGGCCATCGGCCGCCGCGACGAGCTCCGGGCCCAGGTGAAGGCCCTGTCCCGCCAGGTGGGTGAGGCCCGTCGTTCCGGGGACACCGCAATGGCCGAGGATCTGGCCGAGCGCAGCCGCCGGGTCGGAGGCGAGGAGCGGGCGGTGGGTGCCGAGGCCGACTCGGCCCAGGAATTGGTGCGTGAGGCCCTGCTCGTCCTGCCCAACCTGCCCTCTACCGACGCTCCCGACGGGAACGGTCCCGACGACAACGTGGTCGTGCGAACCTGGCCGGAGACCGCGCCCTCCTACGACGAGCACCAGCGGGTGCCCCACTGGGAGATCGGGACCGAACTTGGCCTGCTGGACATGGAGCGCGGGGCCAAGCTGTCCGGATCGATGTTCCCGCTCTTCCGCGGTTTGGGGGCCCGTGTGCTCCGGGCACTCACCTCGTTCGCTCTCGACCGTCATGCCGACGCCTTCGAGGAGGTCCGTCCTCCCACGCTGGTTCTCACCGAGACCATGGTGTCCACCGGCCACCTACCCAAGTTCGAGGAGGAGGCCTACCAACTCGAACGCGACGACCTGTGGGCCATCCCCACTTCGGAGGTCCCGCTCACGTCGATGTGGCGGGGGGAGATCCTCGATGCCGCCGACCTCCCGATGCGCCTGACCGCGGCCACCGCCTGCTTCCGCCGCGAAGCCGGGGCCGCCGGCCGGGACACCCGGGGACTTCTGCGGGTCCACGAGTTCGACAAGGTCGAGCTCTTCGCTTACACCACCCCCGAACAGGCCCCCGATCTCCACGCCGACATGGTGCGACGGGCCGAGCAGCTCCTGGTCGAACTAGGGCTGCAGTACCGGGTCCTCGACCTGTGCGCTGGGGACATGGGCCGCTCAGCCGCCCGCACCTTCGACCTCGAGGTCTACTCCCCGGGGGTCGACCGGTGGCTGGAGGTGTCGTCGGTCAGCTGGTGCAGCGACTACCAGTCCCGTCGGGCCAATATCCGCTACCGGAGCTTGGAGGGAGGGGCGCCGGCACTGGTCCACACCCTGAACGGATCGGCCCTGGCCTGGGCACGCATCTGGGCAGCCCTGATGGAGACCGGCCGGCAGTCGGACGGTTCGGTGCTTCTCCCCGAGGTGCTCGGGCCCTACCTGCGGGGCGAGCTGGTCATCGCTGCCGGCGGCTGACTGGCGCCGCCGCTGGCTGGTGTCCGGCCCGTACCTGCGGGCGACGTGGGGGCGCCGTCTCAGTCGGGGGCGCGTCGAACCGGTAGCCGACCCCCCGGATGGTGGTGATCAGCTTGGGGGAGGAGGGGTCCTCCTCGACGTGGCTGCGGAGCCGCTTGATGTGCACGTCGAGTGTTTTGGTGTCGCCGAAGTAGTCGGAGCCCCATACCCGGTCGATGAGGACATCGCGGGTCAGGAGCCGGCCGGCATTCTCCATCAGGAGCGAGAGCAGTTCGAACTCCTTGCGCCGAAGGTGGACGTCCTGCCCGCGGATGAACACCAGGTGGCGATCAGGGTCGATCTGGATGCCGCCGGCCTCGAGGACCGAGGTACCGGTCCTCCGGTCGGGACTCGTGCCACGATCCCAGTCGGTGCCGTCTGACACCGACGGCTTGGCATCGTCGGTCGCCGGTGTCCGACGGAGGACGGCGCGCATACGGGCTACCAACTCGCGCAACCGGTAGGGCTTGGCCACGTAGTCGTCCGCACCCACTTCGAGGCCGACCACCGTGTCGATCTCGGTGCCCTTGGCCGTCACCATGATGATCGGCACCGACGATCGGGCACGGATGGATCGGCAGACGTCGATGCCGGACAACCGGGGAAGCATCAGGTCGAGCAGCACCAGGTCAGGCTCGTCCTCGGCGAAGAGGCGGAGCGCCTCGTTGCCATCCCGGGCGACGGTGACGTCGAACCCCTCGCGGGCCAACCCGATCACCAGAGCGTCGACGAAGGACTCGTCGTCTTCAGCCAGGAGGACCTTGGTCTGCGATTCGTCCTCGGTGGCTTTGGCGCTCATGCCGAGTACTCCGGTGGGCTCGGGAGGATCAGCGTGAAGGTGGAGCCCTCACCTTCGCGGGAGTCGACCTCGACCCGTCCCTGGTGGTTGCTGGCCACGTGGCGGACGATGGAGAGACCGAGTCCGGTGCCACCCGAGTCGCGGCTGCGCCCGTGGTCGACCCGGTAGAACCGCTCGAAGATACGGTCGAGGTCGCGAGCGGGGATCCCCACGCCGGAGTCGGTCACTCCCAGCCGGATCTCGCCGTTGTTCTGACTTCCGCCCACACGCACCACGGAATCTTCATAGGAGAAGGTCACGGCGTTCTCCAACAGGCTGTGCATGGCCGACACCAGCTGGCGGCGGTCGCCGAGCACGTGGACGGGCGGACTGGGTTCATCGAGTTCGATGGTAATGCGTCGTTGCTCAGCCGCCGACCTGACCCGCTCGACCGCCTCAGCCATCACCAGGTTGATGTAGATGGGCTCACGGGGCGGCGCCTCTTCGGATTCGATGCGGCTGAGGTCGAGCAGGTCGTCGATGATCCGGCTGACCCGGAAGGCCTCGGTGTGGATACGCGAGGCCAGCCGCTGGGCCACCTCGGGATCGGGCTCGACGGTCAGGGTTTCGGCCAGCAGACCGAGGGCACCGATCGGCGTCTTCAGCTCGTGGCTGACATTGGCCACGAAGTCCCGGCGGATCTCCTCCAGCCTCCGGCGATCGGAGACGTCCTCGATGATGGCGATGACGCCAAGCGGGCGCCGGCCGTCGTCGATCAGCCGGGTCCGGACGGTCAGGGTCTGCCGGGGTGGGCCGTAGAGATCAAGGGTGCGCTCGGCCGAACCCTCCTGCCAGGCGTTCTCCAGAAGCTCGGTCACCGCCTGGGCGGCCAGGGCGTCGCCGTGCCGGTTGTTCATGAGACCGACCGCTCGGGCATTGCGGAAGGCCACGTCGCCGTTCTCGTCGCACACGATCACTCCCTGGGGGAGGGTGTCGAGCGCCCGGCGGAGCCGGATGGCGTCGGAGCTGGCCTCGGTGACTGCCTCGGCCGCCTCTCCGGTGATCCGTTCCAGGTGGGAGAGGAGAGGCTCCACCCGGGCCTCGTCGGGGGGCTCAACGCCCAGCCGGTTGGACAGGGCGGTCAGGCGCTGCTGCAGGCTCCGGCGACCGGATCGACGGCCCAGCCAGGCGGCGATGACTACCGCCAGGATCGCGACAACGCCGATGACGATGTACCCGATCACGTACGGCTTCACCGCCTAAGCATGGCAGGCCGCGGGCGCTCCTGTGACGACCCCGGAGGCGGCCGGAATCCTTGAGTGAAAAATCATGAAAAGTATTGAAATGATGCTATGAGCCCCGTACGCTCGGCCCATGGACGCCAGCCTGCTCACCACCGTCACCACGCTTCCCGACATCGTCACCATGAAGCCCGACCCCAACGCCCTGCCCGGTGGCCAGGTGCTGCAGAGCCTGATGGACGGCCTGCAGAGCTGGGCCCTGGCGCTGTCTCTCATCGGTCTGGTCATCGGTGCGGCAGCCTGGGCCCTCGGCTCCCATGGCCAGAACTACCAGCAGACCTTCGTCGGTCGCCGGGCCGTGCTCATCTCGGGGCTGGCCGCGCTGCTGATCGGTGCCGGCCCCGGCATCGTGACGTTCTTCTTCAATGCCGGAACGGGTGTCCACTGACGTGGCGGTCATCGTGCCGGTTCCGGTCGTCGCCACCACGTCGTGTCCGACCGCCGCCGCCGCCCTGGCTTCTGTCGGGCTCGGTCCGGTGTGCCAGGCGACCTCGAATGTGACTGGCGTGGTCGGCTCGGTCGCGTCCGACCTGACCGGGTTCGGGGTTAACAGCGTGCTCGACGCAGTGGGCTCCTGGGTCGCTGGTGGAGCGTCGTGGCTGCTCAGCCAGATCGGGACGATACTCGGCGGCACCACCAGCATCGACCTGGGCGCCGGGTGGTTCACCGCCCACTACCAGACCATGGCCGCACTGGCCGGCGTGCTGATCGTCCCCCTCCTACTCCTTGGCATCATGCAGTCCATCTATCGCCAGAGCGTCTCCGCCTTGTTGCGGTCGGTTCTGGTCCAGGTTCCCTTAGCCCTGCTCCTGACGGCGGTGGCCGTGAAGCTGGTCGAACTGGGGCTGGCGGTGACCGACGCGGCCAGCGACGCCGTCGCCCAGGGCGCGGGACTCGACTCCGGCCACTTCATGGCCTCAGTGGCCCTCGGTCTTTCCGGCTCGTCATCCACCGGTGGCTCCGGCACGGCACCGTTCGTGCTGTTGCTCGGGGGGTTGGCCGTGGTCACCGGTGCCCTCCTTCTGTGGATCGAGTTGCTGGTCCGGTCATCGGCTGTCTATGTGGCAGTGCTCTTCTTGCCACTGGCCCTGGCTTCGCTGGCCTGGCCGGCCATCTCCCACTGGACCCGGCGTCTGGTTGACACGCTGGCTGCACTCATTCTCGGGAAGCTGGTGGTCGTCTCGGTGCTGAGCCTGGCCGCCGGTGCGTTGGCCGCCGGCACCGGTGCGACCCCCAATGGTTCCGCACCGGACAGCGGCGGTGGTGCAGGCGCACCCGCCGGTAGTTTCACCTCAGTGCTGGCGGGAGTGGCGCTGCTCTTCTTGTCAGCAGCGGCGCCCTGGGCCCTCTTCCGGCTGCTGCCCTTCTTCGAGGCCGGGGCGGTCGGCCACCTCGAAGGCTTGAGCCAACGGGCCCGTAACACGGTCAGCGTGCCGGTCCGGAGCCTGGCCCAGACGGCCATCCGTGCGGCCGGCGGCTCGTCGTTTGCCGGAGCCGCAGCCGGATTGGCGGCCGGTACCGTGGGCCGCGCTCAGCGGACAGGTGTCGGCGGCCCGGGCACGTCGTCCGGCGGAGCCACGGCATTCGATGGAACGGGTGGCGGCGGGGGGAGAGGGGGGAGGGGGCGGAGGGGCCGGTGGAGGAGTCGACCCGGCGGCCACCGGCGCCGACCTGCCCGGTGGCATCCCCCTGTGGGAGGTCCATCCCGAGGCCACCGCGGCGGCCCGTGCCGTGCTCGACGGCCTATCCGACGATGGTCCGGGCGATGGGCGGCAAACCGACACCTTCCCAACCGGTACCGAAGGGGCGCCCTACCGAGTCCTTCCCCGCCAGACCGGAGCGTTCCGCTCCGACCTGCTCGGACGCGATGAACTGGGTATCCGCCTGATCGCCGCTCCGACCACTCCGCCCGGATCCGATGACGACCGACAGGGCTGACCACCGATCTACCGACCGGGTCCGGTACCGCTTCTCACCGCTGGAGCGGCGAGGCGTGATCGCCGGATGGCGGGGAGGCCAGATCACCGCGGTGGCCGTCGGTCTGGTCGCCGGAGTGCTGGCACTGCGGACCCGGCCCTCGGTTACCGGGGTCCTTTTCGCATTGGCCAGCGTGGCCCTCGCCCTGGCAGTGGCTTTTTGGCCCATCGGCGGCCGCACCGGTGAACAGTGGTTCCCGCTGGTGGTGCATTGGGTGGCTACCACGGTCGCTGGACGCCGCCCCGAACTGGCCGGCGTCGCGCTTCGCGGCCATGTGTGGTCAGTCCCCCTGGCCGATGCCCGCTCGATCAGCGACGTGCGCCCCGGCCCCGGAGGAGGTCGCCGTGCTCGGCCGACAGCGTTCTCCGGGGCCTGCCTGGTCGGGGTCCCCGTGGCGCCGGGCCTCCGGGCCGGGGAGGTCGGCATGGTGGTGGACGGCCCAGCCCGCACCGCCACCGCGGTGCTCGCCGTCCGCGGCCACAGCTTCGCCCTGCTGAGCCCCTCAGACCAGGACGGGCGCATCGGGGCCTGGGCTCGCGTTCTCGCCTCGCTGGCCCGTGAGGGGTCCGAGGTCCACCGGGTCCAGTGGATCGAGACGTGCATGCCTGACGACGGTAGATCGATCCGCGACCATTGGGAGCGCAATGCCGTGCTCGGTGCCGACAGCCCGGCCGGACGTTCGTACCGGGCGCTGGTCGACGAGTCATCGCCGGTGACCCGGCGTCACCGGGTGACGCTCGCTCTGTCCATCAGTACCTCCCGCTCGGCTCGCTCCGTCCGGGCGGCCGGGGGCGGCCGGGCGGGCGCCGGGGTTGTACTGGCCCGCGAGATCCACTCGCTGAGCCGGGCGCTGGAGGCCGCCGATATCCGGGTCGACGGCGTGCTCGGACCGGGGTCGGTGGCCCAGGTGATCGCCCAGTCGTACGCCGCGTCGACGGCCGCCGGCGGCCACCGGTCCGTCGGGTGGCCCTGGCCGGTTGCCGTCGACCCGCAGTGGGACGCAGTCCGCACCGACGGCACCTGGCACACCACCTACTGGATCGCCGAATGGCCGCGCATCGACGTGACCCCTGACTTCCTCGGTCCTCTGCTGTTCTCTCCGCTGCGCCGGTCGATCGCCCTGATCATGGAGCCGGTGAGTCCCAGTCGGGCCGCCCGTCAGGTGGCCCAGGCCCGGACAGCCGATCTGGCCGATGGGGAGCTACGGCGTCGCGGCGGCTTCTTGTCCACCGCCCGCCAGGCCCGCGAGCGGGAGAGTGTCGTAGACCGTGACGTCGAACTGGCTGACGGGCACGCCCAGTTCCGATTTTCGGGCTATGTGACCGTTACCGCCGACAGCCGAGACGAACTGACTGACGTGTGCTCCTCCATGGAGCAGGCCGCCGGGCAGGCTGGCGTCGAGCTGCGCCTGCTCTACGGCGAACAGGACGCCGCCTTCGTCTGTTCGTTGCCGGTCGGCCGAGGCCTGTCGTGAGGTCACCGCGTGCTCTCAGCCCACGTCGCCACCACTCGGCACCTGTGCGCCGCCTACCCCCTGGTTGGCGAAGCTGGTCTCGGTCACGAGGGTGTCCTCGTGGGACGGGACGTGCTCGGGGGATCATTCGTATACGACCCGTTCGTGCTCTACCGGCAGGGAGTGCTCACCAATCCCAATGCGGTGGTCCTGGGCCAGATCGGTCGGGGCAAGAGCTCCTTCGTCAAGTCCTACCTCTGGCGTCAAGCGGTATTCGGCCGGCACGCCTGGGTGATCGATCCGAAAGGGGAGTACGGGCCCCTGGCCCAAGCATGGGGTGTCCGTCCGGTGGCGCTCCGGCCCGGGGGGTCGGTCCGACTCAACCCACTCGACACGGGAGAGGATCCGGAGTCCGACGGGGATCCGTTCGGAAGCGAACCGGGTGCCGGGTCGGGCGACGGAGCCCGCCGACGGCGACTGGTCCTTACCTCGTCGTTGGCCGTGGCCTGCCTCGGTCGTGACCTGCTCCCTCGAGAACGGGCCGCCATCGATGCGGCGCTGGATGAGGCCACCGATCGTGCCCGGTCGGCCGGGATGCCGGCGCCCATCCTTCCCCAGGTGGTCGAAGCACTCCTCGATCCCGGAGCGGACGCATCCCGGGCGTTGGCCACCACCCGCCAGGCTCTCTTGGAAGACGGCCGTGACGCCGCCCTCGAGCTCCGGCGACTGGTCCGGGGCGACCTCTGCGGGATGTTCGACGGGCCCACCACAGCAGGTCTCCGGCTCAACGGACCGCTGGTGGTCCTCGACCTGTCGGCGGTGTACCACTCGCCGGCCCTCGGAGTCCTGATGGCCTGTGCGGCGGCATGGCTGCAGAGCGCGGTGCGAGCCCGACATCGCAACCGGGTCATCGTGGTGGTCGACGAGGCCTGGGCCATTCTGTCCAATCTCGGTGTGGCTCGGTGGCTGCAGATGTCCTGGAAGCTGTCCAGGGCGCTGGGCGTGGCCAATATGGCTGTGCTCCATCGACTCTCCGATCTGCAGTCGGTGGGTAACGAGGGTTCGGAGCAGGTCAACCTGGCCGAGGGGTTGCTGGCCGACTCGGAGACCCGTGTGGTCTACGCCCAATCTCCAGGCGAGATCGCCCGGACCGGGGAGCTGCTCGGACTGACCGCTACCGAGGCCGACCTGGTGCGCGACCTCCGCCGGGGGATGGCTCTGTGGAAGGTGGGCCGGCGTTCGTTCCTGGTCGAACACCGCCTGGCCAGCAGCGAGCAGTGGCTGACCGACACCGACCAGGCCATGGCCGAGCACGACCGGGCCGACCATGACGCCGATGGCCCGGACCACCCGACGTGAACCTGCCGGCGGTGTGTGTCTCGACCGTCGGTGTGGCCGCCTTCATCGGAGCCGGCGTGCTCAACCCCGACCGCCTCGTCGGGAGTCGACGTCGCCGCCGGGGCTCGATGGTGGGTTTGGTCGGTCCCCGGGTCGGGACGGAGTTGGTCCCGTGGGGGGAAGCGGGCAACGGCCCGCTGGGCCACCGCCAGGGATCTGCGCCCGCTGGCCGTGCACAGATCGGAGGACGGCCGGTTGCCGTCGGGTCGCCTGGTCTTGGGGCGTAGCGGGAGGACCCTGGTGGCGGCGGAGCCAGCCCACTCGGTCATCGTCTTCGGTCCGACCCAATCCCACAAGACCTCAGGATTCGCGGTGCCGGCCCTGCTGGAGTGGCACGGACCGGTGGTGGCGGCCAGTGTGAAGACCGATCTTCTCGACCACACCATGAGTCATCGCCGGACCTGTGGCCGGGTCCAGTGTTTCGATCCTTCGGGCTCCACCGGTCTGGATTCGGTGTCGTGGTCGCCACTGGACGCGTCGCGCACATGGCCGGAGGCCCGCCGATCGGCCGCTGCCCTCACCGAGGTGGCCAAGACCTCGGTCGGCACCATGAATGACGGTGACTTCTGGTACGCCACCGCCGCCAGAATGCTCAGTCCCCTGCTGTTCGCCGCGGCATTCGGCCGCCGGGACATGGCCGACGTCATCCGGTGGGTCGATACCCAAGAGGAGTCCGAGGTCCTCGACCTCCTCGGAGCCGCCGGGGTTCCCGAAGCCCTGCACGCGGCGTTGTCGGCCTTCGGCAAAGAGGAACGACAGCGGAGCTCGGTCTACACCACCGTGGAGACCGTCCTCGAGCCGTTCGCCGGCATGGACCGGCCGACCTGGCCTGGAGGCGGATCGGCGACGGAGTCGATGGTCGATCCGGCCCGGTTGCTGGAAGGGGACAACACCCTCTATCTCTGTGCCCCCGCCCACGACCAGCGTCGGCTGACTCCTCTCTTCGTGTCGGTGGTACGCCAGGTGATGGAGCACGTCTACGACCGCGTGGCACGAACACACCGGCCGCTCGATCCGCCGCTGCTCGTGGTGCTGGACGAGGCGGCTAGCATCGCCCCCCTGGGTGACCTGGATGCGCTGGCCGCCACCGCCGCCGGCCACGGCGTGCAGCTGGTGACCATCTGGCACGATCTCGCCCAGATCACCGCGCGTACGGACCGAGGGCCACCACGGTGGTCAACAATCATCGGGCCAAGCTGTTCCTATCCGGCATCTCCGATCCGTCCACCCTGGATCAGGCCAGCCACCTCATCGGCGACGAGGAGCTGATGCTGCCGGCCACCACCCATGGGGGACCGAGTGGGACGAGCACGACCCGCTCACCCTCCACCCGCCGGCTGGCTCCACCCGACGCGCTGCGTCGTATCGCCCGCGGCGAGGCGGTGCTCGTCTACGCCGACCTCCCGCCGGCGCCATTGGAGCTCCGTCCCTGGTTCGACGACCCGGTGTTGACGGCATTGGTCGCCGCTCCCAACCGGCGACCGCCGCTCTAAGCGACCGCTGATGCGCTCCCGGTGGTCTCGATCGGTGAAAACCACGACTGGCGCCGACAATTGTCGGGCTCGCCGCCAATTGTCGGTGGAAGGGGGAAGCAGGCTGCAGTACCGTCATCCCGGCGAGGGGCGGAATGATGGTCGAACTGATCATCTCGGACGGAGGAGGATCTATGCACAGGCGGAATTCGAAATGGCGGGCCACCGGCTCGATCATGGGAACACTGGGGCTGGTCGGTCTGATGAGTATCGGGTTGATCGGACTCTCGAGTTCGGTGGCCGGGGCCAAGACGATCAAGATCCCCCAGTATGTCAACAAGCTCTCGGCCAGGACCACCGGGTGGTGCACGACTGCGCAGGGCTGTAACGGCCAGGGCGGGAACGCGGCCGACTACGGCACCATCGACATCGTCAAGCCCTCGTACTCCAACTACGGCGGGTACGCCGATGCCGTGGCCGCTCCGGCGGGTCAGAAGAAGTACGCCCGGGTTACCGGTGCCGGGCTCGACCAGGACACCATCACCGGGTGCCCGAATCCCGGCTACGACGCCGCGCTGAACGATCCCTACTGTGAGGGGCCCTACGTCTGTTATCAGGGTGCCTGCTCAGCGGCGGTCTTCCCCACCAACGGGTTCACCACGTCGATCAAGATCTACATCGACCCGGCATGGGCCGGCGCCAATCCCGGACAGAACGTCGACTGGGACGTCGGTTTGAACAACACGTCCGGCGCGTACCTGAATGACAACGGGTTCACGATGTGCACCACGTCGGCCGGCGGCGGCGGCTTCTATGTCAACCTCAATCAGTTCGGTGCTTGCAACCCGAGTGCCGAGGAGCTGACAACGGCCGGTTGGTACACCTTCCAACAGGACTTCCAGTCGGTGGCCGGTCAGATCGTGGTGACCTACAAGCTGACGCCCCCGACCGGTCCGGCCTGGTCCAGCGTCGTCAATACCGGGGAGTCCACATCGGGCACCGGTGGGCCGAGCTACCTCTGGTTGGCTGACGAGGACGTCCTCGGTCTGCCCATCGCCCAGGTCTCCTTGAAGTCCAACTGAGTAAGTCACTCCAGGGCGTCGCACGCCTCTGGAGTTGCATGTGACACGACCCGCCCCCGATGAGGACCACGGAGGTCCGACTCGGGGGCGGTCGTCGCCACGCCGGCTGGGTACCCCCGGCCCGTGCCGTCCCGGTCCAGGCGGCGGTACCATCGTTGCCAATGGCCTCTGCGATCATCGACCCGGCGTCGGACCGCCCGGTCTTCGATCCCTTCGATCCCCGGTGGGCAGCCGACCCCTTCCCCCTCTACGCCGAGCTGCGGGAGCACGCTCCGATCCACCGCAACGAGCTCGGTTTTTGGGTACTGGCCCGCCACGCCGACTGCCTGGCCGTCCTGCGGGACAAGCGGGCCAGCTCGGACAGTGCCAACGTGGCCGAGGGGTTGCGGACCACCATCGACGCGGACGACCCTGTGGCCACGGCCATCGAGGAAATGCGGCCCTTCCTCTTCCGGGATCCGCCCGACCACACCCGGCTGCGGGGATTGGTGTCCAAGGCGTTCACCCCCAAGGTGGTCGAGTCGTTGCGGACCGGCACCGCCCGGGTGGTCGACGAGCTGCTGGCCGCAGCCCTCGACGAGGGTCAGGTCGATCTGGTCGAGGCCTTCGCCTATCCGCTGCCCGTACGGGTCATCTGTGACCTGCTCGGTGTGCCCACCGAAGACCACGAGCGGTTCAAGGCCTGGTCCACTGCGCTGGCCCGGGGGCTCGACCCCGACTTCTTGCTGACCGATGAGGTCATCGCCGAACGGGGTGAGGCGATTGTCCAGTTCGCGCAGTACTTCTTCGAGCTGCTCTCGGACCGCAAACGCCACCCCGGAGACGACCTGCTCAGCGCCCTGGCCCAGGTCGAGGACGATGGCACGGTCCTGAGCGAGGGCGAGATGCTCTCCACCTGCATCCTGTTGTTGGTGGCCGGCCACGAGACCACGGTCAACCTGATTTCGGGTGGGACTCTCGCCCTGCTCCACCACCCCGATCAGTTGACCCGCTTCCGGGACGACCCGGCGGTCATCCGCAGCGGTGTCGAGGAGATGCTCCGCTACGTGTCCCCGGTCCAGCTGACCGGTCGGGCGTTCACCCAGGACTGTTCCTTCGGCGGGGTCGACTTCGTTGCCGGGGACTTCGCCATGTTGCTGCTGGCATCGGGCAACCGTGACCCTTTGGTCTTCGACCAACCCGAGCGATTCGACATCACCCGCAACCCCAACAACCATCTGGGGTTCGGCTTCGGCATCCACCACTGTCTGGGCGCCCCGTTGGCCAGGATGGAGACCCAGGTGGCCCTGGCGGCATTGGTGCACCGGGCGCCGGATCTCGCACTCACCGTGGACGAGGTGACGTACAGGTCGAACGTGGTGCTACGGGGCATGGAGTCACTGCCCGTATCCCTGCGGGGCTGAACGCTCAGGTCGCCGCCGCCCGGTCGAAGACCGGCTGCAGGTCATCCAGCGCCTGACGGATCTCGTCGGGCCCGAAGGGCAACAGCAGTGCGGCCACCGCGTCAGCCCCGGCCTCGGCGTAGCGGCCGGCGATGTCGGCGTCGAGGGGTTGGAAGTACGGACACACGGTGATGACCAGATCCGATCGGGTGCGGCCCTGGTCGGCCAGCAGTCCGTCCAAGGTAGCCAGGGGCGCAGCCAGCTCCTCGGGGCTCCGGTTGAAGGTGAACCAACCCTGACCGGTGCGGGCGGCCCGGGCGAGGGCGGCATCACTTTCCCCGCCCACATGGATGGGCGGATGGGGCTGCTGGACCGGCTTCGGGTACATCGAGCAGGGATCGAGGGAGTAGAACTCGCCCTCGTAGGAAGAGGTCTCGTCGCACCACAGCGTCATCAGGACTTCGAGGTACTCGTCGGTGCGACGACCGCGCTGGGGCCACGGTACGTTCACCGCGTTGAACTCCTCTTCCAGCCAGCCGACTCCGATGCCCAGGTCGATGCGCCCGTTGGACAGCCAGTCGAGGGTGGCCACCTCCTTGGCCGAGTAGACCGGATTGCGTTGGGGCAGGAGCATGATGGCCGTGCCCAGCCTGACCCGGGTGGTGCAGGCGGCCAGGAAAGCCAGAGTGTTGAGCGGCTCGAGGAGTCCGGTGCCGGCCGGCACCGGGATGCGTCCGTCCTCCGCGTAGGGGTAGGGCGACTCGTAGTCGTCGAACAGCACCACGTGCTCGCCGACCCAGATGGCTCCGACACCGCGCTCCTCAGCCTCGGCGGCGATCACTGCCAGCAGCTCGGGTGTGGTCATCGGGCTGGCCGTCGGGACCCACAGGTCGATCTTCACGATGCACTCCTTGCCGGTTCGGGGTCGGGTGCCCACCGGGCGCGTCCGGAGCCAGATGCTGTCATGCCGGTGCCCCGGGTGCCACCAACGGCCACGGTTGGATGCGCTCGGCCAGGCGGGCCAGGTCCAACAGCAGCGGCTCCTCGTGGTGACGCCCGATGACCTGCATTCCGATGGGCAGCCCATCGACCAGGCCGGCGGGGATGGACACCGCCGGGTTGCCGGTGAGGTTGGCCGGGATGGTCAGGGCTCCGTTGTTCCCGATGGCCCGACCCAATCCGAACTCGGCGACCAGGTCGATCGACCCGACGGTGGTGGGCATGGGTCCCGCAGCCGCGAAGGCCACGTCGGGATTGGTGGCACAGAAGACGAAGTCGCACCCGTCGAAGATGGTCGCCATGCGCTCGTTCATGCCCACACGGAACTGGTCGGCGGCGGCGGCCACCTTCATGTCGAACGTCGGGAGAGCCAGGGACAGCGCTCCTCGTATCTCGCGGGTCAGATCCCCTTGGCAGTCGGGGTAGCGGTCCCCCAGCACGCCGATCAGGCTGACCAGATTGGTGACCGACCACTCCCACCCCCCTTGGGGCAGATCGATGGCCAGGTCGACCCTCCGCATCCCGGCCGAGGCGATCAGTGATTCGGCCACCGAGATGAGCTGGGCGGCGACCCGGGGCTCGACCACGGCCGCCCCCAGATCGACGGAGATCACTGCCCGTTTACCGGCCAGGTCGAACGTACCCAGCGCCGCCTCCCACCCATCGACTCGGGGGAGGCTGAGCGTGTCGCGGGAGTCGTGTCCGTTGCACACATCGAGCCATCGCGCCGTGTCGCGTACGGAACGAGACAGACAGCCGGCGGTCACGGTGAGCGGCGGCTGCATGGTCCAGGGTCCCCGGGGGATCCGGCCGTAGGTCGATTTGAGGCCGAACAGGCCGGAGAAGCCGGCCGGAATGCGGATCGAGCCTCCCCCGTCACCCCCGCTGGCCAGCGGGACGAGTCCCCCGGCCACCGCGGCGGCCGAACCGCCGGAGGACCCACCGGGTGTCCGCTCCGGATCCCACGGGTTGCCGGTGGTGCCATGAAGTTTCGTGTGGGTGAAATTGACGCCGCCGAACTCGGGAGCGGTGGTCTGGAGGGCGAGGATTGCCCCGGCGCCGCGCAGTCGGGCCACCTGGGTGGAGTCGTGGTCGGCGATCCGGTCGGCGAAGACCAGGGACGCCTCGGTGTCCGGCCACCCCTTGACCGGTTCGAGTTCCTTCACGCCGACGGGAACGCCACCGAAGGGGAGGTTGACATCGGCGGCCGCGGCCGCCCGACGGGCGCTCTCGTCGTCACGGTAGCTGCAGGCGTTGAGGTCCGAGGCGTCGATGGCCGACAAGCTGGCCTCGAGGGCCTCTCTGGGGCTGATGGTCCCAGACCGGAAGGCGTCGACCAGTGCGCATGCGTCTCCGGGCCAGGACTGATCGCTCACGCGCCCGACGCTATCGCCAACCGACCGGCTCCGGTCGGGTCGGGGCAGGAGACCTCCCGGGTGCGAAGGTCCCGACAGTGGTCGTGGCTAGGTTGTAACCATGACTCCTGACCCGGACGATCTCGACCCCAGCGCCATCGGCAGCCAACTCCCCCAGGCGGCCAAGGGCGAGCCCCGCCATCCCTACACGCTGGCCGTGGACATCGGCGGCACCGGGCTCAAGGCCTCCGTCCTCGATGCCGACGGAGCCATGGTGGCCGACCGGGTCCGAGTGCCGACCACGTACCCGCTCCCCCCGACAAGTTGGTGACCATGCTGACCCGGCTGGTGGCCCCGCTGCCCGAAGGCCGAGCGGGCATCGGTGGGATTTCCCGGGCATGGTGCGCGACGGCCACGTGCTGTCGGCGCCGCACTTCTCCACCAAGCACGGTCCCGGACGGCCGCCGACCCCGACCTGGCCGGCCTGTGGTCCGAGTTCGACCTGGCCACCACCCTGACCGCGACGTTCGGCGTCCCGACCAAGGTGGCCAACGACGCCGACATCCAGGGCGCCGCGGTGGTCAAAGGCAACGGCCTCGAGCTCGTCATCACCCTCGGTACCGGTTTCGGCACCGGCCTGTTCTACGAGGGCCAGCTCATGCCCCACCTCGAGATCGCCCACCAGCCGTTCCGCAAGGGCGAGACCTACAACGAGCAATTGGGTGAGGCCACCCGCAAGGAGATCGGCGAGGAGCGGTGGAACAAGCGGGTGCACAAGGCCATCGTCAACCTGCGGGCCCTGATGTTCTTCGACCACCTCTACATCGGCGGCGGCAACTCGCGCCGGGTGGCCGCGCACCACCTCCCCGACGACGTGACCGTGGTCGACAACACGGCCGGCATCCTCGGCGGGATCAAGCTGTGGGAGGTCGACCACATCGGCGTCAACAACGGCACCGGCTGACCGCGGCCCCGGACTGGCTGCACCACCCGGTCAGCCCTGCCACCGCCGCCAGCGGCGCTCGACCTCCTTCAGCTCCCCCTTCCAACCCTTCCGGACGGTCGGCCGCCGCGTCGCTGTTGGGCGCCGACCAGCCCGGCCCGAGGGCCGGGCCAGGTCGGGTCGCTGATCGGCCAGGTGGCTCGAACCACCCGACGGAGAAGCAGGCGTCGTGGAGGTCGCCGAGCTTGCCCTGCGAGCCGCTCGGCGGCCTTGGCCGTCTTCCGGGCCGGGCCCCCGTCGATGAGGGCCACCGTCTCGCAGCCGTAGCGGAGGTCCTTCAGGCGTATCCGCAGCTTGTGGAGGTTGGTATCGCGTGGGCTCCTTGCGGGCGGTCCGGGCCGCTCCGCGCAGGTCGTGCCACGCCCGGTGCAGCATCGCGGGTAGCACCTCTGCGGCCGGCTCGGCCGGCCTTGGACTTGAACGCCGGGCCGTCCCACAGCACCAGCATCTGCTCGGTCAGCTGGAACCGGCGGGCCCCGCCCCGCTCGGTGGCGATGTCGGCCAGGGCCTCGGCTCGTGCGCTCGTCGACCACCGCACACGAGGCGCGGCCACTTCCCCGTCGGTCGATGACCTCGGGTCCCGTGGTCGTGACCACCTCCCGCAGGATGTGCAGGTCCCGGGACGTGGCCGAGCTAGTTGCCGTACCAGGCGAGCCTCGGCCCGCAGTGCCGTGCCCCACGCCGGGTCGAGAACGAGCCGGAAGGTGCGGAGGTTGGACCGGATGCGGCGGAGGGCCACCCGGCTCTGGTGGATGCGCTCGGCTCGTCGGAGCGGCGCTGGGTGCCGGACATCGACATGGCCGCCGACCGGGCCCAGAGTGGACCGCTGTCCTTCCAGGCCCATACCGGATCGACCGGTCCGAGCGCCGAGCGGCTCGGTCGATCTGCTCGTCGCCCATGTCGTTGAGCAGGAAGGCGCGGCGCCGATGGGCCAGGACCCGGTGGAGGACCATACCCGGCTGTGGGCTCGGCGAAACAGCTCGCCGGGGATTCACCGGCCATGGGATGCAGGTGCCGGGGCAGCACGGCATCGGGGCCGTCGGTCGTCCGGCACTGGCTCGCTCGTCATGGCGACCTCCTGGGCACAGCCTAGGAGCGTCGGGTGTCCATGTCCCGCACCTGACCCCGTCCCACGCCGGTGGGCCGGGCCCGAGCCACGCCGCTACTGTGGGCCGCATGCACGCCGTCACCATCGTCGACGGAGCACCTCGAGTGGCAGGAGCACGCCGATCCCGACCCGGCCCCGACGAACTCCTGGTGGCGGTGGCTGCGGCGGGCATCAACGCGGCCGACCTGATGCAGCGACGCGGTCTCTACCCGGCACCCCCGGGGCGCCGGCGGACATCCCCGGCATGGAGTTCGCCGGACCGTGGTGGCGGTCGGGCCCGGCGCACGTGCGCGCTTCGGGCCCGGCGACCGGGTCATGGCCATCACCGGGGGCGGTGGCCAGGCCGAGTTGGTGGTGGTGGCCGAGCGCACCGCGCTGGCGGTGCCCGACGGCGTCCCCGGCGACCAGGCCGGCGGGTTCCCCGAGGCCTTCTCCACCGCCCACGACGCCCTGTTCACCCAGGCCCGCCTGCGGCGCCGGCGACCGGGTGCTCATCTCCGGGGCGGCCGGAGGGGTGGGGACGGCCGCCGTGCAGCTGGCCCACGCTCGCCGGGGCCCATGTGGTGGCCTCGGTGCGGTCGGCGGACCGCCACGCCGACGTGGCCGCGCCTCGGTGCCGACCAGGTGATCCTGCCCGAGCAGGTGGCCGACCACGGCCCCTACGACGTCTCCCTCGAGCTGGTGGGCGGTCCCGGGGGTGGCCGGCGGTCTCCCGGCCTGGCTCGTCGGCGGCCGGGTGGTGGTGATCGGCGTCGGGGCCGGGGCCAAGGTCGAGCTCAACCTGCTGGCCCTCATGGCCAGCCGGGCCACCATCGGTGGCTCGATGCTGCGGTCCCGGACCATCGACGGAGAAGGCGGCGGTGGCCCGCTCGGTGGAGGCAGACGTGGTCCCACTGCTGGCCGACGGATCGCTCATGGTGCCGGTGGCCGAGCGCTCCCGATGGCCGAGGCCGATCGGGCCTACGAGCGCTTCGCCGCCGGCGGCAAGTTCGGGAAGATCGTGCTGGTCAACGGCTGATCGGCCGCCGGTCGGCGAGCCGACTAGCGCGAGACGATCACCGACGATCCGTGGCCGAACAGGCCCTGGTTGGCGGTGATGCCCACCCGGGCCCCCTCCACCTGGCGGCCGGTCGGCCTGGCCCCGGAGCTGCCAGACCAGCTCGCACACCTGGGCGATGGCCTGGGCCGGAATGGCCTCGCCGAAGCAGGACAGCCCGCCGCTGGGGTTGACCGGCACCCGCCCGCCGATGGTGGTGTCGCCGTCGCGGAGCAGGCGCTCGGCCTCGCCCTCCTTGCACAGCCCGATGTCCTCGTACCAGTCGAGCTCGAGGGCGGACGACAGGTCGTAGACCTCGGCCAGGTCCACGTCCTCGGGTCCGATGCCGGCCTCCTCGTAGGCGGCCAGGGCCACCGACTGCTTGAAGGTGGGGCCGACCGATGGCGGCGCCGGCGGCCGAGTCGGTCGAGAAGTTGGGCATCTCGATGACCGTCTGGGGGAAGCGGGGGGTCACCGTCGACACCGCGTCGATGGTGACCAGGTCGGCGGCTGCCGGCGTGGCGGCGGGCGAACTCCATGCTGGTGAGGACCAGGGCGGCCCCGCCGTCGGAGGTGGCGCAGATCTCGAGCAGCCGCAGGGGGTCGGCCACCATGGGGGAGGCCAGCACCTCGTCGGCGGTGACCTCCTTGCGGTAGCGGGCGTTGGGGTTCTCCAGCGCCGTGCCGGGCGTTCTTGACCTTGACGGCGGCGAAGTCGGCCTCGGTGGCGCCGAACAGCTCCATCCGGCGGCGGGCGTAGAGGGCGAAGTAGGTCGGGTTGGTGGCGCCCATCAGGTGGAACCGGAGCCAGTCCGGGTCGTCCTTGCGGTCGCCGCCCACCGGAGTGAAGAACCCCTTGGGGGTGGTGTCGGCCCCGACCACCAGGGCCACGTCGCACAGGCCGGCCAGGATCTGGGCCCGGGCGTTGTTGATGGCCTGGGCGCCCGAGGCGCAGGCGGCATAGGCCGACGACACCCGGGCACCGGTCCACCCGAGGGCCTGGGCGAAGGTGGCCCCGGCCACGAACCCCGGGTAGCCGTTGCGGATGGTGTCGGCCCCGGCCACGTACTGCGACGTCGGTCCAGGCGATGCCGGCCTCGGCCAGGGCGTCGCCGGCCGCGGCCAGGCCGTACTCGACGAAGTTGCGGCCCCACTTGCCCCACGGATGCATCCCGGCACCGAGGACGGCTACCCGCTTGTCGTCAGGCACCGGCCGACCCCCCGGCTCCGGCTGGTACCGCAGCATTGACCGGTCGCCACTTCCAGACCAGGTACTCGTGGTCGTCGTCCTCGTAGAGGGTGTCGAGGACCAGTTCGACCTCGTCGCCCACCGACAGTCGGTCAACGCCCACACCGGGTACCACCTGGCCCATGACCACCATCTTTTCGGCGGCCAGCTCGACGGCGGCGATGGCGAAGGGCACGTAGGGGTCGGCTGCCTCGTAGGGCTTGGGCGGTTGGTAGCAGGCGTCGGTGTAGGACCAGACCTTGCCGGTGCGGCTCAGTTCCGTTTCGGCGAACTCGCGGCCCTGGCATTCGGGGTTGCGGCAGAAGAAGGTCTCCTTGGGGAAGGCGAAGGTGCCACAGGTGGTGCAGCGGCTGCCGAGGAGGGCGGGGTGGTCGGCATCGAGGGTGAACCACCCTTCGATGGCGGGAAGGCGGGTTTTGGCCGTGGGCATGGCTCGGATTCTAACGCTCCGTCAGATCGGGGGTCCTGGGCCTCTGGCCCCGTCGACCGGTCAGGCCGCCGGGCCGCTCAGGCCGCCGCGTGGCGGGCCTCGGCGATGCGCCGGTCGTCCCAGCCGAGCACGTCGCGGAGCACCTCGTCGGTGTGCTGGCCGACCGTCGGGGCGTGGGTGGGGACGGGCAGCTCCTCGCCCACGAACTTGAGGGGGGTGCCGAGCTGCTCGGCACCCAGTCGTTCGGTGGGGATCCAGTGGAACCGGTCGTTGAACTGGGGGTCCTCGGCGATGGTCTTCGGCGAGTTGACCGGGGCCACCGGGAAGTTGGCGGTGGTGCCGAAATCGATCCACTCGACGGAGGTGCGGGTGCGGAAGATGTCGCGCAGCTCGGCCCGGAGCTCGAGGTTGCCCCGGGCGTGGTCGGCGTACTTGGAGCCCGGCCACTTCTCGAACAGTTCGGGGCGGCCCACCGCCTCGCAGAAGCTCTTCCAGAAGGCCTGCTCGGAGGCCATGAACAGTACGTAGCGGCCGTCCTTGGCCTCGTAGACCTGGTAGCGGACGCCCTCGATCATCCCGGCGGTGCCCGGCTCCCGCCGCTCGTAGTTGTCGGCCTTGTTGCCGGTGACCTCGGACTCGGGGCGCTCGTAGGCCTTCCAGGTCTCGCTGCGGTACCAGTCCATGGCTGCGGCGGCGTCGGACTGGGCCACCTCGAGGAAGGAGCCCTCGCCGGTGGTCCGGGCCCGGAGCACGGCGGCCAGGATCCCGAGGGCGCCGAACGAGGGGCCGGCGTGGATGCCCATGGAGGCGTGCTCGGGGAGGTAGGCGAACCCGTCCTCGTTGACCTGGGGGGAGACGATGCCGGCCCAGGTGTCGAAGGCGATGCCGTGGGCGGGGAGGTTCTGGTAGGGACCGGTCATGCCGTAGCCGGAGATGGTGCAGAACACGAGCTTGGGGTTGATGACCCGCAGGTCGTCGTAGCCGACGCCGCGGCGGGCCAGCCCACCGGGGCGCATGGCCTCGACCACCACGTCGGCGGTCGCGGCCAGCTCCTTGAAGATGGCCACGTCCTCCTCGTTGCGGAGGTCCATCACGATGCTGCGCTTGCCCCGGTTGACGTGGAGGTGCATGAGGGAGACGCCGTCGACGATGGGCCAGGTCATCTCGCGGATGTAGTCACCGGACGGGGGCTCGACCTTGATGACCTCGGCCCCCAGGTCGACCAGTGGCATGGTGATGGCGGCAGGACCGAGGGCCGAGCATTCGAGGATGCGGATGCCGTGCAGGGGGGCGTCGGCAGGCATGCCGGGATACTAACTGACGCTCCGTCAGATGTTCCTGTGCCGGCGCGTGGAGCAGGTCGGCGGCAGTGCCCGGTCGCCAGAGTGGTCTGAGGAGTAGTGGGTTACAGTGGGCACCCTCTTCGGCGTGGGTCGTGGGCTGATCATTGCGTCGTGGTGATCGCCCGTCGGCCTTCGAGCATCCGGGGCGGGCAACCAGCGCTCGTAGCTCAACGGACTAGAGCATCTGACTACGGATCAGAAGGTTGGGGGTTCGAATCCCTCCGAGCGCACCAGAAGTACCAGGTCAGAGCGTTGTCTGTCGGAGACGTTGACCCGAAGGCACCCCCGTGAGAACCTCATGAGAACCAGCTGGTTCTCAGAGCGGCCCCCGGAGGTGGTCCCGTGCCGAAGAAACCCGAAGGCGTATACAAGGACAAGGGTGGCGGGTGGTACCTGAAAGTCACCCTGGGCCGGGACCCGATTACGGGCAAACGGGCCCAGATCACCCGTCGGGGTTTTGCCACCTCGAAAGAGGCCGGAACCGCCCGCAGGGAACTGCTCGCCAAGGTCGACCGCGCAGAGCTGAGGCCGTTGGCCGGCGTGATGACCATGGGCGAGCTCCTCGACCTCTACCTCGACGGCCTGGACGCCGACGAGCGGCTCTCGGCCAAGACCCGCTACGACTACCGGCACTCGACCGAGGACTACATCCGCCCCTACCTCGGACACAGGAAGGTTCGGGACGTCAACCCGGAGATGATCCTGGCCTGGCAGCGGAAGCTCAGCCAGGAAGGTGGGACGAAACGGAAGGTGGGCGAGGACGGCAAGCTCCAACCCGGCAAAGGCCTGTCACCCAACACCATCCGGCTGGCCCGGGCGCCGCTGGCCGGGGCGTTCAAGCTGGCGATGAGCATGGGTGTGATCACGACCAACCCGGTTGTCCAGGTTCCCCGGCCCAAGCCCAAGCGGTCCATCCCGAAGCACTGGAGCCCCGAGCAGGCCCGCCAGTTCCTCGGGTTGATGGAAGGGGAGCGCACGTGGCCGATCTGGGCGTTCCTCCTCGGTTCCGGGCTCCGTATCGGTGAGCTGGTGTGGCTGCGGTGGCCGAATGTCGATCTGAACGAACGGCGGGCCAGGATCGTCGAGTTCGCCTCGACCCTCGGCTACGACCTTCTACCGTCGATGGGGAAGAGCCACGACGCCGTCCGCACCATCGATCTGGACGACGGACTGGTCAGGGTGCTCGAGCTCCAGCGCCAGATCCAGGCCGAGGACCGGAAGACCGCCAAAGAGTACGAGGAGAGCGAGTACGTCTTCACCAGGGAGGACGGTGGCTGCTACCACCCCCAACGTCTGTCGTACCTCCTCGGTGAGTACTCGAAAGAACTCGGCGTGCCCCGTCTGACGGCGCACGGACTCCGCCACACCAGTGCCACGCTCATGCTGGCCACGGGCGTTCCGCCGAAGGTGGCCGCTGAGCGGCTTGGTCACGCAGATGCGTCACTGTTCACCAACCTCTACAGCCACGTGACCCCGACAATGCAGCGGGAGGCTGCCGACCGGATCGGGGAGGCGTTGTTCGGCGACGTGAAGAGTCCCAGCTAGAAATCCGCATTAGAGCCTCGTAAGAGCTCATTCGGCGCCACCGAAAACTGAGCGGAAATCCATCCGAATCTGCTGCAGGCCCCGCTGGCTTCTGTCGGCATGATTCGCCCTAATGTTCGGGCGTGGACGAATTACGACCTGGGTTGTACGAGAGGTTGGTCACAAAAGAGCTAGCACTGGGCCTCGAGGCAATTGACCCTGACCTGGTCGCAAAACGAGACCTCCGATCTGATGAGGCTCCTGATCGAATCTCCCTCTTTATCGCAGATCTCGTGCGATCTTCCCTTGCCGACTTACCCGAGGAAAACCGCACTTCGAGAGGTGCCGAGCTTGTTCACACCTTGGTAAAGCAGATCGCACAGCATCTTCCGGCAGTTGCGGGTGACCTCGTGGACCCTGAGACGGTTCTACACGCAATCCTCATGCGCGACGTAAGCGGGCGACCGCGGCCGAGCGTGGAACCTCTCATTCCTTTGTTGGACACAACTCTGATGACAAACTCTCCCGGCGAGCCGAATCTTTGGAGTCAGCTTCTTCAGGAATCACGCTCGGCAGATGCGATTGACGTTGTGATGGCCTTTATCCGAAGAAGCGGGATCGCCCCCCTGGTCGAGTCGCTCAGTCGTCACTGCGCTGAAGGTCGTCGGCTCCGAATACTTACGACAACCTACACAGGCTCGACCGAGAAGGAAGCACTCGATCAGCTGAAGAGCCTCGGCGCGGAGGTTCGGATTTCTTACGACGTGACGTCAACGCGGCTCCATGCGAAAGCGTGGCTATTTCATCGGTATACCGGGTTTTCAACCGGCTACATCGGCTCCTCCAATCTCACGTATTCGGCACAGGTGACCGGGCTCGAATGGAACATTCGCGTGTCCTCTGCGCGCAACCAAGACGTCCTCTCAAAGTTCGAGGCCGTGTTCGAGAGCTACTGGGAGAGCAACGATTTCATCCCCTACGACCCTGACGAGTTCATAGAAGAGACCAAACAGGTGGCTCCCAACTCGCGCGGTCCAGTAGTGATACTTGCTGGGATTGAATTGCGCCCAGAACCGTTTCAAGAGCGCCTCTTGGAGCTCATAGAGCTGGCCCGTCAACAAGGTCATCATCGGAATCTTCTTGTGTCAGCGACTGGTACCGGCAAGACCGTGATGGCGGCTCTGGACTACTCCCGGTTAAGAGAAACTTTGCCTCGCTCGCGCCTTCTCTTCGTGGCCCATCGAGAAGAGATTCTCGACCAGAGCATGGCGACCTTCCGCTATGCCCTTCGGGATCCCGCATTCGGAGAGAAGTGGGTCGGAGGATCTCGGCCCGTACTGTTCGACCATGTTTTTGCATCCATCCAAAGCCTGAATGCATCGGATCTCGGCAATCTGGCACCAGACCACTTCGACGTGGTCATCGTCGATGAGTTTCACCATGCCGCAGCGACGTCCTACCGACGCCTGCTTGACCATCTCGTCCCTCAAGAACTACTCGGGCTTACGGCTACACCCGAGCGAAGCGATGGTCTGCCGATCCTTCAGTGGTTTGGAGACAGAATCGCCGCTGAACTCCGATTATGGGATGCAATAGCCCAGGGACGGCTGTCCCCATTCGTCTACTACGGCATCCATGACGGAGTTGATCTGCGGGCCATCCCATGGCGCCGAGGGCAGGGGTATGACATCACTGAGTTGAGCAATGTGTATACGGGGTCAGACGCCTGGGCACGTCTTGTCGTTCAAGAAGTAACGAAACACGTAGATGATCCAATGACTATGAGGTGTCTCGGATTTTGTGTGAGCGTCGACCATGCTCGCTTCATGGCGCAGCACTTCAATTCTCATGGCATTCGGTCAGTCGCGATTTGGGGTACCACTCCCGAAGAGGACCGAAGGAGGGCACTCGCGGATCTAGCGGAGGGCAGAGTTCAGACGGTGTTCTCGGTGGATCTGTTCAATGAAGGAATAGACGTGCCCAGCGTCGACACAGTTCTCATGCTCCGACCAACCGACAGTCCCACGCTCTTCCTGCAGCAGTTGGGTCGTGGTCTTCGACGCTCCAAGTACAAGCCGTTCTGTACTGTGCTTGATTTCGTAGGCATGCATCGCAAAGAGTTCCGAATCGACAGACGATTTCGTGCGCTGCTCGGCGGAACGAGACGAAGTCTGGAGTCAGCGGTCAAAGAAGGGTTCCCTTTTCTGCCGGCTGGTTGTCACATGCAGCTCGACCGGAAGGCGGAGGAAATTGTTCTAGAGAATCTCCGGAATGCCGCACCTTCCCGGTGGCCGGCGAAGGTTGAAGAGCTGCGGCAACTGCGGCTTACCAACCCAAATGCATCGCTTCAGGACTTTCTGAATGAGTCCGGACTTGAGATTGAGGACATTTACGAGGGTGGTCGTTCGTGGTCGGACCTGCTCACTGCATCCGGTGCATCCACTCCAGCGGGCGACGACGATGAGCCCAAACTCCGACGGGCCCTTGGCAGGTTGCTGCATATTGACGATGCGGAACGAATTGGGACCTATCTCGAGTTCCTGGGTTACAAGTCAGCGCCTCGGGTCGACCGACTCACCGAACGGCGTCGACGACTATTGCGGATGCTGGTCGATTCCGTGACGGAACAGGTCATCACAAAGGAGATGGATCTCCAAGAGGCAGCCGATCTCCTCTGGTCACATGCGCAGGTCCTAAGCGAACTCGCCGAACTCCTGCAGATCCTGCGAGGACGCATTGATCACGTACACGCCGAGGTTTTGGAGCGTCCCAATGTTCCACTGCAAGTTCATGCTCGCTACAGCCGACGGGAGATAATTGCGGCGTTCGGCATTGGCAAATCGGCGAAGGTACTTGCCTGGCAGTCGGGCGTGTTCAAGGCAGAGGAAGAACAGTCCGAACTGTTGGCGTTCACGCTCGACAAAAGCGCCGGAACTTTCTCCCCAACTACGCGATACCGAGACTATGCAGTAAGTCCTCGCCTCATTCACTGGGAGAGCCAGTCAGCAACTCGAGCAGACAGCGCGACAGGATTGCGCTATCGAAACCACGATGCAGACGGCCGATTAATCATGCTCTTCACGCGCCTTCGAACTGACGATCGTGCCTTCTGGTATCTCGGCACCGCCAAGTATCGAGGTCATCTTGGGGAGACCCCTATGGCAATCACCTGGGAACTCACCGATCCGCTTCCCGGCGACCTCTTTATGTCGTTTGCTGCCGCTGTGGCATAACGCAGGCATCCGCTGATCGACTTTCTACACAAGCGTGAAGTGGGATTATTCGCCGAGAAAGCGGATCGGATGGCACACTGGATGTATGGAAGTTGCTGGTCGACTAGTTCATCGCTGGCACGGCCTCTTATCGAGCTCGCTGTAGGGATCATGTCGAGCAGCGGCGGCGATGCCTCAGGCCTCGATCTTCTACATCAGCGTCTAGAGAACCACTTTGGCGCGCTTCGTCGAGATCGGGACAGCGAACTTGGACCGGCATTGCCCCTCTTCGCCCTGGAGCACGGTCTGAATGAGGTAGAAGTCGCCCTTTTGGAGGGCACCGTTCGCGAGGCCGTCCTTCGCGGACACCTTTCAAATGAGGCATGGCTACCCTTCGTTGTCTATGCGTCGGAGATTGGCTATGAGTACTCCGGCGACGAGTACTGGCAGACCTTTGCCAGCCGGACGCCAGGTTGGAAAGCGCTTGAGGACCGTGACTACATCCGCTCCATCTTTCACAGGTTCGCTGGACAGTTCGGCGGTGCCCAGCCGACGGGCCGATGGGCCAATCATTTCTCGATCATCTGCTGGCCGATCACTCATGCAGTCTTGCCAACCGACCTCCAGCAGCAACTTGTACAACTCATTTTCGAGTACCGGATGGCGTTGACCGCCGACCTACTGGCCGACCCGACTGCTCTTGGGAGCCGGCTAGCGGCCCGATCGGCGCACTATTCGTCTCGCTTCCAGTACTTCGCCCAAAACACTGAGCTACTCGGACAAGTCGCTGCGGCGCTTCTCGTGCCAGATAACGAGCTGTCTCCATATTTGCTGAGCGCAACGCTAGAGCGCATCGTGGCGACACTGTCGACTCATCAGCAAGCTCGTATGTGGCTTCGAGACGCCAAGTCGCGTGCCAATACAGTCCGGACACGTGGCTTCCGGTCGGTTGAGCGAGGAGCGCGTAAGGGGGTGCCCGGTGATCGGCCCCGATTGCCTACTGCGACTGATCCCGGAATCGATCTACAGCTCACTGAGCGCGGTTGGGTAGCTCATCTCTACCTGCCTGATTTGTCCGAGCTAGCCGAACGCCTGCCCGACCTATACGAGCATCTTGGACGGCTCCGGGTGAGGCTGGCCGGCACAAGCGGAGCGCCGCTGGCTCGTCGCCGTCTGCTGGTTCCTGGAGCGAAGGTGGCAATCGAGCAGTGGCCGGACCAGCGAACCCCCCTGCTCCAGTTCGAGGGTGACGGCATGGAGGCAGCCAACCGCCTGTTGGCTGACCAATGTGTCCTGAGCCCAGGCCCAGCGTGGCTCTTTCGGGTCCGTGAACCGGGTTTGGCCACCGAGGTCCGTGGCAAGTTTGTTAGGCCCGGGCACTCGTACGTCTTGATCACCAAAGCCGTCCTGCCAGCGGAGGGCTGTCCCCCGTGGATCAAGCCGACTGCCTGTGCCACTACCGGCGTATCTGCCTATGCGTTAACGACGCCAGCGGTCATTGGCGACGACGAAATAGAGGGCCTACAGACCTTGGGTCTTGGGGTCGTCGCCGATGTGGATGTGCGACCTGCCGGGATTGTGCCGGGCGGCTGGGACGGAGAAGGTGCTGCCGAATGGCTCGCCGGCGAGGACGTAATACTGGCCATCAGCTCAGGTCGTGCCGTAAGCAGTTGCGCTGTCACCGTCGACGGTGATCCAAAATTCCTGGATTGGCCAAGCTCGGAACATGAGATCTTCGTAGTCTTCTCCAATCTGGGACTAGGCCCCCACGATATTCAGGTAGCTCTCCTGCCCGAAAATGTCGATACGGCGATCGCCACCGGTTCACTTCTGATCAGCGTACGTGCAGCCCACGCACGGCCTTCGACGGGCACGCTGCGGGAGGGTCTGATGCTGCTCGCCAACCCGGTCGCGCCAACGTTAAGCGAGGTGTGGGATGGCCGAGCAATTCTGGAGCTGCTTGGACCGACCGGCGCCGAAGTAAGTATGACGGCCACGTTGGAGCGAGCTAGACGCGCCGAATTCGCCCGCACCCAGTTCAAGATCCGCATTCCGATGGACTCGTCGGGTTGGCTCAGAACGGTAGCCAGCGAAATTCGTGGATCGAGTGTGCTGCAGCCCTGCTACAACGAGGCCGAGGCCCTCGTGCTAACGGCCCATCACCCGGAGTTGGGCACGGCGCAGCTGAGATGTGAACGAGAATTTGCTCCGCTGCGGTGGGTGGTTGGTCAAGATCGAGAAGGCCCTTACTCCCGACTCATTAACAACATCGACAGCACCGACATCGAGGTGAAACGCTACGAGTTCGTGGCGCCGGCTGAGGCCACGCCCGTTGCCAACAGTACCGAGTCGTTGCGCTGGCGGGCGGGTGGCCTTCTGCGAGCACGGGTTAACAACTTCGAAGCCTCTGTCATTTTGCCACCAGATGTGCGTGATCTCACCGACCTGCAACGGAGTCGGGTGGTACCCCGGGTGATCGCTGGGTCTAAGACCCCAGAACGGATACTGCAGCTCATTACCCTCTCGGACGCCTGGTCGTCGGCTTCCTTGCCGGGTGATCCCTTTGCACAGCACGGGCGGAGGGCTGCCATTCGGGCTCTGACTGCACGTCTCGTTTCCATCATCGCTGGGACCCGCTGGAATCGTCTTGAAGAACGAGGTGTTCCGGACAATGAATTCGTGTTTAACGAGTTGCAGGTGGGTGTCGGTGACGAGATCTACCAAAAGGCCATTGCGGAGGCGATTCAGCGACGGGTCGTCAGCTGGGAGGCGCTGGAGCCGGCCAAGCGAGCTGTTGAGTTTGCCGCTGTGCTTGGAACCAACAAGAACCGGACGACCGTAGATCGCTCCGAGCATCGCTTCGCCGAGTTCCTGCTGCGCTTCGCCAGTGAGCCGGCGACGCTCGCTTCCTGGCCAGAGACCGAAGTGCGTGCAGCCCTGCACCGTGTCCTTGAGTCGCCGGTTCTGGTCCGTGCAGCGAGATTCGTGGTTCTAGCTGTTTGCCTCGATGAGTCTGAGGACACCGGGGCCAGTTACGAAGGTTGGGCATGGACGTAGCTCGCCTGACTTCTGCTGAAGTCTCCGATCGGGCACTTGCGTTGTTGGACCTTGAAGACGTTGGAGTCGACCTGTTCTCAACCGAGGCTCTGGCGGCTTCGCTGCGCCGCAGCGCGTCATTCCTATGTCCGGCCACGCCTGGAGCGATTGTTCGCTCTGTCGTGGAGGTGTTGGAGGGACTGCCCGGCTATAGCGAGGATACGAGAGTGAACCTCGAACTTCTGGTCGAGTCTCTGGTCGGCTATGGCGATCTGCTGGAGTTGCCGTCGGGCGGAACCGAGTCTGCAGGTCGCCGGGTTTTCTTGGGCGCGCCAGGGTTCGTTCGACGAGCCTCAGGGTCTCGGCTGCTTATTGGTATCCGTCCAGATGGAGCACCGCTAGTCGGAGACGAGCTGGCGGAACTCATCGACTATGAGGGTCACGCCCGATTCGTCGGACCGAGCGAGACCCTCGATGAGTTACTCGCGTCAAGTGAGCTGTCCGAACGAACGGTCGCCCAGTGGCTTCAAGCACCGCGCTCAAGCGAGCCTCAGGATCTAATCAACGAGTACTACACAAGGCTTCAGGCCGCTGGGCCGTCGGGAGATATTGAAGGCGTCCTGCTCCTCGATACGGCTGCTCGTATCAGCTATTACCGCGGTCGGTGGCGGAATCCCAAGTCGGCTGACAATGGGACCTTTGTGGCCCGACGACCACAGGCGTACGGAGCCGATCTGTGGTGTTTTGCTCGGATGACGGCCGGCGCCGTCACCCAACTAATTGACCTGCCGGTCCTTGGTCCACTTGTACCGGCTGCCGATGAGGCGTGGCGGCTGCAAGCGGCCATTGATGCCGTCGCCGGACACCCTCAGATCGCTCGAGTACGGCCGGGAACCAACCCTGACACAAAGGTGCTGGACCTCTTTGCCCCGCTGCCCAGTTGGGCACAGCGACGTCTCGATGTGGCTGGAACGCCGATCGGGCGCGGTAGAGGTGCTTTATTTTCCTACAACCTGCCAAAGGGTGAGGTAGAAGAGGAAGTCCAGTTTCTCGCCGACATGTTGTGGATGACCACCGAACACTCTGGCTGAGAGGATTAAGCAGTGACGACCGCTAAGACCATTGCCGAGACCATCACCGACATCCGGGCGGCCCTGCAGGAGTACATCGAGGCCACCTATCACGTTGGTCATCCGGCGCTGGTGGCGCAGCGTCACGATCTTCTGGAGCAGGAAGGGGTGCTGTTTCGAGCGCCCTACATAGAGAGCACACCGCGCTACCAAACCGCTCGTTCGTTTGGCGACCTCGACATTCCGGCCACGGCCAAAACCCTTCTGAGCTCGCTGGCTCATCCAACCGGTGGACAGGCGTCGTTGCTCTACGACCCGCCGTATACCCACCAGGCGACGGCTCTGGAGGCCACTACGAGGGACGGCATGAGTCTGGTGATCACTACTGGAACTGGTTCCGGTAAGACCGAGTCCTTCTTGCTGCCCATCATGGCCAAGCTGGCAATCGAGGCCCAGGAGCACCCAGGCTCGTTCCAGACGCCCGCCATCCGGGCTTTGCTGCTCTATCCGATGAACGCCCTTGTCAACGACCAACTGGCGCGACTCCGGCTGTTATTTGGCGATCCACGGGTAGCCGCCCAGTTCACGGCTTGGAGCGGTCGGCCAGCCCGATTCGCTCGCTACACCAGCCGGACGCTGTACCCGGGTGTTCGGACTGTCAAGAAGGACTCGCTTAGGTTGAAGTCGATTGAGACCTTTTACGTAGCACTCCTCGAGGCAGCCGAGAATCCCGAATCCGTTGAGCACGAACAGGCAGCGGCCCTCGTCGCCAATCTCCAGAAGCGAGGCAAATGGCCCAGCAAGCCCGAGCTACAGCAGTGGTTCGGCAAGAGTGGGGCTCACTGGAAGAACCAAGCCGGGGATTTTGTGCGGGCGGTGCTGCGCCCGGAGGACGCTGAGCTGTTGACCCGGCACGAGGTCCTTCAAAACCCACCGGACATCCTGGTTACCAACTATTCAATGTTGGAGTACACGCTGATGCGGCCGCTGGAGCGGCCGATCTACGACGCCACTCGTGAGTGGCTCGCCGATAACCCCGACGAACGCCTGCTGCTGATTGTCGATGAAGCGCATCTGTACCGCGGAGCCGCAGGCGCTGAAGTTGGGTTGCTATTGCGACGGCTGCGGGCACGCTTAGGGATCCCTTCCGACCGCCTGCAGGTCATCTGCACCAGTGCCAGCTTCAAGGACCCGGTCTACGCTCGGGAGTTCGCCGCGGAGTTGGTTGGCAAGTCTCCTGCCGACTTTCAAACCATCAGGGGCGACCTGGCCATGCGCGACGCGGCGGCCGTAGGCTCAGCGGGCGACGCGCGAGCACTGGCAGACGTGCCACTAACCCAGTTCTATGACGCAAGCGACGAGGCGGCTCGACTTCGGGCAGTGCAGGATTTCCTTGCCTATCGAGGAGTAACAGCAGAGAACGCAGAGTCTGGGCCGGCGCTCTACCAAGCTTTGCGAGACTTTCCGCCGATGAATCTGTTGATCAACATCACCATGCAGGGTGCAACGCCGCTAGAGGAACTTGGACCTCAGCTCTTCCTTGATCAGGACCCGGAAGTCACCAACCGCGCCGTCACCAGTCTCATTGCTCTGGGTAGCGCATCCCATCGAGCACTAGGTGAGCCCGGTCTTCTGCCATGCCGAATCCATGCATTCTTCCGTGGGCTTCCTGGCCTCTGGGCCTGCCTGGATCCAGATTGTGTCGGTGCCGGCGGTTATCCCGCTAGTCCGGTCGGGGCAATTTATTCCCAGCCCAGATCGACGTGCACTTACTGCGCGGCACGGGTCTTTGAGCTGTTCACCTGCCGAAACTGTGGGACGGCCTACGCCCGCGCTTACACCGACAATGTCGAGACTCCCCGCTTTCTCTGGAACGAGCCGGGGAGCGACTTTCTGGCCGTCAACGGCCACGTACCGCCATTGTTCCCAATTGATCTGCTGCTGGAAGAGCCGACTATCCCGACTGAGCCAGCTGACCTCGACTTGACGACCGGCAGTCTAAATCCCGTGAACCTCGGGGAGAGAACCCGACAGGTATTCCTTCCCCAGGATCGCAGTGGGCATCACGGCGACGACCCCGACGACGAATCCGACAACTCGGAGGAGGCCGGCGAATTCAAGCCATGCGGCGTGTGCAATGCCAAGGCTCCTTACGGACGGACCTCCGTCCAGGATCACCAGACGAAGGGTGATCAGCCGTTTCAGGCCTTGGTCACCCGACAGATCGAGGTGCAGCCACCCGGCCAACAGCCATATTCGGACTTTGCACCGCTCCGCGGACGCAAGGTCCTGGCCTTTTCGGACTCACGGCAGACCGCGGCCCGGTTGGCACCCAACCTGCAGGACTACTCGATGCGTGACGTGCTCCGTCCGGTCATCTTGCGTGGTTGGCGAGCTCTCGACACCATCGAAATCCTGTCGCCGGCTCTCAGCCTTGATGACCTGTACCTCGCCGTGATGGTGGGGTCGCGCCTTCTGTCGGTGCGTCTGCGACCAGAGCTGAAGGGTACGGAATCCCTCCATGTCATGGACGAGGTGGCTGACGCCGTTGACGCCGGGGCGCTCTCTGATCCCGGCCAGCTGCTACCGCTGTACCAACTGGGTAGCGAGCCACCGCCCAAGGCACTGCTACAGGGCATGGTCTCGACCATCACCGATCGGTACTACGGCCTCCAGTCCCTGGCTCTGGCGTCGCTTAGGGAACGGCGCAATCTGGAGAGCAAGGTTGTGGAACTGCCCGATGTGCCGGGGACTGCTTCGACCAACGAGGAAAAACTGGCGTTGGCCCGTCTCTGGCTGACCCAGTGGGCGACTTACAATGCCGGTATCTGGTTCCGGGGCATGGACGACAGTTGGGTGCAGACGACCAGGGGTGTTCGAACTCATTCCGGAAACTTCTCGGCTGTCACCGGTCGGATTGGTGACAAGGCCGCCAAGAAGATCTATGAGAAGGAATGGGTGCCAAGGCTGCTTGAGCTGTTCTGCGAATTCCGGGCCCCGAAGAAATACCGAATTCTGGCCAAGCATCTGGCGTTGGACGCAGCGGCTGACTGGGGATACTGCCAGACTTGCCGGACGACACAACGACTGTTTCCCGGTTCGGCCGTGTGTATCAACTGCAAACGCGACCGAGTCGTTCCTATCGACCCCGACACCGATGCTGTCTTCAGCGCCCGCAAAGGTTACTACCGAGGAAGCTCCGTCCGGGCGCTCAACGAACCCTCGGAACGGCCAATGGCGATCATTGCTGCCGAGCACACCGCGCAACTCAATGCCGCTCAGTCTGACGAAGTGTTCTCAAAGGCCGAGGAACACGAGCTGCTTTTCCAGGATGTCAATGTGGCTCTACCGATACCCGGTACACCGCGCCGCGGCCGCGATCGATGTGCTGTCCTGCACAACGACCATGGAAGTCGGGATCGATATCGGAACTCTGTCCGGCGTGGCATTGCGCAACATGCCGCCGTCCCGAGCGAGCTATCAACAGCGAGCCGGTCGAGCTGGTCGACGCGGCAACGCTGTGGCGACTGTCGTGGCCTTCGGAAGCGCTGACAGTCACGACGAGCACTATTTCAGCGAACCAGACGCCATGATTCGAGGAGAGGTCGACGACCCTGTCCTCACCCTGGACAACGGTGAAATTGCCCGACGCCACGTCACGGCGTATCTGTTCCAGCGCTATCACCAGGACCGCCTACCCGATATTGATCCCGAGGATCAACCACAACTCTTCGAAGTTCTGGGATCGGTCGACGATTTTATCGGCACGACCTCGCCGCTGAACCGCACTGACTTTGAAGCGTGGCTGCGTGTGAGCGAAGCCGACCTCGTTACTTCGGTACGTGACTGGCTCCCCAGCGAGCTATCGGTTCACGAGCGCGAGCACCTGCTGAGTCACTTGATCAACGACACCCTGAACGCTGTTGATGATGCCCTGGGCGCTCCCGCACCAGAGGAGGAGCTACCAGAGCCCCCGCCTGCGGGAGCCGAAGAGGACGAAGACGTCATTGTGGTTGACGTTCCCGACGAAACCGGCGAGGAGAAGGCCAACACCAGACGGGTGGTTGAGAATCTGCTGGACCGCCTGCTCTACAAGGGCGTCTTACCGCGCTACGCCTTTCCCACGGACGTCGTCTCCTTCTACGTGTTTGACCGTGAGCGCTCCACCAGCTTCCGGGCCGAATACCAATATGCACCGAGTCAAGGGTTACCAAATGCGCTGACCCAGTACGCGCCAGGCAAGGAGGTGTGGGTAGACGGGAAGCTGTGGCGCTCCGGAGCCATCTACTCGCCGATGTCCGGTGATCGCTTCGAGGCCTGGCAGGAGCGTCGGCTGTACTTCGAGTGTTCGGTCTGCCATTACGCCCAGACAAGGGACTTTTCTGTAGCCGAGCGTGGACAGCTAGAAGATTGCCCAGCCTGTGGCTCGGAGGCCAAGTTCGGCGCAGCCAAGAACTGGATGCGCCCGCCTGGATTCGCCCACCCAATCTCCTGGGAGGAAGGCACGTCCCAGGACGACCAGCCAGCACGTAGCTATGCGACCCGGGCCAAGTTGGTGGCGCAGGGGCCAGCCAACCCTGACCTCTGGGGTCGCGTCACCCCACGAATTCGTCAATATTACGACCGCAATCCTCTGCTGGTCACGAATACGGGGCCGAGGCACGAGGGCTACACGTATTGCACCAAGTGTGGGCTTATTGAACCCACTGCCGTTCCAAGTAGCACCGTTGGAGGAGCACATCCCAAGCCGTTCCCCGATGAGCGGGAGCCGATGTGTTCCGGAGCGGCCTCCACCCGAGGACTGGTCCTTGGAACGGACTTCATCTCCGATGTGCTACTGATCTCGCTGCGGGTCGATGCGCCTCTCATCTTGCGGCCGGGCTATCTGGCTACCGAAGTCGCCTTGCGCACGCTCTCCGACGCCCTCACGATCGCCGCGACCAGTCGACTGGAGATTGAGTCAGGTGAACTGCAAGCCGAATACCGCCCAGCCCTGACCCAGGCCGGGCATGAGGGGCTGGAGGCAGAGATCTACATTTATGACACGTTGGCAGGTGGAGCGGGGTTCTCGCGGCGCATCGGCGATCTCGGTGCAACGGTCTTCGAGGACACCATCCATCTGCTGGAAACTTGTCCAGCGATGTGCGACAACTCGTGCTACCGCTGTCTGCGCAGCTTCAAGAATCGTTTTGAGCACTCTCTACTCGATCGTCACCTGGCCTCCAGTCTGCTCAGGTATTTAGTGCGAGACCAGGAGCCGGTGCTCGACAAGGCGAGACTGGAACAAGCGGCCGATCGTCTGTTCGAGGACCTCGTCCGTCAAGGCCACAGCGACATTGAATTTCGCCGCAATGCCACGGTAGAGGTTCCGGGAATCGGCATACTGGAGGCGCCGATCCTCGCTCGCTCTGGTGGTCTGGACTACATAATTGGTGTTCACGGTCCGCTGACACCCGACCACGCCTCCGACGAGGCCCTCCGGGATGCCAAGGAGTATGGCAGCATCGTACCGGTCAAGCTCATCGACGAGATCGTTATCTCGCGTAACCTGCCGCACGCCACCCGCCAAGTCATTGAGTCGATAAGTTGACCGAGCCCGAAGAGTCATTCTCAGTCGGCATCGGTGGTGCAGAGGGCATCTGGCCCAACTTGCCGCGAACCTGGAGCTACTCCAGCCTTCGGGAAGCAACCGAGTGCCCGCGCCGCTGGATGCTTAGTCGAGCTAGCTACCCCAACCTCTGGAGTCACTGGGGGTACCCGCCGAAACCGAGCCTGCCGGCACTGATGGGTGACGTGGTCCACGGTGTTTTGGAGCGTTTGCTTCGAGACTTCCGTCAGCACGGCTGTACTTCGCTGGCTGATCCGGAGACGGTGGCCGTGCTCAAGAACCTGGGTGGTTACAGCCAGCTGGCGGAACAGGGTATCGAGGAGCAGTTGGAACGCTTGGCCGGCAACCCCCGGATGAGTGAACGAATCGGACTGTTACGAACGGCGCTGCGAACAAGGGTGCCGGAGATTCGGCAGCGCGTTCAAGCGGTTATCGCTCGGACCCCACTGCACTTGATCGGGGAATCCGCCAGCAGTGAGGGCGGAGCGGGAAGCCGAGGACCGTTGGCTCCAGGCTTTTATCCTGAGGTCGAGCTCCGAGCTACCGATCTTCATCTGGCAGGACGAGTCGACTTGTTAACGGTATTGGATGAGGCCTGCGACATCACGGACTACAAGACCGGGTCCCCAGATAACCATCACGCCGACCAGGTCCGACTTTATGCGTTGCTGTGGAATCGGGATAAGGAGTTGAATCCACACTCGCTGCCCGTCCGCCGTCTGATTCTCTCGTACGCAGCACACGACGTTGATGTTGACCCTCCGTCGAACGTCGAGCTCGACGAGATTGCAACGGACACTGTCGAACAGATCGCCGAAGCCGAAGCGGCGTTGCTGGAGCGACCGCCTACGGCCCGCCCTCAGGCGTCAATGTGCCGATACTGCGGCGTCCGGCAGCTTTGCGACGACTACTGGGCTGGCCAGTCAGGGGAGGATCACGCCGAGTGGTTCGATTTCGAAGGGATGGTGTCCAAACGCAATGGAGCCCGAAGCTGGGTTCTGGTCGCCAACGTGCCCACCGATAGGACGCTGTTACTGAGAACATCTTCGGAGGTCGTTCCCTTTAGTGTGGGCGATCACCTCCGATTGCTTGATTTGCACCGTGAGGACGATTCAGAGTCGATGTTGCCGATTGGGACTCTGACCCAAGCTTCCGAGATCTTCTCACTCGAGGTTGTCGACTAGTCAGTCAGTTGGGGTCTGCAGTTGGGACCCGTGCGCCGTGGTGTACCGGACGGTCGACCCGGTGCTGTGCGACAGCTTTCAGCACATCCTCGGACTGAATTCGCGGGGCCAGCCAACGCTGCATCCACCACTCCGAGATGCGAGGAACGTCCTCCTTGAGATTGCGCCGGAAGAGGTAGTGAGGCCTGGGTTCGGCGTCGATGAGGTACGGCAGAAGGTTGGAAACCAGGTTCACTCCGTAGACAATCCGCTGCCGCCCGTGCCGCATTAGATCTTCCGATGGCCATCCGAGTAGGTCGATGCCATCGCGCACTTTGCGCAACTTGGGATTGACTCCCTCGCCAAAGATGCTATTGACGCGCACGCCAGTTCGACTTTGCTCTGAAAGCCGGACGAGGGACGACACAGTCTGCTGTGAGAGATGTGAAGTCCCAAACGACCGTGATCTGCCGAGCGCCCGAAATTCAATCTTTCCGCCGCCGCCCAACACGTCGCCTGGGATGCGTATTCGGTTGTACTGACTCGAACCGGACCCGTAGAGCGAAGTGGTACCCACAAAGACCAAGTTTGTCCGGCGTCGTATGGGACGACCGGCCATCGAGGATGCAATAACGCTCGCATAGTCCGCGTAGCGCTCGTGATAGGCGCGGATAGCCGAAGGACTGACTGCCAGCATGCTGACCAGCTTTCCTCCAAGAAGGGCGTTATAAGGTGCGATCGCGCCACAGACTGTGAGATCAGCCATCTCCGTGCCAATAGATTCTGCTTTCGCACGCCGCACGATGTCTGAGATCGCACGGCGGCCACCAGGATCGTCAAGTGCGGCCGCCAGACCCTTGCGACTCGGCTTGGGATAGAGAAAGGGGTCGAGTGCGGTGCGGGACCTCAGCAGATTCGCCAACGCCAAACATCGCTTGCTCCGAAACAGGTCGGACTCGGCCCGTTCTTGCCACGCTCCGACGTCTGTGGCCTCAATGTGCATCTTGAAGTCAGCTCGACGCACGAAGCGACGGTGGTCGTTGCGACGGGCCTCGACCTCTTTTCGAAGTCGCTCGATCGACTCCGCTGTGGGCTCAGTCCAGAGCGACGGCCAGTACAAGCCGTCTTCTATAAGGTCGTCCAAGTACAGCTCTTCTAGGGATTGCTCGAGGCGACGAACCACCCAACGTGCCATAGCCAGGGTTGGTTGCTCACTCAGGTTGGCGACGAAGGCAGCAGATTGCCAGCCGATCCAATCGTCTCGTTCCTTGATCTGGACAATCGGACTACCCAGAGCAGCGATCCCGATTACCGGGTGAAAGGGCGCTGCCCGGTCCCGCACCAGGACCAACATCGTTCGCCCCGGAGTGCTGGTGTACTGATTCGACCAAGTATGTCTGAAGTATCGCCAGATATCGCCGAGACGCAGCCCTGTGTACTGGCAACGGTCCGTGTTGCTGACCATCTGTACGTAGGGGTCGATGACACTCCTGAGCAGACTCGGGTTGTCTTGGTTGGAGATTCCCTCGATGGCTGTACGAAGTTCCTGGCCATCACGCATCAGGCTGAAGATCGAAACAAAGCGGCCGCCATACTCACGGGGCTTCTCCATGTCGGCAATGAACCTCCGGACCGAAGGAACTGCCAGCTGCTCATCGCGCTTGATCAACTCCTGCTTGCGCACCCGGCCCTTTTCGGCTGTCGGGTCGGAGATCACCCTGGGTGGCCGGGTGAATACCCGGCCAGAGTCGTCCACCCTGACGGCCCAGTCTTGACCAACCAAGTCACACAGTAGGCCAGCGGCGGCAGCCACAGCCGGTCGATCATCACGGAGGCAGGCGCGACGCGCTGCCACAATAGCCGGGGCGCCGCGCTTTGCGGTGACTGTCAAGGCGCGGGCAAGCGCGCCGAAGGCTCGCTTCTCTGCTCGGCTCCAGGCCGGGGGGACTGGTAGAGGTATCCAGGGGCTGTGGACCACGTTTAGGCGTTCATGAAGGTTGCGAGCACGTCTGCCCAAGTCTGCCGGAAGCTGTGGGCCAGGGTGCGATCTGCTCGTCTCCAGGTGCTGACCTCGGCACGGGCGGCAGCTAAGACGGTCAGCGCCAAGTGCTTGGCGACCTCCTGATCTCGGGTCGACTCACTCAGGGCCAGCGGACCGTATAGGTCCCGGTACAGAGGGTGTCGAGAGTTCAGGAGCAGCAGCAGGCCACCGTTGCGGACGATGACCTCAAAAGCGGCGGTCGTTGGCAACTCAGTGGCGATGATCCGGTACGGAGGGGTGGTGCCACCTGTCGAGCCTCCTTCGAGGCTCGTGACCAAGTTCTTCAATCCCTCAGGTACAGCCTCCCGCCGACGCGGTAGAGACGGCAACGACCGCTCTGCCCGCCCAGCCTGGCGTTCTGCGGCGCCCAACGGAGCCGTCGCCTTGACGTGTTCGAACTGCTGGCGGACTCGGCTGTTAAGTGCCCGGCCAATCGGCTCTAGGTCAGGTACCAGAATGTGGAGTAGCTCCTCTGAAGGCCCGATCGCCTGCTTGGCGTGGGTTATGCCAAAGAGCTCGTCGAGTGCCGGATCGAAGCAGATCTCGCAGCGCCACCAGTCGTCGTAATTCTCCCGACGCTTGCCGCCCATGAAGAACCAGCCCCGATCGATCTCCCGATCGGCCCGCAGGACCGAGACCGACGGAGCGTTGGTGATGCCCCGCTCCCGCTTCTCCTCCGAGGAGAGCGAGTGCCACCGGTCAATCGGCAATTCAGTGAAGCGAACCCGAATCACTCCGTCACCATGGTCGGTCGGTACCCGGTAGACCAGTTCGTCTCCGAAGGGCCGGGCGCCATGCTCACGGGCCGATGTCTGCAGGAAAAGCGGGTCTACGGCCGTCACACGGTTCCCGTTGACGCTCAGCCTCAGACTCTTGTCGAGGAACCGACGGTAGATTCGACCCAGCTCGTCCTGGAGTCGGCGGGCAAACCAGGATGGTCGTTTGTACTCCAGGCGGTCACACTTCAGCAGACGAACGACGGTGCCGGTGGCAGTGGTTCGCTTGAACGGATAGGTCGCTGCGACCTCGATGGGTGCGAGCGCTCGTTTCCGAGATATGGCGAGTTCATCTATGTCCAGGTGGCTCGATAGCACGTCACCGCCCTGCCAGGAATAGACCTCGACCCGACGAGCACGACTCAGTGCCCCGTTCGGAAGACCCATGCCGTAACGACCCAGGGAGTTGCGGTCATTGAAGCGCGTCGAGCCGCCAAACGTCAGCGCTCGCCCTAGCGCGGTGCCATCCATCCCGATGCCATCATCCATGATGGTGATCTCAAGCGGCAGATCAGGATCATGACTCTGCGCCACCGTCACTGAAACCCGTCCAGCCGACGCCTGAAGAGCATTGTCAATGAACTCGGCGATCGCGAGAGCCGTGGTGCGATAGCCAGTATCCCTTGTGGCCAATAGGAAGTTCACCGGATCGACAATCTGGGGACGACCAAAGGCGGCCACTTTAGTGGGCGCAGCTCGAATCGCCCCAGTAGCCCTCACGCCACTCATCCCATCTCGTCCCAGCCAGTGCCGTTACATGGGGTCCATCCGACAAAGGACCCAATAACTGACCAGAGCTTAATCACGTGATAGAAACGTGTCAATAATATGACCCAGCCATGCTCGGAAAGGCCCGACGAAACGCACCCAGATGAGTAGGCGACACATCAGTGCAACAACGCCGCTTCGCGAATGCCCCGAGCGCAACGTCGGTCTGGCTCTAGTCGTGCCGATTAGCGATCGACTTGACGCGCTGGTATCCCTCGCTGAGGTGAGTGGGAGCCGGACCAACCGCAAGGAACTCCTCGCATCGCTCATTCTTGCGGCACCAGCTGATGGCGACGCTCTCGCTGAGGTAGTCGGAAGGTATCGACGATCCTTCGCGGGGCAGGCACGGCTCGACCCTGCTGATACCTCCGATTCCCTGACCGTCACTCCTCGTCGGCCCGGCCCCCGGCCCCGGAGGAGGCTGAACCTCTAGCGTTCCTGGCGCCCGCGGGGCGCAACATCTCAGCTCAAGAGAAGAGCATCGATTGCGAGGTAGTTACCAGGTCGCTGTCACTACGAGCGCTTTCTCGCCACCCAGACCCATCTGATTCCAGCCCCGGTTGACTCGCAACTGGAGCCCGCCTGTCGATGACTACACATTGATCTACTCTGTCGTTGAACGCCCGCAATAGGGATGGATATGAGCGACGAGTTAAACGAGACACCGGAGTTCGAACGATTCCTCAAGGAAGCCGCTGGCCGCGCTTCCACGAATGATCCTGCCGAGATCACCGTCCGACAGATGCTGGCAATGATTGGCCAAGCGCGCCGAGGTCCGCGGGTGGTTCGTCGGCTTGAGCAGTACTTAAGCGAGGCAGGTCTGCGAACCGATCCACCGTTTACCCAGACTTGGGTTGACAATAAGATCGCTTTTCTTCCTGCAACAGTCTCAAGTGCAGGGGAAAACTCGGAAGGGACTGATGCAGCTGCACCCATTGGCATCAAGGTTGCTTCTCTGGCGTCTGCGAACTGCGAGATCGTGTCCGTTTGTCCGCAGGACAGTATCGAACTGGCCCTTTCCTTGATGCAACTTCACGACTATTCACAGTTGGCAGTCATGTCCGGGTCGCACACCCTCAAGGGCGCTGTGACGTGGCAGTCCATCGCGACTAGTCGGTTCAAGACTCCTGAAATAACGCTCACGGATGCGATGGTTCTGCACCCACCAGAGGTCCGATATGACGAAGATTTGATTCCAGTCATTCCGCGAATAGCAGGTCCAGGATTCGCATTTGTCCGGGGCGCGGACAATTCGATCTCTGGGATCGTCACAGCAGCTGATCTCGGTGAGCGTTTCGCGCAACTGGCGGAACCGTTCTTGGCACTCGAGGAGTTGGAACGAAGGCTCCGGATCATCATCGTTCGTCACTTCTCTGTAGATGAGATTCGAGCGACAGCCGACCCAAGTGACCAGCGAGACATCGAGAGTGCGGACGACCTTACCCTTGGTGACGTGGTCCATTTGCTGCAGAGGCCGCAAAACTTCGATCGCCTCTCTTGGCCGGTAGACAGGAATGTCTTTGTTACTGCGCTTGATGATGTACGGAATATTAGAAACGAACTCGTACACTTCAGCCCAGATCCTCTCGAGGATTCTCAGGTCGCGCTGCTGCACAGTGTCGTGAAATGGTTACGTGTTCTAGAAACGGACAACTAGCTGGTCTTGACATTTCCCTCCGCCTCATAGTCCGTGCCTCACCTGAACGGCGGTGACCAAGCAGGACTCGCCAATCTCGATGCCTTGTAGCTGAACTCGCTCCACAACGAGCCATCCGGCCTGGTCATAATCTCGTTTGACTTCGAGGCTTGAAGTTCAGCCCGTGCTGGATCACCTGGCTTGATCGCAACAGTCCAAGATGTGCTCCTCGATTGGGAGGCCCGAATCAGATCCACCTGGTCATTGTGCGAGGCTGGCCGCACATGGGCGGGCTCTCCGGTCGAGCGGACTATTCACCGACCTGCATCAAGTTATGGCATGCCAGCGGGATGCTAGAACCCTCAAATCATTGCCCATCTTCTCCAACTTCGGGACGAAATCGCTGAGCTTGGCCGCAAGGTCCGGATCGTGGACGATAATTTCCGCTTCTCGCACACGGAGGGCCTTAGCGGCCTCGCCAAGATCGGCACCCAGCTGCGCAAGCTCATGTTCGATGTCGTCCACTTGGAATGCCTCCGGTCCGTTGGCCCGATTTTGGGGTCTTACACTGCCACAGCGGGATCAGCTGCACTAACCTCCCCGATTTGCCAATCGACCTTAAGAACAAGACTCAGAGCGGCACTAGGGGAACGGCCTCGCCAAGTTGTGGCGCAATGAAGTGCTGACTGCTGCTCCCAGACTATCGAGGTCCTGGAAGAGGCTGAATTCGTTCAGGCCCATCGTTGCGACCGAATGATCGATACGTTCCCGCCACTCAGCCTTGATTCGAACTTTTGTCGTCAGGGACTGAAGAAGATGGTTATGTACCCCCGATGCGAGAGTCACATCAGGGATCAGAGTTAAGACACTCTGCTGTGCTGCAATTCGGCTTGGTCCACTTTGAGGGATTACTACCAGGGGAACTGGACCCCCCTTGATGACCACCGCCTCAGCGAGTCGGTTGATCCACTCCCGGGGATGGTCAATTTTCCACTCACTCTGGTTGTCCATGCCATAGATCTCTGGGCGATGGTTAAGTGAGCTGGTCCCGCGGTTGTAGACCCAAAGCGCAGCATCGCCTGCAGAGGGCGGAGCATGCCATGTCGTAAACCAGAGACCAACAAGTGGTGACCGAGTCCAATCCAGGAGCCTCGTAGGTGCCCCATAGTGCTGCATGATCTCCCACCAGGCGAGTCGATCCTCAAGGGGAGGTGGCTGAAACTCGCTCAGGCGTAGTGCCATATCCGCGAACGCCTGTTCAACCCGAATTTCCATTCTACGAGCATGCTCACTCGCGCCTTCGTCGGAAACGTGGCTCTCGTAGAGAGCAAACGGAATAGGTCCTCCAGACTTAGCCTGATCTCGGAGAGCCCGTGAAAGAGAACATGTCAGCCCCCATACGAAGTCGCTCTGCCCTCGGTAGATGAGATTTGGATTGCCATGATCTAAAAGAGTCGTCATGAGTTCATCGAAAGATGCGGGCTCGTACACACCCGGATGTTCGGACCAGAACTCATCATCAGAGTCTTCATCCGCTGAGGATTGAGATGCACTCGGCTCACTCATCGCCATCTCCTCCGTTGCGCAATCGGAGTCGCTCGATAATGTCCCGGAAGGTCGCGTCGACCGGTTCACGCATCCGCTCAGGCCGAAACGGCTCTGGCTGAGTCCCATACTTGAAGTAGAGCCAGTTGTGCAGCGGAAGATTAGCGATCCCCGACTCATGCCAATCTTGAAGATTTCGAACGATTCCTTCACCATGTTCCGATAGACCTTCGAGCATGCTCAACTCTTCTAGATCAATTATAGATAGCGGCTCTAATAGCGCGTGCTGAAATAGCCTTTCACGAGCAGCTACCTCCTTGATACAATTCTGAACCACCGGATTCAGAACGAAGCTACTGCCAATCACAATCACGGGAAATATCAGGTCTGGAGGGTCCTTGTACGGCCGTGAGGGGCCTCTCATCAAAGACCAAGTTGGTCGCCGTCGCGTCGAGTTGTCGCATCTTCTTGAAGACCAGTTTCTCCATGTCCTTCATGAACGCCTCGGGTGTGCCATCTATTCGAGTCCCAGTAGTGAGCTGTCCACTCACGATCTCGAACGCAACAAAGGTAACACCGAGATCGACAACGACATCGGCTGCTTTGGAATCTGGATATGCACACGCAAGATCCTCCTCCGTATAGAAGGTCGTACTGTCAGGATCACCAAAGATCGGAGGGGAATGAGGCTCAATGTCTTCTTCGGCTAGCGCCTCCACCATGGCCCCCCATGCCTGTGTCCACCTCAAACGGTCTTGCTCTCCATAGTTGTCCCGAAGATAGTCATGGACTATCCAGTACAGACCAGTAGTGATGCGTCCAAACAGGTAGGTGCCGTCCAGAACCAGAAGGCCTTCAGGGGTCCGCAAAATCGGCCGATCCTGAATCGCCAGAAAGTCCCAGTTCGTTCGGGGTGGGTTCTGAGTCAACCGGGAGTGCAAATCGTCCCTCGTGGACGCCACCAGGGACAGAAACCTCTGGAGTATGTCTGGATCGATGTCGCTGAAGTCTTCGGCGAGGTGTAGAGGCTTCTGAGGGGTCCATCCCATTGCATGCGCGTACAAAGCAAAACCGAGTGCCAGAAAGTCTTCTACTTGAATCCCTGTGATCTGGTGCACCAGATCAGCTGGGTGCTTTCCCCCGAGGAAGGGACCGCCAAGATGCCCGAATACCTTCCATATTCTCTTTTGACGATCGATCGATCCATAGATGTCCTCGGATTCATTGAAGGCACAGTTGCGTACCATCTCAGCGGCCAATGTGGCAGGTATGCCTCCAATAGTGTCCGACGTTTCTGGAGGTTCATTCGCGAGCCCAGATGCCACTGCGTGAGTCAGAAGAATTCCCCAGAAGCCCAGACTTGTGGGTCCTGGAACCGGCGGAACGTAGTCGTGCATGAGGACGATCTGTACCGAAGCAAGAATGGATTGACGAGTCAGAAATACTCTCCGGTCATCGGCAGATGTAATACGGGCTGTTAGCCGAGCCTGGAACACAGGAGACAGACCCTCTATGAACTCAGTTTGAATTTGACGTAGGTCGTCCGGCTTGCCGAGCGCAATATCAAGAACGCTTAGAAACCTCAATAAATTATCTGTACCCTGTGAGACGATCGCCGACTCGATGATGCTGCGACAGAACGTTTTCATATCTATCGTGATGTCGGTGGGAAATATGTAGTCCTCGAGGACGATGTAGACCCCGATATAATCCATGACGGATACCGCGGAGCCCTCTGGAATGATTAGGCCGTTCGCTGAGGAAGCAACTCTCTGAACTGCCAGGACTGGTACCGTCGTACCGGCGTGATAAAGGGTGTCCGAATTCAGTATCGCTAGGTCTGGCGTGCCGAACCCCGCCTGCAAGCCCGTGATCAGCTTGCAGAGACCCAGGGGATCGCCGTCCGACGGCATCATGGCACCATTTTGACTCGGCTTAAGCATCTCTGCGAGTTACTGAGGGGTCCCGTTCGAGACGGTCTTGATCTTCGTAGAGGAAGTCGTCACACACCTCTCCGGACCATTCGCCTGGATCGAGAAGCCAATGTGTCCCTTCCGAACGTAGGAGCGATTCGCCGGCGGGCGCCGCAGGCAGTCCCGCCGGCGTGAGACGCATATCCATAGGAAAAATGGGAATCTGCCCTGCTCAACTGCCAGATCGTTACTGTTCCTGTTGAGCACATCAGCCGTACGATGAAGCCAACTCCATCACGTCACGGGCCAGGACACAGACGGCGTCGTCGAGCCCCTCGGCGAAGAGCTCCCGGAGCTGGTCGTGAGCAGCCCTGAGCTCGGCGAGTAGATCCTTGGCCGCGTCGTCGGGCTGACCTTCGCCGGGCGAGCTCCTTCACCCCGCATACGGCGATGGATGCGTTCCCGAAGGCCAGGAACGCCTCGAGCTGGGTACTGGTGATTCGAGCCATGAGTCCTCCTCGGAGTGAACGGTCAGAGAGCGGGCCACGGCGCCGGCGCCACCGTGGACCCCGGACGATGACCCCGGCCGTTCCTCCCCAAGAGGAGCGACGAGGCCTCGTCGATCCTTGAGTGCCCACCGCCGGGACGACGACGCCGGGTCAAGTGGGGAGCGAAGCTCCAGCGAGGAGAGCCACCCCCCTGAATCGACCGAGATCGCGGACCGTCGACGGTGGCTCCCGCAGCGACACTTGACGCGGTGGCGGCGGCTCGGCACCCCGCAGGCGTGGATCGTGGAACGACCCGGAACGGGCGATTTCGGGTCCGAATTTCGTGGCCACAAAGTCCCTGGTCAGGGAGAAAGTTGACAGGTTAGTTGACACCCTCCCGGCAGCCTGGCGGGCGATGGCGAACGCCCCGAACTCCCTCGATCTCAGCCCGGCACCGGTGCCGCCCAGCCGAGCTGGCGGGCGGCCCGCTTCGAGCTCGGCGACGTCCGTCGGGGAAGGTGGCCATGGCCGCCCGGGCCGCCTGCGAGGCGCCGGCCGACCTCGCTCGGTCCCCCGAGGGCGGCCCCGACCCGGAGATCGACGGTGCGCAGCCGGAGATTGGCCTCCGAGCACAAGCAGGCCCTGGGAGACCGCCCGGCATGCCCGGCGGGGATCGCCCTGCTCCAGGCAGGCCAGAGCGAGGTCCACGGCCACGCTGGTGACCTCGTCCTCGATGAGGTTGGCTTCGTCGACGGCCCAGGAGAACGGCGAGTTCTTCTGCCTGTCGAAGGAGCCGTGGAGCACGGGTCCCCGCACCAGGGCGAGGGCCTGCTCCTCGACCGGCCAACACGTCGTCGGCCTCGAGGACGGCCTGGAACTGGTCCCAGTCGCGAGGTCACCGCTCCGGTCAGCTCGTAGCGGTAGACGTCGGTGACCACCACGCCGGGCCCGAAGGCCTTCCGCAGTGCGACCATGTAGTTGCGGAAGGTGCCGGACGTGATGGGCTGGCGGCCGAGTCCCCAGATCGACTCCCGCAGCTGGACCGAGGTGAAGGTCTGGCCCGGGTTGAGGGCCAGGAAGACGATGATCTCGAGCACCGGGACCGGCGGTGACCGTCCGCTTGGTTCCCTCGATCTCGAGGGCGCCGAGGAGCTTCACGACGATGGCCTGGCGATCCGGAGGAGGACGGCGCCCTCCGGCAGGGTGGCCCCGGCGACGCAGAGCCGGGGGACCGGAGAGCACGATCCGGCCCTCCCGATCGGCCCGGTAGAAGCGGCGTCGGCGAACGAGCGAGACCAGCCCTGCGCCGCCGGCAACGAGGACGGCCAGCCCGGCCACGCCGGCGCCGACGTGGCGGCCACAGGGATGCCCTCCGGCCTTCGATGCGGTGACCGGCTTGGATCGCTCCGGCTTTGGGATGCGGATGTGGCCGGCCCGGCCGGGACGGAAGTGGTGGGAGTGGACGGCAAGGGCGAGGTGGCCACGAAGGCGATCGGTCGAGGGGCCGAAGGTCCAGGGGATGAAGTCACCGCGCTCGTTGCCGAGCACCTTGGAGAAGCCGTCGACCTGGAGGGTGGCCGATTCCAGATCGGCGGGCACCGGGAAGTACCACTGGGCGTCGTCGCCGAGGTTCGGCGGCGGCGTCCTGTCCGGTGACCGTGCCACTGGTCGTGGTCAGCGTGGCCGCCGTCGGCGGCATCGACGATCGGGAGCGAGCACGCCGGCGAACTCGTAGTTGGGGTGCAGGGACACGTAGAAGTAGTGCTGGCCGGCGGCGAGCTGGTCCGCATCGGGCAGCTGGTCCCCAGGGCCACCTCGGCGGCATCGATGGTGACCGGGGAGCTCTGCGTGGTTCCGTCTCCGCAGCGCCGCGCTGCCACGCCACGGCGCCGGCGGCCGGGGCGAACTGCCGTCCGACCGGCAGAGCGACCGCGGTGCTGCTCAACCCGAGGACGAGCGACCACGGGCGCGCTGACAACGAGCGCGACGCGAAGTACCGCCGAGAAGCCTGCCCTGCCCCTGCCCACACCTCCATTTTGCCAGCGTGCGCAGCCCGATTTGTCGTCGCCTGCCTCCGAGCCGAGGCCGGACCGTGCTCGAGCGCCCTGGTCACCAGAAGTCCGCGGACCACCGCGGATCAGGCCGGAGATTCCGGCCGCACACCACAGGCCGGAGACTCCGGCCGACGCAACAGAAAGGAACCACCCATGGCACTGCCACTGGAACTGCCAAGCTGACCGTCCTCTGCGGAGGGCCGCCGCAGGCCGGTCCCCGACCGGGACACGGGCGAGCACAGGACCAACCGGGAAGGCGAGCCGCTCTTCCGCACCGAGGTGATCGTGGTCGGCACCGGTCGTCCCGAGGTCTTCGGGGTCCGCACGGCCAAGGAGCCCAAGGGACTCGTCGTCGGGAGCGCCGGTCAACGTCACCGCTCTCACCATCTCCACCTTCACCACCAAGGACGGGACCACCGGCGTCTTCTACGAGGCCGCGCGCCATCGAGCCGGCCCGGGCCACGAGGGAGGCGTCGTGAGGGGCCTGCTCACGCGTCGGTGCCGTCGTGGCCTTCGTGGTGGCCGCCGTCGGCCTGACCTGGGAGGCGCTCTGCCTCGTCGGGCGTCCTCTACCTCCTCGAGCGGGCGGAGGCCAAGACCGATGAGGACCACCACCGACAGACGACCACGACCCCTGGGCTGGCTGCGTGCGCGTCGTCCTGGGGACGTCGCCTGGAAACCGGACTGACCCTCGCCACCACGGTGGCGAGGGTCGGTCCTGGTCGCCCTCTTCGGTCGGCCGCTGGGCCTGCTCGCTGGTCGGCTTCCTGGCCGCCCTTCTCGTCGCCCACCGACCCGCTCCGGGCCCGAGCCGATCGGCTCTCTACCGCACGAGAACGGCTCGAGCGCCACTACGGCAAGGTGTTCGCCGCCGTCGGGCTCGACCACTCCAGCGGCCCCGGCCGTCGTGGCCCAGCATGCCACGCCGCTCGGGAGCGGTGCTCGACATCGTGCTCTCGCCCCGGTGCACGGCCACCGACCTGGCCGCAATGGCCGAGCCCTTGGCCGTGGCCCTCGGGGTGGCCCGGGTCCGGGTGCGAGGAGGACCCGGACGCCGCCCGGCGGGCCCAGCTGGTGCTGGTCCAGACGCGACCCGCTGGCCGAAGCGCCCGTGCCCTGGCCGTGGACCGGCATGGCCCGGACCAACCTGTGGGGCGGGGTCCCCCTCGGCTACGACGAGGACGACGCCCTGGTCGATCCTCGCAGCTGGCCGGCCACCACCTGCTGTTGGGAGGGGAGCCGGGGGCGGGGAAGTCCAACGCCCTGTCCCTGGTGGTGGCCACGGCCGCCCTCGACCCGGACAGCCGAGCTGTGGTGCTTCGACGGCAAGCTGGTCGAACTGGCCGCCTGGGAGCGCTCGGCCCGCCGGTTCGTCGGTGCCGACATCGAGCGGCCACCGTGGCCCTGGGTGAGCTCCAGGCCGAGATGGAGGAGCGCTACTCCCTCCTCCTCGACCGGGGCCTGCGCAAGGTCGACGAGACCACCGGCCTGGGCCTCATCGTCGTGGTCATCGACGAGCTGGCCCTCTACACCCAGGGCAAGGGCAAGGCCCGGGACCAGTTCGTCGAGCTCCTCCGGGACATCGTGGCCCGGGGACGGGCCGCCGGCATCGTGGTGGTGGCCGCCACCCAGAAGCCGGCCTCCGACATCGTGCCCACCTCGATCCGGGACCTCTTCGGATGCCGGCTGGCCCTGCGGTGCTCGACCCGGGACGCCTCGGACACCGTGCTCGGCGCCGGCTGGGCGGCCGAGGGCTACACCGCCTCCGAGATCGACCCTGCCCACCGGGGCGTGGGCTACCTGCTGGCCGAGGGGACGCTGCCCCGGCGGATGCGGTGCTTCGTGTTGGAGGACGGCCCCTTGTTCGATCTGGCCAGTCGGGCCGAGCTGCTCCGGGGGACAGACCAATGACCGCCGTGACCATGACCGATGACGACCGGAGGGTGGTCGACGGGATCCTCGCCCGGATGCACAGCCCCGGCGGCTACGACGCCTTCGAGTCCCAGGTCCGGGCGATCCGGGGCTGCCGGCGACCGGTCCGGCTGTCCGGTCGGATCATCGGCCAGGTCGAGCGACGGCCACCACCAGGTGCGCTTCGACACCCGGAGCCTGCCGGACGGGGTGCTGCTCAAGGCCTGCGGGACCAGACGGGAGACCCTCTGCCCACCGTGCGCCTCCCTCTACCGGGGTGACGCCTTCGCCCTGGTGGCGGCCGGACTCCGTGGTGGCAAGGAGGTACCCGAGACCGTCGCCGAGCACCCGGCCGTCCTCCTCACCCTCACCGCACCCAGCTTCGGAGCCGTCCACCGGCAGCGACCGGACGGCACCTGTCACCCGACCGGGCCACCGCTGTCCCCACGGGATGGCCCTCGTCTGCGGACGCCGCCACGACGAGTACGACGAGCTGCTCGGCCAGGCCCTCTGCCCCGACTGCTACGACTACGAGGGGGCGGTGCTGTTCAACGCCGGGGTCTCCGAGCTCTGGCGGCGGACCACCATCTACGCCCTCCGGGCCCTCGGGATCGCTGCTCGGCATGAGCGCCCGGGAGGCGGCCCGGCGGCTGCGGCTGTCCTACGTGAAGGTGGTCGAGTTCCAACGCCGGGGCTCGGTCCACCTCCACGCCCTGGTCCGGGCCGACGTCCGTGACGACGAAGCTCGGCCAAGCGCCCGACGGCATCGACGCCGACATGGTGGCCACCGCCCTGCACATCGCCGCCCGGAAGGTCAGTGCGCCCGCTACCGGGAGGCGACGGTGACCGTCGGATGGCCTGGGGCCAGCAGGTGGATGCCGCCGTGGTGACCGAGGCCGAGAACGGCCGCCGGCGGGCCGCCGCCTACCTGGCCAAGTACGCCACCAAGGGCTCCGACGACCATGGGGTGCTCGACCACCGCCTGCGGTCCGGCATCCCACGGGACGAGCGGCTGCCCGACCATCTCCGGACGCTGGTGGAGACGGCCTGGGAGCTGGGCGAACAGGCAGAGCGTCGAGCGGCTTCCGGCTGCGACTGTGGGCCCACACCTGCGGGTTCCGGGGCCACTTCCTCACCAAGTCCCAGCGCTACTCGACGACCTTCGCTGCTCTGCGGGCCGAACGGCAGCGGTGGCGGCTCGCCCAGCGGGGAGCGAACGAGCGACGTGCCCGACGAGGAGGAGATCGAGTTCCGGGAGTGGACCTACGAGGGCTCGGGCTACCGGACCGCCGGTGACGTCTGCCTGGCCCGGAACATGGAAGAGGATCTCCGGGTCGGCCGCATGCTGGCCCGCGAGGAAGGAGGAGCTCGAGCCACGAGAGCAGTAGCCGAGATGGAGGGAGAGGTGCGGTGATGGAGAGTTCCGAGGTCGTCGATACCGCAACTGCCGGGTTCACCGTCGTCCGCAGTCCGTTGCTGGACATGAACGGGGTGGCCACCTGGCTGGGCACGAGTCACCGTCACGTTCGCCGGATGGTGGCCGAGCGACGGATCCCGTATGTGAAGGTCGGTCACTACATCCGCTTCGACCAGCTGGAGGTGGCCCAGGTGGATCGACGAGAAGCGGGTGAGTCCGAATGATCCGACGGCGGGATCCTGACCTGGGCTTCTGTATATCGTTCGGCCATCCTGGCCGGCAAGTCCTGCCCCAGGTCGGCGCCCCTGTTACACCCTCTTGCCACACTTGGGTCCGGCCCGCTGCAGACGGTAGTAGGCTACGAACATATGTTCGTTCAGAAGCAAAGGGAGACACCAGTGACTCTGGTCAACGCCTACCACACCGATACCGATGCTGAGGATCCGGTGTACCACATCTACAACGACTGCCCCGCTGGCGAGCGAGTCATCAAGGACGGCAACGCGATCGTTGGGACTGGTGGCTTCCGACTCTGCGACTTCTGCAGTAACAAGTCGCAAACCGGTAAGTTCGCTGCCTAGCCTCTCCCGTGAACACTGGCCTGTTTGGCGAGGGCAGTTTGGCTCTCGGATTTGAATCAGTTCTGGGGATCGACGGTCTGCAGCCGCGCCTTGCGATCAACGGCAAACTGATTGCGAAGGATTACGGCATCGGTGCTGTCGTGCAACTCTCAGCCGACGTGACAGCCTGGAATCTTGCCGCCGGTAGCCACGCTCTGCTGGGAACCACCTTGCCTCGAGCATTCGTCTTGAACTGGGTCAAGCAACAGTGGATGCAAACGAATCCAGCTCCCCCCGATGAGGCGATTTTGGAAGTCCAGCTACTTCTCCCACTTGACCCATCTGTCATCGAGGGTCTGGAGGAACGTCGACAAGGCAGGGACTTCTCGCTTCAGATCGATGTGCAGGTACTGATGATTGATCGAGGAGTCTCCATTCATGCTCCTTCGGAGGATCCACCGGTCCAATATCAGGTACATCCAACAATGACCTGGCAGGAGAATCTTCAGGTCAGGCAAGCGGATTGGGGAGCCGTGCTCAACCGCTGGGAGCGGGGAGCCTCAGTCACAGTTGTCCTGCCATTGCCCGAAGCCAGTCCCGGCGAGGATCGAGGTGACGTTGTTCGCCATCTCCGCACCGCTCGTCAGAAGATTGATGGTGGCGACTATTCGGGTTCTATCGCCGAGAGTCGAAAAGCGTTGGAAATCTTGAGGCGTATCAGCCCCGCTGGACAACCGTTACCGAGTCCTCGCGACCGAGATCCGGTGCAACGCCTGCACGCAATGATCGACGCCACGTTCGGCTTTGCGAGTGCCGATCCTCACACAGACCCGGCGATCAAAGATTTCGTTCCCAGTCGAAGTGACGCTGTCGCAACCGCTGGCTGTACGGCAGCGATTGCTCAAGGTGTCTTCGCCTGGATGAACCGGACCTGACTCAGCTGACCCGAATCCGCCACCACCATGTCCTAAAATGTGGAAGAGGAATACCAACCGATTGGAGTTGAAGATGGCAGACGGGATTGATGGTCGCCACAGAAACGTCGATGGCCGAATTGATCGAAAGCATGGCAACACCAAGATCAAGAATCTGAAGGACGAGTACCCAGAGTTGAAGAATTTCAGAAACGAGGACACTCTTGGTGATGTTCGGGACAGGTACAACGTCGAAAGCCTCGACGCCCTGTTGCGGAAGCTGCGGAGTCAGTAGCCGACGACATTTCGAAAGTTGCCACTAACAAAGGATCGATTCGTCGATGAACTGCTGTCGGATGGCATCGAATAACCGGTCAGAAGTTTCGGGTGTGTAGGACGGGGATCTAGTCAAACAGACGATGTCGTAGGGCTCGCTTGCATGGAATTCGACCCACGGAACCTGAGCGAACGGCACGAGGGGCTCTGTCGCTTGGATCGGGGGAATCCTCTCGGTTCCCAACGAGGCTTTCAAATCGGCGGGCCGTGCGGCCTTGAGCTGGAGATTGGAGGCCGAATTGTCGAAATTCTCCATGTGCCACGAGAAGACATCACTCCCGCCCCCCTCGTTGAATACATATGTAAGGTCTGCAATCCAGCGATTGGCTAGAGCGAACAGGAGCCAGTTACCGAAGTCCATCGCGCCGTCGCCTGTCCGAGGGTAACGGCGGCCTTCGACTGGATCGAATAGCAGTTCTCCCATGACGTACATGTAGGCGCTGTCACCCATCCCAAGGTCTGCGTGAGCATCGACGTGAGTCACATGAAATGGTTCTTCAAGCCGTCCCTCCTCAATGGATTTTCGCCAAAGTGGGAATAGCTCATCGTGGTGCTCCACCGACCAGCCAGCTGATCTCCCCTCCAGAAGGCACGCGCTCTCAAGAAATTCAAAAGCGTCCGATATGGACCAAGGCCGATACTCGGACGGATCCAGTCTGGGTCCATCTTTGGGGATCAACTCTCCGACGCCATCAAGAAAGAAGTCGAGATCCAGGTCAAGTATCCGTATCACCCACGCGTTCTCCGTCCCAGCCAGGGCGGCGGCATCCCGTTGCCGCCTTTCGACGGTTCCCGCTGATCCCGACAACTACGACATTCGGTAAGCCAGACTTTGGCTGGGCCCCCTTTGCGCCCCTTGGCAGTTGGGAACTGACCCGTGTAGTCATCGGCAACCCGCTTTTCGATATGGCAGACGACGCAGGTCCACAGCTGCCTTCGAACGGCATCTTCGGGAATCTCGCGTGGGGGAAGTGTTTGTTCAGGCATTGTCAATCCTTGTCGCTAGGAGGGCTACTACAGGTGGAAATTTCAAGTAAGAGCAGGTGATCCCACTAGGGTCGATTCTCTCGGCGTACTCCTTCATGAGGTGCCGAGCGCATTCACATCAGCGAACGCAAGTTCAACTTCGAGAGACTGCATCACTTCCATCGTGGCTACTAACGCTCGGTGAGCAAGGCGAGCCGTCTCGATAGCTTCGAACTTTTTTGCGATCTCCACCTGCGTCTCCCACGGCAGCACCGGAATCATCAGATTCCCGATGTACTGAAATGAGACCCGCCGTATGGTGCGCCCGCCCGAAAGTGTCGCTAACTGCCGTTGCGCCTGTTGCGAAGAAAGCCATGCACCCAGAAACGATGGGTGAATGATGGCATTCTGCGTTTCACTGACGGTCATTCTGACGGCCTGACGAGCGCACACGAATGGCTCCATCCCTTGTGGGACCACAAACAGTTCCCCCAGGCTTGATCCCTCGATGGTGAGGAGAACATCTCCCGGGCTTGTTGGTTGTAGACCCAGATCGTCCAGGTCGGAACGGTCAGCAAATCGCGTGGGCTGCTGGGCGTTGCGAAGTTCGGTCACTGACAACACAGCAAGCCGACCGGAGCTTTGGGTCCGCTGAGTGGGGAATCCTCTGGACACACGAACGAAATCAGATAACTGACCGAGCGATCTGAACTCGCAGTTCAAAGTTTCCATTGGAAAGTCTCCTTCACGGCCTCATCGGCTCGAGCTGCTACTACTAGTTGCTGCTCAAGGCGAGCAACCACGGACTCCCGATCCCTCAACATCTGCGCTAGGTCAACAAGACGGCCAGTGAGATCCAGGTAGAGATCAGGGGAAAGTAAATAATCGCGCTCGGCTATCCGACCGGCGTCCACGACGACGCAAGTGGGAGGAACGATGTCCATTTCCTTCCATCCTCGATACGCATCAACCCACTGAGTGGTGGCTTCGACGTCGAACGCTTGGCTGCGATTGTCGCCACCACCGCTTGCCACATCAACGAGGAGGAGGCTGGTGGATGCTGGGTTGTGTGTGATGGGGCGCTTGACTAGGACCAATATCGATTGTGCAGTCTTCTTATCTGGTCCGACCGCTGCCGGAAGGGAGAAGACGGCTTCGATACACCCCTGGTCCACCAGCGTCTGCCGGAATTGCCCAGTGCGGCCGCCCTGAATGAGAAAACTTGAGGGAACGAGGATCACTGCCCTGCCTCCTTCGGACAGGAAGTAGAGACACTGCTGGATCCAGGCCTCCGCGGTTTCTCCATCTTGGGGCACCATGAACGTCCATCGAGGATCAGCTCCTCTCGTGGGATTCATGACGAATGGTTCCGACCACTCTGGCGTTGCAAGGATTCGGTCAAACCGTTGGTTGGGATCGCCGATCTGATTGATGCCGCTTCCTGGCCTAAGGGTGGCTTCACAGCCGATCGCTCGCAGCGCTGTCTTGACGATCTCCCCTGCCGTTTGATCAGGAACCTCAGCGGTGATGGAGCATTCGTTGCCGGCGGCTGCGGCCGCTCTGCCTGCATCGACCACCAGCTGGCCCAACGCTGGGGTTGCGATGAGAACTGATCCCACCGGATCGCACAGACTCACCATCAGATGGCGAACGGCCTCCGGGGATGCCTGAAACGCTAGGCGGGTCGTCATTCGGGAGGCCTGATCAAGAAGCTCGTAGGCAAGAAATCGATCACCAGGTTGGCCAGCGAGATACGCGGTGTCCATTGCCTCCTCGAACCAGTCCGGATCAATCACGACGTCATTCGCATCTATCCCCAACTCACCAAGGGTGGTTCGGAACAAACGAACTCGAGTGACATTCGTGTCGTCTTCTCCGTCGCCTTCGTCTTCGTCTTCGCCGACCCAGACCCGCTTCGCCTCATCCGGGTCTGCCTCAAGTAGGCAAATGAGGATGAGCAGCATTGCATGAATCTGCTGTTCGAAGGTCATTCCGCGGGAGTAGGTGGCTCCCAGGTTCCAGCGAAATTGATCATTCTTTTGAAAGTGGATGCGCGCCCTTCTCGTAAGGAGCCATTGCTCGATCTCAGCTCGGTCGTAGAGCGGTCCTCGAGCGGTTCTACCCCGTTCTTCTGGGAAATCTGGGTTTCGAGCTTTCCAGTTACCGACCGTTGCCCTGCTCTGGCCAACCATCCGAGCAATATCAGACATGGTGACCATTTCGGTTGATTGCTCAGACATCAGCTCGCCTCCCCAGTCGATTCAACCGACCACGGAGCGGCCCAAGTCAGCTTGATGACGGACTTCGCAGCTAACTCCAGCCGCTTAGACAAGAAGTCGCTGACGGACATGACCACGACGTCAACACCGTCGGCCGCCAGCCCGACGACGCTCTGCGTGAAGATGCCGTCACCCGAGCAGATCGTGACCGCCGAGAACCGGCAGGAAACGCGCTCGCTGGCGAGCACGTCGATGAGTGCAAGGTCGGCGCCGTCTTGGCCAGACCGCCAGACATGGCGTGCCCGTGGGAAGGAGAAGGCGACGGTAGCGGCAGCGTGATGACTACATGCCACCACGCAATGAGCTCGGTCGAAGTTCGGAATCGTCAGGCTGAGGAACTGTCGGACCGCCACCACCTGTTGGGGGCAGGGACTCGCCGTGCCTGTCATGTTCTCGATGTCGACCAACACCATCTGCCGGCCGCTGTTCTTGGTCGTCGTGTCGTTCATGGTGTTACTTAATCACGTACACACGTACACAGTCAAGTCTTTCGAGTCACATTTTTCTCTTGTGGTACACAAAGCTGGCGACCGAGCGTTAGCTGGTGATTAGCAGGGCCACTGTCTGTCTTGCCCTCAGCGTCAACGGCTGAGGACGAGACGAGGCGATGGGCAGCACCGCTGGCCGAAGGTCTTCAGTGAGCTCAGACGTCCAGAAGTAGCTCATGGAGTGCACCGTCCCGATCGATCGAACGCTCTCAAGTTCCTGTTCAGCGAATACCTCTCGGGGGGCAGGCAACAAATGCCAGGCTCTCTGGGGCACTGACACCATGAGAAAGCCAGCTTGACCTCCCATACAGATAAGTAAAGTTTTTGGCAAAAATTTAAGTTAGGCTGTCCAAGAGGAAAGCAAAGTTTCCAAGGAGGCTCTTCATGCGGCCCGAGGCGTTTACCTCACAAGCCCGGGGAGAGGTCCGGAAGACACCCACCGGCTTCTACTCGTTCTTCCCGAATCCGTTACCGCGACGCCTGGATCTGCCGTCCGAGGTGGTCATTCTCCTGGACGAAGCGACCGGGGCCGTGCACCGACTCGGAGGAGTGGGCCGCCTCATCCCGAATCCCCACTTGCTGATCGGACCTCACCTCCGGCTCGAAGCGGTGCTCAGCTCACGCATCGAAGGCACAAAGACTGATGTCGGTCAGCTCCTCCGCTTCGAAGCCGGTGAGGCGCCGAGCCCCGAGGACGCAGACGATGCCCGGGAGGTCCAGAACTACATCCACGCCATGGAGCACGGGCTGCTCCGAGTGCACGACGGATTCCCCGTTTCGATCCGGCTCTTCCGCGAGATGCACGAGTTGCTCTTGTCAGGAGTGCGGGGCCAACATCTCCGGCCCGGTGACCTACGGGAGAGTCCGGTCTGGATCGGGGGCACCACGCTCGAAAACGCGGTGTTCGTGCCGCCGACACAGGACGAGATGAGGGTAGCGCTGGACGATCTCGAGCGATTTCTGCATGAGCGCGATCACCCCCTCCTTGTCCAGCTGGCGCTCGCCCACTACCAGTTCGAAGCCATTCACCCCTTCCTTGACGGGAACGGCCGGATCGGGCGACTGCTCATCCCGTTGATGTTGGTGCTTCGCGGTGCACTGTCACAGCCACTGCTTTACCTCTCTGCCTACTTCGAGCAGTACCGCAGCCAGTACTACGACCACCTGCTCCTCACCAGCCAGACAGGCGACCTTATGCCCTGGTTGACGTTCTTCCTCAGCGGGGTACGCCGACAGGCACGCGACGCCGAAGAGCGGACAGTGCGACTCGTGGAACTCCAACACGGCATGCGAAGTGCGCTTCTCGATGAGGGGAGACCGAACTCGGTGGTCCGTTTGGCGGAATACCTCTTCTCAATGCCGGTAGTCAGCGCTTCCCAGGTGTCGCAGATCCTCGATGTGACCCGCCCGACGGCCCATTCCGCCATCGAATCGCTCGTCGAGCGCGGGGATCTACATGAAGTCACGGGAAGAGAACGCAACCGGATCTACGAGGCACCGGGGATATTCGACGCCGTCTACGGCCCTGTGAACATCCCCGGTGAAGATCCGGTACCTCAAGCTCAGCTCTCTCTAGGATTCGAGGACTGATGGCGGTGATCAACTCAGGGCCCGGGAACAAGAACAGGACGATCGTGATGACGAGGAGTGAGTTTTCATTGCCTCGCCGGTCCGAGCCCCGAGTTGGTTCCTGCAGCGGCATCGTCCCAGGTGAAGCGCTGGGCACGGTTTGAGTCTTAGGTTTATACCTGGATGAGTCAGGTAACGACCTAAACCAGGTATCGTCTCAAGTGATTACTTAGGATTACAACTGATCTAGGTCAAATGCGGGCCTCTACCAGGTGTAATTCTAAGCGATTCGGAATGGTCACGATGACACCGAACACCACGAACGGTCCCAATAGAAGGATCCCAACCTGGGCAGTTGGCCTGCACAACTGTCTGGCTCAGGACCGACCTGCGGTGGTCACGCGGGCCGACATCGGCATGTACTTGGCCGAGGTGGACTCCAGCCGGGACGTCGACGACACGGTGAAGCATCTCCAGCGCCTTGGCTGGCTCGTGCCGGTGCACATCAAGGGGGTCTGGGCGTACCTTCCACCGGGCGAGGAGGAGGTCACCGACCGATACATCGACCTGCGGGCTTGGAGAGCGCGGGATTCAGATGCAGTCTTCGCCCTCGCCGGAGAGGCAGCCGCTTGGCACCTCGGTTACCTGGATCGTGAGTTCTACGGCCCGCTCGCCATCTGGCTCCCGACGGAGACCCGGACGCCATTCGGTCTACGCCAACACGTGTCCGAAGTGAAGCTCGGGTGGGGTGCTGGGGACATCAAGCAGCTGCTTCCCACCAGCCCGTGGCTCCATCAGCGCCACCTCGACCTCACCAATTGGGCGGCCGGTATTCCTGCCTTCGGTCCGGAAGCTCTAGTCGTCCAGCTTTCAACACGAGTGAAGTCGTTCCGCTCATGGGCGGATCTGATTCCGCACATCGAGGATCTGGCGAGCGACGTTGACACCGAGCGGTTGTCGATCCTGCTCAGCGGGAAGTCGCAGTCGGCGTGGCAGCGGGCCGGATACCTGTTGGACCGTGGGGGGCGCCACGATGACGGACTCCGTCTGTTGAACGGTCGGCCGAGACCGCGGATGGCCGACGTCGTGTTCGGCGATGGGGAGCATGCGGTATGGGTGTCGCAGTTCCAGATCGTCGACCGACTGATCGCTCCTCTACAACGTGATCTCGGAACAGCGTGTCAGGCCTGCCAGGCCGTCCGCCGTACCGAGCGGCGGGCCTCCATCGGGGAGATGGCCCGCCAAGCGCAGGATCTGAGCCTGTACGAGAGGATGCCGGAGGAGTACGAGGGGGCTCTGGTAGAGGCTCGGCGCAGGGAATCGTTGCCCGCATTGCAGGGGGCAAATGAAAGAAATAAGCCAACGCTCAATGAGTAAATGAAAAGAGTACTCAGGACGTCCCAATCAGAAGGTGTCCGGAATCAGTTCGCGACACGTGGTAATAATGTTCTGAGAACATCCCGGCTAAAAAAGGTGGAATCTCACGGAAATTACCGGTCAGTCATGGTCAGTTCGTATCAAGCAAACTACCAGCTAGATGGCAGTATTGGGCAGTACCGGGCAGTGGTGGCTTATGAGGTAAAAAAGGCCTTCTAGAACTACGGATCAGAAGGTTGGGGGTTCGAATCCCTCCGAGCGCACCAAAAGTACAGGTCAGAGCGTTGCATTGATAGTTGCGTCAGCAACATAGCCAACAACCCCGGCGGTGCTCACAGAAACAACCTGGTTGAGGCCAATAAACGGAGCCAACAAAAATCCAACAACCGACACTGCTGGATCGCCTAGGACAGGCTGGGCCTCGATGCGACAGCCTTATTCTGATTCTCGATAAAGCCCCGCCGGATCAGGGCTTTGTAGCCGAGCGACGAGGGCCAACGACTCGCGATACCTCGTCAGCGGGGACATCAAGGAGGTGAGCTTCGATACCAGCATCTGCGACAGCCACTGCCGCCCTCGCCCGGTCGATTCCATCCTCGACAAGATCCTTCGTTCCATCAAGGGACTTCTTCTGGGGTACTGAGTGCACGACAGGATTGTGGCCGACCAGTCCGACGATGGCGAAGACAATGGTCACGGCCGCCAGGAATATCCAGCCTGTTGTGTAGCTCGTGTGCGGTACGAGGTGACCGAACAGGATGGGGATGAAGAATCCCCCTACGGCTGCAAGCGTGAGCATCAGTCCCGTCGCCGTGCCGATATAGGCGTGGTCGATGTTGCTGACCCGTGTGGGCACGGCCAGCCAGGCAGCGAAGCCGAAGATCAGGAAGAAGCCGATCCCGATCCCGAGCACCCACAGCGCCCCGGTGGGGACCGCGGGAATCAGGGCTAGGAGCATCGCGACGATGACCAGGGGTCCCACCACGAACAGCCGGAGATTCTTGCTCCGATCGGCCCACCAGCCACCGAGCAGACTGCCCGGGATGCCGGCCAGCAGGATGAGAGCGGACAGGAGTCCGCCGGACGACACGCTCAAGTGCCGATCTTGGGTGGCGTAGGTGGTGAAGAGCTGTGAGGTGGTGAAGTAAGCGCCATAGCCACCAAGCAGCGCGATCCCGTAGACCCACAGGTCCCTGCTGGCTAGCGAGGCCACGAGTGCGGAGCGATCGAATCTCCCCCCGGAGAACGGCTGTAGGCCCCGGGGCATGGCAAATGCGATCAGAGTCACCACCATGACCCCGAGCTCGAAGATCCCGGCCAGAACCAGCGATGTGTGCCAGCCCACGTCCCGCTGGATGAAGATCCAGACGTAGAGGGCGACGGCAGCTCCGGCGCTGAACGCTGCCCCTCCAGTGACGCCGAGCGCCAGGGTGACTTCGTGGTCCCGGAACCAGATGGCCATAGCCGCCATCGCCACGGCGACGAACACAGAGCCACCAATGCCGCTGATGACCCGGAAGACAGCCAGTTCGGGATAGTTCACCGACAGCCCGGACATCACCCCGGCCAACCCTTGAACGGCTAATCCGAGGACGATGGTCCGTTCCATTCCGATCCTGGTCGACAGCATTCCACCGGGAATGTGCGAGACCCCGTAGCCCACGATGTAGAGCGAGATGAGCAGGCTCAATGGTCCGAGACCCACGTGGAATTCGGCCCCGATCAGGGGGAATGCGGTGGCGATGTCGAACCAGTTGAGAGTCAGCGCCATCACCCCGAGGCTGATGACGGCGAGCATTCCCCAGCGACGAGGCCCCTCGTCGATGCCATGAGAGGAAGTCACCATGGTCCTCTGATCGAGATCGCCCGTCAGCCAGCGCCAGATTCGACTGCTTCTTGATCTCCGGCCACCGCCCAAGGGACGCCGAGCCCCTGCGCAGGTAGCATATCCACATGAGTCGTCGCGTTTTCAGTAGACGCGACGAAGTGCTGGGTTGGGCGTCTCGGCTTGGGTCGATATGGGCTGGCGGGGGTGAATCCGTCGCCAGGCATCCATGCCGTCTGGACGGTGCAATGTGCCCACCAGGCCGCCCTGGCTAGGTCGGTGTCCGGCCCGGTCGGCTTCGTCGGCCGCCACCGTGAGTTGCGAGTCCTCGAGGAGACACTGGCTGCAGCCAGGGCTGGTCGCCCACAGGTCGTGTATATAGAGGCGGACGCCGGGGCCGGTAAGTCGACCCTTCTTTCCCGATTCATTGTCTCAGTCACCGCTGGTGCAATTCTCGAGGTGTGCGCCGATGAGGCCGAGACCCTGCTCTCCTACGGGATCATCGATCAGCTTCAGCCCGACGCCCTGACCGAACCTGGTGCCGATCCGATGATCGTCGGCCAACGGCTGGTGGACCTGCTCGATGGCCTTCAGGCTGACGGCCAAGTCGTCGTCCTGGTCATCGATGATCTGCAGTGGATCGATCGGCCATCCTCTCGGGCGCTGCTGTTCGCACTGCGCCGATTGCGGGCCGATACCGTCCTGACGGTCGTTGCCACCCGTGCGGAGGGACTCATCGATCCCGGCTGGGCGCGGTTCGTGGCCGGCGACTCGCGAGTCACCCAGATCCGGCTGGAGGGGCTCACCGCGGAGGATCTCGTCGAAATGGCCAGTGCGCTCGAGCTCGGTGTTCTCTCCAGCCGAGGGGCGGCCCGACTGCTTGCCCATACGGGTGGAAATCCGCTCTACTCTCGAGCCCTGCTCCAAGAGATCGGCGTTGCTGCCCTCAATGCGACCGATGGTGGCGGACTGCCAGCCCCGCGAGATCTCTCTGCTGTGATTCTGACGCGTGTTGCTGCCCTGTCGAGCGATGCCCAAGCCTTCCTCGCAGCCGCCTCGGTTCTGGGCCAACACGCCCCCATCGCCACCACGGTTGCTGTGGCCGGTCTGTCCGACAGCATGCGTGGGTCCGATGAGGCGGTTGCTGCCGGGCTGCTGGTGGAGGCTCCATCACCGTCGGAGCTCACCTTTGCCCACCCGCTCTACCGGGCGGCGATCTATGCCGATCTCAGTCCGACCAACCGCCGGCACCTCCATGCACTGGCGGCCGATGTCGTTCAAGGCCATGCGGGACTGGCCCATCGGGTAGCCGCCACCCTGGGTGTCGCCATCGCCGATCTGGGCGCCGCCGCCGCTCGGCTGCGTTCCGGAGTCCCTGCGACCTATCCCGTTCCGTGTCTGTCTCATCTGAGTGAGGCTCACTTCCGCCGAGGCGACTGGGATACAGCCTTGACGTACGCCCGGCTCGCCACCTCGCTGGCCCAGGATGCCGACCGCCCCCTGGATCTGGCCCGGTCGCACGCACGATCTGCCCAGGTGCTGGCCGGTCGCGGTCAGTGGATTGCCGCAGCAGAGCGGGTCGCTGCTGTTCGCGAGGCAACGGCTCGGTTTCCTGTGGTGCTGGCCGTGGCGACCTGTGCGGTGGCCGGTGTCGCTCTCGCTTCGGCCCGCGGGGACCTCGTCGGCATCCTGGCGGCCACCGAACCGGTCCGTGCCACCAGTCGCCTCGGAGTCGGCGGCCTTCCCGGCGTCTTCAACTGGCGGTCCACCGAGGTCGACGCACTCATCGGTTTGGGTCGCCTCAGTGAGGCCGAGGTTGCCCTCCGCCAGTTCGAGCAGGCCATGCCCGAGCCGAACCCCAAATCGGCAGCGCTGGCCCTTGCCCGTTGCCAGGGCAACCTGGCTGCTGCAACCGGTGATCCGACGGGTGCCGATGCTGCCTTTGCACGCGGACACGCCATCGCCGAAGCGACGCTGATTCCGCTCGAACAAGCTCTCCTCTACCTCGACGACGGCCGTCGCCTGCGCTCGGTGGGCAAGCACGCAGAGGCGGTGATCCAGCTCGAGTCGGCCCACCGCCTCTTCTCCGACTTGGGAGCCGATCCCTTCGTGCGGCGAAGTGCTGAGGAACTGGAGCTCCTGCAGGTCTCCGCTGCGGCCCAGAGCCCGGCGGCCGCCCTCGGCCTGAGTCGGGCCGAAATGTCGGTGGCCCGACTGGTCGCCACCGGCCTGACCAACCGCGAAGTGGCTGGCGAGCTCTATGTCTCGGTGAAAACCGTCGAGTACCACCTCCGCAACTGCTTCATCAAGCTCGACATCGCCTCTCGGCGCGAGCTGGCCGACCTGCTCCGCTGAGCAGCTCGCTCCTACTCGAGACGGGGCCATGGCTCTCCCACCTGGTTATTCGCTCCAACCCCAGAGAAAACCAGGGTCAAACCTAGGGTCGATCCCTGGGGACAACGCGGTGCTCTTCCCGTTGACTGGTACCCATGGACACCTCATCAACTCCGAGGCGGACTGTGCGCCTGCTTCTGGAAGCCAACCGGACCTCAGACGGCCGAATCGAGGGCCGGATCGGCCCTGATAGTGCCGATCTCGATGGCCACTGGACAGGTTTCTCCGGCGTGCTCGAGCTCCTCAAGGTGCTCGAAGAACTTGCCTGATGCAGTTGTCACCTCGGAAAGGACCCCCGTCATGAGTCATCACTCCTCAACTCCTCGCTTGCCCTCCGGTGACAGGCGGCGACGCGCCAAGCTTGTCCTGTGGCTGGCCGGTGCCATCGCCTTCATCGGTCTGGTGGGTGGGGGCATCGCCTCGGCCCACCTCACGTCCTCACTGAGCGACTATGACGCTCCCGGCTCAGCGGTCGTGTTGGCCCAGCACCAGATCCAACGGGTGACCGGGGCGAATTCCGAAGAGGGCTACATCGTCGTCGTGCGCACTGCCACGCCGATCACCACCACCTCGGTTCTCCCCGCCCGAGTGGCATCGGTGGTCTCGATCCTCCGGTCCCGCCCAGAGGTCAAGCGCGTCCTCGACTACGCCAACACCGGGGACCGGAGCATGATCTCGAGCAACGGGACCCTCACCACGGTGGTAGCCACCGTCGGTGCCGTCAACGAGCAGAAGGCGGTTACCGCCCTCCAGAAGTCCATCGCCGCCCAGCCGGCGCTGAAGGCCAACACCTGGCTCGGTGGCCCCACTGTGGCCGGCGTTCAGATCGCATCCGTCTCGTCACAGGACCTCGGACGGGCAGAGCTCTACGCCCTGCCGTTCCTGCTGTTGCTTCTGTTCTTCGTGTTCCGGGGTCTCCGGGCCGCCGCGGTACCGCTGGTCGGGGCGGTGTTCGCCATCGCCGTCACCCTGGGCGTCATGGGCCTCGCCCTGGTGCTGGTCCCGCTGTCCATCTTCGCCCTCAACCTGGTCATTGCGCTCGGAATTGGCTTGTCGGTCGACTTCAGCCTCCTCATCATCTCCCGCTTCCGGGAGGAGTTCGGCCGGGGCGCTTCGATTGAGGCCGCCCTGGCCACGGTCCGTCGCACGGCAGGTCACACCGTCCTGTTCAGCTCACTGACCATCGCCGCCGCCCTCGCCACCCTGGCCGTCTTCCCCGAGCGCTTCGTCTACTCCATGGGTGTGGCCGGCGCCATCGTCGTGCTCGCCGCCGGTGCCTTCGCCGTCCTGGTTCTGCCGGCGATCCTCGCCGTGTTCGGTGAGCGGATCGCGGTGCAGCCTGCAGCCTCGGCGAACCAGCCTGCATCTGAGGTCGCCGCCGGTCGCCGTTGGTACGCCATGGCCACGCGGGTCATGCGTCGGCCGATCATCTGGGGCGGGGCCGCCGTGTTGGTGATCGTGGTGCTGGCCTCACCGTTCCTCCACGTCGCCTTCACCGGTGCCGATGCCAGTGCCCTGCCGTCCAGCAGCTCGGCCGGTGCGGCCTACGCCCTGGTCCAGACCCGGTTCCCGACCTTCTCCGAGGCGCCAGCTGGTGTCCTGGTCGACTCGAGCCAGGTGACGCCGGCAGAGCTGGCCACGTACTCCACCTCGGTGGCTCATGTGGCGGGCGTCAAGGCGGTGCCGGCCTTCCAGCACCTGGGCGGGTCGCTCTGGGAGTCGAGCGTTGTCCTGACCGCCGCACCCCTGTCGCCCACCGCTCAGCAGGCCGTCGAGGCCATCCAGGCGCTTCCCGGTCCCGGCCAAGTGACGGTCATCGGGCAGACCGCCTCCTTCCTCAGCCTCCAGCACAGCCTGAAGTCCCACCTGCCGGTGGTCCTCGGACTGATCGTCCTGATCGCCCTGGTGATGCTGTTCGCCATGACCCGCTCCGTGACGCTCCCACTGATGGCGGTGGTGATGAACTTCTTCACCATCCTGGCCACCTACGGGGTGCTGGTGTGGGGATTCCAGAGGGGGCACCTGAGCCATCTCCTGGGCTTCCACGCTCCCGGCGCACTCCAGTCGACCTCGCTGATCATCATCCTGGCCGTCGTGTTCGGCCTATCGACCGACTACGGGGTGTTCCTGTTCGGCAGGATCAAAGAGGAGCACGACGCCGGAGCCACGCCCGACGAGGCGGTGGCCCTCGGCATGGCCCACACCGGGGGGATCGTGACCGCGGCGGCCTGCTGCCTCGCCCTGGCCATGGGAGCCCTGGTGCTGTCCCGGCTGGTGTTCGTGAAGGAGATCGGGTTCGGAGTGGCGTTCGCCGTCATCCTCGACGCCACGCTGGTCAGGGCGGTGCTGGTCCCCGCCGTGATGAAGCTGCTCGGATCCGCGGCCTGGTGGAATCCGTTCTCTCGGCGCCCGGTGCTGCTCCCCGTGCCCACTCCGCTCGCCCCCGCCGCCCGTCGGTGCCGGTTGCGGTCCTCAGTGCGGATCTCGAGGAGGTGCGGTGATGACCACCTTCCATCCCTTCTTCAACCCAGCCACCGGTGAGTGGATCGAGTACACCACCGTGGCCGAGGACAGCAATGGTGAGCTGGTCCGCTTCACCTGGCGCAGCATGCCCGGTGGGGTGATCTCCGAGCACGTCCACCCCCACCAGGAGGAGCGGTTCACCATCGTCTCGGGCGAGGCCGCCTTCACCCTCAACGGGAAGCCGACCACCGCCACCGCGGGGGAGACCATCGTCGTGCCTCCCGGGGTCCCTCACTCAGAGGGGAATCTCGGCATCGTCGAGATCACCGGTGTGGTCGAGCTCCGCCCTGCCCTGCACACCAAGGAGTTCCACGAGGCCCTGGCCGGCCTGGTGGCCGATGGGAGGACGACCGCCCGGGGGGCGCCCAAGAATCCCCTGCAGCTCGGTGCCACCTTCTGGCACTTCCGGCACGAGAGCAGGGTGACCTCCCCTCCCATCTGGGTCCAGAACCTGGTCCTTCCGCCCCTGTGGGCGGCGGCCAAGGTGTTCGGCCTCCGTCCCTACCACCAGCACTGGGACAGTCGCACCGGCGACGATCCCCAACCGACCGTCTCCGAATCCGACCAGCGCACCGGCCGCACCAGGAGCCGATCATGGCTGATGGCCGGCTGCACGTCGTGTTCGGGGCCGGCAATGTCGGACGAGCCCTGGCCGCCCACCTGTCGGGACTGGGCCTTCCGGTCCGAGTGGTGTCCCGGAGCCAACCCTCAGAGCTACCCGGAGGAGTCGAATGGCGAGGGGCGGACGCCAGCGATACTGCAGCGGCAACCGAGGCAGCCAGCTGGCGCCGCGGTCATCTACCAGTGCCTCAACGCCCCGTACCCCAAATGGACCGAGCTGTTTCCTCCGCTCCAGCGTGGCGTCCTGGCCGCAGCCGAGCGGAACGGAGCACTGCTGGTCAGCCTCGAGAACCTCTACGGCTACGGCTGCCCGACCGGCGGCGCACCCATGACCGAGGACCTCCCGCTCGTGGCATCGACCGTGAAGGGTCGCACCCGGGCCGCCATGACCCGGGAGCTGCTCGAGGCCAGGGACGCCGGTCGGGTCCATATCGCCATCGGACGAGCATCGGACTTCTTCGGAGCCGGTGTCACCGATGGCTCCACCCTCGGCGAGCGGGTCTTCGGCAACGCCGTGTCCGGGCGCCGGGCCGACTTCATCGGCAATCCGGAGCTCCTCCACACCTACAGCTACGTCCCCGACATCGCCCGGGGCCTGGCCACCCTGGGCACCGACGAGCGGGCGGTGGACCAGGTCTGGCACCTTCCGGGACCCGAAACGGTGACGACTCACCACATCCTCGAACTCATCGGCGCGGAGGTCGGCCACCCGGTTGACAGCCGATCGGTGTCCAAGCTGGTCCTCCGTGGCTTGGGTCTCTTCAACCCGGTACTGCGGTCCATGGTGGAGATGACCTACCAGTTCGATCAGCCCTTCGTGCTCGACACCTCCAAGTACACCGCCGTATTCGGTGGCTCCGGCACTCCACTACCGGAGGCCATCACCGACACCGTTGCCTGGTTCCAACGCCGTGCCGGCGGGCCGTCCGAGCTTGCCAGCGGAAGTACTCGTCCCGAGCTGCAGAGCTCCGACTCAGAAAGAAGAACGCCATGATGATCGACTCGCTCGAATCCATTGAGCTCGGTGGAACCACACAGTGGATTCGCACTCGTGGACAGGACGAATCCAACCCTGTCCTCCTCATGATCCAGCAGGGTCCGGGCCTACCCATGCTCAACGAGGCACACCACTTCGGACGCACGCTCGGACTCGAGCAGGAGTTCACGGTGGTCTACTGGGACCAACGGGGCTGCGGCCGCTCGTTGCGAGACGGTCGGGGCCGATCAGACATCAGCCTGGACCGGATGGCCCAGGACGCAGTGTCCCTCCTCGAGGTACTTCGAGATCGGTCGGGTGGGGAGTGCTACGTGGTCGGGTTCTCCTTCGGAGCGACCGTCGGAGCAACCGCCGCAGCCCTTCGACCGGACCTGGTCAGAGCCCTGGTTGCGGTCGGGATGGACGTCGACGGCGAAGCCGCAGCCAACGGTGCCTACGACTTCGCCGTTCAGACCGCGCTGACGCGAGGCAACAAGCGGGCGGCGCGCCAGCTCGAGGCCATAGGACCACCTCCCCACCTGACGGCGAAGCAGTTCTCGACGCGGGTCCGATGGGCTTCGACCTTCGGAGGGGTGACCACCGGTGAGACCTACGGTTCGATCGCCCGGGATTGGTGGCCAGTCTCCTGCGCTCACCCGACTACTCGCTCGGAGATGTCGTGCGGACTCTACGAGGGGTGTCGGCGACCCAGGAAGCACTGCTGTCCGAGCTGGCTGTGATGGACCTGGTGCAGTCGCTTGCCAGTGATCGACGTCCCAGTCGTCATGGCCCAGGGCCGCCTCGATCAGGTGGCCCCGGGCGAGGCTGCCCAGCGCTACTTCGACCAGTTGAGCGCTCCCAGCAAGCAGCTGATCTGGTTCGAGCACTCCGCACACACTCCCCAGCTGGAGGAACCGGAACTGTTCCGGCAGCTCATGGTGCAAGTCAGAGCCGGCGAATATGCCGCCAGTAATCGGCCAACGCGACACCGACATCTATCAAAGGGAACAAAACCATGAACAACGATCCAACCTGGATGCTCTACGGCGCGGCCGGCTACACCGGCAGCCTGATCGCTCAGCATGCCTGCGAGGTCGGCCACCGGCCGCTGCTGGCCGGGCGCAGCGAACCGGCCCTCAAGGCATTGGCACACCGCCTCGACCTGCCGTACCGGGTCCTCGCCCTCGATGAACCGGTCACGTTGAGCGAGGCCCTGTCCGAAGTCGACCTGGTGCTCAACGCCGCCGGCCCCTTCATCCACACCGCAGCCCCGTTGGCCGAAGCCTGTCTCAACTCGGGCACCCACTACCTCGACATCAGCAATGAGCTCCAGGTATTCCGGACGCTCTACGACCTCAATCCACAGGCCGAACAGGCGGCGATCACCGTGATGCCGGGCGTCGGATTCGGAGTCGTGGCCACCAACTGCCTGGCTCGCTCGGTGAGCGACGCAGTCGGAGGTGCGGAGACCCTCGAAGTGGTGGCACGGGTTGCCAGCGCTGAGCCAGGACCGGGCGTCGCGGCAACGAGGGCGGAGAACATTCCCTTCGGAGGTTGGATTCGACAGAGTGGCCAACTACAGACGCAGGAGCTCGGGCTGGGAATCAGCACGCTCTCGTTTCCCGACGGTGACTTCCCCATCATGCCGGTCCCGACCGGTGACCTCGAGGCAGCCTTTCAGGCCACCGGCGCCCCAAACGTCGTCGCCTACTCCGCGCTCGTTGATCTGCCTGCCACGGAGGTGTCTCCCGACGCTCAGATCTATCGATCCTTTGGCTGGGCTCGAGCCATCGGAGTCGACGGTACGTCCTCCGAGGCTTGGCTTGAGACGGGGGAGTCCTATCGCTACACAGCCATGATCGCCGTCCGCTCAGTGGAGGAGACCTTGGATCGAACGCTGGGTGGGGCATTCAGCCCGGCGGCTGCGTTCGGGCCGGAGTTCGCCTTCAGCGTCGAGGGAACGTCCAAGGTGACCGCCTCAGCTCCACAGCTAGCGACAGGTCGGTAGGAGGCACGACGCATCACTCATTTGCCGACTTGCTGTATCTATCCAACACCATGAAAGGACACGCCATGATCTCCAACACCAAGTTCATAGACCTCCCCGAAGGAAAAATCGGTTACGACGTTGCTGGCACCGGTCCGCTCGTGCTTCTCGTACCCGGCATGGGCGATCTCCGGAGCACCTACCGATTCCTGGCCCCGACCCTTCGGTCGAACGGTTACCGGGCGGCCTACTACTGACCTCCGGGGGCACGGCGATAGCGATGCGACGTTCTCCTCCTATGGAGATGTCGAGACAGCGGCCGACATCATGGCGCTGATTGAGGAACTCGGTGGTCCGGCCGTCATCGTCGGGAACTCCATGGCAGCGGGAGCTGCAGCACTCGTGGCCGCGGATCGGCCGGACCTGGTAGAAGGGCTTGTGCTCGTTGGCCCCTTTGTTCGCAACGGCAAGATGAGTTCTGTCCAGCGAATCCTGCTGCGAGTGGCGATGGCTCGGCCCTGGGCCGCCACTTCTTGGAAGTCCTACATGCCAAAGCTCTACGCCGGTCATCGTCCCGATGACTTCGACGAGTACAGGGACACGGTGGTGGCGAGTCTCCGTCGTCCCGGGTACGCCAAAGCGTTCTCACTGACCACTCGGACGAATCACGATCCGGCAGAGGCCCGACTGACGGATGTGTCCAGCCCGACTGTGGTGATCATGGGAGAACGGGACCCGGACTTTCCCGATCCCTCCGAGGAGGCGAGATGGATCGCTGAGACGTTGAACGCATCGGTGGTGATGGTTCCCGAAGCCGGGCACTATCCCCAGTCTCAGCAGTCTGGGCTGACCGCCGAGGCCATCTTGAGCTTTCTTGCAACATTGAAGCTGGGCTCTGGAAATCAGGAGCGGGTGCGTTGACCGCCCGGGCCATTAGTCAGAGCAACGGACCCATCTCGGACGGGACCGTTTCGGGAACGCCACGGCTGTGGCTGCGGGTCGAGGCGGCAGCCCTTTTGACGGGGGCGCTGATCGCTTACTCGACTACAGGGCAGCCCTGGTGGCTGGTTCCAGTCGTTCTGCTGCTTCCCGATCTGGCGATGACGGGCTACGCAGCTGGAACGCGAGTTGGGGCCTTCCTCTACAACCTGGCCCACGCCACCCCCGTGCCGGCTCTGGTGATTGGTCTGGGATGGTGGCAGCACCGGCCACTGGTCCTGGGGCTCGGACTCGTCTGGCTTGCTCACATCGGGCTCGACCGCCTGATGGGTTACGGACTCAAGTATGACGATCACTTCCAGCACACCCACCTCGGCATGCTCGGTGGGAGGGGAAGGACATCGAGGCGTGGGACGGAACAACAGACCGAGGCTCTCGCCAAGCCTCCACATCCCATAGTCATCCCATAACACCGCGCGCTATCCGGCCTCCGAACGATGCCGATCTCGCGATCGCCGCTTGGGCCGCTACATGGCACAACGAGGGTCGACGAAAGGAAGAACAATGATCGAGGAAAACCACCCGACCAAGCGCTACGGCAGGACCGTGGTCAGTCGACCAACCAGAACCGTTGGCCAAAAGACCACGGGCATTCACCTGGGCACGAATCGTCGCCCTGCTGATGACCATCGTCCTACTAACTGGACTTACCTACCTGCGAGTCTCGTCCAGCTCGGCAGCGATTTCGGTCCCGCAGGGGGCGCACTCCGGCCAGTTGACCATGCATGCGTGCACTTAAATAAGTGAGTAGCACTGCGCCCCAACACCTGGTGGCTCGGATAGCGGGGCTTTGGTGGGAGTCATCCTGCGTAGAAGATCGACGGGTTGAGGATCTGACTCTCCCAGAGCAGATCCCGGTCAGCTTGTGTCAGTCGGGCCCGGTCAGCGGCGTCGCTCCACTCGTCCCGGATCACCGCCACGACCCGATCGACGATCTCCTGGGCCTCGCCCCGTTCGAGGAGATAGAGGTGAGCGGCGTCGACAAGGAGCGCCAGCCGGGACCTCCGCTCGCCGTCGGGACCGTAGGCCATGGCCTGGCTCGCCTCACCCGTCGAACGTTGTTGGGGGCACACGTCATAGGCGGGGGTGAGCGTCAACCGCTCGGTTCGTCCGTCCCAGAAGGCGGCGTGGTTTCGGGCGTGGTCATCGGTATTGCCGACGCAGATGTTGAAGGCGATCCGGGAGAAGAGTTCCCGCAGCGTGGACGCCGCATCGGTGAATCGCAGACGGATCGCCTCACTCAGGCCCGTATACGTCGCATACCTGGCCCAGCGTTCGTCGAGTTGCAGGATGGTCAAGCGCGCTCACGGTCAGCCTGCGTTCACCCTCACCTGTGCTCCGATCGAATCGATCGACGAGAAGAACGTCGGAATCCAGGCAGTGGACGACCTCAGCGGGTGCGACGTGCAACCCGGCGCGACGGGCGAGGTCCATGGCCGCCCCCTCGGCGTTGACAACCGGGTAGGTGTCCGAGCGTTGAGCGAACTTGGCGATCAGCTTCCGGCCGTCCGGGCCGGTGAGGAGGGCCTTCGGGCGTGCCCCACCCAGCGACGAACCGTGGAGAAGAGCCAGTTCGAGGTCCGGGCTCAGGGGTAGGCCGGCCTCCATCAGATCAGCGGCCGTCAGCAGTTCCTCCAACGGGGCATGGGTGATGCGGGGCTCGTACACCGTGGGACTGGCCTGGAAGTCGAGCGCCCCGAACCGGTCGGTGCCCGACTCGAGGAGGTAGGTCAGAAGCCCGACCTGTTCTGCGGCCTCAGCCCGCAGACGGCGGAGGATGACCCGCTGCCCCCAGCTGTCGGGACCCGAGTCGGCGATGCACCCTGGAGCGCCCATGCCGTCCAGTGGATAGAGGGTCGCATCCCCGAGGGGAAGCTCGGGCAGGAAGAGCGGCACCCGCTCCGGTCGCTCGAGGTAGCTGCGGCCGTAGATGAACGTGACCACATCCCCGACAAGATCCAGGCGCCCGGCCACAACCGGCTCGATTCTCCCGGGTAGCCACACCCAGACGAATGCCTGGTCGTGTTCAGAACTCATTCGACGGTGGGTCGCGACGGTCGACGATCCTGCCGGGCAGCAGCGCCAGCCGGTCCTCCTGGCGGCGGAGAATGGCCGGGAGTTCGGCTGGGTCAGGAGCGAACAGGCTCACGCCGACGAGGCTGGCCACCTCGAAGGCGGTGCCGATGGCGACGGTCGGGTCCCCGTGCTCGACCTTGCTGAGGGTTTTCGTAGTGATATGGGCCCGGTCGGCGAGATCCCGGGCTGTCATGCGACGGCTCCGGCGCGCCGCCGCGACCTGCAGACCCAATACCCGGACAGCGTCGAGTGTCTGGGGTAGATAGGCATGGGTTCGCTTCACTCGGATCACCTCCAGATAACATTATAGTGCGCTTAGTGGCAATAAAAAGTACTTTATTCCTACTATCTCTCTGACTTTGGGGAGAAGGGCATTGGCGCATCCCAGGATGAGCGTTGGTGCCCTCACGAATGGCCGGCCAGCAGCGATTCGAGCACGCAGCACGAGAAGAGGGCGGACTGCTCCATGGCCAGCTGGAGAACGGCGGCGGCGGCGAGATCCGACGAGATGTGTCCCTCGTCCCGTAGGGAGAGCACGGCCCGGGCCAACTCCATCCGCCGGCCGGGCGAGTCGAGAGCGACCAGCACCTGGCGGATCAACCGGGAGCGCACCGGTTCGGACGTGTCAGATGGTGCATGCAGGACGGCCTCGACGGCGCGCTCCTCGGCTGCCGTGAGGGTCGCGAGGTCGAGTCGGAGCGTCGGGTGGATCACCGAGAGGCGGTGCACCTTGTCGAGGAGCGACCGGACCGTGTCGGGGTCGAGACCCACCAGGTCCGGCTCCACCGCCGTCAGGATCCCGGCGGGGAGACGGTGGACCACCGGCACCCGGACGCCCTCGTGGGCGCACCGTTTCGCCTTGGTTCCGCTCCCGCACGGGCAGAGTCCGTTTCTCCTGATCTTGGCCATGGCCACCTCCTCGGGCTGGGACTGTCTCGGTCATGGTCGTGCAAGGGTGTGACCGGGTCCCGGCCCCGTCCCTCGGCACCGTCCACCCCGGGGATCCGGCAGCGTCGCACCGACGGGGCAGTATGGATCCGTGATCGTCCTCCACGCCGTCTGGGCGCCCGACATCGGTCGGCTGGCCATGTGGGCCGAGGACGGCCACGGGCCCAGGACCGCGCCCGCCCGTCGGGGACGACCGCCGCGGCGCCCCCGCCCGCGGCCCCACCCCTTCGCACTCGACGCCGACGCCATCGGGCGTGCCCTCACCGAGATCGCCGGCCCCCTGCCCGGAGGCCCGACCGGGGCGGCCCACACCGAGCTGACGGTCCAGCTGCCCGACGTCGGGGGAGGACCGCCGGCCTCTCCGTGGCTCGACGACGCGTCCACCGACCCGTCCGTCGAGCCCTCCCCGTCACCCGGCCCTCTCACCCCCTGGACCGTCCCCGGTCTGGTCCTCGAGTGGTCGGACGCCCGGCCGGTCCTGTCCACGCTGGTGGCCGTGGCCGGCGACCCACTCGCCCCCTCGACCTCCGAACCGTCCGGCATCGCCCTGGCCGCCGACCTCCGGTTCGCCGCCCGAGCCGTGGAGGTGGCCCTCGAGTTGGTCACCCGGGGGCGCATCCTCCCCACCCTGGAACCGGATCCCGACGGGTGGCGTGCCCGCTGGCGCCCGGTCATCGACGGGCTCGACCGTGGTCGGATCGAGGCGCTGCTGTGGGCGCTTCCCACCCCGTTCGTGGCCGCCGCCGGCCCGGCTCCGGACGCCCCACGGCAGGACCCCGCTGACGGACGGCCCGGGCCCGTGACGCCCGATGAGGCCCTCCGGTCCTTGATCTGGGGCTTCACCGACGCCCTGGCCCGCCGGACGGGCGCCTCCCGGCCACCGGCCACCCGCCCTCCGTCCGACCGACGCCGCCGAACGCAGGCTCCGGGGCCGGTCGATGCCTGGCTGGCCGCCCTGGTCTCCCCCGACGGCATCGTCGATGCCGACACCGACGCGCTGGCCGCGCTGGCCGGCGGCCGACTCGCGGACTGGCAGGCGACGGTCACCACCCTGGCCGAGCCGGTGCGGACCTGCTTCCGGATCATCCCCCCGGCCGACGATGCCGACCAACCTCCGGATCACGGGGAAGGCGGGCGGGGCCGGGGGTCACGGCGCCGCCCGGGCCCGGCGGCCGTGGACGAGTGGCGGATCGAGTTCGCCCTCCAGGCCGTGGACGATCCGAGCCTGCTGGTCCCCGCGGCCACCGTGTGGAGTGACGGCCCCGAGCTCACCGCGCTCGATCGCCACGTGGACCACCCCGACGAGCACCTTCTGCGGGGCCTCGGCCGAGCCGCCCGTCTGGTCCCCTCGCTCGGTCCGTCGCTCACCGAAATGGCCCCGACCGGCCAGGCCACCGACGCCGCCGGCATCCTGGACTTCCTGCGGGACGGCGCTCCGGTGCTGGAGGAGGCCGGCTTCGGCGTAATGGCTCCACCCTGGTGGCGCTCCTCGAAGACCCGACTGGCCCTCCGGATGAAGGCCCGGACGGGTACCAGGACGGCCGGCTCGGCCGCGGCCATCGGGCTCGACGGCCTCTGTGACATCCGCTGGGAGGCGGTGCTCGGGGACGACGCCCTCAGCCTGACCGAGCTCCGTCAGCTGGCCCGTCTCAAGCAGCCACTGGTCCGGCTCCGGGGCCAGTGGGTCGAGCTGCACGAGGGAGACCTGGCCGCGGCCATCGACGCCATGGGCCGACGGGGTGCCACCGGGGATCACCTGACCGCCGGCGAGGTGCTGCGGACCGCCCTCGGTATCGAGCAGAGCCCGGGTGGCCTCCCGGTGGCGGCGGTCGAGGCGGACGGCTGGCTCGGAGACCTGCTGGCGGGGCCGACGACCGGCGGCTCCGGCCCATGGTCACACCGGACGGCTTCGCCGGCGAGTTGCGCCCCTATCAGGAACGGGGCCTCGGCTGGCTGGCCTTCCTCGGCGACCTCGGCCTCGGGGCCTGCCTGGCCGACGACATGGGCCTGGGCAAGACGGCCCAGCTCCTGGCCCTGCTGGTCGACGAGCGCATCCGGGCCGCCGGGGAGCCGGCCCGGCAGGCCACCACCCCGACCGCGACGAAGCGGCGGAAGTCCGTCCCCACGCTGGCGCCGACCCTGGTGGTCTGCCCGATGTCCCTCGTCGGCAACTGGCAGCGGGAGGCCGCCCGCTTCGCCCCGAAGCTCTCCGTCTACGTCCACCACGGGCCCGACCGGCTCGCCGGGAAGGCCTTCACCCGCCACGCCAGGACGGTGGACCTGGTGCTGTCGACCTACGGCCTGGCCGCCCGCGACCAGGAGCTGCTGGCCACGGTGCCCTGGCGCCGGCTGGTCCTCGACGAGGCACAGCAGATCAAGAACAGCGCCGCCCGCACCACGCAGAGCGTCCGGTCCATCCCCGCCGAGCGGCGCATCGCCATGACCGGCACGCCGGTCGAGAACCGCCTGTCCGAACTCTGGTCGATCATGCAGTTCCTCAACCCGGGCATGCTGGGTTCGGAGAAGGCCTTCCGCGAGCGGTTCGCCGTCCCCATCGAGCGTGACGGCGATGACGAGGCGGCCGCCCGCCTGCGCCGGATCACCGGTCCCTTCGTTCTCCGCCGTCTCGAAGACGGACCGGTCGATCATCGCCGACCTGCCGGACAAGCTCGAGATGAAGGAGTTCTGCAACCTGACCCGGGAGCAGGCCACCCTCTACCAGGCCGTGGTCGACGACATGCTGGCCCGCATCGACGAGGCCGAGGGCATCGAGCGTCGGGGCCTGGTCCTCGCCACCATGATGAAGCTCAAGCAGGTGTGCAACCATCCCGCCCAGTTCCTGGGCGACGGTTCGTCGGTGGCCGGCCGTTCGGGCAAGGTGTCCCGCCTCGTCGAGGTGCTCGAGGAGGCGGTAGCCGTCGGCGACCGTTCGCTGGTCTTCACCCAGTTCACCCAGATGGGGGACATGTTGGAGCGCCACCTGCGCCAGCGGCTGGGCTGCGAGGTCCTCTGGCTCCACGGCAAGGTGACCAAGAAGAAGCGGGACGCCATGGTCGAACGGTTCCAGGGCGGGGAGGGCGCTCCGGTGTTCCTGCTCTCGCTGAAGGCCGGTGGTACCGGACTGAACCTGACGGCGGCGACCAACGTGGTGCACTTCGACCGGTGGTGGAACCCGGCCGTCGAGGATCAGGCCACCGACCGGGCCTTCCGGATCGGCCAACGGCGCAACGTGCAGGTACGCAAGTTCGTCTGCGGGGGGACTCTCGAGGAGCGCATCGACACCATGATCGAGTCGAAGCGCGCCCTGGCCGAGCGCATCGTGGGATCGAGCGAGGGCTGGATCACCGAGCTGTCCACCGAGCAGCTCCGCGAGGTCGTGGCCCTCTCCGCCGACGCCGTGGGGGAGGACTGATGGCGCCCCGCCGACCGAGCTCGCGTCGCCGCCTCCGGCCGTTCCTCGCCATCCGCCGACGGATGGTGGCCACCTCCCTCGACCCCCATCGCCGTCGAGGGGGGCCTGCAGGCCCGCAGCCAGCGGGGAAGGATCGGCGACACCTGGTGGTCGCAGCGGTTCATCGACGCCCTCGAGGCCTTCGGCATGGGCAGCCGCCTGCAAAGGGGCAAGCGGTACGCCCGGACCGGCCAGGTGCTGTCGGTGGAGGTGACGGCCGGGCAGGTGAAGGCCTCGGTACAGGGGTCGCGGACTAAGCCCTACCGGGTGTTCATCGAGACGGAACTGCTCAGCGGTGCCGAATGGGACGCCGTGGAGGCGGCCATGGCCTCGAGTGCGGTCTTCGCCGCCCGGCTGCTGGCCGACGAGATGCCCGAGGAGATCGAGGAGGCGTTCGCCGCCGCCTCGACGTCGCTCTTCCCGGACTCGCTCCATGAGATCAACTCGGCCTGCTCGTGCCCTGACTGGGAGAACCCGTGCAAGCACATCGCTGCCGTGTACTACCTGCTGGCCGAGGCGTTCGACGCCGACCCGTTCCTGATCTTCGCCTGGCGGGGGCGGGCCAAGGACGAACTCCTCGCCGGGCTCCGGGCCCGCCGGCGCAGCTCCCCGTCGGAGGGCGGGCCGGTGTCCGTCGCGGCAGCGCCTTCCGATCCGGGCGGCCCGATGGGCTGGCCGGCGGCCGATGAGGAGCGCTCGGCGTCACGGCGGGGCGACGGCTCCACCTTCACCTGGGGCACGGACGCCGATCTGGCCGCCATCGGGGCCCGCCCCCGCCTCTCGGTGGCCCCCGACCTGATCCTCCGGCAGGTCGACCCGGCCCCGCTCGGGGCCGACGGGGAGCGGATCACCGAGCACCTCCGGGCGCTCTACGGCGCGATCACCGCCGGGGCGGTGTCGCTGGCCCTCGAAGAGGAGCCGGGGGAGTGAGCGCTACCGCTGGCCTGCCGGTGCTCCGGATGATGGGCGGCGAACCGACGAATGGGCGTGCAGGAGCGTCGTAGCGAGGCGAACCGCCTGTCTGTGACAACTCCTGACAGGGCCGACCCTGTCGTCTACGGCCCCTGGCATCAGGCTCCGGTGGTGGCCACGGCGGACTGGCCCGCCGAGCTCTACGTGGAGGGCCAAAGCGAGCTACGAAGCGTGCTCCGCTCCCACGGTGTGACCCCGGGCACACCGTCGGCCGGACGGGTGGCGGTGTGTCCGTCCCGGTACGGGTGGTCGGTACCGGCTCAGCTCCCGGACCACGACTTACCGGTGGCCAATCATGTCGTGGTCGCACTGGACCTGGCCCAGGATCGCGGTCGGGGCCGGGAGATCCTCGAGGAATGGAATCCGGAAGGCCAGGTTCGTGTCTGGAGATCCTCCTTCTCGATGGGCCGGGTAGGCCGGCGTCAGTGAGCCTCGGCGACCCTGGCCAAGAGATCGTCCACCAAGGCGCTGAGCGATCCGGCGATCGTCACTTCAGGCTCGCTGCCGCCTGCTGCTCGGACCGCCATCAGCACACCCTCGGCTGAGGATGACCCGAAGAGGCCGGGAAGCTGTGCGATCGCCTCACGGGTCACGTTGGCCGACACCTCGATCTCGCTGAGGAGCGCCAGTCGTGCCGCAAGCTGATCGGTGTCGACCGCCCGGAGCAGCCGGAGCACATCGAGGGCATCCTTGTCGCGAACCCGATCCTGGGCGCCGACCCGCTCGGAGATCTTGTGGACCTTGGCCACCAGAAGAGCACCCGGACCGGCCACCCAGATCTCCGTCTCTCGGCTGTCCGCTGAGTCGAGGGCAGAAATGATGGCCCGGTCCCTTCCACGGCGGCACCTTCGAGACCCTTCGCTCGTCGTGCTGCCCGATTGCCATGCGTGCCCAGCCTGGCTCCTCGAGAACCCGGACCAGAGAGCGCTTCGGGAACCATGAGGTCGATGTAGATCCCACTCGGGCTCAGCCAACCACCGGGATGTTCTCGGGGAGTGAATCCGTTGCCGGCCAGCAGGTCGCCGAGGAGTGGGCTGTCGGCCAACTCACCGGGAGTGATGCTGAAATCGGCATCCGTCGTGTACTCGGGCCCTCCAACGTCGGCATCGCCAGTGTGGACGTAGACCGCCTGCGCTCCGACCAGCACCACCGCGTCCAGATGAGGCGTCAGTGCATCAAGAGCGTCGAGCAGTGCTGAGCGTGCCCGTACATAGAGGGGATCAGGTTCGCCAGGCAGCTTCGTTCCCCTTCATCCAGAGCAGTAGTTCTTCACCCTCGGACGGCTCCCGGCCCGGCCCGGTCAAGAGGTCAACTGCCACCTGGCTGGGTGACGCGGTCACCAGGTCCTCCCGAACCGATGTTCGCTCGAACACCACGGGGTCGTAGGGTTCGATCAGGAGCACATTGCCACCTTCGTCCACAGGCCTGAGTCCAAGGCGGTCGGCGATCTCCCTGGGGTTCTCGACGTAGAGCACCGCCGTGCGTGTGGGAGAAATGGGGGCGAATCCCTGAGCCGCCAACGATGAGGTGACCGCATATGGCCAGTCTGCCTTCTTCAGTTTGGCCGTCACCGCCGAGAGGCCCCGGGGTTCGAGATAGGCGCTGGCCGTGTTGGACCGCCTCAGCTCGTAGTCACGGCTCCATCGTCGAATGGTTCCCGACCAGTCCAGTTCCTCCACTCCGCCGCGTGCGTTTCTGGTCACGAGAGCGTCCTCCTCGAGGAGGTCGATGGTTCGAGACAAGGTCGCCGGAGAGACACCGGCCCGAGATCCGAGATCGCGCACACCGAAGGGCGCACGGAAGTCGACCAGCGCTCTCACCGCACGCCCAGCGCCTCGACCACGGAGCGAACGGAGTGGCCGGCCCTCAGACCACGGGTTCCTGGTGGCACCCATCACGTTCACGAACAGGCCGGGTCGTTGGGCGGAGAGCCGGAGGTTCCCGGTGGCGTCGACGTAGTTGACACCCCGTTCGGTCAACCACTCAATGGGCCGTGGGCCCAGGTACGCGGCAGCCACTAGGGGTAGCGCCGTCCCTTCGGCTACCGCGGGCGTGCGGTTGAGTCGATCCACGGCGACCAGGAGCGTCTGTGCGCTGGGCGACCTCATGACCTTGATGGCAAACGTCGCCTCCTCTCCGCTGGGAGAAGTGATCGTCAGGCTGCTGTCAGTACCCGAAGATCTGGAACTCGCTTGCCGCGTGGATGTCAACGTCCACTGGTTGGGGAGCGCGCCCGCGACGGTTTGTTGGGCACCGTTGAGGATCTGGGCAGTCGAGGTAGGGCTCTTGTTCGGCAATGTCCGTAGACTTCCGAGAGGAGGGAAGAGCCGATCTCTTCCACGCTGGTGTTTCAAGAAGTACTGTGTTTCACACTAGACGAAACAAATCCATAAGTGAAACGACGGTTGTCATGGTGGCACGGACACGGCCATGTCCCCGTCCATCGATCAGATTCACCCGGTGGCCGTGACTTCCGGGATGCTAGTCTGTATTCGTGGCACCACGAACAGCGAACACCTCAGGATTGCTCGAGGCACTCGAGCAGGCTGGGATCTCCCCAGTCTGCTTCGTTGGGCAAGGTGTCGTGATCGCTGGTACGCCCTTCGCGGTCACAGAACTCAAGGCGGTTCGCGAAAGCGACGCCCGGCTCCTTGCCCATCTGCACGAGGGGGATGGGGGGGCCGCGACGATCATTGTCGCTGACCGGATATCAACGGCAGCGAGAGAAGAGCTGAGTCGGGCCGGCCTGGCGTGGTTCGACCGAAGGGGGCACCTCTGGGTCAGGACCCCCGGCCTCTTCGTCAATGCCCAGGTGTCCTCGGGGTCGGTGGTGCCGTCTCGACGGGTCGTCAGCGTATTCAGAGGCACAGGTCTCGACGTGGCCCTGGCACTACTCATGCGTCCCGGCGAGCCCCAGGGTGTGCATGTCGTCGCCCGCCAGATCGATCGGTCCCCGGGCCGGGTATCGGAGATCCTGTCCGAGCTCCGGAGCCAGGGATTGGTGGGTTCGGACAACAGGCCGTTCGTACCCGAGTTGTTCTGGGCCGTTGCCGAGGAGTGGAAGCCCCGCTGGCATCCGATGGCCCAAGCTCCACCGCCCGAGCCACCCGAACGGTTCCGACTGAGTGGGACCCTCGGTGCCGTCGCTCTCGGTGCACCCGTGGCCGCCGGCCCCGCTGCAGGGTGGCCCAGGCTCTATGTTGCCGACGACACCGACCTGGCCACGGTGGTTGGTGCCTACGGCGCTCCCTCCGGTTGGACGGGATCGGAGATCGCAGTGTGCCCGTCCCGGTATGGGTTCACCCTGACCTCCTCGAAGAGTCGAGACGGCTTCCTCGTGGCCAGCGGCCTGATCGTCGCTCTCGACCTCGCTCAGGATCGGGCTCGTGGCCGCGAGATCCTCGAAACCTGGGATCCTCAGGAGACTGCCCGTGTCTGGTGAACTCCGCCTGGCGAACTCCGGGGTGGCACCGCTGGTGACATCACTGGCCGCCTGGCCGAGGCGGTCCCGATCGGAGAGTTCGCCGTGATCGGCGGTCTGGCCGTTCTCGCCCGACTCCAGGGCGCTCATCGGGTGACCTATGACCTCGACACCGTCGCCACACAGCATGGTGACGAGCTGACCGCCGTTGAGACGGTCATCGGCACCGAGGGCGTCGACGGGCTCCTGCTGGGCACGAAGATCGACTGCATTGCCGTCGGAGACGTTCCGGCGAGTGACATCTCACCAAACCTCCTGCCCGAAGGGGAGGCGGACCGCATCTTCGTACTGGCCCATCGTTGGGCCCTCGACACAGCCGAGGACCTCACGCTCATTGCTTAAGAAGACGGAGAGGCGGTGGCCGAGGTTCGGTGCCGAATCGCCACCCCGGCAAGCCTGGTGGCCATGAAGCAAGCGAGTGAAGCGTGCCGCCTTCGGGTTCACGTCCTTCCGGAACTACCGGATCCGCTCACTGCTCTACGCCGGCAAGCCCAACTGGGACCTACTGGCCACCGTCACTCCCCGCTGATTTCCGAAGCGCCCGATTGCCAGCGATTCGCGGCAGGTGATCGTCAGAGATATCGAGCACGTTCGGGTTGATGTCGGCGTCGGCTACCGGATCAATCGCACTCGGACGGGCAGCTCGAGGCTGCCCCAGGCCCGATCCGCTGTGAGGACTTCGGGTGGCGAGCTGCGAGCTGCGAGCGCCAGGCAGCATCGGTCTCCAAGCGACAGGGATCGCCCACCGCTGAGGGAGCGCAGTGCCCCGGCCAGTTCGGCGTCGGCCGCGGAGACCGGCTCGATGGTGACACCAGCGGCCGCAAGCAACTCTCGGACTCGTCTGATGTCGATGTCGGCGTCAACCAGCTTCCCGATGACCTCAGCGAGGTTCGCCGTTCCAAGGGTGGCCGAGGTGATCGCAGCGGCAACGACATCGGCGCCTGGCTCGTCGTGAACGAGTGCGAGCACGGCCGAAGCGTCCAAGACTGTCATTCAGCTACAGCGGATAGCCGACGGTCGGCGATCAGCTCATCGACGAGCGAGCGCTCCTTGGGGATTGCAGAGGCCAATCCCCGCAGCTCGGTGACCGCATCCTGCTGACGCTCGAGCACGAGCCGCTGACCGGTGACTTGGAGATGGAGGCGATCGCCTGGCGCGAGTCCGAGTGCACTCCGGATGTTGGCCGGAATGACGACCCGACCCTGCTGACCGAGAACCAATGTGGCATCCATGGAGCAAGTATGCCACGACCAACCAAACTGTGCCACATAGCGGATTCACTGTCCGATCTCCAACTGGAATCACGCCTCTCCCAAGCCCGGTAGCTCCACTGGACCGGAATGGTCGCCCGCCTCAGCGGGGTGGCTACGGTCGAAGTAGATCTACGTCACCATCTCTTTGGCTCACCTCGGAGCGTTCCGCCCGATGCTGAGCGACGGGCTACACGATCTCCAGGACAATCGGTGCTTCTCTGACCATCCGCTTCTGGCGGTCACAAGTTGCGTCAGCGGCGGCCGGGCGTCTTCGGGATCCGCATCGCCATCGGCGTCGATCCGGTGTCCGGTCATACAGGTGAGGCGCTTCGATCGCCCGAGGGGCAGGGAGTCCGCGTTGGGCAGCCAGAGTCTTCCGTCAGAGAACGGCCAGGATCGGTGCCAGATATTCGCGGAGGTGACCTTCGGCCCTATCGATCCGGCCCCGCTTAGGAAGAGACTGGCGCCCAGAGGTGGGCATATCGCTCGGAACTGGATGCAGTGGCTCGGTTTGTCAGCGGCCAATCTGGGCATCGTTGCCTTCGATTGCAAGAGCAATCATCAAGCAGAAGCAGGAGGACGACATGGGTGTAGTTGACGAAACAAAGGGAAGAGCCAAAGAAGCCGTTGGCGACGTCACTGGAAACGACAAGCTCAAGAGTGAGGGCAAGGTCGATCGCGGCAAGGGCAAGGCGAAGGACGCCGTGGACAAGGTGGCCGATAAGGTGACGGGAAAGTAGGGGCGGTGCTTCTCCTTTTTGCCTTACTCGTGGTTCTCATAGTCGCCGGCGCGGGCTTTGCTCTACACGTGCTTTGGGTAGTGGCAGTTGTACTCCTGGCCCTCTGGCTCATTGGATTCGTGCTTGGTCGCGGAGAGGGAGCCGGAAATCACCGCTTCTTCCGCTGGTAGATCAAACGGGGGCAAATCGCCGGTAGAGCACTGGAAAGAAGATCCAGACGAAGAGGACTACCCGGCCGCCGTGTCTTATCTCACCCTGCTGGTGGGAGGAGGGTCGGCCCGCAAGCTGGTGAAAGCCCTCCGGAAAGTAGATGGTCTCTCCCACTTCGCCGCGAAGGACATCCTGCGCGCCGCCGACCTGCCGCTCCTGGCAGCCAGCGATTCCGAGGTTTCGGCGGACCTGGAGAAGGTCAAGTTCGACAAACTGCTCTCGCCCGTTTTGTTGGTTCAGGGGAGTCCCTTGTGGATTGCCGATGGCTACCACAGGGTGTGTGCGAGCTACCACCTGGACGAGAAGGCCGCCGTTCCCTGCCGGATCACAGGCCGTCAGCTGCGGTGAGGAAGGCATGACGTGAAGATGACCGACGATAACGCTCGCTCGGAACGTGGACCAGGAGAGCTGGAGGGAGGTTCTTCGGAGACGGCCACGATCGAAGGAGCTCCAACATCAGTCCACGATGTAGGAGTCGCGCCGCCTCCGACTGCAGAGCGCGTAACTCCCACTCGAATTAGCGCCAGCTGGACGGCGGTTGTCGCTGCCGTAGTCCTTCTGATTGTTCTGGTCATTTTCATTGCCGAGAACACTCAGCGCTCCACTGTCAACTTCGTGGGATTCCACGGCCACGCTCCAACCGCCGTCGTGCTTCTGATTGCGGTGATTGCTGGCGCCGTGATCGTGACCATTGTGGGGGCAGCTCGCATCCTCCAACTCCGCAAGGTCGCCAGGCACTCAGAGTCACTCCCCCGGGGGCAGATCGTGGGCGACCCCCCAAAGTAGGTGTCCGGGGAAATATCCAGCCCGTTGTGTAACTCGTGTGCGGCACGAGGTGGCCGAAGAAGCCGGACATCACACCGGCCGCCCCCTGGACGGCCAGCCCGAGGACGATGGTCCGCTTCATGCCGATCCGGGTGGCCAGCATGCCGCCGGGGATATGCGAAAGGCCGTAGCCCACGATGTACAGCGAGATCAGCAAGCTCAACGACCCGAGCCCCACGTGGAACTCCGCCCCGATGGCTGGAAACGCCGTTGCCACGTCGAACCAGTTCAAGGTCAGCGCCATCACCCCGAGGCTGATGACAGCGAGCATCCCCCACCGGATCGGTCCCTCGTCATCGCCAGATGCGGAGGCCGAGTGATCCCCTCATCGGGAGTGTTGCTCGGAGTGGACCAGGGTTGACCATGAACTCCACCAAAGGTCCTGATCGTCTGCCCAGGTAGCATACGCACATGATTCGTCGCACTCTCCTGCGAGGCGGCGACGCGCCGAATAGGCATGGCACCTGGGCTTTATCCGCCGGCGGTGCGTTCACCGTCATTCACAGGATTGCTCGTTGACCTCGGTCTGTCCACCGTCGCGGACCGGCTGATCCTATGGCTGGGCCGGTCGGGTTTGTGGGTCGTCGGCGTGAGCTGGGGGTTCTGGAGGAGGCGCTCTCGACAGCGCGAGCCGGCCGCCCACAGATCGTCTATGTAGAAGCGGCTGCCGGTTCGGGGAAGTCGACCCTTCTGTCCCACTTCGTCGCCTCCGTCAATGGCGCCACAATCCTCGAGGTAAGCGCTGACGAGGACGAGATGATGCTCTCCTACGGAGTCATTGCCCAACTGCGGCCGGTCGTCTCCACCGATCCGGGTGCCGATCCCATGATCGTCGGGGCACGGCTGATGGATCTGCTGGACCAGCTACAGCGGGACGGCCAGGTAATCGTCCTGGTCATCGACGACCTTCAGTGGATCGATCGATCCTCCTCGCGGGCGTTGCTGTTCGCTCTTCGCAGATTGCGGGCCGATACGGTACTGACGGTTGTCGCCACCCGCGTCGACACCCCCGGCGACTCGGGCTGGGCGCGCTTCGTGGCCGGCGACGCCCGGGTCACTCGTGTCCGGCTGGAGGGATTCGATCTCGAGAATCTCATCGCGCTGGCGCGTGAGCTCGATCTCGGCCTGCTTACTCGAAAAGGGGCGGCCCGGCTGCTGGCCCACACCGGTGGAAATCCCCTTTACTGTCGAGCACTGCTCGAGGAGATCGGCGTCGACGTGCTCAATTCCGCTGGTGACGAGGGGCTGCCTGCACCCCGCGATCTTTCTGCGGTGATCCTTATGCGAGTTGCCGCCTTGGCTGGCCCAACCCAGTCCTTCCTGGCCGCGGCATCGGTCGTGGGTCAGCATGCGCCCATCGGGATCTCCGCTGCCGTGGCCGGACTGGCCGATGGAGAGGAGGCCAGCGACGACGCGATCGCTGCCGGACTGTTGGTTGAGAATCCCCACTCGGAGCTGAGCTTCGCCCACCCCCTCTACAGGGCGGCCATCTACGCCGACCTCAGACCGGCCACCCGCCGACACCTCCATCAGGAGGCGGCGAAGGTGGTCGATGGTCGGGCTGGGCTGGTCCATCGGGTGGCTGCGACACCCGGCGCGGACGAGGCGCTGGCCAACGAACTCGAGGCCGCCGCGTCAATCAGCGCCTCCGAAGGTGACTCGAGCGCAGAGGCGTGGGCGCTCGAGCAGGCTGCATCCCTGTCGGCGGTCGGCCAGGAGCGTGAGCGTCTCCTGCTCGATGCTGCGGTCGCCCATCTGAGTGCTGCCGATACCGATGCGGCGGCCCGGGTCTTGGCCAGCTGCCAGGCCACCAGCGCTCGCCGGGATGCTTTGGTTGGTCTTCTCGGCGTGTACATGGGATCACCCACAACCGAGTCGCGCCTGATTGCAGCATGGACGGCCCACGACCCGCTGGCTGAGCCGACCATTGGCGCACGCGCCGCCACGTCCCTGTCCAACTGGATGGTCGTCGGTGGGCGGCCCGAGGAAGGGCTGATCTGGGCCGAACGTGCGGTAAGGGCCACCGAGCCGGGTACCCCTCTGTGGGCCATGGCGAAGACTGCCCAGGCGTACTCGCTGGCCAACGCCGGCCGATCGTCAGAAGGCCTGGAAGAACTCGGCTTTCTGCCCGTCACGGGGAATGAGGTGCCCCTGGTGGCGATCGATCCACTGATCATGCGGGGCATCGTTGAGATCTACGCCGATGACCTGTCCGGTGCCATCGCCGATCTGGGTGTGGCGGCCGCCCACCTCCGCTCCGGTGTCCCGGCGACTTATCCCGTGCCCTGTCTGTCCCATCTGAGCGAAGCCAACTTCCGCCGTGGCGACTGGGACGCAGCCATGACCTATGCCCAGTTGGCTACATCCGTTGCCGAAGATGCCGATCGTCCGTTCGATCTGGTCAGGGCCTACGCCCGGTCGGCCCAGGTGCTCGCTGGTCGGGGTCAGTGGTCGGGCGCCGAAGAGCGCGTCACTGCCGCCCGAGCAGCTACGGCCCGATTCCCTGCGGTGTTGGCGGTGGCGACCTGCGCGGTGGCCGGTGCCGCTCTCGCGTCGGCCCGAGGGGATCATGCCGGGGTGGTAGCGGCGGTCGAGCCGGTGCGCGCCACCGACCGGCTCGGTGTGGGTGGTCGCCCGGGCATCTTCAACTGGCGAGCCAGCGAGGTCGATGCGCTGACCGCACTGGGCCGACTGGATGAAGCCGAAGCTGCGCTTGTCGAGTTCGGGACAGCACTTTCGGACGTTCACGTTCCATCGGCCCTCCTCATGCTGGCCCGGTGCGAGGGCAACCTGGCCGTGGCAATCGGCGACCTGTCGCGTGCGGAGTCCTCGTTCCTCCGAGGACACGCCGTCGCCTCCGGAGTATCGATGCCGTTTGAGCTGGCCCTACTTCATCTCGACGATGGCCGCCGTCTGCGTCGGACGGACAGGCAATCGGACGCCATTGCCCAACTCGAGAGGGCCCACCGACTGTTCTCCGGCCTGGGTGCCGACCCCTACGTGCGGCGCTGCGCCGAGGAGTTGGAGCTCCTGCAGGTCTCGGCCACGCCGAAAAGCCCGGAAGTAACGCTCGGGCTCAGTCGGGCGGAGATGGCGGTGGCCCGACTGGTCGCAACCGGGCTCACCAATCGTGAAGTGGCAGCCGAGCTGTACGTCTCGGTGAAGACTGTCGAGTACCACCTCCGCAACAGCTTCATCAAGCTGGACATCACCTCCCGGCGTCAGTTGGCTTCCCTCCTTCAGTGAGCTGAGCCGTTGAGTAGCAGTGCCTGAGGTCATCGACCTGGGACGACGCCGGCCTCGGAGAGAGAACCAGGGTCAAACCTAGGGTCCTTCCCTGGGGACATCGCCAAGCGATTCCCGTTGACTGGTACCCATGGACGCCTCATCACCACCGAGACGGACTGTACGCCTGCTTCTTGAAGTCAACCGGGACCCGGACAACCGAATTGAGGGCCGAATCAGCCCGCATGGTGCCGACCGAGTTGACGACTGGACGGCCTTTTCCGGCGTGCTCGAGCTTCTCAAAGCGCTCGAAGAACTTGCCTGATGTTGCCACCTCGGAAAGGACCCCCGTCATGAGTCACCGCACCTCTACGCCCCAAACACCTTCGGACGACAAGCGGCGATATGCCCGCCTGGTCCTGTGGTTGGCCGGGATCATCGCCCTTGTAGGCCTCGTGGGCGGGGGCATCGCCGCGGCCCACCTCACGTCCTCGCTCAGCGACTACGACGCTCCCAGTTCGGCCGTGGTCGCGGCCCAGCACCAGGTCCAGCGTGTGACCGGGGCGAACCCCGAGGAGGGGTACCTCGTCGTCGTGCGCACCGCCACGCCGATCACCACGTCCTCGGCCGTCCCGGCCCGGGTCGCATCGGTGGTTTCGATCCTGCGGGCCCGACCCGAGGTGAAGCGTGTTCTCGACTACGCCACGACCGGTGACTCGAGCATGATCTCGAGCAACGGGACGCTCACCACGGTGGTGGCCACCGTTGGGACCGTCAATGAGCAGAAGGCCGTCACTGCGTTGCAGAAGGCCATTGCTGCCCAGCCCTCGCTCAGGTCCAACACCTGGCTGGGTGGCCCCACCGTGGCCGGCGTCCAGATCGCATCCGTCTCCTCCCAGGACCTCGGACGAGCTGAGCTCTACGCCCTGCCGTTCCTGGTGCTGCTTCTGTTCTTCGTCTTCCGGGGCCTCCGGGCTGCGGCGGTTCCGCTGGTCGGAGCGGTGTTCGCCATCGCCGTGACCCTCGGAGTGATGGGCCTCACCCTGGTGGTGGTCCCGCTCTCCCTCTTCGCCCTCAACCTGGTCATCGCTCTCGGGATCGGTCTGTCGGTCGACTTCAGCCTCCTGATCATCTCCCGCTTCCGCGAAGAGTTCGGACGAGGTGCTTCGATCGATGCCGCCTTGGCCACGGTCCGTCGGACTGCGGGTCACACCGTCCTGTTCAGCTCGCTGACCATTGCCGCGGCGCTGGCCACCCTGGCCGTCTTTCCGTCTTCCCCGAGCGCTTCGTCTACTCGATGGGGGTCGCCGGTGCCATTGTCGTCCTGGCCTCTGGCGCTTTCGCTCTCCTCGTCCTGCCGGCGATCCTGACCGTGTTCGGCGAGCGGATTGCTGGACGGACTCCGACTGCCGTGGAGGGTTCTGCAGCCGGGACCGCCACTGGTCGTCGTTGGTATGCGATGGCCGGGCGGGTCATGCGTCGACCGGTCATCTGGGGAGCGGCGGCCGTCGTCGTGCTGGTCGTCCTGGCGTCACCGTTCCTCCACGTGGCCTTCACCGGTGGCGATGCCAGCGCCCTACCCGCCAGCAGCTCAGCCGGAGCGGCCTATGCCATGGTGCAGACCCAGTTCCCGTCCTTCTCCGAGGCACCCGCCGGTGTGCTCGTCGACTCGAGTCACGTGACGCCAGCGACATTCGCCACCTACTCCGCTGCCGTGTCCCGGGTGCCGGGGGTCAAGGCGGTGCCGACCTTCGAGCACCTGGGAGGATCGCTTTGGGAGTCGAGTGTGGTGCTGACCGCCGCACCCCTGTCGCCGTCCGCCCAGCGGGCCGTCGAGTCGATCCAGGCACTTCCCGGCCCCGGCCCGGTGACGGTCATCGGGCAGACCGCCTCCTTCCTCAGCCTGCAGCACAGCCTCAAGTCCCATCTGCCGGTGGTGCTCGGGCTGATCATCCTGATCGCGCTGGTGATGCTGTTCGCCATGACCCGATCGGTGACGCTTCCGCTCATGGCCGTGGTCATGAACTTCTTCACCATCCTGGCCACCTACGGGGTGCTGGTGTGGGGCTTCCAGCGGGGCCACCTGAATCGCCTGCTCGGGTTCCATGCTCCGGGAGCGCTCCAGTCGACCTCGCTCATCATCATCCTGGCCGTTGTGTTCGGACTCTCAACCGACTACGGGGTGTTCCTTCTCGGAAGAATCAAGGAAGAGCACGACTCCGGCGCCTCACCGGATGAGGCCGTGGCCCTGGGCATGGCCCACACCGGGGGCATCGTGACCGCGGCGGCCTGCTGTTTGGCGCTGGCCATGGGAGCCCTGGTGTTGTCCCGGCTGGTGTTCGTGAAGGAGATCGGGCTGGGCGTGGCGTTCGCCGTCCTTCTCGATGCCACGCTGGTCCGGGCGGTACTGGTCCCCGCCGCGATGAAGCTGCTCGGACCGGCCGCCTGGTGGAACCCGTTCACCCGGAGCCCCGCTCTGTCGCCGCTTCTTACTCCGCTTGCACCCTCCCGGCCGACCGCCTCGGTGGCTGTCCTCAGTGCCGATCTCGAGGAGGTGCGGTGATGACCAGCTTCCAGCCCTTCTTCAACCCGGCGACCGGTGAGTGGATCGAGTACACCACGGTGGCCGAGGACAGCCATGGTGAGTTGGTCCGCTTCACCTGGCGCAGCATGCCCGGCGGGTTGATCTCCGAGCACGTCCACCCCAACCAGGAGGAACGGTTCACCATCGTCTCGGGCGAGGCCACCTTCACGCTCAACGGCGAGCCACTCACGGCCACCGCTGGGGAGACCGTCGTCGTGCCCCCTGGCGTTCCGCACTCCGAGGGGAATCTCGGCACCGTCGAGATCACCGGCGTAGTCGAGCTCAGCCCTGCCCTGCGGACCAAGGAATTCCACGAGGCACTGGCCGGACTGGTGGCCGACGGGAGGACGACGCCCCGGGGGGCGCCCAAGAACCCCTTGCAGCTCGGCGCCACCTTCTGGCACTTCCGCCATGAGAGCAGAGTGACCTCCCCTCCGATCTGGGTCCAGAACCTTGTCTTCCCGCCGCTCTGGGCAGCGGCCAAGGTGTTCGGCCTCCGTCCCTACCATCAACGGTGGGACAGCAGCACCGAGTCTGGGACTCCCGCTGATCCGTCACTTGCGGACCCGGCCACGTCACACACCGGACAGGGAGTCGATCATGGCTGATCGTCCCCTGCAGGTCGTGTTCGGCGCCGGCAACGTGGGCCAGGCACTCGTCGCCCGACTGTCGGGTCTCGGTCTCGCCGTCCGAGTGGTGACTCGAACCCAGCCTTCAGCACTGCCGAAGGGAGTTCAGTGGCGAGGGGCTGACGCGGCCGACGCAACGGCTGCGACCGAGGCAGCTGGTGGCGCTGCAGTCATCTACCAGTGCCTGAACGCTTCCTATGCGAAGTGGGCCACGCTGTTCCCGCCGCTTCAACGGGGCGTCCTGGCCGCAGCCGAGCGGAACGGAGCACTGCTGGTCAGCCTGGAGAACCTCTACGGCTACGGCCCGACCGGCGGTGTACCCATGACCGAGCACCTCCCCCTTGTGGCCACCACCGTCAAGGGACGGACCCGGGCCGCGATGACCCGAGAGCTACTCGATGCAAGGGACGCTGGTCGGGTCCACATCGCCATCGGACGAGCGTCGGACTTCTTCGGAGCCGGCGTCACCGACGGTTCGACCCTTGCAGAGCGGGTCTTCGGTAATGCCCTGGCCGGCCGGCGGGCCGACTTCATCGGCAATCCTGAGCTTCCCCACACCTACAGCTACGTTCCCGACATCGCTCGGGGCCTGGCCACCCTGGGCACCGACCAGAGGGCGGTTGACCAGATCTGGCACCTACCGGGACCCGAGACCGTCGCCACCCGGCGAGTCCTCGAGCTCATCGCTGACGAGGTCGGCCACCCCGTCGAAAGCCGATCGGTGTCGAAGCTGACCCTGCGTGGCCTCGGCCTGCTCAACCCGGTGCTGCGGTCCATGGTCGAGATGACCTACCAGTTCGATCAGCCCTTTGTGCTCGACACCTCCAGGTACGAAGCCACCTTTGGGGAGACCGGCACTCCCCTCCACCAGGCCATCGCCACCACTGTCGCCTGGTACCGGGACCGGTCAGGTTCCCTCCGGAGCGATCGACCCATCTCGGTCTCACCTGTGCTGTCCGGACCTCCGGATGCAGAACGAAAGGAACAGACATCATGAATCCGACTAAGGCGCTGGCTGCGGCTCGAGTCCGCAGTTCTCTTGGCGGGGGTGCTGATCGCGTACTCGACCACGGGCCAGCACTGGTGGCTGGTACCGGTTCCCCAGGAGCTACATGGAACGCGTGACCCGGTGTCGGGCAAGCGCCCGGAAGACTTGACGGTGCACCGGTTGGAGCATTTTCCAATAGAGGAACCCGGGTATTCCCTTCGGGCGGAGCGAGCCGACTTGGATCAGCTCGTGCTCCGTGCACTCGATAACCGAGCCATGCCTTCTCCAGGAAACCAGTCGGACCGCGCGCAGCACGAGTCATGCCGGGGTCACGTCGAGCGACGAGCCACCAGTCCACCGCGGTGCCCTGGACGATCTCGTGCGGGTGGCTGAGCTTCCACTCCTCCCCGACGACGCGACCGAGGAGCGCACGCACTCTCCAGGCGAACGTCAAGCCGTACCAGCTGATAGCTCCCGCCGATCCGGTCGAGATCGGCGTCGAGGCGCGTCGGTGCGGCGCCCGAGAGAGGGGTAGCAACCCGAACGGTGTAGACGCCGTCCCGGAGCCCGTCCTGGCGGCTGAGGAGGTCGTGATCGAGTTCGAGCGCCTGGTCGTCGAGCGCGCGCCGAGAGGGCGTCGGCAAGTCCCATCGGCTCGATGTCGAACGCCGCGTCGGTCCGCCCCTGATCTTCGACCACGACCTCGGTCACGAGACTCTCGATGAGCGAATGACTGACGCGGCGATCCACCGGAGTCGACGAGATCCAACCAGTACGACGAGAGTCGAGGCGTCAGGTACGGCACGTCGACGATGCGGCGCGCGCCGAAGACCCCGTGCCAGAGCGTACGCCGTGATCATCTCACGATACGACGTGACGTCCAGCGCCGCCGACCTCGTACACGCCGGGGGCGACGTCGATCGCTGCAATCAGATAGCGGATGATGTCGGCCGAGGCGATCGGCTGGATCGCGGTGCGCACCCAGCGTGGACAGACCATGAACGGAAGTCGCTCGGTCAGATACCGGAGCATCTCGAACGAGATGCTCCCGGCGCCCAGTACCACCGCTGCTCGAAGCTCGACGACAGGCACGTCTCCGGATGCGAGCGCTGTGCCGACCTCCTGGCGACTGGCAAGATGCTCGGACTCGGGGTCGTGGCCCAGGCCGCCGAGGTAGACGATGCGTCGGAGACCCACCGCTGCGGCAGCTCGGCCGAAGCCTTCTGCCAGCTGGCGGTCACGAGCACGAAAGTCTTCGGCACTCAGTGAGTGCACGAGATAGAAAGCGACCTCGCATCCGGCTAGCGCATCCCGTAGGGAATCCCCGTCGGCCACGTCGACCGACCGTCCTGTGGCGCCAGCGATCTCGGGAGCACGACGCGAGAGTGCGAGTGACGTCGAATTGGGCCCCGACAAGGGCAATCGACAGCTCCCTTCCGACGAATCCGCTCGCCCCCACCACAGCGACTCTCATGGCTCCACGATTGCACACCCGGTTCGATTTGCCCGTCTCGACCGGGGCGGGCGGTCCGGAACCGGGTGATCGGCCTCTCTGGTTTCGAACGGTGGGGTGGCCGAGGCTCGACGGGTTGTGCCCTCACACCCGGCCAGCTGGTCGAGTAGACCGAGAGGTATGACTCCCCCAACGGAGAGCGTGGTCATAGTCACCGGCGCGTCGTCGGGCATCGGGCGGGCATGCGCCGACCGCTTGTCGGACAACGGCTGGAGCGTTTTCGGAGCCAGCCGGCGAGGCATCGCTTCGCCGGGTTGGACTCCGATCGTCATGGACGTCGATAGCGACGTCTCCGTAGCCGCCGGATTCGAGGCCGTACTGTCTGGGGACCACCGACTGGATGCAGTGGTTGCCTGCTCTGGGTGGGGACTGTCCGGAGCCGTGGAACTGACATCGTTGGACGACGGTCGGGCTCAGCTCGAGACCAACTTTTGGGGAACGGTCCGGGTGGTGCAGCAGGCCCTCCCTTTCATGCGACGGCAGGGCCACGGTCGGATCGTGCTGATGAGTTCCATCGGTGGCATCGTGAGTCTCCCGTTCCAGGCCTTCTACTCGGCAAGCAAGTTCGCCATGGAAGGGTTCGGGGAGGCACTGGCCTATGAAGTAGCGCCGTTCGGTATCGACGTGACCCTGGTCGAACCGGGCAACGTCCTGACTGGATTTACCGCCGCCAGACGAAGCACGCCGATTCCAGCCGGCGAAGACCCGTACGCAGCGGCGGTGGAGAAGGCCATCGGCCTGATGGCGGCTGACGAAGCCGATGGAGTCGAGCCCGATGCGGTGGCAGTCGTGGTGCAGCGCGTCCTCGAAGCGCGACGGCCTTCGAGGCACGTTTCGGTGGGCAAGCCGGGTGAGCGCCTCGGCATCCTTGCCCGACGCCTCCTGCCTTACCGCCTATTCGAACGGCTGGCCAGGGGCAGCCTCGGTGTCTGATTCGATGGCTGCGTCAGGCGTCAAGAGCTTCCGGTTGCTTCCACCCGATACCACTAACTAGTAGTATCGAACATATGGCAAGGGAGAAGGCAACCATTACGTTGGACCGCGGCAAGGCCGCAATCGCTCGGGCGCTGCTTGGCGTCAACTCCACCTCGGAGGCCATCGACGTGGCCTTGGACCGGGTCATTCATACCCAGCGCCTCCGGGCGGACATCGCGGCGTACCAGCGCACGCCGCCCACAGATGATGAGGTGGCGTTGGCATCATTCGGCGACCCTGGCACCCTGGGCGACGACATCGACTGGGAAGCCGTGTACGCCGACGACCTCACATGACCGCCGTCGTGCGTCGGGGTGAGGTCTGGCTCGCCGATCTCGACAAGACCCGTCCGGTCATCGTCCTCACCCGCGATCCCCTGGGGCGGCTCCTTCACTCGGTGGTCATCGCTCCGGTCACCTCGACCATCCGGGGTTTGTCCACCGAGGTGCCACTCGGGCGCGACGATGGCATTCGACACCCGTCGGTCGCCAACCTCGACAATGTGCAACTGCTCTCCCGTGATCGATTCCGCCGACGAGTCGGACGGGCGCAGCCGGCAACCATGGACGCGCTGTGCGCAGCCCTGGCGGTGGCAGTCGACTGCGGGTAACACCAGCATGTCGTAGGGCGCGTCATCTTGGGTCAGAGTGTTCCCGCCCGCGCCAGGCACTGGCCAAGAGGCTGATGATGGCTATGGCCGGTAGTACGACGATTGCTGCGACGTGGTGATGCCGAAGGACCAGTGCGGCGATAATGATGACGATCACCGCGACGAAGAGTTCGGGAGTATCACCGATCAGGAAGTCCCACCAGAAACTGCCGAACGCACGGGCCACGCGGCGGAGTGGGTTCATGAGGCCACCGGCTCGCCCGGCATCGATCCCGGCAGTCCCTTTCGGAGCGAGGCAACTGCAGCCAGTGTCACCAGCGCAAAGATTCCGATGAACCCGACGATGGCGAGATCCTCGCCCGGCCAGCGCACCCCCGCCCCTTCACCCACCCAGAAGAGACCGAAGCTGCTCAGCATCACACCGACTCCCAGTTTGATGGTGTTCTCGGGGACGGCGGAGAGCTGTTTGGCCACCAGGGCGCCGACGAGGGCGACAACGACGGCCGCGGCCAGCGCACCCCCCGCGGCCAGTCCCAGTCGGTGTTGGCTGGCGCCCAGACTGACCACGATGAGTACGACCTCCGTACCCTCGAGGAATACGCCCTTGAAGGCGACAGCGAACGCCACTCCATCCCGTCGTGGCCGCGCCGTGGCGCCGGCGACTCCCTGGCTCAGCTCTTCGGTGGTGGCCGCGAAGATGGCGTCTTCGTCGTGAAGGGGCTTCAGCCCACTGGAGCGAAGGATGGCCTTCCGCAGCCACGACAAGCCGAGCACCAAGAGCAGGCCACCGACCACCACCCGGAGAGCGTCGATGGGCACGTAGTGGATGAGCGGTACTCCCACCGTGACCACAATCACTGCGAGGACGACGACGGCTGCCGCGGCGCCCTCCAGCGCTGAGCGCCAGCCACGGGTCACTCCGGCGGCGACCACGATGGTCAGCGCCTCGACCATCTCCACCGTGCTCGCACCGAATACGGCCAGCAGCAGGACTGTTGTGGACGTCGTGTTCACGCCCGTGACTGGCGGTTGTCAGACGGGGCCATCGGGCTCCCGGGTGCCTGGATGTCCGGGCGGGCGATGGCCAGATAGAGCACGAGTGCAGTAACAGCGACTGCGAAGACCAGCGCCGTGGGCCCGTCTCCGAACCCTATCCCGCTGGTGTTGGCCGGTTTGCTGATGTAGTCGGCGAATGAGGCACCGAGGGGACGCGTCACCACGTAGGCGAACCAGAATGCAACGACCTCATTCAGTCCCAGTTTCCACCAGGCCACGGCTGGGATCAGGATCACCACTCCGAACAGGATGCCCGAGGCCAGGTAGCCCAGGCCGAGGGCAGTGGCAGTGAAGTCCCCGAGGGCGGTTCCCAAAGCGAAAGTGGCGAATACGGTCGCCCAGTAGAAGCACTCCCGGCGTTGCGTGGTGATGCTGTGGATGGACAGCGTTCCCTCCATCCGGTTCCACACCACGAAGATGGCACCCAAGACCACCGCCCACAGGACCGTGGTACCGGCATAAGGAATGTGGACGTCGAGGTGAAGGAAGTCAGACACACCTGTGCCGAAGATGGCAATGGCGTAGGCGAGGAACCAGTACGCCAAGGCCCGGTACCGCCGAGTAGCGAGCTGCAACACCAACCCGATGACGAAGAGGGCGACCTCAGTTCCTCCGCCCCCGATATTTCCCCACGTCTTCAGATAGTCCGAGGTGGCTTCCCCGCCGGCAGTGGTGAGGATCTTGGTGACCCAGAACAAGAAAAGGACCTCGGGTACCTTGGCGGCAACCGGTTGGGGGAAGATTCGACGGACCACGGGTACGCCCCCTTCGTCCCCGAGTGAAGTGTCGAGTGACCGATGAGGATGGCTGGTTCGCTCACCCTCACGGCTCGTCACGATGGCGTCCTGGTTGTGCACTCGATGGGCTCAGCATAGAAGTCCGAAGAAGCCCCTGACCAGCGCCTGAGACCCAGCCAACCTGGTGCCACCGGTCGTCGCAGCCTCGAGTCCGACCGTTGATCCGCTGTTAACATTCCGCATCCGGCGTTGCTACCGGGATCGTGTGACGGGAGGTCGTCTCAAGTGGGTGGGTGGCGGGCGAATAGAGACAGCCAGATTTCAGTTCGGACCATTTCGCCCCAAGGTTTACGCGGGCCCTACCTCAATGGAGTTCGAGTAGCTTTCCTGGCCTTTATCGTTGCTGTCGGCGGACTTCTCCTACCGGGATGTTCATCCGCTTCGTCCTCCGACCGCTCCGTGTCGGCCTACTGCACAACCTTCTACCAACAGGGAACCAAGTTCAGGTCCCAGTATGCGAATCCGAACTCCCAGAATCCACTCAATCTAATTGTCTCGCTGATCAGTGCACCGGAGCAGCTGGCGACGTTCTTCGGAAACCTGGCTCAGGTCGCTCCGAATTCCATCAGTTCACAGGTCTCCCAGATTCAAAGTGCCTTCCAACAAGAGGCAGATCATTTGGGGCAGGACGCTACGAATCCATTGGAGGGTCTGATCAGTGGAGTGGTCTCGGGTATTGAGACCGGGCCGGCATTTGAGGCCGTCAACACCTGGACGGACACCAACTGTGGACCGCCCCCGGGAACCAGGTGGTTGAAGGGCGGCTGATCCGGCGCTCTTTGAAGTGGCGGGGGGTGACCCCGGCCGGCAGGTCCAGTGAGGGACTGCATCTGCACCGGGTGTAGCCAGACCGTTCGGGCGTGGCTGCCTACCGTCCGCCGGACCGGGCCTGGATAGCGGGAACGGCAATGGGGGCGACGGCCACGATGGCCGCGATGAGCGCCAGCCAGGCCCCGATCGACCAGCCCACCCCTACGCCGCCTGGTTTGAACAGGAAGCCGATGAATACCAGCAAGAGGTTCAGGGCCGTTGCCAACAGCATCACCGGGGCGTGGGCCACCTTCGCGCTGATGGGCAGGCGGTCCCAACCCGCCCGCGCTCCGAGGTACAAGATGATGGCGACGCACACGAACAGGACAATGGAGAGGTAACCGTGGGCCGAAACGCCGCTCGCCGCCGGTGGGTAACCATAGGCTCCAGCGCTGAACCAGGGAAGGAGCACCGAGATGAATAGCACCACGGTGGCGATGCCGGTGATGCGATCGGCCACACTCCAACGGGCTGCGTTGAAGGAATAGGGCGGGGTCCCGCCCGCGGTCGTCGCCGTCGGGGTTGTGAACCCACCCGTGGGCGGAGCATGAGTGGGCGGAGGATGGGTGGGCGGAGCATGGGTGGGTAGCGCCGTCGGCGCCGGGGCGGTAGCCACCAAGGCCTGGCCGCAGTTGGGGCAGAACGCGGCATCGTCGAAGGCCTGACTTTGGCATCGCACGCACGTCTTCGGCACGGGTAGTCCCTCCAGTCTGCCGGACGGGCACATCATAGGAGCGCGCCGATCGACCGGATCGGGGAATGTCATCGATGCGCTACCTCGCCCCGAGCGCCGGCCCCGACGTATGCTCCCCTGACCAGGTGGACCTAGGCATCTGATGCCGGCGCCAGGGAGACGAGAGCGGAGGGCGCGGCGTTGCAGCAGGGTACGGCGAATGGCCGATCTGTCGGGAGAGACCACCCAGCAAGGAGACCGCGTTGACGTCCGACACCGGCCAGCTCGATGCAGAGTCACGCCGGTGCCCCCACTGCCTGGCACCAGCCGGTGACCGGGACCGTGTCTGCTTCACCTGCCACCGGCCGTTCCCCACAGCAGCCCCACCTGCGGCGGCCGCTCCGACCCCAGCAGCGGTGGCATCCGCCGCTCCACCAGGACTTGTTCCCGATCTCCCCGCCTCGTCTCAGGCGGCGCCCATGTTCCCCGCCGTTCCACCCCCACCGACACCCCCGTCCGCTCCACCTGAGCCCGCCGTTCTCGCCGAACCGTACCAAGGGGTCCCACCAACATCGTTACCCCCAGCCTCCACTGCTCGGATGCCGCTCTCCCTCGAGCTCCAGTGGGGGCGGACGAAGATGAGCCGAACCGTCGACGCCGGCGGTTGCACGATCGGATCCACCGAGTTGGCCGATGTCGTGCTACCAGCCCCGTTTCTCTCCCCGGTGCACGTCCGGATCCTCCCGGGGCAGGACGGGTGGAATGCCGTTCCGGCCGGCCCTGAGTGCCAGGTCCTCCTGGCTGGCCGGGCTACCAATCAGGCCTCGCTGACTCCTGGCGCGGTGGTCCGGCTCGCTGATCGTGTGGGCAACTTCGCAACTCTCCGGGTCATGCGTGAATCGGCCGCGGCGGCGACCCGGAGCGCCCTGCGGGGTGCCCTCCCCGCGGTCGGCTCGAGTGTGGTCATCGGGTCTGGTCCGGCCTGTGCCATCCGCCTCGACCATCCCCTCGTCCGCCCGCGCCACGCCATCATCCGACGCGACCAGTCCGGCCAGCTGTGGCTGGAGGATCGCACCACCGTGGCCGGCACCTACGTGAATGGCCGTCGTCTGCGGGGACGCATACGCCTGGGTCTGAGCGACATCGTCCAGGTCGGACCGGCGTCGGCCCAGGTGGGCGAGTTCGCCCTCGAGCCCCTGGTCCAGGTCCGCGGTGTCGACGTGGCCGCCGACGGTGCTTGTTTTGACGTGGAGGTCAAACGCAAGGGTCCCCGGCGCCTCCTCACCGCTGTCAACCTCCATCTGCCACCGGCCAGCCTCACCGCGGTGGCCGGCCCGTCGGGAGCGGGAAAGACCACCCTCATGCGCCTCCTGTCCGGCCAGAACGCGGCCACCGTGGGACAGATCCGTTACAACGGCGTGGACCTGGCGGTCTGTCGGGAGGCTCACGCCGCCCTCATGGGCTTCGTGCCTCAGGATGACGTCGTTCATGCAGACCTCACCGTGGCTGAGGCGCTCGACTACCAGGCCCGCCTCCGCCTGGGCCGGGAGACGTCAGCTGCTTCCCGGAACACGGCCATCGCCCGGGCACTCGGATTCGTAGGCCTCGACGAACAGCGTGACCAGCTGGTGCGGACGCTCTCCGGAGGTCAGCGCAAGAGGGTCTCCATCGCCGCCGAGCTGTTGAATGAGCCGGAGATCCTCTTCCTCGACGAACCCACTTCGGGACTCGACCCCGGACTCGACAAGCGCATGATGTTGCTGCTCCGACTACTGGCCGACCAGGGGCGCACTGTGGTTCTCACCACCCACGCCATCGCCCACGTCGACGTGTGCGACACCCTGGTTCTCGTTGGCCCCGGCGGCCACGTCATCTACGCCGGTCACCCCGATGACGCGCCTGCGTGGTTCGGCGTGCCCAGTCTGGGTGACGTCTTCTCCCTCATCGACACCCCTGAGGCTTCGGCAAGATCGGCCGGCCGGCTGAAGCGGCCGGATTCCCCGCCGTCACTCGCCTCTCCGCCTGTGGCCACCCCCGTCCACCCACCGGCCCGTCGACTGCTGGAGCCAGTGGCATCGCCAAACCGGCCTTTGGCTCGCCGGCCTGGCGGGAGACCGTCTTCCATCAGGGTCGCATCTTTGCCGAGCGCTATGTCCGGCTCCTGACCCGGGACCGGACGGCCCTCGCCTTCAGCCTGCTCCAGGGCGTGGCCGTTGCCCTCCTGACTGCGCTCGTCGCCCCCAAGCCCCTCGATTGGGCCGTCAAGGGGAGCGGCCCAACCTTCGTGCTTCGGGTGCTCTGCGGTGTGGTTCGGCATGATCAATGCCGTGCGCGAACTGGTGAAGGAGCGGACCATCTGGCGTCGGGAGGAGCTGGCCGGGGCCAATGCCGCCGCGTACCTGGCCTCCAAGGTCACCGTGCTCGGCTCGCTGGCTGCCATCCAGGCAGTCACGACGCTCATTGCCCTCGCCGTCACCATCCACCTGCCCTCCCTCGAGTCCCGTTGGGCTCGCCGTTCGTGAGCATGGTGGTGACGCTGTGGCTCGCCAACCTCGCTGGCATGGCCATGGGTCTCGTCGTCTCCGCTGTCGCACCCTCATCGGACCGGGCCATGAGCATCGTGCCCTACCTGCTCATCACCCAGTTGGTGCTGTGCGGCGTCCTGTTCCCACTGGGGGCCGTCTCACCCATTTCCTGGCTGATGCCCGCCCGCTGGGCGGTCTCGGCACTGGGCGGCGTTGCCGGACTGTCGGCCGCTCTCCTCCACCAGTCTTCGGGCCTCTATCCCCACAGCGCCATCGGCATGATCGGAAACTGGCTCGTGCTGGTGCTCCTCACCGTCGTAGGAATCGGGGTGACCGGGCGCATTCTTGACCGCCAGGCCGCCTCGTGGAGCGTCGGGTGAGCGCGGTGCCGACGGCCCTCGGCCTCGACCTCGGCACGACCTATTCGGTGGTGGCCCAGGTCAACCAGGCGGGTATCCCTACCACGCTCCCCAACGCCGAGGGCTCACCCACCACGCCGTCGGTCGTCCTCTTTGACCGGGGCGAGGTGGTGGTCGGCCAAGTGGCGAAGGAGGCAGTGGCTGCCGATCCCGAGTTCGTGGTCCAGCTGGCCAAGCGGCGCATCGGGTCGGAGTGGGCCTTCGAATACGGCGGCGTGGCCTACCAGGCGGAGCACATCACCGCCCTCATCGCCAAGAAGCTGCTTCAGGACGCCCGTCGCCTCGTCGGCGATGTCGCAGAAGCGGTGATCACCGTTCCTGCCTACTTCAACGACACGATGCGGGCGGCCACCCGTCAGGCTGCCGAGCTGGCCGGTGCCCAGGTGCTCGGGCTGGTCTCCGAGCCGACGGCCGCCGCCATCGCTTTCGGTTACGACCGACGTCCCGAAGGAGCAGAAGGCATTGTCATCGACCTCGGCGGAGGAACCTTCGACGTCACCGTGATCTCCTTCGACCACGAGCACCTCACGGTGCGGGCGACGGGTGGGGATGCCTACCTGGGCGGCGCAAATTTCGACAAGGTCCTCTTCGACTACTTCGCCACCTGCTTCGATCAGGCTCACGGTATCGACATCAACGATCCCGATGCTCTTTCCATCGAGGACTTCACTCAGGTCTCCTACGACTGGCTGGCCCGGGCTGACCGGGCCAAGCACGACCTGACCGCCCGGGAGCGCACCCTTGTCCACCTCCAGGCGGCCGGGCTGACCCACCGCCTCGAGCTGACTCGCCCCGCCTACGAGTCCCTGTGCGCAGTTCTCCTCGACGAGGTGACGGACAAGATGGCCGATGTGGTGGTCCAGGCCGGGCTCAAACCCTCGGACCTCTCGGTCGTCCTGGCCGTGGGTGGGGCCACCCGGATGCCCATGGTGACCAATCGGATCCGCGCCCTCTTCGGGGTCGATCCCGACACCTCGGTCCGGCCAGACGAGGCAGTAGCCCTTGGCGCGGCCGTCGAAGCCGCCCGGCTGCAGCTGGAGGCAGGCGCCGGGCTCACGCTCGATCCCGCCGCCCAGGACTATCTGGAAACGATGACGGTCACCGACGTGAGCGCCCACAGCTTGGGCGTGTCGGTCTTCACCGGCAGCGGAGGAATGGCGGACCGGCACATGGAGGTCCTCCTGCCCCGCAACACACCATTGCCCCATCGGGCCGAGAAGGTCTTCTACACCGCCCATGCCGGCGAGACCCGGATTGTCGTCCCGGTACTCGAGGGGGATGGCCCCGACCCCGAGCACTGCATCCGCATCGGCCAGGTGGCCATCGAGGGGCTTCCCGAAGGTCGGCCGGCGTACCGGCCGGTCAGCCTGGCCATGACCTACGACCGGGACGGCATCCTCGAGGTCACGGCCCACGACGTCGAGTCGGACCGGGCCGTCTCCACCACCATCGAGCGGGTGGGGGCCACACCGCCGCTGGCCGCCGACCGGGCCGCGGCCGCCGTGCGGGCCGCCGTCGTCCACTGAGCGCCCCGAGCCCCCGTTTTGCTGCACACCGAGTCCTGCGACCTCTACCATCAGGGGCAGACCGTGGAGGTGTCGCCCGGGTGCCGGGCAGAGGACGAGGGGAGTACGACCGCCGATGGCCACCACTGGGACGGGGGCAAACTGGTACGAGGTCCTCGGCCTCACGCCCCAGGCTTCCGATGAGGAGGTGGCGGCCGCCACCGAGCGCTTGGCCCGCCAGGGGGCGGCACTCGCCACAACCTCCCCCGAGCGCTCCCAGCAGCTGCGGGACACGGTGCGGACCATCCGAGCCGCGCTCCTGGCCGGTCCCGCTGCTCGATCCCACTATGACGCTCGCCTGACGGCGGCTACGTCACCGCCTCCCCTGCAGCCTCCCCCGCCGGTACCGTCGCCGGCATTTGACCCTCCCCCGCCCCCTGGGGCCACGGCGTGGCCAAACCCCCATCCCACCCCACCGCCTCGCGCTCCGGGCCCAGTCGTTGCGCCGCCAACCAACCAGGCGGCAGTCACGCCCACGGACTCCCCGACTGCGGCTCCCGGTCCCGGCATCATCGACTCGGTAGTCAACGGCATCGTCCCGGTCGCCTCCCGGTTCCGCCGGTTCCTCCAATCGGGGTGGACGTGCCCGTCATGCGGCGCCGACGGCGGGCCTGGCGACAAGTTTTGCGCCCGTTGCGGAGCGGCAATGAAGCCCGAGGCTCCCACCATCCGACCCAGCTGCGTGGCCTGCTCGAGCCCACTAGAGTCGGGCGACCGTTTCTGTGCCCGCTGCGGAACGGTGGCTGGCTGACGCCCAACTTCCGAAGGGAAGTTTTGCCACGGCGCAGCAATTGGACCACCATAAGGCGGTTCAGCAGGGACCGACGGGAGACTGGGCGGAGGCAGCGAGATGACAACCTGTCCCAATGGCCACCAGTTGCGGGCTGGAGCAGTGTTTTGCACTACCTGCGGAGCCGATGTTCGGGTGCGCTGCCCCAACGGACACCTCGTCGCTCCTGATGCTCACAACTGCGAGGTCTGCGGGGCAACCGTGGGCCAGGCTGCCACGATCCCCACCCCGACGTACGCCCCCCCGCCCCCCGCCCCCCACCCCAACCACCGCCACCACCGCCAACCTCCCCGGATGACGCCACCCCGCTTGTAGCCGCGGCCCCGATTGCCCCAGAGCCACCCGCGACGACGCCCGCTGCCCCGGCCGCCGTGCCTGAGTCGGAGGCCGCCCATGCCAGGACCACCGAGACGGTGGTCCCTGCTCCGACGGCGGTCTTTGCCGCGGTCCGCGATGCCGGTCCGGGTCCAACCTCCCGTTCCGACCTGGCCTCGGGAGGTGGACAGAGCGGCACCGACGGCACCGCCGGAAGCGACGTTGACGAGCCTGCCCGCGGTTCGAAGAAGAAATGGATCATCGCCGGCGCGGCCGCGGCGGTCGTCGCTGCCGCCGCTATCGGCGGGGTGGTTGCCGCATCGGGCCACTCGAGCCCGTCAGCATCTCCAGTAGCCACTGTTCAACACCCCAAGGCCTCGACGGCGCCATCAGCCCCTACAGCCCCCACAACCTCGACCTCGACGACCACCACTCTCGCGTCGGGTCCAGCCGGCTGGACCTATCCCACCCCCCTCGAGTCCCCATCGTCCTCAGACGACTCCAGCGTCTCAGTCAAGGACATTTCGTGCGTGGCCGGCGGCGTCTGTTTTGCCGTCGACAGCCAGGGAGACGTCCTTACCTCATCGAAGCAGGGTGCGTGGACGACCATCGACCAGAGCAATGGCTCCACCAATGGCGGTGATGGCAACGGTCTTACCGCCATCTCCTGCTCCAGCGCCACCTTCTGCGCGGCTATCGACGGCCAGAGCAGCGCCGTAGTCATGACCGGGAGCGGCTGGTCCGATCCGGTCAAGATTGACCCGAACGGCAACCTGGCGGCGATCTCTTGCGCGTCATCGACGTTCTGTGTGGCTGTCGATAGCGACGGCGACTCGGAGGTGTTTACAGGGTCCCCCACTAGCTGGAAATCCGAGGCGGTGATCGGCAACAACGACAACGACGGCGGTTCGTCCGATCTGGCCGATGTGTCCTGCCCGACCACCACCTTCTGCCTCGCCGTCGGCGGGGGTGGCGTCAACGCCACTTTCAACGGATCGTCGTGGACCACCGGGACGGTCCTTCAGACCAACAGCACCAACGGTTTCACGAATAATCCGACCCTGAACCAGGTATCCTGTGCCTCCGCAATGTTCTGTGTGGCCACCGACGACAGTGGAAATGCTTACACGTTCGACGGCAGTACCTGGAGCGCCGGGACGAACATCCCTGGCAATAATGCCAACTCCGACTCCGGCAACTCGAGCGTTGACGTGTCATGCCCGGCCGTTGGTGTCTGCATCGCCGTCAATGGCAATGGTGGGGCTCTGGCGCTGGCCAACAGCACATGGTCGTCCCCGACCCAGGTGGACGGCAACAACCCGTTCCAAGCCATCTCATGCTGGTCGGCTACTGGCTGTGCCGCCATTGACCGATCGAGCTCGAACAACGTCCTCTACTACGGTCACAGCTCCTGAGCTGTGGGTCGAAAGGCAAACTCCGTGCGACCGGCGTGGGTCAGCTGGCCGCCACAACCTTGGACCCGGACGGAAGCGCTACCGGGGGTGACGATCCGACCCGGGAGATGACCAGTCGAACCGACGCATCGTTCACAGGCACTTCGAAGGTGAACTCCGACACATACCGCCCAGTCACGGTGAAGCCGAACCTGGCCTTGTGTCCTTGCCGCGTCAAGCTGAACGAGTAGGTGTCCCCCGACCTCCGGATGTTCTTGCCCTGGCCGGCGTACGGCAGGTAGCCGTGGACCGGATTGACCGCCGCCGCACCCTGGCTGGGCTGCTTGTAGAACACCAGATGGTCGGTGGTAGTGCCGGGCGACACTGTCAGGCTCTGGTACTCGGTGGTGCCCGTCACGTAGATGTAGGTCCGTTTATTGCCGCTCTCGATGTAGCCGCCCAGACGGTCTGGCGCCTGATAGTCGAGATGGTCTGTCTGTTGCCCTTTCGGGGTTTGCTCGCTGAGCACCTCGGTGTAGTTGGGCGCAGCCAGAGTGTTGTGAACTGCCGCCTTCAGATTCACGGCGGTGGGATGGTTGGCGGCACTGGTGGTAGATCCGCCTCGGACGGCGAGGACGAGCACACCGATCAACAGACCGGCTATCAGGTAGGGGACCAGCCAGGCCAACCAAAACGACCACCAGTACCCATTGGTCGGCAATCCCCGCTCGCGTGCCATCCGGCTGTGCCGAAAGGCCGGGATGAGGCCGAAGATTCCGAAAAAGAATGAGATCAGGATGGTCGGCCAGTAACTCGGCTGTCCGAGCGGGTCGGGAATGCCGTAGTCGCCGGTGTTCGGTTCCGGTGTACGCCATGGCGGTTCCGCCGGCGTAGGACCGGCCATCGTATCGACACCCTCCGTCTCGGTGGGCGCCGGAGCCGGTGGTGGTGCCGGGACCGGCTCTGCCTCGATGTCTGCCGCCGAGGCGGCGGGAAGCGGCGGTTCAGGCCTCGGAGGGGGAGGCGGTAGAAGGGCGGTCCCGCACGTTCCACAGAAGCCGGAGCCGATCGAGTTGAAGTGTCCGTTCCCGCACCGAACGCCCGGCGGTGCTCCGCACGTTGTACAGAATGCGGCATCGGTTGGCACCTCGTGGCCACTGGGGCACGTCGCCATCCTCGCCCACCTCTCCGACGCAAAGCCCGACCACGCCGGGCACGAGTGGGCAGACTAGCCTCGGTGCCCGGAGCCAGCGGTAGGTCGTCGGCTCTCCGTGCGTCGGGTCCGGCTGCGTTCCTTCGACCGAGCCAGCGAGTCATAGCGCCTGCGGGCCCGGTCGATGTCCGCCAGGTGCTCGGTTGCCCACTCCACGATCGGCGTCACGGCGACGAGCAGCGTCTCGCCCGCCCGGGTCAACGTGTACTCGACCCGTGGCGGTACCTCCGGGTACACCGTACGGATGACGAGGCCGTCCCGCTCGAGGCCGCGCACGGTGACGGTCAGCATCCGGGGCGTGATGCCGTCGATCTCCCGCTGGAGCTCGCTGAACCGTCGGGTTCCCTGGCCGAGGACATGGACCACGTTGAGCGACCACTTGTCACCCACCCGCTCGAGCACCTCGCGGGCCCGACAGGCGCCGTGGGGTCGGGCGACGTCCGCGGGTGGCCGATCACTTCCCTTCGGGGAAGCGGGGATCACGCCGGAAAGCCTCTTCTCCTCAGGTGCCGTCTTCACCCTGCTCGGTCCTCCCCCTATGCTGGGTTAGTTCCCAAAAGGAAGCCTATCCCTGATGGGAAGTGTCCGACGGGAATCCCGACCCAGTCCAGCCCCGTCTCCCGAAAAGGACTTCATGATGCCCACTGCCCGTGACCTGGCAATTCTCTCCGGACGACTCGTCCTCGGCGGCTACCTGGCCGCCCACGGCGCCCAGAAGCTCTTCGGATCGTTCGACGGCAACGGCATCGAAGCCACCTCCGCCGGCTTCGACCACCTTGGACTCAAGCCCGGTGCCTTCTACGCTCGGGTCGCCGCCGTCTCCGAACTCGGTGGGGGCGCGCTGGTCGCCCTCGGGGCGATCGACCCCCTCGGGCCGGTGGCTCTGGCCGGCACCATGGCGGTGGCCAGTTCGACTCACTTCGACAAAGGCGCATTCGCCCAGAAGTCCGGCTTCGAACTGCCGCTGACCAACCTGGCCACCGCTTTGGCCCTGTGGGCCTCCGGGCCGGGATCGATCTCCTTCGATGGGGCCACCGGTTTCAAGCTCCCTTCCTCGCTCCGCCGCGCCATCGTGCTCGGAGCCGTCGCCTCGTCGGCGGCCAGCCTGGCCATGGTCCTGCGGGCCCGGCGCGCCCGTGCCGCCGAGGCGGACGCCGTCCCGTCGGAGGATGAGCCCGCCGGCACCTGACTTCGGGAAGGGTCACAGCGCCGATCCCGGGCTCTGGGCCATCCCTTACTGGTTGAATGGTCCCCGTGCCCACCTTCGACGGCCGGCGGTACCAGGCCCGGTTTGATGCCCTGGCCGAGCGGGGCATGGACGTTCACGGCGAGGCGGCGCTGGTCCGCTGGCTGGGTCCCGCCACCGTGCTCGACGCCGGCTGCGGCACCGGTCGAGTGGCCATCGAACTGGGCCGACACGGCATCGAGGTGGTCGGGGTCGACGTGAGCCGGTCGATGATCGCCGAAGCCGGTCGGCTCGCCCCCGACCTGGACTGGGTGGAGGCCGATCTGGCCACGCTGGATCTCGCCCGTCGGTTCGACCTGGTGCTCCTGGCCGGCAACGTCCCCCTGTTCTGTCCTGCGGACTCCCGCTCCGCCCTCGTCGCTTCCTGTGCCGCCCATGTGGTGGCGGGCGGCCGGATGGTGGCCGGGTTCGAACTGGGTCGCGGCTACGAACTGTGGGACTACGACGTCGCCTGCGAACGGGCCGGCCTGGTGCTGGAAGACCGTTGGTCGACCTGGGACCGCCGACCGTTCGGTGATGGCGACGGCTACGCCGTCTCGGTCCACCGCAACTGACCGACGCCGTACCACGCGCAGCCTCGGTGGGCGGGCCGGCTTGCCGGTCAGGGTTGGAAGACGACCTTGATGGCGTGTGAGCGGTCGCGGTCGATGGCCGTCTCGACGGCAGTGCGGTACTCCTCGAGGCCGAACCGGTGGGTGACCACTTCGGCGGGAAGCAGGCCGGCGGCCAGGACATCGAGGGCCCGGTCGACGGAGTGCCGGTCGGGACCACCGGCCAGACCGGGAGCGGAGCCGGTGTCGACGGTGTGGTCGATCGAGCCGACCAGCGCCGCTTCCTTGTACCAGACCGGGGTGAGGTCGACCTCGCTGACGCCGGCCGCGCCGAGCAGCAGGACGGTGCCCCGGTGAGCCACGATCCGCAGGGCCTCGGTGACCGACTGGGGCGCCCCGACCGCCTCTACGACGTAGGGAAAGCCACCCATCAACATGACGTTGCGCTTGTGCCCGACCAACCGGGCGCCCACCAGGGTGGCCAGCGCTTCGAGGTGTCCACCGTTGGGATCGGTGCGCACCACGTGGTCGGCGCCGCACAGCGCGGCGGCCTCGGCCTGGTGGGCGTGCCGGGCCAGCACGGTGACCGGATTGGCCGGGAAGAGGCCCTTGAGCGCGGCCACCGACGCCAGTCCGATGATCCCAGCTCCGACCACCAGCACCGGGTCACCGTCGGTTGGTGGCGAGCGTAGCAACCCATGGCAGGCGATCGAGACTGGCTCGTGCAGGCAGGCGATCTCGTCGGGGACCGTCTCGGGTATCGGGTGGAGCATCGAGGTGTGGGCGAGCACCTGTTCACCCCAGCCACCGCCGAGCCCCGAGGTGAACCCCAGCGAGCGGCCGCTGCTGATGATCCCGCTGTCGAGGTTGAGACACGACGATGTCCAGCCCCGCGCACAGTTGGCGCAGAGCGGGTCGATGCCCCGGGGTCGACAGGGGATGCAGGGGTCGACGGCGACCCGTGTGCCCACCGGACAGGGGCAACCGGATCCGACCTCGGTGACCACGCCGGCGATCTCGTGGCCCAGCAGGAAGGGGAAGGCGCCCAGCGACACCAACGTCGGAGAGGGCCCGGTGTTGTGGGCGAACAGATGGAGGTCACTCCCACAGATCCCCCCGATGGTCACCGCCACCCGGGCCCACGCTGCACCGGGGAGTTCGGGGTCGGGCAGGTCCACGAAGGAGGCCGGGAAGGCCGGATCGGCCATGTCGAACTGGACGGCGCGCACCGGGCCAGCGTAGGCGGGGGTCCGGTACCGATCGGGTGCGCCGACCGGTAGACCGTGGTGGATCGGCCCGAGCGGTCACGCCGATCAACTCAATCGAGGGCCAGGTCGAACGCCTCGTCGATCTCGGGCGCCGACACCTCCTCGCCGTCACGGCTGATGGCAGGTGACCGCATGAACCCGGCCACCACCACCAGGGCCAGAGCGAGGAACACGGCCGATCCCGTGAGCGCTGTGGCCACGGCGTGGGCCAGATCCCACTGGGCCGCCAGCCGGGCTGTCGGCTGCGGGTGGCCGACCGGGTGGTGACTGGCCGCGGCGAACACGGTGACCAGGATCCCGAGGCCGAGTGACCCGCCGAGCTGTTGGGCCACGTTGACCAGACCGGAGGCCGCGCCGGCGTCGTCGGGGTGCACGCCGGCGATCCCCGAGCTGGTCAGCGGCACCATGGCCGAGCCGATCCCGATCCCGAGCAGGGTCATGGGCAGCACGATCTGGGGGAAGAAGGACGTATCCGGTGCCAGCCGGCTGAGCCAGGCCATGCCGATCAGAGCCACCAGAATGCCGCCACCGAGGAGGCGGACGGACCCGAACCGTGGAACCAGCCTGGGCACGGCCCTGACTACCGCGAACATCACCGCGGTGACCGGCAGGAACGCCAGTCCCGACTCGAGAGGGCTGTAACCCATGACTCCCTGGAAGTACTGGGTCATGAAGAAGAACATGGCAAACATGCCGCTGACCACCAGCATCCTGGTGACGTAGGCGCCCGACCGTTGCCGGCTGCCAAACAGGTGGAGGGGGGTGATGGGCTGCTCGGCACGCATCTCGTTGGCCACGAAGGCCGCCAGTAGGCATCCGCTGACCACGAACGATGCCACCGTGATCGGGTTGGTCCACCCCGCTGAGCCTGCCCGCACGAAACCGTAGACGAGGAGGGTCATGCCAACCGTGGAAGTCGTCGCCCCGGCCAGGTCGAAGCGACCGGGTCGACGCTCGGTCTCGGGTAGGTAGCGGGGGGCGAGGGTGACGAGAACGATGCCGATCGGCACATTGATGAACAGACCCCACCGCCAGGAGATCCACGTGGTCAGCATGCCGCCGAGCACCAGACCAATACTGCCCCCGCCCCCGGCCACCGCGCTGTAGGCACCCACCGCCCGGGTCCGCTCCGGTCCCTCCGGGAAGCTGGTCTGGAGAAGGGCCAGCGTCGACGGCGCGGCTACGGCGGCTCCGATGCCCTGGACGGCCCGGGCGGCGAGGAGCCAGCCCGCCGACTGGGCCAGTCCGCCCAGCAACGAGGCCAGGGTGAACAGGGCGATGCCGGCGACGAACACCCGACGGCGCCCGAGGATGTCCCCGGCCCGGGCACCGAGCAGCAGGAGCCCGCCGAAGGCGAGGGTGTAGGCGCTCTGTACCCACGAGAGCCCGGTGGGCGAGAAATGCAGGGCCCGATGGATGTCGGGAAGAGCGGTGATGACGATGGTGGCGTCGAGGATGATCATCAGGTAGGTGGCGAGGATGATGCCGAGCACCACCCTCGGGCTCCCGGTTGGACGGGGGTCTTGGAGGCGTTCTGGGGCGCGTGGGGTCAGGGTGATGGTCATGGGGCGGTTCTCCCGTCGGTCAGGCAGATGCTGCGGCTAAAGTGGAGGTAGCCTCCGTAATAAGTGGAGGTTGCCTCCGATTACTATACGGAGGTAGCCTCCGCTTTGCAAGTCTTCAGGGAAATTGACCGATGACCACCACCGAAACCACCGACCAGCTGCTATCCCGCCGCCCCTTGCGGGCTGACGCGCGCCACAACTACGAGAAGTTGATCGCCGCTGGCCGTGAGGCGTTCACCGAGGACGGGAAGTCGGCATCGCTCGAGGCCATCGCCCGGCGGGCCAAGGTGGGGATCGGCACGCTCTACCGGCACTTTCCCAGCCGCCAGGACCTGCTCGAGGCGGTGTACGTCGAAGAGGTCAATGCCCTCTGTCGGTCGGCGGTCGACCTGGCCGCCGACCCGCCGTGGGAGGCGTTGGTGGCCTGGCTGCACCGGTTCGTCGGTTATCTGGCCACCAAGCAGGCCCTGGCCGAAGAGTTGTTGGCCTACAACGAACGCGACGCCGAGGTCTTCCGTGCGTGCCGTGCCGCTATGTACGCGGGGGGTGAGCCGTTGCTGACCCGGGCCCAGGAGGCTGGCCTGGTCCGCACCGACACCGACATCGAGCAGGTGATCCAGCTGGTCGGGGGTATCGCCAAGATCCAGACCGCCGAGCCCGCGCAGCTGGACCGACTGCTCGACATGGCCCTCGACGGGCTCCGCTACCGGACGTAGCCGGCCTGGTCCGGCGGGGCCCTGCGGGGTCCGGCGGGGCCCGTCGGTGCCGTTCAGCCTGGACCAAGGGCCCGGCCGAACCGCTCGACCCGCTCCCGCAGGAAGTCCAGCAGCTCCGGCGGCGCCACCACTTCGAAGTCCGCTTCGAGGCTACTGAGCAACAGGACTGCCCAGTCCAGAGACTCCGAGGTCATCCGGACCAGACATCGGTCGTTGTCGAGGCCCTCGACGGTGGCCCACCGACCCACGCGGTCGGCGACGACCGGCGCGGGGGAATGGACAGCAACCTCGACGGCGTGGCGAGTGGGGAGACTGCCGATCCGGTCGCGGACGAACTCGGCAGCGTCCCCGGCCGGAAGGTCCCGCGGGGGGAAGTGCGCTCCGGTCCCGGCCGCGTCGGCCAGGCGGTCGAGTCGGAAGGTGCGCCAGTCGGCCCGCTCGAGATCCCAGGCCACCAGATACCAGCGCCGACCCAGCAGGACGAGCCGGTGCGGGTCCACGTGGCGCTGCGACCGCTCGCCGGCCCGGGCGATGTAGGCGAAGGTGAGGCGCTCGCTGTCCCGGCAGGCCTGGGCGATGGTGGTGAGCTCCCCGGGGTCCACGCTGGGGAGGTCGGCGCCCATCGTCGCCGGCACGGTCATCGCCGCCAGGGCGTCAACTCGGCCACGGAGCCTCGGTGGCATGACCCGGACCACTTTGCTCAGGGCCCGCACCGACGATTCCTCGATACCCACCACGCTGCCCGACTGCACGGCCGATTGGAGACCCACAGCCAGGGCCACAGCTTCCTCGTCACTGAGGACGAGCGGAGGCAGTGCGGCACCGGCGGCCAGCCGGTAGCCGCCATCCACCCCGCGTCGAGCCTCGACCGGGTATCCCATGTCGCGCAGGCGGTCGACATCCCGGCGGAGGGTGCGAGCCGACACCTCGAGCCGTTGGCAGAGGTCGCTCCCCGACCAGTGGCGCCGATTCTGCAGGAGCGACAGCAGCTGGAGGACTCGGGTGGTGGTGGACATGGTTCAAGTTTCTCACTATTACGGACAGAAACTGACCGCTAATCCCCTTATGGTGATTCCCAGAGACGCCGCACGAGCGCCCGAAAGAGAAGGATGGACCAGTGACCGGAACCGACACCCTGACCGAAGAAGCCATGGCCACAAAGTCCCTCCCGCCCGAGCGGGCCGACCTGCTCGGGGCGCTGGCCGGCCACCGGGGGTTCCTCCTCCGGACGGTGGAAGGCCTGAACGATGCTCAGGCGGCGCTGCGGCCGACGGTGAGCGAGCTCTGCCTCGGCGGCATCGTCAAGCACGTTGCCCAGATGGAGTCCCAGTGGACCGACTTCATCCTCCTGGGCGCCGAGGCCATGGGCCCCATGGACCAGGCGGCCTACGAAGCCCACGCGGCCAGCTTCCAGATGCAGAAGGGAGAGACGCTGGCCGACCTGGTGTCCGCCTATCGCGGCGTGGCCCGACGCACGGACGAGCTGGTGGCCTCACTGCCGTCCCTCGATGTGGCGCACCCGTTGCCCGAGGCGCCGTGGTTCGAGCCCGGAGCCAGCCGTTCGGCGCGTCGGGTGCTGGTGCACATCATCGCCGAGACAGCTCAACACGCCGGCCATGCCGACATCATCCGTGAGTCGATCGACGGCGCCAAGACGATGGGATGAGCCGGTGACCGTTCTTCGGTCACCCGGTGGCTGAGTAGGTCGCCTGTGTCGGTAGCCGTCGGTACCAAAGGCGCCACGGCGTCGTGTGCCGCTGCCAGACATCGGGCCCACGCGTGTAGGGGGGTCCCTGGTGGCGGCGGTTGGTCGCACCCTCTTGGTCGACCTCGTACACGGCCAGGTAGCGGGGTGGGCCGCGGTAGGGAGGCCGCACCGCCCGCTCCAGCTCGTAACGCTCGGCACGGAGGGCGTGCCGCCGTTCGGCCACCTCCGGGAGGTGCACGTCGGTGTAGAAGGCGTTGAAGATCTCGAGCTGCTCCACCGTGGCACCGTCCGGGGGGTCCACCCCTAGCAGGTAGATGGCATGCGGGGCGATCGTGGCCGGTCCGGTCTCAGCCACTTGGCGGTAGACGAGGGACCAGGCCATCCGCAGATCCTGGGTGCCCTCCCCGTCGGCACCCGGATCGGCTGCCTCGTCGTCGGCGGCCGTGGAGGCGGTCAGGAAGCGGGGCGGTCGAAAGCCGCGTGCGGCCACCGCCAGCAGCTCGTAGGCCGCTCCCGCTCCAGCGTCACCCGAGGTCAACTGGCTCAGGGCCGAGACGGCCCTTTCGGCGGAGGCGCCGCCGCGCAGGTCCCAGCCCCGCCAGGCGACTAACGGAGCCGGACTCATGCCGGACTCCTCGAGCTGCTCGCAGTGCCGACGCCGTGTCGTGCCACTCGGGCAATGGTAGGGCTGAGCTTCTCGGCACGGGAGGCCGCACGGTGCCGAGGATCTCGGCCAACCTAATTTCAGAATGCGTCTATCATGTATATCTATGACATAGACAAACTAGCAGTTGGCCTCTGAAATGGTTATATGTACGTATATTCCATAGATATACGCCATACGCTCATTCTCAAAAGGGCGGTTTCAAGAATGAGAATTCAGATGGCGGGACAGCGGCAGGCCGACGTGGCCCGGTATCGTGGCCCGGTGGCAGCCAAGGAGGTCCGGGCCGTCGAGATCTCCGGCCGGACCGTCGAGATCTCCAGTCCCGACCGGATCTACTTCCCCGAGTTGGGGGCCACCAAGTTCGACCTGGTGTCGTACTACCTCGAGGTAGCCGGCCCACTGGGCCACACCGCCATCGGACGTCCGGCCATGCTGGAGCGCTACCCCGAGGGGGCCGGCGGGAAATCCTTCTTCCAGAAGCGGGTGCCGGCCGGTGCGCCAGAGTGGCTGCAGACCACGCTGGTCGCCACCCCCAACGGGACCACATCCAACGCACTGGTGGTGGCCGACACCGCCCACCTCCTCTGGGCGGTCAACCAGGGGTGCCTCGGTCTCCACCTGTGGGCCAACCAGGCCGCCGACCCGGACCACGCCGATGAGCTGCGGATCGACCTCGACCCCCAGCCCGGCACTACCTTCGACGAGATCCGCCGGGCCGCCGGCTGCGTTCGGGAGCTGCTGGCCGAGTTGGACATGGTCGGGTACCCGAAGACCACTGGCAATCGCGGCCTCCACGTCTACGTGCGGCTCCAACCTCGCTGGGACAGCTACGAGGTGCGGTCGGCGGCGGTAGCGCTGGCCCGCGAGCTCGAACGTCGGTATCCCGACCTGATCACCGCCGAATGGTGGAAGGAGGAGCGCGGCGAGCGAATCTTCATCGACTTCAACCAGAATGCCCCCCACAAGACGGTCTTCGGTGCCTGGTTCGCCCGGCCCCGGGTCGGTGGGCAGGTGTCGACGCCGCTCACCTGGGACGAGATCGCCACGGTCGACCCCGAGGCGCTGACCATCCGCACCGTGCCCGACCTCGTGCGCCGGCGGGGTGATCCGTGGGCCGGCATCGACGACGACCTCCAGTCGCTCCAACCCCTCCTCGATCTGGCCGCCCGGGACAGGGCCGACGGTCTGCACGACGCGCCCTGGCCGCCGGAGTACCCCAAGCAGCCCGACGAGCCCCCCCGGGTCTCCCCCAGTCGGGCCAAGAAGCGCTAGTCCAGTGGAGCCCACCGATGCCCTGCGCCGCATCGCCTATCTCCTCGAGCGGGACGGTGCCGAGTCCTACAAGGTCCGGGCCTTCCGCAAGGCCGCCGCGGCCATCGACGACCGGACGGTCGAGCAGCTGGCCGCCATGGCGCCGGCCAGGTTGCAGGAGATCCCCGGGGTGGGCAAGACCAGCGCCCAGGTGATCCTCCAAGCGGTCACCGGGACCGTACCCGAGTACCTGGAACGACTCGAGTCAGCCACCCCCGCTCCACTGAGCGACGGTGCCGCCGCGTTGCTCGGTACGCTACGGGGCGACTGCCACAGCCACTCCGACTGGTCGGACGGGGGAAGCCCGATCCGCGAGATGGCCGAGGCGGCCAGAGCCCTCGGCCACGACTACTGGGCCTTGACCGACCACAGCCCCCGCCTGACCGTTGCCCACGGACTGGACGCCGACCGTCTGCGCCACCAGTTGGACGTGGTGGGCGAACTCAACGCCGACCTGGCGCCGTTCCGCATCCTCACCGGCATCGAGGTCGACATCCTGGTGGACGGCGCGCTCGACCAGGACGAGGCGCTGTTGGACCGCCTCGACGTGGTGGTGGCCAGCGTCCATTCCAAGCTGCGGATGGACGGGCCGGAGATGACCAAGCGGATGCTTCGGGCCGTCGAGAGCCCCCACACCGACATTCTCGGACACTGCACCGGTCGCATCCTGGCCGGCAAGGGTCGTCCTCCGTCGGACTTCGATGCCGAGGCCGTATTTTCCGCCTGCGCCGAGACCGGTACCGCGGTGGAGGTCAACTCGCGGCCGGAGCGCCTCGACCCCCCCGAGCCACTGTTGTCCCTTGCCCTCGAGGTCGGATGCGTGTTCACCGTGGACACCGACGCCCACGCCCCGGGCCAGCTGGAGTGGCAGCGCAATGGATGCGAACTGGCCAGCCGAGTGGGTGTTCCGGCGGACCGGGTCGTGAACACCCTCCCCGTGGAAGGGTTCCAGGCCTGGACTGCTGCCCACGCCGTCTGACCCCTTCGCGCCACCGGCCCCGCCACCCGGACCACCGAAGCCCGCGGCGGTACGCTTGGCCGGTGACGCTCCCCGTGGTGCCCCCGGTTGCTCCGATGCTGGCCAAGTTGGCCCGCGAGTTGCCTGAGGGCGAAGGGCTCTTCTACGAGCCCAAGTGGGACGGCTTCCGCTGCATCGTGTTCCGAGACGGTGACGACGTGGTGCTGGGCAGCCGCAACGAGAAGCCGCTCACCCGCTACTTCCCCGAACTAGTGCGAAGCGCTGGTGGCCAACCTGCCTGACCGGTGCGTGATCGACGGCGAGATCGTGATCGCCGGGCCCGGCGGGCTCGACTTCGACGTCCTCTCCCAGCGCATCCATCCTGCCGCGTCGCGGATCAAGCTCCTGGCCGAAACCACGCCGGCCTCGTTCGTGGCTTTCGACCTGTTGGCCCTGGACGATGCCGACCTCCAGTCCGAGCCGTACGCCACCCGGCGCCTCCGGTTGGAGGAGGCCCTCGTATCGGCGGATCCCCCGATCCACCTCACCCCGGTCACCACCATCCCCGAGATGGCCCGTGACTGGTTCTCGCGCTTCGAGGGAGCCGGTCTCGATGGCGTGGTGGTGAAGGACGGGCGGTCGACCTACCAGCCCAACAAGCGGACCATGATCAAGGTCAAGCACGAACGGACCGCCGACTGCGTCGTCGCCGGGTTCCGCTGGCACAAGGTCGGTCAGGTGGTGGGCTCGCTCCTCCTCGGCCTGTTCGACGAGACCGGAATACTCCACCATGTCGGTGTGGCATCCGGCTTCAGCGCCGCCCGTCGGGAGGAGTTCGTGGACATCGTGGAGCCCTACCGCGACGACGCATCCAGCGGACATCCCTGGATCGGCGAAGGGGCACCCGAGGGCCGGGTCCCCGGGGGCCAGAGCCGGTGGACCGGTGGCAAGGACCTGAGCTGGGAACCGCTGCGGCCCGAACTGGTGGCCGAGGTGGCTTACGACCATCTCCAGGTCGACCGGTTCCGCCACGCCACCTCGTTCGTCCGCTGGCGATCCGATCGCGACCCGGCGTCGTGCACCTACGCGCAGCTGGACACCCCGGTGCCCACCGAGCTACGAGAGGTCTTCGGCACCCGCGCCTGAACGGCCGGTCAGCGAGCGGCGATCGCCGCGGCCCGGTCGGCCAGGGCCGGGTCGCGGAAGTGCCGGCACACTTGGTCGAACTCGGCGGTCGGTCCCGACCAAGCCAGGGAGGCCACACTCTCGAGGAGCGTCGGGTCGCGTCGGAGGGTGGCGAGCACCTTGAAGAGCTCGGCCTGTTCCCGCTCGTCGGCCAGCCGTCCGGCCAGGGTGGCCGCCCCCCGTAGCGACCGGCGCACCTCAGGGTCCCAGGCATCGACGTCGTCGGGTATCCGGTCGATGGTCCCGTAGTGGGCCAGCACCAGGGAGGCCGACCGCTTGCCCCATCCGGCCAACCCGGGAAACCCGTCGGCCGAGTCACCGACCAGGGCCAGCCAGTCGGGGATGGACGTCGGGGCCACGCCGAACTTGGTCCATACCCCGGCCTCGTCGGTGATCGTTCCCTTCCGCCGGTCGAGCTGGACCACCCGCTCCGCCACCACGCACTGGGCCAGGTCCTTGTCCGGTGTGCAGACGAGCACCCGGTCGACGGCCGGGTCGGCATCGGCCACCGCGGCGGCCGATGCCAGCGCGTCATCGGCCTCGACCTCGACCATTGGCCAGACGGCCACGCCCAGGGCCCCGAGAGCGGTTTCGAGCACCGGGAACTGGGACCGCAGGGCCGGGTCGATGCCGGCTCCGGTCTTGTAGCCGGTCCACAGGTCGTTGCGGAACGACTCGATCACGTGGTCGGTAGCCACCCCGATGTGGGTGGCGCCGTCGGCCAGCATGCCCACCAGGGACAGGATCACTCCTCGGGCGGCACCGATCTCCCGGCCGTCGTCGCCTGACCGGGGTGGCTGTCCGAAGAAGTGCCGGAACAGTTCGTATGTCCCGTCGACCAGGTGGACCTCCACCGGGCCATTCTTTCATGGCCGCGCCCCGAATCATCAGGCCTCCGCGGTGAAGGGGAGGAACTCGTAGCGCCGGATGTAAGGCCCCGGTGCGAAGACCCCGGAGTCGGGATCGACGGCGAACCGGGGGAACCGCTCGAGGAGCCGCTCGAGGGCGATGCCCGCCTCGAGGCGCGCCGCGGCGGCGCCGAGGCACTGGTGGGCCCCGTGCCCGAAGGCCAGGGTCCGGGCGGGCCTACGTCCGACGTAGAGCTCGGCGGCGCCGGGGCCGAACTCGCGCTGGTCAAGGTTGGCCGCGCCGTAGAGCAGCAGGACCTTACGTCCGGCCGGAATGTCCACGCCCGCCACCGTCACCGTCCGGGTGGTGGTGCGGGCCAGGTTCTGGACCGGCGTGGCCAGGCGGAGCAGCTCGTTGATCGACGGCCGGACGAGCGAGGGATCGTCGAGCAGAATCTGCCGCTGGTCGGGGTGCCGGGTCAGGAGTTCGGCGGCCCCGCCGAGCAGTCCGGTGGTGGTGTCGTTGCCACCAGTGACCATGGTGAAGACGAAGCCGACGATCCACTCGGCGGCGACCCGCTCCTCACCTGCGGCGACCAGGTCGGAGACCAGGTCCTCCCCCGGGTGGGATCTCCGGTGCTCGATGAGTTCGGTGGCGTAAGTGAACAGTTCGAGGGCCGCCCTCGGGGCATCGGTGATGGCCCCGGAGGCCGCCGCGGCCACGATGGCACCGGTCCAGTCGTCGAAGCGGTCCCGGTCCTCGACCGGTACCCCGAGGTAGTGGGCGACCACGAAGCTGGGTAGTGGCTTGAACAGCGCGTCGATGATGTCGACCTCGTCGTGCCTGTCCACCAGGTCGAGTCGCTCGTCCACGAACGCCCGGATGGCCGGTTCGACGGTGCTGACGGCCCGAGGTGTCATCGGGCGGCTGACCAGCCGGCGCATGGCCGTGTGCTGCGGGGGGTCCATCATGACGATGGGGGCGGCTCGGCCCTCGAACATGTCCATGCTGTCGGGGTCCGGGGTGAGCCCTTGGGCCGAGGAGAAGGTAGCGGTATCCCGGGCCGCCTCGAAGACGTCGCCGAAGCGGGACAACACCCAGAACTCGCCGTGTCGGTCGTCCGCCTGGCAATGAACCGGGGCGGTGTCTCGGAGACGCTGGTAGGAGGACCAGGGAGAGCGCCAGCTCTCGCCGCCACGGAACTGGAACAGCTGGTCCTCCGGGGTCACCATCAGGCAAGACCTTGGCTCCGACCGGGCGATCCGTCAATGCCGGACGTGTTCCCCCTGGACCGTCCCCTGGACCGTGGCAACCGGGGCGGTCACCGATCAGTATGGAGGCTGTGTCGCAGACCGTTCCCGACGCCGCTCCGCCCGATCTCTGGGTCACCCCGCCGGCGCCGGCCGGAGGGCTCCCCGGCCTGGCCCGTGGACCGGTGCTGGCCGCGGCGGGCGGCTTCCTGCTCGTCGAGGTCCTGGCATCGTCGCGTTACGGGCTGCACCGCGACGAGCTCTACTTCCTGGCCTGTGCCCGTCACCTGTCGTGGGGATACGTGGACCAGCCCCCGCTGGTGCCAGCGGTGGCCTGGTTGGTCGACCACCTGATCGGCCCCTTCGCCTGGGCGTTGCGGCTACTGCCCGAACTGGCCGGCGCCGCCTGTGTGGTGCTCACGGCCCTGATGGCCCGCGAACTGGGTGGTGGGCGCTGCGCCCAGACCATCGCCGCGGTGGCCGCGGCCACTTCGGCCCAGTTACTGGCCGCCTTCCATCTGCTGTCGACCACCGGGTTCGACTGCTTCTTCTGGGCGGTGATCTCGTGGCTGGCGCTGTGTCTGATCCGGACCCGGGACACCCGCCTCCTGGTCGTGATCGGTGCGGTCACCGGCATCGGCCTGCTCAACAAGTGGAACGTCCTGTTTCTGGTGGTGGCACTGGCCATAGGGATCGGTGTGGGCCCCGACCGTCGGATACTGCGTTCGGCACCGGCCCTGATCGGAGCCGCGCTGGCCCTGGTCATCGTCTCGCCTGACCTCGTTTGGAACGCAGGCCACCAGTGGGCCCAGGTAGCGATGCTGCGGAGCCTGCACGCCGAAAACGCCACCGTCGGGGCCTCGATCCTCTTCCTGCCCGCCCAGTTGTTGGCCGTCGGTCCGGTCCTGGCCGGCCTGTGGATCGGCGGTCTCGTCCATCTGTGGCGTGAACAGGTGTGGCGGGCGGTGTTCGTGGCCTACGCGGTGCTTGTCGCCTGGTTCGTGCTGACCGGTGCCAAGCCCTACTACCTGGCCGGGATCTACTTCGTGCTGTTCGCCGGCGGGGGGGTGGCGGCCGAGCGGCGGCTCGAACGTCGGGGACGGCCCGGCCGCGTCCGTGGGTGGGTCACCCTGATGGTGGTGGGCGCCGTGGCCGTCCTGCCGGTGACCTTGCCCCTGCTTCCTCAGTCGTCCCTGCCCACCGGCTCGTCCGAGAGCCAGATCAACAAGGACCTGAGTGCCACCGTGGGGTGGCCCGGCTACGTGCGCCAGGTGGCCGGGATCGCCGCTAGTCTTCCCGCCGGTCAGCGGTCGCACCTGGTCCTTCTCACCGGTGACTACGGCGCGGCAGGCGCCATCGATCTCTACGGCCCCCGCTACCACCTCCCCGCGGCACTCAGCGGGCACAACTCCTACTGGTGGTGGGGCCCCGGCCGCGCTCCCGAACACTCGACCACCATCGCCACCAACCTCTCCCGCCGCCAGCTCCTCACCCTGTTCGCCAGTGTGCAACTGGTGGCCACGGTGCACACCCCGGGCGATGTATGGACGGAGGAGCGCGGAGACCCCATCTACTTGTGCACCGGCCAACGGGTGCGTTGGGCGACCGCCTGGCCTTCACTGCGCCACTACAACTGAGGGCCGGCCGCGGATCCGGCGGCCCCGAGGTCGTCAGGCCCTTAGGACGCTTTGCGCTTGGCTGCTGGCCGGGCTTTGGCCGGCTTGGTCGCCTTCTTGATCGGAGTGGGCGGTTTGGCCGACGCCTTCGTGACCGGGACGGCCTTCTTGGTGGCCCGGGCGCTAGCTCCGGTCCCACCGCTACCGGTGGGCTGACCGGACTTCCGTCGAGCGTTCACCGAGTCGATGCTGGCGCTCAGCACATCCATCAGGTCGACCACCTTGGTCGACGCCGGTGCCGACTCGGCGTTGGTGACGATGTCCTCTCCCTGGCGCTTGGCCTCGATGAGGGCCTCGACCTTCGACCGGTGGGTGTCGTGGTACTTCTCGGGGTCCCAGTCGCTCTCCATCGACTCGAGCAGGAGGCCAGCCATCTGGACCTCACGGTCGGTTACCTCGCCGGCGTCGGGGAGCCCTGGGAGTTCCTTGTCCGGGGAACGGATCTCATCGGAGAAGTACAGGGTCTCGAGCTTGAGCACCTGTTCGTCGGGCCGGATGGCCACCGTGTACTCCTTGTTGCGCATGACCACGGTGCCGATGGCTACCTTGTTGGCTTCCCGCATGACCTGGCGGAGCAAGGCATAGGCCTTGTTGGCCGCTTCCCCCTCTGGTGCCAGGTAGTACGTCGACCGGTAGAAGACCGGATCGATCTGATCGAGATCGACGAAGTCGGTGATCTCGATCAGGTGCGACTTCTTGGGCTCGGCCGACTCCAGCTCCTCGTCGCTCAGCAGGACGTACTCGCCACCGCCCAGGTCGAAGCCCTTGACGATCCGCTCGGACGACACTTCCTTGCCGGTCCGCTCGTTGACCTTCTTGTAGCGGATCCGGTCGGAGGTGCCCTCTTCGAACTGGTTGAAGTGGATGGTCTTGTCCTGGGTGGCCGGGTAGAGGCCCACCGGGACATTGACCAGACCGAAGTTGAGCGCACCTTTCCAGATGGATCGAGGCATCCATCCATCATTACCCAGCTCAGGGGCTATCCACCACCCCTGATACACCCTTTTGTCACACTGCAGGCGTGATTGATCCTGAGACCGTCGAGTTCGCACCCTCCGTGCTCCGCAGCCTGGCGGTGCTGGTCCCATCCGGCCAATATGGGACGGATCTGGCCTGTGAGCTGGGACTCTCTGCCTGGATGCGACTGACCGGGATCGACCTGTCTGACGCCCCGGGTCGCCTGTGGGCCATCAGGCAGGCCTTGCTCGAAGCCGGGCAGATGGATGTCGCCACCGAACCGGTCCCCATGAGCGGACGCTCACCGCGGCTGGACCTGCTCAACCTGGTCGCCTATCTGGGTGACCTGGTCGACCGGGCTGCCGCTCACCGGCGCTGCGACCGCGATGCCCTCATCGCCGAGGCCCTCGAACGGCCGGTGCTCCACGGCAGCGACACCATGCCGCGGGTGCGGATGCTGCGCTCGTCCTGAGCCCGACCGGAATCGCGGCTGGACGCGGCTGTCGGCCGAGAGCAGCGGTTGACCGGGCAAAGTGTTTGACTGCGACGAGTGGCACCGGGGTAGACATGACGCGTGGCACCCGGCTCGCTGGACCCCTACCGGAAGAAACGGGATCCCGGCCGGACCCCTGAGCCGGTCCCCGCCGCCGATCCACCGTCGAGGCCCGGACCGGGCCAGCGCGGGAACCGGAAGCGGAAGGGGAAGGCGAAGGGAACACAACCCACCTTCGTCATCCAGGAGCACCACGCCTCCAGCCTGCATTGGGACTTCCGGCTGGAACGCGACGGGGTGCTGGCCTCGTGGGCCCTGCCCAAGGGACTGCCCGTATCGCCCGATCAGAACCACCTGGCCGTGCAGGTGGAGGACCATCCCTTCGAGTACGGATCCTTCAGCGGCACCATCCCGGCGGGGGAGTACGGCGCCGGGGAGGTGTCGATCTGGGACCACGGGGTCTACGACACCGAGAAGTGGCAACCGAAGGAGATCATGGTCGTCCTCCACGGGGAACGGGTCGATGGCCGCTACGTCCTCTTCCCCACCCGGGGCAGACAGTGGATGATCCACCGGATGGACCCGGCTCCCCGAGGGTTTCAAGCCGTTGCCCAACTCGCTCCGGCCCATGCTGGCGGTGGCCGAGGGCCTGCCGCCCGACGACGGCGCCTGGGCCTATGAGTTCAAGTGGGACGGGATGCGGGTCCTGGTACGGGTCGACGGTGGTCGTATCCAGCTGTTCAGCCGCAACGACAACGACGTGACCCACTCGTTCCCCGAGCTGCGAGGTGTCGGTGAGGCGCTCGGCTCCCACCAGGCCCTGCTCGACGGCGAGGTAGTGGTCCTCGATGCCGACGGCCGGCCGTCCTTCTCACAGCTGCAGCACCGGATCCACACCGACTCGCCGGCCGCCGTCCGGCGCTTGAGCGCGGCCCACCCGGCCAGCCTGGTCCTCTTCGATCTCCTCCATCTCGACGGCGTGTCGCTCCTCGACCGCACCTACGACCAACGCCGCGCCGCCATCGAGGGGCTCCACCTCGGCGGTCCCAACTGGGCGGTCACCCCCTCGTTCACCGACATCGACGGGGCCGAGATGCTGCGCGGTTCGGCCGACGCCGGCATGGAGGGGGTGGTGGCCAAGCGGCGGTCCAGCCCCTACCGGCCCGGACGGCGGAGCCGCGACTGGGTCAAGGTGAAGCACATCCGCACCCAAGAGGTGGTGATCGGTGGGTTCACCGAGGGCAAGGGGAGCCGTCGGGCCGACTTCGGGGCCCTGGTCCTCGGTCTGCCGGTGGCCGAGCAGCCGCAAGTCTGAACCTGGTCGGCAAGGTGGGGACCGGATTCACCGAGGCCGAGCGGAGCGAACTGCTCGCCCGGCTCGAGCGGCGCACCCGGGCCACCAGCCCGTTCGACCCGCCGGTTCCCAGCGCCCTGGCCCGGGAGACCACCTGGGTGTCGCCCACGCTGGTCGGTGAGGTCCGCTTCGGCGAGTGGACCCCCGAGGGTCACCTCCGCCATCCGGTGTGGCGGGGCCTCCGACCCGACAAGTCCCCTGAGGAGGTACGACCGTGAGCCCTGACGGCTCGGTCCGCACCACGGTCGACGGTCGCGAGCTCACCGTCTCCAACCTGGACAAGGTCCTCTACCCCGAGGCCGGCTTCACCAAGGGAAAGGTGCTCGACTACTACGCCCGGGTGGCCGAGGTCATGGTGCCCCATCTGCGGGACCGGCCCCTGACCATGAAGCGCTACCCCGACGGGGTCGACGCCTCCTTCTTCTTCGAGAAGCACATCCCCAGCCACGCGCCCGTCCTGGGTGCACCGGATCGAGGTGCCCTCCACCGCCGACGGCCCTTCGGTGCCCTACCCCGAGGTCGGTGACAGGCCCACCCTCCTGTGGTCGGCCAATCTGGCCGCCCTCGAGTTCCATGTACCCCTCTGGCACGTCGGGAAGGAGGCGGGTGCTCCCCGGACCTCCAGACCACCTTGTCTTCGATCTCGACCCCGGCGAGGGATCCACCATCGTCGAGTGCTGTGCGGTGGCCGTGCTGCTGGCCGAGGCCCTCGCCGAGGGTCGTGACGGCTGCTTCCCCAAGACCAGCGGATCCAAGGGCCTCCAGCTCTACGTGCCCCTGTCGGGCCGGCCGACCTGGGACAAGGTGCGGGACAGGGCCCACGGACTGGCCCGACAGCTCGAGCAGGACCGCCCCGACCTGGTGGTGTCCAACATGCGCAAGACCCTGCGTCCGGGCAAGATCCTCATCGACTGGAGCCAGAACCATCCGGCCAAGACGACCGTGGCCGTCTACTCGCTGCGGGCCCGACCCCAGCCGACCGTCTCGACGCCGGTCACCTGGGCCGAGGTCGACGACTGTGCTGGCTCGGGCGATTCCTCCGGACTGCGTTTCACTGCCGACCAGGTGCTGGAGCGGATCGACGACCTGGGAGACCTCTTCGCGCCGGTCTGACGGCGGACCGCTGGCGGCGCGAATGGAGTGGAGGACCTGCTCAGGCCCCTTGTCGACCGGTGCACACCACCCCTAGGCTGGATGGTGGTGACCCGAGCGGTCGCTGTCTGCCACCCATCCGGCACACGTCGGGCAAGGAGTCAGCCATGGGCGCCATGGGCGAACGGTTTCTACTGCTTGAGGACACCGCCGACGCGCTGGACACCATCGATCCCCAACTGGCCCGGCAGTTCCGGCTGGTCAACGGTCTGCCGCCGGTCGCCGACGTCGAGCCTGGGATCGCCGAACCCGGGTTTCCCGGCGTGCACGTGGCCTCCATCGACGAGGATGCTGACGGGATCCGGGTGGACTGTTCGTGTGGCGCCTGGCGGGCTGAGGTCGGCTGGGACGAGATCGACGATCTGGTGGTGGCGGCCCGCTCTCACTTCGGTGTGGAGAGCGGCTCCATTCTCGAGGAAGCATCCCGCATCCTCTCGGCACCGCTTGACGATCCTCCGGGCCACCGCCGGGTGTCCTGAGCGACCAAAACGCAGGCGACAGGCTGAACCGGGGGGCGTCTGCCGGCGTGGCTCGTCGGGGGGCCGTTCCCGGTAGACCGGGCCCATGACCAATGAAACAGTCCTTCTCGCCGGACGGCCGGTGCGCCGGATGGGCTTCGGTGCCATGCAGCTGCCCGGACCCGGGGTATTCGGACCGCCGGCCGACCGCGACCAGGCCCTGGCCGTGGTCCGGCGGGCAGTCGAGGCGGGGGTCAACCACATCGACACCGCCCAGTTCTACGGGCCCGACGTGGCCAACCAGTTGCTGCGCGAGGCCCTGGCCCCGTACCCCGACGACCTGGTCCTGGTGACCAAGGTCGGGGCGCGGCGTGACGACCAGGGGCAGTGGTTGGCCGCCCAGCGCCCCGAGGAGCTGCGGACCGGCGTGGAGGAGAATCTGACCTCTCTCGGACTCGAGCAGATCCCGGTGGTCAACCTGCGACGTCATCCCGGTGCCGACGTTCCCTTGGCCGAGCAGCTCGATCTGATGGAGTCGCTGCGCACCGAGGGGCTCATCGGGGGCATCGGGTTGAGCGAGGTCGATGAGGACCAGTACCAGGCCGCCCGGGCGCGGGTCGACGTCGCCTGCGTGCAGAACCTGTACAACCTGGCCGATCTCTCGGGCCAGGCGGTGTTCGACGCCTGCCGGTCCGACGGCGTCCCGTTCGTCCCCTTCTTCCCGCTGGGATCGGCCTTCAATGACGAGAACCCGGTCCTCGGCGCGCCGGCCGTCGTGGCCACCGCCGAGCGGGTGGGAGCCACGCCGGCCCAGGTGGCTCTGGCCTGGTCACTGCAACGGGCCCCCACCGTGTTGCTCATCCCGGGGACTTCGTCCCTTTCTCACCTCGAGGAGAACCTGGGCGCGGCCGAGCTGGTGCTTGACGACGAGGCGCTTGCACTCCTCCCCTGAACCGCCGTAGCCGCTGACCGCCGCTCGGCCCGTCCGTCAGGTGTCGAGGGGCCGGCCGATCGACTGGACGGCAATGGGCTCCCCGAAGCCCTTCAGCAGCCGGTGGCCCCCGGCATGGAACTCGAACGACCCGCCAGCCAGGCGGGCGGTCTCCTCGTCGACCAGCACCTCACCGGGGATGGCCAGCTCGGCCAGACGCGATGCCCGGTTGACCACCGGGCCGTAGTAGTCGCCGTAGCGGGTGATCACGTCGCCGAAGCACACGCCGCCCCGTGGTTCGATGTCCGACCCGGAAGCGGCGGTGATCTCGTAGGCGATGGCGCAGCCGGACACCGAATCCTGGGCGACGAACATCACCTCGTCCCCGATGTGCTTCACGATGCGTCCGTTGTGCGATGAGGCCACCTCGAAAGCCTCGGTCTCGAAGGCACCGATCAACTCCAACAGCGAGGCCGGCGAGACGTGCTGGGACAGAGGCGTGAAGCCGACCAGGTCGACGAAGCCCACCGCTAACCGGTGGATGGTCTTGTCGCTCACGTCGGCCTGCGCGGCCCGCTGTCGGTCGATGGCGTCGCGCATGTGGTGGGCGAAGACGACCCCCAGCGAATCACCCAGACGGAGAGCGGCGGCGATCACCGTGGCTTGTTGCTTGGCCCAGGCCAGCATGTCGAGATCGGGAGCGTCGCGGCTGGGCTCCTGGGTCTGGACGTAGACCGACACGGCGGCCTCGGCGATGCGCGACAGGGAGGTACCGAGGACCCGGAGCAGCTCGGCACCGTGGGGACCGACGGGATTCCCCTGGACCAGGAACCGGGTCAGATCGGCGTCCCCGTCGGAGAACATGGTCCGTTGGGAGTCGGGGACCACGACTCCCATGGCCCGCCACATGAAGACCACCTCGTCAACACCGATGCCCGCCTGCGAGGCCAGGTCGACGGCCGTGTACTTGGCTCCGCCGGCCAGGAGCAGGTCGCCGGCCAGGCCGGTCAGGTGTCCGGCCCGACGAGCCAGTGCAATCTGTTCGTCGCTCGCACCGAGCGACTTGAGGTAGGCATCGATCTCGGTGGCTGTCCCGTCTTCGGCCACGTCAGGCGACGCTACCCGATTCCCCGTCCGGTCGGCGGGGTCAGACCACCGGGTGGGCCAGGGGAACGATACTGAATCGGGCCCGGACCTCATCGAGTGGCAAGGCGGCGATGGCCAGGTGGTCCACCTGGCTCAAATCGGTAGTGCACCGCCGTCCCCGCTCGAGCCCTTCGCCGAGGAGCTCTGGCACGCCGTCCCGGTCCAGCGTCGCCACCTTGGCCCGGATGGCGCCGTGGTTGAGTACCCCGGTCTCGTGGATGGACATCGAGACAAGGAACTCGAGCCAGTTGCGCCGGCTGTCGTCAGCAGCGACAAGGAATCCCGAGCGGGCGATCTCACCTGGCGCCGTCGGTTCGTATCCGGTGATGACGTGGTTCATGTCGTGGTTCACGTAGTGGGCCGGAAGGTGGATGTCGTCCCCGGGAAGCGTGAGCCCGTTCCTCCTGTAGAACTCGATGTAGGCGTGCCCGAGAGTGTCCTCGGGGAGGTCATGCAGTGCCCGCAACCGGTCGGCCAGTCGGTGATCGGGCACGTCCAACCGCAGATAGGAGGATCGAAGGGAGGCTTCGGAGATCTCCGGGAGTATCTCGCCGTAGAAGCGCTCCAGGTCCCGTGACGCCTCGTCGGCCCCCCGCTCCAGCGCCTGCCGGGTGACCTGGACCTCGATGCCGTTTACGCCCATGGCCGTCACATACGTCTCGACCAGGTCAACCTGTGACGCCGACTGCGGATGTCGACACAATTCGAGGGCCATCAGGATCTCGCAGAAGCGGAGCCGCGTCTCGTCCCGTTCCAGCACCGATGCCGTGGCCTCGGGCCCGAGCGGCGTCAGAGCGCGTGGATCGAGATCCGATCGTCCCCACAGGTGGGTGACGATCGACTCCAGTACCGTGAGCTGCTCGCTGGTGGGGCCGCCGTCGGCATGGATGCCGCCGGTCAGTCCACGGACCAGGGGTTCGATCTCCTGTTCGTGCAACAAGCCGTACATAGGCCTCCTCGGCGGGCTGAGTGCCGGACGCGCACCGGGCTGTCCTCATGGCCGTCCCTTCCTGGGGCCTGTATCGGCCGGGGCGGGGCCCCGACTTGAGCAGGGAATCAGATCCCAGTGGTCCTGATGGCCCCCGCTCGTGACGGGCCAGCGCCCCGGGTCGTGCGTGATGGATCGGATTCTTACTGTTGCTCAAGGCCGGTGAAGGCCCTGACGATGGGAAGGGATGACCGCCGAGCCGGAGTTGCGGGAGGATCAGACCTTCGATGTCGCCGACCGAGTCTGCCCGGACTGTGGTGGACCGATCGAGCCGGATGCGGCACCGGGCAAGCCGGCTCCACTCTGCGGCCCCTGCTACGAGGTGTATGTCCACAACGCCGGGCGCTGGTAGGCCCAGCATCGGGGCGGAACGTGGCTCTGCCCGCAGGGTCCATTGTGCAGGCGTTTGCGCCGTTCGGTGCGCCGGATCCCTATCAAAACGCACAAGGTCGATTCGAGAGGCGGCGCCAACCCGGCCGCCGGACTAGAAACAGGGTGGTGACGCGGAGTCTGGACGATGACCTTGCGGGGGAGGTAGCTCGGTGACCGAACACGGCAGCAGCATCGACCGGTCCGAGGAGTGGGAGTCCCTGCGGGAGCGCCACCTGCGACCCCTGCGGGAGCGCCCCGAGTCGACCGCCCGGGGTCTCCATCACTTCGCCCTGTTGTGCACCGATGTCGAAGCGACCATCGCTTTCTACCAGGATCTCCTCGAGTTCCCGCTGGTGGAGCTGTTCGAGAACCGCGACTATCGCGGGTCCACCCACTTCTTCTTCGATGTCGGCCACGGCAACTACCTGGCCTTCTTCGACTTCCCCGGTCTCGATCTCGGACCGTACCAAGAGGTGCTCGGCGGTCTCCATCACATCGCCATCTCGGTGACTCCGGAGCAGTGGAGCCGGTTGGTGGCCAAGCTGGAGGAGGCGGGTGTCAAGCCGCTCATCGTGGGCGGATCGTCCGCCTACTTCCCCGGTCCCGACGGCGAGCGGCTCGAGCTGTTGTCCTACCCGCTCGACGACATGTACGGAACGGTTGTCAAGTGACCGCCGTCCGCCGCAGCCAGCACATGTCGGAGAACGGGTAGAAGTCCGGTCTGGCCTGCTGGCGCCGACCGGTTCCTACCCGTCCAGGGGTGCGACCACCTGACGGAGGAGTCCGGCCAGGGTGGCTCGTTGGCGACCGTCGAGCGAGGCCAACAGGGCATCCTCGCGGGCGGCCAGGTCGCGGAGCGCTAGGTCGACCCGCTTCCGTCCCGCCCCGGTCAGCTGGACCCTGACCGACCGGGCGTCGTTCGGATCGGGGCGACGTCGTACCAGACCGCGTGTCTCCAGGCGGTCGATCCGGTTGGTCATGGTCCCGGAGGTGACCAGTGTCTGGGCCAGTAGCTGACCGGGCGACAGGTTGTGGGGAGGATCGGACCGGCGGAGAGCCGAGAGCACGTCGAAGGTCCAGGTCTCGAGATCGTGACGAGCGAACACGGCCGTCCGCTGGCGCTCGAGGTGGCGGGCCAGCCGGGTGACCCGGGACAGCACCTCGAGGGGCGACACGTCGACACTCGGGCAACGCCCGACGCCACCCCTCCACCAGGCGGTCGACCTCGTCCTCCATCGGCACCTCCCTTCGACGAGTACCGGCTGGCGACTCGCTTCCATCGTTCCACCATCCCGATATGCCCATTCTACCTTGACATCAAGATGACTTTCGTGCATACTCTCTCGATATCAAGAGATAGGGGACCCATGATGGACGCATCCAACTTTCCGCGCCTGGCCACCGACCCACCGGGCCCGGTCGACCATCGCAGCCCAGGGGCCTCGACCCCACCATCCGTGGTCGAACCGCTCTATGCCCGCTGGTCCGGCGAGGTGATCTCCGCCCGCCGTCGGGTGGGTCGCCCGCTGACCTACGCCGAGAAGGTCCTGGTCAACCACCAGTTCGCTCCCGGACCGGCAGCCTGGCCTCGGCCGGGCGGCTACGCCGGCTTGCCCCCGACCGGGTCGCCCTGCAGGATGCCCTGGCCCAGATCGTGGCCCTCCAGTTATGATTGCCGGCCTCGACTCGGTGTCGGTCCCGACCACCGTCCACTGCGACCACCTGATCCGGGCCCGGGCCGCCGCCGCCGCCGATCTGGATGCGGCCCTCGAGGCCAATGCCGAGGTCTACGACTTCCTCCGTCGTTCTGTGCCCGCTACGGCCTCGGCTTCTGGAAGCCGGGCTCGGGGATCATCCATCAGGTGCTCCTCGAGAACTACGCCTTCCCCGGGGGGATGATGATCGGCACCGACAGCCACACCCCCAATGCCGGGGGACTGGGAATGGTGGCCATCGGGGTGGGTGGCGGTGACGCCATCGACGTTCATGACCGGCCAGGCCTTCAACCTCCGCTGGCCCAGGCTCATCGGTGTCCACCTGACCGGCAGGCTGGCGGGGTTGGACGTCGCCCAAGGACGTGATCCTGGCCGTGGCCGAGCTCCTGACCGTTTAGCGGGGGTACCGGTGCCATCGTCGAGTACTTCGGGGCCGGCGCCGACACCATCAGCGCCACCGGTAAGGCCACCATCTGCAACATGGGAGCCGAGGTCGGGGCCACCACCTCGCTCTTCCCCTACGACGATCACATGGCCGCCTACCTGTCGGCCACGGGAAGGCGGGCCGGTCGCCGATCGGGCATCGGCCGTCGCCGATCGACCTCCGTGCCGATCCCGAGGTGGAGGAGGACCCTGAACGGTACTTCGCCCAGCTCATCGAGATCGACCTGTCGTCGCTGCCGCCCGTGATCAACGGACCGGACTCCCCTGATCGTCGCCCACCGGGTCGAGCGAGGTCGGGGCGTGGGCCGAGGCCAACGGTGTCCCCACGGCCATCTCGGCCGCGCTGATCGGGTCGTGCACCAACTCGTCGTACGAGGACATGGCCCGTGCCGCCTCCATCGCCCGGCAGGCTTGCGGCCCACGGGCTACGGGCCCAGTACGCCGCTCCTGGTCACACCGGGCTCCGAACAGGTGCGGTCCACCATCGACCGGGACGGGCTGCTGGCCGACCTCGAGGCCATCGGGGCCACCGTGCTGGCCAACGCCTGTGGCCCGTGTATCGGGCAGTGGGAGCGGGACGACATCGACCCGTCGGTGCCCAACACCATCGTCACCAGCTTCAATCGAAACTTCCCGAAGCGCAACGACGGCAGTATCGCCACCAAATCCTTGCTCGCGTCGCCGGATATGGTGCTGGCTCTTCGCCCTGGCCGGGACCCTCGATTTCGACCCGCTGGCCGGCGCACTGGTCACCGACTCCGGGTCGACGGTGCGGATCGAGCCGCCGGTGGCCGAGGAACTTCCGGCCCGGGGCTTCGAATCCGGTGAGCTCGGCTACCTGGCGCCACCCGAAGCCAGGACCGGTATCGAGATCGTCGTTCCCCCCGACTCCGACCGCCTCCAGCGCCTCGCTCCCTTCCCGGCCTGGGACGGCCAGGACTACATCGACCTTCCGGTCTTGCTCAAGGCCAAGGGGAAGTGCACCACCGACCAGATCTCGGCCGCTGGTCGCTGGCTCCGCTACCGGGGTCACCTCGAGAACATCTCGGGAAACCTGTTCCTCCGGGGTGGCCAACGCCTTCAGCGGCGCGGTGGGCTCCGGCCGGGATCCGCTCGACGGCCAGACCCGCCCCTTTCCGGAGATCGGCCGGCGACTGGCCGAAGCCGGCGTGCGCTGGTGCGTGGTGGGAGACGCCAACTACGGGGAGGGATCATCGCGGGAGCACGCAGCCATGGAGCCCCGGTACCGGGGCGGTCTAGTCGTGCTGGCCCGGTCGTTCGCCCGCATCCACGAGACCAATCTGAAGAAGCAGGGCCTGCTTCCGCTGTGGTTCGTGGATCCGGCCACCTACGAGCTGATCGGTGAGGACGACCGCATCTCCGTGCGAGGCCTGGCCGACCTGACCGCCGGGAAGCCGGTCCGGTGCCGGATCACCCGACCGGACGGATCCGGGGTCGACTTCACCTGCACCCACTCCTTTGACGCCGACCAACTCGGGTGGTTCCGGGCCGGCAGTGCCCTCAACACCATCGGGCGGCAATGACCGGCAGTGTCCGACCGACCGGGACAGGGTCGGCTCTGTCGGCACGGGACCGCAGCCATCCTCTACTCTGGAAAGGTACTGGGGTTGGTCAGGAATACCGTCTTTCCGGAATACCACTGTCCGGAATACCGTCGAGGAGGCACCATGGGCATCGCTACCGCCGCAGCTGTCGAGGTCCAACCGCTCACCGGACGAATCGGAGCCGTGCTGGAAGGGGTGGATCTGGCCGGGCCGCTCGACGACGGGGTGGTGGCCGGCGTCCGCCAGGCCCTCCTCGCCCACCGGGTGGTGTTCCTCCGGAACCAGCGGCTCGACGGCGCCGGTCAGATCGCCTTCGCCTCTCGGCTCGGGCCCCTCACCCACGCTCACCCCACCCTCCCGGGGGGAACGGCCGACCCCGAGCTCTTCGACCTCGACTCGGCCACGGGAGCCTCGGCCAACCACTGGCACACCGACGTCACCTTCGTTGAACGTCCGCCGACCTTCTCGGTGCTTCGGTCGGTGATCATCCCCGAGGTAGGAGGCGACACCATGTGGGCCAACACCGTCGCCGGCTACGACGACCTCCGTCCCGACCTGCGACTGCTGGCCGACTCCCTCCGGGCCGTCCATACCAACGGCAACGACTACGGACGGGTCGACGTGGCCGCCCTCAAAGGACGGCTCAGCGAGGAACGGCTGGCCCATCTGCGGGCGTTCGTGTCCACCGTCTACGAGACCGAGCACCCGGTAGTGCGGGTCCACCCCGAGACCGGGGAGTCTGCTCTGCTCCTCGGCGGCTTCGCCCAGCGCCTGGTGGGCCACCCCACCAACGAATCGGTCGATATCCTCCGGACCCTTCAGGCCTACGTCACCCGGCCGGAGAACACGGTGCGGTGGAAATGGCGGGAGGGCGATGTCGTGGTGTGGGACAACCGCTCGACCCAGCACTACGCGGTGGCTGATTACGGTCGGCAGCGGCGGAAGGTCCAACGGGTGACCACGGCTGGTGACCCGGTGGTCGGTCTCGACGGGTCGACCAGTACGTCCCTCAGTGGCGACGCCACCACCTACTACCGAGTTTCCTGACCCCGTCCGGTGCGCAGGGCTCGGCATCGAGTCAACAGGATCCCCTGGTCACCGACACGGTGACCAGGGTGGAAGCCCGCCCATTGTCGATATCCACACGGCTGGCACCGCGATGGGAGGTGACCCGACCTCCGGTGACCCGGAGGCAGTAGCCATGGGGGTAGTGGACGGCCACCGGCACGACGACCACGGTGGGGGCGGTGACGGTGGGGTTCGACCGGTAGCGCAGGCTGAACGCCGCCGTGGCCGGGTCGAACGACATCGAAACGGGTGTCCCGGCCACCGCGGACGCATAGGTCTCCGACAGCACGTTGAGCTGTGCGGCAGTGGCCTTCCGGGCCGGCCACAGCGCTGACGAGTGGGATCCGGTCGGGTCGGGATAGTCGATCCACTGCCAGTAGATCCAACCCACCAGGTCGGTGTCGGCATCCGAGGTGATCCGTCCGAGGTCGGCCGTGTCGGTAGTGGCACCGAACTCGGTCAGAAGCCAGCCCGGCCCCGCCGGTTGCTCGGGTGTGGCGTCGTTGGCCCGCTCCTGGGCGTGCTGGGCGAAGACGGTGCGCTCCAGCGGGCCACACACGGAGCCGAAATCGGCCGGCTCGGGTCCGTTGGGAACGTGCAGGAAGCAGTAGTCATGAAAGTTGAGGACGAGGTTCTTGTAGTCCATGGGCCCCACGTGATTGGGAACCCCGGAGTCAGTGCTGTAGTTGCCTTCGTAGGCGACCAGGTGGGTGGGGTCGGCAGTCTCGAGGCGCGGAATGAGTCCCTCCTCGGGATCGTCGGCCGGGCAGGACACCGGCTGGCCGTTCTGGTCGAGCCCGGGGTGGGCGCGCCCGGTGTAGAAGCACTGGAGCTCGGCGTCGAAGGCCGGGTTGTCGGGATCGGCAGAGAGGCCGGGTCCGTAGGGCTCGTTGAACGGGTCGTACCCGACCACCCACGGGTTGCCGCGCAGTCGGGTGGCGACTCTGGTCCACAACGAGTCGAACTCGCCCTGGAGGTTTCCGACCACGTCGTTGTCCCAGAAGTGTCCGTAGGCCTCGGACACACCGGGCCCGGTGTAGTTGACGCTCCAATCGGCCACGCCCCGTTGTGGTTTCGGTTCGATGCCGTCGGTGCATACCGCCCAGTTGGGTGCCCCCTCGCCGCCGAAGGCCTCGTTGTAGACGTCCTGGTGCATGTCGATGAGCGAGGAGATGCCGTAGCGGGCCAGCAGGGCGATGGTGGCCTGCAATCGGTCTAGGTAGGTGTCGAAGATGCGGGCATTGAACTGCCCCGGTCCCGAGGCCCTCGGAGTGCCCGGCGTGCAGATGCCGGCGGCATTGATCGGGGCGGTTCCGGGCTCCAGACCCTTCCAGATGATCCCGAGGCGCACCACGTCGAAACCGAGTTGGGCCATGTGCTGGGCCTCGGCCGAGGTCAGGACGTTTCGACCGGTCCCGCCCACCTCGACCTCGTAGGGAGGGATCTTGTAGACCAGATCGACCCCGTGGAGCAGAACGACCCGACCGTCGCGGTCCAACAGCTCAGGTCCGCCCGGGGCCCGGAAGGGACCGACCGGACCGTTGGCCGGGTTGGCTGACGGGATCGGCGAAGCCGACGCCGGTGGGCCCGAGCCGATCCAGGCCGTGGCCACGAGGACAGCCACCACCGACCAGCGCCCGCAAGCTGCTGCTCGGTGACTGGACCGGTTCCGTCGCTCACCCGGGCCGCGGATGATCACGAGTCTGTCTCGACACTGCCTTCCGGTCGACACTGCCTTCCGGTCGACACTGCCTTCCGGTCGACACTGCCTTCCGGTCGACACTGCCTTCCGGTCGACACTGCCTTCCGGTCGAGGTTCCGGCACGGGATCTCAGCGGCTGAGGTACTGCTTCTTCAGGGTCGCTGAGGCACAGGCCAGCCACCCGTCGGTGATCGCCTCACGCAGCACGCGTCGGTTGACTGCGTCGAGTTGGATGAGTACCGCCGAATACCCTTCGAAGTGGGGAATGGTGAAGAACGAGGTGGCGTGGGTGGCGAGGACGGCCTCCTTCTCGTCGAGATCGTCGACTCGCACGGCCAGAATGGGCCCCGATGGTGGGGTGTCGTCGCCGAACCGCTTGAGGTCGGCCTTGGAAAAGGGCCGTTCCCAGGCGAAGGCCTTTCCGGCCACGAACCAGGTCCGGTGACCGTGGCGCTCGGTCTCGGTGACCTGAGGCAGCTCGGCGGCCATGCCGGCAACGTGGTCGAAGGTTGCCACGCTTTGAGGTTAGCGAGTCGGGGCCGTCCCGGCCGGAGCAGCCCAGGCCCGTAGGTGGTGACGGCCGCGTCGAGTGCTACCTCCAGCGGCCGAACCTCCATTGGCCGACTGGCACAGGAGCAGGCTGCCGGCCTCCCATCAGCGCGGCCGATGTGGAAAGCTCGCGAACGCTGTGTGGGCCGCCCTAGGACCGGTGAGGTCCGGTCCACACCGTCACGGAAGGGGGAGCGCCATGTCCGAGCGCTACGTCATCATCTCGGCCGACGGCCACTGTGGCCTGCCACTGGCCGATTACCGTCCCTACCTCGAGCAGCGGTTCCACCGTCAGTTCGACGAGTGGCTGGCCGTCAAGGAGGCCGAACGGGAAGCCCGACTGGAGACCAACTACGAGTACATCATGGGTTGGGAGACCGCCAACCAGGAAGGGCTCCGGGGCGCCTACGACCCGGCTGTGCGGGACAAGGAAGCTCGACCAGGACGGCGTGTCGGCCGACGTGCTGTTCGCCGACGCCGACGCCATCACCGGTATGGGTTCCCCGCCGTTCGGAGCCGGCCTGTCGGCCGGCGAGATCGAGGACCCCGACCTGGCCTTCGCCGGTGCCCGGGCCCACAACCGCTTCCTGGCCGAGCTGTGCCAGACCAGCCCGCATCGACGGGCCGGCATCGCTCTCGTCCCGTTGTGCCACGATCCGGTCAGGGCGGTGGCCGAGGCCGAATGGGCAGCCGAGCAGCCCGGCGTGCGGGGGGTGATGATCCCAACCATGTGGCGACACCGGGCGCCCTACAGCAGCCAGGTCTACGAGGATTTCTGGGCGGCATGTGCCGCCGCCCATCTTCCTGTCCACACCCACTCGGGGGAGGCGCCCCAGGAGGACTACAACGACCACATCGGCATCTACCTGGCTGAGGTGGTGTGGTGGGCGGCCCGACCGTCGTGGCACCTACTGTTCTCCGGCGCCTTCGAGCGCCATCCCGACCTGATGTTCGTGGTCACCGAGGCGGCCGCCTACTGGATCGCCGACTCCAAATGGAAGTGGGACCAGTACATGGGGGGCGGCCACACCACCAAGAAGATGGCCGCGCTCCTCGAGGGCAAGATCTCCAAGCTCCCGTCCGAGTACTTCGGAACCAACATCTTCGTGGGAGCGTCGACCATGTCGCCCGAGGAGATCCGCCGTCGACACGTCCTCGGACTGGACACCGTGATGTGGGGGACCGACTACCCCCATCCCGAGGGATCGTGGCCCAATACCGCGGCGAAGCTCAAAGCCGACTTTTGGGCTGTCCCGGTGGAAGAGGCCCGCCAGTTGCTGGGAGGCACGGCGGCCAAGGTCTACGGCTTCGATTTGGCCTCGCTGCAGCCGGAGGCTGACCGCATCGGACCCACCCCCCAGGACCTGGGTCAGGACCCGACTTTGGCTGCTGATCCGGGGGCCTCGGCCGCGGCCAAGTGGTGGCTGACGGAGTACGGGATCACCCCGACCGCCTGACGGCCCGGACCGGCAGGACCTATCCCTTGGTTGCCTTACCAGGCCCGCAGGACCTGGGTGGTGTCGAAGGCGTTGGATGTCGACGCGGTCGGGTAGTCGGCGGCGGCGATAGGTTCGGCCACCTCTGAGGCCAACGGGCCGAACTCGGCGGCCAACGGGGCCAGCGCCTCGAGGTCGAATCCGTACAGCCGGGCGGCATTGGTGGCCACGCAGCGCTGGACCACCTCGGGCCGCTCGCCGGCGAACGCCACCCGCAGGGCCTCGCGGCTGAACGGCCAGGTGCCCTCGGAGTGGGGATAGTCGTCGCCCCACATGATCCGGTCGTCGCCGAAGGCTGGTCGCAGGGCGGACTCCGATGAGCGGAGAAAGGAGGCGCCGACCCACACGTTGCGGGCGAAGTACTCCGAGGGCTTCATCGACATGCCGCCGGCTGCCGCGCCGAAGAACACCGCCTCGGCTGCGCCGCCCCCGGCCATCCGGCCGTAGAACCAGTCCAGTGTTTCGAGACCACGGGGAAGCCAGGCCACACCCTGTTCGGTGAGGGCCACCTTGAGGTCGGGGAACCGCTCGAGAACCCCTCCGAAGATGAGGTGCCAGAGAGGACGGTGGCCGAACCAGGGCAGCTCGACCAGCATGATGGCCCGGGCGATCTCCAGGTCGCCGTAGTCGGGCAGCCCGGAGCCCGAATGCGCGTTGACCACCGCCCCCAGCTCCTCGCAGCGGCGCCATAGCGGGTCATAGACCGGGTCGTACAGTTGAGGGAGATCGGAGCTCGGGGGGATCGACGGCAGCAGGATGCCGCCGAACAGATTGACGTGCTCAGCCGCCCAGTCCAGCTCGGCCAGCGCATCGTCGAGGTGGTTGACGAAGAGTTGGACCACGCCGGCCCGACGCCCGGGCGCGGCGGCACAGAAGTCGGCCAGCCAGCGATTGTGGGCCTGGACACCGGCCCAGCGCCGCTCGTAGTCGGCTTCGTCGGGAGGCAGGGCGACCAGGTTGCCCTCCTCGAAGAACGGGGGGACGGTGTTGGGGAACAGCACCTCGGCCACGATGCCGTCGGCCTCGTGCTCGGCCAGCCGCCGTTCCGAGTCCCAGTTCCGGTATCGGATGGGGGCGAGCTGGTCGGCGAAGGGGACCTCGTAGGTGGCAGCCCAGGCGTCGAACTCGTCGTGGTACCGCGAAGCGAGGTAGGGCCGATAGTCGGTCACGTCGGCGCCGCAGTGCGAGTCGGCGGAGATCACGGTATAGCGGTGCTCCATGTCGGTCACTCCGTTTCAGTCCCTCGGTGAGCTGGATCCATGGGGCCCGGCCTCTCAGTGCAACAGCGTAGGAGGCAGCCGCCCCTCGGCGATGGCCTCAGCCCGGGCATGGAGGAGCCCACCGAACCGGGCGGTGTCGGGACCGAGGATGTACCGTCCCTCGTCGAGCCCGTCGAGGACCTGGTCCCCGAGCCAGTTGAGGTCGACGATCTCGGCCGGAAGTCCGGCCGCCTCCAGCTGGGACTTGAACTCGGCGAATGTCGTGCCCGGGGCCGGAGGCCGGGGACGGACCCGCTCCAGTTCGGCCGGGCGGTTGCGCGCCGCTGTCCACAGTCCGGTGTCGAGCAGGCCGCCACCGGGGTAGAAGACGTGGGCGTGGATCGGTGCCTCCACCTTGACCAACTGGTGGGCCACCGCTTCGATGAAACAGCTGACCGCGGCCTTCGAGGCCGCATAGACACTGGCGTAGGGCACCGGGGCCACGCCCCCGTCCCCCGACGAGGTGGCCACCACCTCGCCGGGATGTCCGCCCTCCAGCATGCGGGGCAGGAAGGCGAGCACGGTGGCGGCCAATCCGATCACGTTGACCGAGAAGCACCACCGCCAGTCGTTGACCTCCTGCTCCCACGGAAGCCCACCGCCGCCGGAGGTGACTCCGGCGTTGGCGAAGAGCAGGTCGCAGCGGCCTTCGTTGCCGTAGACATCGTCGACCAACGCCTCCACCGACCTCTCGTCGGCCACGTCGACCTGCACCGCCCGCACCGTGCCCACCGTGGCCAACTCCCCGAGTGCTGCCGTCAGCGCCGGCTCCTCCACGTCGGCGATCACCACCCGGGCACCCCGCGACGCCAGGGCGTGGACCAATCCTCGGCCGATGCCACCGGCACCGCCGGTCACCACCGCTACCTTGTCCTCGAACTCCATCGTTCCCCCTGGGCGCGTCGGCGGGCTCGGCCCGGTGCCCGCCTAGTCCTCGCCGGTCGGGGACAGGTCGTCATAGCGCTGGTGCAAGAAGGGCACGATCCAGTCGGCCGGCACCCTTGAGTGGATCCTGCCCCGCTGGATGGCGTTGCGCTCACCCAGGGTGACTCCGACCAGCGACTTGACCGGCAGATCGGCCACCGGGTCGAAACGCGACTCGTGCAACTCGAGGCGACCTTCGCAGGACTTGGCCCACCGCACGGTTTCCTCGCGGGTGCAATAGACCAGGCTGGGATCGCCGTCGAGGCCCTTGCCGTCCGGTGCAGGAAGGGCCTTGAAGTAGAAGTCGGTGCGGGTCTCCGGTGATGCCGGCACCTCGAGGTCACCGGTGGTGCGGCCGGTGAATTCGGCGAAGGTCACCCCCATGCGGGTCATGGCTCCGTGCACCGATTCCCCCTCCAGGTCCACGGAGACCTGGCCGATCTTCTTCGGCTCACCGAACGTCTCCCGTCCGCCGATGACCGACTGCTCGGTGCTCATGGGCATGACCAGGCAGTAGAAGCCGGTCGTCCCCTCATGGGTGCAGGCCACCGAGATGCTTCCGGCACCGAACGTGGCCATGCCCGGGATGTCGACGGTGGCAAAGGTGACCTTGGCCAGCGGGATGTCCGGTGGCTCGAGCGGGCGGGGGAGGACCGATGCCAGCACGTCGGGGTCGGTCTCGAAGGTGGCGACCAGCACGGTGGACCAGGCCCCTACCGAGGTCTTCTCCAGCTCGCGGTTGCGGATCTGTTCCGGCGTCTTGGCTGCATACCGTACGGCCATCCATCCCCCTTGGCCCCCTGGGCGACTCGGCCTGGCGGCCGTACCCCTCTGAGGGGCATCGTGGCAGTCGGCGGCCATGGCGTCAACCGGGCCGTTCCGGTTCGGTGGTCGGTCAGAAGCCGAACACGGCACGCAGGCTGTTGGCCGAGTCGGCCAGGCCCAGCTCGGGCACCCCGGTGATGTCCTCCTCGGCTTTCAGCAGGCTGTAGTGGGTGAAGGACACGTCAGAGACGGTGCCGGCCGGCACGAACGGAGAGAGCACGATGGCCGGCACCGTGCTGGCCACGTTGCCACTGCCACTTCCTTCGTCCCAGACGATCACGACGGTCAGATCCCCCGACCGGTAGTCCGGCCCGGCCACGATCTTGGGGATCCACGTGCTCAACCAGGCGTTGCCCTGGGCGATGGTCCCATCATGCATGTCGTCGATCAGATTGGGAGTCACCGTCGACACCCGGGGCAGCGTGCCGTTGTCGATGTCTGAGATGAGGTTCCCACCGGTGGTCGTGCCCAGTGGTACGTCGTCCTGTCCGCAGGTCGGACCCAGGTCGTTGTAGTACACCTCCGGGTTGTGCCTGGCGACGTACTCGCCGCTGTCCGATGTCTGGCAGTTCGAGGTCATCGACTCGGCATAGCCCTTCCACTCGCTCGGGCCCACCTGGTCGAAGATGTTGTTGTTACCGGTGGTGCAGCCGGCGGTGGCTGGGGTGCAGTCGTTGTTCCATGGCGCCGAGGCGTAGGACACCCCCGACGTCGATGCCAGGTAGTTGGGAAGCGATGGATGGGTGAGGCTCTGGTAGTCGGAGGCCAGGCCACAGTGGGCCGCATAGGAGGCGATGGCCGGAGCGGACGACGGATTGATGGCCGAGAGCGAGTGGTTCTCCTCGTAGATCACCATGATCTTGGACGTCGTGGGGGTGCCCGTCCTCGTACCGCAGATGGCGGTGGTCGTCGGCGGAGTGGCGCCACCCACCGCGGGCGTGGTGGTCGTGGTGGTCGACGTCGTGGTGGTCGTGGTGGGAGGGGGATCGACCGGGTTCAGCGGCGGCGTCGATCCGAGACCTCCCGTGCTGGCATCGGGCTGGTTGCCGGCGGATGGTCCGAGATAGGTCAGCCGAAGTACGGGGGCACCGGCAGCGCCCACGTCGGTCAGCTTCTCGGTGACCCTCGGGGTGGAGAAGGTGACCGCCAGGTCGACGGTGGACGAGCGGGCGAGCCCGGTGAGCGGGATGGTGACCGGGCTGCCAGCGGGCCCGGCCGCCGCCGATCCGAGTAGCACGCTGCTCCTCGGCGGTTGGTTCTTCCAGGTCACCGTGGACGGATCGAACGGACCCTCGGGCCAGACCTCGAACGACCCTGCTCTGGTCACCTGGGGGTCGAGCGTGAGGGCGGCCGAGATGACCGTCGACCCGGCCGGCACCGACGTCGGGAACTCCAGCAGAGTCCGATAGGCCCTAAAGGACGCCCGCAACGGGAAGGCCGCCTCGAAATTGGTCGTCTTGGCTCCTGAGGAGACCCAGGTGGCGCCCGATGCCACGGTGGACGAGATCCCGGTCGTGGTGCTCCCGCTCCCGCTGCCGGTGTTGGCTCCGTCACCCCCACCCCCAGATCCAGATCCAGATCCAGATCCGCCGGTCCCCGAGCCGCCGGGCGAGGTCGGCAACGGGACCGGGATCTCGTTGTGCATCACGTCGAGATAGCTCCCGTAACCGGAGGGGCTGGACCACTGGTCGGCCGACTCCACCGCGGTTCCCTCGCCCCACTCGTTGAAGGTGGTGATCAGCTGGAGGGGTTCGTCGGACGCCACCATGTCGCGTACGTTCTGGGCCCAAGTGGTCAGGTTCCGGGCCAGACGGGGTGCCGACTCGTTGGCCTTGTCGAAGCCGGGTGAGATGGAGAACGAGTAACCCTGCTGGTGGTCCTCGGCTTCCGACGGTGCGTACTGGTGCCAGGCGCTGGCGTCGGAGGCGCACGACTGGTAACCGGCGAACACCTTGAGCACCGTGTAGAAACCCTCGCCGGCATTGGCCTGGCTCCAGCGCTGGGCCATGGTGCATCCGTCGCCGGGATCGGCGTAGACGAAGATGACCGGTTTCCCGTCGATGGTCAGGTAGTTGGGACTTGTGGCGTAGCGGGCCTTGATGAAGGTGAGATCACTCTGGATCTGGGCCACGCTCGGATCCCCGTAGCCCTCGGGCTCGTAGTACAGGGACCACTTGAACCCGGTGCCGTCAGCGGCGGCCAGGTCGCTCGGCACCACCGAGTCCTCCTCGGACCCCTGGCCCCACCACGAGATGATTCCGGCATCGAGGTGCCCGTACTGCATGGCGGCGATCTGCTGCCTGATGACCGTCGGATCGCTCGACGAGTAGTAGCCGGCCGACGGCGTGTACTGGCTGAACGGGTCCATCCCCTGCTGGTCCCAGGCATTGGGATACCACGGGTAGTAGAAGGCGGCCCGGACGATCGGCGTGGCTGCCTGGGGCGACGGTGCCCGGCCGACGACGCCGCCTACGGTCACCGTGGCCAGAACGGCCATGACGGCGGCCACCCGCGCAGCCCGAAGCCACCTGGTCAACGCACCCCTCGTTCGACCCACGGTGACACCATCGACAGGAGGGGCCCGCGACTTGACCGCCCTTGGTGACGCCGGTGGCGCCGGTCGAGCTTCTTCCTGGTGGGGAATGGTTCAGTGGCGGAGCGACCGGTGTGCGTATGACCCCACCGGCCACCCAGGCGGGCCATACTGAGGCGCCGGATCCCTGTCGACCCCGGCGAGATGGGCGGAGACCATGAAGCGCAACGCACTGCTCCTGTGTGGCGGACTGGCGGCGGCGCTGACCCTGGCAGCCTGCTCCAGTTCCTCCAGCTCGGGAACCACCACCTCGGTCTCACCTACGAGTACGGCGTCGCCTCCTTCGTCGACCGCCCTTGCAGCGGCGATCAACGTTCCGGTCACCGACCAGATCCGCACCCAGCTGCTGGCGGCCGGTGCCGCTGTCAACAGCATCCCCGTGTCCCAGTACTCCGGGCTGGCCCCCGGGCTGACCTACTACGCCCTCGACCGGGCCACCAATACTTACTGGGCCGGAGCCCGCCTGGTGCCGGCCCCGTCCAGTGATCCCTCCAATCCCACGCGGGCCCAGGTGGCTTCCCAAGACGACGGGGCGTACTACCTGTTCAAGCAACCCATGGGAGGGAGCTGGACGGCCTACCCCGACGGCGCCACGGGGCCGGGTCCCGACTGTCAGATCACTGTCCCCGCACCGGTCCTGGCCGTCTGGGGCTGGCCGGCCGGGACCTGTCGCCCGGCTGGCGCCTGAGCGGCCCTTCCGACCCGTCCCGGCCTCACCTTGGCCTAATCTCGCCCACGACCGCGCATCGGGAGTTGACGCCGTACCGGCGGGGACGACCGACCACCAGCCACTGGAGGAGATGGGCCGACGATGACCTTTTCACCCTATGACCGACCGGTTCGGGCGGCGTTCGTGGGTCTCGGTCGCATCTACGACCTCAACATGCGGGCCTACATGGACAACCCTGACGTCGAGGTGGTGGCCCTCGTCGATCCGAGCGAGGAGCGCCGGACGCAGCGTCAAGCCGATTGGCCCGACGCCAGGACGTTCGCATCCATCGCCGACCTGGCCGGCAGCGGGCTCGAGGTCGACGCGGTGGAGGCGCTCCTCCCCATCCCCCTGCACGTGGAAGGGGTCACCCAGCTGCTCGGCCACGGCTGGCACGTCAATCTGCAGAAACCCATGTGCAACGATCTGGAAAGCGCCGCCCTACTGCTCGAGGCGGCCGCCAAGGCCGACCGCCAGCTGCGGGTGATGGAGAACTACATCTTCTACGAGCCGCTGCTGCGACTGAAGGAGATCGTCGGATCGGGCCAACTGGGCGACGTGACCGGTTACCACCTGAAGATGGTGGCCAGTGGCCGGGGTGGCTGGGACGTGCCGGGCAGCAGTTACGAGTGGCAGTTCAAGCAGATGCGCAAGGGCCGGGGCGTCCTGGTGTTCGACGATGGATGGCACAAGCTGTCCACCGCCCTGTGGTTGTTCGGCCCCATCCGTGAGGTGCGGGCCTGGGTGGGTGCCACCGAGGTGGTGCCCGGCATCGCCATCGACGCGCCAACTACCGTCACCTGGGAGCACGAAAACGGCATCCGCGGCGTGTGGGACATCACCCTGGCCACCGACATGTATCTGCGCTCCGACTACTACACCAACGATGAACGGTGGGAGGTCACTGGGCGGCGGGGGTATGCACGGGTCAACCGGTGCACCGGGCGGGGCATCCAGCAACCCAGCCTCGAGGTCTACGTCGACGGTGAGTTGCGCTCGTTCCACGCACTCGACGATGACTGGGCCAGCAGCTTCCGCGACTCGGGCCGCCACTGGCTGCGGTGGCTCCATACCGGTGAGGGCCCCCTTTTGTGGGGAGGCGACGACGCGGTGGCTGTCCTGCGCTTCGCCCTGGCCGCCTACCAGAGCAGTGCTGCCGGCGGGATCGGTGTGGACCCTCGCTCGGTGGAAGATCCTGTCTCGGTGGAATAGCCAGGCTCGGTCGTGCACGACGGTCGACGGTTCCGCCATGATGCGGGGGTGACCGGCTCGCCGATGGACAGGAGACGACGATGACCGTAGAGGTGCGCGGTGTGGTGGCCATGGGCAGAGGGGAGCCGGTCTCGCTGACCACCATCGTGGTCCCCGACCCGGGCCCGGGAGAGGCCCTGGTCAGGGTGCAGGCCTGTGGGGTCTGTCACACCGATCTCCACTACCGGGAGGGCGGAATCAACGACGAGTTTCCCTTTCTTCTGGGCCACGAGGCCGCCGGGGTGGTCGAGGCGGTCGGAACCGATGTCACCGACCTCGAACCGGGAGACTTCGTCGTGCTCAACTGGCGGGCGGTGTGCGGCACCTGCCGTTCGTGTCGACGCGGCCGGCCGTGGTACTGCTTCTCGACCCACAACGCCACCCAGCCGATGACGCTCACCGACGGTACGCCGCTGTCCCCGGCTCTCGGCATCGGTGCCTTTGCCGAAAAGACGCTGGTGGCCGCCGGCCAGTGCACCAAGGTCGACCCGTCGGCCCGCCCGGAGGCGGTGGGCCTGCTGGGGTGCGGGGTGATGGCCGGGCTGGGAGCGGCCATGCTCACCGGCGAAGTCGGTCTCGGTGACTCGGTGGCTGTGTTCGGGTGCGGCGGGGTGGGCTGCGCGGCCATCGCCGGGGCCCGACTGGCCGGTGCCGCAACCATCATCGCCATCGATCTCGATCAAAAGAAGCTGGAGGTGGCCCGCGAGTTCGGGGCGACCCATGGAGTGGATGCCACGGCCGAGGATGTGGTCGAAGTGGTCCGGGCGCTGACCGGCGGGAACGGAGCCGACGTCTGTATCGAGGCGGTGGGGAACCCGCAGGTGATGGAGCAGGCCTTCTACGCCCGCGATCTGGCCGGTGTCCTGGTCCAGGTGGGTGTGCCCACACCCGACATGCGCATCGACCTGCCCATGATCGACTTCTTCGGTCGGGGGGGCCAGCTCCGGCCGAGCTGGTATGGCGACTGTCTGCCATCGCGCGATTTCCCGTTGTTGGTCGACCTCTATTTGCAGGGGCGGCTGGACCTCGACCGGTTTGTCACCGAGACCATCGGCCTCGGTGATGTCGAGGAGGCATTCCACCGCATGGAGCGGGGCGAGGTCCTCCGGTCGGTGGTCGTGCTCTAACGAAGCGGTGCGGTGTCTCACCCGCCGGCCCTTATCACCTCGGTGACGTCGTTGAGCAGTGGTCGTCCACCGAGGTGGCGATCGAGGTTGTCGGCGAACAGCTGGTGCTGGCGCTCCAGTCGTCCGCGACCGCCGGCCGCGTTGTGGGGGGTGATCCGCACCGACGGGTGATCCCAGAACGGGTGATCGGGGGGCAGCGGCTCGGAGTTGAAGACGTCGAGTACGGCTGCCGCCGGCCGCCCGGCGTCGAGCGAGCGCAGCAGGGCTTCCTCGTCGATCAGGCTGCCCCGGGCCACGTTGACCAGCACGCAGCCCTCCTTAAGGCCGGTGAGGAAACTGGCATCCACCAGATCGGCGGTGGCCGGCGTGGCCGGAGCGGCCAGCACGATCACGTCCGCCCGTCCGACGACGTCCCCCAGCCGGTCGGGGGTCACGGTGAGGTCGGTGGGATCGTCCGCCGATGGGCTCCGCCGGCACCCGATCACCCGGGCACCGAAGGCCCGGGCCCTGGTCGCCACCTCGGTGCCGATACTTCCCAGCCCCACGATGAGCCAGGTGGTACCGGAGACCTCCCGCCAGTCGTGGATGGCCCACCGGCGTTCGGTGGCCAGTGACCGCCACAGGCCGGCGCCCTGGAACTCGTCGAGCACCGCCCGCATGACGAACTCAGCGATGGGGAGGCTGTTGACGTGGGCGTTGGTGATCCGGGTTCCTTGCTCCACCAGTCGGGCGAAGACCGGCGCGTCGTACCCGGCAGCGGGGGACTGGAACCAGCGCAGTCCGGGCACCCTGGCCAACAGTCCGAAGAACGCCCGAATCGGCGCGCCCTCCCGGAACAGGTCCGAGGTGCCCCAGGCCACTTCGGGTCGGGCATCCTCCCACCGGATGGTGGCACCGGTGCCGTCCCGCAGGGTCCCGTCCGACTCGAGGGTGAGCCACTCGATTTCCGGACGCTGCAGATCGGCCCCAAAGCTGTCGTGGGCCACCGAGGTAAGGAGGACGAGCACCGGTTCAGCGTAGGCCCGCTGTCCAGCCATCGAGCCCGGCGACGGGGTCGATGAGCCGGCTGGGTTACTGTCGTCGCTTGAGCCTGGCCATCACCTTCGGTGCCTATCTGTTCGGCGCGCTGATGGGCCTGGCCGTCCACCGGTCCGGTCCGGGGATCCGGCGTGGCTGGCCCGTCTACCTGCGGGTCCAGCTGGTAGCCACCGCCTCGCTGCTGGGCCTGTTCTCCGCCTGGCGGCTCACCGCCCCCCGCCAGATCGTCGCTCCCGTCCTCTTCGCCGCCGTCGGCCTCCTCCTGTTGGGAGTGGCCATGGTCGGACGGGGCACACGGAGCGGTGGATTGGCTGAGCTCGAGGCATGGGCGGCGTTCCCCAACACCACCTTTTGGGTTCTGCCCATGGCCGGCGCCCTGGTCGGGCCCATGGCCAGTGCCATCTCGGCGTTGGCCAACGCGGTGTACGCCGCCCCTACCGCGGTGTGCATCCACGTGATGCGACGGGACGCCCCCATCCGGCAACGCCGAGCCACCAGTTGGGTCGATCAGTCGATGCTGTTGGCCGTGGCCGCCGGCCTGGTCCTCCACACGGCCGGTCCGGCGCCGGCTGGCTCGCGTTGGGTACTGACCGTAGCCGGGCCGCTGCTGGCCTTCGTGGGGGCCGCCCTTTACACCGGATCGGTGTACCACCCCCATAACGCCTCGGTGGTACGGACCGCTCCCGACTATTGGCGGTGGCTGCTCTTCACCGTGGTGCGGATCGTGCCGCTTGTCCTCATCGCCCTGATCACCCGGTCGGCGGCAGTGGCCGTCATCGCCGTGCTGTCGGCCTTCGGACCTCCAGCGTTCAACCCGCCCCAGCAGGCCGTGCTCTACGGCTACCGCTCGGGGGTGGTGATGGTGGCCGTTCGCTGGGGGTGGGTCTTCGCCCCGGTCGGTCTGGCCACGGCGCTCATCGTCCGTTGACCGCGCCGGTCACGTCGCCGGATCGATGAGGTCGAGCAGGGACTGTCCGGTGAGGGTGAACATGGTCTCGTCGTCCGACTGACGCCAGAGCTCGAGGAGTCCGACCGACAGTGGATCGCATCCATAGCGGAGTGGTCCGTGGCCATCGAGGATGGCGTCGACGATAGCCGCCGCCGCCTCTGACGCCGGAGCCACCAGCGGGTCGGCGGCCTCCCGGCGGAGGCGGGCGGCCGCTTCGGCCATGGTCCGGTAGCGGTCGAAGTCGGCGGCGGCCGGGTTACCCGTGCTCATCCGGAACATGTCGGTGTCGATGGGTCCCGGCAGGATCTCCACCACCCGGACCCCCGACGGTGCCAGCTCGACCCGCAGGCTGTCCCCGAAGGCCGACACCGCCGCCTTGGTGGCCCGGTAGGCCGAGTAGAAGGGGACTGAGGCCAGGATCGACGACGAGGAGATGTTGCACACCACCGACGGACGGTTGTGGCGGAGGGTGGGGATGGCGGCGATGGTCATCCCCACCAGGCCGAGAACGTTGGTTTCGAACAAGAACCGCCAGTCGTCGAGGTCGCTGTGCTCCACCGGCAGATAGTCGGAGTCTGCCCCGGCGTTGTTGACCAGCACCCGCAGATCGCTGGGAAGCTCGAACCCGGCAGGATTGGTGACGTCCAGTCGAGCCACCCGCAGTCGCCCACCTGCCATCCCCACCAGGTCGGCTCCCTCGTCGGGATTGCGCATGGTGGCCACGGTGTCGAATCCCCGGGTGGCCAGCTCGGCGGCCACAGCGCGGCCGATGCCCCGACTGGCCCCGGTGACCACGGCGCTTCCCTCTAGGTCCACGGCCCGTCCTCCTTGTTTGAGGGCTCCGGATCTCGCCGGTGGGGCTCGGAGTGGTCCCAGTCGGCCAGGAGGGTCCGCAGCGCCGTGAGCAGGATGAGAGGCTGGTCGAGCATGGCGTGGTGGCCGGCTTCGGGGATCTCGATGACCGGGGTCACCCGGCCCAGCTCGTTGAACATGGACTGCCCGATGTCAGCGGTCACCAGTCCGTGTTCCGAACGGAGCAGGGCGAAGCGGCACTGGATCCGCGACAGGTAGGGCAGGGCGATCCCCGAGATTCCGCCGCCGAACTGGGCGAAGACCTCGCGGTCGAACTTCCACTGCCAACCCCCATTCACCGGCCGGACCGATCGGTGGGCGACGTGGTCCATCACGTAGTCGAGATAGTGGTCCTGGGCCGGTACGGTCCGGAAGTGCCGGACGGCGGCGTCGACGCTCGGATAGACCCTCGGCCTCCCGAACGCCTCGCGAAGGTGGTAGGCACCGATCTCCGGGTCGGGCTCGGTGACCGGTGAGTCGCACACGATGGCCCCGCTCACCCGACCGGCATGGCGGGCGGCGGTGGCGATGGTCACGAAACCGCCCATACTGTGGCCGATGATCACGGGCGGGCCATCCAGGTCGGCCGCTGCGGCCGAGGCCATCACCTCCTCGGTCCACTGCTCGAGCGAGTAGGTGGAGCGGTGGCCACTGTCCCCGTGCCCGGAGAGGTCGAGACAGACCACTCGGAACGTATCGCTGAAGGTGGCGGCCAGGTGGGTCCACCAGTGGGCGTGGGCACCGCCGCCGTGCACGAACACCAGTCCCCGCTGGCCCGGCCGACCCCAGGTCATGGCGTGGACGGTGCAGCCATCGACCTCGACGGAAAGCTCGTCACGGGGGATGGCGAGGGCTCGGCGGAACCACCCGGGGGCACCGGGTAGGGGCGAGTAGCCTTTCACAGGGGAGATCAGAGCACACCCCGCCATCGACCGCGAGCCCGACAGCGCCCGGTCAGCGCCCCGCCGTGGCCAGTACGCAGCCCGTGGCGTGGTCCACTGCCGCCGCCCCGCGGAGATCCACCCCATTGGTGCAGGCGGCAAACTGTTCGGTGGTCGGAGCGAGGGCCGGAGGGGCATGGTCCACCCCGGTCCATACCCAGGCGTCGGCCTGGTGGATCGGTGGCCGCCCGGTGGCCGCGGTGACCAGGGCGGTCACGTAGGTCACCGAGTCGATCTGGTCGTAGGCGGGCAGTTCGGGCTGGTCGGGAACGACCACCATGGTCACGCCCCAGACATCGAGGGCGCCCCGGAGGGCAGCGGCGTCACCATTCCGGTAGGTCCCGCCGAGGTAGGAGTAGTCGGCCGTCGTGGCCACCATCTGGCCGGACTCGGCCCGACCGGCCCGTGAGGAAATGGCGCCCGGACCGGCTCCACCCACCATCGCGTAACCGATCCCGTCCACCGCCTGCCACGTCATGGCGATCTCCCGGGTGAACGGCACCGGGAAGGTCAGAATCACCTGGTGGCGGTCGATGGTCGGCGCCACTGTCCGGAACCAGGTGGGGAGGACCATGGGCTGGACCTGGATGGGAATGGTCTGGGTCAGGTATGCGGCCGGGGGCACCAGGGCGACGGCGGCGACGGCCAGGCCGGCTCCGGCGGCCACCCACCGCGGCCGGGCGGCCTTCTTTTGCTCAGCGTGGGCGATGGCGGGACGGGTCGAACGGCGGAGTGCAGCGTAGGTGTGATCGACCACCAGTCCGATCAGGATGCCCATGGCCAGGTAGGTGACCAGGATGAATCGAGAGGGAAACACGTTCTCGAACAGGGGGAGTCCGGCCAGCGACTGCCAGGGCAGTGGTACCCCCTGCTTGACCCCGAGGGAGAGTGCGGTGGCCACGACCACCACGCCACCGAACAGCCAGAGACGACGATCGCGCGGCCAGATCAGCAGGCCCGCCACCACCACCACCACCGCTCCGATCCCGAGGTACTGGAACGACAGGGTGGGTCCGTCGAACAGGTTGGCGGCCAGCCCGAGTCCGGCCCGCACCGCGGCATCCGACTCGGGGAACACAAGGTGCGAAAGCGCTGTCCCCCCGTACTGCTGGCCGAGGCCGGGCCACACCACTCCGGAGAAGTGGGCCGGACCATCGAGGGCGAACCAGACCGGGTAGGCGAGGAGCGCCACCGCGGTGATTGCACCGGAAACCAGGCCTCGCACCGCATAGCCGACGTGCTGACGGAAGGTTGGGCGATACCTGACGGCGGCGATCACCGCCGTCAGGACCACGGTGATGACGGCCACCGTGGTCACGATCAGCAACACTTCGGTGCTGATGAAGAACTGGAGCACCACCAGCAGGCCGAGGATTACACCGGTGGTCACCGACCGTCGCCGCTGGGCGACCAGCAACTCATCGAGGCAGCCCACGATGAGGGGCGGGGCGACGGCCAGGCCCAGATTGAGGTGGGCGTTGGTCAGGCTGGTCAGGATGAACGGCGAGAAGCCGTAGAAGAGTCCCCCGCGAAGGCGGCCGGGGCCCAGCGGACCCACCGACGGAGCAGGTACATCATGGCCAGGGCGGACAACACCGGGCTGAGGGTCAGGGCCACGTTGAGCGCGGCCACCGGGCCGAAGATCCAGGTGACCGGGGCCAATACCACGCCGAGGGCCAGCATCCCGGTGTTGGCCACCAGGTTGATGCCGACCGGGTGGAAGAGCGCCGTGGTGTAGAAGGGGTCGAGGCCGTGGGCCAGTGCATGGGCCGACCAGGCCAGGAACCAGGTGAACAGCGGACCGTCCCCGCAGCCACAGGTGGTGGTGGTGCTCGGATGGCTGGTCCACACGTTGGACCAGACGACAAGGGATACGGCCAGATAGGCCAGGGCAGCGAACAGCAGTGCCCTGGCCCGAAACGGTGTCGGAACGGTCTCCCGGTCCTCCGGTCGCTCGTCGGGCGAACGGGTGAGTGACCCGTCGGGGACACCGGTCGGGGCCCGACCCGGGGCACCCTCTGGATCGAGCGTTCGGACCCCGTCCGGTCGGGGGTCTGTGTCCATGAAGTGATGATCGTACGGCACTGTCCGGACCGGTGTCCGAGCGCCCGGCCTCGTTGACGGCCGGAGTGGGTGAACCCTACGATGCTCCCGATCAGCCCCGACGTCGAAGCCGGAGGAGACCCGGAGATGTGTCGATGAGTGGCCTCTACGAGGCCGGAATCGAGCACTATCCCCTCTCGGGCCTCGACGAGTTCCTCATTCACAACCACCCCCATCCGGTACGGGTCATGTGGACCTCGGACCTCCAGGCCTACGAACGGATGTGGTTCACCTGCCAGGACCGGACCGGGGACCTGCTGGTGGTGGCCGGCATGGGCATCTACCCCAACCTGGGGACGGCCGAGGCCTTCGCCATCGTCAACGTACGCGGCCGCCACACCACGGTGCGGGCCCACCGCAAGCTCGGGCTCAATCGGATGGACATGGATGTCGGACCCCTCCATTTCCATCTGGTTGAGCCGTTCCGCCAATGGCGGATCCACCTGGACGAGAACGAGTACGGCATCGCTTTTGACATCTCGTGGTTCGACACCAAGCGCCCTGTCTACCGGCTGATCGGTGGCGGGATGTTCGTGGGAACCCGGCCGTTCGCCGGGGTGGCCGGGTACGACGGCTTCGGCCGACAGTCGGGATGGGTTTCTGCCGCCGCCGAGCGCTTCGCGCTTGAGCCGGACGGCTACCGGGGCACGCGTGATCACCACTGGGGGACCCGGGACGGTGTTGGCGGTCCGGCCCTGTGGAGCGGGCGCCAGCACCCCCACTCCGGGGAGTGGGTGGAGTTCGAGGACTACGGGGTGTGGGGCGACCACATCCTCTACAACCTGGGAGACGAGCGTCGGGGCAGCGACACCCTCCGGGGGCGGCGCCACCGACTCCGCTTCGAGCCCGACACCAACCTGCTGATGGCCGGCGAGGTCGATCTGGTATTCGAGGATGGCGCCGAGAAGACCATGGTCTTCGAGCGGCTCGGCAACCAGATCGCCTTCCTCCGCTGCGGGATGTACGGCGGGCCGAACGGGGGCACACCCGAGGGGGATGTCTGGCACGGTATGGAGGTGGGTGACGGCGTGGTCTCCGGCGAGACCTACGACGTCAACGATCCCGAGGTCCGGTCCCGCATCTGCGGCCTCGACCAGCACCATGCCCGGTTCGAGTGCGACGGCGAGGTGACCTACGGAATCGTCGAGCCCTACGACACGCTGTGCTACGAGATGGCCCGAGCGGGCCTCGGCGGGTTCTCCCTACTGCCGTGACCGTCGACCCACCACCGGAGAGCGAGCAACGAGAGGAGCCCGATCTCGGATTCGCACTGGCCACCCCGGGGTTCTTCGTGTCCCCCGACTACTTCGAGGTTCTGGCCACCCTGCGCCGGAGCTCGCCGGTCCACCGCACGGCTGACGGACTGTTGGCCATCAGCCGCTATGAGGACGTACGGGCCATCAGCCGCAACCCGTTCGACTTCGTGTCAGGGCGGGGCGTGCTCATCAACGATCCGCTCCGCGCACCGGGCGGGGACGGCCAGAACACCTGGTCGATCCTGCATCTCGACCCACCGCTGCACGGCGCCTACCGGGCCCTGGTCAACCGGCAGTTCACCCCGAGGGCGGTGGCGACCTTGGAGACGAGCATCCGCCGGGCGGTGACCGTTGCCCTGGATGCGGTGGACCCTGAATCGGACATGGACTTCGTGGACCGGCTGGCTGCGCCGATCCCCATTGCCGTCATCGCCGAGATGTTCGGGGTGGCCGACGCCGACCGGGACCTCTTCCGCCGATGGTCGGATGCGGTGATCGAGAGCACCGACCGAACCGACGACGAGCGGTCGACCGAACTGGGCCAGATGGCCACCTTCCTCCTCGACCACATCGATGCACCGGGAAGCGACGCCAACGACCTGTTGAACCTGCTCAAAGGATCGTCACTCGACGGCCGACCCCTCAGCCGCTCGGAGATCATGGGGTTCTGCCTCACCCTGCTGGTGGCCGGCAACGAGACCACCCGGACACTCATCAGTGGAGGAGCCGAAGCCCTGGCTCGCCATCCCGACCAGCGGGCGGCGCTGATCGCCGACCGGACGCTGCTGGCCGGCGCCATCGAGGAGATGCTCCGGTGGGTCACTCCCATACAGGCGTTCGGGCGCACTGCCGTGGCCGACACCGAGGTGGCGGGGACGAAGGTGGCTGCCGGGGAGTTCGTGGTGCTCCTCTACGTGTCGGCCAACCGCGACGAACACGTCTTCGGACCGACTGCCGATGGCTTCGACGTGGCCCGGCCCTCGCTCCCCACCCATCTGGCCTTCGGTTTCGGCGAGCACGTGTGCATCGGGGCCAGCCTGGCCCGCCTGGAGAGCCGGATCTTCTTCGAGGAGCTCCTGAACCGCTATCCCGAGTACCAGCTCGCCGGTCCCCCGGAGTACACCGTGTCCACCCTGGTGAGCGGAGCCCGGTCCCTGCCGGTGCGGCTGTCCCCCTGATCCGGGCGGGTCCCTCCGGCCGGATTGCCGCGGTGCCGGTTCGGTCCGGCCGTGCCGATCTGGTTCAGCTCAGAGTCCGAGCAGGTCGCCGCGCCCGCTGGCTACGAACTCGCTGAGCAGCGTGTCGACGTCGGCCGCCGCCATCAGCGAGTAGTGGTCACTCCCTGGTATCCGCTGCCAGAGCGGATCGGAGGTTCGCCACCACTCGGCCCGGAGCGGCCGCTTGTCCACCTTGTCGGTGGCGGTGACCGGCAACGACTCGACGATCCTCAGGTACCGCGGCGCCCATTTGGTGCCCAGGTCGGGTTGGGCGGCGAGGAAGTCGGCGAAGGCATCCGGATCGAAGGTCCCCGGTGCCGGTAGCTCCAGTGCGGCCATGACCTGGTCACCGGTGCGGGAGTCGGGCACCGCGTACACGGCCACCCCCGACAGGCCGGGGAATCGGCCGAGGATCCGCTCGACCGGTGCGGCGGCGAAATTCTCGCTATCCACCCGCAGCCAGTCGCCGCTGCGGCCGGCGAAGTAGAAGATGTCGGCCTCGTCGCGGTAGACCAGGTCCCCGGACCAGTACCAACCGTTGCGGGTGCGCTCGGCGTTGGCCTCGGGATTGTTGTAATAGCCCTCGAAGTTGGCTGCCGCCTTGCGCCCCACCAGTTCCCCGATGCACTCCTCGGGATTGGTCAGCCGGCCCCGGTCGTCGAACACGGCCCGTGGCCGCTCGTCCCCGGTGTCGGGGTCGACCACGACCACGTCGTCCTGATGGCGGGCCCGGCCCAGCGCACCGGGACGGGCATCGGGGACCGGCTGGAGGACGACGGCGTTCTCGCTGGATCCGTAGCCCTCGAACAGCGGGACGCCGAAGCGCCGGGTGAACTCGGCCTTGTCCGGCGCCGACGTCTCCGGCCCGAGTACATACTTGAGTCGGTGGTCACGGTCGCGCTCGGTGGCCGGTGTGGCCACGATGTGGGAGATGGCCCGACCCACCGTGTTGAAGAAGGTGGCCCCACTGGCCTGGACGTCGGGCAGGAATCCGGAGGCCGAGAACCGGCGGCGGAGCACCAGGGTGGCGCCGGTGGCCAGCGCCGGCAGTACCGCGGCGGACAGGGCGTTGCCATGGAACATGGGCATGGCCGAGTACAGGACGTCATCGGGGGAGAACGGCATGCGGGCTGCCGCCCGTGCCGCCCGCCCCTGGGTCATCCGTACTGCTTTCGGACCGCCGGTCGACCCGGAGGTGAACAGCAACAGGTAGAGCCACTCCGGCTCCGGTTCGGGCCAATAGGAGGGGGCGGCCACCCGGTCCAGACGGTCCCGGTAGTCGGGACCGTCCACGTCGAACACCCGTCCGGTGGCCCGGCCCAGATCGAGGTGGTCGAGCAGGGACAGCTGCCGTGGGTCGGTCAGGAGCAGCTGGCAGTCGGTGCGGGTGATGTCGGTGGCCAGCTCCGCTCCCCGTCGGGTGGGGTTCACGCCGACGATCACCGCGCCGGCCAGGGCAGCCCCGGCCAGAAGGAAAAGGTACTCGGGGGTGTTCTCGAGGAGGACCCCGATGTGGAAGGGGCCGTCCTGGCGGAGCTGATTCAACAGAGCGGCCCGGTGATCGGCCTCGCCGACCACCTGGCGCCAGGTCCACTCCCGGCCCTCGAAGACCAGGCCCCGGTGGTCGTCCCCGGCCCGGCGGCGGACCAGTCCGGCCACCGTGTCGGGCGTGGATGCCGGACCGCTCACCGGAGGCGGGCCCGAAGAAGGTCGAGGATGGGATTGTCGTCGATGGGCAAGAGGAGTTGCTGGCCGGCATCCCTCCGCAGGTACCCGATACGGGTCATCACCGCGGTGCTCCGTACCATGGCCAGCGTCTCGTACCACCCGAGATCCGAGACGTCCCGCCCGGTCAGTTGTTCGAACAGGGCCACGGTCCCGTCCCGATCGGGGAATCCGGCGAGACGTTCGCCGAACAGCCGGTGCGCGGTGTCGTCGAGGGTGGTCAACCAGGCCAGGTCGTGTTCGGGGGCGCCGATCGAGGTCATATCCCAGTCGAGCACGGCCAGCGGCGCCAGGTCGTCGCCGAACACCATGTTCTCCAACCGGGCGTCGCCCCACAGCAGTGCGGGTTCCGGCTCGCTTTCCGGCAGATGCCGGCGACACCACTCGATACCCTCGGTCAGCGCGGCCACCGGCGAACCGTCGCTCGACCAATCGAGGTACTCCTGCCAGAACGCCACTTCGGCGCGGTTGTCTCGGCGCGGAACCTCGGTCAGTCCGGCCGGATCGGCCCGGTGGACGGCGCAGATCGCGGCCAGCTGATTGGCATGGACGCGTTGCTGCCGTGCGTGATCGAGACCGGCCAGCCACCGGTCACGGATGGCTACCGCGCCGACGATGTGACCCTCGACCCTGGGCATGGCCATGAAGGGCGCTCCCAGCCAGTCCGGGTCGAGTTCGAGTACCGGGTCGGCCACCGGGACACCGGCTGCCTGGGCTGCGGTCTGGGCCTGCCACTGGGCTGTGAGGTCGTAGTGGGCGAAGGTGCCCGGCCCCGCCGGTGCCATACGGATGACCAGGGATCCGGGGCCGGCAGCACCGTCCACCGCCCAGGTCACATCGACCATCACCGTCTCACTCGAGTACCCGGCCGAGGGTCGCCGGAGCCCGGTCACCGTCGGTTGTCCGGCTGGCACCCGGCGCGCCAGCCACCGGGCCAGTCCTGCCGTCAGCGCGGCGTCGTCCCTCGGAGTGGTGCCTGTCATGGGGTTGATCGGTCCGGCGGCCGTCCCGGGCGTAGCGGACCCGTCCGCCGGTCGGCGACCAGGATGGCACAGCGACTCCACGTGGGCTGGAGTCGAGCACCGCCCGACCGAATGCCCGGGCGGCCCGTGGTCAGTCGGTGCAGGTGGTCCCGGCCGGCGGCATGGTGGCGGCGACCAGGTAGGTCTGAACCGCGGCCCGGACGCAGGCGCTGTAGAAGTAGGCCACGTGGCTCTGGCCTCTCCAGGTGAGCAGGACCCCGCCCGCCAGCTCATGGGCCAGGTTGACCGCCCACGAGTAGGGCGTGACCGGGTCGCCGGTGGTCCCCACCACCAGGATGGGGGGCGCGCCGGTGTCGTAGGCCGGGCCCGGCGTACGGGTGGCCGGCGCCGGCCAGGTGGCACAGCCCACCAGGCCCCAGGTCAGGAGGGGTCCGAACACCGGGGCCGACTGGGCGGCCTGGGCGGCAAGTACCGGATAGCTGGACAGGTCAGGGTCGACCGGATGGTCGAGGCAGTCGATGGCCTCCTCGGCGTCGGCTCCGTTGGTCGACCCCCCGGTCTGGTACTGGTCGGTCATCGAGGTCACCTCGGTGCCGTCGCCCACCTCGGCCGCGGCCAGGGCCCCGGCCAGTGTCGGCCACGACGACTGCGATTCGAGCCCGGCCAGCAGGGCGTCATACAGCTCGCCCGGTCCCGCCTCACCCCCGCCGCCGACGGTCAGGGGCCGGACGCGACTCTGTTGGATGAGAGCCAGCAGCGCAGTGGTCGGGTCACCGGACGGACGCCATGGGCAGCTGGTATCGGCCGCACACCACAAGAAGAACGAGTCGAGCTCGGACTCGAGGCTGTTGGCCTGGTCGATGGCGTAGTCGGTGGTGCTCAGCGCTGGGTCGATGGCGGCGTCCAGGACCATGGCCCGGACGTGGGTGGGGAAGAGTTCGGCGTAGGTGGACCCGAGCAGTGTGCCGTAGGAGTGTCCGATGAAGGTGAGCTGGGCGTCGCCCAACGCGGCCCGGATGCGGTCGAGGTCCCGGGCCGTGTCCACCGTGCCCACATAGGGGAGCAGGGGTCCGCTGTCCCGCTCGCACTGGGCACCGAACTCCTCGTCGTTGCTGATGAGGGCCTGGCGCGCCGCCGGGGTGGTGGGCACCGGGTCGATCATCGGGCCGGAGCTCTGCGATCCGGAGCCGCTCGTGCTGGCGGAACAGAGCACCGGGCTGCTGCGCTGGACCCCCCGCGGGTCGAAGGACACGATGTCGAACCGGTCGAGCAGCTCGGGGGTGAGGACGGACAGCTCGTTGGGTAGGTCGTCGATGCCCGAGGCGCCCGGTCCCCCGGGGTTGATGACCAGCGAACCGATGCGCTCGGCGGGATCCTCGGCCGGATGGCGGGCCACGGCGATCTGCAGGGTGGGGCCGGAGGGATCGTCGTAGGCCAGCGGGACGGTCACGAACCCGCATTGCAGATCGCCGCACGGCGACCACTGGACGGGTGTGACGGGAAGTGGCGGTTGGGTGGTCGTGGTCGACGCGGTCGAAGTGGTGGGGCTGGCGCGGTGAGCCGGCCGGGTGGTCGACGATGCCGAGGTGGCGGTGCACCCGGACAGCAGCAGGGCCGTCAATGCGCCGGCTACCACCAGGGAAGAGGCCAGGGGTCGACGTGCGGCGGAAGTGGGGACACGCCGGTGCGTCACGCCGCGAGTCTGTCACCGCCGACCCGGCCGGCGGACGCGGCCCCGGCGTGAGTCAGTCAGGGGGCCGGGCGCCGACCAGCTCCCGGATGGTGTCGGCCAGCGCTCCTGCCGAGGGCATGACCGCCGCCTCCAGTGTCGGGGCCGAACCGATAGGCGCGAACCGGGCGCCGACCCGTCGCACCGGTGCCTCGAGATCGCCGTAGAGTTCCTCGCCGATGGTGGCGGCCACCTCGGCGCCGAATCCGCCGAACCGGGTGGCGTGGTGGGCCACCACCGCCCGGCGGGTGCGGGCCACCGAGTCGAGGACCGTGGTCCGGTCGAAGGGGACCAGACTCCGGAGGTCGACCACTTCCACCTCGATGCCCTCCGCGGCCACCTGTTCAGCAGCGGCCAGGGCGTCCCGAACCGTCCGGCCGTAGGTCACCACGGTGACGTCCCTACCCGCACGCTTCACGTCGGCCCGCCCAAGCGGAACCCGGTGGTCCCCCTCCGGCACCGGGCCGCTCGATCCGTAGAGCGAGACGTTCTCCACCACCACGCAGGGGTCGTCGTCGAAGATGCACGAGGTGAGCAGGCCCTTGGCATCGGCCGGCGTTCCCGGGACCACCACCTTCAGCCCCGGGATGTGAGCCAGCCACGCCTCCAGGGTCTGGGAGTGGGTGGCTCCCGATCCGATGCCCCCGAACACCGCGGTCCGTACGGTCAACGGGATCGACAACCGTCCACCGGACATGAAGCGGGATTTGGCCGCGTGGTTGACCAGCTGGTCGAGGGCGATGCTGATGAAGTCCATGATCATGATCTCGGCCACCGGCCGGAGCCCGGCTGCCGCCGCCCCCACGGCCGCGCCGACGATGGCCGCCTCGGAGATCGGTGTGTCCCGGACCCGATCGGTTCCGTAGGTATCGGACAGCCCGCGGGTGATCTGCGAGATGCCTCCGCCCGGATCGGCCAGGTCCTCGCCGATGAGGACCACGTTCGGATCGACGGCCAGGGCCTCGCCGAGAGCGAGGTTGAGAGCCTCCCGCATGGTACGCACCGGTAGCTCCGATACTGCCCCACCGGCGTCGGCGGTCATTCCGGCACTCCGGCCGGGTCGGCGTAGACGTCGACGAAAGCCTCGGTCCCCCCGGGCAGTGGAGCGGACAGCGCGGCAGCGAACGCCGCCTCCACCTCGGCTTCGGCCCTGGAGTCGATGGCCAGGGTCCCGGCCTCGTCGAGAACACCGGCACCGAGAAGGACCTGCCGGTAGCGGGCCACCGGCTCGGCCCTACGGGCCGCCTCCAGTTCGTCGGCCGGCACGTAGCGCATCGGGTCGCCGAAGTAGTGGCCGAAGAGGCGATAGGTGGTGCACTCGACCAGGGACGGGCCGTGACCCTTCCTGGCCCGGGACAGGGCCCCGAGAAGCACGCGGTGGACGGCGTCGGGGTCATTGCCGTCGACCCGCACGCCCGGGATGCCGTAGGCCGCGGCCCGGTCGGCGACGTGGCTCACCGGCTGGGCCTCGGCGGTCGGGGTCATCTCGGCGAACCCGTTGTTCTGGCAGAGGAAAACCACTGGTAGCCGCCACAGGGCGGCCAGGTTGACCGCCTCGTGGAAGGAGCCGGTGCCGGTGGCACCGTCCCCGAAGCTGGCCACCGTGACCTGCCCGGTCCCTCGCAGATGGGCGGCCAGGGCCACACCGACGGCGATGGGCAGCCCCGAACCGACGATTCCGGTGGACAGCACCAGGCCCGACGGCGGGTGGGCGATGTGCATGGAACCCCCCTTGCCGCGGTTGACGCCTGTCGACCGGGTGAGGATCTCGGCCACCAGCTCGGTCACCGGCACCCCCTTGGCCAGCTGGTCGTGCAGTCCCCGGTAGGTGGTCACCAACTGGTCGTCGGAGTGCAGCGCCGCCCCCATGGCCGCGGCGATGGCCTCCTGGCCGGTGGCCGGCCAGTACGTACAGGCGAACTCGCCGGCGCTCAGTCCGCGTCGCACCCGCTGGTCGCACGCCTGGATCAGGGCCATCAGCTCATACATCCGGACCCGGACATCCGGGGACGACCCGACCTCGACCGGGTCGTCGCGCCCGCTCACCGTCCCCCGGGGTGCCAGCGGCGTAGGACGCCGCGTGGGTACCGGCGAAATGTCCCCAGACCAGGCCCATGGCGATGGAGGTGCCCCCGCCGTAGTAGGCCGGACCAGCTGGACTGGCCACCACGTTGCCGGCACCGTAGAGCCCGGCGATGGGACGGTCGTGCACGTGCTGAACCCGGCCGTCACCGTCGACCCGGGGGCCGCCCTTGGTACCCACCGACCCGATATAGAGGGGCAGGGCATAGAACGGTCCCCGTTCGATGGTGCCGAGGTTGGGGTGGGCGGCACTCGGGTCGCCATGGAACCGGTCGTAGGCGCTATCACCGCGGCCGTAGTCGCGGGTCGCGGCCGTCGTCCACCATGCGGTTCCAACGCCGCACGGTGGCGGCCAGCCGGTCGCCGTCGATACCGGCCAGCCCGGCCAGTCCCTCCAGATTTTCGTGGACTACCAGCCAGTCGGGGTCGGGATCGCCGGGCCGGACGGTCTGGACCGGGTAGCGCGACCGGTACTGGTGGTCGAAGACCACCCAGCAGGGCAGGTGCCGGCTCGAGTACTCGTTGGCGTCGAACGAGAAAAATGCCTTCTGCATGTCGTTGTAGTTGGCCGCTTCGTTGACGAAGCGCTGTCCGAACCGGTCGACGATGATCGAGTGGGGAGCTATCCGCTCCACTCCCACGAAGCGGGCCAACGGTCGGTTCTCGTACTGATCACCGGGAAGTGAGGCAGCCGGGTACCACCAGGTCTCGGTCATGTTGCCCAGGTCGGCGCCGAGGGCCATGGCCATGAGCAGACCGTCCCCCTCGTTGGCCGGCGGGCTGTGTGGGTGAGTCAGCGGTCCGGCCAGGTACCGCTGTCTGAGCGTCGGGTTCCACTCGAACCCTCCGGTGGCCAGCACTACCGAGGTGGCCAGCAGGTCGGTCCGACCGTCGCCGCCATCGACCACCAGCCCGCACACCCGACCGTCGCGCTGGATGATCTCACACGCCCGCGTCTCCAGCCTGGGCTCGATGCCCCGGGACAGGCAGGCCTCCAGCAGGGCGCCGATCAGGGCCTGGCCGCAGGCCACCCGGTGGTCGGCCGTCCGTTGCGCCACCTCGGCGGCATCGAACCGCTCGGGGAAGTACGAGGGTCGCCACTCGACGGTGGCCTCCTGCAGGGTGATGGGCAGTCCCAGCACCGGTGGGCGACGGAGGTGAGCCGCCCATCGACCCAGTCGGGTGGTGTCGTACAGGGCCGGCTCCAGCATGCGACCCGACGGCCTGGCCCCGTCCATTTCGGGGTGGTAGTCGGGCCACGACATCGCTCGGAGCTGGAGGGGCGTGCGCTCCTCCAGTCCGGCCACGATGGACGGGCCCTCGTCGACGAATCGGTGGAGCAGCTCATCGGAGGTCCGTCCGGTGGTCATCCGGCCCATGTAGGCCAGCGCGTCATCCCGGGAGTCGACTACATCCCGCTCGGCCATGTGGTGGTTCTGGGGCATCCAGATACCACCTCCGGAGACCGCGGTGGTTCCGCCGATCGACCCGGTCCGCTCGATCATGGTCACGGAGGCCCCGTTGTCGTGGGCGGCCAGCGCGGCAGCCATGGCCGCAGCGCCGGTACCGACCACGATGACACGTGCACCGCTCGGATCGGAGGACACGGGGCGACGACCGCCTAGGAAGCCAGGTAGCGGTCGAGCTGACGGTGCATGTTGGTGATGCCGGCCTCGTAGGTGTGGGAGAGACGGAGGCCGTCGATGCTCCGGCTGTGGAGGCCGCGCTGCTGGCGTCCGATGTTGGAGAAGTCCTGGAGGGGGATACGGGGCCAATGGTCGACGTCGTCGGGGGCGAATGGCCCTTGGAGCGTCGGTCGGGGCACCGGGTCACCGCGCGGCTGGGATGGTCAGCGACCACAGCTCGAAAAGGCACGATTCGGGGTCGTCGCCGTTCGGCCGGACCCGATAGACCAGAGCGTTCCCGTACTGGGGCAGGACGAAGAAGTTGGGAAACAGGAAGAACATGCCGCCCCATCGGGCCAGTGCCTCCGGTTTGGGAGGGGGGAGCGGGATGCCGGCCCCTTCGGCGTAGGCGTAGAGGGCCTTGACCACTTCGGCACCGAACGTGCTGCCCTCGGGGACGGGTCGGTGGCGCATCCCTTCGATCACCTGCACCTCACGGTCGAGCGTCATCGCCTCGAGTCCGCTGGACAGCAGGTGGACCGATTCGATGATGGCGTCGACCTCGGCCACGCCCACTTGGGCGCCCTTCTTGGCCTGGGCGTTGGGTCGCAACTGGAAGCTGGAATGACCGTGGGGGTGCACCGAGTAGACCAGGCTGTCCGGGTCGTACTGCTCGGGGTGGCCCAGGGTGAGCTGGGGGTGGGTCCCCGGCACGTGGTACCCCTCCATGAATGCCTCTTGGGCCAGCTTCCAGTTAGCCGGCAGGACCACCGACTTCCACCAGACGACCCGCATGTCGGCGAACCCGAGCGGATCGAGGAGACCGGGCATCGGGTCGAGGGACTCGAGCAACGGTGGCGCGTTGGGGTCGAGATTGATCCACACGCACCCTCCCCACGCCTCCACCTGCGCCTGTCGCAGGCAGAGTTCCTCTGCGGTCACCAGCGCCGGGTCAAAGGCGTGGGCGCCGTAGACGAATGCGCTGGTGCCGTCGAGGTTCCATCCCCATCCGTGGAACGGGCAGGTGATCCTGCCTCCCGGGAAGGCGCCCGCCCCCTTGGCCAGCTCGGTGGCCCGGTGGCGGCAGGCGTTCAGGTAGGCGTTCACTGACTCGCTGTCCACCCTGACCACCAGGACCGACTGATCGCCGATGGTGTATTCGACGTAGTCGCCCGTGTCGGGAAGCTCCTCGAGCCGGCAGGCCATCTGCCACACCCGTGGCCACAGGTGCTGGCGTTCGAGCTCGGCGAACGAGGGGTCGAGGTAGCGGCCGGCCGGCACGAAGTCGTCGCGGTCGATGGGGTGGGGGACGCCCCGTTCACCAGTGGTGGGCCGGGCGGCGATCTCAGCCATCGTCGCCCCCGCCCCCCTCCGGCGGACCGAGCAGGCTGATCGACCGCTCCCGGAACCGCCAGCGCGACCCGTCCCGCACCAGCTTGTCGCGGTAGCGCCCGGTGGCCACCAGGGCTAGGCCCGCCGGTGTCGGTCGCACGAACAGGTAGTCGGTCGAGGCGGTGGCTGTCTCGCCACCCACATCGACCAGGGAGTGGGAGGTGATGTGTTTGCCCCGGCCCCGTCGGGCTGGATGGCCTCCATCAGCGCCCGGATGGCGGCACGGCCTTCGGTGGGCTTTCCGGCCAAAACCAGGCGGGCGTCCTCGGCGAACAGGTCGGACCACTCTTCGAACCGCCCGTCGTCCAACCACTGGCTGTATTCGCCGAGCGTCCGACGGACCTGGTCCTCGTCGTTCCCCACGGTCCTCCCCCTTGCGCTCGACCCGGTCCACCGGCCGGTACCGGCCGGCCTCGGCGGGTCGGACGGTCCGATGGCCGCTCATGATACGCCGGTGATCGGCGGCGATGCTGAGGCTTCAGGACAGCTCGGCGATCACCTCGCCGACCGGGTAGGTCTCCCCTTCGCTCCCGATATGGCGGAGCACCCCGGAGGTCGGGGCCGCCACCTCGCTCTCCACCTTGTCCGTCTCCAACAGGTACATCGGCTGGTCCCGAACCACTTCAGCCCCGTCGTCGATTAGCCACCGGGCCAAGGTGGCCTCGGTCATCTCCATGCCCAGCTTGGGGATGCGGATCTCGATCGTCGTCACCCTTCTCGGTGCACCAGGCGCCGCCTGACGGCGGGTCCATTACAACCTCTCTGCGGGTCTCGGGCAAGTGATGTCGTCGGCCGACACCGGCGTCGGACCGGCGGGGCGACGGCCGGGGTTGCCAGGCAGGAACTTTGCTAGCTTCGCGGACCATCGCGCCGAGCCGGGCACGCCCTTTCGACAGGAGCAGGTCATGGAGACCCGACAGTTGGACCGAGTCATCTACGAGAAGGACGGCCCGGTGGCCTGGATCACCCTCGACTTCGAGGAAAAGGCCAACGTGCAGTCATCCGGTCTGGTGTTCGACGTCGACACCTGCCTCGACGACGCCGACCGGGACTACGACATCAAGGTGGTGGTGCTTCGGGCCAACGGTCCCGGTTTCAGCGCCGGCCACGTGGTGCGGGGCGCCCCCGGCACCGAGATGCGGGAGATCGACGAGAGCACGGCCAGACTGGGGAGCCCCTGGAAGGGCCAGTGGGATATCTACGGCACGCCGGTGTTGAAGCTGTGGGACTTCCCCAAGGTGACCATCGCCCAGGTGCACGGCTACTGCCTGGGCGGCGGGACGGTGTGGGGTCTGCTCACCGACATGTCGGTGGCGTCCGAGGACGCCTACTTCCAGTTCCCGGTCCTCCAGGGCATGGCCATGCCGACCATGGAGACCGGCATCGAGCCCTGGCTGTTCATGAACTGGAAGCGGGCCTCCGAGTACATGTACACCGGCCAGGAGCTGAGCGCAGCCGAGGCCAAGGAGATGGGGCTGATCAACCGGGTGGTGCCCCGCGAGCGCCTGGAGGACGAGGTCAACGAGCTCGCCTTCCACGTGGCCCAGGCGCCCGCTCACCACCCTGATGGCGGCCAAGGCCAACATCCGCCGGGCTTGGGACCTGATGGGTCTGCGCACCCACCTTCAGCAGTCGAACGACCTGTTGACCGTGGCCACCCAGGCCACCGATGTCCAGGAGTACATTCGTGACGCGTTCCAGGCCGGCCTCCGGCCCCGGGCCGCCGCCCAGCGGAACGCCGAGCGGGCCAAGGTCATGGCCGCCGAGTCGAAGGCCCGGGCGGAAGCGGCCCGCTGAACGGCCTGGGCGCAGCCGGGCCGGTGGGGCCGGGTCCCCCGGCGGAACCCCGTTGAGGCGTCGCTTCCCTCAGGTGGGACGGGTAGGGAGGCCGAACCGTTGGCGGATGGCCGCCTGGAGCTCGTCCACCGTCTGGGTGGCGTCGAAGGTGGCCACGAACTCCTTGCGCTCGAAGATCTCGATCAGCGGCTTGGTCTCCTCGTGGTAGTCCGCCAGCCGGACGGCCAGGGCCTCGGGGTTGTCGTCCTCCCGGGCGACCAGGGTGCCGTGGCACACGTCACAGGTGTCGGGTCGCTGGGGGCGGTGGGCCATCAGGTTGTAGTCGAGGCCGCACTGCGAGCACAGCCGGCGGGCCAGGACCCGGCGGGTGACCTCGTCGTCGGGCAGGTCCAGGTTGATGACGCCGTCGATGTCGTAGCTCTCGAGGAAGAACTCGGCCTGGCGGGCGTTGCGGGGGAACCCGTCGATGATGAATCCGAAGTTCCAGTCGTGCTCGGCCAGGCGGTCCCGGACCACCGACTCGACCAGGTCGTCGTCGACCAGGTGGCCGCTGGCCATGATCCGCTTGACCTGGGCGCCGAGCTTGGTGTGGTGCTGGACGTTCCAGCGGAAGATGTCGCCCACGCTGATGTGCTCGAGGTCGAGGTCCTCGGCCAGCAGCTTGGCCTGGGTGCCCTTGCCGCTGCCCTGGATCCCCATGATGATGAACTTGCGCATGGCCGGTGACTGACCGGACCACGTAGCGTTTGGGCACCCAGGTCTGGCTGTCGATCGGCGGCCGCTCGTAGGACCGCTGCTGGCGGGGCGGCAGCTCGACCGCGTCGTGGGGCACGTCGTGGTAGGGGACGATGTCGAGGAGGTGGCTGATGATGTTGAGCCGGGCCGCCTTCTTGTCGTCGGCATCGACCACGTACCATGGGGCCTCTTTGATGTCGGTGTAGGAGAACATCTCGTCCTTGGCCTCGGCGTAGTCCACCCACCGGGCCCGGGCCTCGAGGTCCATCGGGCTCAGCTTCCACCGCTTGCCCGGGTTGTTGATCCGCTCGGTGAACCGGCGCTCCTGCTCCTCGTCGCTGAGCGACAGCCAGTACTTGATCAGGATGATCCCCGAGCGCACCAGGGCCCGCTCGATCTGCGGACAGGTCCGGAAGAACTCGGCGTGCTCCTCGTCAGTGCAGAACCCCATCACCTTCTCGACTCCGGCCCGGTTGTACCAGCTGCGGTCGAACAGGACGATCTCTCCGGCGGCCGGCAGATGGGCGATGTAGCGCTGGAAGTACCACTGTGACCGCTCCCGATCGGTGGGGGTGCCGAGGGCCACCACCCGGCAGTACCGGGCGTTCAGTCGCTCCATGATCCGCTTGATGGTGCCACCCTTGCCGGCGGTGTCCCGGCCCTCGAAGATGACCATGACCCGCAGCCCCTCGTGGACGACCCACTCCTGCATGCGGACCAGCTCGGTCTGCAGACGGGCCAGCTCCTTCTCGTAGGCCGCCTTGGTGACGACCTTGGGGGTCATCCCGTCCGGCCCCGGTGACAGGCCGTTGGAGTCGGTGGTGTCCGCCGGATCGGTGGGGGTGGTCGGGCTCTTGGTCACTCGCCACGGATGGTAGTGGTCGCCCCTGGGCGAAAGATTGCCGGACGGTTAACTTGTGCACCGGGGCCACGGGACCGAGAGGCGGGCCATGGGGTCGTGACCCGGCCCAACAGTGATTCGACCCGGATCCGACCGGACCACAGAACCCAGGGAGGATTGGAATGGCGTCCGCTGAAACTACGACCACCGATGGCAACCGACGGCGGGTGGAACGGTTCTGGGACGCGCTGTATCCGCGGTGACTGGGAGGGCATCGCCTCGTTCTTCGAGGAGGACAGCGAGTACACCGACGTCCCCTCGCCCGACGACGATGTGGCCCACGGGCCGGTGCAGATCCTGGCCCGGCTCCGCCTGGGCATCGAGCCTCTTCTCCGGCTATGAACACCAGGTACGGCTCCTGGTGGCCGACGGGGACGTGGTGGTGACCGAGCATGCGGAGACCTGGCACTGGTCTACCGGCGAGGAGGTCACCCTCCCCTTCGTCTCGGTCCAGGAACTGAGGGCCGGCACCATCATCCGCTGGTGGGACTACTGGGACCTGCAGACCCTGATGGACGCGGCACCGGCCTGGTGGATCGAGCACATCATGAAGGGTTACACCTGAACGCTCCCACCCCTTCGGTGACCAGGAGCGCTCAGCTCTCGAAGCCGTACACGCCCGCGGCGTACTCGTCGACCTTGGACTCGGGCAACCGGAGGCGGACGGCGGCGTAATAGACAACCAGGCTCCAGACCGCCACCACCAGCATGTCCCAGTAGAACGGAAGGTCCTCCCGCCCACCCTGGAACTGCCCGAAGTAGGAGATGAGGGTCATGCCACCCAGGTAGGGCCACAGCCAGATGGCCGCGGTCCAGTCGAGGGACGAGTGGACCGGGTTGGCGTGGAAGACCCTCGAGAGACCCATCAACACGTAGCCGATGAGCACGGCCACCATCAGCTTCCATACCACCGTCCAACCGCTCCAGTAGATGATCAGGCCGGCGGCCACGAACGACGCTGGCGAGAGGACGGAGGCCCAGGGCAGGCGGTAGGGGCGCTCGGCGTGGGGCTTCTGGTGGCGCAGTGCTCCGAGGGCCAGCGGTGCTCCGGCGTACATGAGCACGGTGGCCGAGGTGATGAATCCGACCAGTTCCTGCCACCCGGGGAAGGGCAGGAACAGGAGCAGTCCCATGAGGAAGGTGAAGACGAGCCCGAAGACCGGCACCTTGGCCTTCTTGGAGGTCCTCTCGAAGATGGCCGGGACGTGGCCGTTCTTGCTCATGCCGTAGGTGATCCGGGCGGTGGTGGTGGTGTAGATGAGCCCGGAGCCGGTCGGGGCGATGATGGCGTCGGCGTAGAGGATGTAGGCCAACCAACCCAGGCTCAGCAACTTGGCCAGCCCGGCGAACGGCCCAAAGATTCCGGAAAATTGAGGTGGTCCCACCCGTGGGCCAGGGCGTGGTGGGGCAGCGCCCCGATGAACACCACCTGCAAGAGGATGTAGATGGTGGCGCCGATGAGCATGGAGAAGATCACCGCTCGGGGCATGTCCCGCTGGGGGTTCTTGCTCTCCCCGCCCAACTGGACGGCCTGCTCGAAGCCGACCAGGGAGAAGACTGCTCCGCCGACGCTGACCGCCTTCAGGATCCCGTGCAGGCCGTAAGGGGCGAACCCGCCGGCCCGAGTGAAGTTGGAGGTGTCGAAGTGGGTGAAGAACAGGACGATGATGGTCAGGGTGGGAATCACCACTTTCCAGGTGGTGATGGCGCTGTTGGTCCGGACCAGGTACCGGACCCCGAAGAGGTTGGCCACCACGAAGAGGGCCATCATCACGACGGCCACCAGGTATCCGGTTCCGCCGAGGATGACGGCACCGCTGGCTGTCTTGTGGGCCAGACCGTGCCAGTAGTTGCTGGTGTAGGTGATGGCCCCCTCCACCTCGATGGGGGCAGTGGCCACCGCCTGGAGCCACGAGAACCACCCGAAGGAGGCCCCGGCCAGACCACCGAAGGCGTAGTAGGGGAATCGCGTGGTTCCGCCGCTGACCGGGAACATCCCGCCCAGTTCGGCGTGGACCAGGGCCAACAGGATGACCGCCACCGAGCCGATGAGCCAGGCGACGATGGCCGCCGGCCCACCGTACGTGGCGCAGTACAGCGCCCCGAAGAGCCAGCCCGAACCGATGATCGAGCCTTCAGAGGTGAGCAGCAGCCCGAAGAACCCGATATCACGGGTGAGACCCTCGTCTCTGATGGCCTCTGTCACCGCCAAAACTCGCTCCGTTCGTCGATGGAGTGTTGACTCGCGCCGTACGGGGCGCCTCCGCTCCGACCGGGGGCGAAATTAGCCGATGGCCTGGCCGGTCGAGAGGATCCCCAAGGGGTGTCAGCCGGCGATCGGTAGAATCCGACCGGCGGGAAGCGCTAGTGCGCTCGCGGGTCACCCTCGGGGATGATCAGCTTCTCGAAGAGGGTCTTCGGCCCGAAGGGGAACCGGGACATCTTGCTGATGCACGGCCCCACCTTGGGGTGTTGGCGGAGGGCTCCGCAGTCCGGCAGCAGACCCAGGGTGGTCTGGGCCCCCTCCAGGTCGGTGAATGGGGTGAGGGACGAGTAGCACACCGCCAGGGGGATGTCGGAAGGCCCGGTGACATCGGCCTTGGGGAAGGTGATGTCCAGGTCGATGCTGGATCCGGCGGTGAGCCCGCTGTCGACGATGGTGGTGATCTGCGGTGCGTGCCGGTAGGGGTCACCGCAGTTGAGCGAGCCGTCGAAGGTCTGCAGTGAGACCTCGATGGTCCCGGTGGTGGAGCCCGAGGTCACCGTCAGGGACTGGGTGGGGGTGGTGACGCTCCCCTGGCAACCCGATCCGGTACAGATGATGACCGCACTGTCGGTCACCGTGGCCGAGCCATTGGCCGTAGCGGTGTTCAGAGGCAGAGAGTTATCGGTCACGGTCACCCCGGTGGTGTACCCGCCAGCGAGGGAGTAGGTGTGCGTGCCGGTTACCTGGTAGGGGGAGCCGGCTCCTCCCGTTTGGCTGATGACTCCGGGGCTGGTGCCTCCGTCCCCCCAGCTGATGGTGGCCTTGAACGAGCCCAGGGCGGCGTCCGAACCCCCGTCGGTGAAGGTGGCGATGATCGGACTCGTCGAGGCGCCCGCCTCAGCGGTCACCGGCGAGACGGACAGGTCGATGTCCGGGGCCAGCGTGGCCCCAGTGACCGTCAGCGAGGAGGCGGCCAGGCTGAAGTAGGTGCTCGTGCCGGGAGAGAGCCCGCCGTTGAAATTGACCTGACCTTGACTGGTGTTGGTTGTGACGAAGGCGGTCCCGGGGCCTTCGTAACCGGTGGGACCGTACTCGGTAGCGGAGAAGCAGGGCGTGGGGTGCACGGCGCAGAGCCCGTGCCCGTCGAAGGCGAAGATGCCAGTTCCGGTCAGGGCGATCGCCGAGGTGAGGGCATTCGAGTCGTTGAGGACGCCGACCAGGATGTCCCCGTGGCCGCTGTAGGACGACTGGCTCGGATCGGTGGCGAACGAGGTCGAACCGTCGGGATTGATGGTGATCAGCGCTCCGCAGCTGGTGTCCACACCGACCGAGGGGCATTCCGTGAACGGCGTGCCCGGTGAGGCCCCGGCCGTATCGGTCACCGCCATGCTGGCGATGGCCGCAGTGCCCACAACCAGGGTGGCCATGATCACTCGCAAACGCCAGGTTCCGCGCACGGAGCCGTCCTCTCTCGTCCATGACCGGCCCGGTGGACGCATGACGCTGGGTCGGCGTGCCCGGTGCAGGACCCAGGGACTTCGCGCCATCAAGCGCTCGTTGGGAATGTACTTACCTGCGGCCTCTACGTCAACGCTCGGAGGTGTTGTTGTACTGACGGTGGTCGGACGGCCACGGGTCACGGTGGTGGGAACGGCGAGGACCGCTCTGCCGGAGGCGGGTGCAACAGATCGGGTGTCGCCACCACGCCCAGTTTGGCCAGGGTGGCCGACGCCGAATCCAGCAGCTCGCCGCGCCGATCCCGCTCGCCGACCTCGACCACCTCGGCCATCACCCGCAGGGTGAGCGCCGCCTCGTACTCGGCTCGGCGCTTGCGGGCCGCGGTCAGGCTCTGGCCGAGGGCCTCTTCGGCGGCAGGCCGGTTTCCGGCCAACCACAGGGCCGCTCCGCGCACCCGTTGGAGCAGAGCGATCTGGGGAGGCACACCCCCAAGGGCGCGGGCCTGGGCCAACGCCTGGTCGGCCGCCCCCAGCGCCTGTCGGTGGTCGCCACGGAGCAGTAGGCATTCGGTCACCCGGGCCTGCGCCTCGAGGGCGTCGGCCTGGCTGCCGATGTGGCGGAACTCGTCGACCGACTCGGCCAGCAGAGCCAGGGCGTCGTCATAACGGCCGCGACAGGCGGCCACCCGAGCCAGCTTCCCCTTCACGTCAGCTACCCCGGAGCGGTAGCCCGCAGCCCGCCACGCCCGCCACGCGGCCTCGAAGCTCTCCTCGGCGGCGTCGAGATGACCCTGCTCGAGGACGATCTCCCCGATGTTGAAGACGTAGAAGGCGTCCATGACCGCGTTACCGGTTCTCCGCACGGTGGCCTGGGCCCGCCGGTAGAGGTAAGGGCTTCGTCCCACTGCCCCCTGAAGTAGGCGAACATGCCCAGCATGTTGAGCACTCCGGCCTGGCCGGGAAGGTCTCCGAGCTCCTCGAACAGGACGAGGGCCCGCTCCCAGTTGTGGGGGTTCTCAAGCTGACCGAGGTCCATTTTCGCCCAGTCGATGGCCCGCAGCGCGTCGGCCAGCACCTCTTTGTCGTTCACTGCTTCGGCCTGTTCGACGGCCAGGGTCAACCACTTGATGGCCCTGGCGTGGTGTCCGCCCTCCTGGCAGAACCGGCCGTACCAGCCGAGAAGCTCGGCTCGTTGGCGCGCCGCTCCGTCCCCGATGGCGCCCTCCAGGATGCGCAGACCTTTGCTGATCCAGCGCAGGGCGTTGGCGTAGCGGTCGAGCCAGCCCTGGACCCGGGCCAGTTTGAGGATGAGCCGGGCTTCGGTCACCACGTCGTCGTCCACCAGGCGCCGGGCCGCCCGATAGGCCGCGGCTGCCCCCATGTAGCCACCGCTCCGGTTGCGGGCATCGCCCAGTGCCTCGTGGATGGCCGACAGTTCGGATCGGCTGAGGTCGGGCAACCGCCGTCCGGCGGCGATGGCTCGCTCGTAGAACTCGGCAGCCTCGATGTTGGCGTAGACCGTCTTGGCCCGTTCGGCGGCCTCCAGTGAGTACCGCCAGGCCTCGCCGTAGCGCTGGGCGTGGAGGAAGTGGAACGACAGGAGCTCGGGCTGCGTCCTTTCCCCGATCGAGGGCGTGGCGCTCGATGGTGTCGCCTGGCGCGGGCGTGGAGCTCCCGCCGCAGACGGAAGGACAGCCCGTCGTAGGCGCTGTCCCGGAACAGCGCGTTGCGGAAGCTCAGTGTGCCCATTCCGTCATGGGTCACGAACTCGTCCAGTCGCTGCCACGCCGGGTCGAACACATCGGGGACCGCGTCGACCACGTCCTCGAGTAGGTCGAAGGTGAACGACTGGCCGAGGACCGACATCCGGCGCAGCAGGTACCGGTCGTCGGCCGGGAGCCGATCGATACGGGCGGCGACCACCTCCTCGACCGAGTCGGGCAGGGCCTCGACGTGATCGCCGCTCATGGCCGCGGCGATCAGTTCCCGCAGGAACAGTGGGTTGCCGCCGGACCGTTCGACCAGGGCGCCGAGCTCGTGGGTCGGCAGCGGGGCCTCCCGGGTGGCCTGCAGTGCGAGACCCGTGGCCTCGTCGGTCCCGAGCGGGCCGAGATCGATGCGAGTGGTGTGGTCAGCCGGCCCCACGAAACCAGTGTCGATGTCCCGCCGGGTCACGCACCACAGCCAGGAGGTCGAGTCCACCGACGCGGCCAGGTGCCCAGAACAGGTCGGCCGACGCCTCGTCCATGAAGTGGGCGTCCTCGATGGTGAACAGACCCGGGTCCGGCAGCAGATGGGCCAGCAGATCGATCACCGCCTGGGCCAGCCGGGGACGTCGGAACTCCTCGTCCAGCTCACGAGTCTCGGCTGTCTCGGGGACGGAGAGATCCATGGCCCCGGCGATGAGTGGGGCCCAGGGCAGCACGCTCCGGCGCCCGGTGGGCCACCGCGGCCAGGAACCGCTCGATATGACGGTCGTCGTTGCCGGTCGGCGGGGAGCTCCGAGCAGGTCCCGCAGCAGCCGGCGGACCATGTAGTACGGCGTCGAGGAGTCGTAGCGCTCGCAAACCGCGGCCAGCTGCGCCCGGTCGGCGGTGATTCGCCGGAGCTGGTCGAGCCAGCGGGACTTACCCACTCCGGGCTCGCCGACGATCTCCACCAGCGAGCCATGACCGGCCCCGGCGGTCGTCGGCCGATGCGTTGCAGCGCACGGCCATCTCCTCGAGGCGGCCGACGAAGGACAGGTCGTCGGTGGGACCGATCGTCGCTCGCACGCTGGGTCCCGCCGTCTTGGCCCCCAGTGCCAGCGCCGCGACCGGCTTGGACTTTCCCTTGACCATAGAACGGCTCGAGTTCGACCGCGGCGAAGCCGGTGGCCGACCGCGCCAGCACGTCGGGGGTGGCCAGGATCTGACCCGGCTGGCCTTGGCCATCAGCCGGGCAGCCAGGTTGACCGCGTCGCCCATGACGGTGAACGTGCGCCGGTAGGGAGGTCCGACCTCGCCGACGAAGACCGAGCCCCGGTGGACCCCGATCCGGACGGGGAGCGGGCTTCCGGCGTCCATGATCTCCCGCACCGCCAGCAGCATCCGATGATCGTCGTCCCCCGAAGTGGACGGAGCCCCGGCGGTCAGGATGATCTTGCCCCCGTCCCGGTCGACATCAGTGGCCAGGAACGTCACCTGCTGGTTGTCCACCGCCTGCTGGACGACGGTCACCAACGTCTCGAGCCGGCGGGCGGTCTCGTCCGGGCCCTCCTCCTCGATGAGGCGGTCGGTCCCGTCGAAGTGGAGGAAGGCCACCGTGACCCGCCGGTGTTCGGATAACGGGTGGACACCGCCCACAGCCGCCCTCAGACCGACCGGGATCCCGGCCTGCAGATCGAGCGTCGGGGTCTACCGCCTTGAACTGACGGAATCCGTGAGGGGACGATGCTCGGAGCCCGGCGCAGCAGGTGCCCGGACCCTTGACGGCGCCGACCATACCGGCACCCAGCGCCCGTGCAGTTTCCCCGCTGATCACGATCTCTCCGGCGTCGGCGGCGCTCTCCATGGACACGGTGGTGCTGGCGCCCGGCCCGGTGACGATCAGCTCGCGGTGCGACCCACCGACCAGAAAGAAGTGGAAGAGGCCGCTGTGGACGCCCACCGACATCCGCAACGACACCCGTTGACCGAGCACGGTCAGCCGGCCGACCACCCGGAGGGCGCGGCGCATCTCCACCGCGGCGCGGCAGGCTCGTGCCTCGTGTTCGTCGTCGACGAACAGGATCAGCAGGGCGTCCCCCCCGAACTTGAGGAGCCGGCCGCCGTGTTCCACCGCGATGTCGAGCAGGGTTACGAAGCAGGAATCGATGGTGGCGGTGAGCTCCTCGGCCCCCACCTTTCCGTGGCGGGCAAGTCCCTCGGAGAGTTTGGTGAATCCGGAGATGTCGACGAATGCCACGGTGCCCGTTACCGTGCGCCAGCGGTCCCCGGGGGCGTTCTGGATCCAGTCGATGGCCAGTCGCGGGAAGTAGGGGGCCAGGGGATGTCCGCCGTCGGGCGGCAACGCCGTCGGTTGGTCGGGTCCGTGCGTACTCACCCGATCGTCCCGGTCCGCTCGCACTGCCCCGCCCGTCCCATCGGATCAGGCCATGGTGGCGATGATCTCGTCGATCATGGCCAGGGTGGTGTCGGGGTGCAGGAGAGCCAGGCGTCCCGCCGGCCGGCCCTCCCACAGGGTCGGAACCACGAACCCGATCTGGTCCTTCAGCAATCGGGCCGACCACTCCTCGTACTCGTCCCAGTCCCAACCGATCCTCCGGAACAGCACCACCGACAGCTCCGGTCGGCGGACGAGTTCGAGGTGGGGAGCGTCCTCGATCCGGTCGGCCGTCGCCTGGGTGGTGGCCAACACCGTCTCAATGGCGTCGCGGTAGGCATCCGTTCCGTTGACGGCCAGCGAAAACCACAGGGGGAGACCCCGGGCCCGTCGGGTCAGGTGGTAGGCGTAGTCACTGGGGTTCCATTCGTCCCGTTGGTCACTGTGGAGAACGTCCAGGTAGGAGGCGTCCTGGGTGTGCACGGCCCGGGCCAGCTGCGGATCGCGATAGATGAGGGCGGCGCAGTCGAAGGGGGCGAAGAGCCATTTGTGGGGGTCGACGACGAAGGAGTCGGCTAGTTCTATTCCCGAGAAGTGCGCCCGCACCGATGGGGCGAAGAGTGCGGCGCAGCCGTAGGCGCCGTCGACGTGGAACCACAGGGAACGCTCACGGGCGATCGCTCCCACACCGGCCAGGTCGTCGATGATGCCCGCATTGGTGGTGCCCCCGGTGGCCACCACACCGATGGCCCCGGTGCCTCGCGGATGCCGGTCGAGGGCGGCCCGCAGGGCAGCACCGGTGAGGCGGTGATCGTCGCAGGGTACGAGAAGGGCCTCGACTCCCAGCACCCGGAGGGCCTTGCCCACGGAGGAGTGGGCCTCTTCACTGATGGCGATGAGTGGTCGGTCGGGAGCGGACTCGCCCATGCGGTGTCGGGCCGTGTCGCGGGCCACCATGAGCGCCGACAGGTTGCCGGCTGAACCGCCCGAAACGAAGACACCCCCCGCGGCTGCTGGCAAACCGGCCAGATCGGCCAGGACGGCGAGGGCTTGGTTTTCGGCGGCTACTGCACCCGCCGCCTCCATCCACGAGGTCCCCTGGAGCGAGGAGCAGGCCACGACCATGTCGAAGAGGAGCGAGGCCTTGGTCGGAGCTGCGGGGATGAACGACAGGAAGCGAGGGCTGTCACAGGACACCACGGCCGTGGCCAGTTGGTCGTCGAAGATGCTCATCACCTCACGGGGATCGGTGCCCGAGGGGTTGATCAGGCCACGGAGGCTGGATTGGAGCGTGGAGGCCTGTGCCCCTCCGAAGTCAAGCGGGACCGGATCGAGGGCCAGACGCCAGCGGCAATAGTCGAGGACCAGCGTGGTCAGCTGCTCGTCGTACACGAACATGGGATTGCGCATGGCGTCCTTTCTCGGTGACCATCATGATCGCAGAGTTGGTCGTCGAGCTGAACGAGTTGGCCGGTTCCCCGCCTCCCTCTGCCCGACTCAGACCGGTGCCTCGCCGAGCGGCCACAGGCTCGGTTGCGACGGGCCGGACGGGTTCAGTGGGTAGTAGCCGGGGAGGAGGGCCATCGGGGTGTCGAGGTAGACCTTGGCCTCGGGCGGTTGGGCGAATCGACCATGGCTCCAGCGGATCTCGACATGCCCGGAGGCCGTCCGGACGGCTCCGTCTTGCCGTGTGCGGCAGATGCAGGCCCAGTCGACCCGTGGCTGGCCGGCCGATGCCGGCGTGACGGTGAACTTCTCGAGTTCGAACTGATCCCGCCAATCCCACGGGCTGGCGATGCGATAACGGGCCGGCGCACCGGTGCGACGATCGTGTCCGAGGAGGAAGTAGGGCGCGTTGCCGATACGAAGTAGCCGCCACAGCATGGTCTCGGGCGGGAGGCCCGACGACGCCAGCCGCTCCGACCACCGTCGGGCCGAGGCTTCGCTGACCCGCTGACACAGGGCCCGGTAGGCCGAGCGGGCCGCGTCCCCCGGATAGGCCCGTCCGGCCAGCGCGTTGCGTAGCGTGGTGAGCTGTTGTCGATCGCACAGGGCCGCCGCCGGCGGGAAACCGGTCAGCCCGGTAGCGGACAGGCAGGTCCGGTACAGGCAGTCGTACTCCTCGGGGGCCACTGCGCGATACCAGTCGCCGCGGTCCCATGTGCCCTGTGTAGCCAGAAGTCCGTCGAAGAGCCGACCCGGAGAGGCGTTGGCCAGGATGTCCGACTCGTACTTGCAGCTGATCAGGTACACGTGATCGATGCGGAGGTCGATGGGCGCCACTTCGTCGCCCGGAGGCCGGCGGCCGCCGGTCCACTCGATGGTCAGCGGCGTACGACCCCGCAGGCCGTCGGGGGCATCGAGCATGGCCCGGCCGTTGGCAAACGCGTGAGCCAGCTCCGGTGCGAACCTCCCCGATCGCTGGATGGCATCCAGATGGTCCCAGACCTCCGAGGCCAGGCGGACCTGTGGCGGTCGTTCGTCGAGGGCCGACCCGGGATCGGGAAATCCAAGGGTCCCGAGAGCCGTAACCAGCTCGGTGGCAGTGGTCCGGTCATCGGCCATGGCGCCGGTGGCGGTCCGGAGATGGGTTCGACCGGATCGACGACCTCACTTCTGGGTTCGGGCCGGGGCGTCCGCTGCCGCTGCTGCCCCATAGGTGGCCAGCCGCCCGCTGTGCTCCGAGTCGAGCAGTAGGACGACGTCGCGGACCGGACCGGCTCCACCATCGGCCTGCACGGACCGAAGAGCCCTCCCTCCGGCGGTCCGGGGACCGGGGAGGTCGGTGGTGAGGAGCACCAGAGGTCCGAGGTCGTCGCGAGAGGGGTGGCTGCGTCGTGCTTCGTGGAGGACGCTGGCCTTGCCCAGCGCTCGCCACAGCACATCGGGACGGCGGAGGCCGGGCCGGGTCGTCGAGTAGGCGCCGGCCAGCTCGAAGAGCCACGGTCGACCGGTGGCGTCGCGGGCGCGGAAGTCCACGCCGATCCCGAGGTCGCCGAAGACGACATGCTCCTCGATCCGGTCGAACCCGGCAGTGACCAGGGCCTGGTGGGCCAGGACGCGGGCCTTCTGGCCGATGCCGGCCGCCTCCTCCTCGAAGGTCGGGCCGGGCTCGGGCGTTGGCGGCCGGCCGGGGGCCACGGTCACCCGTCGAGGAGAAGCGCCCGAAGACGTCGGTCCGGTGGTGTCGGTCCGTTCGGCTGCGATCCTCCGGTCGGCCAGGGCCACGTACTCGGGGTCGGTGTCGAATCCCACGAAGTGACGTTCGGCCCGGATGGCAGCCACGGCGGTGGTTCCTGAGCCCATGAAGGGGTCGAGGACCAGGTCGCCGCGGTAGGTGTACAGCTCGATCAACCGTCGGGGCAGGTCCACCGGGAACGGCGCCGGATGACCCACCCGGGTAGCCGACTCAGTCGGAATGTCCCAGATGTCGGTGGTGGCATCGACGAACTCATCCATGGTCATCGTGCCTTCGTGGGGAAGGCCGGCCGACGAGCGCTCCTCGGGGGTCAGGGCCCGATCGAACCGGCCCTTGCTGGCAACCACGATCCGTTCCGACACATCGCGGAGGACGGGGTTCCCCGGGCGCTGATAGGTGCCCCATGCGCACGACCCTCCGGCGGCGCGGCTCTTCTGCCATATGACTTCGCCGCGCAGCAGATAACCGAGCCCTTCGAGTAGGTCGATGATGTCCCGGGACAAGGAGCGGTAGGGCTTGCGCCCCAGATTGGCCACGTTGACCGCGATGCGACCGCCGGACTCCAGTTTGGTGAAGCACTGGGCGAAGACATCGTGGAGCATGGCCAGATAGGCCTGGTAGTCGACGGGGATGTGTCCCACCCCGAGCGCTGCCTCGTACTCCTTTCCAGCGAAGTAGGGAGGCGAGGTGACCACCAGCGCAACGGAGTTGTCGGCAACGTTGCCGCAGCTGTCCATCTGCCGCGCATCGCCCACCCACACCCTGTCGCGTTCGGCATGCGGTGCCACCCGGCATTCGTCCGACAGGTGCGGTGGGGTGAAGCGGGAGTAGAAGTCGGACGAGTCGTGGGCCTCGCGACGGCCGACCCCGAATGCCGAGGTCGAGGTGGGCCGGCGGCGGGAGCCGGGACGGATCGGCTCGACCGTGCTCACAGGCGTCGACCACCGGTCGAGGCGGACAGCTGTCGGATCACGGTCGGAGGGTGGGGCACATGGCGAAGCATAGAGAGCCGGTGTGACACGCCGACGCCGACCGCAGGTGCCGTCTCATGGCCAGCGAGGCTAGTGGTGGCACCGGACCTGTCTGGGGATGGCCGGTGCCGCGGATCGGCGCGGTCAACCCCCGGCCAGGTGCTCGCTGATCGACTCGCCGGCCACCAGGCACTGCGCATCGGACGTGCAGCTGACCGCGGTGAGGGGTTGGGGCGCAAGGACGGCCGCTGCCTGCTTCCACGGGCGGGCCGTCGGCCCGGTCAGGACCACCACGCCGGCTTGGGTGGCCGAGGAGGCCGAGACTCCTACGGTCACACAGGCGTTCACCGCCGGGCACGACACGTCCACCAGCTCGGCCGAGGTAGCGGTCACCGTGGGAACCGACCAGGTGGCACCGCCGTTGTCGGTCACCAGAACCAGCCCGCGGCCGGTCCGCGTCCCGGTGACCGTGTTGTCGGTACTCCCCACCGCGGTGCAGTGGGTGCCGACCACACCGACCGGTGGAGCGGTGGTGGTCGGGGCGGTGGTGGCCGCGGGGGTAGCCGCGGGGGTGCTTCCCACCGGGGCCGTGGTGGCCGTGGTGGCCGTGGTGGCCGTGGTGGTGCTGGTCGTGCTGGTGCTGGTCGTGGGAGCCGTGGGGGCAGGCGTGCCGGTGGGAGTGTTGGCCCCGGCAGCCGTCGACGGGGTCGGGGTGAACGGAAGGGCACCGCTGCCACTGACCGGGCCGGCCAAACAGGAGATGGCATCGAGGGTGTCGGTGACCTTCGGCAGGGCGATCGGTGTCCAGGTGGCGCCGCCGTCGGTGGTCACAGCCACCGCCCCGGCGACATGGTCGACGTCGATGGCCGTGTTGGCGGTGACCCAGCACTCCTCGGCGCTGGTGCAGGAGAGGCCGGTGGCCCCTTCGAAACCGGCCGGGAGAGCGCCCCGCTGGATCCACGTGGCGCCCGCCGAGGAGGAGGACAGGGCCACCGGCCCGCTGGCCAGCGTGGCGATGGCCGTGCAGTGGTGATCGGCCAGACAGGAGAGAGCGGTGATGTCGAGTGCACCGGCCGGCACCGGGATATCAACCCATGTGGCACCACCGTCGGAGGTGGTGATGATCACCCCTTGGGCTGCAGCGGCCTGATTGGTCTGTCCCACCGCCGTGCACTGCCGCCGGTCGGAACAGGAGATACCCGACAGGAATCCAACGGTGCTGGGGACGGTCCGTACGGTCCACGACGCGCCGCCGTCGGCGGTGGCGATCACTGCCGCACCGGCGGTCCCGGCGGCATCAATGGTCGATCCGACCGCCCAACACCGCGAGCCGGTGACACAGTCGACAGCGCGTACGGCGTGAACCGGTGTGGGCAGGGAGACCGGCGCAAAGGCGCCGAGCCATGGCGAGTTGCTGGCCAGGGTGGACGGCGATGAGGAACCGGCGGCCGAGGATGCACAGGCACTTAGAGCAAGGACCGCCGTGGTCAACGTCAACCGGGGGATCAACCGGCGCGGGCCGCGTTTTGGCAATGGGGACCCGTACCGCCGCCGATGGAACGGCAGGCTCACGGGATCGATTGAGTCCATTCCTTCACGATCAACCGCTCCCTTCGGTCGCAGCCGGTGCTCGTTCGGCCGTCGGCCGATCAGCGGCACCGCAGGGTCCAATGGACCGGTTACCGGCCAGATGGACCCAGTGATCTTGCCACGCCGGCCACGGTCGGGAGGGTGATGACGGTGGGGCGGGCCGTGGCCCGTCTACCGTGGGTCGGTGGTGTTCGCTCCCCTGGATCTCAGCGTTTCCGGGCACCATCCCGCCTTCCGGCTCCGATCGTGAACCTCGTCGACGTGGTGGTGTTGATCGTGGTCACCCTGGCCGCTATCCAGGGTCTGCGGCTGGGGGCCATCGTCCAGGTGCTGTCGTTCGGGGGCTTCTGGATCGGTCTCTACCTGGGGGCGCTGTTGGCCTCGACCACCGTGCGTTGGGGCCACTCCCAGTCGGAGCGCACCGTACTGGCTCTGGTCACCCTGTTGGGGGTCGCCACCCTGTGCGGCGTGACCGGCCGCATCCTCGGCAACCTGGCCTTCTCCAAGGTGCACCGGGGAGTGGTGGGCACGGTCGACTCCGGACTCGGGGTGGTGGTAGCGGTGGTGGCCTCGCTCCTGGCCGCCTGGCTGTTGGCCAATACCCTCGTCAACAGCTCGTCGTTGGCCCTCAACGCGTCGATTGATCAGTCGAAGATCATCCGATCGCTAGACAACGTGCTTCCGGCCCCGCCCTCGGTCTTCTCGAGGGTCCAGAGTTTCCTTTCGTCCGAGGGTTTCCCTCCCGTCTTCGCCCAACTGGCTCCGGCATCGGCCGGACCGGTTCCGGTGCTGGGGGATGCCCAACTCCAGCAGGCCATCACCCGAGCCGGAGCGTCCACCGTCAAGATCGTCGGCGACGGCTGTGGCCAGATCCAGGAGGGTTCGGGGTTCGTGGTCGATCCCGATGTGGTGGTGACCAATGCCCATGTGGTCGCCGGCATTCCCCATCCGATGGTTCAGGTAGGCACCACCCTGTACGCCACCACGGTCCTGTCGTTCGACCCCGACTACGACCTGGCCGTGCTCAGGGTGGCCGGGCTGGACGAGCCACCGCTCACCCTCGACCCCGACCAGGTGAGCCGGGGGGTCGAGGCCGCCGTCCTCGGCTATCCAGGCGGGGGGCCGTTCAGGGCCGTGTCGGCCGGGGTCATGGCCGCCTTCGAAGCCGAGGGCCGGGACATCTACGGCCAGGGCCTGACCGTGCGCAACGTCTACGAGATCCAGGCGGTGGTTCGGCCGGGGAACTCCGGAGGTCCCCTGGTCCAACCGGACGGCGACGTCGTCGGGGTGGTGTTCTCCCGCTCCACCACCAACGATGACATCGGCTACGCCCTCACCTCTCCAGGGGTGTTGTCCCGCTGTCCAGCAGGCCGACTCCAAGATCGGTCCGGTGTCGACGGGAGGGTGTGCCCCCGACTGAGTCAGTGCGACAGGATGGCACCGGCCCCGACTAGACATACGCCATGGCGCTCCCCATCGAGGACTACGGCATCATCGGCGATCTCCACACCGCGGCACTGGTGGGTCGGGACGGGTCGATCGACTGGCTGTGCCTGCCCCGCTTCGACTCGGCGGCCTGCTTCGCCAAGCTTCTGGGCGACGACGACCACGGCTTCTGGAAGCTGGCGCCCAAGGGCTCCCATCGGGCCACCCACCGTCACTACCGGGGTGACACCCTGGTGCTCGAGTCGGAGTTCGTCACCGACGAGGGAACCGTCCGGGTCATCGACTGCATGCCCATCCGCCAGCAGCATCCCGAGGTGGTTCGGCTGGTCGAGGGTGTGCGGGGCAAGGTGACCATGGAGATGAACCTGACCATCCGGTTCGGCTACGGGCAGATCGTGCCCTGGGTCCGCAAGGTGGACGGCACCCTCAACGCCATCGCCGGTCCGGACGGCCTCTCGCTGTGGAGCTCGGTGCCGTGCTCGGGCCAGGACCTCTCGACCCGGGCCGAATTCACCGTCACCGAGGGCCAGCACGTACCCTTCTCACTGACCTGGTTCCCGGCCAACGAGGAGCCCCCCCGGCCGGTCGACGCCCAGTACGCCATCCAGGACACCGAGCTGTGGTGGAGCGACTGGGTGTCCCAGTGCACCTATGAGGGCGACTACCGCGACGCGGTGGTTCGTTCGCTGATCACCCTCAAGGCCCTCACCTACGAGCCCACCGGGGGCATCGTGGCCGCCGCGACCACCTCGCTGCCGGAGACCCTGGGCGGTAGCCGGAACTGGGACTACCGGTTCTGCTGGCTGCGCGACGCCACGCTCACCCTCGAGTCGCTGATGCGCGGCGGCTTCTACCAGGAGGCCATGGCCTGGCGGAACTGGCTGCTGCGGGCCAGTGGCCGGCGACCCGTCCCAGATGCAGATCATGTACGGAGCGGCCGGCGAACGCCGCCTCGACGAGTGGGAGATCGACTGGCTCCCCGGCTACGAAGGCTCGGCCCCGGTCCGGATCGGCAATGCCGCCGCCGGCCAGTTCCAGCTCGACGTCTACGGCGAGGTGATGTCGGCGCTCTATGAGTCCGAGCCGGCCGGCGAACCAGGGGGACAGCCCGGCCTGGGAGTTCCAGCTCTCCCTGATGGACTTCCTCCGCGACGGCTGGCGCGAACCCGACGACGGCATCTGGGAGGTCCGGGGACCCCGCCGGCACTTCACCCACTCCAAGGTGATGGCCTGGGTGGCCATCGACCGGGCCATCAAGACCGTCGAGGAGTACGGGATGGAGGGTCCGGTCGACCAGTGGAGGAAGACCCGCAAAGAGATCCATGACCAGGTCTGCGACGAGGGCTTCAACGCCACCAAGGGCTCGTTCACCCAGTACTACGGGTCGGATCAGCTCGACGCCAGCCTGCTGATGATCCCCCTGGTCGGGCTTCCTGCCGGCCCACGATCCCCGGGTGCGGGGCACCATCGAGGCCGTCGAGCGGGAGCTGGTCGACGGCGGGTTCGTGCTCCGGTACCGGACCGTCGACACCGGCGACGTCGACGGGCTGTCCGGCCGGGAGGGGGCCTTTCTGGCCTGTTCGTTCTGGCTGGCCGACTGTCTGGCCATGCTGGGACGCGACCACGACGCCCGCCAGCTACTCGACCGGCTGCTGGGCCTGCGCAACGACCTCGGGCTGTTGGCCGAGGAGTACGACCCGGTGGCCGGACGGCTGGTGGGCAACTTCCCCCAGGCCTTCTCCCACGTGTCCCTGGTCAACTCGGCCTCCAAGCTCGCCGGTCAGGAGAAGCCCACCTCCGATCACATGGCCCTGGGCCTCGCCCGGAGGGCGCTGACCCGTGGCAAGAGCAGCGGCGCCGAGCGCCACATGACCGGAATTTCTGCGCAGAGCATGCTGTCCACGCTGATGAAGGGCGCCAACAGGGACGTCCCGGGAACGGCGGCCCGGGTGTTTCAGGCTGCCGTGGTACCGCCGACGGGTGGAGGAGCCGGTGCCGCGATTGGCTCGGCACCACCGCCGGTGCGGGCCAGAGCGACCACCAGGCCCTCAGCCAGGAAGGCCAGACCTCTGGCCACCAAGGCTCCGATCAACGTCGGGCAACGCGGGCAAGGCGGGCAAGGCGGGCAAGGCGGGCAAGGCGGGCAAGGCGGACAAGGTCGGCGCCGCGCAAAAGGCCGGGTGACCAAGAGGACCAGTATCAAAAAAGCCACTCTCACCAAGGCCACCCCCACGGCGAGGGCAGGCAAGAAGGCCCCGTCCGCCAAGCCCACAGCCACAAGCGTGCCCAAGAAGACCGCAACCAAGAAGGCCGTGGCCAAGAAGGCCGTGCCCAGGAAGGCCGTGCCCAAGAAGGAATTCGCCACCAGGCGGGCCGGCCCGTCCTCACCGTGAGCGGGGGTCACCGTCACGGTCCACACGGAGCCGGCCACCCCTTCGATCTGGCCGATCCGGCCCCACCGCGGGCCGGCGTCACCGTGGCCGACGGGGTCATCGAGCTCGACACCCTGCTCGGGGGTTGGGAGCGGGTCACCGCCGGATATCTCATCGAGGGCGACGCACCCGTCCTGATCGAGACGGGCAGCCAGAGTTCGGTGCCAGTACTGCTGGCCCAGCTGGAGGCGGTGGGCCTGGGCGCCGAGGACCTGGCCGGCGTGGTGGTAACCCACATCCACCTCGACCACGCCGGCGGCGTCGGTGATGTCGCCCGGGCCTTTCCCAAGGCCACCGTATACGTCCACCCGAAGGGAGCCCGGCACCTGGCCGATCCGACCCGGCTGGTGGATTCGGCATCACGGGTCTACGGCCCCCTCCTCGACTCCCTGTACGGGCGTCTCGACCCGACGCCGGCCGAGCGGATCCATGTCCTGGAGGATGGCGAGTCCGTTCCGGTCAGCGCCAACCGTGCCCTCATTGCCGTGGACTCACCCGGTCACGCCAAGCACCACCTCGCTCTCCACGACACATTGAGCGGCGTGCTCTTCGCCGGGGACGCGGTGGGGGTGAAGCTGCCCGACGCCGGGGTGCTTCGACCGTCCACCCCGCCACCCGACTTCGATCTGGCTCAGGCCCTCCACTCACTGCGTCGTTTCGCCGAGCGGCGCCCGACCGCTCTGGCCCTCGCTCACTACGGGATGTTGTCCGATCCGCTCGACGTCCTCTACGAGGCCGACACCACGCTGCGCCGTTGGACCGACGTGGCCGAGTCCGCATTTCGGGACGGCCGAGACATCGCTACAGCCCTGACCGACGAGTTCGCATCCGATCTTGACGGGGTGAGCGACGTGCACCGCGAGAAGCTGGAGGTCATGAACGGGGTGCACTCCAATGCGGCCGGACTCCACCGCTGGTTGTCCACCACCGAGGGAGGGGACGGCGAGCAGCATGCGCTGAGGTGAGCGTGGTCCTTCACCTCGTTCGGGCCCTCCCGGACGGTAGCGTTGTCCAACGTTGACGTGGTGACGACACCGGTCGGAGCGGACTGCCGGTCGGGGCAAGGGAGCCCAGCGTGAATACCTCCATCGTCTCAGGGTGGCTCCCATGGGCAGTCCGTGCCGCGGCAGTGATCTTGTTCATCGCTTCGATCGACTGGAAGTCCGGTCGTTGGCGGCGCGAACTCGGGCGGGGACTTCCCATCGCCGCGGTGGTCACGCTGATCGCCGCCCTGGTGCTCTCGCTCGGGTCGGTGGTGCCGTCCGACTTTCCGTGGGTCGCCTACCTGTGGGGCTTCGGTCTGGCCGTCGCCCTGTGCATCACGGTGCTCGGCTGGCGCGCTCCGGCCGGATGGCGTCGGGTGGTCGGAGTGGTCGCCTCGGTCCTGTTGCTCCTGGTCACGTTGGACACGGTCAATCAGAAGTCGGATTCGTTCCCGACGGTGAGTCGTCTCGTCACCTTCGATCCTGAGCACGTGGTCGGGAGCCCGGAGCTCCGCCAGATCCGCGAGCAGGTGGTGTCCAGCGGTCACCTTCCCGACCAGGGGGTCGTGATCACGGCCACCATCCCCCCTACGACCTCCCATTTCGTCACCCGGCCGGCTTACATCTACCTGCCCCCGGCGTGGTTCGCCAAGGTGACCCCGTCACTCCCCACCCTGATCCTCCTGCCCGGGGAACCGGGCAGCGCCTCGGACTGGTCCAGTGACGGCGACGCCGACACCACCGCCGACTCCTTCGCCGCCGGCCATCACGGCGTGGCGCCCATCATCGTGATGCCCGACCCGAACGGATTGGAGACCGTGGACTCCGAGTGCGTCAACAGCAAGTTCGGCAACGCCGAGACATACCTGGTGCAGGACGTACCGGCCTACGCCCGCCGGGAGTTCAGCGCCTCGAGTGCTGCGAACTCATTGGCCATCGGCGGACTGTCGGCTGGGGGGACCTGCTCGGTGATGCTGGCCCTCCGCCATCCGAAGGTCTTTCCCACCTTCGCAACATTCTCCGGGTTCGCCTCACCCCAGTACCAGGACACCTCCCTCGCCGAGACCATCGACACACTGTTCGGCGGATCGGAGGACAGCTTCGCCGCCCACGACCCGGTGCAACTTCTTCGGGGCGGCCACTTCGAGGGCATGGCCGGCTGGTTCGAGGTGGGTGCCCAGGACACTGACCCTCTCGACGCAGCCCGCAATCTTCAACCCGCTGCCCTGCGGGCCGGCATCGCCACCTGCATCCTGGTCCGCCCGGGCGGACACGACTTCGACCTGTGGAGCCAGGCGCTGCAGGACGCCTTCCCCTGGTTGGCCTGGAGGCTGGGCCTGACCGACGAGCCCGCCCACGTACCGGCCAAGTGTGCATCGCCGTGAGGCCAGGCCCTTCGCCCTGGCGTGGTCCTTGCGCCACCCGGCCCGACTGGTCTCCAATGGCCGGTGGGGGGAGCAGGTGGGAAGGGTGACGGCCATGCCGGTGAGGGGACGATGAGCATCCTGTTCGCGCTGCTCGGCGCCTTCAGCCAGGCCCTGACCTCGGTGCTCCAGCGACTGGCCAACGTGGCCGGATCCGAGGAGATGCGGTCGGGGTGGGAGACCACCAAGTACCTGATCCGACAGCCCATGTGGCTCCTCGGGATGGTGTGCATGGGCGGCACCTTCGTCTTCACCGCCCTCGCCCTCTACTTCGGTGTCCTGGCCACGGTTCAGCCGATTCTGGTCACGGAGCTCATCTTCACGCTGGCGCTCCGTGCCCTGTGGCTCCACGACACCATCGCCGCGCGGACCTGGGCAGCCGCCGGCCTGCTCTGCGCAGGGCTCTTCGGCTTTCTGGTGGTGGCCCATCCCGAAGAAGGTCACCACCGCCCGACCCCGAGCGCCTGGATCGTGGCCCTGGGGAGCCGGGGCCTGGTCATCGTGGCCCTCTACATCCTCAGCCGGTGGGGCTCACCGGCCCGACGAGCGGCGCTGCTCGGTGCGGCTGCCGCTCTCGTGTGGGCGATCGATGCCGCCTTTGTCAAGGCGGCCACCGAGGTCCTCGCCCATCACGGCTGGAGCGGGCTGTTCGTCCACTGGCCGGTGTACGCGGTGGTGGGCAGCGGCATCCTGGGCACCGTCCTGCTCGAGGCGGCGTTTTCGGCCGGACCTCTGGCTGCCTCGCAATCCGCCCTGCTCATCGTGGACCCCCTGGCCAGTATCGCCATCGGGATCGAGCTCTTCGGTGAGCAGCTCCGCAGCTCGCCCGGTGCCATCGTCCTGGAGGTTCTGTTCCTGGGCGGCATGTTCGTCGGGGTGGTGCTGCTGTCCCGCTGGGCCCCTCCCGAGATGGAAGTCCGGGCCAAGCGCTCGCCCCGGACGGTGGCCGTCGGGAGCGCCGCCGGCCCGGTCGGCCCGGGAGCCTGACGCCGGGATCGGTTCTACCGCTGTTCATTCAGAAAATAGACACTGAAAGTGGCAATAAGAACACTCAAAGGGGTTTCTTTGTCCATATCAAATGGTTCTCCGGGTGTTGCCACTCGCATGCGTCACCGTCTGCACCCGCCGGCGACAATAGGGCCGCGGAGCGTGGTTGACCACACGAACTAGGTCGCGCTGAACCCGCCGGCGAGGCGTCGACGCTCTGATTCGGTCAATATGGCTTGTGAACTGGGATGGAGCCCTTGCCATCCCCCTGGGTCTGGGGTACGTTGACGCCCTCGGGCAGTGGATCGGGGCGCATTGACAAAGAGATTCGCCGTTTTGTCGGCTTGTGGACTTGCCGGAATTACGTCATTGGCATGCTGGGCCGCGCTCGGCGGTAGCGCCCAGGCCGATACCCCGCTGGTCGTGACCCCCTATAGCGGCTTCAACCCCATCCTGACCAGGGCGCCTTATGTCACCGACCTCACCCAGACCTCGGCCTACATCAACTGGGCGACCACGTCTGACGTGCCCGGGTCGGTACAGGTAGCGCCCACGGCCAATGGGGTTTGCCCGGCAACCACGACGGTATGGACTCCCACCGCCACGCCGGTTCCCACATCCCTTCCCGCGGCGGTCAACCCGACCGCGCCCGGCTCTGCCGATCTGACCGGTTGGCAGTTCACGGTGATCGGCAATCTGGGATCGGTCAAGGAGTACCAGTCCTCGGTGGACGTGACCGGACTCACTCCGGGCACCCAGTATTGCTATGCGGTCTTCTCCACCCGCAGCGCCAGCGCGGTCGATCTGCTTCCCGCAGGTAAACCGACCCAGGTATTCACCACGCTGGCACCGGCCAGCACCAGCTCGACCGCCCCGGTCACCTTCGACGTGATCGACGACACCGGCGAGAACTACGCCTACACCAGTGCCAGCGGGACGACGGACGTGCCCTTCCCGGGCGGCGTTAACCCTGATCAGGCGTCGCTCTACAACCAGATCGGGTCATCCGGCGCGCAGTTCCTGATGATCGCCGGAGACACCGCCTACAGCGGTGGGGACGAGTCGAACTTCGGCGACCTGGAGCAGACCGGTACCCAGCCCGAGGTCAGCAACATCTTCGGGCCCTCGTACTTTCCCCAGACCGGTGGCATTCCCGTCTTCGCCGCGGTGGGCGACCACAACCAGAACCCAACTGACCTCAAGGTATTTCCGACCCCGAACACGGTGGCCGCGTCGGGCGGAACCTACGCCTACGACAGCTACGACGCGGCCAACGTCGACGGGATCACCGGTTCCTCGGCCGACGACTGGTACGCGTTCTCCACCGGTGACGTACGGATCTACGTCATCGACGCGGCCTGGGCCGAGGGCATCAGTGGACGGCTGGGGAACACCACCGGCTCCCTGTGTCCCAACGGGTCCTACTGCCAGGGCTACCAGGCCGATGCCGATGAGCACTGGCAGACCAGTTCACCGGAGTACCAGTGGCTGCAGAGGGACCTGGCCGCCCATCCCGGTGGCATCAAGTTGGCCGTTTTCCACTACCCGCTGCGTTCAGACAACGCCACCCAGCCCTCCGATCCGTATGTGCAGAACAGCCCAACCAACCCTGGCGCCTCCACCAGCCTCGAGGCCCTGCTGGCGGCCAACGGTGTGGACATCGCCTTCAACGGACACGCCCACACCTACTCGCGGATCGAGCCCAAGGGGAAGGGCCAGGTCATCAACTACGTGACCGGTGGGGGCGGCGGGGTCCTCGAGCCGGTGTTGGGTGGGACCACCTGTACAGCCCTCAAGGCCACCGAGGCCATCTATGCCCTCGGCTGGACCCCATCGGAGACCAACCCCGATCAGGGGAACGGCTCCTCGTGCGGCGCTCCCACTCCACAGGTGGCAGCCGAGGTCTACAACTTCTTGAAGGTGACCGTCGCCGGGGACACGGTCACCGTCACTCCCACCAATGCCGCCGGAGCCACCTTCGACGTGCAGACCTACACCTTCCACCCGGCCATCACCCCGTCCACCCCAGGTGATGTGACCGCCACTCTTACTTCACCCACCTCCGTACAACTCAGCTGGTCGCCCTCCACCGAAGCCGGCGGCACCATTGCCTCCTACCAGATCGACCGCAACGGCACGCCGCTGACAACGGTGTCCGCCGCCACCACCAGCTACACCGACGCCACCGTGCAGCCCGACAGTACTTACACCTACTCGGTCACCGCCGTCGACAGCAAAGGGGTCTCCTCCTGGCCGGGCAGCTCGAGTCCGGTGCAGACCTTTTCGCCACCCGTCCAGACATTGCCGGGTGGGAGCACGTTCGCGCCGACGCCCGTCCAGAGTGACTGCACCACCCACATGGCTCCGGGCTCGGTGGTCGGTGCCGCCGCCCTCGATGACGGTTCCGGCTACTACGAGGTCGATGCCTCAGGCGATGTCGCCGCCGGCGGTACGGCCAACTGCTACGGGAGCCTGGCCGGGATGCATCTCAACGCACCCATCGTGGGGATGTCCGTAGACCAGGCCACCGGCGGCTACTGGCTGGTGGCTTCGGACGGTGGGGTGTTCGCATTCAACGCGCCGTTCTACGGTGCAATGGCTGGCCAGCACCTCAACAAACCCATCGTGGGGATGGCCTCCACCCTGGACGGATCCGGCTACTGGCTGGTCGCATCGGATGGCGGCGTGTTCTCCTCGACCGACGCACCCTTCTACGGGTCGATGGGTGGCGTACACCTCAATAAGCCCATCGTGGGCATGGCCCTCGACCGGATCACCGGCGGCTACTGGCTGGTGGCTTCGGACGGTGGGGTGTTCAGTTTCAACGCGCCGTTCTTCGGATCACTGGGCGATGTCCACCTGAACAAGCCGGTTGTCGGTATCGATCCGCTGGCTGAAGGAAACGGGTACCGGTTGATCGCCGCCGACGGCGGGGTGTTCACCTCGTTCAGTGCGCCCTTCTACGGCTCGACCGGGAGCATCAGGTTGAACAGCCCGGTCATCGCCGGCGTCAACGACAACGCCGACAACGGCTACTGGTTGTTTGCCTCGGACGGTGGGGTCTTCACCTTCAACGCGCCGTTCCTCGGCTCCACCGCCTAGCCCGGTCCACCGGTTCCACGCCACGTCGGCTCAGGCCGCCCCGGTCAGTGCGCCCCCCCGGACTCGAACCCAGGAACCTGCAGATTAAGAATCTGCTGCTCTACCGTTGAGCTAGGGGCGCCCGGGCAGCATAAGTCCAGATCAGAAGTAGGTCAACGGTGCCGTGGTGGTCGACGGGGTCAGGGGACCGGCGGATCGCATTTGGCCGGGACGTCGGTGGGAGCAGGGGTGAGGCCCAGCCGCCACGACAGCCAGGGAAGTGACTGCTTGAAGGCCAGAGCCCAGTAAGTGAAGGAATGGTCGCCGTCCGTTGTGGACAGGCACACCTGCATCCCTGTCTTCTTGGCCAGGTCGGCCAACTGCTGAGCGTCGGCCAAGGGCTGGGGGTCCTGGAGGCCGGAGGCGAACCATCCCGCCGAACCCGCGTACTTCCCACCGGTCAGCAGGTGGACCGGATTGTAGGACTCGTAGTCGGCTCTCGAACCTCCATAGAGCTGGGCGATGGTCTGTTGCTCGTCGTCGTTCTGGTAGGTGGGAGAGCTGTACCCGGAGTAGCTGGCGAAGGTCGAGAACGTCTTCGGATTGCGCAGACCCATCATGGTGGCGCAGGTCCCGCCGGCCGACAGACCGGCGATGGCCATCGAGTTCTTACCGATGGCTGCGTTGAAGTTGGCCTGCATGTAGTTGGGCACGTCTTTGACCAGGTAGGTCTCGGCGTTGCCGAACACGCTGTTGGCGCACTCGCTGTCCTGGGTCTTCACCCCGTTGTTGTCGGGGATCACCAGGATGGGGGCTATGCCGTGGTGTTGGTTGGCGAAGGTGGTCGATGTGGTGTCGGCGTATCCAGCCCGGGTCCAGTCGGACGGCTCACCGGGCACACCGGCGATCAGCTCGATGAGCGGTAGCTGGGGTTCGGGGTTCTTGAACCAGATGGGGGGGAGGTAGACGTAGGCTTGGGCTGCCTGGAACTTGGAGATGGTCCCAGGGATGGACACGGCGATGGTCTCACCGTGGGTGGGGAGCTTCCTCGTGATCCGGTACTCGTTGCGGATCTTCTCCAGCGCAGGGAGGCTGGTGAAGTCGGCGGCGTTCTTGCCGAGCAGGCGGGCCAGCGTGGGGTAGTAGTCGTAGGTCTGATTGACCGCGGTGAAGGCGGCCACCACACAGAACACCATGGCGATGACAGAGAAGGTCCGAAGCAGCCAGTGGGCCCTGGTCCAGCCGAGCACGATGATCACCACCGAAAACCACATCAGCCAGGCCCACAGGTAGAACGAGTTGGGGAACTCGGCCGGCACCAGGTCGAAGATCTTGATGGCCACCCCGGTGAGGAGGGTCAAGCCCAAGCTGATGGGGATGCCCAGTGGCAGCTGCCATTTCCACGCTCCGTCCAGCCAACCGATGGAGAGAACCACCGCGGCGACGGACACCACGACTACGGTCACCGGGAACCAACCGGTGATCAGATCGACATTGACGGCAAGGGTTCTGAGGAATTCCGTTTGCCTAAGATAACCAGCGCATCCCGGCAACACGGGGATGAATGAGCGGGGAACCGCGAGAGGTGGGTGTCGCCGTGACCGAAGGGTCCGATGCGAGCGAAGACGAGCCCGAGGCCCGGACTCTGGATGCCCTGAGCGCCGAGCGTCGAAAGAAGCGCGAGGTACTCGCCGAACAGGGAATAGATCCGTATCCGTCCCGGTTCGACCGCACGGCCACCGCCGCCGAGCTCCATGCACGCCATGACGGCCTGGACCCGGACGTCCGCACCGGCGAAACCGTGAGGATGGCCGGCAGGCTGACCAGTATCCGCGGCCACGGAAAGCTGTCCTTTGCCACGCTTGTCGATGTGACGGGTTCGGTCCAGCTCCTCATGCAGTCGTCCGTTCTCTCCGATCCGGCCAAGACGGTGCTGGCCAATGTCGACCTCGGTGATTGGATCGGTGCGGAGGGCGAGGCGGTGACCAGCCGGCGGGGCGAACTCTCGGTCGACGTCGTCGAGCTCTGGCTCCTGTCCAAGGCCCTCCGGCCGTTGCCAGACAAGTGGCACGGGCTTTCGGCAACCGACACCCGGTACCGCCAACGGGAAGTGGACCTGCTGGCCAACCCGGACAGTCGCCGGGTGTTCGACATCCGGTTCAGGGCCATCGCCGCATTGCGCCGCCAGCTGGTGGCCGAGGACTTCGTGGAGGTCGACACCCCAATCCTCCAGCCTCAGGCCGGAGGAGCTCTGGCCCGGCCGTTCATGACCCATGCCAATGCGCTCGACATCGACCTGAGCCTGCGGATCGCTCCCGAGCTCTACCTGAAGCGCCTGGTGGTCGGGGGCTACGAGCGGGTATTCGAGATCGCCCGCAACTTCCGCAACGAGGGGGTGGACACCCGCCATAGCCCGGAGTTCACCGCTCTCGAGGCCTACCGGGCCTTCGGCGACGTCAACGACGGGATGGACCTCACTGAGCGGCTCATCGTCGAGGCGGCTCGGGCTTCCACCGAGCGGTTGGCCTTCACCTTCGGCGATCGCTCGATCGATCTCACCCCTCCCTGGCCTCGGCGCCAGTTGCTCGACTGGCTGGCCGAGGTGGCCGGCCGGCGGCTCCACCCGTCGGACCCGGTGGACGAGGTCCGGTCGGTCTGCGAGGAGCATGAAGTGGACTTCCTCCCCGAGTGGGGCTCGGGGAAGCTGATCTTCGAGCTCTACGACACCCTTCTGTTGCCCACCGTGGTCAACCCGGTCTTCATCTGTGGGTTTCCGGTCGAAGTGTCGCCCTTGGCCCGCCGTACCAAGGACGATCCCACTCTGGCCGACCGGTTCGAACTGGCCATCGACGCCAAGGAGTTCGCCAACGGCTACAGCGAGCTCAATATCCCCGAGGAGCAGCAGGAGCGGTTCGTCGGGGAGGCTGAGGCGGTGGCCCGGGGCGATCTCGAGGCCCACCCAGCCGACGTGGCCTTCGTCCGGGCCCTCGAGTACGGGCTCCCTCCGACATCGGGGATCGGCATCGGGGTCGACCGGCTGGTCATGCTGCTCTCCGAGGTCGAGGCCATCCGCGATGTGATCCTGTTCCCGATGATGCGCCCCGAGGCCAGCAGTTGAACGACGAGGTGGAGCTGGCCGGAACCGCCCAAGGGGACGAAGCCGTGGGGCCGACCGGAGTTCCCGAGGCGGACGGCCCCGGCGGCGTCGCCCTGCTGGAGTCCGATCCCGGTCCCGACGGAACAAGCCCCCCGGCACCGGAGCAGGACCGGACCGCAGAGGCGGCCGACGGGGAGCTTTCCATCTTCCTCATCGATCAGGAGTGCGAACTCGAGCTCCCGGCCGGTAGCCGGACCGTGGTGGTGAGCGACCTCCATCTACCGGCCGTGGCCACCGACCTCTCAACTGGGGTGGCCGACGAGCTGGCCGGGGTTCTGGGCTCGACCGACGGCCCGGCCGCCTTCGTCATCGCCGGCGATGGTTTCGAGATGTTGGCCGGCCCGGCCGATGTTGCCAAGATCCTCGACGCCCATCCTCAGTTCACCGATGCGGTGGCCCGGTTCGCTGCCGAGGCCGATCACCACGTGGTGGTGCTGTCGGGTAACCATGACGGCCAGCTGGCCTGGGATCGGGCCTCGGTCGAGGTACTGCGTCAGCGCCTCGGTGTCGAGGCGCTGGCGCTGACCTGCAACCTGGTGGTCGGCACCGACAGCGGCCCGCAGCGGGTGCGCCTGGTCCACGGCAACCAGTCCGACCCCTACAACGCCTTCGAGGACCCCTGGTCGCCGGTCGACACCCCGTTCGGCCACCACGTGGTCCGGGACCTTCTGCCTCAGCTGGAGTCGCGCCAGGGAACCGGATCCCTTCTCGAAGGAGTGCAGTGGCTGGACGGCGACATCGCCGACTTCATCGGGTCCCGGCTCTTCTACCGCAAGATCGTAGGGAAGCTGTGGCTGGTGGCGGTACCCTTCGTGGCCGCGCTCCTCCTCCGCCTACTGGTATTCCTCCCCGGAGTCCACTCCCTCCTGCACCGGCATGCCCAGCGGTGGTTGCTCCTGTTCGGGCTCTTGGTGGCCATCATCATCATCGTGGCCGCGGTGGCAGCAGTGGCCACGCTGCTGCGGGTCAACCGGGCCCTTCGGGAGACCGCGGTCAGCGCCCGCTCCGATCCAGCCACCCACAATGCCCCCCCACGGGCCGAGGCGGCTCGCCTGGTGACACAGGGCTACGCCGGGATGGTCTCCGGCCACACCCACGAGCCGGAGCTTTCCGTGGTGGGGGCCGGTTTTTACGCCAACACCGGCAGCGGAACCGCTTCGGTGATCAGCCGGCCTTCCCGGCTCCGACTGCCGCACCCCTTCGTCACGGTGCGCCGATTCTCCTATGTCGAACTACGGGGAGCCGCGGTCCTCGAAGTGAAGCTCTGGCTGCGCGAGGTACCGGTCCGCTCACCGGTGCTGCTGGAGCGGGTGGCCCTCGCCACCTCCAAAGCCGACCTGACGACCACCGCACTGGTCGGTTCGCTGCCCAACGGCCCCACCTGGCCGCTCGACGCGTCGGGGCTCAGGCGGTGGGTGCTCCGCCGCCGGGTACGTCGGGTGGCGGCCGGCGTGCTGATCGTGTCCGGTGTGCTCAACGTGGTCTTCGCCGCCCTGTGGCAGGTCACCTCCACCCGATCCTTCGATCACTGGTTACCCTTCGGCGTCCACCCGCTGACCGTGGTGGAGTCCGTGGTCGCCGGTCTCGCCCTCCTCGGCCTGGCCCGTGGAGTCCGCCGGGGCCTGCGGCCGGTGTGGGTGGCCACCATCCTCCTCATGCTGGCCACCACCGCCGACCGGCTCATCCAGGGCCGGCCACCCGAAGGTGCAGCCCTGGCGCTGCTGTTCAGCCTGTGGCTGGCCCTCGAGCACCAGCACTTCCGGATCCGGCCTTCCGGGGTCAGCCGGCTCTTCGTGTGGCTGGCCGCCGTCGGACTGGTGGCCATCGCCGGAACCGCCGGGATCGGGAATCTCCTGGGTGCCGGCCACCGCCACCACTTTGACGTGATCTTCCTGCTGGTCGTCGTGGTGGTACTCATCGGATTGCTGCTGGTGGCACTGCCGGGACGCGAGTCACGGCGTACCGGGACGGCCCGCGAGGAGGCCTTCGAACGGGCCAGGACCATCATCGCCGAGCACGGGGGCGACACCCTCGACTATTTCGCCCTCCGCGACGACAAGTCGTGGTACTTCACCGGGGAGTCGCTGGTGGCCTACTCGGTCATCAACGGGGTGATGCTGGTCTCGCCCGATCCCATTGGGCCGCCCGAGGACCGGGCCGAAGTGTGGTCAGACGTGATGGACCTGGCCCAGTCCAACAACTGGCAGCCGTCGGTGCTGGCCGCCTCCCAGTCGTGGCTCCCGGTGTACCGGGCCGCCGGATTGGTGGACCACTACATCGGGGATGAGGCCATCGTGGACGCCACCACGTTCTCGCTCAAGGGGAAGTCGATGAAGTCCCTGCGGGGGGCCTACAACCGGATGAAGAAGTCCGGATGCCGGGTCGAGTGCTTCGAGTCGGCGGAGGCGGTACCCTCCGATCTCAAGGTCCAGCTCCTTGAGCTTATGACCGAAACCCGACAGGGCGAGGCTGAACGCGGCTACTCGATGACCCTCAGCCGCATCTTCGACCCCCGTGACCAGGGTCTCCTACTGGCCGTTTGCTTCGGGGAGGACGGCACTCCTCTGGCCTTCAACCAGTACGTGCCGGCCGCCCAGGTGGATGGCTTTTCACTCGACCTCATGCGTCGGACCAGCGATCCCGACGCCCCCAACGGACTGACTGACTTCGTGATCATCGAGACACTGCAGTGGATGGCCGAACGGGGCCTGCGCGGGCTGGGTCTCAACTTTGCCACCATGCGGGCCGTGGTGGCCGGCGAGTCCGGTACCGGGCCCTGGGCATCCCTCGAACGGTCGGTGCTCCACCGGTTCAGCGAGACCCTCCAGATCGAATCCCTATGGCATTTCAACCAGAAGTACGACCCGATGTGGAATCCGCGCTATGTGGTGACCGGACCGTTCCTGCCCCTGGCCCGGAGCAGTCTGGCCATCGCCAGAGCGGAAGCCGTCACCGAGATCCCCGTGGTCGGCCCACTCCTCAAGACCCGCGAGCCCCACCACACCGAAGAGCGGTAGGGCGCCGGCCGTCAGGTTCACCAGCCGGCATCCGATCCACTTCGGTGAACTCGAACGCCAGATTCGGTGACGACCTCATGTGGCGGAGGGAGTGGGATTCGAACCCACGGTGCCTTGCGACACAACGGTTTTCGAGACCGTCCGATTCGTCCGCTCTCGCATCCCTCCAACTGCACGTCGTCCGGTCGATCCGGCTGGCCCGGGGCACCTGTTGCTCCGGCCGGGTCGGCGGCCACGCGAAGCGGCCATGCTACAGCCAGGTGGCGGGGCGATGATGCTCCGAGCGGGTGGCGGGGGAAATCGACGGGGCGTTCCGCCAGGGTCAGGCCCCAAGCAGCGTCAGGACCGCGGTCCACTATCGGACGGGACGGGGTGGCCGAGCGGCCGACGTCCCACCCACACCGGATTCCGGGCACAGGCCAGCATGGCCTTGTCGCCGCCGCTGTTCCCGTAGGCGTACTCGAGGTCACACCGTCCACCAAGCTGGGACCGGAGCAGGGCGACCTTGGCGTCGCCCCGAACGTTGAGCCCATCGAGTCCACCGGTGAGCCTCCCATCGGCGGGGTCCACCTCCCACCGGGTGGCGATGACCTCGTCGATGCCCAGCGAGGCCGCCACAATGGTGACGTAGGCCTCGAAGGAGGCACTGACCACGATGATTCTGTGACCCTGGGCCTGGTGCCAGCGGATGCGGTTGATCGTGTCGGGCCGGAGCAGCCTGTCCAGCACCACCCGGGCAGTGTCCGCCGCCGCCTGACCGGCCTCTCGGTCCGAGAGGCCGGTCAGCACCTCGCGGCAGATGGCCACCTTGGCCCGATCCCGGGCCACCCCGCCCCGTAGCGCCGCCACCAACTCGGGGGTCCGCCGCAGGAAGGCCCGAACGATGAACGCAGTTCCCCGAATCCTGACCAGGAAGAAACGCAGGGTATCGCGCCGGGTGATGGTGCCGTCGAAGTCGAACGCCACCACCGGCCGGCCACCGTCCGCTGTGCCGTCGGGCTCTGAGGGCACGGGCTGGGTCCCGGTCACGGGGTGGGACCGGGGGGCCGGCCCGTACCGGCACGGCGCCCGAATAGATTCGGTGGCACCGGGCCGAGGATAGGCGACCGACCCTTGGGGTTGGGCGCCCGATGACACCTGGCCCGGACGGCGGAGCGATGTGGGTCATAGTCCGGAGCCACCAAAGAGGGGGTGGATGTTGCTCCCGATGTTTCTTATGCTGTTTTGGTGTCGGATGGCCGGTTGCCATTGATGAGCAGTGCCCCAGATGGACCCCCGCAGGATCGGCTCCCACCTGGGAGGCAATGCCGCTCCGCCCGGTGGGTTCCCATTGGTCATTCCCTCAAGAGGCCGCTGTCACTTGCCGATGATCGGTCAGCAGCACCGCCATTCGGTGGGTGCCAAGGACAACGGAGGGAGCGAAGTCCAAGCCCTGGAGCGAGGTCCTGCCGACCGACAAAGGAAGGTGGCTTGTGGGTGCGTCCGTGGGCCGGCTAGCCGTGACCGTTCGCTCCTCCATGCAACGGGGGAGCGCAACAGGGGAGTGCAGCCAGGTTCGACGAGTCCAAAGGAAAGTGTCACGAAATTGACTATTGACAATGCAGCAGATCCGCGGGACTCAGATGACCGCTCGCTGTCGGGGCCCGCTATGGAATCGTCGAAGGGCGGCGGTAAGCTCCGCGGCGTGTCCGGGGTGTTCAATCGACTGGTGTGCCGTTATGCCGCCCATGATTGGTGGGCGTTGGCCTACCCGCCAGCTCGGAGGTGGGAGTGTCGCCGATGCGGTCGCATCATCGAGGAGGCTCCGATTTTGACGCCGGATCGCCGTCGGCAGCCACGGACCCCGACCAAGTCCAACCACACGGGCCCGGGTTGACCGGTCACAGGAGGCGGTTGCTCCGTGGGCGGCGGATCAACCACTTCCTGTGGTGTGGGAGCGGCGGTGTTAGGTCTATTTCGCCACTTGTGGTGGTCGCTCCGCTGCGTTGCGTCCGATGATTGTTAACCGGCGGATAACTTGACGTTTTACACTTGTTTACCAGTGGAGTGGCCGTTACGGTGACTGGTGATGCCAACCTGCCGGCCCTCGGGCACCGCCGCGAAGCGAACCGATCGCCGGTTCGGGCACGTCCCATGGGACGATGCGTCGCTGCGTCGGCGGTCCGCTGACCAGGGATTCGCTCCGCTGAGTGACCAGGTGTACCCGAGCACGACCTCGGGGAACCGCTGGCCGCTGACCGGGGACGGATGGTCACAACCGGGGCTTCGGAATGGCGGGCCGGGTCGCCATTCTCACTTGCGGAAAATGGACCGGAATCAGAGCAGTCTATTTTGCCGTGAGATCCGCATTAGCTTTGAGATAAACATGCCGGTTGTTGCCGGCGGTCTTGAGGCTATCGAGGGGCTAAGTTGCAATCCATAGACATCTCTGTGGTGGTTCCCACCCGCAACGAACGTGAGAACATCGGCCCGCTTCTGGAGCGGCTGAGTGCCACATTGCCGGTGGGTGAATCACAGGTCATTTTCGTCGATGACAGCAGCGACGATACGCCGCAGGTGATCGCGGCAGTGGCCGAGACGTCGTCCCTTCCCGTGGTTGCCCTGCATCGGGCCCCCGGCGAGCGCTCCGGCGGACTCGGGGGAGCGGTCGTCGAGGGCCTCCGCCTGGCTGAGGGCCGTGTGGTGGTGGTGATGGACGGGGATCTGCAGCATCCGCCTGAGACCATTCCCGATCTGGTCCGTCCCATCGACCGGGGCGAGGCCGACATCGTGGTGGCCAGTCGCTACGGAGGAGATGGTGGTGCCGATGGCCTGGCCAATCGGTCCCGGGTAGGCGTCTCCCGCCTGGCTACCAAGCTGACCAAGTCTGCGTTCCCCCGCCGCCTCCAGCAGATCTCCGACCCGATGAGCGGGTTCTTTGCCGTCCGCCTCGACGCCATCGATATCGACAGTCTGCGACCGGTGGGATTCAAGATCCTCCTCGAGGCGGTGGCCCGGTGCCGCCTCACTGCCACGGAGATCGGCTTTTCCTTCGCACCCCGGCACTCCGGGGAGAGCAAGGCTGACTTCCGAGAGGGAATCCGGTTCGCCAATCACCTGACGCGGTTGCGTGTCGGGACACTGCTCACGCCGAAGCAGACCCGGGCAGTGGGATTCGCTGCTGTCGGGGCCACCGGTCTGGTGGTCAACACCATCGTCTTCTGGCTGATGGTCCGTTTCGGCCACCTCCCCTACCTCGCCGCTGCCGTCCTCTCCACCCAGGTGTCGACCACCTGGAACTTCGTCTGGATGGAGCTGCTGGTGTTCGCCGGCCGCAAGAGCGGCGGCCTTGGACTGTGGGGGCGCTACTGGCGCTTCTGCCTACTCAATAACACCGTCATGCTGGCCCGCCTGCCGTTCCTGGCTCTATTGGTCAGCACCGTCCACGTGCCGAAGACACTGGCCAACGTGATCACCCTGCTGGCGGTGTTCGTGATCCGGTTTGGCATCAGCGATCGCTTTATCTACGAATCAAAGGAAGCAGAAGGAGACAAGAACATGGCTCGAGTCGCTACGCCGACCACGACCGTCGGCCCGATCAAGGTGGTGGAGGAGCTCGACACCCAGGTGGCCGGCTTCGACCCCAAGCCGGTGAGGGCGCTTCGTTACTTCTACGACCTGCACGGGATCGTCACCATCGGGAGCGACGTGGTCCTGCCCGAGCTGGCCTACTTCCTCCAGCCCCGCGGAGCCGGCGACGGGGTGGATCCCGACATCGCCATCAAGATCGGTGCGGTGGGCGGCATCAGGGGCCGCACCCGCTTGGTCCGCTCAGCCGACGGGAGATCCATCCGGTGGGAGGAGCACCTCGGTCGGGGCTCGGCCAACTTCGCCATCCACTTCGATGACCAGATCCAGGTGACCACCAGCCGCGCACTGGCCCGCAGCCCCCACGTGCTGTACACCAACGTCGTCGAAGCCTTGCTGCGCTTCGTGTTCGTGGACCGGGGCTTCATGCTTCTCCATGCCGCCTGTATGGACATCGACGGCAGGGGCGTAGTCCTGTCGGCCCGCACCGATACCGGTAAGACGGGAACCGTGCTCAAGTTGCTCCGCACCAGTGGAGGGCGCTTCTTGTCCGATGACATGACCATCATCGACAGTTCCGGAGTGGCCCGGAGCTTCCCCAAGCCCCTGACCATCAGCCAGCACACCCTGCGGGCCATCAATGCCGGGGACCTCACCCGCCGGGAGTGGGCGTGGTTGCGGGTCCAGAGCCGGCTTCACTCCAAGGAGGGTCGCGGCTTCGCCATGAAGTTGGCCGACCACAACGTGCCCATCATGACCATCAACGGCTGGACCCAGCGGATCATCCCGCCGCCCAAGTACGGCGTGCAGCGCCTGGTGCCCTGTGAGCTCGGCACGATGACCACCATCGACCAGCTCTACATCATCGAGCGGGGAGCCCCCCACCACAGCATGGTGTCGCAATCCCAGGCCATCGTGGAGCTATTGGAGAACACCGAGGACGCCTACGGCTTCCCTCCTTATCGTTATCTCGCCCAGGCCCTCACCGTCGGCGGCGCCAGCTACGACGAGTTGCGCGAACGCGAACGGCTGATCCTGGTCAGCGCGATGGAGAGTGTCCAGATCCACCGGTTGGGTTCCAACGACTTCACCTGGGCGGACCAGATCGCCGCCGCCGTGACCTCCGATCGCCAGCTGGCCGCCCACAACGGTGAGGCCAAAGCTCCATTCGTGGATCTCACCAACACCGCCCTCAACAGCCATGATTTCTTCTCCGTCGACAATCAGAATGTCCCCGAGGTGGACCCTCTGTCCGGCTCCGACGCCTGAGCTGAGATCGTCAACCCGGGGGCAGGGGCGGCAGTGACGCTGCTTAGCGAACAACGAGCTGACGAGGACGTCGACCGCGGCACCAGCGTGGACGACGCGCCGCCGGTGGTTCCTTCGCGGCCGCTTCCGTCCTGGCGCCGGCATCTCCCCGATCCCGTCTGGCCACTTCCCACCGGGGTCTGGCTCGCTCTGACCCTGTTGCTGGCTACCGCCCTGAGGCTGATCAACCTCAACGCCTTCGGCTACAACAGCGACGAGGCCGTGTATGCCGGACAGGCCGCGTCGCTCTCCGGGAACCCGCTCTTCGTGCACGAGTTCCCCATCTTCCGGGCCCACCCGCTGTTGCTGCCTACGCTCCTGTCCCCATTGTTCAGTTCAGGTACTCCTGACCTTCGTGGCCGGGTGGTGGTGGCCTTCCTGGGCGTGGCCACCGTCTTCGGCGTGTACTTGATCGGGCGCGATCTCTACAGCGCCAAGACCGGGGTGCTGGCCGCCCTCATCCTGGCGTTGATGCCCTACCACCTGGTGGTGAGCCGCCAGCTGTTGCTGGACGGTCCCACCGTACTCGGAATCACCTTCGCCTTCTGGATGTTCGTCCGATTCGTCAAGACCGACCGGTTCGAGTGGCTGGCCGCCTCGGCGGCCACGCTCGGCCTGGCCGTGCTGACCAAGGAGACCAGCGCAGTCCTGGCCGGAAGCATGATCCTGTTCCTGCTGGTGAGTCCAGAGGTGCGCCGGCCGGGTAGGGCGGTGGCCCTGACGCTCGGTGTACTGGTGGCGGTGAGCCTCGTCTTCCCGTTGGCCATCGATCTGGCCGGTCGGAGTTCGACCGGCCAGAACTACCTGACCTGGCAGCTGACCCGGTCCTCAAACCACGCCGAGACCTTCTACCTGACGGTCATCCCGGGGGCCATCGGCTGGTTGGTGGTTCTCGCGGCCGGGGCCGCAATTTTCTTCAAGGTCAACCGAACGTGGCGCGAGCTCCTTCTCAGCCGTGTGGATCGGGGTCCCTTTTGTGGCGTTCGAGATCTACCCCCTCAAGGGCTACCAGTACCTGTTGCCGATCGCTCCCGCCGTAGCCCTGTTGGCGGCCCGAACACTGGCCACCTGGCACCTTCCGCGCCGCTGGGGGAAGTACACCTTGGCAGTGGCGCGCCCCGCGGTGGCTGCGGTGGTGGTGGCCTCGTTGCTCACCGGCGTGTGGGCGGTGGTCTTTCCGTCGGCCCGTGCCACAGCCCTCGCCGGTCAGGGCGGTGTGCCCGGAGGGCGGCAAGCCGGCCAGTGGATCGGTGCCAACCTGGTGCCCGGCACCGAGCTGATGACCATCGGGCCCAGCATGGCCAACATCCTCGAGTACTACGGCCACCGTCCGGCCCAGGGGCTCTCGGTCAGTACCGACCCCCTCCACCGGAATCCCGCGTACACCCCGATCTACAACCCTGACGCGAGCGTTCGGGACGGTCAGTTCTCCTATCTGGTGTGGGACGCCTACTCGGCCTACCGGTCGCCGACCACGGCTCGGCGGCTCGAGGTACTGGTGACCCGGTACCACGGCATCGTGGTCCACTCCCAAGATGTCGACGGGAAGCCCATCATCGTGATCTATGAGGTCCAGCCATGAGGGTCCGTGCGCTCGTCCGGGCGCTTCCCTCCCTGACCGCTTCGCTGATGGTCGCCGTCATGGTGCCGGCCGGGGACTCCGGTGCGGCCACCTCCACGTCGGCCGCGACCAAGACGGCCGCCATTCAGCACATCATCGTGGTCATGCAAAGCGGGCACTCGTTCGACAACTACTTCGGGACCCGGCCGGGAGTCGCCGGCATCCCGGCCAAGGTCTGCGAGCCGGTGGCGGTGGGCTCGGCGACCTGTGTCAGTCCCTTCCATCTGAGTTCGGATGAGGCCCGCGACGGCCTCAGTGACACCCTGCACGCCACCCAGAAGGCCATCGACGGCGGCAAGATGGACGGATTCGTCAAGGCGCAGCCGAACAGCGCCATCGGCTCGGTGGCCATGGGCTACCTCGACGGCAGCGACCTCCCCTACTACTGGAACCTGGCCGATCGGTTCACTCTGTTCGATCAGTTCTACGCCGGTTCCGAGGCAGGCGCCCTGCCCAACCGCCTCATCGCCGTCGCGGGCCAGACTGCCGGCGTCACCTCCGACGCCCCCCCCGCCGCCGGCATCGACGTCCCCACCGTCTTCAGCCAGCTGGACAGCTCCCACCTGAGCTGGAAGTACTACGTGCAGGGGTACCAGCCAACAGCCACGCCCACCATCGGTGAGGAGATCCGGACGCCGTTGCTGGACATGCCCTCAGTGACCGGTACCGCCGCCACCGCCTCCCATATCGTCAACTCGAGTCAGTACTTCAGCGACCTGGCCAAGGGCCAGCTTCCGGCTGTCTCGTATGTATCTGCCTCGGTCGACTCCGAGCGCTCGCCCCAAAACCCGGCGCTGGGCGAGGCCTTCGTCCAGTCCCTCGTCAACGCCCTCATGCAGAGTTCGGCGTGGAAGCACACCGCTCTCCTTGTCACCTACGACGATGCGGGTGGCTGGTATGACAATGCCGTGCCCCCCACGGTGGATGGCGCCCAGCTCGGGCTCCGGGTACCGGCCATTCTCGTGTCTCCCTATGCTCGTGCCGGCTACGTGGACAGCAACCAGATCAACACAGCCTCGATCCCGGCGATGGTCGAGTCGGTATTTCACCTTCCGCAGCTCACCGCTCAGGAGGCTTTGGCAGGAAACATCCTCTCTGCGGTCAACGTGCACCAGGCACCCATCACGCCGGAGATCGGTCCTACCGAAGGCGGTGCCGCCGTCATCGTCAGACCGGCGGTGGGCACCATTTACTTCCTCTACCTGGCGGCGCTCCTGTTGGTGGCCCTCCTCGTCTATCTGGCCTTCCGGCGCCACCGACGGCTCATTCCCGCTGCCGCAACGATCACAGCGCCATCGGATCCGTCCCCGTGGACAGGTCGATTTCCGACGTTGGGGTCGCTTCGGAGGAGCGGGAGGTCGGAGTTGTCACCGGGCGACAGTTCCGACCTCGGGGATGCGGGTGCGCTGGAACCAGCGGTCGAGCACCCCGCGGACGAGGAGCCCGAGGAGCCAGCCAGTGAAGCGCCGGACGCGCCGCTCGAACTCGAGCCGACCGCTGAGGCGGATATCGGGGCATCCGAAGTGTCCGTGACCGATGACGCTGTCGACCCCGCTCCCGGATCCGCGACGATCGAGCCCGAGCCCGAGCCCGAGCCCGAGCCCGAGCCCGAATCCGGATCGACCAAGCTCAGGCCGGCGCCGACCAGAACCGACGTGATCGATGCCGTGGTCGTGGCCAGAAGCGGCAGCACCAACGGCACATCGACCCATGGTTCGTCGGCAAGCGGCAGTGCCGCCAACGGCAAGGCCAGAGGTACCAGCAAGTCGGCCTCGGCGGCCAAGTCCCAGCGCGCCGCCAAAGCCCAGGGATCGAAGCGCGCGGCGAGGCCGACTGCGGCAGAGCCCCCATCAGCATCGGACCTCCTCAAATGAGTTGGCGCCGGTTGGTCCGGTTAGTCTGTCCGTCCAGTCTGGTGCTGGCGGTGGGGGTCGCTGCGCTGGCGCCGGCCCCGGCGGCTATGGCTGCTATTACCCCCAAGACGGTGACCGTCCAGGTGGTTCCCGCGCTTGCCGGAGTGACCTTCACCCTCGACGGCATGCCCGGCGTGACCGGGCCGGGTGGGAGCGTCACGCTCAACGACTCGGACCTCGGGGGAGCGGCGGCCAACCTGGTGATTCCGACCCAGTACGTCAACCCTCTGATCCAGGTGTCCCTCGACCGGGTGGCCGATAATCCCAATCACGGTGAGTTCTCGCGATTGCTGGTCGCCGAACTCGATGAGAACCGACCGGTTCTGATGAACCTGGTCACCCCGCAGCGGAAGAACCTCGCCCTGAGCGAGGTGTCCTCGGTCACCCTCAACGACAGCCTGGGGCGGACCCTCCAATTCGATCGGGCACAATTGGCCAAGCCCATCTGGCTGGCCGCCAGCCGCCCGGCTCAAGTGGTCAACGGTGTGGACGCCCGAGTGGTCACCTACTCGATCAAGTCAGTGATCGTCCGGGGCAGCAATGCCGTCAATAGCGGACAGCTCCGTTTCACGGCCCGCGCCCTCAAGTGGCAGATCCCGGTCATCCTCCACTCGCTGACCATCGACGCCAACGATCTACTGGCCGGCCGTCCGGCCGGCAGTTCAGTCGTGTTGACCTACCCCAACGGAACGGCGGTCAAGCTGCCCCTCGGCCCCAACCATCAACTGACCCTCACCGACCTGCCCCGGGGCACGTACAAGGTCAAGGTCAACGGAGGGCTGATCCCTCTAGGGTCGACTATCCACCTGTCCCGGAACCAGACGGCAACCGAGCTGGTCATCACCGCGGTCGACTTCCTCGAACTCCTCTTCATGGGCCTGGTCATCCTGGCCGTGGTGGTCATGGCCGGAATCATCGGCCGCCGACGTCGCCAGATGGTGGCACGGACCGAGCCAGACGAGCCTCCAGTCGAACCGGAATCGGCGGACTCCGTCGGACCGACCGATGAGGAGAGTGACTCCGATGCCCTTCTCGTATAGACAGCGAGCCACAGTGGGAGTCGGGTTGGCCGTTACCGCGGCGCTGACGTTGTCGGCTTGCGGGAGCAGCACATCGTCGTCTTCGTCAACCAGCACCTCTCCCAACCGGTCGACTACCACCACGCAGCCCAATTCCACACCGATCGCGACCCTGCCGCCCGGCGCCAATCACCACATGTTCGCCTTCTACTACCTGTGGTGGGACACCACCCACTGGCACGCCCGCCTCGGTCCCAACTACCCCTATTCGGCCAATCCACTTCCCCTGCCGGCCACCTTGTCAGGGGACGGCTGCACGGTGACCAACAACTACCCAGGCAACCAGCTGACCGATGTGGCGTCGCCCCTGTGGTCCCAGAGCGACTACAGCCAGATCCTGTCCGACGTGACGCTGGCCGCCAAGATCGGCCTGGCCGGTTTTGCTGTGAGCTGGGCGGGCACCGGGCTTCCCAACCAGACGGTGAACTCCTCTTCGTTCAATCAGCGCCTGGCCATGGTGGTGAAGGCCGTTCACCAGATCAACCAGGAAGGAGTGCCCTTCTCCCTGTGGATCGCCTACATCTCCTCGGCCGCCATCCGCAGCACCACGCAGATCAACAACGATCTCGCGTACCTCCACCAGAACTACGCCAACGATTCGGCCTTCGATCACAGCAACGACGGGCGCCCCACCCTCATCATGATGGGCAGTCGCAAGTACCCCATCTCGGTACTCAATGCCTTCAGTGCCCGCTGGCGACCGTACTTCTACCTGGTCGGTGACGAGAACTGGTTGACCTGGAACAGCGCCAAAGCCGCCGACTTCGACGCCGACCAGTACTACTGGTCCAGCCAGAACCCGATCACCAACCAGGGATCATTCGCCGACATTGAAAAACTGGCCGCTGCGGTCCGTTCGTCCACCAACCCCAACGGGAGCGCAAAGCAGTTCTTCGCCCCTCTTGCGCCCGGGTACAACAAGGTGCTCGGAGGAGGGTCGGGTTGTGTGCCCCGACTGGATGGCCAGACCATGCAGGACATCTATGCTGGCAACTCGGCGGCCAACCCCGATGGTTGGATGGTGATCAGCTGGAACGAGATCGACGAGGGCACATACATCGTTCCCCTCGAGCGTTACGGATATCAGAGCGTGGATACGCTGCACTCGATCATCGAAGGAACACCGGTAGGAGGGGCAGGATGAATCGCAAGGCTCTGGTGATCGTGCCGGTCGCCGCCATCATCACGGTGATCATTACCGCGGTGGCCGGTGGCTCGAGCAGTATCAAGCTCCCCGAACCCCAGGCTGTGGTGGTGCACCAGCTGCCGTTCAGCGGTCACGCATCCGGATCGACCAGCAAGGGGTCGACCACCAGCACCACGTCGGCTTCCAGCTTGCAGCCCGGCGTCACCATTCCGACGCTTACTCCTCTCACCAGCTGCACCGTGTCGGTCTCCGACCCCCATCCGCTTCAGAGCCACACCGCCGAGTCGGTCACCGTGGTGGCGGTGCCGGGGGCTGCAGTGCGTATGGTCGCCGGTTACTCGCGGGCCAAGAGCGTGCACGGAGGCCTGGTTGCTACGGGAGGCTCCATCGTCTTCCAGCTGCCCATCAGTTCCGCTCCGGTCGGCGTCACCGTACCCATCACCGTGACCGCCACACTCCAGTCGGTCCACAAGACTTGCCAGACAAGCTTCACCCCAGTGCCCTAGCAGGGAGGTCCCCCCAATGCCCAGTGAACCCAATCGTCGGCCGCGCCGGCGCGCACTGGCTCCCCTCTTAGCTGTTGTAGTCATTGGTTCCACCGCGCTCGTCCTTCCGATCTTCTCGGCGTCGGCGGCCGGACCGTCCCCCATCGCGGTAACACCCTTCAGCGGGTTCAACTCGCTCCTGACCCGCGCCCCCTATGTGACCGACCTCAGCCAGACCAACGCCGATGTGAGCTGGGCCACCAGCTCCGCCACCGCCGGGACACTCGAATGGGGCCCCTCAGGCAACTGCACGGCCCACACCGCCGCGGTCCCCTCCAGCCTGCCGACCCTCGTACCGGCCAGCGGATCACCGAGCAGTGCCACCGGGCGTGAATTCACCGTCAACTCGACCAGCGAGTATCAGTCGACGGTGGTCCTGACCGGCCTCTCGCCCAGTTCCACCTACTGCTACCAACCCATGTCCGGGGGCTCGAGTCCGGTCAATCTGCTCGGCTCCAACCCCGACCAGTCGTTCACCACCCTCGACCCGGTGGGTTCGTCGTCCCCCCTCACCTTCGACGTGATGGGCGACCTCGGTGAGACCCTCTATTCGAGCAGCACCGCCTTTCCCAACAACCTCAACACCGACCAGGCCGCCGTCGACTCACTCATCGGCTCGTCGGGGGCCAAGTTCCTGGTCACTGCCGGTGATGTCGCCTACAGCGGGGGCACCCAGGATAACTACGGCGACCTCGAGCAGGGCGGTTCGGAGGTCAGCGACATCTTCGGGCCCTCCTACTGGCCGGAGCTGAAGGGCATGCCGGTGATGGCCGGCGAGGGCAACCACGGCCAGAACGTGATTGGCCTGCGCACCTGGCCGGAGTCCAATAACGCTACGGCTTCAGGGGGCACCTATGCCTTCGACTCCTATCCGTCCATCAGTGGGGACGGTACCAATGCCGGCTCCTACCCCGACGACTGGTACGCCATCTCGACCGACAACGTACGCATCTACGTGCTCGACGGGGCATGGGCCGACGGGTCCAACGTTGGCTCGGCCACCGGCGCCGCCTGCACGGCTGCCGGTGAGGAGGCCTGCCCCGGTTATCAGGTCGACCACGATGCCCACTGGCTGACCAGTTCGCCCCAGTACAAGTGGTTGGCCGCCGACCTGGCCGCACACCCCAACGTGGTCAAGATCGCCGTCTGGCACTACCCGCTGCGCTCGGACGAGAACGCCCAGGACAGCGACGTCTATCTGCAGAACAGTTCGGCCAACCCGTACCAGTCGACCAGCCTCGAGTCGCTCCTGTCCAAGAACGGCGTCCAACTGGTGTTCAACGGACACGCCCACGACCTACCAGCGGATCACCCCCAGTGCCGCGGGCACAGTGACCAACTACGTGACCGGCGGCGGCGGCGGTGTACTCGAGCCGGTGAGCACCGGCAGTGCCTGCACTGCCTTCGAGAACTCGGGGTCGATCTATGCCCTCGGCTGGAGCCCGAGCAGCAATACCGGGACCAACTGTGGCTCGGGAACCACTGCTCCGCAGTCGGCAGCCCAGGTCTACAACTTCCTGAAGGTGACCGTTTCCGGCAACAAGGTGACCGTCTCGCCCACCAACGCCGCCGGCCAGGTCTTCGACCAGCAGACCTACACGTACAGCAATGTCACGTCGACGCCAACCACCACCATCACCAGTGAGCCGAATGCGCTCACCAACTCGACCAGTGCCAGCTTCTCCTTCAACTCCACCGCATCCGGCTCCACCTTCACCTGCAGCCTCGACAGCGCCACACCCACTGCCTGCACCAGCCCGGTGACCTACAACAGCCTGGCCAACGGGTCCCACACCTTCTCGGTGATCGGAACGTCCGGCGGGACCTCCACTGCTCCGGCCACTGCCAGCTGGACGGTGAACACCACGCCGCCGACCACACCCACCAACGTCGCAGCCAGCGCCGCGTCCTCGGCCCTGGTCAATGTGTCGTGGACCGATTCCTCGGACACCACCGGCGTCACCGGGTACACCATCTACCGCAACGGCTCGGAGGTGGGAACTGCCTCAGGGACAGCGACTACCTACGCCGATAGCACCGTCGCGCCCTCGACTCCTTACACGTACCAGGTACAAGCGACAGACGGCGCCGGAAACAGCTCGGCATTGAGTACGCCTCCATTTCCAGTCACCACCCCGGCGGCCCCGGTCGGGCCGGTCCTGGTCCAGAGCGCTTCGTCGTCCACCACCACGGTCACCCTGCCCAAACCGACCACGGCCGGTGATCTGCTGGTCCTGTCGGCCGGTCTCTACACCGGGGCCAGCCATCCCATCACCGCGGTCAGCGACGGCAAGAACACCTGGATCAAGGTCGGTGCCTACGACGTGGCGGGCGAGAACTCCGACGGCGAGATGTGGTACGTCCCCAATGCCGCCTCGGTGAGCAGCATCACGGTGACCACCGGGGCCAGCACGGTCGCCCTCAATGTGCAGGAGTTCAGCGGCGTAGCCACCGCCAGTCCGCTCGACGTCTCCGCCGGTAAGGCGGCCACCAGCACCGCCGCGTCCTCGGGGACGGCCACCGCCACCGCTGACTATGACCTGGCCGTGGGCTTCATCGCCGGACACAGCAGTGCCCAAGCCATCACCGTGACCTCGCCTGGTTACACCGTGGAGCCCCAGCAGAACACCACCAGCCCGAGCACGGTGTCGGTGGAGAGCGGGTACCAGGACCTCGCCGCCGCCGGCGCCCAGAGCTTCGCCGGGTCGTTCGGCACCGCCATGTACTGGGCCTCGGGCATCGCCCTGTTCAAGTCGGGTGCACCGCCACCGCCGGCCAGTGACTTCTCCATCGGCGTCGCGCCCAACTCGGCCACCGTCACCGCCGGTGGATCGACATCGCCGACCGTCTCGACCGCGGTGACCAGCGGCTCGGCTGTCACCGTGGCTCTGTCGGCCAGCGGCCTGCCCATGGGGACCACGGCCGGCTTCACCAACCAGTCGATCACCGCCGGGACCAGCACCGGGGTCACCTTCGCCACCTCCACCACCACACCGGCTGGTCAGTATCCGATCACCATCACCGGGACCGGCCCCGGTGGCACGCCGGTGCACACCACCACCTTCACCCTCACCGTGCAGACACCGCCGGCCATCACCTCCGCCGCCTCGGCCACCTTCAACCAGGGCACCGCCGGCTCGTTCGAAGTGACCGCCAGTGGCAGCCCGGTCCCGGCCATCTCCACCTCCACCTCGCTGCCCACCGGGGTGACGCTCGTCGACAACGGGAACGGCACCGCCACCCTGGCCAGCACCGCGGCCTCGCCGACCGGCTTCTACACGATCAACATCACCGCCAACAATGGGGTGGGGACTGTGGCCACACAGAGCTTCGGACTGACCATCAACCCGCCGGCCAGTAACTTCTCCATCGGCGTGGCGCCCAACTCGGCCACTGTCACCGCCGGTGGCTCGACCTCGCCCACCGTTTCGACCACGGTGACCAGTGGCTCAGCCGTCGCCGTGGCTCTGACGGCCAGCGGGCTACCCAGCGGGACGACAGCCGGGTTCACCTCCCAGTCGATCACCGCCGGAACCAGCACCGGCGTCACCTTCAACACGTCGAGCACCACCCCGGCGGGCCAGTACCCGATCACCATCACCGGGACCGGACCCGGTGGCACGCCGGTGCACACCACCACCTTCACCTTGACCGTGCAGACACCGGCGGGCACCACACCCCATTTGGTCCAGACGGCCGGTGGCACCGAGACCACTTCGGCCTCGTCCCTCACCGCCACCTTCCCCACCACCACGACCGCCGGTGACCTGCTGGTCCTGGCGGCCAGCGAGGACAACGGGGCCACCAACCACATCACCTCGGTGACCGATTCGGCCGGCAACACCTGGACGCCCATCGGCGCCTATGACATCTCCGGCCACGACTCCAACGGGGAGCTGTGGTACACCGCCGACGCGTCCCCGGTGACCACGGTGACCGTACACAACGCCTCCACCCTCTCGGAGTCCTTCGAGGTCGACGACTTCACCGGCGTGGCCACCTCGGGTCCCCTCGACGTGTCCACTGGGACCTCCAACACCTCGACGGCGGCCAACTCGGGATCGGTGACCTCCACCGTGGCCGGGGAGCTGGCTGTCGGGTTCATCGCCGGGCACGGAAGCAGTCAGGCCATCACCATCACTTCCACCGGCTTCACCGCGCAGGCCCAACAGAACACCATCACCAGCAACATCACCACGGTGGTCACCGGTTACCAGGTCCTCGGCGCTCCCGGGGCCCAGAGCATCGCCGGCACCTTCGGCACAGCCATGTACTGGGCTGCTGGCATCGCCGTGTTCAAACCGGCCTCGTAAAACGCCTTCGGTAGTCCGACGCATACAGTGCGTGGTCGGTGCCGGTAGACGCTCCGAAGCGTCGAGGTGGACCATCGGCTTGACGGTGACGTTGGGTGGTCGTGATCGGTTGCACCGACGAGCCGGCCGCCCTGGGTGAATCACTCTCCGTGAGATTGTGGTGCGACTCCTTGCGAGTCACTGAGGCGGGCGGTACGGTCACGATCTGAGGGGTAGGCGCGGTGCATCAACGCGGTGGTGCAGTCGGATCCTGTCCCATTACACATCCAAATCTCCTGGCACTTGGGCAGGGAGCAGTCAGCAGAAGGGACTTGCAATGAGACAGATTCGCCGTAATGGAGGAGACCTCTCTGTCTCCGCAGATCCCGGGCGCAAGCGCCCCAAGCGGGTGAGGGTCGGGATCGCCCTTGTTTCCAGCGGGCTGGTCATCGCCGCTCCTGTGGCGCTCGCTGCCGGCGGCGCCGGAGCGTCGGCGTCGCCCAAGCTGGCGGCGCCCATCACCAACTGCCAGCCTTATTCGCAGTCCTTTGGTGGCAATACGGTTTCGGTGAAGTTCAGTTCACGCGCTTCCAACCTCTCCCAAGCCCAGACCTGGGTCGTCCCGTCGAACGTCATCGCCGGTTCGGTCTGCTTCGACGTGAGCGGTGCCCAGGGCGGTGCCGGCAATGCCGGCGCCGGTGGCGCCGGTGGCACCGGTGGCACGGTCAATGAGGCCCTGTCAGTCACACCCGGACAAGCGGTGACGCTGCTCGTGGGTCGGGCAGGCACGGTGGGTGCGGCCGGATCCGGTGGCAGTGGTGGCGGGTCCACCCAGATCTTCAACCAGTCCACGGGCGAGCTCCTGTTGGCGGCGTCCGGCGGCGGCGGCGGAGGTGTAACCGGCGCTGGAGGAGCCGGGGGCCTCATCAGCGGCGATACCACGGGCACCGGGTCTCCGGGTCACGACGGCACGGTTTCTGGAAGTGGTGGTGGCGCGGCTACCTCCACCGGGCCTGGGGCGGCTGGTGTCGGTGCCGGGACAGCTGGAACCGGACCAACCACTTCCATCACCAACCAGGCCGCAGGTGGCACCGGTGATGTCGGCGGCGGCTCCGGGGGAGCCGGCCGCTACGGCGGCGGCGGCGGCGGCGTCGATGCCGGCGGTGGCGGTGGATCTGGCTACGGTGCGTCGTCTCTAGCCCTGTCGCAGCCCTACTACCAGGGCTATTGGCAAAACAACGGGAACGTGACCATCTGGTACGCCAGCACCTCGCCGGCGCCGCCTTCGGGCGGGGGGTCGAATGTGACGTCCACTCCCAGCAACGGCTATTGGATGGTGGCCTCCGACGGCGGCATCTTCAGTTTCGGCGATGCCAACTACCACGGCTCCCAGGGTGGCCAGCACCTCAATGAGCCGATCGTGGGCATGGCCGGTAACCCGTCCGACGGTGGCTACTGGCTGGTGGCCTCGGATGGAGGGATCTTCACCCATGGCACGGCCAACTACTACGGCTCCGAGGGCGGGGATCACCTCAATTCGCCCATCGTGGGCATGGCCAGCACCGCCGACGGCAATGGTTACTGGCTGGTGGCCGCTGACGGTGGAATCTTCACCTTCGGCGACGCGGTCTATTACGGCTCCAAGGGCGGCAGCCACCTCAATTCGCCCATCGTGGGCATGGCCGCCACCACCGATGGCAACGGCTACTACCTGGTGGCCGCCGACGGAGGTATCTTCACCTTCGGCGACGCGGTGTTCAACGGTTCGATGGGTGGATCCCACCTCAACGAGCCGATTGTGGGCATGGCCACCGATCCGGTCATCCCCGGCGCCTACTGGCTGGTCGCTTCCGACGGAGGGATCTTCTCCTTCGGAGGTGCACCGTTCTTCGGCTCAGAGGGTGGCGACCATCTCAACCAGCCCATCGTGGGCATGGCCGCCTCCCAGGACGGTGCCGGTTACCGCTTCGTTGCCTCCGACGGAGGGATCTTCGACTTCGGTAGCGATGGGTTCTTCGGCTCCGAGGGTGGGTCCCACCTCAACGAGCCCATCGTGGGGATGGCCAACACCCACAGCTGAGTGCCCGGGCGGTTCGCCGCTCCGAACGACGGACGCTGCCCACCATTCGACCTCGGTCGGGTGGTGGGCAGCGACGCGCCAGGGGTCAGGCCATCCGGTTGGCCGTGTGGACTTCGACCACCCGGCGCAGGCCGTCCCGCCAACCGACCTGGCACGGTCCGGTGAGTCCGCGTCGCTTGGTGGGATCGGACACCATTCCCCGGTGTGAGCCCGGAGATTCCATGACCGTCACCTCGGCAGGAATGTCGCACAGTTCGCCCAGGTAGGCCGTCCACTCCTGGATGCTGACCACCTCGTCGCCACCCCAGTTGACGATGGTGGCCGGCACGCTGGCCGCGGCCAGGAGGGGTTCGATCTGCTCGTTGATGTCGTCCTGGAAAATGGGCGTGTAAGGACAGGGATCGAACCGGGCGGTGATGAGATCGCCAGCCAGCAGGGCGAAGAGGTTGTAGGTGGGGAGGCCTCCGTTCGGTCCGTACGAGGCGTTCATTCTGGCGATGACCGTGGGGAGGCCCAGGACCCGTGCGCACTGGCGGGCCACGGCCTCCTCGGCCACCTTGGAGACGGCGTAGGTGGGTGACCACGGGCTGGCCCCTCCGCCCACCGGGTCCGACTCGACGAAGGCATGCATCGGGTCGTCGTTGGGGCGGTACACCGACGAGGTGGACATGATCAGGGCTGCCCTGGCCTTCTGACAGTGGTGCATGACCAGGCCGGCCCCTTCGGCGTTGACGGTGATGGCGTGGTCGTAGTCAGTCCCTGCGCCCTGGTAGGCGGCCAGGTGCACCAGGTAGGTGAAGTCGGTGGGCAGGTCGCCGAAGTCAGCGACTTCCAGATCACACGACCGGGTGGTCACCCCGAGCGCCTCCACCCGTTGCCGGGATTCGTCCTGTGCGAAGCGGGCGATGCCCCAGACCTCGTTCTCCTTGGACAGGTACTCGGCCATGGGGAAGGCGATCTGACCGGCCGGGCCGGTCAGGAGGATCTTCTCGTCGGTCAGCACCAGCGTCGGGGTGCTAGAGCTGATCGACGTAGGTGTCAGTACCCACCACGGTGCGGAGGAAGGGGGCGGCGAGCAGCAGTCGGGCCACACCGTCGGCTTCAACCGCGTCGGTGTAAGCCCTCACCCGGTCGACGGTCGCCTCGGTGTCACCTCCGACGAACAGCAGCTGAACCAGCCGGTCGACTCCGCCGGCTGGTGATCCGAGGTCCATCGGAACGTCACGAGGACCCTCGTCGGGCACCGAAGGGGTCCACGACGAGGCGATCTCGATCGAGGACCCAGCCAGCAGTTCGGGAAGGCGCCGCTCACGAAGTTGTGCTTCGAGGTCGGCGGCTCTGCCCTGGCCGGCATCCCACCACAGAATGAACAATCCGTCGTAGTGGTGGTCCAGCGCCAACTCGACGGGAACCGGGTCATCATCCCGATAGGCCGATGCCACCAGGTTGAACATCGAGGTATGGACATGGGTGCGCTCGGGGAAGCCACGGCCGTTGGCGTACAGGTCGATGACCTGGGGGACGGCCCACTTCTCGAAGTGGTCGGCGTGGTGGCCAGCCTCCACCCAGTAGATGGCCACGTAGCTACCAGCGTCGACCGGCTTGGCAATGATGCTGTCAGTGGGCCACCGGCGATCCTTCAGTGACCGAGGAGCCACCCAGCGGCTGCCGGCGAAGAGCCACGGGCCAACCATGCAACCGGCATAGAAGTGGTCCCGCTCGTACCACCGGTTGTAGGCACGCTCGAAACCCTTGTTCGGATCGACCAGGGTGAGCAACATACTGCCCACCTTCACCGGATAGTCCTCGACACCTCCGACCTCGAGCGGATATTCCACTGCGTCCCTCCCGTTCTTGTTCAGGACACCATGTATAGCGACCCAGCACCATTGCGGCAACGCTCCCGTGACGCTGTGGTAATGCTGTAGGGGCGTTGACCGTCGCAGCGTTGCCGGGCTTGTGCCCACCTATCATGTGCGCCGTGACCGGCACTCCCACCCCGGCCCCGCGGAAGTTGCTCACTCCTTGAGGCCGGTCCCGCCTCTCCTGTCGGGGCTCGCCGGCAATCGGCTGTTCCAGGCGGCGGTGCTCGCGGTGTTCGTCCAGTTCCCGTCCTTCGCCGACGTCTACAAGTACGAACACCACCGTACCTATCTGGCCCCCCTGCTCGTGGTGGTCACCCTCGCAGCCTTCGCCGCCGTGCTGGTCGCTGTCCCGCGGTGTCCACGTCTGGCCCATCGGCTCGGTCATGGCTTGGTCACGGCGTTGTTGCTGGTGGGAGTGGCCGTGGCCGCCGAAGTGCTGTATCACCATGAACTGGCCCGGCTCGAGGCCGGCGTGGGCTCGACCGCGGTGCAGGCCATGTCCGAGACGGTGCAGGCCCTGGTGCACGGGCACGGTCTGTATTCGGTCCGTCTGCCCGGTGGGGCCCCGGTCAGTCCCGGGCCGGGCTGGCTGCTCCTGAACAGCCCATTCGCCCTGGCTCATGCATCGCCGCTGATGGACCCGGCATGGATCGCGGTGACCGCCCTCGTCCTGCGCCGGACCTACCGGTGCCCGTTGGAGGTAAACCTGGGCCTGGCCGTGCTCTGCTGTTCCCCGGCATTCTTCCGATTGTTGGGTGAAGCCCACGACATCCTGGCCATCGGTTGCTCGATGGTGCTGTTGGTCGTATGGGCCGACCGGTGTCTCGCGACGGACGGCCGGGCCATTGGGTTGGGGCTGGCGGTCGGGGTGGTCTGCACCGCCCGGATCATCTACGTCCCGGTGGCCCTGCTCCTGGCCCTTCTGATCGCTACCCGGGATCTCCGACGGGCCCTGATCGTCGGCATCATCGGTACGGTCGTGGCATTGGTCCTGTTCGCCGTGTTCGCCATCGGTGTCCACCCCTTCCCACCGTTCCACCTCTTCGGCCGAGCCGATCGGCGCCAGCCGACAGCCGTGCTGGCGATCGGCTTCGTGGTCACTGCGCTGATGGGGATCGGGGCGATCCTTTTCGTCAGGCCGGACACCACCAGCTGGTTCGTCTGGTTCGCTGCCGTGTTCTCCACAGCTCACCTGTTCATCGGGCTCGGCGAGTTGGTGGGCCTCAGGTACGCCTTCGCCAGCTGGGAGGGAGCCAACTACATCATGGCCGGGGCCATTCCCGTGGTCGTCGCGGTGATGGCGGGCCGGCCGTTGTCGGCTTCCCCGGTCGGTTCAGGTCCCTCGCCCTAGCTGCGCTTCGTGGCGGGTTTGTCGCGGGCGTTCGGTTACCATCCCATCTCGTGCGTGTCGGCGATAGGGCTCGGGGCCAAGCCTCGCCGACGAAGGGAGCAAGGCCATGTCTGGGGGGATGACCCGGCTGGTCCCGTCGTCCTGGCGTTCGGACGCCCGACGGATCCTCGTATGCAGGGCGCTCGCCGTGGTGTGGTTGCCCTGGCTGGTGGCCCGAGTGCTCACTCTGGGCGCATTGGGCATGGCCAGGTACGAGATCAGGACCCTGCCAATCCACAGCACCAAGGCGGTGGCTGCCGTCCACAACGGGCTATTGGGTGCTGATGCCGGTTGGTACCGGGCCATCGCCGGCCACGGATACCAGTTTGCCTACCAGAGCCTGCGGTTCTTTCCGCTCCTGCCGGAGTCGACCCGTCTGGCCCACGACGTGCTTCGGTTGCCGGTCGACGTGGCATTGCTGCTCATCGTCAACGTGGCGGCATTCGTCGGGGCAATGGTCGTCTATGTCCTGACCCGCTCCGAGGTGGGCGACGAGCAGGTGGCAAGGCGGGCCGTCTGGCTCTTCAACCTGGCACCACCGGCGTTCATCCTGGTCATGGGCTATTCGGAAGCGCTGTTCGTCGTACTGGCCGCCGCCACCTTCCTGTCGATCCGCCGCCAATGGTGGGGGTGGGCCATCCTGTGGGGCTTCCTGGCCGGAACGGCCCGGCCGCTCGGCTTCTTGTTGGTCATCCCGGTGGTGATCGAGGCGGCACGGACCTGGCGACAGGCCGGTTCGGGTTCCCGGGTAGTGAGGAGCCTGGCTGCGGCTGCTCCTGTGGCCGGCCTTCTTGCCTTCCTCAGTTGGACGGCGGTCGCCTTCGGTGACTTCTTCGCGCCGTTCCGTCTCCAGAGGCGCGATGTCCCGCGGTCTGTGTCGGGAGATCCTCTGACCAATCTCTATCGCGACGGTCGGGCTGCCCTACACGGTTCACATTTCGGCTCGGGACTGCACCTGCCGTGGATCGCCCTGGCCCTGGTCCTGTGCGTGGTGGTCTTCTGCAGGTTGCCCGCATCCTTTGGCGCATTTGCAATCGCCGTGGTCGTGGCCGGAATGGCCGGGGTCAACTTTCGAGTCGTTCGAACGCTACGCGTGGAGCGCCTTTCCCCTGATCATCGGGGCCGCCACGTTGCTGAGGTCCGAGCGGGTAACGGGCGCGGTCCTGGTGCTCAGCGGCGTCGGGCTCTTCGGCTATGCCCTGCTTACCTTCCTGGGTGCCTACGTGCCTTGACGGCCGGGGTCTGGCCCATGCCAGGGTTACCCCAGCGGCCGTCGGTCCTCTCTGCGCGGCGGTCCGGCCCTCCTGCGGACCGAATTTCGGTAACTGTTCAGGTCCCCCTGAGCTGGGCTGATGCCCAAGTTAGTGCTCAACCAGGTATTGGCAAAGTGGGCATCCATGGATCCCCGAGGTAGAGCCTCTGCAGGGCACCCAGGCGGTTGACCCCCTGTTTGCCGGCGGTCGAGAGGTAGCTGCGCAGGGCAAGGAAGGCGGCTGCTCCCTCGGTGCTGCGGAATCCACCGGAGACCTTCTGGGCGATCTTGATCATCCGGACGTCGCGCTCGCACAGGTTGTTGTCGAAGGGGACAGAGAAGTCCGCAGCGAAGCGCAGGATGTCGTCGGCGTAGTAGTCGAGACGGGTCGAAAAGGGCGAGCGCTTTGGACCGCTTGGGCCGTGGCGAGGTGGTGACCGGTGGCGGGTTGGCCCGATGGGCTGCGTCGATGATTTCGGCGTAGCGAGTCCTGATGGCGGCGGAGCTGGTCACGGTCCAGGTGCTCTCGGCCACCATCTTTGGCCGAGAGCACCTGATGCCAGGCCCCGGTGAGCAGGTCGGCCATGTCGGCGGCCCACCCCTGGCCCTCCAGTGCCACGATTGCCTCCAGCTCACGGAGGTGATGGGCGTTGCACAAGGCATGGGTGGCGGCGAAGCCGCTCCGATATGCCGGCCAGCCGTCGTGGACGAGGACCCCCTGATGGCCCTGGATGACGCCCATGTTCTCCAGGGCTTCTTTTCCCCCGTCGTGGGTCCAGGTGGTAGAGGGTGAGGTCGGTGCTCGAAGCGGCGTGCACCCAGTGCAGGCGGGCGTTGACCCGAAGGCCGGTCTCGTCGCAGTGGACGACCGGGGATCCCCGGAGCAGCTCCCGCACCAGGGTGCAGAACAGGTCCAGCTTGCCGGCACCCTGGCGGACCATGGCCACGATGGCCCCGGTCGACACCGGCGCTCCGTAAGTGTCGGCCAACAGCTCGGCCACCCGGGCGACGGGGAGGTGCTGGCGGGCCACCAGGTAACAGACCAGGGCCCGCAGACCCGGGCCGTAGCAGGCGGGGGCTGAAGCCTCGTCGGGGAACGACCCGGTGGTGAGAACCCCGCAGCGACAGCGCCTGGTCTCTGCCTGGTGCTCGGTGCAGACGAGAGACATGGGAGGCAGGTCGAACACTTGGCGGGCGACGACCGACGATGCCGCCACACCGGCCAGGTCCGAACCACAGGACCGACACTGCGTCGGCGCATGCACGCAGATGAGATCGGGATCGGCACGCGTGGCCAGATGGTGGCCAGGGTCACCGGGCTGTTTGCCCGGCTTCTTCCCGGACCGCACCCGGCGGGACTTGGGTGCCGGTTTGGCATAGCCGTCCGAGGAGGGGGGCTTGGACGAGTTGCGGGAGTTCGTCGACCGCTCGGCCCGAAGCTCGGCCAACTCCACGCTCATCTGTTGGATCAGCGTGGACGCCTCGTTCAAGGCGGCCCGCAGGGAGACGACCTCTTGCTCCAATGCCCAATAGGAGGGTCTGGGGCCACCCTGAGGAGAGTCGTCGTCCGGAATTCCCAACGATACGCGCGTCGAACCCGCAGGTCAGGGACCACCGAGCGAGACCTGAACAGTTACGAATTTCGGAATGAGTGTACGGTGTATATCTATGTAATATATCACCTCTGAACAGCTAATATATGTATGTCTATGTTATAGATATACGTGATACACGCATTTGCGGATGGGCGGCCGGGAGACCGGACGCCAAGGTCGGCAGGCTCTTCCGGCCAGCGGCAAGCCTGGCCCGAAGTGTCAGGCCCTCCGACGGGACTCGAAGAACGCCGAAAGTAGACGGGAGGCCTCAGCCGATCTCACACCGGCGGTGACCGGCACCTGGTGGTTGAGCCGGGGGTCGTCGCACAAGTTATAGAGCGAACCGCAGGCTCCGGCTTTGAGATCCGGGGCCCCGAAGACCAGGCGGCCGACGCGTGCGGCGACCAGAGCACCGGCGCACATCGGACAGGGTTCGAGCGTGACCACCAGGGTGACCCCCTCCAGTCGCCACGACCCGAGGGCAGCGGCCGCGTCGGACAGGGTCAGAATTTCAGCGTGGGCAACCGGATCACCCCGTTGCTCACGCTCATTGTGCCGGGCAGCGATGACCCGACCTTGGTGGAGTGCAACCGCCCCTACGGGCACCTCACCCTGGTCGGAGGCCCGTGTCGCCTCGAGGAGGGCCAGTCCCATTGCCCGGTGATCATCAGGAACCGACCCGGTGTCGGCAAGGGCTGGTGAAACTGGTTGTGGCGAAGGCGCGTCAGTGCCCATGTGGCGGAGGCGGTGGGATTTGAACCCACGGTGAGTTTCCCCACACACGATTTCCAATCGTGCCGATTCGGCCGCTCTCGCACGCCTCCGGATGCCCGGCTCCCGCCGGAATGCTCCAGGGGACCGATAGCCACGACAGGCTAGTACGGGACCTCCGGGCGCTAGCATGTCAACCAGTCCCGACGTTGTGTGCGACGGCTGGGTCCTGCGCAACGGTCTCCTGTGAATCGAGTCAGGGTCGGAAGGCAGCAGCTCTCAGCGGGTCAGGCCGTGTGCCGCAGTCAACCTGGCCGTCGCACAGAACGTCGGGGCAAGGCCGGAAAGTTCCGTACCCACTGGCCGGTAGGCTCCACGGACGTGGCCGACGCACCCGACGACAATCCGTTTCAGTCGCTCTACCGTCGCTTTCGGCCGTCAACGTTCGGCCAGGTGCGGGGCCAGGACCACGTGGTGCTGGCACTCCGTAATGCCGTCCGTGACCAGAGGGTGGCCCACGCCTACTTGTTCAGCGGCCCGCGGGGCACGGGCAAGACGTCCACCGCCCGGATTCTGGCCAAAGCACTCAACTGCACGGACCTCCACGATGGCGAACCCTGCGGCGTATGTGCCTCATGTACGGAAATTGCCAAGGGGAGCTCCTTGGACGTCCACGAGCTCGACGCTGCCTCCAACAATGGCGTCGACGCTATGCGGGACCTGGTGTCGCGGGCTGCGCTCGGGACCCCGGGGCGACAGAAGGTCTACATCGTCGACGAGGTCCATATGCTGTCCACGGCGGCTTCGAATGCCCTACTCAAGACGCTCGAGGAGCCTCCGGCCCACGTCGTTTTCGTTTTGGCCACCACCGATCCCCAGAAGGTGCTCCCCACCATCAAGAGCCGGACGCAGCACTTTGAATTCCACCTCCTCGGTCCCGAGACGCTGGGTGAGCTGCTCGAGCAGGTGCGCCAGGACGCCGATCTGGATATCCCCGATGAGGCGCTGGCTGTGGCCGTACGCCGTGCCCGTGGTTCGGCCCGCGATGCGCTGTCGGTGCTCGACCAGGTGGTGGCGTCCGACTCAGTCGATGACGACCTTCCCGAGCTCGATGAGGTGGTGGAGGCCCTGGGTGAACGGGATGTCGCCCGCGCCCTGGTGGCGGTGGCCCATCTGACCTCGACCGGGTTCAGCCCCCAGCAGCTTGCCGTCGACCTTGTCGAGTACCTCCGGCAGGGATTTCTGACTCTGGTCGCGCCAGAACTGGTAGCCGTCTCCCGCACCGAGCGCGAGGCCCTGGCCGGTCGAGCCGAACGGGTTGGACTGGCTGGTCTGGTCCGGGCCATGGAAGTGTTGGGACAGACCCAGGTTTCGATGCGGGACGCGCCCGACCCACGGGTCAATCTCGAGGTGGCCCTCGTGCGATTGGCTCACCCCGACGCCGATGTCTCTGCCGAAGCGCTGCTGGTGCGGATCGAACGTCTGGAAGCGGCGGGCCGGAATTCGGACGCATCGGCCCCGCCCCCCGCCCGCCCCGCCGCACCGGCCATCCGGTTGCCCGCCCCGGTAGCCGCACCGCCGGCTGGGGCCGACAGGCCGACCGAGCAGCAACCGTTGGGAACCGAACAGGCCGAACAGGCCGAACAGGCCGAACAGGCCGAACAGGCCGAACAGCCCGCCGACGGCTCCGGAGCTCCGCTGAAAAGGACGGTGGGCGCCCTCCGGCGGCGCCTACCTCCTCCGGCAACAAGCGAGGCGCAGGTACCGGGCGAACCGCCACCGGCAACGGTCACCGAAACCCCCGTACCCCCGAGTGTTCCTGCCCCCGGCGGCGCCGATGACCTGCCGCTCCCGACAAGGGATCAAATTGTGCAGGCGTGGGGAGACCACATCATCGGTAGCTTGCGACCCAAGGCAAAGGCGCTCTTCCAGGCCGGGCGGTTCATCGGGGTGGAGGGTGGATGCGCAGTGTTCGCCCTGCCCAACGAGATCCACCGTGACCGGTGCGAGTCGGTGAAAGGAGAGATCGTAAAGGCGCTGTCCGACCAGTTCGGACGCCCGGTCGGACTGACGCTGGCGGTTGACACCGGAATCCAGGTGACCGGAGAGGGGAGACACGATCCGGCCCCATCCCGCTCAGCGACAACGACCGGGTCCGCACCTTCGGAGGGTCCCTCGAGAGCCGCTTCTGGGTATCCCGGCGGACAGGACCGCACCGCCGAGGATCCGGAGGATCTCTCCTCGTTCGACGAATCCGAGCTCGGGGAGGCTGTCGACGTGGACAATTCGGCCGAAGCCCGAGTGCTCCAGGCGTTCCCAGGAGCCGAGGAGGTGGACTAGGTGGCGCTCTACTCCGGTCCGCTGCAGTCGCTCATCGACGAATTCGGCCGCCTCCCCGGCATCGGTCCCAAGTCGGCCCAACGGATCACGTTCCATCTGTTGAAGGTGGCACCCGAGGACGCCATGCGGCTGGCCGAGGCCATCATCGCCGTAAAGGAACGAATCACGCTGTGCGAGCACTGCTTCAACGTCGCCGAGGGCGGTCTCTGTGCCATCTGTCTCGATGACCGTCGTGACAGCACGGCGGTCTGCGTTGTGGAGGACCCCCGCGACATCGTATCGGTGGAGAAAACCGGCGAATACTCGGGCCGCTATCACGTGCTCCAGGGTGCCCTCAACCCGATCGAAGGCATCGGACCCGAGCAGCTCCGGGTGCGCGAGCTCCTGGTACGGGTGGACAAGGAGGGAATCCGGGAGGTGATCCTCTGCACAAACCCCAATCTCGAGGGTGAGGCCACGGCCATGTATCTGGCCAGGCTCCTGAATCCGATGGGTCTGCGTGTTACCCGAATCGCCAGCGGGCTTCCCGTCGGAGGTGATCTCGAATATGCCGACGAGCTGACGCTCGGACGCGCCCTCGAAGGCCGGCGCGAGGTGGAGGCCTGATCAGCTGGTGGAGACGGGCCTGTAGCCGCCAACGGGCGGCCGGCGGATAGGGCACCATGAGGGCATGCCGAAGTCATCGGGAGTTCCTCGCTATCTGTGGGTGCTGCGTCATGGGAAGGCGGCCTCCGACGCACCGTGGGGGGGAACCGACCGCGAACGACCACTTACCGCCCGGGGTCGCCGCGATGCTGCTGCCCTTGGCACTCGGCTGGCTGCCGATCCCCCGATTCTCGGTCTCGAGGGCGCCGTCCGACCCGAGCTGGCCATCTGTTCGGCGGCCGTCCGGACCCGTCAGACCACCGACCTGGTGGCCGAGTCGATGGGCGGCGCGCTACCCCTCGACGCCTACCGGTCGCTCTACGAGGGGGGCGTCGCCATCGCACTCCAGTACGTCCGCGAGATCGACGAGTCGGTGCGGAGCGCCCTTCTTGTCGGGCACAACCCGACCATGTATCAGCTGGCCTGGGAGCTTCTTGGTGAGGACGATGTCGCGCTCAGGGGCGTAGGTGATCGCGGCGCGCTCAAAGCCAATGGCTTCCCCACCTGCGCGCTGGCCGTTCTGCGATTGGGGGTGCCGGCCTGGGAGGACGTGTTCCGGGGCTGCGCCCAGCTGGCCGGAGCGTTCAAACCGCCCTACTGAAGGTCGCCCGACCGCCGAGCGCACCCCTCGGATCAGGGATCAGAGCGTGCGAAGAACGGCGGCATCACCCTGGCCACCGCCACCGCACAAGCTCACCGCGGCCGTACCGCCGCCCCGGCGCTTGAGCTCGAGGAGGGCGGTGAGAGCCAGCCGGGTCCCCGACATGCCCACCGGGTGCCCGAGGGCGATGGCCCCACCGTTCACGTTGACCACCTCGTCGCTGACTCCGAGATCTCCGGCCGACGCACAGCCCACAGCGGCGAATGCCTCGTTGATCTCAAAGATGTCGATGTCCTTGACCGTCAACCCGGCCTTGCCGAGGGCGACCGAGGTGGCGTGCGAAGGCTGGTGGAGCAAGGAGGGATCGGGTCCGGCCACCTGTCCGTAGCTGACCAACTCGCCCAGAGGGTTGACTCCCAACTCCTCAGCCTTGGCCTTCGACATCACGATGACCGCGGCGGCGCCATCGGAGATCTGCGATGCGTTGCCGGCGGTGATGGTCCCGGTCTTGTCGAAGGCCGGCTTCAGCTTGCCCAGTGATTCGGCGGTGGTTTCGGGCCGGACGCCCTCGTCGGTGTCGACCACCAGGGGGTCGCCCTTGCGCTGGGGGACACTCACCGGGACGATCTCCTCAGCGAACTTGCCCTCTTTGATGGCTGCGGCGGCCCGCTCGTGGGACAGGGCACTGAAGGCGTCCTGCCGCTCACGGGACACGCCGTCGGCGCCGTTGTAGCGCTCGGTTCCGAGGCCCATGGCGCAGTTGTCAAAGGCGCAGAACAGTCCGTCGTACATCATCGAATCGACCAGGGTGGCGTCTCCGATGCGGTAGCCGCCCCGGGCCCCGGGGAGGAGGTAGGGGGCCTGGGTCATCGACTCCATCCCGCCGGCCACCACGATGTCGGCCTCGCCGGCGTTGATCAGCAGGTCGGCCAGGTAGATGGCGTTGAGGCCGGAGAGGCACACCTTGTTGACGGTGGTGGCGGCCACGGTCATCGGAATCCCGGCGTTGGCCGCGGCCTGGCGCGCGGTGATCTGGCCCGCCCCGGCCTGGATCACCTGTCCCATAAACACGTAGCCGACCTGGTCGGGCTGGACGCCGGCCCGCTCCAGGGCGGCGGCGATGGCGAAGCCACCCAGCTCGGTGGCAGCGAAGCCCCCGAGGGATCCCGACAGTTTGCCGATAGGGGTCCTGGCCCCTGCGACGATGACAGTTCCGGACATGAAGACCTCCGCGGCCTGGTGGCCAGATCAGGCGGCGACCCCCCCTTGGGCCCGCCACGACGACGGGCACCATGATATGGCCTTGCGACGGGGATCGCCCACCCGTTTCTCCGCCGGCGGGCGGTGGGGCCGAGGCGGTGGTCACGGGGACCGGCCCGGGCTGGGCCGGGATCGCCCGACGGGAGGCGGACTATCCTCGCACCCCATGCAGGAGTTTCTCTCAGCCATCCAGTCAGATGCCTCGGGCGACGATCTCGAGGCCATCCCCATCCCCGAGTCCTACCGGGCCGCCTTCGTGCTCCGTGACGAAGTGGACATGTTCGAGGGCCTCCAATCGGAGGACAAGGACCCCCGGAAGTCGCTCCACGTGAGCGAGGTGGCCGTCCCCGAACTGGCCCCCGACGAGGCCTATATCGCCGTCATGGCCAGCGCCATCAACTTCAACACCGTGTGGACCTCCATCTTCGAACCGCTGCCCACCTTCGGGTTCCTCGACCGGCTGGGCAAGGAGAGTCGCTGGGGGAAGCGTCACGCCCTCGATTACCACGTGGTCGGCTCCGATGCCGCCGCTGTCGTGCTGCGGACCGGGTCGGCGGTGCGGAAGTGGAAGCCCGGCGACCGGGTCACCGTGCACTGCAACTACGTCGACGACCAGAGCCCGAGCGCCCACGACGACTCGATGCTGGCCGACAACCAGCGCATCTGGGGGTTCGAGACCAACTTCGGCGGGCTGGCCGACCTGGCGGTGGTCAAGGCCAATCAGCTGATGCCGAAGCCGCGGCACCTGACCTGGGAGGAGGCGGCGGCCAATGCCTTGTGCAACTCCACCTCCTACCGGATGCTGGTCTCGAAGAACGGCGCCCCGATCAAACAGGGCGACAAGGTGCTGGTGTGGGGGGCGTCAGGAGGACTGGGCTCCTACGCCGTCCAGTACGTCCTCAACGGCGGAGGGACCCCGGTGGGCGTGGTCTCGTCACCCGAGAAGGTCGCCCTACTGCACGACCTGGGTGTCGAGGCGGTCATCGACCGGAAGGTAGCCGGCTACCGCTTCTGGAAGGACGAGCACACGCAGGACGAGTCGGAGTGGCGCCGGCTGGGCAAGGACATCCGCGGCCTGGTCGGCGACGACGTCGACATCGTGTTCGAGCATCCGGGGCGCCAGACCATGGGAGCGTCGGTATTCGCGGCCAAGCGGGGAGGGACCATCGTCACCTGCGCGGCCACCTCGGGGTACATGATCGAGTACGACAACCGACACCTGTGGATGAAGCTCAAGACCATCAAGGGCTCCCATTTCGCCAACTACCGCGAGGCGTGGGACGCCAACCAGTTGGTCTGTGAGGGCAAGATCCTGCCGCCACTGTCGGCGGTCCATCCGCTCGACGAGGTCGGAGATGCCGCGTACCAGGTACACCACAACCTGCACGAGGGGAAGATCGGCGTGCTGTGCCTGGCCCCCTCGGAGGGTCTGGGCATCGACGACCCCGAACTCCACGCTGAGGTCGGCGAGGAGAGGATCACTTTGTTCCGGAGGCACGGGGCATGACCCAACTGCTCCTGACCGAGATCGATCATGTGGCCATCGCCGTCCAAGACCTCGATGCAGCTATCGCCTACTACGCCGACACCTTCGGCGCCACGGTGGCTCACCGCGAGCGCATCGAGTCCGACGGCGTGGAGGAGGCCCTGCTCAAGGTGGCCGACAGCTACATCCAGCTGCTGACCCCGGTGCGAGGTGACTCGCCGGTGGCCAAGTACCTGGAGAGCAAGGGCGAGGGCATCCACCATGTCGGTTACCGGGTGGACGACTGTGCCGTCGCCCTCCAGTCGGTCAAAGAGCACGGGGGGAGGGTCATTGACGAGGCGCCACGGCCCGGATCCCGCGGGACCACGGTGGCCTTCGTGCACCCCAAAGGCGCCTTCGGCACACTGATCGAGCTCGTCCAGGAGTGACCGTTCCGTCCATGGACGCGGCGGCCACGGCGCCGGCCGGGGCCCCGAACGCTCCAGACGTGGTCGAGCCCTTCTCGCTGGGTGTACCCAGCCTTCCCGCACCGGCTGGCCGGGTCCGCCCCCCGTTGCCCGTTCCTTCGGCGCCCATACCGGCGGAGGACTGGTCTTCCGCCGAGGAGGACTGGTCTTCCGCCGAGGAGGACTGGTCTTCCGCCGATAGGGACAGTTCTGGCCCGGGAGCCTCGGTGCCCGCATCGGCGGCAGGTGACGCGGGCGAGGCAGCCGGGACCGGTCTGGGTCCGGTCGACAACGGCCCGGGTGCATTCGGACCCGGTGTCTCGACCAAGCTGGGCGCCTACGTCTACCTGCTGGTCGACCCCCGAACCGGTAGGCCTTTCTATGTCGGTCGCGGACGAGGCGACCGGTGCTTCCGCCACGTCCGTGCCGCTCGCTTGCCACCCGACCCCGGCGAGGCCGACGAGAAGTACCCGCTGCTCGACCGCATCCGCGAGGTCGAGTCGTCGGGGAGAGCGGTCCGGGTCGATGTTCTGCGCTACGGCCTGAGCTCCTCGGAGGCCCAACTGGTGGAGGCGTCCACCCAGGATGCCCTCGGGCTCCAGCTTCACCCCAAGCTCGGAAGCCAGCGCCGGCCAGCCGCCGAGCTCAACACCAGCCTGGCCAAGCGCGCCAAGTTCAAGCAGTACCACCAGGTGGTGCTGCTCAGGGTGGCGGCCCAAGGGTCCGACGCGTCCTACGACGTGGCCCGCCACGGATGGCGGATCGGCCGCCGATGGACCGATCCTCGCTCGCCGCGCTCGCCCCGTTGGGCGGTCATCGTGGTCGGGGAGATGGTGGCTTCCGTCCATCGGATCGACCGGTGGGAGGCGACCGCGCTCCGCAGCCGGTCCCTTCACGGCTCCTCGGTCACCGCCGCCCAATCCACCTACCGGTTCTCCTTCGTGGGTCCGGTCGATACCGAGCTCCAGAAGCGCTATGCGGGCAGGAGCGTGGCCGGCTACCTGGGCAGTGGAAACCCGAGCCCGGTCACCTACGTATGGTGCGGTCCCCACTGGGTTGATGCCACCGTCTGACCTCTAGGGCACGCCCGAGAGGAGCCACCCCGGCCGTTCCGGTAGCCTCACATCCCATGGATCACCCGATGACCCAACGCCTGGAAGAACTGGCCGAGCGCCGCGAGCTGGCCCGCAACGCCGGCTCGCCCCGGGCCGTGGAAAAGCATCACGCCAAGGGGAAGATGACCGCGCGTGAACGGATCGACTACCTCCTCGACGACGACTCGTTCCAGGAGCTGGACATGTTGGCCCGGCACCGAGCCCACGGCATGGGCCTCGAGGAGAACCGACCCTACACGGACGGTGTGATCACCGGCTTCGGCACCATCGACGGTCGCCGGGTGTGTGTGTTCAGCCAGGACTTCACCGTGTTCGGTGGCGCCCTCGGCGAGGTCTTCGCCGAAAAGATCCACAAGGTGATGGATCTGGCCTCATCGATCGGGGTGCCGATGATCGGCCTCAACGACGGGGCTGGCGCCCGCATCCAAGAGGGCGTGGTCTCGCTCCACTCCTACGGTGGCATCTTCCACCGTAATGCCCAGGCATCCGGTGTGATCCCCCAGATCAGCGTGATCCTCGGGCCGTGCGCCGGAGGGGCGGTCTACAGCCCGGCCATGACCGACTTCATCTTCATGGTCCAGGGGACCAGCCACATGTTCATCACCGGACCCGACGTGGTCAAGACAGTCACCGGCGAGGACGTGACCCTGGAGGAGCTGGGTGGGGCCATGAGCCACGCCACCAAATCCGGGGTTGCCGCCTTCGTGGCCCCTGACGAGAAGGCCTGCCTGGACGACGTCCGCTACCTATTGAGTTTCCTCCCCTCCAACAACCTCGAAGAGGCCCCTCTCGTGGTCAGCGGTGACGACCCGGAGCGGCTCGCCCCGGAGCTCATCGATCTCATGCCGGCCTCGCCCAATCAGCCCTACGACATGAAGAAGGTCATCGAGGCGGTCGTCGATGACGGTGACTTCTTCGAGGTCAACCACCACTGGGCCATGAATCTGGTGTGCGGATTTGCCCGCATCGACGGTAGAGCCGTCGGGATCGTGGGCAACCAGCCCCAGATGCTGGCCGGAGTCCTCAACATCGACGCTTCCGAGAAGGGCGCCCGGTTCGTCCGCACCTGTGACGCCTTCAACATCCCGCTCATCACCTTCGTGGACGTTCCCGGGTTCATGCCCGGCACCGACCAGGAGTACGGCGGCATCATCCGACACGGTGCCAAGCTGCTCTACGCGTACTGTGAGTCGACGGTGCCTCGGGTGCAGATCATCACCCGGAAGGCCTATGGCGGCGCCTATGTCGTGATGAACTCCAAGTCGATCGGTGCCGACCTGGCCTACGCCTGGCCGTCGGCCGAGCTGGCGGTCATGGGTCCCGAAGGTGCCGTCGAGATCGTGTACCGGCGTGATCTGGCCGAGGCGGCTGACCCGGTCGGCCGTCGCAAGGAACTGGTTGAGGAGTACACCGAGCGTTACGCCAATCCCTACGCCGCCGCCGAGCGGGGCTATGTGGATGATGTGATCGATCCGGCTGAGACCCGGCGTGTCCTGGTCCGGAGCCTGGCCCTCTTGGTTTCCAAGCGTGAAGACCTGCCCAAGCGCAAGCACGGGAACATGCCCCTGTGAACCCGGCCGACCTGGCACTGTTCGACGACGCAGTGAGCCCGGGCATCGCTCTGCGTCCGGCCACCGATCCCGAGGTGTTGGCTGTCATCGCCGCTGCGGTGGACCAGGCCTGGCCCCGTCCCCGGCCCGTGGTGGCCGACGATCCCGTCAAACTCCCGGCCTGGCGCTTCAGCGGCCGCTGGTGGACCCGGCCAGCGGTGTCGCGGCGCAGCCGGCCCTGGGCCTGACCGGGCCGGGGCGCTGGCATCCGGTGCCCGCTGGTGCCGGTCGCTGTCGGCGACCTTTGCGGCGGCCGACCCCCAAGGGCCCCTTCAGGAGGGGTCGGTGACGAAGTCGATGAGCCGCTCGACCGCTCCGACCAGGGCCGGCTCGAGGTCGGCATAGGAACCGATCGAGGCCAGAATCCTGCGCCAGGTGGTGGGAGGGTCGCCGAATCCGAGCACCTCGCAGACCCCGGTCTTCCAGTCGACACCCAGGGGGATGGAGGGCCACCCATCGATGCCCAGCACCGAAGGTTTGACCGCCTCCCATACGTCGACGAAGGGTGTGCCGGTGATCAGCACCTGGGGATGGTGCAGTCCCGAGGCGATGCGGGATTCCTTGCTGCCCTCCACCAGGTGGTCGACCAGGACACCGAGTTTGCGGGCCGGACCGGGGCGGAACTCCTGGACGGCCCGGTCCAGGTGGTCGATGCCGTCCAGGCGCTCGACAACCACACCTTCGACCCGCAGGTCGTCACCCCACACCCGTTCCACCAGTTCGGCGTCGTGCACGCCCTCCACCCAGATGCGGCCGGCTCGAGCAACGCGGGCTGACACCCCGGCGACGGTCACCGAACCGGAGGCGGTGACGCCGGAGGGCTCACGGGAACCGGGCTGCGACCGAACCAGCGAGACGGCCCGCCCGTTGACGGCGAACGCTCCCGGAGCCAGCCTGAAGACACGCTCCTGGCCGGTCCGTCCTCGTATCTCGACGCCGCCACCCTCAATGCGCACCAGCACACCGCTGAACCCGCTGGCCCGGTGGGTCAGGGTCATGCCCGGTACCGCATCGACCTTTCGGTAGACCTTGGCCAGTCGGTCCTCGGGTGGTGCATCGATGGGCCCGGCCAGGATCCCGGCCATCGAGTCACGGTGTGTGCGCACGTCGGGAAGGTAGCCGCTCGGAGCGGCCGAGCGGTGGAACCGCAAGGTGACCGGAGACGAGGACAGCAGCGGTGGCCCATCCGCCGGGGAGCGCCCCGGGTCACGCCGCCGGTGCCGCCCGATGCTCCTCGACCAGGGTCAGGAGGTCGTCCATCATCCGGCCGATCTCGAAATCCTTGGGCGTATAGACACGGGCCACCCCCTTGCCCAGAAGGATCTCGGCGTCCTCGGGCGGGATGATCCCGCCCACCACCACCGGCGCATCCACCCCGGCGGCTCGAAGGCGGTCGACCACCTCGGGCACCAGCTCGAGGTGGCTGCCGGACAGGATGGAGATGCCCACCACGTCGACGTCCTCGTCCCGGGCGGCGGCGGCGATCTCGGCCGGGGTCAACCGGATCCCCTGGTAGACGACCTCGAACCCGGCATCCCGGGCGGCCACCGCGATCTGTTCGGCTCCGTTGGAGTGGCCATCCAATCCGGGCTTGGCCACCAGCAATCGGGGAGGACCACCGCCCTGTTCGGCCAAGGTCCGTGATCGGTTCAACACCGCCCGGAATTCGGAGCCGCGATGGCCGACACCGCCGCTCACCCCGGTGGGAGCGCGGTATTCGCCGAACACCTGTCGGAGGACGGACGCCCACTCGCCGGTTGTCCCCCCGGCATGGGCCAGTGCGATGGTGGCCGGCATGATGTTGTCGGTGCCCTCAGCAGCCGACCGCAGGTCGTCGAGGGCCCGGTCCACCGACGTCTGGTCACGGGTCGACCGCCAGGCCTCCACGTCGACCCGCAGCTCGGACTCGACGGCCGGATCCACCCGTAGGATGGAGGCGCCGGCCCCCCCGCTCGATGCCGAGTGCTCGGGGGACAGGGGCGAATCGGCGGTCTCGGTGAAGCAGTTGACGCCCACCACCTGAAGCTCGCCGGTCTCGATCCGCCGAACCCGTTCGGACTGGCTGGCCACCAGCCTCGATTTGAGTTCGTCGATGGCTTCGAACGCGCCACCCAGCCCAAGGACATCCTCCAGTTCGGCCCACGAGGCGTCGGCCACTTCGCCGGTCTTCTGCTCGATGACCTTGGACCCGTCGAAGATGTCACCGTATTCGAGCAGGTCGGATTCGAAGGCGAGTATCTGCTGGATGCGCAGGGACCACTGCTGGTCCCAGGGCCGGGGGAGGCCAAGTGCCTCGTTCCATGCCGGCAGCTGGATGGCCCGGGCCCGGGCCCGCTTGGACAGGGTGACCCCGAGGGCCTCCAGGACGATCCGGGGCACGTTGTTCTCCGGCTGGGCCTCGGTGAGGCCGAGGGAGTTCACCTGCACGCCGTAGCGCATACGCCGGAGCTTGGGATCGTCCACCCCGTACCGCTCGCGGCACACCCGATCCCACAAGCTGGTGAACGCCCGCATCTTGCAGGTCTCCTCGACGAACCTCACGCCGGCGTTGACGAAGAAGGAGATCCGCCCCACTACCGAGGGGAACTGGTCATCGGGGATCTGTCCTGACACCCGCACCGCGTCGAGCACTCCGATGGCGGTGGCCAGTGCGTAGGCCACCTCCTGGTGGGGGGTGGCCCCCGCCTCCTGCAGGTGGTAGCTGCAGACGTTGATCGGGTTCCACTTGGGGACGTGGCGAACGGTGTAGGCGATGGTGTCCACGGTGAGCCGGAGGCTGGGGCGTGGCGGGAAGATGAAGGTGCCCCTCGACAGGTACTCCTTCACGATGTCGTTCTGGGTGGTCCCCGACAGGACCCGAGGATCCACCCCGCGGTCCTCGGCATTGGCGATGTACAGGCCGAGCAGCCACGCCGCGGTGGCGTTGATGGTCATCGACGTGTTCATCGACTCGACGGGGATCCGGTCGAGCAGCTGGGACATATGGCCGATGTGGGCGACAGGGACGCCGACCTTGCCCACCTCCCCGGCCGCCTCGGGCGAGTCTGGGTCGTAGCCGATCTGGGTGGGCAGGTCGAAGGCGATCGACAGCCCGGTCTGGCCCCTGGCCAGGTTGGTCCGGTAGAGCTGGTTGGATGCCTTGGCCGTGGAGTGTCCCGAGTAGGTGCGCATGACCCACGGCGTGTCTCGGGCCGGTCCAGGCAGCCCGCCGGAAGCCGCCTCGCTCGATTCCTCGGGTCGTGTCACTCGTCCCACCTCGTCGCCTCGTCCCTCTCGGCGAGCGATTCCCGCCCACCGGTCAGGTTTCGTTCCCCCGGTGCCGGTAGATTGATCGGCACCCGCCCCGGGCCCTCCTGTAGGCCAGGTTACCCGCTGGTTACTTCCGGTAGTCGAGGAAGCCCCGACCGGACTTGCGACCCAGGAGTTCGGCGGCCACCATCCGGCGTAGGAGCGGTACTGCCGCGTAATTGGGATCGCGGAACTCCTCGTAGAGCGCGTCCAGTATGGCCAGGGACGTGTCCAGTCCGACCAGGTCCAACAGGGCGAACGGGCCCATCGGAAAGCCGCATCCGCCCTTCATGGCGGTATCGATGTCGGCCACCGAGGCTACGCCTTGCTCGAAGAGGCGCACCGCATTGTTGAGGTAAGGGAAGAGCAGGGCGTTGACGATGAATCCGGCCTGGTCCTTGACCTCGACGGGAGTCTTGCCGCAGGCTTCGGCGAACTGACGGGCGGCGGCAAGGGTCTCGTCCGAGGCGGTGAGGGGCTTGACCAGTTCCACCAGGGCCATCACCGGCGCCGGATTGAAGAAGTGGACCCCACAGACCTTGTCGGGCCGTCCGGTCTGCATGGCCAACTCGATCACCGGGAGGGTGGAGGTATTGGTGGCCAGGATGGTGTGGTCGGCGGTGAGCCGGTCCAACTCGTTGAAGAGCTCCTTTTTGACGGCCAGGTCCTCGACCACCGACTCGATAACCAGATCGACGTCCTTCAGGGCGGCCAGGTCCGAGGTCCCGGTCACTCGGGCCAGTGCCGCGTCCCGCTCGGCCTCGGTCCTCTTGCCCTTCTCCACCTGACGGTTGAGGGACTTTTCCAGGGCGGCGACGGTGGCGTCGGCGGTCGACTGGCTGCGTGACCGGAGGACCACCTCGAATCCGCTGACTGCGGCCGTCTCGGCGATGCCCGAGCCCATGATTCCCGATCCGACGATTCCGACGCGCGCAATGGACATAGGGAGCCATGCTAGTGGGGGCCCGGTGCCGGGTGCAGGGCCGGACGGGTGGCGGGCCCATTGTCCGCCCGTTTGCCATGGCTCGACGGCAACGTCACGATGGTGTCGATGGACGACTCCGAGAAGGGAACTCCGCCAGCCAAGTCGCCGGCTGCTCCGACCAGGACGGCCAGGGGAAAGAAGGCGGCCAGCGCGGCTCGGCCAGCTGCCCGGGTGGCGGCGAAGCCCCCGGCCACCTCCTCGTCGGAGCCCTCGGGCCCACCCCTCGGCGCGTGGCGTCGGAACGGCACCGGCGGGCTCTACAGCCGGAGAATCCAGCAGGCCAACGAGCACTGGCCCGTGGTCACTCGGGGTCTGGCCGCGATGTTCCGCCATCCCGGGCTGGTCCTGGCCGCTCTGGGAAAGGACCAGCCGGTGCAACGCGACGGCCGGGTACTGAACCGCGGGGTCCACGCCATGATCGAACTGGGCTCCCGGTTCGCCGGGGCGGAGGGGGGCGACACCGAGGATGTGGTGGTGGCCAGGGCCCAGCTGCGGCGTACGGCCCGCCTGGCCATGCCCGTCCGCACCGATGTCCACGTCTCGGGCAGGATCATCGAGGGACCGAGCGGGGCGCCGCCGATTCCCGTCCGGGTCTACCGCCGGTTCGGATCGGGTCTCGGTCGGGGCCCCGACTGCGGTCAGGGCCAGCCAGCCATCGTCTACTTCCACGGGGGCAGCTGGATCAGCGGGGATCTGGACAGCCACGACGCCACCTGCCGGATGTTGGCCGTGGCCAGCCGATGCCTGGTGGTGTCGGTCGCCTACCGGCTGGCGCCGGAGGACCCCTTTCCCGCCGCGGTGGAGGACGCGCTGGCCGCCTACGCATGGGTCCAGCGGAATCTCGCCGAACTGGGAGTCGAGCCGGGCCGGGTGGCGGTGATGGGGGACAGCGCCGGTGCCAACCTGGCCGCCGTGGTGGCCCTGGAGACCCGGGAAGGAGGCCCGGGCGGCACTGACACTCCCCCTCCGGTGGCCCAGGGGCTCATCTATCCGGTGGTTGACGCCCGATTGACCACCGACTCGGTCAAGACGTTTGCCGACGGGTTCTTCCTCACCTGGGCCGGCATGGAGCGCGCCCGCCGCCTCTACCTGCCCGACGAGTCGGACTGGACCTCCCCGAGGGCGTCACCCCTGCTGGCCGACACGCACCGCGGCGTGGCCCCAGCACTGGTGGTGACAGCTGGGTTCGACCCGCTGCGGGACGACGGGGCCAACTACGCCCATACCCTCCGGTCATCGGGTGTCGACGTCGAGTACCGGTGCTACGACGACCAGATCCACGGGTTCATGGGGATGGGCATCCTGGGCGATTCGCTGGCCCTGGCCACCGAGGTCTGCGACGCCATGGGCCGACTCGTCCGCCGGTCGCCGACGACTACCGGCGCGGCATAGCCGGCGTCTGGGGCAACCCGGAGCGTTCGGGGAAGGGCACCAGCCGACAACAGGGCGTCTGCATCAACGAGGCCTCTACAGTTGGGCTGATGAGCGCAACCCCGGGGATTCTGGCACTGGTCGGTGGCGGCGAGTGGCAGGAAGGCTGCACGTTCGATGCCGAGCTGTTGGCCGCGTCCGGGTCGGACCAGGTACTCGTGCTCCCCACCGCCGCCGCCTACGAGCGTCCCGAACGGCTGGTGGTGCAGGCCGGCGAGTGGTTCGCTCCGTTGGGCGGCCGTGTCGAGGGACTCATGGTCCTGGCCAGGGCCGATGCCGAGGACCCCGGGGCTGCGGCCGTAATGCGCGGCGCCCGGTTCATCTACCTGAGCGGCGGGTCGCCCATGCACCTTCGTAGCGTCCTGAAGAACTCAGAGGTGTGGAATGCCCTGGTCGAAGCCTGGCGGAGTGGTGCCGTTGTGGTCGGATCCTCGGGGGCGGCCATGGCTCTCACCGATCCCATGGTTGATGCACGCGGCGGCGGCCTGACGCTTGGCCTCGGACTGCTGGGAGGCGTGGCCGTCGTGCCGCACTTCGGGGACACCCACGAGGACCAGCATGGCGAGAAGCTCCACCGCTCGGTACTCCTGGCGCCGGTGGGCACGCCGGTAGCCGGTATCCCCGAGCGCACAGCGCTCATCCGGGACCCGGACGGCCGATGGCGTGCCTCAGGGGTGGGGAGGGTGGCGATCTACCTGGACGGGGCCCGGGCCGAGGACGGTTTGGGCGCCCTGCCGACATGAGCCCGGGCCATCGACCCGCCGGTTCCGAGTTGCCCGGTCAGTCGGCTTCGGTGACGGTCACCGTCTCGATGACCACCTGCTCCGTCGGCGCTCCCGACCGGCTGCCTACCGCTTCGATGGCTTTGACCACGTCGAGACCCCCGACCACTTTTCCGAACAGCGAGTAGCTCGGCGGCAGGGCCGTGCCGTCAGGGCCGCTGACAATGAAGAACTGGCTGCCGTTGGTATTGGGGCCGGCGTTGGCCATGGCCAACGAGCCGATCTCGTACCTTCCCGCCGATGGCAACTCGTCGGCAAACCGGTAGCCCGGGCCTCCGCGACCGGAGCCCTCGGGATCGCCTCCTTGGAGCATGAACCCGGGGATAATCCGGTGGAACACGATGCCGTCGTAGTAGTGCCAGCGGGACAGGAACACGAAGTTGTTGACGGTGCCGGGTGCCGCAATGGGATCGAGGGCGATGGTCATGGTCCCTTTGGAGGTCACCATCTCCGCGGTATAGCGCTTGGCCAAGTCGATGATCATGGGCGGTGGACCGTCGAACCGCTGCGTCTTCGGGCTCGAGCCGTCAGGTGCCGGAATCGCTGTGGCCATGGGGATCTCCTGTGCTGGTCGGTGAACGGGTCTAGGGGGAATGCGGCAGCGACGAGGTGCGGTCGACCTACGACTCGCTGATGGTGACCGACACCATCCGGTGCAGGGTGACCGGCGTACCGGTCTGGCTTGACGCCGCCGAACCGCCGGCGTTGATCTGGTCGACCACGTTCATGCCCGAGGTCACCTGGCCGAACAGGGCGTAGTTGGGGGCGAGGGTCTCGCCTTCGGCTCCGGCCACGATGAAGAACTGGCTGCCGTTGGTGCTGGGATTGGTGGAGGCGGTCTGGTCGCTGTTGGCCATCACCACCGAGCCCAGTGGGTACTGGGGGGAGGCGGTGGGCGGGGCCGGCGCGGTGAACTCGTAGCCGGGACCACCGGTGCCGGTTCCGGTGGGGTCACCGGTCTGGTCGACAAAGGTCTGGACCACCCGGTGGAAGATGATGCAGTCGTAGAAGTGCTGCTTGGCCAAAAAGACGAAGTTGTTGACGGCCACCGGGTACTGCTTGGCATCGAGGGCGACGGTGAACTTGCCCACGTCGGTGGTCACGGCGGCCGTATAGGTCTTGGAGGTGTCGATGGCCATCTTCGGGGGCGATTTCCAGTAGGGCTTGTTGAGGGTGGCTTTGAAGTTGGCCGGGCAGTCGGCCGAGGTGGTGATGGCGCTGGGTGAGGTATTGCCGGAACCACCTGTATGGTTCGTCGTGGGGGCAGAGGTAGTGGTGGTAGCGGCTGTGGTCTTCTTGCCGGGTTTGAAGATCAAATAGGAGATGCCGAACACCACGGCGGCTACGACGACCACCGTGATGATGCGGCGGGTCATCTGCCGCCGCTTCCGGCGCTTCTGCTCAGCTTCGAGCCGAGCCTGTCGACCGGCCTTCTGGCGCTGACGCTTCTCGGTGGGCACGGTGGCACAGGGTAGTCGGTTCGTGTCGGCCCCCGTTTGTCGGCCGACGGCCAGCTCACGGGGCCCGAACAGCTCCCTGTAGCCTTGGTCACCATGCCCCTGCTGGTGCAGAAGTTCGGTGGGACCTCGGTGGCCGATGCCGACCGCATCCGTGCGGTAGCTGACCACGTGGCCCGGACTCGTAGAGACGGAAGCAACGTGGTGGTGGTGGTCAGTGCCATGGGCAAGACCACCGACGAATTGATCCGGCTGGCCTCCGATGTGAGTTCGGTCCAGCCCACCCGAGAGGTGGACATGCTGCTGAGCGCGGGCGAGCGCATCTCCATGTCACTCCTGTGCATGGCCCTGGCTGAGCTGGGGGTCGAGGCCACCTCGTATACCGGCAGCCAGGCCGGCATCATCACCGATGCCGTCCACACCCGGGCCAAGATCGTGGAGATTCGGGCTGATCGGCTCAGGGCCACACTGGCGGGAGGCGGCGTGCCGGTGGTGGCCGGGTTCCAGGGGATGTCGGTGGAGCGGGACGTGACCACCCTCGGGCGGGGAGGTTCGGACACCACGGCGGTGGCACTGGCTGCCGTCCTGGCCGCTGACGCCTGTGAGATCTACACCGACGTCTCAGGCGTCTTCAATGCCGATCCCCGTATCGTCCCCGAGGCTCGCAAGGTGGCTCGGATCAGCTACGAGGAGATGCTCGAGATCGCTGCCACCGGGGGTCGGGTGCTCGCTCTGCGGTCGGTGGAGTTCGCCCGCAACCACCAGGTGCCCCTGCACGTGCGCTCCAGCTTCACGTGGGAGCCGGGCACCTGGGTCGATGAGGAGGATAAAACCATGGAACAGGCCGTCGTCACTGCTGTGACCCACGATGTGTCGGAGGCCAAGGTGACCGTCATCGGGGTCCCCGACCGGCCCGGGCTGGCCGCCCGGTTGTTCCGGGCCCTGGCCGATCGGAACGTGAACGTGGACATGATCGTGCAGAACACCTCGGTGCACGGGACCACCGACATCTCCTTCACCGTGCCCGGGTACGACCTGGCGGTGAGCACTGAGGTGTGCCAGGAGCTCCTCCCCGAGCTCGGGGCGTCCGGCGTGACCAGCGACGGCGACGTGGCCAGGGTCTCACTGGTCGGGGCGGGGATGAAGACCCATCCCGGGGTGACCGCGCTGACCTTCGAGACGCTGGCGGCCGAAGGGATCAACATCGAGATGATCTCGACTTCCTCGATCCGGATCTCGTGCATGATCAGGGCCGGGGCCGCCGATGACGCGGTCCGCGCCCTGCACAAGGCATTCGAGCTGGCTTGATCCCGGTGACGCGGCCGGCCTGACGGTCGGGGCCGGGGAGGGCCCGTAGACTGGCCGGCATGCGTGTGGCCGTGGTGGGAGCAACTGGACAGGTCGGGATGGTGATGCGGACCCTCCTGGCCGAGCGGGCCTTCCCGGTGGATGAGCTGCGTCTCTTCGCCTCGCCGCGTTCGGCCGGCAGGCGCCTGGACTTCGCCGGCTGCGACATCGTGGTCGAGGACGCCGCCGCCGCCGACCTCTCGGGGATCGACATTGCGCTGTTCTCCGTGGGTGCCGCGGCATCGCGCCAGCTGGCCCCCCGGTTCGTCGACGCGGGTGCTGTCGTGGTCGACAACTCGTCAGCCTGGCGGATGGACCCCGAGGTTCCTCTGGTCGTGCCCGAGGTCAACCGCTCGGCGCTCGGTACCATCGGGAAGGGCATCGTGGCCAACCCCAACTGCACCACCATGGTGCCCATGCCGGTCCTCAAGCCGCTGCACGACGAGGCCGGTCTCCGACGTCTGGTCGTCTCCACTTACCAGGCGGTGTCGGGTGCCGGTCTGTCGGGAGTGGCCGAGCTGGAGGATCAACTGAAAAAGACCGTCGACCGGGCCGCTGCCCTGACCTTCGACGGAAGGGCGGTCGACTATCCGGCCCCGGGTGTGTTTCCCGACCTCATCGCCCACAACGTGGTGCCGATGGCCGGATCGCTGGTGGGGGACGGATCGGGGGAGACCGACGAGGACCAGAAGTTCCGCAATGAGAGTCGCAAGATCCTCGGCCTCCCCGGCCTGGTGGTGTCGTGCACCTGTGTGCGGGTTCCGGTGTTCACCGGCCATTCGTTGTCCATCCTGGGCGAGTTCGAACGCCCCCTCAGTCCCGAACGGGCCACCGAGATCCTTCGGAACGCACCGGGAGTCGAGCTCGCCGATCTTCCCACCCCGTTGCGTGCCGCCGGAACGGACCCATCCCTGGTCGGCCGGATCCGCAGCGCCGACGACACGGGTCGGAACCTGGTCCTGTTCGTGAGCGGCGACAACCTCCGCAAGGGGGCCGCCCTCAATGCCATCCAGATCGCCGAGGCCCTGATGGCCACGGGCGCGGTGGCCTGAGGTATCTGACCCTCCGGCCGGTCAGTCGGCCGGTCAGAACGCCTGGCCGGTCGACGGGGCCAGCACAGCCACCCGTTTGGCCAGGTTCACGGCATGGTCGCCGAAGCGCTCGTAGAACCTGGCCACCATGGCCAGCTCCACCGCCACCGGCAGGGGCATGGTTCCGGCCACCACTTCGACAGTGAGACTGACGTGGAGGTCGTCCATCTCGTCGTCCAGGGTGTCCACCAGTGACACCGCCATGGGCTGCTGCTCGGCGTAGGCATCGGTGGTGGCCCTCCACATGTGGATGGCCACTTCGCCCATCCGCTCGACCAGGCCCCGGCTCCGGGCCGAAAGCTCGCTGCCCAGGCCCCGGGCGGCCCTTCGAGCCACGTGCTCGGCCAGGTCGCCGTTGCGCTCGAGGTCGGGGAGCATCCTGATCACGGTGACCAGGAAACGCAGGTCCTTGGGCGAGGTGATGCCGGCCACTGTCAGCTGCTCGAGGGTGAGCTGCTCGATGTCGTGATAGAGGGTGTCCACCACTTCGTCCCGGTCGGCCAGGAGCTTGGCCGCCTCCCGGTCGCCGGAGAGGAGCGCGTGGGTGGCACCGGCCACCGATTCGCCGACGAGGGCGAACAGCTGGAGGACCTTGCGATCGATCTGTTCGAGGGCGTCGTCCACGAGTGCCACCGTACCCCCGTCGGGTGCCGGGAATCCCCGCGATCGGCGGGAGGCGGTTGCCAGCTCCGATCCCTCCGGTGCAGATCTCCCGTAGCTACCCGGGCGACTGGGGCCTCGGCTGTTCGGGCTGTTCGAGGTCGTCACCGACGATCAACCGTGGGCCTGAGCCCCACGACAGGTACCTCCAGGACCAGTTGACCAAAACGACGATCCGGTTGCGGAATCCAATGAGGTAGAGGAGGTGGAGGCCGAGCCAGGCCAACCAGCCCAACGTTCCGTGGACGGTCAGCCCGGCCGGGAACTGGGTGATGGCGGCCCGCCGGCCGATGGTGGCCATGATGCCCTTGTCCCTGTAGCGGAAGGGCTGGGTCGGCCGACCGTCGATCCGGTTGACGATCTGGGCCGCGGCGTGCCTTCCCGACTGGATGGCCACCTGGGCCAACTGGGGACAGATCCGGCCCGAGTTTCCGCTCGGCGATCCCCAGGGGACGGCGGCGGCGTCGCCGACCGCGTAGGCGTCATGCCGCCCGGTGATGGTGAGGTCACCGTCCACGATCAGTCGGCCGTTCGACTCGGCCTCCAGTCCCAACTGGGAGGCGACCGTGTCCTCCACGGTGATCCCTCCGGCCCACACCACCGTGCGGGTCGGGATCATCGATCCATCGTCCAGTTCGACGCAGTCCGGGGTGACCTTCTTCACCATCCGTCCGAACTGCAGTTCGACCCCGCGTCCCTCGAGGGTGCGGGCGGCATAGGCGGCTGCCGACGCCTTGAACGGGGTGAGCAACCGGCCGAGGCCGTCGACCACGACGATGCGGCCGGTCTCCCGCGTGAAGTGGAAGCCGTCGTGGCGGACAGCGACGTCCAGCAGTTCGGCCAGGGCCCCCGCCACCTCCACGCCGGTAGGACCACCGCCGACGACCACGAAGGTCAAGAGTGATGCCGACTCCCCGTTGGGGTCGGCATCGGCATCCTCCAACCGCCGGAGGATGTGATCACGCAGCCGGCGGGCGTCGGTGAGGGTGTAGAGCGGGAAACCGTACTCGGAGGCTCCGGGGATCCCGAAGTAACGGGCGGTGGCGCCGCTGGCCACGATGACGGAGTCGAAGGGCAACGGATCGGCATCCTCCAGCAGGACTTGGTGGCGGTGCCAGTCGACTCCGGTCACCGTGGCCAACCGGAACTGCACATTTGCGGCCCGGCCGAAGATGGCTCGTACCGGATAGGCGACGTCACCGGCGTCAAGCCCGGCGGTGGCCACCTCGTACAACAGCGGCTGGAATGTGTGGAAATTCCGCTGATCGACGATGGTGACTTCCACCGGCTTGCCCATGAGGGCCCGGGCCGCCGAGAGCCCGGCGAACCCGGCCCCGACGATCACCACGCGATGCACGTGGCCATGGTGGCACAGGCCGTCTCGGCGTTCGGCCGACCGGCCTTCGGCAGCGCCGAGTCCGACCGTCCCCCGAGGTTGGCACACCCCATCGGTACGCTGACCGGCGAGGGCCAGTGTGGCCCAGAGGGTCGATGGTGGCCCGAATCGGGCCTGAAGCGGCCCGGGGAGGTCTCGATATGATCACCGGACTCGTGGTCGGACTGGCCGCCGGGGCCGCACTCGGCCTCTTCGTCGGTCTGCTGCCCCGCGCCAACCAGGTCACAGCGGCCCGAACCGCCGAGGCCCGTCTGGCGGACACCCTCGAGCAGAGTCGCTCGCTGGCCGCCGAGGTCGCCCACGTCCGAGCCGAGCTGGACGAACAGCGTCGGCTGTCGACAACCCTGCGGACCGAGTCGGCCGGCCTGGCCGCCGCCCTCGAGCACGAGCGGCAGGCTGCCACCGAGCGGGCCGACGCCTTCGAGGAGACGCGCCAGCAGCTGGCCGGGGAGTTCGCCCGCCTGTCCACCGTGGCGCTCCAGCAGAACAACGAGCAGTTCCTGCAGCTGGCCGACACCAAGCTGAGCGAGACCCGCCAGGCGGCCGAGGGCGAACTGGCCAAGCGGCAGGAGGCCATCGAGCAGCTGCTGAAGCCCATCGGTGAGCAGCTGGGCAAGTACGAAGCGGGTATGCAGCGGCTCGAGGTCGAACGGCAGCGGGCCTACACCACGCTCACCGAGCAGATGAAGACACTCTCCACCTCGCACGACCAGCTCCAAAAGGAGACCCGCAACCTGGTCACCGCACTCCGCTCGCCCCAGACCCGGGGCCGCTGGGGCGAGCTCCAGCTCCGGCGGGTGGTCGAGATGGCCGGCATGCTCGAGCACTGCGACTTCGACGAGCAGGTCACCTCGGACGCCGACACCGGTCGGATGCGCCCCGACATGGTGGTCCACCTCCCCGGGGGCAAGAACGTGGCCGTCGACGCCAAGGTCCCCATGCAGGCGTTTCTCGATGCCAACGAGGCCGACGACGAATCCCTGCGCCGGACCCACCTGGCCAGCCACGGTCGCCAGATGAAGGCCCACGTCGACGCCCTGGCGAAGAAGGAGTACTGGAAGCGGGTCGATCCGTCGCCCGAGTTCGTGGTGGCCTTCATCCCCGGCGACCCGCTGCTCACCGCCGCCCTCGAGCACGAGCCCGGCCTGATGGAGTACGCGGTGGCCAACCACGTCCTGCTGGCCACGCCGACCTCGCTCATCGCCCTGCTGCGGGCGGTGGCCTACGGATGGCAGCAGGACTCCCTGGCCGAGAACGCCCGCGAGATCCAGGTGCTCGGCGCCGAGCTCTACGAGCGCCTCTCGGTGCTCGGGCGACCACTTGGCCGGGGTGGGCAAGGGCCTGAACAGCGCGGTCACCGCCTACAACAAGGCGGTCGGTTCGCTCGAGAGCCGGGTGCTGGTCACCGCCCGGCGAGTTCGTGGACATGGGGGTGGTGGCTGCGGGGGAGAAGGAGTTGCCCCGTCCCGCTGCCGGTCGACGCCATGACCCGACCCCTCCAGTCCCCCGAACTGTCGCCGGCTGCCGCCGATACCCCTGCTCGCGGTCACACCCGGCCGGACGGCGCGATTCAACAGGGAGTTCCGAGATGAACCACCGTGAACAGTGCGAGCGGCCACTCCAACGTGTGACACTGACGGTTCTGTCCCTGGTGAGGGGGTTACTGGCTCCGGACGTGATCCGCCCGTCGGGCACGCTCTTCCGATTGTGACGATCTCGTTGCGGATTCACAGGCCATTCCAAGGTGGTCGGTGCTAAAACATCGGCGGCGACCGGTCATCCGCCTGACGGCGTGAGCGTCGTCGGGCTGAGGCGATCGGCGGAGCGAAAAGGAGACGTCAACGTGAACATCTTGGTGCTCGGGGGCGACGGCTACCTGGGGTGGCCGACGGCGCTCTACCTCTCCCGACGGGGCCACCGGGTCGGCGTCGTCGACAACTTCGCCCGTCGGGGCTACGACCTCGAGATGGGGGTCGACAGCCTGGTCCCCATCGTCAGCCTCCAGCAGCCGGGTCCGCCGCTGGAAGGAGATCTCCGACACCGCATGGACGTCTTCGTGGGCGACCTCACCGACCCGGACTTCGTGAGCGAGACCCTGGCCGCGTTCCGAGCCCGACGCCGTGGTCCACTTCGCCGAGCAGCGGTCCGCCCCGTACTCGATGATCGACCGCAAGCACGCGGTCTACACCCAGGTCAACAACGTGGTCGGCACGCTCAACCTGCTCTACGCCATCGCCGAGCAGGACCGGGACATCCACCTGGTCAAGCTGGGCACGATGGGCGAGTACGGCACGCCCAACATCGACATCGAAGAGGGCTTCATCGAGATCACCCACCGGGGCCGCACCGACGTGCTGCCCTACCCGAAGCAGCCCGGCTCCTTCTACCACCTGTCCAAGGTGCACGACAGCGCACAACATCATGTTCGCCTGCCGCATCTGGGGCATCCGGGCCACCGACCTCAACCAGGGCATCGTCTACGGCCACGAGACCGAGGAGACCGCCCTCCACCCCGACCTGGCCACCCGGTTCGACTACGACGGCGGTGTTCGGCACCGTGCTCAACCGGTTCTGCGTCCAGGCGGTCACCGGCCACCCGCTGACCGTCTACGGCTCCGGGCGGCCAGACCCGGGGCATGCTCAACATCCTCGACACCCTGGCCTGCGTCGAGCTGGCCTGCGAGAACCCGGCCGACCGCGGCGAGTTCCGGGTGTTCAACCAGTTCACCGAGTCCTTCTCGGTGGCGGAGATGGCCGACATGGTGGTCGACCGAGTTCTCCGGCCACGCCACCATCGAGCACCCGCCGACCCCCGGGTGGAGAAGGAGGAGCACTACTACCGGGCGGCCCACACCAAGCTGCTCGACCTCGGCCTGGTGCCCCACCTCCTCACCTCGTCGGTGATCCGGTCGCATCCTGGCCGTGGCCGAGCAGTACAAGGACAACGTCGACTCGAGGCCATCCGGCCCACCGTCGAGTGGCGCGAGCACGGCCAGCGACCTGGCCACCTCGGGTACCCCGACCCCCGCCGCCCGCTGGTCGTTGAATCAGGAACCCGCCGCGACTCTGGCTGCACCGCTAGCTCCGTCGCAACGCCGGGGTTCTCCGGGTCACCCCGCGGGCTACCGGCTCCGCGGGGCCAGGAACCAGGGGCAGCACTATCGTCGTCGGGATGCCGAGGCGCCCGACGCAGACGAGCCCGCTCCGCGGTCCGGGCGGGGTTGGACTCGACAGGGTGCTGCTGGCCGCGACTCTGGTGATCGCCGCTGTCCTGGTGGTCGGATCCCTGGCCGAGGTCCACGCCCAGTCGAGCGGCTACCGCACCGCGACCGACTCCGGATACGGGGCGCTGGCCTCCCGGGTGGCCGAATGCCTCCAACCAGACCGGCGGCCAGTTGGCGACGCTGATCGCCGGGGCTCCGTCGTTGGCCAACCTGGGCGTTCCCCACACGGCCCGGACCGAGCTGCAGCTGGGCCTCGACGATGCGGTGCGATCCAGCGTCGCCAGGCCGACCAGGCTGCCGGGCCTGGTGCCACCCGAGCCGACCGACGAACTGGGTGACCAGTTCACCGCGGTCATGCAGGAACGGGCGACTGCCACGGCCGACCTCCGTCAGGCCATCGACCAGCTGCTCGGGATGACCCCGTTGCCGATCGCCGGTGCACCGGCCGCTACCGAGACGATCAGCACTGCGCCGATCATCTCCATTTCCCAGGCATCAACGGCGATGGCCGCTGCGGGCAACCTATTCCAGCAGGCCGACGCCCGGTACTGAGGCGCTGATGATCGAAGATCAGGGTCCGGCGGTTACCCCTGCACCTGCTCCCCCTCGGTGTGGGTTCCCGAGCCGGTCGCAGTCGGCTCCGCTCGGTCGCCACCCGGCTCGCCGCTTCGGCGCCGTTGCTGTCCGGAGCGGCCGCCCTCGTCCCCTACCACCAGCTGGTGATCACTGCGGTGGGCCTCACTCCGGCGGCGGTTTCAGCCGGAGGACCGGGATCGGTGGGAACCGGTTGTGCCGACCCCCAGTCGACCGTGCCCGGATCCGCTCCCACCGTGCTCCCGCCGACCGAACGGTCTCGGCCGAGGTCACCGTGACCAACTGCGGGACGGTGCCCGAATCGGGCGTGGTGGTTACGCGAGACCCTGGCCCTGGCCGATCCCCCGGGTACCACGTTGCCGCCTTCAGGGGACCGAGGCGCTGCGGCCCGGGCCACCATCGATTGATGTCGGGTGACGTCGACGGCTCCCGCTCTGCCGGCGATGACGGTGGCCGCCGGCCACCGCTACGACCTGACCCTGGCCATTGCGGTGGCTGCCAACCAGGGCAACGTGGGTGGATCCACCCAACAGTTCCTCATCCAGATCGCCGGGTGATCGGCTCTCCGGCGGGCAGCAGGCACCCGCCAACTCCTGGCCCGGTTGGTCAAGGACCGGGGGGGTGGATCTAGGATTGGGACCACCGGGAGACGGATTACACGACAGAAGGGTCTGAGGATCAGTGGCCGAGAGCATCACGATCACCGACAACCGCACTGGCGAGTCGCTCGAGATCCCCTTCGAGAACGGTGGGATCTCCGCGGCCCAGTGGGGCAAGCTGCTCCCCGGCGTCTGGTTCTACGACCCGGGGTTCGTCTCCACCGCGGCCTGCGAGAGCTCGATCACCTATCTCGACGGTGACGACGGGATCCTCCGCTACCGGGGCTATCCCATCGAGCAGCTGGCCGAGAACTCGACGTATCTGGAGGTGGCCTACCTGCTGCTGAACGGTGAGCTTCCGACGGCCGAACAGTACGAGACCTGGGAACAGGAGATCACCCTCCACACCTTCATCCATGAGAACGTGCGCAAGCGGTTCCTCGAGGGCTTCCACTACGACGCCCACCCGATGGGCATGTTGGTATCGGCGGTGGCCGCCCTCTCCACCTTCTACCTCGACGCCAAGGATATCTTCGACGTCGAATCCCGCGAGAAGCAGATCATCCGCCTGATCGCCAAGATGCCGACGTTGGCAGCGGCCGCCCACCGGTTCAGCGTGGGCATGCCCTTCGTCTACCCCGACAATTCACTCAAGTTCACTTCCAACTTCCTGTCGATGATGTGGAAGATCGCCGAGCCCCGCTTCGAAGCGGACCCGGTCCTGGCCCGGGCGCTTGATGTGCTCTTCATCCTGCATGCCGACCACGAGCAGAACTGCTCGACCACTGCCATGCGGACGGTGGGCTCCTCCCATGCCGATCCCTACTCGGCCTGCGCGGCGGCGGCGGCTGCGCTCTACGGGCCGCGCCACGGCGGGGCCAACGAGGCGGTCATCCGCATGCTCACCGACATCGGCACCATCGACAACGTCGAACCGTTCATCAAGTCGGTCAAGGAGGGATCCGGCGGTCGGTTGCAGGGCTTCGGCCACCGGGTCTACAAGAGCTACGACCCCCGGGCCACCATCATCAAGCGGACCGCCGACGAGGTCTTTGCCGTCACCGGCAAGAACCCGCTGTTGGACATCGCTCTGAAGCTGGAGGAGATCGCGCTGTCCGACGAGTACTTCACGTCGCGGAAGCTCTACCCCAATGTGGACTTCTATTCCGGCCTGATCTACCAGGCCATGGGTTTTCCCCTCGAGATGTTCCCGGTGCTGTTCGCCATCCCCCGCACCTCAGGATGGCTGGCCCACTGGCAGGAGATGCTGGACCAGGACTCGAAGATCGCCCGACCCCGTCAGCTCTACATCGGTGACGACGTCCGCGATTACGTGCCCATGGGATCGCGCTAGCGCACACCGGGCTCGGTCAGGAGCTGTCCGGTCGCTCGACCAACCGCATCAGGCCTTCTTGGACCATGGAAACGGCCAGTTGGCCATCCCGGGTGAACAAGAAGCCCCGGGCCAACCCCCGGGCCCCGTAGGCGGTCGGGCTGTCCATGTCGTAGAGCAGCCATTCGTCGGCCCGGAAGGGTCGGTGGAACCACATGCAGTGGTCGAGGCTGGCCCCCATGAAGTCGGTGTCGTCCCAGCTCACGCTGTGGGGAGCCAGCATGGTGTCGAACAGGGACATGTCCGAGGCGTAGGCGGCGATGCAGGCATGGAGGAGCGGGTCGTCGGGCAGCGTGCCGTCGGCCCGGATCCACAGGCGTTGTACGGGCTCCTTGCTGGCTTTACGGCTGAAGGGGAGCTCGCCGATGTGTCGCTGGTCGATGGGGTGGGGCTTGGCGAACCAGTCCCCCAGGGTCTCCCGGTAGGGCTCGAGTCGGGTCACCAGGGAGTCGAGCGTCTCGGGGTCGGGGACCTCGGGCATGGGCAGCTGGTGGGACAGTCCGGTCTCGTCAACGGTGAAGGAGGCAGACAGGTTGAAGATAGCCCGACCGTGCTGGATGGCCACCACCCGCCGGGTGGTGAAGGACCGGCCGTCGCGGATGCGGTCCACCTCGTAGAGGATCGGCACGCTGGGATCACCGGGACGGAGAAAGTAGGCGTGGAGCGAGTGGGGCCGCCCGACCTCCACGGTCCGTCCGGCGGCCATCAGCGACTGGGCCGCCACCTGGCCGCCGAACACCCGCTGGCGCTCCTCGTTGGGGTTGACTCCGCGGAAGATGTTGACCTCGATGGCCTCGAGGTCGAGAAGATCCACCAGGAAATCAAGGGCTTCGCTCACCGCTCCTCCTCTCGGCTGGGACGTGGTCGGACTGGCGCGCCGGGTGATGCCATCGACGGTGTCCGAGATGCACCGCTACGGTAGCCGTCCGTGCCCGTCATCCAATTCCCCGAAGGCTTCGTCTGGGGCACGGCGACTGCCGCCCACCAGATCGAAGGGGGCAACGTCAACAACGACTGGTGGGTCTTCGAACACGATCCCACGTCGGGCTGTATCGACGTGAGCGGTGATGCCTGCGACTCGTTCAACCGGTACCCCGACGACATCGGCCTGGTGGCCGACCTCGGCCTGTCGGCCTACCGGTTCTCGCTGGAGTGGAGCCGGATCGAACCCGAAGAAGGGGAGTTCTCCCGGGTGGCCCTGGACCACTACCGTCGCATGGCGGCCGCCTGCCACGAAGTTGGCATCATGCCGGTGGTGACCTTCCACCACTTCACCCACCCCCGATGGCTGGCCGATGCCGGCGCCTGGGAAGCTCTCCACGCTCCGGACCGGTTCGCCCGGTTCTGCGAGCGGGTCGTCGGCCACCTGGGTGACCTGATCGGGCTGGCCTGCACGCTCAACGAGCCGAACGTGGTGGCCACCATGGGCTGGCGCCTCGGCCTGTTTCCACCCCGGGTGCGGGACCGGGTGCGCAGGGATATCGTCAACCGGGCGCTGGTCACTGCCCACCGCAAGGCGGTGGAGGCCATCCGTTCGGGACCGGGTCGTGCGCCGGTGGGCCTGACACTGTCGATGACCGACTACCAGGTGGAACCCGGGGGGGAGGAGTGGCTGGAACGGATCAGGCGACCGTCCGAGGACGTTTTCCTCGAGGCCACTACGGGAGACGATTTCATCGGGGTCCAGACCTATACCCGAATGCGGGTCGGTCCCGACGGCAATCTGGGCGCTGAGGCCGGGGTGCCCACCACCCAGATGGGTTACGAGTTCTGGCCGGAGGCGCTGGAGGGGACCATCCGACGGGCCGCAGCGATGACCGGCGGACTGCCCGTGTATGTAACCGAGAACGGCATCGGAACAGAGGACGACGGGCAACGCATCGAGTACATTCGCCGCGCCCTCACCGGACTCGGTCACTGCCTCGACGACGGGATCGACGTACGGGGCTACTTCTACTGGAGCCTGCTGGACAACTTCGAGTGGGTTCTCGGCTATCGGCCCACCTTCGGGATGGTGGCAGTGGATCGGACCACGTTCGCGCGCCGTCCCAAACCCAGTGCGACCTGGTTGGGCCAGGTGGCCAGGGGAAACGCACTGTGACCGGGGTCAGTGTCCTCCGGGTGCGCCGAAATCCGCTGATCAGGCACGACTAGGGTTACCAAAATGGGTCTCGTCGTCCGCGTGGAGCATGTGTGGGAGAAGCGGGATACTCCCGAAGCCAGGCAGCTGTTCCGCTACACCATGGTCTCGGTGATCTCCACGGTGATGTCCTTCGGAGTGCTGGCGCTCATCTTCGGCGTGTTTCACCTCTGGGGTGAAATCGTGAGCACGGTGGTGGCCAATGCCTCGGCCACCATCCCGTCGTACTACCTCAACCGCAAGTGGGTCTGGGGGAAGAGCGGCAAATCCCACATGATGAAAGAGATCGTGCCGTTCTGGAGCATGTCGGCCATCGGCATCGTGGTGTCCATCGGCGGCGCGGCCATTGCCCGTCACATCGGGATCGTCCATCACCTCAGCCACTTCCAGCAGACCGTGCTGGTCCTGGCAGCCAACATCATCTCCTTCGGGGTCTTCTGGGTACTCAAGTATCTTGTCTTCAACCGGCTGTTCAAGGTGCACCCGCTCGAGGAGCTCGACGAACTGGTCGAGGCGGTCTGAAGGCCGAACGCGTCGGCCGAATGGGGCCGGCCGCCGACCGAACGCCCGAAGCACCCGGGAACTGCCCGGTGTCCGGGACCCGGTCAGTCGCGGAAGTTGTTGAACTGGAGTGGGATGCCGAAATCTTCGGCCTTCAAGGCGGCGATCACCGCCTGAAGGTCGTCCCGCTTCTTGCCGTTGACCCGGAGCTGGTCCCCTTGGGTCTGCGAGCTCACGCCCTTCAGACCCAGGTCCTTGATGAACTTGTTGATCTTCTTGGCGTGGTCCGAGGAGATACCGGCCCGGATGGCCAGTTTCTGGCGGGCCGAGCCCCGCGATGCCTCCTCGATCTTCCCGGCCTCGAAGGACTTGAGGGAGACCCCCCGCTTGACCAGCTTCTCTTCGAGTACCTGGTGGAGAGCCCTCAGGCGGTCCTCGGTGGACGAACCGAGGGACAACTCGGTGTCGGAGATGCTCGACGGCTGAATCGGTTCCTTTGAAGTCGAAACGGGTGGCCGCCTCGCGGTTGGCCTGGTCGACGGCGTTGCGGACCTCCTGCATGTCGACTTCGGACACGACATCAAAGGTGGGCATGAGAAAACAGTAGCGCCGCGCCAGGCGATATCCTTCCGGCCTGCGGGTCGGTGCCCGAGCGGCCAAAGGGAGCAGACTGTAAATCTGCCGCGCAAGCTTCGAAGGTTCAAATCCTTCCCGGCCCACACGGGAATGCCCCGATCAGTACGCCCATTCGCGTCCTGACCGGGGCATTCCTGCCCAGACCGTCATGCATGCAGGCAGCTCAGGTCACCGTAGAGCTCAGGTCGTCGGTCCCTGAACAGCCCCCAACCGGCACGGTCGGCCATCGCCTGGGCCAGGTCCACCTCGGCGAAGAGCGTCTCGGTGGTGGACCGACCGGCCTCGGCCAGTGCCCGGCCCCGGTGGTCGACGATGAACGAAGAGCCGTAGAAGGTGAGGGCATCCTCCTGGCCGACCCGATTGGCCGCTGCCACCGGGACGTGGTTGCACACGGCGTGGCCTTCCATGGCCCGACGCCACATGTCGGAGGTGTCGTTGCCGGCCTGGCTGCCCACCTCGCTGCCGATGGCGGTGGGGTAGAGGAGCAGTTCGGCCCCCTGGAGGGCCATGGCCCGGGCCGCTTCGGGAAACCACTGGTCCCAGCAGATCCCCACCCCGATCCGACCATGGCGGGTCGGCCAGGTCCGGAATCCGGTGTCTCCGGGGCTGAAGTAGAACTTCTCCTCGTAGCCGGGACCGTCGGGGATGTGGGCCTTCCGGTAGAGGCCGAGCACCTCGCCGTCCTCGACCACGGCCACCGAGTTGAAGTAGACGGGTGGAGCGGCCTCGAAGAAGGACACCGGCACCACGGCACCGGTTCCGGCCGTCACCTGGCGGACGGCCTCGATGGCCGGGTTCTCCTCGGGAGTGGTGGCCCAGGCGAAGTACTCCTGGCGCTCGCGCTGGGGGAAGTAGCAGCCCTTCGAACAGCTCGGGGGCGAGGACCACCGTCCGCCCCGCCGGCGATGGCCTCGGCGACTGCGGCCACCGTGGCCTCACGGTTCTCCACGCGGTCGGGGCCGAACGCCCGCTGGATCACCGCCACCACGGTCGACTGGGTCATTGCAATGCCTCGACTTCCCTCGGCTTCACCGACCGGGGCACAGCCTCTCACGGACCGAGCATCGCCCCCGTTCGTGCTCCGACAGCGGAAGGCTATCGACCGACCGGGATGTCTAGCTCGCCTCACCGGGCAGCCCAGCCAGGAGGCCGTGCACCTTGCCTTCCCGCTCACTCGACACGACGCCTCGGGCCGACGGATTCCACATGCCGGCCGAGTGGGAGCCCCACGGCCGGTGCTACGTGGTCTGGCCGGAGCGGACCGACACCTGGAGGATGGGGGCCAAGCCGGCGCAGGTCGCCTTCGCCGCCGTGGCTGAGAGCGTCGCCGCCCACGAACCGGTCACCGTGCTGTGCCTCCTCCCGCCAATGGGAGCACGTTCGTTCGGTCTGTTCCGAGTCGATCCGGGTCATCGAGATGACCACCGACGACGCCTGGGTCCGCGACACCGGCCCGACCTTCGTGGTCGACCGGTCGACGGGTCGGTTGCGGGGGGTGGACTGGATCTTCAACGCCTGGGGCGGTCTCGACGGCGGGCTCTTCTTCCCCTGGGCCAACGACGATCTGCTGGCGGCCAAGATCTGCGAACTGGAGGGGGTCCCCCGGTACCGTGCGCCCTTGGTCCTCGAAGGGGGATCGATCCACGTCGACGGCGAAGGCACCTGCATCACCACCGAAGAGTGCCTCCTCAACCCCAATCGGAACCCCGGCCTGTCTCGCCACCGAGATCGAAGATCGTCTCTCCGCGCTACCTGGGGATCGAGAAGGTCATCTGGATCCCCCGGGGTGTCTACGGCGACGAGACCGATGGCCACGTCGACAACCTTGCCTGCTTCACTCGGCCAGGCCGGGTGCTCCTCACCTGGACCGAGGACGCGGGTGATCCCCAGGCGCCCATCTCCGCTGAGGCTCGGCGCCTCCTCGAGTCGACTACCGACGCCCGGGGCCGCCAGCTCGACGTGGGCCTGCTGCCGTCACCTGGCCCGCTCACCATGACCACTGACGAGGCCGCAGGCATCGATGGGAGCGGGAACGCCCGTCTCCGTTCGGCGGGCGACCGTTTGGCCGGCTCGTATGTCAATTTTCGATCGCCAACGGCGTCGTCGTCCATCCCGTGCTCGACCCGCGCTACGACGATGCAGTCGCCGAGACGCTGACCGGTGAATTTCCCGGACGTCGGATCGTTGGCATCGGCGCCCGCGAGATCCTTCTCGGTGGAGGCAACCTCCACTGCATCACCCAGCAGGTTCCAGCCCCTGACATCGGCGTGTTCGCCGCCGAACCAGGGGACTTGCCCCCCCGGGCCCATTGGTTACAATAAGGTTACGGATTCGTTGCGGTCGGAGCGCCCCGTGGTGTGGGTGCCTGTCGGGGCCCGCACTCGACCCCGCTGCCGCCCACCCGACGACCCAGGCCACGCCCACTCCCGCTACGCAGACCAGGTACCCGACGGGATCGAGACGATCCCGTCGGCAGCTGCTCCCCGACGCAGTTCGACCAGGAGAATCCCCGAGCCTCATGACATCCGAGACCACGGCCGAGGCGTTCGATGAGGGAAAACGTCCTTTGTCGGGTACCGGACCGTCGGAACCCGGTCTCTCCGGCTTACCACCGGCCACGAACTTTCGGCGGGTCGGGTTGATGGCGGTGGATACCCTCATCGGATCGGTGCGGAACCGGATGTTCGCCACCACACCGGTTGGCGTGGCGATGCCAACCGAGGAGCCGAACGAATCCCAGCCTCGGGGTCTGGTGCTCCGGCCGGCCCTTCTCGGGTTTGCGGCCATGTTGGCCATTGCCGTCGGAGCCTCCATCCCCAGCTCGCCCTTCAAGCTCGAGATGCCCGGGGTGTGGTTCTTCGGCGAGCCGAGCACCTCGACCGGAACCCAGTGGGGCGTGTACTTCACGCTGGCCGCCGTCTATGGGGGACTCCTGCTGTTCGGAAGGGTCTGGTGGGGCATGACCCGGCTCTATGCCCGGTGCCCCGGCGTGCCGATCAAACGGATGATGTGGGTGTTCGTCCTCTGGTCATTGCCGATGCTGGTCATCGCCCCGCTGTTCAGTCGGGACGCCTACTCCTATGCCGCGCAGGGCGAGATGGTCAGCCATCACATGAATCCCTACCTGTACGGACCGTTCCAGCTGGGCAACAACTCCTACACCGCCCCGGTCGACCCGCTGTGGGGTAACGCCCCGGCACCCTACGGCCCGCTCTTCTTGCAGCTGGACGGCTTCTTCACCCAGATCACCTTCCACAACGCCCTGGCCACGGTGGTCCTGCTCCGACTGCTCTCGTTGGCCGGCGTCCTGCTCATCGCCGCCTGCGTGCCCCGGCTGGCCCGCCTCTACCACCGGGACGGGGCCGAACTGTTCACCCTGATGGTGCTCAACCCGGTCACCCTGTTGCACCTCATCGGCGGAGCGCACAACGACGCCCTCATGGTCGGCCTGCTCCTCGCCGGCCTCACCGCGGCCAAGGAGAAGAGACCCATCGTCGGCCTGGTCCTGGTCGCTCTGGCCACGGCGATCAAGGCACCGGCGGCATTGGGGATCGTCTACATCGGGTGGAGCTGGCTGGGACCCCAGGCATCGGTCCGGGACCGAATACGGCCCGTGGTGACGGCCGGCCTCATCGGGGTCGGCGTGCTCGGCTTCTTCTCCTATGTCAGTGGTCTCGGGTGGGGATGGGTGACCATCCTCGAGGGGCCGGGCGCGGTGCGCTCGTGGACCGCGCCCACCACCTCGCTGGCGCTGTTCTTCACCGGCATCGCCCACTTCGCCCACATCGGCGTGGGTCTGGGCGGGGTGCTTTCGGTGACCCGGGTCCTCGGCCTGACCGTCGCGGCGATCGCCGCCATCTGGCTGCTGCTCAATAGTGACCGGATCGGGACACTGAAGGCGTTGGGCATCAGTCTGCTGGTGCTGGTCGCCCTCGGGCCGGTCGTTCAGCCCTGGTACCTGTCCTGGGGCCTGATCCTGTTGGCCCCGGTGGCCCTCGGGCGGTTGCGCTCGCTGATCATCGGGCTGTCCATGGTCAGCGCCTTCCTCGAGCTGCCCGGAGGCGACCAGCTGGTCAAGAGCCTGGTCCACGGCGACCCCCTGCTCATCGTTTTGACCCTGCTGTGGATTCTGGTGGTGCTGACCGTGCCGCTGGCCACCTGGGAGCGGCCCGAAAGCGGAGCCACGAAGCCTGGCGTCGAGTCGGGATCGATGGCGGCTGCCCCCGCCGCCTGAGCTCGCGCCGAGCTTTCGGGATCCCACAACCGGGGCCCGAGACCGCCTTCGGGGCGGTCAGAGCATCCGTTGGAGCACCGAGACGTCGAGCCATCGGTTGAATTTGCGGCCGACCTCCCTTTCCACGCCCACCATCTCGAACCCACAGGCCAGGTGAAGGGCGATGGAGGCCTCGTTTCCCCCTCCGATACGGGCGATGACGGTGTGGAAGCCGTGTTGGTCGGCGAGCGAGATCAACTCGTCGAGCAGGGCCCGGCCGATTCCGGCACCTCGGGATCCGGCATCGACGTACACCGAGTTCTCCACCGTGGTGGCGTAGGCGGGGCGGTTGCGGAACACCGAGAGTGAGCCGAATCCGAGCACGTTGTCCCCGTCGTCGGCAGCCACGACGGCCGCATGCGGACCCCGGTGTTCGACCATCCAGGCGTCCTGCTCGGCCCGGGTGCGTGGTACCAGATCGAAGGTGGCCGTCGACCCGACCACCTCGGCGTTGTAGATGGACCGGATTGCCTCGCTGTCGGACGGCCTGGCCATGCGGATCTGCATCTGTCGATGGTAGCGACGGAGGCCGGTCCTCTCCCGGGTTCCGGCATTGACTATGATTGTCTTTTTGCTGCTCGCTCGAGCCGCACTGCCCCCTTAGCTCAGTCGGCAGAGCACAGCCATGGTAAGGCTGGTGTCGTCGGTTCGATTCCGACAGGGGGCTCGCCCGTGGCGGCGTAGCTCAGTTGGTTAGAGCACACGGCTCATAATCGTGGGGTCGCCGGTTCGAGTCCGGCCGCCGCTACCAGTTGTCGGACAGTACCGAGGTTGCAGGACAAACGGGCAGTAAGGCAAGCAGGAGCAGCACCGAGCAGCACAAAGTCCGAATACCATCGAGAAGTCGCCATTTTTATGACCGCCGGCCAGGGAGGCCGGGGGCAGCAAGGGAGTGACCATGGCCAAGAACGACAAGCGCATCCAGGTCACACTGGCCTGCGAGCAGTGCAAGCGACGGAACTACATCACCACCAAAAACAAGCTGAACGACCGCGAGCGGATCGAGATGAAGAAGTTCTGCCGGTGGGATCGCCAGCACACGCTGCACAAGGAGACCCGATAGGGGACCCGACTGGGGTCGACCGGTGGGAATCCGGGCAGCGGGCCGGCCTGTGAATTCCCAGGGAGCCGGTGATATCCTTGCCAACCGCCCCTGCAATCGGCCGGCCGCTTGTGGCTAGGCGGTCGACAGAGGGCAGTAGCTCAACTGGTAGAGCACCGGTCTCCAAAACCGAAGGTTGGGGGTTCGAGTCCCTCCTGCCCTGCTCACCCCCCGTGGAAACGGTCGAAGGACAGAACGCGTGAACCGAGAACAAAAGCGAGCGATGCAGCGTCAGGGACAGGATCCTGAAGGAACGTCCGCGCCCCGACGCACCGCCACCCCGCCACGCCGGCCCCCGAAGCGGGACCCGTTCCGTCCGGGCCAGTTCCTCCGCGAGGTACGATCGGAGCTGCGCCAGGTGGCCTGGCCCAACCGGTCCGAGGTGATCAACTACACCACGGTGACGTTGGTGACCCTTCTGTCGCTGATGGTGCTGATCTTCATTCTCAACTACGCCTTTGCTAAAGGCGTCCTCTGGCTGTTCAAGACGTGATCGGTGTGACTGTGGCCCACGAAGAGACAGACGCCCCCCTCGGCGACCAACCCCTCGACCCGGTCGAGGATTCCGTCGCGCCCGACGCCAACGGGACGGCACCGGAGGACGGTGAGCCAACGCAGGACGGGGGCGTCGGCCTGGGGGTGGACGCGGCGGACACCGCGGCCGATGAGGTGGTCGATGAGCCTGCTGACGAGGTCATCGACGGGGAGCTGGACGAAGAGGATGAGGACGACGAGCCCTTCGTGGTCAGCCCCTATGACCAGCCGGGCCGGTGGTTCGTGGTCCACACCTATGCGGGCTACGAGAACAAGGTGAAATCCAACCTTCACAGCCGGGCGGTGTCGATGAACATGGAGGACCGCATCTACGAAGTGGTCATTCCGATGGAGGATGTCGTCGAGTTCAAGAACGGCAAAAAGGTGGTCGTCCAGAAGAAGGTCTTTCCTGGCTACCTGCTCTGCCGTTGCGAGTTGGATGACGACAGCTGGTCAGTGATCCGCAACACCCCCGGTGTGACCGGATTCGTAGGGCCTGGTACCAAACCGACGCCGCTGTCGCGCCGGGAGGTCGAGGGGATTCTCCAGGTCAAGGTGGAGGGTGCTGAGGCCCCGTCCAAGCGGAGTCGGCCCCGGCTCGAGCACGAGGTCGGCGAGACGGTCCGGGTCAAGGAAGGTCCCTTCGCCGATTTCTCCGGACAGATTGCCGAGATCAACGAGGACCAGCTCAAGCTCAAGGTCCTGGTCAACATCTTTGGCCGCGAGACCCCTGTCGAGCTCGAATTCAGCCAGGTCGCAAAGCTGTAGCCGGCGGACCCAGGCAAAGGAGACGTAACCATGCCACCGAAGAAGCGCGTCCTCGCGGTCGTGAAGATCCAGCTCCCTGCAGGGGGCGCCACGCCCGCGCCTCCGGTGGGCACGGCCCTCGGGCCCCATGGCGTCCAGACAATGGACTTCTGTAAGCAGTACAACGCAGCCACGGAGAACCAACGGGGATCGATCATCCCGGTGGAGATCTCCATCTACGAAGACCGCACCTTCTCCTTCATCCTCAAGACCCCGCCGACTCCGGCGCTCCTACGTGAGGCAGCCGGTCTCGAGAAGGGGGCCTCCACCTCCGGCCGCGAACAGGTGGGTACGGTCACCAGTGCCCAGGTGGCGGAGATCGCTGCCGTCAAGCTCCCTGACCTGAACACCGCCGACCTCGAGGCAGCCAAGCGGCAGGTCGAGGGCACGGCCCGTTCCATGGGGATCGCCGTCGCCGGCTGAGGCCGGATTCCGAGCAGGTTCGAGAAAGTAGAACTTCGATATGTCCAGGGGAAAGAAGTACCAGGCCAGCGTCGCCCAGTTCGACCGTCAGCATCTCTACACGCCGGTCGAGGCGGTCGATCTGGTCAAGTCGTCGGCCAAGGCGTCGTTCGACGAGACGATCGAGCTGGCCGTACGGCTCGGTGTGGATCCACGGAAGGCCGACCAGATCGTGCGGGGGACGCTCTCCCTACCGGCCGGGACCGGTCGCACCGCCCGCGTGGCCGTGTTCGCAGCCGGCGAGAAGGCAACGGAGGCCCGGGCGGCCGGGGCTGACGTGGTGGGGGCCGACGACCTGGTTGCCCGGGTGGCCAACGAGGGATTTCTCGAGTTCGACGTGGCCATTGCCACCCCTGACCTGATGGGCCAGGTCGGGACCCTGGGCCGGGTGCTCGGCCCCCGTGGTCTGATGCCCAACCCGAAGACCGGTACCGTCACTGACGACGTGGAGCACGCGGTCAGCGAGTTCAAGGGCGGGCGGGTCGAGTACCGGACCGACAAGGTGGGGAACATCCACATCCGTATCGGTAAGGCGTCCTTCGAGCGCCCCCAGCTGCTGGAGAACCTGCATGCGGTGATGGAGGAGATCCACCGGGCTAAGCCGGCATCGGCCAAGGGCCGCTATGTCCGGGCGGTGACGCTGTCATCGACGATGGGTCCAGGGGTCCATATCGATCCTCTTCTGGCCCGCAAGAGCGACGAGGAGCTGGCGGTCAGCGCCTGATCCATCCCCGAGTAGCGGTGCCGGCTGGTCGCCCGGTTCCGGTTGGGCTAGCCTTCCTCTTTCCAGATCTACAGAACTGCCGTAGACCTCCGGTGCACCGGTCACCCGGTGCCGAAGGGACCCGTAGGGTCCGCCTGATGAGGCGTTCCGCGTTGAGCAGATCGTGCTCGCGCGCCACCACTCGATGGTGTCTGCGGCCCGACAGCGAGCCCGAAGCTCGGCGGAGGGACCATGGACAATCCGAGAGCCGAAAAGGTTGCGGTGGTCGACGAGGTACGCGACCGACTGGCCGCCTCCGATGGCGCGGTATTGACTGAGTACCGTGGCCTGACCGTGGCCGAGCTGGCCCAGTTGCGCCGGGAGCTGGCTGCTGCCGGTGGTGACTACAAGATCTACAAGAACACCCTGGTGAGGCTGGCTATCGCTGATGGCCCCCAGGCCTCCATTGACGACCTGCTCACCGGGCCCACGGCCATCGCATTTGTGCAGGGGGACGTGAGCGCGGTGGCCAAGGCACTTCGCGACTTCTCCCGTAGCAACCCGAACCTCGTCGTGAAGGGCGGGGTGGTCGGGACCGGGGTGCTCTCGGCGTCCGACATCGGTGTGCTGGCCGACCTGCCCTCGCGGGAGGTTCTGCTGGCCCGGTTCGCCGGTGCCCTGGCCGCCCCCCTCCAGCAGCTGGCCGGGCTCATCGAGGCCCTGCCCCGCAACCTGGCCTATGGGCTGTCGGCTCTGCTTGAGTTGCGCCAGACCGAGGGCGGGGGAGCTGAGGCGGCTGCCAAAGAGCCGGCAGACACCGCCGAGGCAACCGCCGAGCCGGCAGACACCGCCGAGGCAACCGCCGAGCCGGCAGACACCGCCGAGGCAACCGCCGAGCCGGCAGAATCCGCCGAGGCAACCGCCGAGCCGGCAGACACCGCCGAGGCCACCGCCGAGCTGGCAGAATCCGCCGAGCCGGCAGCCGACTGACCGACGACAACCAAGCACGACAACCAAGCACGACAACACAGAAACCAAGGAGCAAGACAATGGCAGGAACCCTGACCAAGGACCAGATTCTGGACGGCATCGCTGAGCTGTCGGTCCTCGAGCTGAGCGAGCTGCTCAAGGAGTTCGAGGAGCGATTCGGCGTGACCGCCGCGGCCCCGGTGGCCGTGGCCGCGGCGGCTCCGGCTGCCGCCGGTGGCGGCGAGGCGGGAGACGGCGACGAGGAGAAGTCCGAATTCGACGTGATCCTGGCCGAGGTGGGCGACAAGAAGATCCAGGTCATCAAGGAAGTCCGGGCCCTGACCAGCCTGGGCCTCAAAGAGGCCAAGGATCTGGTGGACAACGCCCCGAAGCCGGTGCTGGAGAAGGCCAAGAAGGAAGACGCCGAAAAGGCAAAAGCCCAGTTGGAGGAGGCAGGAGCCACCGTCGAGCTCAAGTAGCTGCGGGAGGTTGATTGGAAGCTGGCCCGGCGGGGAACCCTGCCGGCCCAGAACCTCGACCAGATCCTTGACGGCGGTCGGTCCTTCTCCTACCCTGTGCAGGCCTGGATCGGGGCTTCGAGCCCTTGGGCTTGTGATCCTGTGCGTATCCGGATAGGATTGCTGGTTGCCGTGCCTGCTCCTTCCGCCTTCTTCAGTGTTTTGGCTGATTGACGCGCGCCCTGGCGCCCCCACCGACCGCTTCGGCGCTCGTTGGCGACCCTCAGATTTTCCCGAACCATGCCCAGCAGTACCCCCGCACCACCGCCTTGCCGACTGACTCACCGAAGTACTCCGCCGTAAACCATCCGTCACGCAACTGGGAGGAGTAGGCCTTTGCCTACACGGTCCAACAGCCCGGAACGTTTTTCTTTTGCCAATATCGACGAGGCCCTGCCGCTGCCCGACCTCGTTGCCATCCAGCGGGATTCCTTCCAGTGGTTTCTGGACCGCGGACTGGCCGAGACCTTCAACGACATCAGCCCGATCGAGGACTTCACCGGGCAGCTGAGCCTCGAGCTGGAATTCGATCCCACCGATCCCGATCTGCGACCCCCACCGAAGTTCTCGGTCGAGGAGTGCAAAGAAAAGGACATGACCTACGCCGCGCCGGTCTTCGTGCGGGCCAGGTTCATGAACGCAGGAACCGGCGAGATCAAGGAGCAGACGGTCTTCATGGGGGATTTCCCGGTGATGACCGACAAGGGAACCTTCATCGTCAACGGGACCGAGCGGGTGGTGGTGAGCCAGCTGGTGCGCTCCCCCGGGGTCATCTTCCAGCCCGGCCGTGACGCCAAGACGGTCTTCACCGGCACCATCCACCCCTACCGCGGTGAGTGGATCGAGTTCGATGTGGAGGCCAAGCCGTCGAAGGACGTCACCGCCGGCTGCCGTGTGGCCCGCAAGCGCCGCCTTTCCCTGTTCGTCCTACTGCGGGCCCTGGGCTACGAGGACCCCGCTTTCCTCGAGCGGTTCGTCCGCCACTTCGACTTCCTCGAGGGCCAGTGGGAGAAGGAGCAGAACCTGGCTCCCACCCGCGAGGAAGCGTTGCTCGAGATCTACAAGCGCGCCCGACCCGGCGAGCCGCTGTCGGTGGAAGCGGCCCGCCAGTACTTCGAGAACGCCTTCTTCAATCCGAAGCGGTACGACCTGACCCGGGTGGGCCGGTACAAGCTCAACCGGAAGCTCGGACCGGAGATCGAGCGCATCGCGGACATCCTGAAGATCGACCTCGAGCGGCCGTCGCCAACTCAGGGCGTGCTCAGCCCCTCGGAGATCCTGGCCTCCTCCACCTACATGCTCCATCTGGCCAAACACATGGCCGACGGCGAGTCCAACTACCGGATCGACGACCAGGACCACTTCGCCAACCGGCGCATCCGCTCGGTCGGCGAGCTCATCCAGAACCAGGTCCGGGTGGGTCTGTCCCGTATGGAGCGGGTGGTCCGCGAGCGGATGACCACCCAGGACGTCGAGGCCATCACCCCCCAGACCCTCATCAACATCCGGCCGGTGGTGGCTGCGGTGAAGGAGTTCTTCGGGACCAGCCAGCTGAGTCAGTTCATGGACCAGAACAACCCGCTGTCCGGGTTGGCCCACAAGCGCCGCCTGTCGGCCCTGGGACCGGGCGGTCTCTCCCGGGAGCGGGCCGGTTTCGAGGTCCGGGACGTCCACACCTCCCACTACGGCCGGATGTGCCCCATCGAGACCCCCGAGGGTCCGAACATCGGCCTGATCGGCTCCCTGGCCACCTACGCCCGGGTCAACGAGTACGGCTTCATCGAGACCCCGTACCGCAAGGTGGTCAATGGCCAGGTGACCAAGGAGATCACCTACCTGGCCGCTGACGAGGAGGAGGAGCACGTCATCGCCCAGGCCTCGGCCGCCCTGGACGAGAAGGGGCACTTCACCGAGGAGAAGGTGCTGGTCCGCAGGGGCCCGCAGGGGACCGGGGTGCGGGTCGGCGCCACCACCACCTCCTACGGGACCACCTCGGAGATCGACTTCGTGCCCCCGGCCGAGGTCGATCTGATGGACGTGTCCCCCAAGCAGATCGTCTCGGTGTCCACCGCCCTCATCCCCTTCGTCGAGCACGACGACGCCAACCGGGCCCTGATGGGCGCCAACATGCAGAAGCAGGCGGTCCCGCTGGTGGTCCCCGAGGCCCCCTATATCGGCACCGGGGTGGAGGCACGGGCCGCCCGCGACGCCGGCGACGTGGTGCTGGCCGAAGCCGACGGCGTGGTGGCCGACGTCTCCGGTGATCAGATCACCGTGGAGTACAAGGCCGGGGCCAAGGACCGCAACGGGGCGGTGCTGGGCAAGAAGATCTACCGGCTGGCCAAGTTCCGTCGGTCCAACCAGAACACCGCCATCAATCAGAAAGTCATCGTGGAGGAGGGGCAGAAGGTCTCGGCCGGCGACGTGCTGGCCGACGGCCCTGCCACCCACAACGGCGAACTGGCCCTGGGCAAGAACCTCCTGGTGGCCTTCATGCCTTGGGAGGGCTACAACTACGAGGACGCCATCATCCTCTCCGAGCGCCTGGTCAAAGACGACGTCCTCACCTCGATCCACATCGAGGAGCACGAGGTCGACGCCCGGGACACCAAGCTGGGGGCCGAGGAGATCACCCGGGACATCCCCAATCTGTCCGAGGAGATCCTCGCCGACCTCGACGAGAGGGGCATCATCCGCATCGGCGCCGAAGTCGGCCCCGGCGACGTCCTGGTCGGCAAGGTGACCCCAAAGGGCGAGACCGAGCAGACTCCCGAGGAGCGCCTCCTCCGGGCCATCTTCGGCGAGAAGGCCCGCGAGGTGCGGGACACCTCGCTCAAGGTCCCCCACGGCGAGCAGGGCACGGTGATCGACGTCCGGGTGTTCTCCCGTGACGACGCCCACGAGCTGCCACCCGGTGTGGAGCAGTTGGTCCGGGTGTACGTGGCCCAGAAGCGCAAGATCTCTGAGGGCGACAAGTTGGCCGGGCGCCACGGCAACAAGGGCGTCATCTCGAAGATCCTCCCCATCGAGGACATGCCCTACCAGGCCGACGGCACTCCCGTCGACATCATCCTCAACCCCCTAGGCGTGCCCAGCCGCATGAACGTGGGCCAGGTGCTCGAGTCCCACCTGGGCTACGCCGCCCGCTGGGGTTGGGAAGGTGCCGGAGAGGTGGCCACGGTGCCGCTGCGGGGCACGGAGACCAAGACCCGACCCCGGACTGATCCGGCGGTCTGGGTGTCAACGCCGGTGTTCGACGGTGCCCACTGGGACGAGGAGGCCGATGCCGGCCGCCACCCGACCATCCAGCAGATCTTCCGACGGATCAATCCCGACGGCGTCGACGGAACCGTGCAGGTGTCCGACGAAGGGAAATCCGTGCTGTACAACGGCCGGACCGGTGAGGTCTACGACAATCCGATCTCGGTCGGCTACGTGTACATCCTCAAACTCCACCACCTGGTGGACGACAAGATCCACGCCCGGTCGACCGGCCCCTACTCGATGATCACCCAGCAGCCTCTGGGAGGAAAGGCCCAGTTCGGTGGGCAGCGCTTCGGAGAGATGGAAGTGTGGGCCCTCGAGGCGTTCGGGGCTGCCTATGCCCTCCAGGAGCTTCTGACCATCAAGTCGGACGACGTGCTGGGCCGGGTGAAGGTGTACGAGGCCATCGTCAAGGGCGAGAACATCCCCGAGCCGGGCATCCCCGAAAGCTTCAAGGTGCTGATCAAAGAGATGCAGTCGCTGTGCCTCGATGTCGAGGTGCTGGCGCCGGGCGGAGAAGAGATTGAGATGCGAGAGCTGGACGAGGACGTGTTCCGCACAGCTGAGGAACTAGGTATCGACATCAGTCGGCCCGAGCGTGGGTCCGACGAGGAAGATGCCCGACGCGCTGCGGAAAGGGGATTCTGATGTTGGATGTCAACGATTTCGATCAGCTGAGGATCGGTCTGGCCACGGCCGACTCCATCCGGGGTTGGTCCAATGGTGAGGTGAAGAAGCCGGAGACCATCAACTACCGGACCCTCCGTCCCGAGAAGGACGGTCTGTTCTGCGAGAAGATCTTCGGTCCCACCAAGGACTGGGAGTGCTACTGCGGGAAGTACAAGCGGGTGCGCTTCCGGGGCATCATCTGTGAGCGGTGCGGCGTGGAGGTGACCCGGTCCAAGGTGCGCCGCGAGCGCATGGGCCACATCGAACTGGCCGCCCCGGTGGTCCACATCTGGTACCTGCGGGGCACCCGCAGCTGGCTGGCCTACCTGCTGATGGGCACCGAGGCCCGTGAGGAGCTGAAGGCCAAGCAGCTGGAGAAGGTCATCTACTTCGCCGCCAACCTGGTCACCTGGGTCGACGAGGCCAAGCGCCACGAGGACCTCCCCGATCTCGAGGCCGAGCTGCGGGTGGAGATCGCCGACATCGAGAAGAAGCGGGATGTCGACATCGACCGTCGCTTCAAGGCCCTCGAGGGCGAGCTGGCCGAGCTGGAGAAGGGTGGGGCCAAGGACACCGAGATCAAGGCCCGTCAGCGCAATGTGGAGAAGGAGATCGCCGCCGCCCGCGAGCGCTACCAGAGCGAGATCGAGCTGGCCCAGCGGTCCTTCGACGAGTTCAAGAGCCTCCACTCCCGCAAGATCCTCGAGGACGAGATGCTCTGGCGCGAGCTGCGCATCCGCTACGAGGACTACTTCGAGGGCGGTATGGGGGCCGAGACCATCTCCCGGCTGATCGACCGGATCGACCTGGACTCAGAAGAGATCAAGCTGCGCGAGATGATCGACGCCGCCGACGGGCGCAAGCCCCTGTCGGCCCAGCGCCGCCAGAAGGTCATCAAGCGGCTGAAGATCGTGACCGCCTTCAACCGCCGTGACGAGAACGGCCGCCGGGTCAACGACCCGCGGGCCATGATCCTCGACTCGGTGCCGGTCATCCCTCCTGACCTGCGCCCGATGGTCCAGCTGGACGGTGGCCGTTTCGCCACCTCGGACCTCAACGACCTCTACCGCCGGGTGATCAACCGGAACAACCGGCTGAAGCGCCTGCTCGACCTGGGTGCCCCCGAGATCATCATCAACAACGAGAAGCGGATGCTGCAAGAGGCGGTCGACGCGCTGTTCGACAACGGCCGACGTGGCCGTCCGGTCACCGGGCCGGGCAACCGGCCGCTCAAGAGCCTCTCGGACATGCTGAAGGGCAAGCAGGGCCGATTCCGCCAGAACCTGCTGGGCAAGCGCGTCGACTACTCCGGCCGCTCGGTCATCGTGATCGGCCCCACCCTCCAGCTGCACCAGTGCGGTCTGCCCAAGTTGATGGCCCTGGAGCTGTTCAAGCCCTTCGTCATGAAGCGCCTGGTCGATGCCGAGTACGCCCAGAACATCAAGTCGGCCAAGCGGATGGTCGAGCGCCGTCGCCCCCAGGTGTGGGACGTGCTCGAAGGGGTGATCAAGGAACACCCGGTGCTCCTCAACCGGGCGCCCACGCTCCACCGTCTGGGCATCCAGGCGTTCGAGCCGGTGCTGGTCGAGGGCAAGGCCATCCAGGTCCACCCTCTGGTGTGCACGGCATTCAACGCCGACTTCGACGGTGACCAGATGGCCGTCCACCTGCCCCTGTCGGCCGAGGCCCAGGCCGAGGCCCGGGTGCTGATGCTGTCGGCCAACAACATCCTGTCGCCGGCCACCGGCCGTCCGATCACCGTGCCCACCCAGGACATGGTCTTCGGCATCTACTACCTGACACTGCCGGTGGACGGAGCCAAGGGCGAGGGTCGGATCTTTCGCCACGCCTACGAAGTGGAGACGGCGTTCGACGCTGGTGACATCGACCTCCAGGCCAAGATCATCGTCCGGCCCGAGACCGGATCCCATCTGGCCCAGTCCATCGCCCTGGCCAACGGGGCCGAGCTGGACGCCGAGGGCAACCTCACCGGTGTGGCCGAGGACGAGCGGGTGCAGGTCGAGACCACGGCCGGCCGACTGTTCTTCAACACGGCCCTGCCTGATGGCTACCGCTACATCAACGACATCGTGGGCAAGCGGAACACGGCCATCGGCGCCATCGTGGAGGAGGTGGCAGCCAACTTCCCCAAGAGGGAGGTGGCGGCCAGCCTCGACCGGATCAAGGCTCTCGGCTTCCGCTACGCGGCCCAGTCGGGGCTTACCATCTCCATCAACGACGTCCGGACCCCTCCGGACAAGCAGACCATCCTCGACCGCTACGAGAAAGAGGCGGAAAAGGCGGAGGCCCAGTTCAAGCGGGGCATCATCACCGACGACGAGCGTCGTCAGAAGGAGATCGAGATCTGGACGTCGGCCAACTCCGAGGTGGGCAAGGCCATGGAGAAGTCCCTGTCCACCATCGCCTTCAACCCCCTGGACATGATGGTCGACTCCGGTGCTCGGGGGAACAGCCAGCAGATCCGCCAGATCGCCGGCATGAAGGGCCTGGTGTCCAATCCCCGCGGTGAGATGATCCCGCGGCCGATCAAGTCCTCCTTCCGTGAGGGCCTGTCCGTGCTGGAGTACTTCATCTCGACCCACGGGGCCCGGAAGGGTCTGGCCGACACCGCGCTGCGTACCGCCGACTCGGGCTATCTGACCCGTCGACTGGTCGACGTGGCCCAGGAGTTGATCGTCCGGGAGGACGACTGCGGTTCGGTCCGGGGCATCTGGATCGAGGGCGTGGTCCCCGATCAGGCCGGTCGGCGCTCCTACCTCGAAACCCGGGTCAATGGCCGGATCACTGCCGAGTCGGTCACCCTGTCGGACAAGTCGAAGATCGAGGCCGGCACCCTGCTCACCGAGGAAGTGGTCAACCGGCTTCGTGACGATCCGTCCATCGACCGGGTCCGGGTCCGCTCGGTCCTCACTTGTGAAGCCGAGCAGGGCATCTGTGCCGCCTGCTACGGCCAGTCCCTGGCCACTGGCGAGATGATCGAGCTGGGTGAGGCGGTCGGTGTCATCGCCGCTCAGTCCATCGGCGAGCCCGGCACCCAGCTGACCATGCGTACCTTCCACACCGGCGGCATCGTCGGTGAGGACATCACCCACGGCCTCCCCCGGGTGGTCGAGCTGTTCGAGGCCCGCACCCCCAAGGGTGCGGCCGTCCTGGCCCGCCACTCCGGCGTTGCCCGGGTGGAAGAGGACGAGTCCGGCCGCCACATCACGGTGATGGCCGACGACGGCGAGGAGCACACCGTGCTGGTGGCCCAGCGGGCTCACCTCGAGGTGGCCGACGGCCAGGAGGTCGGGGCGGGCGACGCCCTGGTCGAGGGCCCGAAGGACCCGAAGGAGCTCCTCGAGGTCAAGGGAATCCGCGAGACCCAGCAGTACCTGGTCGAAGAGGTGCAGAAGGTCTACCGCGACCAGGGCGTCTCCATCCACGACAAGCACATCGAGCTCATCGTGCGCCAGATGCTCCGTCGGGTGCTGGTGGCCGAGCCCGGGGACGCGTCGTTCCTGCCCGGCGAGCGGGTCGACAACCGCTCCTACGCCGAGGTCAACCGCCAGCTGGTCCAGGACGGCAAGCGGCCGGCCGAGGGCCGGCCCGAGCTGATGGGGATCACCAAAGCATCACTGGCTACGGAGAGCTGGCTGTCGGCGGCATCCTTCCAGGAGACGACCCGGGTGTTGACCGAGGCGGCCATCGAGGGCAAGTCCGACCAGTTGTTCGGCCTGAAGGAGAACATCATCATCGGCAAACTGATCCCGGCCGGATCAGGAATGGAGCGGTACCGGGACATCAAGCTGGAGATGCCCGGGGCCGAGGCCATGCCCTTCTGGGCGCTCGGATCCGAAGGGGATGCCGGCACCGAGGATCTGGCTGCTTGGTTGCGTGACACCGGTGGTGACGCCTCACTGGGCGGCTTCAGCTCGGAGATCGACGCCAGCTGGCTGGGTGTCATTCCCTCGGCCGAAGATCTGGCTGACGGCGCACCCGACTTCGGTGGTGCCGATGCGCCGGTGGCCGACGGGCCGCTGGAAGCCGGGGCCTGAACTTCCATCTCCGTCACCCCGCCGGTCCGTGCCGGACCGGCGGGGTGACGGATGACCGACCCGGTGCCCGTAGACTGGGCTCCGAGCGGACGTGGGATCCGTGCCGCGCTTGCCGGTGGGGTGCCGATGCCGTAGCATTGGCCGTTTGCGGCTGCGCGCCGGTTGGTTCGTCCTGCCCGCCCGCACCACAGCAGCACCCCTGAGCAGTACCTAAGTCACAGGTTTCGGACCGTAGGTCCGAGACGGCCCCGCAGCATCCCCGCAGTCCAAAACCTAGAGGTAACGCGTGCCCACGATCTCCCAGCTCGTCCGCAAGGGCCGGGCTACCAAGCCCACCAAGTCGAAGACCCCGGCCCTCCGGGGGGCGCCTCAGCGACGGGGTGTGTGCACCCGCGTCTACACCCACACCCCGAAGAAGCCCAACTCGGCGTTACGCAAGGTGGCGAGGGTCCGCCTGACCAGCGGTCTGGAGGTGACCGCCTACATTCCGGGCGAGGGCCACAACCTCCAGGAGCACTCCATCGTGTTGGTCCGCGGCGGTCGGGTGAAGGACCTGCCCGGTGTCCGGTACAAGGTGATCCGGGGAACGCTCGATGCGTCCGGGGTCCGTGAACGCAACCAGGCCCGCAGTCGCTACGGCGCCAAGAAGGAGTCCTGACGTGCCCCGCAAAGGTCCCGCAGTCCGTCGTGAGCTGATTCCCGATCCGGTCTACCACTCGGTCCTGGTCACCCAGGTGGTAAACCGCGTGCTGAGCCGGGGTAAGCGCACTCTGGCCGAGCGCATCGTTTACGATGCCCTGTCCGATGTGGCCGAAAAGTCGGGCAACGATCCGGTGGCCGTACTGAAGAAGGCGGTGGAGAACACGCGGCCCGAGCTCGAGGTGCGCAGCCGCCGAGTCGGCGGGGCCACCTATCAGGTGCCCGTCGAGGTCCGACCCCGTCGGGCTACCACCCTGTCCATCCGATGGCTGGTGGGCTACTCCCAGCAGCGGCGCGAGAAGACCATGGCCGAGCGGCTCTCCAATGAGATCCGCGATGCGGCCAACGGAATCGGCGCAGCGGCCAAGCGCCGCGAAGACCTGCACAAGATGGCCGAGTCCAACAAGGCCTTCGCCCACTACCGCTGGTAGGCGGCCGGCCGGATCCCGGCGCCTTCACGAGCACCACCCACGAGCACGACCCGAGAGCTGATCGATATGGCTGAAGCGACTACCCGCCACCACCCCTTGGCCAAGACCCGGAACATCGGGATCATGGCCCATATCGACGCGGGCAAGACCACCACCACCGAGCGGATCCTCTACTACACCGGCAAGAACTACAAGATCGGTGAGGTCCACGAGGGCCAGGCCACCATGGACTGGATGGTCCAGGAGCAGGAGCGGGGCATCACCATCACCTCGGCCGCCACTACCTGTATGTGGCACGACACGGTGATCAACATCATTGACACGCCCGGTCACGTGGACTTCACCGTCGAGGTGGAACGGTCCTTGCGAGTCCTCGACGGCGCGGTGGCCGTGTTCGATGCGGTGGCCGGGGTCGAGCCCCAGACCGAGACGGTGTGGCGTCAGGCCGACAAGTACGAGGTCCCCCGGATCTGCTTCATCAACAAGATGGACCGGACCGGTGCCAACTTCTGGCAGTGCGTGGACATGATCAAGGACCGTCTGGACGCAGTCCCGGCGGTTGTGCAGCTGCCCATCGGCGCCGAGGGTGGGTTCCGTGGGGTGGTCGACCTGGTCAAGATGCGGGCCCTGGTATGGGGCGACGGTATGGGCGAGGAGTGGACCGAAGAGGAGATCCCCGCCGATCTGATCGAGGCCGCCAACGAGGCCCACCACCAGCTCATCGACGTGGTCTCCAACTATGACGACACCATCATGGAGAAGTATCTGGGCGACGAGGAGATCACCTCCGCGGATCTCCTTCGGGCCATCCGCACGGTGACCCTGGGCAGTCACGCCGTGCCCATCCTGTGCGGATCCGCCTTCAAGAACAAGGGCGTCCAGCCCATGCTCGACGCGGTGGTTGACTACCTCCCGAGCCCGCTGGACATCCCTCCGACCATGGGCACCGTGCCCCGCAAGGAGGGCGTGACCGTCGAGCGTCCCCCCGACGACACCGCCCCCTTCGCCGCCCTGGCCTTCAAGATCATGACCGACCCCTATGTGGGCAAGCTCACCTACCTGCGGGTCTACTCCGGCACCCTGACCAAGGGTTCCGGCGTGATGAACTCGACCAAGGATCGCAAGGAACGGATCGGGCGCATCCTCCAGATGCACGCCAACTCGCGGGAGGACCTCGACGTCACCTACGCCGGCGACATCGTGGCCGCGGTGGGACTCAAACAAACGACCACCGGCGACACGCTGTGCGACCCCGACGACCAGGTGGTTCTCGAGTCGCTGACCTTCCCCGAGCCGGTCATCCACGTCGCCGTCGAGCCGAAGACCAAGGCCGACCAGGACAAACTGGGCAAGGCCCTCTTCTCGCTGTCCGAGGAGGACCCGACCTTCCGTGTCCAGTCGGACGAGGAGACCGGCCAGACCGTCATCTCGGGTATGGGCGAGCTCCACTTGGAGGTGCTGGTCGACCGGATGCTTCGCGAGTTCAACGTGGACGCCAACGTCGGAAAGCCCCAGGTGGCCTACCGCGAGACGGTACGCAAGAAGGTCGAGAAGGTCGAGCTGCGCTATGTCCGCCAGACCGGGGGCAAGGGCCAGTACGGCCACGTGGTGATCACCCTCGAGCCCACCGGTCCCGGGGGCGGCTACGCCTTCGAGGACAAGATCACCGGCGGGGTGATCCCGAAGGAGTACATCCCCTCGGTCAATGCCGGCATCCAGGAGTCCATCACCTCGGGGGTCCTGGCCGGGTACCCCACGGTGGATATCAAGGTGACGCTCACCTACGGCTCCTACCACGACGTGGACTCCTCGGAGATGGCGTTCAAGATCGCCGGTTCGATGGCCATCAAGAAGGCGGCCAACCTGGCCGACCCGGTCCTTTTGGAGCCGGTGATGGCCGTCGAGGTGACCACGCCGGAGGACTACATGGGTGACGTGATCGGCGACCTGTCCGCCCGACGGGGCAAGGTCGAAGGCATGGAGCAGCGGGGTAACAGCCACATCGTGCGGGCGCAGGTACCGCTGAGCGACATGTTCGGCTACGCTACCGACCTGCGGTCACGTACGCAGGGTCGAGCCACGTACTCGATGCAGTTCCACGCGTACAACGAGGTTCCTGAGTCCATCGCCAAGGAGATCATCGCCAAGGCGCGGGGTGAGTAGGACCGGGGCGCCAGTACCAAGGCAGCCGGGCCAGCAACCAGCCAGGAAACAGCCAGTAGACCCACAGCAGGCAGTACCGCAGCATCATCACGCAGAACAGGAATGACGTCAGGCAACCGCCGGCGTCGTGGCGGGCCCGAGGGGGTACCGTCCGAGATCAGGGAGCATTACCCCAGCCATGGCCAAGCAGAAGTTCGAGCGCAACAAGCCCCACGTCAACGTGGGAACGATGGGACACATCGACCACGGTAAGACCACGCTCACCGCGGCCATTACCAAGGTCCTGCACGACAACGACCCGTCCACCAACTTCACGCCGTTCGACGAGATCGACAAGGCGCCCGAAGAGAAGCAGCGCGGGATCACCATCACCATCGCCCACGTCGAGTACGAGACGCCCAACCGGCATTACGCCCACGTCGACATGCCCGGCCACGCCGACTACATCAAGAACATGATCACCGGCGCCGCCCAGGTGGACGGGGCCATCCTGGTCGTCTCGGCGGCCGATGGACCCATGCCCCAGACCCGTGAGCACGTGCTGCTGGCCCGCCAGGTGGGCGTGCCCTACATCGTGGTCGCCCTGAACAAGTCGGACACCGTGGACGACGAGGAGCTCCTGGAGCTGGTTGAGCTGGAGATCCGCGAGCTGCTCAACGAGTACGAGTTCCCGGGCGACGACACCCCCATCGTACGGGTCAGTGCGCTGAAGGCCCTGGAGGGCGATCCCGAGTGGACGGGCAAGATCACCGAGCTGATGGAGGCGGTCGACTCCTACATTCCCGAGCCCGAGCGGGACGTGGAGAAGCCCTTCCTCATGTCCATCGAGGACGTGATGTCGATCACCGGCCGGGGCACCGTGGTGACCGGCAAGGTGGAGCAGGGCATCGTCAAGGTGGGCGAGGAGGTCGAGATCGTCGGCCTGAGGGAGACCCAGAAGACCACGGTCACCGGTATCGAGATGTTCCGCAAGCTGCTGGACGAAGGACGGGCCGGTGACAACATCGGTGCCCTGCTGCGGGGAACGAAGAAGGAGGAGGTGGAGCGGGGCCAGGTGCTGTGCAAGCCCGGTTCGATCACCCCCCACACCAAGTTCGAAGCCACGGTCTACGTGCTGAACAAGGACGAGGGTGGCCGGCACAAGCCGTTCTTCACCAACTACCGGCCCCAGTTCTACTTCCGGACCACCGACGTGACCGGAACGATCACCCTGCCCGAGGGCACCGAAATGGTGATGCCCGGTGACAACACCGACATGACCGTCGAGCTGGGTAAGCCGATCGCCATGGTCGAGGGACTGCGGTTCGCCATCCGCGAGGGTGGACGGACGGTGGCCTCGGGCCGGGTCACGAAGATCCTCGAATAGTCCGCTGAAGCGATGACCACCACGAGAGGACGCCGTACCCATGGCCGCTGAGGGCCCCCGCCAGAAGATCAGAATCCGCCTGAAGGCCTATGACCACGAGATTCTCGATCAGTCGACCGAAAAGATCGTCCAGACCGTGCTCCGGACCCAGGCCAAGGTGCTGGGACCGGTCCCGTTGCCCACCGAAAAGCACCGCTACACGGTGGTCCGATCGCCCCACAAGTACAAGGACAGCCGCGAGCACTTCGAGATGCGGGTGCACAAGCGGTTGGTGGACATCGTGGAGCACACCCCGAAGACGGTCGACTCCCTCCAGCGTCTGGACCTGCCGGCCGGGGTGGACATCGAGATCAAGATCCAGACCGTCTAGCGCCGCCTGGGCCTGGTGCGGTCGTAGGTGGCCGGAACCGGTTCCGCCGGGGGCGACCCGCCTCATTGTCAGCCCATCAGGGATGGTATACAGTAACCGGTCGGCCCATTCTCGGGTCAACCCTTGTGAGTAGGACGTGTTCGAGCGCCCGCGGTGAGTCAGCGGGGACCCCGGACCAAACCAGGCGAGCGCTCCGCTCGGGTTCATCCGAGCGGAGCGTCTGCGTGCAAGCCGATGGGGTCGAAGGGCCCCGACTTGCCAGCGGAGCCGGGTGCACATGCAGGACGAGCAGTACGCGACCGGCACGGGCCGGTGTCGTGAAGCATTGAGTCGAGATGGAGAAGCTCCAGTGGCCACCAGGGCGATCGTGGGCGAGAAGGTCGGAATGACCCAGATTTGGGACGATCAGAACCGGGCGATCCCGGTGACGATGCTGCGCGTCGCTCCGGTCCGGGTGGTGCAGGTGAAGACCCCTGAGCGTGAGGGCTACGCCGCGCTCCAGGTGACCTGGGGTCACCGGCGGTCCTCGACCCTGACCAAGCCGGAACAGGGTCACTTCGACAAAGCGGGTGTGGATCCCGGTCGCCGGCTGGTCGAGCTCCGGCTGGACGACACCTCCGAGTACGAGGTGGGTCAGCAGCTGACCGCTGACCTCCTGCAGCCGGGGGAGCGGGTCGACGCCATCGCCGTATCCAAGGGGAAGGGCTTTGCCGGGGCCATGAAGCGGCACAACTTCAAGGGCCAGGGCGCTTCGCACGGCAACCACAAGAAGCACCGCTCCCCCGGTTCGATCGGTGCTTGTGCCACCCCGGCCCGGGTGTTCAAGGGGACCCGCATGGCCGGACGCATGGGCGGCCAGCAGGTGACCACGCTCAACCTCGAGATCGTGCAGGCCGACGCCGAGCGGGAGTTGGTACTGGTCAAAGGGGCGGTGCCCGGCCCGAAGGGTGGGATCGTGGTCCTCCGCGACGCGGTCAAGGCTCCTCTGGTCAGTGGAGGCCGCTCGTGAGCCCGGCCACCGGCGAGACCATCGACCTGGAGACAGCCACCCCGGCCGAGGTGCGGCGGTTCCTGCGGCCCGCTCCCGAGCACCGCACGGTGACCCGGCGGTCGGTCGACGGGTCAGAACTTGGTGAGGTCGCCCTCGAACCGACCTTCTTCGGGATCGAGCCCAACGTGGCCGTACTCCACCAGGTGGTGACCGCCCAGCTGGCCGCAGCCCGTTCCGGCACCCAGTCAACCAAGACCCGGGCCGAGGTCAGAGGAGGCGGGGCCAAGCCCTTTCGTCAGAAGGGGACCGGTCGTGCCCGTCAGGGATCGACCCGCTCACCACAGTGGATCGGCGGCGGTGTGGCCCTCGGGCCCAAGCCGCGGTCCTACGCTCAGAGGACGCCGAAGAAGATGGTCCAGTTGGCTCTGCGCTCGGCGCTGTCCGACCGGGCCGCCCAGGGCCGGGTGGCAGTGGTCGACGCCTGGCCGTTCGAGGTGCCGAGCACCAAGGGGGCGCTTGGCGCACTGGCCGCTCTCGGCCTCCACGGCCGGGTGTTGGTGGTACTTGGCCCCGAGGACGGCTATGCCGATCGCTCCTTCGGGAATCTGCCGGAGATCCAGACCATCGTGGCCGGTGAGCTCAATGCCTACGACATCCTGGTCAACGACTGGGTGGTCTTCACCGATGAGACCCTCCCCGGCGGATCGGGAGCCGGTTCGGACGCCACCGAGGCCACCGCCGACCTCGAGGCCGGGGCCGATGTCATCGCCCCCGAGGCCGCCCAGGCAGAAGGAAGCTGAGCATGAGGGATCCCCACAACGTGCTGATCCGTCCGGTGGTGTCGGAGAAGTCCTACGCCCTGATGGATAACAACGTCTACGTCTTCGTGGTCGATCCATCGGCCACGAAGATTGACGTGCGCCACGCCGTCGAGCAGGCCTTCAACGTCCGGGTGGACAGTGTCAACACCCTCAATCGGAAGGGCAAGACCAGGCGTAACCGGAAGAACAACTCGCTCGGGCACCGTCCCGACACCAAGCGGGCCATCGTCACCCTTCACGAGGGTGACTCGATCGACCTCTTCGAGAACTGAGAGGCCAGGACCAGCCATGCCACTCCGCTCACGCAAACCGACCAGTGCCGGCCGGCGGTTCCAGACGGTCTCCGACTTCGGCGAGATCACCCGTGATCGTCCTGAGAAGTCGCTGCTGGCCCCTAAGCCGTCCACTGGTGGTCGCAATAGCTACGGCCGAAAGACGTCGCGCCATCGTGGAGGCGGCCACAAGCAGCAGTACCGGATCATCGACTTCAAGCGGGACAAAGACGGGGTGCCGGCCAAGGTGGCGGCCATCGAGTATGACCCCAACCGCAACGCCCGCATCGCCCTGCTCCACTACCTCGACGGCGAGAAGCGCTACATCCTGGCTCCGGCCCAAGTCCAAGTGGGCGATCTCCTCCAGTCCGGACAGGGTGCCGAGATCCGACCGGGTAACGCCCTACCGCTGCGCTACATCCCGGTGGGTTCGGTCCTCCACAATGTCGAGCTCCGACCGGGCGGAGGCGGGAAGCTGGGTCGGGGGGCGGGCATGAGCATCCAGCTGGTGGCCAAGGAGGGGGCCTTCGCCACGCTCCGCTTGCCCTCCACGGAGATGCGCCGGGTCTCCATTGACTGCCGGGGCACCTTGGGCACGGTGGGCAACTCGGAGGCCGAGCTGATCAAGATCGGCAAGGCCGGCCGCAACCGGTGGAAGGGTAAGCGCCCCCAAACCCGCGGCGTGGCCATGAACCCGGTCGACCACCCCTTGGGCGGCGGCGAGGGGAAAACATCCGGTGGCCGGCACCCGGTGTCGCCGTGGGGCAAGCCCGAAGGCCGTACCCGGTCCCGGAACAAGGCCTCCGACGCGATGATCGTCCGCAGGCGCCGCACCCGCGGTGCTCGGCGGTAGGAAGACAGAGGGAACCACACACCATGCCCCGCAGCCTGAAGAAAGGCCCGTTCGTCGACGACCACCTGCTGAAGAAGGTGGACGCCCTCAACGCGGCCGGCGACAAGAAGGTCATCAAGACGTGGTCACGTCGATCCACCATCATCCCGGACATGGTCGGTCACACCATCGCGGTGCACGACGGGCGGAAGCACATCCCGGTGTACGTGACCGAATCGATGGTCGGGCACAAGCTGGGCGAGTTCGCTCCCACTCGGACCTTCAAGTTCCATGCCGGCCAAGAGCGGGCGGGGAGGCGCTGAGGTGCCCGGCGTGAAGACCAACGAGCGCGAGGGAACCCGGGCAGTGCTTCGCCACAGCCGTATGTCGGCCACCAAGGTGCGCCAGGTCCTCGACCTGATCCGAGGCCAGGATGTCGACCGGGCCGCCGAGATTCTCTCACTGGGCGACCGTGAGGCAGCGGTGACGGTGGGTAAGGTGCTGGCTTCGGCGGTGGCCAACGCGGTGCACAACGACGGACTCGATGCCGAGGAATTGTACGTGTCCGCCTGTTTCGCCGACGAGGGCAGCACCCTCAAGCGCTGGCGTCCCCGGGCCCGTGGTCGGGCCACCCGCATACGCAAGCGCACGTCGCACATCACCATCATCGTGAGTCGCCTGCCCGAGGACCGGATCGCCCGTCGACGGGCCAAGCAGGCTGCCAACACATCCAACCGGTCCCGCCGGGTGGCCAGTTCCCGCCGTCGTCAGCGGGGGGAGCCGACCACTCCGGTGACCGACGAGCAGGACACCGGGACCGAGGCCTGGGACGAGGAGTCGACCCACGCCGACGACCTGGTCACCGAGACCGAGGCCGGCCCGCTCGAGGAGTCCGACTTCGACGACGAAGCCGACGCCGCGGCCGACGACGACGTGGACGTGGAGGCGGTTGCAGCCGACGCCGCTGAAGATTCGACAGACGAGACCGACGAGACAGACGAGACCGACGAGACCGACGAGACCGACGAGACAGACGGCGATCCCGCCGAAGAGAAGGGCAAGTAGATGGGCCAGAAAGTCAACCCCTACGGGTTTCGGCTCGGCGTCACCACTGACTGGAAGTCGCGTTGGTTCGAAGAGCGCAACTACCAGAACTGCGTGATCGAGGACTGGGAGATCCGCGACTACCTCATGTCACAGCTCGAATCGGCCGCGGTCAGCCGCATCGAGATCGAACGCACGCGGGACCGACTGCGGGTAGACATCCATACCGCCCGGCCGGGCATCGTCATCGGCCGGCGCGGCGCGGAGGCCGATCGGCTCAAGAAGAAGATCGAGGAAATCACCGGTCTCAACAACCGGATCCAGCTCAACATCCAAGAGATCAAGCAGCCCGAGTTGGATGCCGCCCTCATCGCCCAGGGCATCTGTGACCAGCTGGCCCGCCGGGTGGCGTTCCGCCGGGCCATGAAGCGCTCCATCCAGACGGTGCAGAAGGCCGGCGCCCTCGGGGTCCGTGTCCAGTGCTCCGGTCGACTGGGTGGCTCGGAGATGTCCCGGAAGGAGTCCTACCGCGAGGGAAGGGTTCCCCTGCATACCCTGCGGGCCGACATTGACTACGGATTCCGTGAGGCCAAGACCACCTTCGGGCGCATCGGGGTCAAGGTTTGGATCTACAAGGGCGACATCCTCCCCTACAAGATCTCCACCGAGGACAAGATCACCCGCGAAGCGGCCATGGCGGTCGGCGAGACCTCGGGCCAGGGCGGCGACGCTCCCCGCCGACTGATCACCGCCGGTGGCGGCCGACGCCGGGCCGAGCAGGGCGCGCCGGGCAGCGTGGTCACCGTCGATTCCGACACGACGGTGGAGACCGAGATCCCCGAGGGTCTGGTGGACCGCTCGACGGCCGATATCGCCGCCGCTCCGTCGGTTCCCGATGAGCTCGAGCGCATCCTCACCGAAGACGAGGAGATCGAGCGGCGTACCCGCGAGCACCACGAGACCCCGCACTTCCGCAAGGAGGTGGATTGACGTGCTGATGCCTCGCAAGGTCAAGCACCGCAAGCAGCAGCGTGGCCGGATGAGCGGCAAGGCGAAAGGTGGAAGCGACGTCACCTTTGGTGACTTCGGCATCCAGGCCCTCGAGCCGGCCTGGTTGACAGCCCGCCAGATCGAGGCCGCCCGTATTGCCATGACCCGTCACGTGAAGCGAGGCGGCAAGGTGTGGATCAGGGTCTTTCCCGACCGGCCGGTGACCCAGAAGCCGGCCGAGACCCGCATGGGCTCGGGCAAGGGAAACCCCGAGCACTGGGTGGCCGTGGTCAAGCCGGGCCGGATCCTGTTCGAGTTGGCCGGCGTGGAGCCCGAGCTGGCCAGAGAGGCCATGGACCGGGCCATCCAGAAGCTACCGTTCAAGGCCCGTTTCGTGATCCGACCGGGTACCCATGGGACGCCGGAGGTGCAGGTCTGATGGCCACGGCCGCTGACATCTCCGAGTACGACACCGAGGAGCTGGAGCGCCAGCTGGGTGAGACCCGGCGTGAGCTCTTCAACCTCCGCTTCCAGCTGGCCACCGGCCAATTGGATAACTTCACCCGCCTCAGCGAGATCAAAAAGGATGTGGCCCGGATGATGACCGAGCTGCGCATCCGCGAGATCGCCGAGGCCGAAGGCCTTCTCATGGAGGACCTTCCGGCCCACCAGGCGGCGGCCCGACGTCGATCGGAGGACAAAGCCCTCGGTCGCAGTCAGACCACCGCGTCGGAGCGCCGAGCGGCGGCCCGAGCGGCAGCTGAGGCCGACGACCACGACCACGACCACGACGGGGGAGTGGGTATCGACGAGGAAGAGCTGGCCGAAGAGGTGGCCGATGACGATGGCATGGCTCTTCCCGATGCCGGCCTCGCCGACCAGGTCGAAGACGACGATGCCGACGACGAAGAGGAGACCAGCTGATGGCCGACGAGAAGACCGAAGCGACCGGTCGGGCCAACCGCCGCAAGGTCCGTGAGGGTCTGGTCGTCTCCGACGCCATGGACGCCACCGTGGTGGTGGCGGTCATCGAGCGGGTCCGCCACCCTCGCTACGGCAAAACGGTACAGCGGACCAAGCGGCTCTACGTCCACGACGGCGACAACGCGGCCAAGGTGGGTGACCGGGTCCGGGTAGTGGAGACCCGCCCCCTGTCCAAGCTCAAGCGGTGGCGTCTGTCCGAGGTTCTGGAGCGGGCCCGATGATCCAACAGGAATCCCGACTGCGGGTGGCCGACAACTCAGGCGCAAAAGAGGTGCTCTGCATCAAGGTGCTTGGCGGTTCGCGCCGGCGCTACGCCTCCATCGGCGACGTGTTCGTGGCCACGGTCAAAGACGCCATCCCCGGAGCGGCGGTCAAGAAGGGTGACGTCGTCAAGTGCGTGGTGGTGCGGACGAAAAAGGAGAAGCGCCGGCCGGACGGCAGCTACATCCGCTTCGACGAGAACGCCGCCGTGCTCATCAATGACCAGCAGCAACCACGCGGGACCCGCATTTTCGGACCGGTGGGTCGTGAGCTGCGGGACAAGCGCTTCATGCGCATCGTCTCGCTGGCACCGGAGGTGTTGTAGATGCGAATTCGCAAAGGTGACAGGGTTCAGGTGCTTTCCGGTAAGGACCGTGGCCGCCAGGCCACTGTGGTGCGGGCCATCCCCGCCGAGGGAAAGGTCATCGTCGAGGGTGTCCATGTGGCCAAGCGTCACGCCAAGCCCACCCGAGCCACCATGCAGGGCGGCGTGATCGACAAGTTCATGCCGGTGTCGGTGTCCTCGGTGGCCATCGTCTGCGCCTCGTGCGGACCCACCCGCATCGGGATGCGCATCGACGAGCAGGGTCGCAAGCTTCGGGTCTGCCGCAAGTGCGGGAACGATCTGTGATGGCCCCGGTGACCGCCACCCGCCCCCGCCTCAAGGAGCGCTACGACCGCCAGGTGCGGGCCGAGCTCAAAGAGAGCCTGGGCCTCTCCAACATCATGGAGGTCCCCCGGCTGATCAAGATCGTCATCAATACCGGCGTGGGCCGGGCCACCCAGCAGAAGTCCCTGATCGAGGGAGCCATGCGTGACCTCGAGATCATCTCCGGGCAGAAGCCGGTGGTGACCCGGGCCAAGAAGTCGATCGCCTCCTTCAAGTTGCGGGAGGGCCAGGAGATCGGGGCCAAGGTCACCCTGCGCGGCGACCGGGCCTGGGAATTCCTCGACCGGCTGCTGGCCATGGCTATTCCCCGCATCCGTGACTTCCGGGGCCTCTCGCCCCGTTCGTTCGACGGCCATGGCAACTACACCTTCGGGGTGACCGAGCAGCTGATCTTCCCCGAAATCGACTACGACCGAATCGACACCACCCGGGGCATGGACATCACCATCGCCACCACCGCACGTACCGACGACGAAGGCCGGGCCCTTCTGGCCGCCTTCGGATTCCCGTTCCGACAGGAGAACCAGTAACCCAATGGCGAAAAAGGCCCTGATCCAAAAGCAGCAGCGCACCCCCAAGTTCAAGGTGCGCGGGTACACCCGATGCCGGCGGTGTGGCCGGCCGAAGTCGGTGTACCGCAAGTTCGGCCTGTGCCGGATCTGCCTGCGGGTGATGGTCCACGCCGGCGAGATTCCCGGCGTGACCAAGGCCAGCTGGTGAGAGGAGGCGACCAACGATGACCATGACCGACCCGATCGCCGACATGCTGACCCGCATCCGGAATGCCAACACCGCGCATTTCGACACGGTCAAGATGCCCGGATCCAAGCTCAAGGAGTCCCTGGCCGCCATCCTGGTCAACGAGGGCTATATCGTGGGCTACCAGGTGAGTGAGGAACCGGGTAAGCCGGGCAAGACCCTCGAGATCACCATGAAGTACTCGCCGGAGCGGGAGCGGACCATCTCCGGCATCAAGCGGGTGTCCAAGCCCGGCCTGCGTATCTACGCCCGAGCCGACAAGATGCCGCGGGTCCTCGGTGGCCTGGGGGTCGCCGTGGTCTCCACCTCCAAGGGCCTGATGACCGACCGCGAAGCGCGCAAGCACCGAATGGGTGGCGAGGTGCTCTGTTATGTGTGGTAGCCGGGCCTCTGTGGCCACCGGTGCACGAGGAGGGGTGTCCTGATGTCGCGGATCGGTCGTTCGCCGATCACCGTGCCCTCCGGGGTGTCGGTGGCAGTGAGCCAGGACAACACGGTGACGGTCAAGGGACCCAACGGCGAGCTGGCCCGGTCGGTGCCGGCCGCCATCACCATCCGCCAGGACGGTGACGTGCTGGTCGTCGAACGACCTGATGATCAACGTCAGAACCGGGCCCTGCACGGTCTGACCCGCTCGCTGGTGGCCAACATGGTCGCTGGTGTCACCGAGGGATTCTCGAAGGAGCTGGAGATCGTGGGAGTCGGTTACCGGGCGGTGGCCAAGGGTTCCTCGGGTCTCGAACTGGCCCTCGGCTTCTCCCATCCGGTCAACGTCTCGGCCCCCGAAGGTGTGACCTTCGAAGTGCCGACGAACACCCGGATCATCGTGAGGGGCATCGACAAGGAGAAGGTGGGCCAGGTGGCCGCGGACATCCGCAAGCTGCGCAAGCCCGAACCGTACAAGGGCAAGGGCGTGCGCTACCTGGGCGAGCGGGTCGTGCGCAAGGCCGGGAAGGCAGCCAAGTAGTGGCACGCACTGATCACAAGTTGGAGCTCCGTCGACGCCGACACGCCCGTGTCCGCCGCCGGGTGCATGGTACAGCCGATCGGCCGCGCTTGGCCGTGTTCCGGTCCAACAAGCACATTTCGGCCCAGCTCATCGATGACGACGCGGGCCGCACCCTGGCCGCGGCGTCGTCGACCGAGGGCGACCTGCGGGACACAGCAGGTGGCAACATCGGCGCTGCGGAGAAGGTGGGCGCCCTGGTGGCCACCCGGGCCAAGGCCGCCGGCATCACCACGGTCGTCTTCGACCGGGGCGGATTCGCGTATCACGGGCGGGTGGCCGCCCTGGCCGATGCCGCCCGAGCACAAGGACTGGAGTTCTAGCCATGGCCGTGAATGACCTGCAATTCGAAGAGCGCACCATCCGGGTCAACCGGGTGTCCAAGGTGGTCAAGGGTGGCCGGCGGTTCTCGTTCGCCGCCCTCATGGTGGTGGGCGACGGTAACGGCAAGGTGGGCCTGGGCTACGGAAAGGCCAAGGAAGCAGGCCTGGCCGTGCAGAAGGGAATCGAGGAGGCCAGGAAGAACCTGTTCGACGTGCCGCTGGCCGGCGCCACCATCACCCACCCCATCGTGGGGGAGAGCGGAGCCGGACGGGTGATGCTGAAGCCGGCAGCTCCCGGTACCGGCGTGATCGCCGGAGGGGCGGCCCGGGCCATTTTGGAGATGGCCGGCATCCGCGACATCCTGGCCAAGTCCCTCGGCTCGTCCAACGGGATCAACGTGGCCCATGCCACCATCGCCGGCCTGAAGGGTCTCAAGCGGCCCGACGAGATCGCCGCCCTGCGCAACAAGCCGGTGGAGGACGTGGCCCCTGCGGCCATGCTCCGGGCCTACCGCGAGCGCCGTCGGGAGACCGACCTGTTCACGGAGGTGAACTGAGATGTCCGCTGCGTCCGGTACCGAGGCCTGGTTGCGGGTCACCCAGGTGCGGTCGTCCATCGGCACCAAGCCCAAGCACCGGGGCACGCTCCGGGCCCTGGGCCTCCGGGGCATCGGCCGCACCAATCTGTTGCCCGACCGTCCGGAAATCCGTGGAATGCTGGCCCGCGTACCCCATCTGGTCGAGGTGGCACCGGCCGAGCACGGCGAGAAAGGCTGACCATGAAGGTCCATGAACTCCGACCGCCCGCCGGGTCGACGTGCCGCCGCCGCCGGGTGGGACGCGGCATCGCCGGCAAGGGTGGCAAGACGGCCGGACGCGGCACCAAGGGACAGGGGGCCCGTGACACCATCCCGATGGGCTTCGAGGGTGGTCAGCTGCCCCTGATGCAGCGCATTCCCAAGCTGCGCGGCTTCAAGAACCCCTTCCGCATCGAGTACACCCCGGTCAACCTCTCGGCCCTGGCCCGGGTGGAGGGCGACAGCGTCGGCCTGGACGGACTGGTCGAGCTGGGGCTGGCCAAGCGGGGCGACCTGGTCAAAATCCTGGGCGGAGGCGAACTCACCCGGGCCCTGCGGGTGGAGGCCCACGCCTTCTCCAAAGCGGCCGAGGCTGCCATCACCGCCGCCGGGGGATCGACGAGGTTGGTGCCCCTTCCCTTCGGCCACGACCGCCCGCCGGCACAGGGCAACGCCCTCACCAACCGGTAGCATCAGCCACCTGCGGCGTCGAGGAGCCCCATGCTCGCCAGTCTGGCCAACATCTTCCGGATCCCCGACCTTCGGAAGAAGGTCGTATTCACGCTGACCATCATCGCCCTGTACCAGTTCGGGGCCAACGTGCCGGTGCCCTTCGTCAACTTCGACAGGGTGGCGCAACTGACCGCCGCCTCGAAATCGTCAGGGGTGCTGGGCTTCCTCAACCTGTTCTCCGGCGGGGCGCTGACCCGGATGGCCGTGTTCGGGCTGGGCATCATGCCCTACATCACCTCCAGCATCATCATCCAGCTGCTGGCCACGGTCATCCCCAAACTCGAACAGTGGCGGGATCAGGGGGCGGTCGGACAGAAGAAACTGACGCAGACCACCCGGTACCTGACGGTGGCGCTGGCCCTCATGCAGTCCACCGGGCTGGTCTACCTGTTCCACAAGGGCGGCGGCGGTCTCTTCGGCAGCAGCCAGAACCTCGACCTCATCCTCCACTACTCCATCTGGCGGGCCGGGTTCATCGTGCTGACCCTGACCGCCGGCACCGCCTTCGTGATGTGGCTGGCCGAGCTGATCACCCAACGGGGCATCGGTCAGGGCATGTCCATCCTCATCTTCGCCAACGTGGTGGCCGGCATCCCCTCCGGGCTCAACACCGTTCTTCAGGAGGGCGGCCGCATCAAGTTCGCCACGATCCTGCTGGTCTCGTTGGCCCTGCTGGTACTGATCGTCTTCGTGGACCAGGGCCAGCGGCGGATCCCGGTGACCTTCGCCAAACGGGTGGTGGGCCGCAAGATGTACGGGGGATCCAGCACCTACATACCCCTGAAGGTCAACCAGGCCGGAGTGATCCCGATCATCTTCGCCAGCTCGGTGCTGTACATCCCGGTGCTTCTGTCCAACATCATCCCCTCGGCCGCCTTCCGCAGCTGGGTCAACCACAACGTGACCCCGACCAGCATCTTCTACATCCTCACCTACTTCGTCTTCATCCTCCTGTTCACCTTCTTCTACGTCTATGTCGCCTTCGACCCCCACCAGCAGGCCGACATCATCCGGAAACAGGGGGGCTACATTCCCGGTATCCGGCCCGGCCATCCGACGGAGCGCTACCTGGCCCACATACTCAACCGGATCACCTGGCCGGGAGCCCTGTTTCTCGGCGCAGTGGCGGTGACCCCCTCCCTGTTGATGGCGGCGTGGAACATCACCAGCTATCCCTTCTACGGCACCACCCTTCTCATCGCAACTGGCGTGGCACTCGAGACGATGAAGCAGATCGACAGCCAGCTCATGATGCGGAACTACGAGGGCTTCCTCAAGTAAGTGGTACCCGGAGCCAGGCTCGTTGTCCTCGGCAAACAGGGGGCAGGCAAGGGGACACAGTGCGTGCGCCTGTCCCACCACTACGTGGTGCCCCATGTCTCGACCGGGGACATGCTCCGGGCCGCGGTCAAGCAGGGAACGGCCATCGGGCTGAAGGCCAAGGACCTGATGGACCGGGGGGAACTGCTCTCCGATGAGCTGATCATGGAGATGGTGGCCGAACGGTTGGGCGAGAGCGACGTGCGGGCCCGGGGGTTCATCCTCGACGGCTGTCCCCGCACGGTGGTCCAGGCCGAGCACCTGGCCGGCATCCTCGCCCCGTTCGACCTCGACCTGGCCATCGACATCGAGATCCACACCAGCCAGGTCCTCCGTCGCCTGGCCGCCCGGAGGGTATGCGTCGACTGCGGAGCCAACTACTCGCTTTCGACGCCACCCCTGATCAACTGGACCTGCGACGTCTGTGGCGGTGAGGTGATCCAGCGGGAGGACGACACCGAAGAGGCCATCTCCCGGCGTCTGGAGCTCTACGAGCACCAGACGGCGCCGCTCATCGACTGGTACCGGTCGCGTGGCCAGCTGGAGTCGGTGCCCGGGACGGGCAGCCCCGAAGCGGTGACCCGCCGGATGGTCAAGGTGGTCGAAGAGCGGCGCGATCGCCGGGGAGGCCGCTTCACGTGAGGCGGTCTGGTCGCATGAGAGAGTACGAGCGATGAGACGGAACGCCGACGAGCTGGCCAAGATGCGCAAAGCGGGCCGGGTGGTGGCCGAAATCCACGAGGCCACCAAAAAGGCCATCCGGCCCGGTGTCTCCACCGCGACCATCGACCGGGTGGCCCGTGACGTACTGGACAAGCGGGGGGCCGGGTCCAACTTCCTCAACTACCACGGGTTCCCGGCGGTCATCTGCACCTCGCCCAACTCGATGATCGTCCATGGGATCCCCTCGGAGTCGGTGGTGCTTGCGGACGGCGACATCATCTCGATCGACTGTGGGGCGATCATCGAGGGGTACCACGGGGACGCCGCCTACACGGTGGGCGTCGGGGAGGTGTCGGACGAGGCGACCCGTCTGATGGAGGTCACCGAGGCCAGCCTGTTCGCCGGCATCGACCAGCTCCGTCCCGGGAACCGGCTCCACGAGGTGGGCCGGGCGGTCCAGCAGGTGGCCGAGAAGGCCGGGTTCTCGGTGGTCCGGGAGTACGTGGGCCACGCCATCGGAACGGCCATGCACGAGGAGCCCCAGGTGCCCAACTACTGGCCCGGATCCCCGGGTCCGACCCTCAAATCGGGGATGGTCTTCGCGGTAGAACCCATGGTCAACGCAGGTGGGGCGGGTACGGTCCAGCTGGACGACGGCTGGAGCGTGGTCACCGCCGACGGCCGACTCTCGGCCCACTTCGAGCACACCATTGCGGTGACCGACGATGGCCCGGAGGTGTTCACCGTCCTGTGACCCGGGCCCCGATCGGCCCGATTTGTCGATCGGACTGGTAATTCGGTGCCAGCAGGCTAAACTGGTCGTTCGGCTGGCCACGGGTGTGTTGTGGCGTGCCGATCCCGCTGCCGGTGGCGCTCCTTGCGTGTGCTCCCGAACGCGGTGCGAGCGAACGACGGCACGTGGTCCGCGACGCATGCCGGCCTCCGGGCGGGCGGACGAGAACGAAAGACTACCGAGGAGATTCACCTGCCCAAGCCCAAGGAAGATGCCATCGTGCTGGAGGGCACGGTCGTGGAGCCACTGCCCAACGCCATGTTCCGCGTGGAGCTGGAGAACGGCCACAAAGTGCTGGCCCACAGCTCCGGAAAGATGCGGATGCACCGTATCCGGATCCTTCCCGGCGACAAGGTGCAGGTGGAGATCACTCCCTACGATCTGGCCAGGGGACGGATCACCTATCGGTACAAGTAGGTCGGGAGCGATCCGAAACCACATTCGGTGCGGTGCTGACCGGGGGGACGGGAACGGCGAGCGACCCTCGGAAACAGGGGATCGGCGATCGAGCGTCGGGGTCGCCACAGGGAACAAGTTGAGAAGACCCAGGTGAAAAGGACGACAACGTGAAGGTGCGACCCAGCGTCAAGCCGATGTGTGAGAAGTGCAAGGTGATCCGTCGACACCGGCGGGTCATGGTCATCTGCGAAAACCCGCGCCACAAGCAGCGCCAGGGTTGATGGTCGTGGATCAGGCGTACGAGAGAAAGTAGAACTGTGGCTCGGATCTCAGGCGTTGACATCCCCCGCGAGAAGCGGTTGGAGATCTCGCTCACCTACATCTTCGGCATCGGCCGAACCACCTCGCAGCGGATCTGTGCGGCTACCGACACCAGTCCGGACACCCGGGTTCGGGATCTCACCGACGAGGAGGTGACCCGGCTCCGCAACTACATCGATGCCAATCTGCAGGTGGAGGGCGACCTGCGCCGGGACGTCTCCCAGGACATCAAGCGCAAGATGGAGATCGGCTGTTACCAGGGCATTCGGCACCGCAAGGGCCTGCCTGTTCACGGTCAGCGCACCCACACCAACGCCCGCACCCGCAAGGGACCGAAGAAGACGGTCGCCGGAAAGAAGAAGGTTCGCAAGTAATGGCCAAGACCACCAAGCCGGCCGCCACGGCCCGGCGCCCGCGTAAGCGGGAGCGCAAGAACATCACCTTCGGGGTGGCCCATATCAAGAGTTCGTTCAACAACACCATCGTCTCCATCGCCGATCCGGAGGGGAACGTGCTGGCTTGGGCATCAGCCGGCAACGTGGGCTTCAAGGGGTCACGCAAGTCCACCCCCTTCGCCGCCCAGCTGGCCGCCGAGCAGTGCGCCAAGCGGGCCATGGAGCACGGTGTGCGGCGGGTCGATGTACTGGTCCGGGGCCCCGGCTCCGGGCGCGAGACCGCCATCCGATCCTTGGCCGCTGCCGGCATCGAGGTGGCCGGCATCAAGGACGTGACCCCCATACCCCACAACGGCTGCCGCCCCAAGAAGCGGCGTCGGGTCTAGGGCCGGGGACAAGGGAAGTAAGGACCACCATGGCTCGATACACCGGACCCGTTTGCCGCCTGTGCCGGCGGGAGCGCACCAAGCTCTTCTTGAAGGGCGAACGTTGTTATTCGATGAAGTGCCCGGTCTCCGAGGCGGTGACCGACCGCCACAGCCGTGCCTACCCCCCAGGGGAGCACGGCCGCGATCGCATGCGCCAGGGCTCCGAGTACCTGGGACAGCTGCGCGAGAAGCAGAAGGCTCGTCGCATCTACGGTCTGCTCGAGCGCCAGTTCCACAATCTCTACGTGGAGGCCAGCCGGGCGCCGGGCATCACCGGTGAGAACCTGCTGCGGATGCTCGAGCAGCGCCTCGACAACGTGACCTTCCGGGCCGGCTGGGGTTCGAGTCGCTCGCAGGCCCGGCAGTTCGTCCGTCACGGTCACGTCCTGGTCAACGGGAAGCGGGTGACCATTCCCAGCTACCGTGTCCGCCAGGGTGACGTGGTTGCCCTCAAGCCCTCGTCCCGTGAGCTGTTCCACGTGCGCCGCAACCTCGACACCCTGGATCGACAGCTACCGCCGTGGCTGGAGACAGTGGGGGACCGCTTCGAAGTCCGGGTCTTCTCGCTGCCCCTTCGTGAGCACATCGACGAGCCGGTGCAGGAGCAGCTCATCGTGGAGCTCTATTCCAAGTAGCGCTGCGCCCATTCCATGGTGCGCGCCACCGCCGTACGACCATCTAAACCGACCCAACCCACACTGCGCAGTCACTGCCGAGGAGCCCTGATCGCATGCTCATCATCCAACGACCCACTGTCGAATCCATCGGTGAAGAGGAGGACAACCGCCAGCGCTTCGCGGTCGGGCCTCTCGATCCCGGCTTCGGGCACACGCTGGGCAATTCGCTCCGCCGCACACTGCTGTCCTCGATCCCCGGTGCATCGATCACCCAGGTCCGTTTCGACGACGCCCTGCATGAGTTCACCACACTGCCCGGTGTCAAAGAGGACGTGACCGACCTCATCTTGAACCTGAAGGACATCCTGTTCCGGGTGCACAGTGATGAGCCGGTGACCATCCGCCTCGACAAGCGCGGCCCCGGTGACGCCACCGCCGGCGACCTGCAGGTCACTGCGGACGTGGAGGTGCTCAGCCCCACCCAGCACATCGCCTCCCTCAACGGCAAGGGCCGGCTGGCGGTGGATCTGACCGTGGAGCGGGGACGCGGCTACCTGTCGGCCGACAAGAACAAGCGGTCCACCACCATCGGCGTGATTCCGGTCGACGCCATCTTCTCCCCGGTCCGCCGGGTGGCCTTCACCGTCGAGCCGGTACGGGTCGAGCAGTCCACCGACTTCGACCGCCTGGTCCTCGACATCGAGACCGACGGATCCCTCACCCCCCGCGAGGCGCTGGCTTCGGCCGGCGACACCCTGCGTACCCTGGTGGGTCTGGTGGCCGACCTGGAGGACGAGCCTATGGGTCTCGAGCTGGGCGAGGTGGGCACGGTGGGCACCGGCTCCCCCGACCTCGACCTGCGCATCGAGGACCTCGACCTCACCGAACGACCCCGCAACTGCCTGAAGCGGGCCCAGATCAACACCATCGGCGAGCTGGTCGACCGCACGCTCGATGATCTGCTCAACATCACCAACTTCGGTCAGAAGTCCCTCGACGAGGTGCTCCAAAAGCTCGACGAGCGGGGCCTGTCCCTGCGGGTCAAGGACTGAGGCCCGGCCGTGCTCGGGACTCCGAAGAAGGGGCGCCGCTTTGGTGGCAGCTCCGCCCATCAGAAGGCCATGATGGGGAACCTGGTGGCCTCGCTCATCGCCGCCGAGTATCTGGTGACCACCGAGGCCAAGGCCAAGGCCCTCCGCCCGGTGGCCGAGAAGGTGATCACGGCCGCAGCCAAGGGCGGGGTCGCCCGTCAGCGGAACGTGGTGGCCTTCATCCGCGACAAGGACATGGCCCGCAAGCTGTTTGTGGAGATCGGTCCGCGGTACGCCGAGCGCCCCGGTGGTTACACCCGCATCCTCAAGCTGGGCAATCGGTCTGGTGACAACGCCCCGATGGCCCGCATCGAACTGGTGTGAGTCCGACCCCCCACGCCGGGGGGTCGGACGGTGCCACTGTGCGATGGCGGTTGCGGGTGGCCTACGACGGATCGGGATTCCGCGGCTTCGCCGCCCAGGAGGGTGTACCCACCGTCGGTGGATCGCTGGCCGAGGTCCTCACCCGGGTCATCCGGACGCCGGTCGCCCTGACCTGTGCCGGGCGGACTGATGCCGGCGTGCACGCCCTGGCCCAGGTGGTCCACTTCGACGTGCCCTCGGCGGTGTCGGCCCTGGTCGACCCGGCCGGCTTGGTCAGGTCGTGCAACAGCCAGTTGGGTCCGGCCATCGTGGTGCGGGAGGCGGAGATCGCCCCCGACGGCTTCGACGCCCGCCACTCGGCCCTGACCCGGCGCTATCGCTACCTGGTGGTCAACGCCCCAGTGCCCGATCCGTTGCTGGCCGCGCTGACCTGGCACGTGGCTGAACCTCTCGACGTCCGGGCCATGGCCGCGGCGGCCGACGCGGTGGTCGGCGAGCATGACTTCCGGGCCTTCTGCCGCCGGGTGCCGGGCACCGACGCCGATCAGCCCATCCCCCGACGGGTGCTCGACGCACGGTGGTCGGAGCGGGGTGCCGGCGGGCGGGTCCCTCAGGTGGCCGCCTCCGACCCCACCCGGGACCTCCTGCCGATGGTCGGACGCCTCCTGGCCTTCGAGATCGAGGCCAACGCCTTCTGTCACCAGATGGTGCGATCACTGGTGGGCACCTTGGTCGAGGTGGGCCGAGGGCGGAAGCGCCCGTCGGACCTCCCCTGGATCCTGCGGTCGGCCGACCGCCAGCAGGCCGGCCGGCCGGCTCCGTCGCAGGGACTCACCCTGGTGGCGGTACGCTACGAGGGGTGACCGGCTTGCCTGGGGGGCGGTTTTGGCTCTATCCTGGGCAGTCGCCGGATCGGGCCCGGGTCAGCTGGCTTGGCCAGTGCTGACCATGTCCCGGTAGCCGCGCAGCCGGGCAGCGCCACCAACGGTGCTCGAGCCGTGCTAGTCGGCGGCTGCTTCATTCGGCACACACTGCTTCATTCGGCACACACTGCATGCCCGCACCAACCCGGTGCCCGGGCGACCGGCCTGACCGGACAAGGAACCATCGTGCGCACGTACTCGCCCAAGCCTGCTGACATCACCCGCGCCTGGCACATCGTCGATGCCGATGGCCTGGTGCTCGGCCGGCTGGCTACCGAGGTGGCCGCCATCCTGCGGGGCAAGCACAAGCCGACCTTCGCCCCCCACATGGACACCGGCGACCACGTCATCGTGATCAACTCCGACAAGGTGGTCCTGACCGTCGGGCAAGGCCGAGCACAAGTTGGCCTACCGCCACAGCGGGTATCCGGGGGGTCTCTCCGCCACCAGCTACAGCGACCTGTTGATCGACCGGTCCGACCAGGTGGTTCGCAACGCGATCACCGGCATGCTGCCCAAGAACCGGTTGGGCCGTCAGATGGCCACCAAGCTCAAGGTCTACCAGGGTGCGGACCATCCGCACGCTGCCCAGTCCCCCGAACCCCTGGATCTCCCCGGTGCCCGCCGAACGGCATCGGCCCGGAGCGGTGCCTAGGCACCGACCGACCAGGCCCACCTACACCGAACGCGAGGATCAGACGTGGCCAACGCCGCCCCCATCTGCCAGACCACCGGACGCCGCAAGCGGGCGGTCGCCCGGGTGCGCATCCGTCCCGGTCAGGGAGCCATCACCGTCAACGACCACAAGTTCGAGGACTACTTCACCTCGGCTACCCACCGGATGATCGTCACCGAGCCGCTGCGGCTGACCGAGACCACCGAGTCATGGGACATCGACGTGACCATCGACGGTGGTGGGGTCTCCGGACAGGCCGGCGCCTTCCGGCTGGGTATCGCCCGGGCCCTTTGTGAGCTGGACCCCGAGATGCGGGGCGCCCTGAAGAAGGCGGGTTTCCTCACCCGCGACTCCCGCGAGAAGGAGTCGAAGAAGTACGGGCTGAAGAAGGCCCGTAAGGCGCCTCAGTACTCCAAGCGGTAGCCGGTGGTCACCACGCGGTTCGGTACCGACGGCATCCGGGGCGTTGCCAACGTCGAACTCCCGCCCGAGCTGGTCCTGTCGCTGGGCCGGGCCATCGCCCGCACCATCACCGCAACCACGTTCCTCGTCGGGCGGGACACTCGCCGTTCGGGCCCCATGCTCCAGGCCGCCCTCTCGGCCGGGCTGGCCAGCGAAGGGGCCGATGTGGTCGATGTCGGGGTGCTTCCCACTCCGGCACTGGCCTGGCTGTCGGAGCGGCGCGGCCTCCCGGCAGTGGTCATCTCCGCATCCCACAACCTCTTCGCCGACAACGGGATCAAGGTATTCGGGGCCGGTGGGGCCAAGCTGAGCACCGAGACGGAAGCGGCGATAGAGGACGAGTTGGAGCGCATCCTCGATCCCTCGGTCCGGGGCCCGCGCCGCCTGGAGGGTCACGGGGTGGGGACTCTGGCCACCGAGACCGGACTCGGGACCGCCTACGTCGAACACCTGGGCTCGCTGCTCGACGGCCGCCGGATCGACGGGCTCCGGGTGGTGGTGGACTGCGCCAACGGGGCCGCCTCGGCGCTGGCTGGGTTGGTCTACGAGCAGCTGGGTGCCGACGTGGTGGCTATCGGATGCGACCCCGACGGGACCAACATCAACGACGGCTTCGGATCCACGGCCACCGCCGTCCTGTCCCGAGCGGTGGTCGAGCACCAGGCTGACCTGGGACTGGCCCTCGACGGTGATGCCGATCGGCTGCTGGCCGTCGACGGGACCGGCCGGGTGGCCAACGGGGATGAGCTGCTGGCCCTGTTCTCGCTGGATCTGGCCGAGCGGGACCAGCTGGTCGGTGGCACGGTGGTGGTCACGGTGATGACCAACCTGGGATTCCGGCTGGCCATGGAAGAGCGGGGGATCACTGTCTGCGAGACCGCGGTGGGGGACCGTCACGTGCTGGCCGCCCTGGACGAAGAAGGGCTGTCCCTCGGCGGCGAGCAGTCGGGGCACATCATCTTCCGGCGGATGGCCACCACCGGGGACGGACTGCTCACCGGATTGGTCCTGGCCGATCTGCTGGTGCGTTCGGGCCGGCCTCTCACCGAGTTACTGGACGGTCTGGTCAACCGGGTACCCCAGGTACTGGTCAACGTGCCCGTCCCCAACACCGAGCTGTTGGAGGGGGCCGACGCGGTGTGGTCGGCGGTGGCCGAGGAGGAGGCCCGCTTGGGGGACGCCGGAAGGGTTTTGCTGCGTCCCAGCGGCACCGAGCCCCTGGTCCGGGTGATGGTGGAGGCCAGCGGGGACGGGGTGGCCGAACAGATCGCCCACCGTCTCAGCACACTGGTCGAGTTCGAGCTGCAGGCGGCGGCGGCCACCCACGGCTGACCGTTCGACCGTGCCGGGCCGCTGGGGACGCCGGGCCGCTAGCCTCGCGATCCATGTGCGGCATCATCGGGATCACCACGGCCCCGAGTCCGGCAGCCTCCGGGGCGGGTGGAGGGGCCGAGGCTGTGCTCGGGACCCTGCTCGAGGGTCTGGCCCGCCTCGAGTACCGCGGCTACGACTCGGCCGGCCTGGCCCTGGTCGGGCCGGATGCTGCCAACGGTCTGTGGCGGTCGCGGGCGGCCAACGGGACGAGGTCCCTGGCCGATCTGACCAAGCGGACCGAAGCGGCTCCCGGTGGCGCCACCACCGGAATCGGCCACACCCGCTGGGCCACCCACGGCCGGCCCTCGGAGGGCAACGCCCATCCCCACGTCGACTGCTCCGGGCGCATGGCAGTGATCCACAACGGGATCATCGAGAACCACGTCGAGCTGAGCGACGAGCTCATCGCCGCCGGCCACCATCTCGAGTCGGAGACCGATACCGAGGTGTTGGCCCACCTCATCGAGTCGTCGCTCGAGCGGGACCAGGCGGCCGGACTTCTCGGCGCGGTGCGGTCCGCCCTCGGCCGCATCCGGGGCGCCTTCGCCCTGGCCGTGGTGCACGCCGACCAACCCGACTGCATCGTGGCCGCCCGCCGGGTCTCGCCCCTGCTGCTCGGGGTGTCCGAGTCGGCGGCCTTCCTGGCGTCGGACATCCCGGCCATCCTCGGGCTGACCCGCGAGTTCTTCGTGCTGGAGGACGACCAGATCGCCGAGCTGCGCCCGGGCGTGCTCAACGTGACCACTCTGGCCGGCGATCGGGTCGAGCCGGCCCGCCTCACCGTCGACTGGGACCTCGAGGCCGCCCGCAAGGACGGCTACGACGACTTCATGAGCAAGGAGATGCACGAGCAGCCCAAGGCGGTGGCCGACACCCTGCTCGACCGGCTCCTGCCCGACGGCACCCTCTCGCTGGACGAGGTCCGCATCTCCAACGAGGAGTTCCGGGCTGTCAACAAGGTGTTCATCGTGGCCTGCGGGAGCAGCTACCACGCCGGACTGATGGCCAAGTACGCCATCGAGCACTGGGCCCGGATCCCGGTCGAGATCGACATCGCCAGCGAGTTCATCTACCGTGACCCGGTCCTCGACGCCACCACCCTGGTCATCGGGGTCAGCCAGTCCGGCGAGACGGCCGACACCCGCATCGCCATGGAGGAGGCCCGCCGGCAGGGGGCCAAGGTCCTCGTCGTCTCCAACGTGGTCGACTCGTCGATGGCCCGGGGGAGCGACGCCGTGCTCTACACCCGGGCCGGCCCGGAGATCGGCGTGGCTGCCACCAAAACCCACCTGGCCCAGATCACCGCCCTCGAGATCCTCGCTCTCTACCTGGCCCAGGCCCGTGAGACCCTCTCGCCCCAGGACGCCCGCGCCCTCTTCGAGCACATGGGGGTGCTTCCCGACAAGGTGGCCACCGCCCTGGCGCGGTCCGACGACGTCGAGGCGGTAGCTGCCCGGTACCGGGACTCACCGTCGTTCATGTTCCTCGGGCGCCAGGTCGGCTATCCGGTGGCCCTGGAGGGCGCCCTCAAGTTGAAGGAGCTCTCCTACCTACGGGCCGAGGGGTTCCCGGCCGGCGAGCTCAAGCACGGGCCCATCGCTCTGGTGGAGCCGGGAACGGTGGTCATCGCCGTGGCCACCCGCACCCCCATTCTCGAGAAGATGATGAACAACATCACCGAGGTGAAGAGTCGCGGGGCCACTGTGGTGGTGGTGGCCAACGACGGCGACGAGGAAACGGCCCGTCACGCCGACGCCGTCCTGTGGGTCCCCGGGACCGAGTACCTGTTCGCACCGATCATCGACGTCGTACCGATGCAGCTGTTCGCCTACCATCTGGCCCGTCTCCACGGCCTCGACGTGGACCGGCCGCGCAACCTGGCCAAGGTGGTCACCGTCGAGTGAGACATCTCGGCGGGACCGCCCCGCCGGCCGGCCCCGGGAGCCAGGAGGGGTCCGGTCCGATCGACCGGAGCGCGCTGCCGGCCTCAGTGCTCGGCGTGGGTGTCGACGCGGTCGACCTCGACCGCTTCCGACGGGTTCTGGACCGCAGGGTCAAGCTGTCCGAGCGCCTGTTCACCCCAGGGGAGCGGGCCTACGCCGGACGGGCCGTCGACCCGGTGCCCCGGCTGTCCACCCGGTTCGCGGCCAAAGAGGCGGTGATGAAGGCGCTCGGTGTCGGGCTCGGTGCCTTCCCCTTCGCCGACGTCGAGGTGGTCCGGTCCGGGCTCGACGCACCGTCGCTGGCCCTCCACGGCGCCGCGGCCGGCCTGGCCCGACGGGTCGGTGTGGACCGCTGGCACCTGTCCCTCACCCACACCGATCGGGTGGCCATGGCCGTGGTGGTGGCCGAGGGTCGGACCCCATCCCAACCGGTGGACCCGTCCCGTCCGGTAGAGCGGTAGCCAGCGTCCGATGCAGCCGGTCCTCACCGTCTCCGACATGCGCGCCGTCGATGCCCGGGCCCTGCGGTCCACCAGCCTGGAGGCGCTGGTCGGCCGGGCCGGCCTGGCCGTGGCCCTGGCCGCCCTCGACCTGCTGGGCGGGGCCTACGGCCGTCGGGTGACCGTGGTGGCCGGCCGGGGAAACAACGGCGCCGACGGCCGGGTGGCGGCCGAGCTGCTCCGACGGCGCGGCGCCCGGGTGACGGTGGTCGAGGCGGGGACGCGGAGCGCCCTTTCGCGTTGCGACCTGGTCATCGACGCTGCCTACGGCACCGGGTTCCGTGGCGAGTACTCCGCTCCGGCAATGGTGGCAGGGACCCTGGTGCTGGCCGTCGACATCCCTTCGGGGGTGGAAGGTGACACCGGCCGGGCCTCGGGGGCGCCGGCCGTCGCCGACCGGACGGTCACCTTCGTGGCCCTTAAGCCCGGCCTCGTCCAGGGTGACGGGTCGGCACTGGCCGGTGCGGTGTCGGTGGTCGACATCGGCCTGCCCGCGGGCGACGCCGCCATCTGGCTGGTCGAGGACGCGGATGTCGCCCGGCTGCTGCCCGACCGGCGGCGGGACGGGAACAAGTGGTCGGCCGCGGTCCTGGTGGTGGCCGGCTCGCCCGGCATGACCGGAGCGGCCGCCCTGTGCGCCCGGTCGGCCTACCGGGCTGGCGCCGGCATGGTCCGCTTGGGCGTCCCCGGGGGGGCGCTGTCGGCCAGTCCCGCCTCCGAGGCGGTCAGTGTGGAGCTGCCGGCCGCGGGCTGGGCGGGCGACGCACTGCATGCCGCCGAGCGGTGTGCGGCCATCGTCGTCGGACCGGGGTTGGGCCGTGACCCGCAGACGGCCACCGAGGTCCGCCGTCTGGTGGCCGAGTCGCCGGTGCCGGTGGTGGTCGACGCTGACGGCCTCTACGCCCTGGGTTCGGTGGCCGACCGCCCCGTCGCCCGCCGGTCGCCGGTGGTGCTGACCCCCCATGACGGCGAGTACGAACGACTCCTCGGGCGGCATCCGGGGCCCGACCGGATCGCCGCCGCCCGGCGCCTCAGCACCGCGGCGGGGGCGGTGGCGCTGGTCAAGGGGCCGACGACCGCAGTGGCGGAGCCCGGAGACCGAGTGCTCCTCGGGATGTCGGGCACCCCGGCGCTGGCCACGGCGGGCACCGGGGACGTGCTGTCCGGCGTGATCGGGGCACTGGTGGGCCGCGGGGTGACGTCATTCGAAGCGGCCGGCCTGGCCGCCCACATCCACGGTCGGGCCGGGTCCCTCGGCCGACCCGAGGGGTTGCTGGCCGGCGACCTGCCCGAGCTGGTATCTGCGGTCCTCACCGAGCTGAGACCGGGCGGCCCAGGACCAGCGGGGGAGCCCGACGGAGCGCGGCGTGGCTGACCTCTGGCGGCCGGTGTGGGCCGACATCGATCTCCAGGCGGTGCGACACAACGCCGGGCTCCTGGCCGGCCTGGTCGCACCGGCCTCCCTCTGCGCGGTGGTCAAGGCCGACGGTTACGGTCACGGTGGACTGCCGGTGGCCCGGGCCGCGCTGGAGGGAGGGGCCGAGGTCCTGGCCGTTGCCCTGGTGGAAGAGGGGGTACTCCTCCGAGAGGCCGGTATCGATGCGCCGATCCTGCTGCTGTCCGAACCGCCGGTCGAGGGGATGGCCGAGGCGGTGATGCAAGGGCTGACCCCGACGGTCTACACCCGGGGGGGTCTGGATGCCCTGAGCCGGGCGGTGGCCCAGGCCGGCTCCCCCCCGGTGGCCGTCCACTTGAAGGTCGACACCGGCATGCACCGGGTAGGTGCCGATCCGGCCGAGGCGCTCAGCCTGGCTGATGCGCTGGCCGACGTGCCCAACCTCAGTCTCGGAGCCCTGTGGACCCACCTGGCCGTGGCCGACGGCGCCGATGCCGTCGATCGCCAGTTCACCGCCACCCAACTCGACCGGTTCGATGCCACCCTGGCCACCCTGGCCTCGGCCGGTCACCGACCCCCGCTGGTCCACACGGCCAACTCGGCCGGAGCCATCCGGTTTCCGGCCAGCCGCCGGGACATGGTCCGATGCGGGATCGCCGTGTACGGCGTCGCCCCCACCCCGGCCCTGGACGAGGAGCTGCGGGCGGCCACCGGGGGGACCGCGCTCCACCCTGTGCTGTCCCTGCGGACGCGGGTCACCTACGTCCGTGACCTCGACGCAGGTGAGCGGCCCTCCTACGGCCGTCGCCGGCCGCTGCCCTGCCGGTCCACCGTGGCCACCGCCCCCATCGGCTACGCCGACGGCGTCCCCCGGCGTCTGTTCGACCGGGGGGGTGCGGTGCTGATCACCGGCCGTCGCCGGCCGCTGGCCGGTGTGGTGACCATGGACCAGATCGTGATCGACTGCGGTCCGGCCGGTTCGGCCCCGGTCGAGGTGGGCGACGAGGTGGTCCTCCTCGGCCGGCAGGGCTCCGACGAGATCACCGCCACCGAGTGGGCCGACCTGCTGGGCACCATCAGCTACGAGGTGCTGTGCGGTATCGGCCCGCGGGTCCCCCGCCTGTTCCACGGAGTCCGCCCCGATTGATCGGTGGTTCTCGCCGGCCAAGACTCCGTGCCGCTCCGGTACCATGCGGCGGTGGCCGAGACGACCGATCTGGCCGAACTGGCCCGGGAGGCGGCCGGCTGCGTCCGTTGCCCGCTGTCCGAACATCGGACCCAGGTGGTCTTCGGGGTGGGCGATCCCCATGCCGACCTGATGTTCGTGGGGGAGGCTCCCGGCCGCGATGAGGACCTCCAGGGTGAACCGTTCGTGGGACGGTCCGGGCGATTACTCGACCGGTTGGTCGAAGAGGAACTCGGCATCGACCGGAGCCGGTGCTACATCGCCAATGTGGTCAAGTGCCGTCCGCCCGACAACCGCGATCCCCGACCCGAGGAGATCGCCTCGTGTCGGCCCTATCTCTCTGCCCAGCTGGATCTGATCAGCCCGTCGGTGGTGGTCACCCTCGGGAACTTCGCCACCAAGTTGCTGTTGAACACCGACCTCGGGATTACCAAGGTGCGGGGAACCTCGTACTCCATGGGGACCTGGGAACTGGTGCCCACCTACCATCCTGCCGCCGCCCTTCGGTCGGGTGGGGTGGTTGTGGCCCAGATGCGAGCCGACCTGGTGCGGGCCAAGCAGCTGCTCGGGCGGAGCCGGTGACCGGCGTGGTGCGACTGGCCACCTCTGGGGCGCAGGGGACCAGGTCGCTGGCCCGTGCGATGGCTCCGCTGTGCGTGCCCGGCGACATCGTCCTCCTGGTGGGTGATCTCGGCGCGGGCAAGACCACCTTCGCCCAGGGGTTCGCCACCGGTCTGGGGATTGCTGAGAGCGTGACCAGCCCGACCTTCACCCTGGTCCGTCAGTACCCGGTGGTCAACGGGCCGAGGGCGTCGATCCGGACCTTGTTCCACGCCGACCTCTACCGGCTGGACTCCAATCCGGCCGACATCGCCGATCTCGGACTCGGCGAGCTGGTGGAGGACGCGGGTGTGGCCCTGGTGGAGTGGGGGGACACTGGCGAAGCCGTCCTCGGCCGGGGATCGCTCGGCGTGGAGCTGGTGCCCTACGGGGCCTCCGACGAGCAACGACTGGTGACGGTGCGACCGTCGGACGACGCCTGGACCGAGCGGTGGCCGGCCCTGATCGCCGCGGTGGAACCCTGGGCGGCGCCGTGACCGTCCTCGCCATCGAGACGGCCACCGACATGGTCGGGGCGGCGCTGGTGCGAGACGACGGTGCCTCGGCGGAGCGGATCCATTTCGGGGGTCGGGCCCACGCCGAGCTGTTGGTGCCGATCATCGAGGAGGTCTGTGCGGTCTCCGGCTGCACGGTGGCAGACGTGGACACCATCGCGGTTGACGTGGGACCTGGTCTGTTCACCGGTCTGCGGGTCGGGGTGGCCACGGCCAAGGCCCTGGCTCAGGCGCTCGACGTGGGCATCGTCGGGGCACTGAGCCTCGACGTGCTGGCTGCCGCGGCAGTCGGGCCCCCGGCTGCGGTGGCCGCGGTGGTCGACGCCCGGCGCGGCGAGGTGTTCGCCTCCGTTTTCCGGTTCGACCGGAACGGTCCCTGGGACCCCGACCGGCCTGTCGACCCGATGGCCGTCCGCGACGACCGCGACGCACCCATGGCACCCGAGGATCTCGTGGAGTGGCTGGTGTCCGTGGCCGAGGACGCCGGACCGGTGACGGTGGTGGGGGACGGTGCCGTTCGCTACCACCATCTGCTCGCCGAGCATGACGGCCTCGACCTGAGCCAGTCGGCAGCGATCGCCTCGCCGCCCCCCCTGGCCCTGGCCGGGCTGGCCCTCCGGCGGCTGAGTGCCGGGATGATCCCCGCACCGGCCGCCGAGGTGGTCCCCGACTACCGCCGACCGGCCGATGCTCGCATCAACTGGGAACAGCGTCCACCGGGATCGACCGCTCCGGCCGAACCGACTGGTCGATGACTGCCGACCTCCCGGTCCCGCCGCCCACCGAGCTGGTTATCGCTCCGATGCGCAGCAAGGACCTGCGCGGGGTACTCAAGATCGAAGAGTCGGTCTTCCCCCAGCCGTGGTCCCATCGGCTATTCGTCGAGGAGCTTGCCCAGCGCAACTCCCGTGCCTACCGGGCGGCCTGGGTCGGGACCTCCATCGTGGGGTTCGCCGGTCAGATGTTCATCGACGACGAGTCCCACGTGAACAACATCGCCGTCGACCCGACATGGCAGGGTCGCGGCCTCGGCGCTGCCCTGATGGTCGACCTGGTGCGCACCGGGATGAGCCGCGGGGCACGACACCTGACACTCGAGGTCCGGGTGGGGAACCAGCCGGCGCTGGCCCTCTACGCACGGTTCGGGCTTGCCCCGGTCGGGGTGCGGCGCAACTACTACCCGGTGACCGGTGACGACGCCCTCGTGATGTGGGCCCGGGACATCGACTCAGAGGAGTACACCCGCCGATTGTCGGGCATCGAGGGGTCACTGGCCGAGCGCCTCACCGTGGTCTCCCGCTCCTGATCGTCCGGGCATTCGGTAGCCTCCAGCTATGACCGAGCGCACCATTAGCCGGGTCCTCGGGATCGAGACCTCGTGCGACGAGACGGCAGCGGCGGTGCTCGATGACGGCTTCCGGATCGCCTCGTCCGTGGTCAGCAGCCAGATCGACCTGCACGCCCGCTACGGCGGGGTGGTGCCCGAGCTGGCCGGTCGGGCCCACGTGGAGCTGCTGACCCCGGTGCTGGCCGACGCCCTGGCCACCGCCGGCTCTGATGCCACCGGGGTCGGCATCGATGCGGTGGCGGTCACCTACGGTCCCGGGCTGATCGGCTCGCTGCTGGTGGGCGTGGCCGAAGCCAAGGCCCTGGCCCTGGCTTGGGGTGTTCCCCTGGTCGGGGTCAACCACCTGGAGGCCCACCTATTCGCCTCGCTGCTCGAACAACCTGATCTGGGATGGCCCCTGGTGGTGCTCCTGGTGTCGGGGGGGCACACCCTGCTGGTCGAGGTGACCGAGCCCGGCCGCTATCGGTTGCTCGGGGGGACGATTGACGACGCCGCCGGTGAGGCGTTCGACAAGGTGGCCCGGTTCCTCGGCCTCGGCTACCCGGGCGGTCCGGCCATCGACCTGATCGCCGAACAGGGTGATCCGAGAGCCGTCGCCTTTCCCCGCTCCTACCCGGGTGACGGCTACGACTTCTCGTTCAGCGGTCTCAAGACCTCGGTGGTCAACTGGGTGCGCAAGCACCCCGACGCCGTTACCGCCGATGTGGCCGCCTCGTTCCGGCAGGCGGTTGTCGACGTCCTCGTGACCCGGGCCCGGAAGGCGGCCGCAGAGGTGGGGGCCACCGCGCTGTGCCTGGCCGGCGGGGTGGCGGCCAACTCGCTGCTGCGCTCGACGGTGGAGGCGGTGTGTGCAGCCGACGGTATCGGCGCCTTCCTGCCCAGTCGGGCCCTGTGCACGGATAACGCCGCCATGGTGGCTGCCGCCGGGTGGTGGCACCTGAACCACGGCGGGGCGAGCCGGCTCGACCTGGGTGCCGATCCCAATCTCCGGCTGGTGGCTACGGCCTGATCCCCGCGCCGGAGCGTGCATGCGGATGTACCAGGGGAAACAGCGATGGGGAGCACCGGACCTCCCACCCGGGCCACCCCGTGGGCCGGGTGGGTCGGGTTGTCCGCCGCTGGCACTCGATGGTGCCGGTTGCCAAATCGCTTCCGAGGTGGCTATCGTTGGCACTCTCAACCCTCGACTGCTAACGCGTGCCACAGGAGGCCCGAACCCATGAGTCTGCATCCCCTCGACGACCGCATCGTCGTCCGCCCCGGTGAATCCGAGGAGACCACCGCATCCGGCCTGGTTATTCCCGACACGGCCAAAGAGAAGCCCCAGCAGGGCGAGGTCCTGGCCGTGGGCCCGGGCCGCCGCGCCGAGACCACCGGTGAACTCATCCCCCTCGACCTGAAGGTCGGCGACACCGTCGTCTACTCCAAGTACGGGGGCACCGAAATCAGCTCCGACGGCGAGGACCTGCTCATCCTGTCCTCCCGTGACGTCCTGGCCAAGGTAGGCAAGTAATGCCCAAGATCCTCAAGTTCGACGAGGCCGCCCGCCGCGGCCTCGAGGCCGGTGTGAACAAGCTGGCTGACGTGGTCAAGGTCACCCTCGGCCCCAAGGGCCGCAATGTGGTCATCGAAAAGAAGTTCGGCGCACCGACCATCACCAACGACGGCGTGTCCATCGCCCGTGAGGTCGAGCTGGACGACGTCTTCGAGAACATGGGCGCCCAGCTGGTGAAGGAAGTGGCCACGAAGACCAACGACGTGGCCGGCGACGGCACGACGACGGCCACCGTGCTGGCCCAGGCACTGATCAAAGAGGGCCTGCGCAACGTGGCCGCCGGGGCCAACCCGCTCGGCCTGCGCAAGGGCATCGACAAGGCGGTCGTTGCCGCCGTCGACTCGATCAAGGAACAGGCGAAGGAGATCGACTCGAAGACGGAAATCGCCCAGGTGGCCTCCATCTCGGCCGCCGACACCGCCATCGGCGAGGTCCTGGCCGACGCCATCGACCGGGTGGGCAAGGACGGAACCGTCACCGTCGAGGAGTCCAACACCTTCGGCATCGACCTCGAGTTCACCGAGGGTATGCAGTTCGACAAGGGTTACCTGTCGCCGTACTTCGTGACCGATGCCGAGCGCCAGGAGGCCGTCCTCGATGATCCGCTGATCCTTTTCGTCAACCAGAAGATCAGTGCGGTCCACGATCTGGTCCCGGTGCTCGAGAAGGTCATGCAGACCGGCAAGCCACTGGTCATCGTGGCCGAGGACGTGGAGGGCGAGGCCCTGGCCACTCTGGTGGTCAACAAGATCCGGGGCACGTTCACCTCGGTGGCCGTCAAGGCCCCCGGCTTCGGTGAGCGTCGCAAGGCGATGCTCGAGGACATGGCCGTCCTGACCGGTGCCCAGGTGATCTCCGAGGAGATCGGCCTGAAGCTGGACAGCACGACCGTCGACCTGTTGGGCAAGGCCCGTCGGGTGATCATCACCAAGGACGACACCACCATCGTCGAAGGCGGTGGAGCCGAGGACTCGGTCAAGGGCCGGATCGCCCAGATCAAGCGCGAGATCGACGACACCGACTCCGACTGGGACCGCGAGAAGCTGCAGGAGCGGCTGGCCAAGCTGGCCGGCGGCGTGGCCGTGGTCAAGGTAGGAGCGGCCACCGAGGTCGAGCTCAAGGAGAAGAAGCACCGGATCGAAGACGCGCTCTCGGCTACCCGGGCCGCCGTTGAAGAGGGCATTGTGGCCGGAGGCGGTACCGCACTGGTGCGGTCCCGTGCCGCGGTCCAGGGCGTGGTCGACTCCCTCAGTGGGGATGAGGCCACCGGTGCCGCCATCGTGCTCAAGGCGCTGGCTGCTCCGTTGCACGCCATCGCCAGCAACGCCGGCCTCGAGGGATCGGTGTATGTGCGCCAGGTGGAGTCCGAGACCGGCTCCATCGGACTCAATGCGGCCACCGGCGAACTGGTCGACCTGGTCAAGGCGGGCGTCATCGATCCGGCCAAGGTGACCCGGTCTGCGCTCCAGAATGCCGCGTCGATCGCCGGCCTGCTGCTGACCACCGAAGCACTGGTGGCCGACAAGCCGGAAAAGGCCGATCCTGCGGCTGCCGCCGCAGCGGCTGCCGCCATGGGCGGTGGCATGGGCGGTATGGGTGGCATGGGCGGCATGATGTAGGACGCTCCGGCTCCGCAGGGGCCGGATGCGCCACAACCGGCGCCACTGTCGTATCCGAACCGGCCGGGCCCCCGTGGTCCGGCCGGTTCGCTCTGCCCCGACCACCGGATCGCCCGACGGCCCGGACCCGTAATCTGAACCTCCCGATGGACTCCGACCCCACACCCGCGATCACCGAGCGCAAGGCGGTTCCCCGCCCGCTGGTCCACCGCGCCGGAGCGCCGGCTCCCTGGGCCGCCCTGCCGGTGGCTGTCCGCCAGGGGATCTCCCTTTCGCGGGTGCAGGCCGGCCTGGCCGACGAGGGGCGACGACTGACCAGCCACACCCGTGAGCCGTGGCCGGCCACGGTCGGTGTCACCTGGGGCCGGCCGGCGGCGGTGCTCGTCTCCCTGTTCGAAGAGGACGGGGAGGCCCGGGTCATCCTCACCGTCCGCTCCGATCATCTGAGCTCCCATCAGGGGGAGGTGGCCTTCCCCGGCGGCCGACTGGAGGGGGACGAAGGGGTGGTGGAGGCTGCGTTGCGCGAGGCCGAGGAGGAGGTGGCCCTCGACCCGACCCTGGCCAACGTGATCGGCCTGTTGAGCGCCATGCCCACCGTCTCGTCCAACACGGTGATGACCCCGGTGGTGGCCACCCTCGACCGCCGCCCGACCCTCGCTGCCAATCCGGGTGAGGTGGAGCGGGTCTTCGACGTCTCGTTGCGCGAGCTGGTGGCCGACGGTGCCTTCGAGGAGGAGTGGTGGACGGTGCCGGGCCGGGTCCGGGTGTCCGGGTTCCCCGAGGGCGAGTTCCCCGTGTGGTTCTTCGACGTGGGCGGCGAGACGGTCTGGGGTGCTACCGCCCGGACCCTGGTCGAGTTGCTCTGCCTGGTCCTCGGGGTGGCCGTCCCTTCCTCGCTGCGGGCGTCGCCGCCCGATCAGTGATCCAGCTCTGATCCGACCCGGTACCACGAGATCGCCGTGCCAGGGGGACCGGGGACCGGTGCTCAGGCGGTATCGTGGGACGCAATCGGTCGGCGCAGTGTCGGAGTGGCTACCGATCGGAATTTGGAGAACTGCGACCAGGGTCCGGAGGACGGCGACGTGGCTGAGCTAGAGATTGGCATCTTCAAATCGGGTCGGAGGGCCTACGGGTTCGACGACATCGCCATTGTCCCGAGCCGGCGCACCCGGGATCCCGAGGATGTCGACATCAGTTGGGAGATCGACGCCTACCAGTTCGGCCTCCCCCTCATGGCCTCGGCCATGGATGGGGTGGTCAGCCCCAGCACGGCCATCGAGATCGGCCGCCTCGGCGGTCTCGGTGTGCTCAACCTCGAGGGCCTGTGGACCCGCTACGAGGACCCGACGCCGCTGTTCGACGAGATCCGAGAGCTCCCGGCCGAGAAGGCCACCGCCCGGATGCAGCAGATGTACGCCGAACCGGTCCAGCTGGAGCTGGTCACCGAGCGGATCAAGGAGATGCGGGCGGCCGGCATCACCACTGCGGCGTCGGTGACCCCGCAGCGGACCGAGATGTTCGCACCGGCTCTGCTGGCCGCCGAGCTCGACCTGTTGGTCATTCAGGGCACCGTGGTATCAGCCGAGCACGTGTCGAAGACGGCCGAGCCGCTCAACCTCAAGCGGTTCATCCGCGAGTTCGAGATCCCGGTCATCGTGGGAGGATGTGCCTCCTACCAGGCTGGACTCCATCTCATGCGCACCGGTGCGGTCGGGGTGCTGGTCGGAGTAGGGCCGGGCAATGCCTGCACCACCCGTGGCGTGCTCGGGATCGGCGTCCCCCAGGCCACCGCCATCGCCGACGTGGCCGGCGCCCGCATGCGCCACCTCGACGAGACCGGCGTCTACTGCCACGTGATCGCCGACGGCGGGATGTCCAAGGGCGGTGACATTGCCAAGGCGGTGGCCTGCGGGGCCGACGCCGTCATGCTGGGATCGCCGCTCTCCTCGGCTGTCGAGGCCCCGGCCCGCGGCTACCACTGGGGCATGGCCACCTTCCATCCCACCCTCCCCCGGGGGGCCCGGGTCAAGACGACCACCCGCGGGACCCTCCAGGAGATCCTGCTCGGACCGGCCCACGAGAACGACGGTCGCATGAACCTGTTCGGGGCCCTCCGTACGGCCATGGCCACCTGCGGGTACCAGACGGTCAAGGAGTTCCAGAAGGCCGAGGTGATGGTGGCTCCGGCCCTGCAGACGGAAGGCAAGGACCTGCAGCGTTCGCAGGGTGTCGGCATGGGCCATTGAGCCCTGCATCCACCGCTCCCCCCGACTCCGGTGACGGCCCGATCCTGGTCGTCGACTTCGGTGCCCAGTACGCCCAACTGATCGCCCGGCGGGTCCGCGAAGCCCACGTCTACTCGGAGATCGTCCCCCACACCTCAACTCCGGCCGAGCTGTTGGCCCGTCGGCCCTCGGGGATCATCCTGTCCGGAGGGCCCAAGTCGGTCAACGAGACGCCGGCGCCGTCCATAGATCCGGCTGTCTACGAAATCGGGGTGCCCATCCTCGGCATCTGCTACGGCGCCCAGCTACTGGCCCAGCAGTTGGGCGGCGAGGTGGCCCGGACCGGCCGGGCCGAGTACGGACGCACGCCTCTGACGCTGACCGCCAGCTCACCACTGTTCGTCGACTGGCCGGGCGATGCCGCGGTGTGGATGAGCCACGGCGACGCCATCACCGCGGTGCCCGACGGGTTCGTGGCCACCGCCTCCAGTCCCGACGCTCCGGTGGCCGCCCTGCACGACGCCGAACGGGCCATCTACGGGGTCCAGTTCCACCCCGAGGTGGTGCACACCGAACGGGGTCGGGACCTGCTCGAGCGGTTCCTCTACGACATCTGCCGGTGCCCTCCGTCGTGGACCCACACGTCGATCATCGAATCGCAGGTCCAAGCGGTGCGTTCCCAGGTCGGGACATCGCCGGTGCTCTGCGCGTTGTCGGGCGGTGTTGACTCGGCGGTGGCTGCCGCCCTGGTGCACAAGGCCATCGGAGACCAGCTGACCTGTGTGTACGTCGATACCGGGCTCATGCGGGCCAACGAGAGCGAGCAGGTGGAGGAGACCTTCCGCCGCCAGTTCCGGATCGACCTGGTCCACGTGAAGGCGGCCGACCGGTTCTTCGAAGCTCTGGCCGGGGTCACCGATCCCGAAGCCAAGCGCAAGATCATCGGTGAGCTGTTCATCCGCATCTTCGAGGAAGTGGCCCGCGATCTGGTCATCGAGGGGCTGGCCACGGACCCGCCGGATGCCACACCGGTCCCCGACGACGCTCCCTCTGGCTACCTGGTGCAGGGCACCCTCTACCCCGACGTCATTGAATCGGGCTCCGACTCGGCGGCCACCATCAAGTCCCACCACAACGTCGGCGGACTCCCCGAGGATCTGGCTTTCGACCTGGTCGAGCCGCTCCGTCTGCTGTTCAAGGACGAGGTCCGGGCGGTCGGCGAGGAGCTGGGTCTGCCCCACGAGATCGTCTGGCGGCAGCCCTTCCCCGGGCCGGGACTAGCGGTGCGCATCGTGGGCGAGGTCACCCCGGAGCGGGCCGAGATCCTTCGGGCCGCCGACGCCATCGTGGTCGAGGAGGTCCGCCGGGCCGGTCTGTACCGCGAGCTGTGGCAGAGCTTCGCCGTGCTGCCGGCCGTACGGACGGTCGGGGTGATGGGAGACGGCCGGACCTACGCCTACCCGGTGGTGATCCGGGCGGTGACCAGCGACGACGCCATGACCGCGGATTGGGCCCGCCTGCCCTACGAACTGCTGGAGCGCCTCTCCTCGAGGATCATCAACGAGGTGGAAGGCGTCAACCGGGTGGCACTGGACATCACGTCCAAGCCTCCCGGCACCATCGAGTGGGAGTGACCGTGGTCGACGGGGCCACCGGGTCGCCCCCTCATGCCGGATCCGGACCCAGCGGGCCCGGACGCGGACGGATCGACCCGGATGCTCTGCTCGAAGGACTGACCGGGCCGCAACGGGCCGCCGTGGTCCACCGGGGCAGCCCGTTGCTCATCGTGGCCGGGGCCGGGTCCGGAAAGACCAGGGTGCTGACCCGGCGGATAGCCCATCTCATCGCCACCGGGGACGCCGCCCCCTGGCAGATCCTGGCCATCACCTTCACCAACAAGGCGGCCGATGAGATGCGACGGCGGGTGACCGAACTGGTCGGGCCCCGGGCCGGCCGCATGTGGGTCTCCACGTTCCACTCGGCCTGTGTGCGCATCCTCCGGGCCCACGGGGACCGCCTCGGGTACAAGGGATCGTTCACCATCTACGACGATGCCGACTCGCGGCGATTGATCGAGATCGTCTGCCGCGAGCTGGACATCGATACGAAGAAGCTGTCGCCCCGGTCCGTCCTCGGACAGATCAGCCAGGCCAAGTCGGCCCAACGGGGTCCCGACGAGTACCGCAACTCGGCGGTGACCATCTTCGACCGGCGGATCGCCAACGTGTTCGACCGCTACCAGCTACGCATGGTCGAAGCCAACGCCATGGACTTCGACGACCTGCTGCTCAACACGGTGCGCCTGTTCCGCCTGCACCCCGACGTACTCGAGCACTACCGCAACCGGTTCACCCACATCCTCATCGACGAGTACCAGGACACCAATGCCGTCCAGAACGCCCTGGCCGTGCTGCTGGCCGGCGAGCACCGCAATATCGCGGTGGTCGGCGACAGTGACCAGTCGGTCTACCGGTTCCGGGGGGCCGACATCTCCAACATCCTCGACTTCGAGCAGGCCTTCCCCGACGCCACCGCCGTCACCCTCGACCAGAACTTCCGGTCCACCCAGACCATCCTCGACGCGGCCAACGCGGTCATCACCAACAACGTCTCCCGCAAGCCGAAGACCCTGTGGACCGAGCGGGGCGACGGGGGCCAGATCGTCCGCTACCGGGCCGAGGACGAGTACGACGAGGCGGCCTGGGTGGCCCACGAGGTCAACCGGCTCCACGACGAGGACCATCTCCGGTGGGGCGACGTGGCTGTCTTCTACCGGACCAATGCTCAGAGTCGAGCCCTCGAAGAAGCCATGGTCCGGTCCGAGGTCCCCTACCGGGTGGTGGGCGGAACCAAGTTCTACGACCGGCGTGAAGTCAAAGATGTGATGGCCTACCTGCGGGTCCTGGTCAATCCCGACGACGAGATCAGCTGGCGGCGGATTGTCAACGTTCCCAAACGGGGTGTGGGTGAGACGTCGGTGGCCAAGCTGGCCGGCTGGGCCGGCCTTCGGGAGCGGTCCTTCGGTGATGCGGTGGCCCATGCGGCCGATGCCGGTGTGTCGGGTAAGGCGGCGGTGGCCCTGGCCGAACTGGCCTCCTTCCTCGACCGGCTCCGCCAGCAGATGGTCCAGCCCGAACTGGTGGACGAGAACGGTGAAGCGGTCGCCCCGACTCCGGTTCCCGATCTGCTGCCGCACGGTGGGTCCGGCATCGACGGGGCAGTCACCGAAGGGACAAGTACCGACCGGACCGACCGCCTCCCCGATGGCGGGACGCTGGCCGGTGATCGGGAGGACCAGGTCCGGCTGGGACCCGGCGAGGTGGTGTCCGCGGTGTTGGAGGGGACCGGATACCGGAGCGAGTTGCTGTCCGAGGGGACCATCGAGGCCCTGGGTCGGGTCGAGAACGTCGACGAACTGGTGGGGGTGGCGGCCGAGTACCGGTCGGTGGCCGACTTCCTCGAGGCGGCGTCGCTGGTGGCCGACTCCGATCAGCTCGACGGGGACGGCACCACGGTCTCCCTCATGACCATGCACATCGCCAAGGGGCTCGAGTTCCCGGCCGTGTTCCTGGTCGGCATGGAGGACGGGATCTTCCCCCACCTCCGGTCCCTCGGGGACCCGGTCGAGCTGGAGGAGGAACGACGGCTCTGCTACGTCGGGATCACCCGGGCCGAACGGCACCTCTACGTCTCCCATGCCTGGAGCCGCATGCTGTTCGGGAGCACCAGCAGCAACATCCCCAGCCGCTTCCTCAACGAGATCCCCACCGAGCTGATCCGCGATGTCGGTGAGGTGTCCTTCACCGCCGCCGATCACCGCGCTGCCATGGCCCAGCCCTACCGGCGGTCGTATGACGACGCCCAGGGCACCCCCGGCCGCACTGTGTTCGGGCGGGGGGTGGCCGCCCCCGCCGGGGAGTTCGATGCCACCGGCCGGCGGCGGCGCCCGACTTCGGCCAGCGGTGCCGAGCGCCTGGGTCTCGAGGTGGGCGACAAGGTCGTCCACGGACAGTGGGGTGAGGGAACGGTCCTCTCGACGGCCGGAGAGGGTGAGGACGCCGAGGCGGCCGTGCAGTTCGACAGCGTCGGTCGCAAGCAATTGCTGCTGCGGATGGCCCCGCTGAAGCGGGCCTGAGCCGGCCCGGGTCCCGCCGGTCCCCGAGGAGCGAGTCAGCCCGGCATCCGGCGCCAGACCGCCCCGGGCAGGACGCGCATCACGGTGAACACCCAGCGCAACAGCGCTGGGGCGTAGACGACCGAGGACCCGGCACCGAGCCCGCGGACCACGACGTCGGCTACCGCCTCGGGCGTGGTCGAGAACGGCGCCGGTGTCATCCCCTCGGTCATCCGTCCGACCACGAACCCGGGACGCACGATCATCACCTTCACTCCGGTGCCCCACAGCGAATCCGACAAGCCCTGGGCAAAGGCGTCGATACCCGACTTCGACGAGCCGTAGATGAAGTTGGCCTTGCGGGCCCTGAGGCCAGCCACCGAGGAGAGGACGATAACCGTCCCGTGTCCCTGTTGCTTGAGCCGAACGGTCACGGCCAGCAGCGCGGCGGCCAGTCCGGTGAAGTTGGTGGCGAGCACGGTGGCCGCCGCGGCCGGGTCGAGCTCGTCGGCCTCCTGGTCGCCGAGAAGCCCGGCAGCCACGATCACCAGGTCGAAGTCGCCGAAGCGGTCGAAGACTCGGTCGGCGAAGGCCCGGTGACCGTCGGTGTCGGTGGCGTCGAAGGCCACCGCCTCGGCCACGTCGGCGCCGGCCGCCTTGGCCCGGTCCACCGCCTCGTTCAACCTCGGCCCCTCCCGACCGGCCAGCACCACGGTGCGACAGCGGGCCGGTACCAGGCGGTCCACGATGGCCTGGGCGATCTCGGAGGATCCTCCCAGGACCAGCACTGACTGGGGTCGTCCGATGGCGTCGATCATGATGGTGTCCGTTCTGGAGGTGAATGGGTGCCCGACGCGGCTCGTTTGCCGTCCGGGGAGGTCGTGTCGGTGGCCTTGGCGGTGACCTTGGGCTTGGTCGTGGGTTTGGCCGTGGGTTTGGTCGCCGTGCCGGCGGCGGCCTTGGTGGTGGTCCCCGCCCTGGCCTTGGTCGGACCGGTGGCGGTCCGACCGGTGGCCTTGGCCGTTCGGCCCGACGTGGTGGCGGTCCGCCGCCTGGCTGGCTTTGCTGCCCGAGCCACCGATCCGCCGGAGGGGCACAGACCCAGTCGGCGACCGAGGTCGGAACGCAGCACGCCTTGGGGATCGACCCGGTTGCGAACGGACAACCACTCGTCGACCCGGGGATACATGGCCCGGAATGCATCCGGTGCCACCCGCGAATCCTTGGCCAGGTAGACCCGGCCCCCGGCAGCCATCACCGCCCGGTCGAGATCGTCGAGCAGGCGGTCGAGGTGGTCATGGCCCACCGGCAGGTCGAGGGCCAGCGTCCAGCCCGGCATCGGGAAGGAGAGGGGACCGGGGTCGCCGGGGCCGAAGCGCTTGAGCACGGCGAGGAAGCTGGCCAGTTTGAGCTCGGTCAGTCGCTCGATGACCGTGCGCACCGTCTCGCCGTGGGCGTCGGGGACGACGAACTGGTACTGGAGGAACCCCTTGGTCCCGTAGAGGCGGTTCCAGGCGCCCACCCCGTCGAGGGGGTGGAAGAAGCCGGTCATGTGGTGGGGCTTGGCCACCTGGTGGCGGGGGGCCTTGCGGAACCAGAACTCGTTGAACGCCCCGACGGTGACCGGATTGAGCAGTCCGGTGGGTGGGGTAATGGGGACGGTGGCCAGGGTCCGGGGCACGAAGGCCCGGGCCTTGTCCGGAGCCCGCCGCAGCCGCTCGGGCAGGTCGGCCAGCCGGGCATGGTCACCGCGGGTGAGCACCGAGCGCCCCAGCCGGCTTCCCGTCGACTGGCAGTCGATCCAGGCCACCGAGTACCGGTAGTTGGCATCGCCGGTCAGCATCTTGTCCATCACGCTGTCGAGGTCCGGTGCCCGCTCGGTGTCGACCAGCAGGTAGCTGGTCTCGACCGGGATCATCTGGAGACTGGCCTCGGTGACGACACCGGTGAGGCCCATGCCCCCAGCGGTGGCCCAGAACAGTTCGGGGTCGCGGTCCGGCGACACGGTGACCGTGCCGCTCGGGGTCACCAGGGTCATCTCGAGCACGTGCGAGCAGAAGCTGCCGTCGACGTGGTGGTTCTTCCCGTGGATGTCGGCGGCAATGGCACCGCCTACGGTAACCAGCCGGGTGCCAGGGGTGACGGGTACGAACCAGCCCAGAGGGACCAGCCGTTCCATCAGAGTCTGCAGGCTGACGCCGGCTCCCACCCGCACCACACCGTTGGCCAGGTCCACCTGGTGGATGGCGTCCAACCAGGTGGTGTCGAGCACGGTACCCCCGGCGTTCTGGGCGGCATCCCCGTAGCTACGGCCCAGGCCACGGGCGATGATGCCCCGGCCGGTCGGCCCCGAGGCGGCCCGGACCGAGGCCAGGGCCTCGTCGACGATGTCGGGGTGGACGGCGTGGACGACTTCGGCGGCGGTGGGTGCGGTGCGGCCCCAACCGGTGAGCACCGCCTGGTGGCCTCTCGGCCCGCTCATGCGTAGACCCCGATGGCGAACAGAGCGATCCAGCACACCCCGTAGATCTGCAACCGGTGGTCTCGAAGGGCCAGCTCCTCGGGTGCCGCCCCCTGGCCCGCGTCGAGCAGGCGCATGATATGGAGCAGGGCGATGGTGAACGGGATGATGGTCAGCTGGAACCAGATGGGATCGTGGCCCGGATGCAGCTCGACCGCCCGCTCGAAGGCCCACAGGCAGTAGGCCGTCACCGTGACTGCCGCCGACAGGGTGCGGATGGTGCGCAGGAAGCTCGGCGTGTAGGACGACAGGGTTTGGCGGACCGCCCGGTGGTCGGTGTCCTCTTCGGCGAGCAATTGCTTCTCGCCCGAACGCTTGCCGGTGACGATGAGCAGCGACCCGAAGGAGGTCACGATGAGGAACCAGTTGGACAGGACCACCCCGGTGGCCACGCCGCCCGCCACCGCCCGCAGGACGAATCCGGCGCTGACCGCCACCAGGTCGAGAATAGGTTCGTTCTTGATGCCCAGGGAGTAAGCCACGTTGATCAGGGCGTAGATGGCCATGACCAGGGCGAGATGCCAGCCAGCCAGCAGCTCACCGAGGCCGACCGACGCGGCCATCAGGACCAGGCCCACCGGAAGGGCCACGGCCACCGGCACCTGACCGGCTGCCACCGGCCGGAACCGCTTGGTCGGATGGATCCGGTCGGCGGGGGCGTCGATGGCGTCGTTGAGGAAGTAGGTCCCCGACGCGGCCAGACAGAAGATGCCGAACGCGGCCAGGCCGTGCCACAGCACGGTCCGGTGAAACAGGACCCCCGCTGCCCCCGGCGCCACGAAGACCAGGAAGTTCTTGATCCACTGCTTGGGACGGGCCAGCCGGACCAGGCCCGAGGGAAGCGACCCGGTGGCTGCCGGTTCCTGTTCGGCCGAGTGTTCGTCTGGAGTTTCCACAGCTTCAGCCGAAGTGGTCAAGGCATCCTCTCGAGTCGGGCGGTGCCACGAGCGCCGGTGCGAAGGTAGCACGCTCCCTCAAGGGTAGGCCCTGGTCGTCGGGCGTAGGAGCCGCCGTGTTCGGCGGGCAGGGTCGGCCCCCCGGATGGGCCTGACGGTCCGTCAGCGCTTAGTATCAGCGTCCGTGGAACGCCCCTATCGAGTCGTGGTGGCCAAACCCGGCCTGGACGGCCACGACCGTGGTGCCAAGGTGATCGCCCGGGCTCTCCGGGATGCCGGATTCGAGGTCATCTACACGGGACTGCATCAGTCTGCCGAACAGGTGGTCCACGCGGTCATCCAAGAAGATGCCGATGCCGTCGGGCTGTCGCTCCTGTCCGGGGCCCACCTCACCTTGGTCCCCAGGGTCATCGACGGGCTCCGCGACCAAGGTCGTGGTGATGTCCTGGTGTTGGTCGGGGGCATCATCCCGGCCGGCGACATCCCGGTTCTGAAAGAGATGGGTGTGGCTGAGGTGTTCACCCCGGGTGCGCCGCTGGCCACCATCGGGGCGTGGTTGGCCCAGGCCCTCGACGACCGCGAGCGTGGGGAGAGCGCCTGATACGGCCCAATTCCCCGTACCGTGGCCCCCCGCCGGGCACACAAGCACCAGAACCAGAACAAGCACCAGAACCAGAACAAGCACCAGAACCAGAACAAGCACCAGAACCAGAACCAGCACAGTTCTCAGCAGATCGAGCGCAGGCAGACAGAGAGGAACGGATCCGGTGGATCTCTTCGAATACCAGGGGAAGCAGTACTTCGCCCGGTTCGGCATACCCATCTCCAAAGGGGGCGTGGCCGACACCGTCGAACAGGCACTGGCCCAGGCCGAGGACTCGGGCTACCCGGTGGTGGTCAAGGCCCAGGTGAAGGTGGGGGGCCGCGGCAAGGCCGGCGGCGTCAAGCTGGCTGCCGACGCCGACGAGGTCCGCCTCCACGCCGGCAACATCCTCGGCCTCGACATCAAGGGGCACGTGGTCAAGCGGTTGTGGATCGAGCACGCCTCGGACATCGCCCGCGAGTACTACGCCAGCTTCACCCTGGACCGCAGCGCCAAGAAGCACCTGGGCATGCTGTCGGCCGAGGGCGGGGTGGAGATCGAGGAGGTGGCGGTGACCAATCCTGACGCCATCGCCATCATCCACGTCGACCCGGTCGACGGGCTCACTCTCGACGATGCCCGGGCCTGGGTCGACCGTGCCGGTCTCGATGAGGAGGCCAGGTCCCAGGCGGCCGAACTGCTGGTCAAGCTGTACACCTGTTACACCGAGGGCGACTGTGACCTGGCCGAGATCAACCCGCTCATTCTCACCCCCGACGGGAGGGTCCACGCTCTTGACGCCAAGGTCACCCTCGACGACAACGCCACCTACCGCCATCCCGAGTGGCAGGAGTTCACCGGCGGCGACGTGGAGGACGAACGGGAGACCAGGGCCAAAGAGCGCGGGCTCAACTACATCGGCCTCGACGGCTCGGTCGGCATCATCGCCAACGGTGCCGGCCTGGCCATGAGCACCCTGGACGTGGTCAACCAGTGCGGCGGCTCGGCTGCCAACTTCCTCGACATCGGCGGCGGCGCCAATGCCGACGTGATGGCCGCCGCCCTCGAGGTGATCAACTCCGACCCGGCGGTCCGTTCCATCTTCGTCAACATCTTCGGGGGCATCACCCGGGTCGACGAGGTGGCCAAGGGCATCCTCGAAGCACTGGAGCGGGTGGACATCAGCTCACCCATCGTGCTGCGGTTGGACGGGACCAACGCCGTCGCCGGCCGGGAGATCCTCGCCCCCCATCTGTCCGATCGCCTGGTCGCCGAGCCGACCATGCTCGATGCCGCACGTAGTGCGGTCGCACTTGCAGGAGGCCCCTCGTGAGCATCTTCGTCGATGAGCGCACCACGGTCGTCATCCAGGGCATCAGTCCCACCAGCCAGGGGCTCTACCACGGGCTCCGCAACCGCGCCTACGGCACCAAGGTGGTGGCTGGAACCAACCCCAAGCGGGGCGGCGAAGTGATCGAGGGCATTCCCGTGTACTCCACGGTGCGGGAGGCCGTCGAGGCCACCGGAGCCAACGCATCGTTCATCTCGGTTCCGCCCAGATTCGCTGCCGACGCCATCGTGGAGGCCGCCGCCGCCGGTGTGCCCTTCGTGGTCTGCATCACCGAGGGCATTCCTGCCCAGGACGAGGCCCTGGCCTACAACCGGCTGGTCCGCGAATTCCCCGGCGCCCGGCTGCTCGGCCCCAACTGTCCCGGCATCATCTCCCCGGGAGCCTGCAACATCGGGATCACCTCGGGCGACATCGCCATGCCCGGCGGACCGGTGGGCATCGTCAGCCGGTCGGGCACCCTCACCTACCAGGCCCTGCACGAGCTGTCCCAGCAGGGTGTGGGTCAGACCACCTGTGTAGGCATCGGAGGGGACCCGGTGCCGGGCACCAGCTTTATCGACTGCCTCCGGGCCTTCGAAGCCGACCCGGACACCCGGGCCATCATGATGATCGGGGAGATCGGCGGCTCGGCCGAGGAGGAAGCGGCCGAGTTCATCGCTTCCTCGGTGACCAAGCCGGTGGTCTCCTATGTGGCCGGAGTGACCGCCCCCCCGGGTCGCAAGATGGGCCATGCCGGGGCCATCATCTCCGGCTCCAAGGGGACGGCCCAGGCCAAGATGGACGCGCTGGCGGAGGCCGGCGTCACCGTGGCCCTCAATCCCGACCGAAGCCGGCGAGGCGATGGTCGACATCGTCCGGAAGCTCGACTGAGCGCCCGGGCCCCCGGCGGGCCAGCCGGAACGGCGCGCCCGGTCCGGGTGGTGATCTTCGACCTCGACGGCCTGTTGATCGACTCGGAGCCGCTCTGGCGTCGAGCCGAGATCGAGGTGTTCGCCAGCGTCGGACTGGAGCTGACCGAGTCGGACGTGCGCCAGACCATGGGTCTACGCATCGACGACGCCGTCCGTCACTGGTGGGACCGTTTCCCGTGGTCCGGTCCGTCCCGGGTGGACATCGAACGGGCAGTCACCACAAGGGTGGCCGAGCTCATCGAGCAGTCGGGCGAGCCCATGCCCGGAGCGCTCGAATCGGTGACCCTCTGCGGTGAGCTGGCCCTTCCTGTGGCGGTGTGCTCCGGCTCCTACGCCGTGGTCATCGAGGCGGCGCTGGACCGCCTGGGAATCCGTTCCGCGGTCACCGTGTGGCACTCGGCCGAGTGGGAACCGCTGGGCAAACCCCACCCGGGCGTCTACCTGTCCACCGCGGCCAAGATGGGCGTGGACCCGACCACCTGTCTGGCCCTCGAGGACTCGATGAACGGCGCCGTCGCCGCCCGGGCCGCCCGCATGCGGGTGGTAGCGGTGCCCGACGATCCGAGCGTCGACGCTTCCCGCTTCGGGTTCTGTGACGCGGTGCTCCCCTCCCTGGCCGCTTTCGACCGGGCCCTGCTCGAGTCGCTCCGGGCCTGACCGGAGCGACTCGGAGCCTATGGCCCCAGCCGCCGAGCAGCAGACGGGGCGCGTGGCCGGTGGCGACCGTCGCATTTTGTTCGAACTTTCACTTCGGATTGCCCGAAATGATGCCGATAACCACTGTCGCGAGGGGCATTCCCTGGGCAGGGGGGACCGAGCGACGTGGGCCCAGAACCGGAGGCAGGCCGGTCGGGCCACGTCGCCCCGGTCCCTGTGCTGGCGAAGCTACCACCGGCACCGCCTGGCGCCCCGTGGAGGGCCGCGCCCCGCGCGAGCGTCGGCACTCTGAGGCGCTGCTAGCGTGCGGCCGTGGGCTCCGGCGCTACCGAGAACACCCCCCAGTCCGCCGCCCAGCCCGCTGTACGCATCGGGGTGCTGGCTTCGGGAAGCGGCACCATTCTCGAAGCCATCCTCGGTGCCGGACTCCCGATCTGCGTGGTGCTCGCCGACCGCCCGTGCCGGGCCCTCGAGGTGGCATCGCACGCCGGCGTGCCCTCGGTCCTCCTCGACCGGGCCGACTTCGGTGGGTTCGGCCCGGACTTCGACCGCGACCGGCTTCACCAAGGCGGTCACCGACGCCTTGGAGGTGGCCACGGTCGAAGTGGTGGTCATGGCCGGTTTCGGCACGGTGCTCGGTCCGCCGATCCATGCCGCCTATCCCGGACGGATCCTCAATACCCATCCGGCCCTGCTGCCCGCCTTCCCCGGTTGGCACGCGGTGGCCGACGCCCTGGCCGCCGGTGTCGCCGAGACGGGGACCACCGTGCACATCGCCACCCTGGAGATGGACGCCGGCCCGGTGCTGGCCCAGGCCCGGGTGCCGGTGCTCCCCGGGGACACCGAAGCCACTCTGCACGAACGCATCAAGTCGGTGGAGCGGACCCTCTACCCCGACACCATCCGCGACTTCGTCAACCGGTTGGCGACGTCGGTGGGGGATGGGTCAGGATCACCGGCGGAGGTTGCACCATGAGGGCTCTACTTTCCGTCTACGACAAGACCGGTGTGGTCGAACTGGCCCGCGGGCTGGACGCCCTGGGTTGGGAGCTGATCTCCAGCGGGGGGACATCGTCGGCGCTGGCCGAGGCGGGCATCGCCCACCTCGAGGTGGCCGAGCTCACCGGCGCCCCCGAGATGCTCGGCGGGCGGGTCAAGACCCTGCACCCCACCGTCCACGGCGGGATCCTGGCCGACCGGTCCAAGCCCGACCATTTGGCCGACCTCGAGCGGCAGGGCATCGGCCTCATCGATCTGGTGGTCTGCAACCTCTATCCCTTCAGCTCCGATCCGTCCATCGAGCTCATCGACGTCGGGGGACCGACCATGGTCCGGGCTGCGGCGAAGAACCACGCCCACGTGGGGGTGGTGGTCTCGCCGGCCGCCTACGAGGGCGTCCTCGCCGAGCTCGCGGCCAACGGCTCGCTCTCCGATCGCCACCCGCCGACAGCTGGCCCGCGACGCCTTCGCCCACACCGCGGCCTACGACGCCGCCATCGTCGGCGTGGTTCGACGAGCTCCGAGGGCCCGAAGGGGACGCCGACGCCGAGTCGACCGTCCTGCCTCCCACCATCCACCTGGCCCTCGAGCGGACCGGTTCGCTGCGCTACGGCGAGAACCCCCACCAGCACGGTGCCCGCTATCGGATCCTCGGCCACCACTCGTGGTGGGACGACGTGGTCCAGCACGGGGGCAAGGAGCTCTCCTACCTCAACATCTTCGACGCCGACGCCGCCTGGCGCCTGGTCCACGAGCTGGTCCCGGAGGGCACCGGCGACCGGGCCGTGGCCATCATCAAGCACGCCAACCCCTGTGGGGCGGCCGTGCGACGCCGACCTGGTCGACGCCTACCAGCTGGCCCTCGACGCGCGACCCCCAGTCGGCCTTCGGTGGGATCGTGGCCATCGGCGGCCCGGTGACCCCGGCCCTGGCCGAGGCCATCGCCGCCGGCCCCCAGGCCGATCTGATCATCGCCCCGGCCTACGACCCCGATGCGCTCGAGCAGCTCGCCTCCAACGTAAGGCCACCCGGCTCCTGTCGGCTCCGGCCCCTGAGCCCCTGGAGCGCCAGTTCCGCGGTCTCGGGGCGAGCATGCTGGTCCAGGAGGCCGACCGTTTCCTGGCCGACCCCTCGACCTGGGAGACGGTCACCAAGGTCCAGCCCAGCGAGGCCCAGTGGCGGGACCTGGCCCTGGCCTGGAAGGTGTGTGCCCGTACCACGTCCAATGCCATCGCCATCGTCAACGGCGGCCAGGCGGTGGGGGTGGGCGCCGGCCAGCAGTCGCGGGTGGTGGCCGCCGAGATCGCCGTGTCCAAGGCCGGCGGAACGGGCTACCGGCAGTGCGGCGGCCAGTGACGCCTTCTTCCCCTTCCCCGACGGGCTGCTGGTGTTGGCCGATGCCGGAGTGACCGCAGTGGTCCAGCCCGGGGGCTCGATCCGCGACGGCGAGCTGGTGGCGGCGGCCGACGAGCGCCGGCATCGCCATGGTCCTGGCCGGCGGCGAACGCCACTTCCGGCATTGACCTCCGTCCTGCTCGACGGCGAGCTGCTGGCCGCCCGGATCCGGGCCGAGGTGACCGACCGGGTGGCCCGGCTGCGCAGCGCCGGGGTGGTGGCCGGTCTCGGGACCATCCTGGTCGGCGACGACGGTCCGAGTGCCCGGTACGTGGCCATGAAGCACGCCGACTGTGCCGAGGTGGGCATCCACTCGGCCCATGCGCACCTGCCCGCCGATGTCTCCCAGGCCGATCTCGAGGCCGAGGTGGCCCGCTTCAACGCCGATCCTGCGATCCACGCCTACCTGGTCCAGCTCCCCCTACCCGAGGGCCTCGACGAGGAGCGGGTCCTGCTCGCCGTCGACCCCGACAAGGATGTCGACGGTCTTCACCCGGTCAATCTGGGCCGACTGGTCATGGGGGCCAACGGGCCCCTGCCCTGCACGCCGGCCGGCATCGTGGAGTTGCTGGCCGCCAACGACGTCCCGGTCGAGGGCAGACACGTGGTGGTCATCGGTCGGGGCCTGACCATCGGCCGACCCCTGGCCCTGCTCCTGGCCATGAAGCGTCCGGGGTGCAACGCCGCGGTCACCGTCGTCCACACCGGCGTCGAGGACATGGCAGGCTTGGTCCGACAGGGCGACGTGGTGGTGGCCGCCGCCGGCCGGGCCGGTCTGGTGACCCCCGACATGATCAAGCCGGGCGCGGCGGTGGTCGGGGCCGGCACCTCGTGGGAGGGGAAGAAGCTGTTGTCCGATGTCGACGAGTCCGTGGCCGAGGTGGCCGGCTGGATCACCCCCCGCATAGGCGGAGTGGGGCCGATGACCCGGGCCATGCTGCTGCGCAACGCCGTCCGGGCCGCCGAGCGGGCGTCGTGAGCGGGGCCCCGGAACTCGAGACGGACCACCGGCGCCTGGAGGACGACTTCGGACGGGTCGACCCGTGACCGGCACCCCCCGACGCCTCCGGGTCCGGGTCGCTGGCGCGTATGGCGGTGCTGGCCGCTGCGGCCGCTGCGGCCGTCGCTGGTCGTGTGGTCGTGCCGCCGTCGGCCCGGCGAGGCCGCTCCGGCGGCCGCCGCGTCGACGACCGACCACGGTCGCCGTCGACCACCACCACGGCCGTCCACCACCACCACGACGGCCCCGCCGACCACCACCACCACGACCGTCCGGCCACCACCACCGACCGGCCGCACCACCACCGACCACCACCACCATCCGAGCCCGACCACCACCACCACCCCGCCATCGTCCATCACCACGTCGTCCAAGATCCCCGTGGGGCTGATCGTGCTCATCGTCGTGCTGGTGGTCGCCATCGTGGTGCGTGATCCTGCTGCTGGCGGCCCGCCGGCGCGAGGCGGTGGAGACAGCTGGCGACGCGCGGTGGTGCCGGCGCTGAGCGACGCCCAGCTGGCCCGCGAGTCGCTGCTGTCCGGCAACGCCGTCGTCCGACGACCCCGAGCTGCGGGGGGCGGTGGCCGTCCAGGTGGAACGGGCCGCCGTGGCCCTCGAGCGCACGCCGTGCCGGCCGCACCCGACCCGCAGGCCGGCGACTGGCCACCTCGGCGGCCGGCGCGCTGCGGGGTCTGGCCTTCGCCATCGAGGCCGACCGCCTGCTGCGGCACGGGGCCGCGGCCCCGTCGGGCGTGCAGCTGGCCCAGGCCGACGAGGCCCGTCGGGCCCGGGCCTCCGAGCTGGACACCGCCCTGGCCCGGCTCACCGACCCGGATCGGCGCCGGGCAGGCCGGAGCCGGCCCGACCGGCTGATCCCACCGGCCTGATCCCGGGGCGGACGCCCGGCGGTAGGCTCGTGCGGCCATGACCCGCATCGCCGACCTCCTGGCCAAGGGCAGGACCTACTCGTTCGAGTTCTTCCCGCCCAAGACCGACGCCGAGCAGGCCACCCTGGTCCGGACGCTCCGCGACCTCGAGCCGCTCGGACCCTCGTTCGTATCGGTCACCTACCGGGGTGGGGCCGAGTCACGGCAGCGCACCTTCGACCTGGTCACCGGCATGCTGCGGACCACCACCCTGGTGCCCATGGCCCACCTCATCTGCGTGGCCCACACCCGGCTGGAGCTGGCCGAGATCCTGGTGGCCTACCGCAAGGCCGGGGTGGAGAACCTGATGGCCCTGGGCGGGGACCCCCCGGCCGACCCCGACGACGGTCCCGGCGAGCTCAGCTACGCCTCCGAGCTGGTGGAGCTGGCCCGGGCCATCGGTGGGTTCTCGATCGGGGTGGCCGCCCAACCCGGCGGCCACCCGCTCTCCGCCGACCTGGACACCGACCGCGACTTCCTGGCCGCCAAGCTGGCGCCGGGCCGACTTCGCCGTCTCGCAGTTCTTCTTCGAGGCAGCCGACTACACCGGCCTGGTGGCCGATCTGGCCGCCCGGGGGGTGGACAAGCCGGTGCTGCCGGGCATCATGCCGGTGACCAGCCTCACCTCGATCCCCCGCATGGCCACCATGGGTGCGGCGGTGCCGGCCTGGATGGTGGCCCGCCTGGAGGACGGCCGACGACCGGGCGGGTGCCGAGGCCGTCCGCCACGAAGGCGTGGTGCATCGCCACCGAGCTGTGCGAGCAACTGCTCGACGCCGGCGTGCCCGGTCTGCACTTCTATACACTCAACCGGTCGAGTGCCACCCGCGAGATCTACTCGGCCCTCGGGCTGGCCGCCCCCTGAGGAGGCCGACCGCCAGGCCGCTGGCTCTCCGGCCAGGTTCGACCGACGGGAACCGGTCCGATTAGCCTCGGCGCCATGGCAGACAAACCCCCCGTCCACGTCACCGTCACCGGAGCCGCCGGCCAGATCGGCTACGCCCTCCTGTTCCGCATCGCCTCAGGCCAGCTGCTCGGGCCCGACCAACCGGTGGTGCTCCGCCTCCTCGAGATCGAGCCCGGGATGAAGGCGCTCGAGGGCGTGGTCATGGAGATCGATGACTGCGCCTTTCCCCTGGTCAGCGACATCGTGACCACCACTGATCTGGACACCGCCTTCGACGGCACGTCCTGGGCGCTGTTGGTCGGGTCGATCCCCCGCAAGGCGGGGATGGAGCGAGGAGACCTGTTGACGGTCAACGGGGGATCTTCGGTCCCCAGGGTCGGGCCATCGCCGCAAATGCCGCCACCGACGTGCGGATCCTGGTGGTGGGCAACCCCTGCAACACCAACTGCCTGATCGCCCGGTCGAACGCACCCGAGGTCCCGAGCGACCGGTGGTTCGCCATGACCCGTCTCGACGAGAACCGGGCCAAGAGCCAGCTGGCCCAGAAGGCCGGTGTGCCGGTGGCCTCGGTGACCAACCTGGCCATCTGGGGCAACCATTCGGCCACCCAGTTCCCCGACTACGCCAACGCGCTGATCGAGGGCAAGCCGGCCGCCGAGGTCATCGACGACACCGCCTGGCTGCAGGGTGAGTTCCTCACCACCGTGCAGAAGCGCGGCGCGGCCATCATCGACGCCCGGGGTGCTGTCGTCGGCCGCCTCGGCGGCCAACGCCGCCATCGACTCGGTGAACAGCATCCGCACGGCCACGCCCGGGTGACGACTTCACCTCGCTGGCCGTGGTGTCCAACGGCGAGTACGGGGTCCCCGAGGGTCTGCAGTTCGGCTTTCCGGTGCGGACCAACGGCACCGGGGGCTGGACGGTGGTCGAGGGCTGGCCCACGACGAGTTCGCCACCGAGCGGATCCGCATCACCACCGAGGAGCTCGAGAGCCGAGCGGGCCGACGTCGCCGGCCTTCTGCCCTGATCGGCGGGTGGCACCGGCCGGTCCGGGCTCGACGCCACGGCCTGCCTACGCTGGCCTCATGTGCCGAACATCACCACGCTCCGGGGCCTCGAGCCCGGGCCACCGTCGAGGAGATCGAGGCGGCCGCCCGCCAGTACGTCCGCAAGGTCAGCGGTGTCCAGTCGACCTTCGGCCCACACCGAGGCGGCATTCGAGCAGGCGGTCCGCCGCATCGCCGAGGCTACGGGCGAGCTTCTCGCCGGCCTCCCCGATCGTCGGCAGCCCCCGCCGACCCTCCCGCCGCTGCGACGGCAGGCCGCGGCACCGGGCTGACCGGGCACTTCGCCCTTGGCGATGGTCGGGTCGGTCGGCCACCGGACCCGGGTGGCCCAGCCGAGCTGCTCGAACCGCCGGATGAGCCAGGCCGAGGGGTCGACCATGCCCCGGCCGGCGCCGTGACGGGCCCAGGACGGGTGGGCATGGTGGATGTTGTGCCAGTTGTCCCCGAGGGACACCACGGCCAACGGCCACAGGTTGGTGCTGCGGTCCGCCGTCCGCTCCGGCCGTCGGCCGAAGGTGTGGCACAGCGAGTTGACCGACCAGGTGACGTGGTGGAGGAGGGCCATCCGCACCAGGCCGGCCCACAGCAGAGCGGTGAGCGCCCCGGCCAGGGTGCCCGACAGCGCGAAGCCGATGCCGAGGGGGATGGCCAGGGAGCCCACCGCCAGCACCGGGAAGAGCCGGTCGATCCGCTGGCAGGTCGCGGTCGCGCAGCATGTCCGGCGCGTAGCGGGCGGCACACGAGGCGTCGGAGACGAACAGCCAGCCGACATGGGAGAAGGCCAGCCCGCGCAGGAGGGCGGTCCCGTGGTCGCCGTAGCGGTGGGGCGAGTGGGGATCCCCGGAGTGGTCGCTGATACATGTGGTGGCGGCGGTGGGTGGCCACCCAACTGGTCAGCGACCCCTCCACGGCCATCGAGCCCATCACGGCCAGGGCGATCTTGAGCACCCGGTTCGGCCCGAAGGCCCGGTGGGTGAACAGGCGGTGGAAGCCGACGGTGATCCCGAACCCGGTGACCACGTAGAGCACCACGGCGATCACCAGGTCGGACAGGTTGACGGCGTGGCCCCACAGCAGCGGGATGAGCACGGCCAGGGCCACCGCCGGACCGGCCACGATGGCCACGGTGACCAGCTTCTGGGCGGCGCGGACGTCGGCCTCCTGCTCACCACCGGACGGGGTGGCGGGGTCGGAGGCACCCATCGGCTGATGGGCGACAGACAGCGATCCCACGGGACCTCCCACGGCTAGGCGCACCAGCGCCAGATCCGCCACCTCTCCCGACTTCCTCAGGGGGCCTCGTGATCGCCCACCACCCTACCTTCGGCGACCCCGATGTCCGCCCGCTTCCGGGGAGGTGTGCCTCCATCGATCGTTGAGCGGTCCTTGGGGAAGTATCCGCCCCCGACGACGAACCGGACGGCGGCGGTCGGGATGTGACACGGTGGACCGGTGCCCGACTACGACATCTTCGCCCCCTTCTACGACCAGGCCATGGACGATCCTGGCGACCGGGGGGCCCGCGGTACTGGCGGCCATCCACCAGTTCCTCCCCGGCGCCCGGTCGGTGCTGGAGCTCGGTTGTGGGACCGGTGCCATCCTGGTCCAGCTCGACTCGGTGCCCGAGCTGACCGGACTCGACCGATCGGCGGAGATGCTGGCCGTGGCCAGCCAGATGGTACCCCGGGCCCGCCTGTTCCAGGGCGACCATGGAGGCGTTCTCTTTGGGCGAACGGTTCGACGTGGTGGTCTGCGTGTTCGACACCCTCAACCACCTGCTCACCTTTGACGCCTGGCTGTCGCATGTTCGACGCCGTCCACGAACACCTGGTCGAGGGCGGCCTGTTCATCTTCGATGTCAACACGGTGGGCGAGCTCCGCCGGCTGGGCGACGAACCCCCCTGGGTCTACGACTTCGATGACAGCACGTGCTGATCATGGACGTGTGGTGGCGCGGTGAAGGGCTTGTCGGACTGGGACATCCGGATCTTCGAGCATCGGGAGGGACCGCACTTCGAGCTCCACCACGAGCGGATCGGCGAGCTGGCCGTCGAGCTGTCCCGGATAAGGACGGCCCTCGAGCCCCGGTTCGAGTTCCTGGCCGAGTCCGGTGACAATGACGGCCCGGCCACCGACCAGTCGGTGAAGGCCTACTTCGCCTACCGGCGGCGCCCCTGATCCGGCCGGTGGGAATCACCCGATTTCCCGGTCCCGGGGGCTACCGTGGTTGAGCGATCCCAGATCGTGTCGGTATCAGCATCACAGCGCCAGGAGCGAGGAGACAGCCTGATGTGGCGGACAATGGGCACGATGAGTAACAACCGCGATTACCGGAGATCGGCACGACATCTCGGCGGGCGAAGGTCGGTAGTCCTGGTGGCCTGCCTGGCCACCGTTGCGCTGAGTCTCGCCGCCTGCGGGATCCATGTCACCAAGAACGGGATCAGCGGCAACATCCTCGGCCACAGCTTCTCGGGGTCCAGGGGTTCCCTCCCGGCAGGCTGGCCGAGCAGCATCACCATGCCGGACAACTACCGGGTGATCGCCGCGGGTGGTACCGACAACCGGTGGGACGCGGTGTTGGGGGTGACCGGATCGTTCTCCAGCGGCACTGCCGCTTACCAGTCCAAACTGCAGTCGGCCGGGTACACCATCTCCAACGTCCAGACCGGCTCGCTGCCGACCGGATCCAGCGGTGCCGGCTCGAGCACCGGTTCGACGGTGAACGCCACCAGCTCCGTCTTCACGGCCAAGAACGCCCAGTGGACCCTCGAGGTGATCACCGGCACCACGTCGGCATCGACCGACGGCGACCTCAAGCCTGGCGAGTTCGCCGTCAACATCACCGCGGCACCCCCGGTGGCCGGCAACAGCTGAACGCTCGTTCCGGCGACCTGACCGCCCGGCCTGCCGGGGTGATGTCGCTGCCCATCGAGCACGACCACTCCGGTCAGAGTCCGCCGAAGAACTCGATCAGCAGGTCGGACACCTGCCGGCCATGGGTGAACACGCCCAGGTGACTGGCCCCGGGGATCTCGACGAATCGGGCACCGGGGATGAGGGCGGCCGCCTCCCGGGCCCGGGCCGGCGGCGAGTCGATGTCGTGTTCGAAGGCCATCACCAGACAGGGCACGGTGATGGTCGGCCATCCCTGCGTGCGTTCGAGGTCGAGGGTCCAGGCCAGGCAGGCCTCGTACTGGCCCAGGCGTCCAGGGTTGGACCATGCCGGCTGGCCCTTCAGCACGTCCAGCCAAGCTTCCACCACGGTGTCGTCCTGGAGCTGGTGGTTGGGAAGATAGCGCAGTGTCTCGGTGGCCGAGAAGAGTGCCGGCAGGGGATGGCCGAGCAAGGCCAGATCACGTTCCACGGTGGTGATGGCCCGCTCCCAGGCGGTGCCGGTATTGCAGCTCCCCATGAGGACGGCGGCCCGGATGCGGTCGGCGTGCCCGATGGCCATCGTCTCAGCCACCCAGCCACCCATCGAGTGTCCGGCCAAAAGCACCGGCGGCAGGTCCAGATGGTCGAGCAGAGCGAGGGCGTCGTCCACCAGGTCGCCCACCGAGTAGGGCGCCGGCGGGGACGAGGACGGGCTCACCCCCCGGTTGTCGAAGGTCACCACCTGGTAACCGGAGGCGGTGAGGGCCGGCACCAGTTCCAGGTGCCAGGCCAGCGCCGGCTGGCTGCACCCGCACACCAGCAGCACCGGGTCGCCCTCGCCGAAGACGTCGTAGGCGATGGTCACGTCGTCGTGGATCAGTTCGGGCATGTCGGCAACCTCCCTAGGGAGGGCACCCTACGCGGATTCCCGCCGCCGGTTCGGCACGGTCCGGGGCCGGCCGCTAGCGTCACCGGCCAGGAGGTCGAGCCAGATGGGACTATTGGAGGGACAACGGGCGGTGGTGACCGGGGGGGCCTCGGGGATCGGTCGGGCGACGGCGAGGCGGATGGCGGAAGAGGGCGCGGTGGTGGCCGTCCTCGACATCAACGAGGACGCCGCACGGGGCTGTGCCGAGGAGATCGGCGGGTTTTCCTTTGTCGCCGACGTCACCGATCCCGATGGTTTGCGCGGTGCGGTTGACGCCGCGGCCGAAGCGTTGGGTGGGCTCACCATCATGTTCAACAACGCGGGAATCGGGAAACTCGGCCCCCCTCCACGAGTGGGCCCCCGAGGAGTGGGACCGGCTGATCGCCGTCAACCTGACCGGGGTCTATCTCGGCTTTCGGGCCGCTGTTCCGCATATCCGGGCCTCGGGCGGGGGGAGCATCGTGTCGACGGCCTCGATCAGTGGCACCCGGCCGGCAGCCGGCGAAGCCCCGTACTCGGCGGCCAAAGCCGGGGTGGCCGCCATCACCGCGTCAGCCGCTCTCGAGTACGGTCCCGACATCCGGGTCAACGCGGTGTCACCGGGCATGATCCGTACCGCGCTGACCGGTCCGCTGCTCCAGTTCCTCCCCCACGAGGAGGAGCGGTTCGTCCGGACCACCCCGGTGGGGAGGATTGGTGAACCGGGTGACATCGCCGATGTGGTGGTGTTCCTCTGTTCGCACATGGCTCGCTTCATCACCGGTCAGAACATCGTGGCCGATGGGGGCATGACCCTCCATGGCTCGGCCATCGACGGGGTCTTCGAACAGATCTTCAAGGCCTGAGCGGAAAGCAGGGATCGGACAATCGGAGTTCGAATCCCGGTCATCGGCCCTCTTCGGCAGCGGGGGTGGCTCAAGGAGCCTCGCCGGTATGACGATGGAAACCCCGCCGGGCCCGTTGAGTACTAGGCAGGACTCCGGGCCCGGCCCTTTCTACCAGCGGCACCGGACGAGGTGGCGGACCTCCATCGCCCGTGGCCGCCGCGCCCGGAGCCGGTTGTAGCGCCTGCGGCCAGCTCCCCTCACGCCCGGCAGCTCCTGCGCTCTCAAGTGTGTGCTCGGTTCGGTCGATGCCAAAGTGCCGGGCTCGGAGACGGCCTTCAGTCACACTCCGGGCCCGGCGCCCGATGGGCGATCGAGCCGGACGGGCACCGCGGGTCGCTCAGGACGCAGTGGGACCCGGCCGGAAGCCGGTCCGCTCGGTGATCACCGCCTCGAAACGGTCGGGATCGTCCGGGGTGAGGAACGGGACGATCCGCTTGCCCACGTCGAGGAAGAATCCGACCTGCTTTTTCGGACGGCCCGGGTCGTAGTTGGCCCAGTGCCGGAAGTCGCCCGAACCCCAGATCCGTCCCTTACCTCGGAGTGCGGTCATGGCGAAACGCTCCAGTCCGAGGATGGCCGGGTAGGGGATCCGTTTGGTGCCCCACGGAAAGTAGTAGCCGCGGACCCGTATGTCGGTGTCGGTGCAGGTGATCCAACGATCGGTGTAGTCGGTCATCGACCTAGTCGACCACAGATCGGTGGTCAGGCCGGGATCAGTTCGATCCGGTTGCCGAAGGGATCGTCCACGTACCACTGGGGCTTCCCGGGAACGTCTTCGGTCTGCCGGGTGGGGTGTCCGGCCGCCTCGAGGAGATCGATCAACAAGGGAAGATCCACCACCAACAGGGCCGGGTGGGCTTTGCGGGCCGGTCGGAAGTCCTCCTCCACTCCGAGATGGACCCTGGCCGGACCCTGCTCGAACCAGCAGCCACCCCGGGCCGCCAGCGGTGGGGGTTTGGGTACCCTGGGCAGGCCGAGAAGTCCTTCGTAGAAGGCCACGGCCGCCGCTTCGGCGCCGGCCCCTGGTGGCATGGCCAGCTGCACATGGTCGATGCCGGCGATCCGGTGAGTCGATGACGCCATTACTGGTCCGCCTGGCCGGGAGGACGCCGCAGGTCGCGTCGGAGCGGGTGGTCGGCGGGCACCTCGACCAGGTGGATGCGGAGCCCGTCTGGATCGTCGATCCACGCCTCGATGAGTCCCCATGGCTCGAGCCTGGCCGCACGGGCCACCGGAATGCCCCGTGCGGCAACGTGGTCGAGAGCCGCTTCGACCGACCGCACCTGCAGCCAGAGGGCGACCGGGGAGGATCCAGCGTTGTCCGTTGCGGGCCGGGGCCCGGGGTGGGTGCCGACCACCTCGATCAGTCCGCCCCCGGCGAAGAACACCGTGCCACGATCCTCACCTTGGCCGAACTCTCGGGCCACGGCAAGGCCGAGCCCGTCACCGTAGAAGGCCAGGCTTCGCTCCAGGTCCACGGGATGGATGATCGTTCTGCAGGTCAGAATGTCCATGGGCCCAGTCTGTCGGCTGGACGGCGGTCCCGCCGTTCTCTCGCCATCCTGTCGTCCGACAGGACGGTGGGACGGGTGGACGGCCCGGGCCGGGCCCGGGCTCAATAGGTGGTGGTCGCGTCGAGGCCTGCGGCGCTGGTCCGAGCCGCACCGAGGAGCTGCTGGCTGGCCACGAGGACCGCCAGATCCCCCCGCACCCGGATGCGCCCGGCGTTGAGTGCCTCGGCCGCGGTGCTCTCACCCCGGGAGAGGGCAGCGGCGTCCTCGTAGGACACTCGGATGGTGACGTCGGGTCGGGGATCGTCGGCAGTTCCGAGGAAGCCCAGGTGTACCGTCCCGTTGTCGATGGTCAGTACCAGGCCGATGTCGCCGTCCGGGGTCCCGTGCACCTCTTCGACCACGGTCACCCGACCGTGGTCGTCGGCCACGGTCTCAGCTCCGGGGCCGGAAAGGACCACGCCGTCCAGGGCGGCATTGAATGCCTCTACCCAGGCCGGGCTCAGGAACCGCGGCACGTCGAGCACCCCCGTCGGCCGTCAGCCGCCCGGCGGTCGGCCGTGGACAGCCTGCTCATTCGGCGGTGATGTCGGTCTCCGACGGCGCCACGCCGACCGGCTCAGCCGGCTCGATCGGTTCAGCCGGCTCGATCGGTTGGGCCGGCTGCGGGATGCCCTGGACGGCCGGCTCGGGCTGCACGGCCGCCGGGCCGTGGGACGGCGAGGTGACCTCGGCCTCGGCCGGCGAGCGCTTCCGGCGGTTGAGGATCCTCCGTCCCAGCCAGGCCACCGGGTCGTAGGAGGCGTCAACCACCCGTTCCTTCAACGGGATGATGGCGTTGTCGGTGATCTTGATGTGCTCGGGGCAGACCTCGGTGCAGCATTTTGTGATGTTGCACTTCCCCAATCCCTGCTCCTGGCGGAGGAGTTCTCGGCGGTCGTTGTCGTCCAGTGGGTGCATCTCCAGCTCGGCGGTGCGAGCGAAGAAGCGGGGACCGGCGAACGCGGTCTTGTTCTCCTCGTGGTCACGGATCACGTGGCACACGTTCTGGCACAGGTAGCACTCGATGCACTTGCGGAACTCCTGACTGCGTTCCACGTCGATCTGCTGCATGCGGTAGCCACCGGCCTCTTCCTCGTCGGCCGTCTTGGGTCGGGGGCTGAACGGCGGGATTCGCTTGGCCACCTCGTAGTTGTAGGAGACATCGGTCACCAGGTCACGAAGGATGGGGAAGGTTCTCATCGGCGCCACGGTCACCGTCTCCCCCGGGGGCAGCGAGTCCATCCGGGTCATGCACATGAGGGCCGGGCGGCCGTTGATCTCGGCCGAACAGGAGCCGCATTTGCCGGCCTTGCAGTTCCACCGGCAGGCCAGGTCGGGGGCCTTGGTGGCCTGCACCCGGTGGATGACGTCGAGCACCACCTCACCCTCCTGGGCCGGCATCACGTACTCGGCGAACTGGCCACCGGTCTCGTCGCCCCGCCACAGGCGCATGGTGACCTCGCCGGCCGAGCCGGCGTCGTACGGTTCCGCTTCGGCCTGGGGCTCGTCGTCCACGACCGGTTCGTCCGCCAGCGTTTCCTTCTCGTCCGACAGGGCCATCAGGTCGTCTCCTCGAGCAGTGCCTTGAGGTCGTCAGGCATCACCGGAATGGGCTCCGGCGTCACGGTGATCGTGCGGATGGAAGGTGTTCCCCCCACCCCTCCGGATCCGGCGCCGTCGGGACTGACCCGCTCCACGAAGTTGACCGACCCCATCTCGGCCACCGGCTTCGGGAAGTCGTCCCGGGTGTGCCCGCCCCGGCTCTCCTTGCGGTTGATGGCACCGAGCGTGGTGCAGCGGGACACTGTGAGCATGGACGGGAGATCGGTGGTCAGGTTCCAGCCGGGGTTGTACCGCTGTCCCCCCTTGACCGACGATCCGCGTGGCCCGATCCTCCAACTCCTCGAGCTTGCCCATGGCCTCCTCGAGCTCCGACCCGGTACGGATGATGCCGACCAGGCTCTGCATGACCGCCTGCAGGTCGTGCTGGATGTCGTAGGGGTTCTCGCCGTCGTCCCGGGAGAAGGGGGCCACCGCGTCGTCGATCACCTCGGCGATCTGTCCCTCGTCGACGGTGACCCTGCGGGTGCGGTCGGAGGCGAAGTCCGAGGCGCCGATCCCCGCCCTCCGGCCGAAGACGAGAAGGTCGGAGAGCGAGTTGCCTCCGAGTCGGTTGGCCCCGTGCATGCCACCGGCCACCTCGCCGGCCGCGAACAGTCCGTCGACGGTGGTGGCCGCCGTGTCGGCCTCGACGCGGACCCCGCCCATGATGTAGTGGCAGGTGGGGCCCACCTCCATGGCTTCGGCGGTGATGTCCACGCCGGCCAGCTCCTTGAACTGGTGGTACATCGAGGGAAGGCGCCGGCGGATGTCTTCGGCGCTCCGCCGGGTGGCGATGTCGAGAAACACCCCACCGTGGGGGCTGCCCCGACCGGCCTTCACCTCGCTGTTGATGGAACGGGCCACCTCGTCCCGGGGCAGGAGCTCGGGCGGTCGGCGACCGGCCGTATGGTCGTCGTACCACTTGTCGGCCTCGTCTTCGGAGTCGGCCGTTTCCGCCGCGAACATCGGCGGGATGTAGCCGAACATGAAGCGCTGACCGTCCGAGTTCCGGAGCACTCCTCCGTCCCCCCGCACGCCCTCGGTGACCAGGATGCCCCGCACCGACAGTGGCCAGACCATGCCGGTGGGATGGAACTGCACGGCCTCCATGTCGATGAGGTCGGCCCCGGCCCACAGGGACATGGCGTGCCCGTCCCCGGTGGACTCCCACGAGTTGGACGTATACATCCAGCTCTTGCCCACACCCCCGGTGGCCATCACCACCGCCTTGGCCCGGAACACCACGAACTCGCCGGACGGGCGCCAGTAGCCCACCAGTCCCGACACCACCCCGTCGGCGTCCCGGAGGAGGCGCAGCACCTTGACCTCCATGAAGACCTCGATGCCGTCGGCCACCGCCTTCTGTTGGAGGGTGCGGATGAGTTCGAGACCGGTGCGGTCTCCGACGTGGGCCAGTCGGGCGAACCGGTGGCCACCGAAGTCGCGTTGGAGGATCAGCCCGTCCTTGGTCCGGTCGAACAGCGCCCCCCACTCCTCGAGTTCCCGGACCCGATCCGGCGACTCCTGGGCATGGAGTTGGGCCATGCGCCAGTTGTTGAGCATCTTGCCGCCCCGCATGGTGTCGCGGAAGTGGACCTTCCAGTTGTCCTGTTCGTAGACGTTGCCGAGGGCGGCAGCGACACCGCCTTCGGCCATGACGGTGTGGGCCTTGCCCAGCAACGACTTGCACACCAGGCGCGGTGCGCAGGCCGACGCGACCGGGCCTCGATGGCTGCCCGCAGGCCGGCCCCTCCCGCGCCGATGATGATGACGTCGAAGTCGTGGGTCTGGTGCTCAGCCATGGGTCGGTCGCCTCAGAAGTGGAAGCCGTAGTCGTGGATGGTCCCACTGGCCACCAACCGGACGTAGAAGTCGGTGAAGGCCACGAAGATGAGGCTCATCCAGGCGAACACCATGTGGCGGGCGTTGAGCGGGGTGAGGGTCTTCCACAGCCGGTGCCGGATGGGTGATTTGGAGAACTGCTTGACCCCGCCCCCGCAGAGGTGACGACAGGCGTGGCAGCTGAGCGAGTACAGCCAGAGCAGGGTGGCGTTGATCAACAGCACCGCCGTCCCGACGCTGAATCCGATACCGACACCCGGCTGGCGGAAGGCCACGATGGCGTCGATGGTCAAGATGACGTTGAACACCAGGCCGAAGTAGAAGAAGTAACGGTGGACGTTCTGCAGCAACAGCGGAAAGCGGGACTCGCCGGTGTAGGCGCCATGGCCGTCGGAGACCGCACAGGCCGGGGGGGCCTGCCAGAACGACCGGTAGTAGGCCTTGCGGTAGTAGTAACAGGTCAACCGGAATCCCAGCGGGAAGATGAGGATGAGCAGGGCCGGGGAGATGGTCCACCAGGTGATCACCGTGCCCGGATGACTGCCGGGCACGCAGCTTCCGGTCAGGCAGGGCGAGTAGAACGGCGAGATCAGGTCGCGGTGGAGCGACGTCCCCACGTAGTAGTCCTTGTTGACGAACGCCGCCCAACTGGCGTAGCCGACGAAGGCGGTCAGCACGGTGACGGTGACCACCGGCTGAATCCAGTACCGGTCCTTGCGCAGGGTGGGCACATCGGGGCCGCCCCGGGCCCCACCGAGCACAACCGGGGTGACGGCGGCCTCTGGGGTGACTGGGGCGTCCTCTACCGTGGTCACGTCGTCTCCCTCGTCCTTCTCTGTCCGATTGGTCTGGGTCCGATGGCTCTCTGTCCGATGGGTCTGGCCGCCAGCCTCCTGGTGACGAACGATGTGCTCGCACGGCGGCCACTGCCGCTCTGCCGCACAGGGTAGCCAGTCATCGGGCAGAAGTCGAAGACATGTTTGGTCTTACCGCCATAGGCTATGACTATGCTCCCGGCCGTCCACCAGCTCCGGTACTTCATCGCCGTGGCCGAAGACGGCCAGTTCACCAGGGCTGCCGAGCGCCTGCAGGTGGCCCAGCCCTCGGTCAGCGCCCAGATCCGGCGACTCGAGAAACTGCTCGGCACGCCGCTCTTCCATCGTGGCCCGGGCCCGGTCACGTTGACCGACGCCGGTGCCACCCTGCTGCCGATCGCCCGCCGCGTGGTGGCCGAACTGGTGTCCATCGAGGACGAGATCTCCGGGCTGGAGAGGCTGCTCAGAGGGCGGGTGGCGGTGGGCGCCACCCCAAGCCTTTCCGCCACGCTGCTCCCGAGCGTGCTCGGTCGCTTTCACCGCCTCCATCCGGGCGTAGCCATCAGGGTGTCCGAACAGGGGTCCCCCCAGCTGGTCGACGAGCTGCTGGCGGGAACGCTCGACCTGGCCCTGGCCATCGCACCGGTCCAGCTGCGCGGACTGGTCAGTGTCGCTCTGGCCGAGGAGGAGCTGGTGGTGGTGACCACGCCCGACCATCCCCTGGCCCGGAGCCGATCGGTGACGGTTCCCGAGCTGGCTGAGCACCCGATGGTGATGTTCCGGCCCGGCTACGACCTGCGCACGTCGATGCTGGCGTCCTTCGCCGAGCACGGTGTCGAGCCCACCGTGGCCGTCGAAGGCGGTGAGATGGGGAGCGTCCTCGCCCTGGTGGCGGCAGGCCTGGGGGCAGCCGTGGTGCCGGGCATCGTGACCACGGGCGAAACCCGGCTCCGGGTCACCCGGTTCCGCAAGCCACCGCCCACCCGCACCATCGCACTGGTGCACCGGGACGACCGCGTTCCCCTCCCGAGCCGCCGATGCGCTGGCCGCTGCCTTCACCGACGTGATCACCGCCGCCGGGTGGCCAGGACCGATGCCCCAGGGCATGCGGCTCCTCCGGTGAGCAAGGCGGGAGCCGATGCATCGCTGCACGATTTCCCCGCGTAGGCTCGGCCAATGACTCCGCCTGACCCCTCTGAAGCCACCGACCACTCCTCACCGGATCCCTCCCTGCGACTGACCCCCCCTCCGGACATCACCACGCTCGGGCGCCTGCGTGAGGCGGGCTGGACGTCGATTCCGGTAGCCGAGGAGATCCGTCGCAATGCTTCGAGCCGAATCGCCGCCGGCCAGCCATTGGTCACCGGGGTCCTGGGCTTCGAGGACACCGTGCTGCCCCAACTGGAGAACGCGGTGCTGGCCGGGCACGACGTGATCCTGCTCGGGGAGCGGGGCCAGGCGAAGACCCGGATCATCCGTTCGCTGGTCGCCCTGCTCGACGAGTGGCTGCCCATCGTGGCCCACTCGGAGATCCACGACGACCCGTTCCACCCCATCTCGCGCTTCGCCAAGGACCTGCTGGCCGAGGCAGGCGACGAGTTGCCCATCGCCTGGGTGCATCGCAGCGATCGGTACGGGGAGAAGCTGGCCACGCCGGACACTTCCATCGCCGACCTGATCGGCGAGGTCGACCCCATCCGGGTGGCCGAGGGTCGGTACCTGTCCGATGAGCTGACCATCCACTATGGGTTGGTCCCTCGGCTCAACCGGGGAATCTTCGCGGTGAACGAGCTTCCCGACCTGGCCGAACGCATCCAGGTGGGCCTGCTCAACGTGCTGGAGGAACGCGATGTGCAGATCCGGGGACACCGGGTCCGACTGCCGCTCGACATCGTGTTGGTGGCCACGGCCAATCCCGAGGACTACACCAACCGCGGTCGGATCATCACGCCGCTCAAGGACCGGTTCGGGGCCCAGATCCGGACCCACTACCCGCCGGACGCGGCGACCGAGCTCGGATCGCCGAGCTGGAGGCTCATCTTCCCGGCCGCGTGGCCCCGGGGGCTCGTGGGATGGGTGGCGACGAGGCCCCGTACGACCTCCGTGTCGAGGTGCCCGACTTCATGGCCGAGGTGGTCGCCGAACTCAGCCAGCTGGCCCGCCAGAGCCCCCACCTCAACCAGCGATCCGGCGTGTCGGTGCGATTGACCATCGCCAACTATGAGACCCTGGTGGCCAACGCCACCCGCCGGGCCCTCCGTAACGGTGAGGTCGAGGCGGTGCCGCGGGTGTCCGATCTCCAGGCTCTGGTCTCCTCCACCCAGGGCAAGGTGGAGATCGAGTCCCTGGAAGAGGGGCGCGAGGAGGTCCTGCTCGGCCCAGCTGCTGGCCGCTGCGGTCCTGTTGGTCTTCCGGCGCCGGGTCGTGCTCGACGACCCCCAGGCAGTGGTGGGCGCCTTCACCGCCGACACGGTGGTTCATGCCGGAGACGACCTCCCGGCCTCGGCCTACGCCGGCACCCTCAACCAGCTCCCCGCGCTCTCGGCGCCGGTGCTGGCCCTCACCGGTGGTTCGGAGGACCCCGGGCTGGTGGCCAGCGCGGTGGAGTTCCTGCTCGAGGGCCTCCACCTGACCAAACGTCTGAACAAGGAGGCCGCCGGACCCCGGGCCATCTATCGTGGTCGCGGATGACCTGGCGCTTCGACTACCGCCGCTGGGACGGGTCCCAGGAGTCGCTGGCCGACGACGCTGACGCGGTGTTGGCCCAGCTGACCGACGACCTGCTGGCCAACGGTGATCTGCACGAGGCGCTGCAACGCATGCTCAACCGGGGCTGGCGCACGCCTGACGGTCAGCGAGGTCCAGGGCCTCCGGGACCTGTTGGACCAGCTCCGTCTGGAACGCGAGGACGCAGCTCGACCGGGGCGACCTCGGGGGCGCCTACCGTGAGGTGGCCGAGGAGCTCCAGCAGGTGCTGGCCGAGGAGCGCACCGGCATCGAGCAGCTCCAGACCGACGCCCGCGCATCCGGTGACGAGCGCCGGGCCGAGGTCACCGACGAGGTGGCCGCCGAGCGGCGGATGCAGCTCGACCTCCTCCCGAGCGATCTGGCCGGCACGGTGCGGGGACTGCAGAGCTACGAGTTCGTTTCATCCGACGCCCGCCAGCACTTCGAGGAGCTGATGGAGCGGCTCCGCGAGGAGGTGGCCAAGACCTACTTCGACCAGATGTCCGAGGCGCTGTCCAACCCCGATCCCGAGCAGCTGGCCCACATGCGCGAGGCGTTCGACGCCCTCAACCGGATGATCGAGCAGCGCGAGGACGGGCGAGCCGATCGATCCGTCGTTCGAGTCGTTCATGGAGCAGTTACGGCGACCTGTTCCCCGGTGACCCGAAGGACCTCGACGAGCTGCTCGAGCAGCTGGCCGCCCGGATGGCCGCCGCCCAGGCCATGTGGAACTCCATGTCGCCCGAACAGCGGTCCCAGCTCCAGGGCCTGGCCGAATCGCTGCTCGAGGACCTCGACCTGCGTTGGCAGGTGGACCGGCTGGCCGGCAACCTGCAGAAGGCCTTTCCCGGTGCCGGCTGGGACCAGCGGTTCCGCTTCAGTGGTGACGAGCCCATGGGCATGGGGGAGGCGACCGACGCCGCCGGTCGACTGCGCGACCTCGACGACCTCGAGAGCTTCCTGCGCTCGGCCAACTCGCCGGCCGCCCTGTCCGAGGTCGACCTGGACAAGGTCCGCCGGCACCTGGGGGACGACGCGGCCAACTCGCTCGACCGGCTGGCCAAGCTGGCCAAGCAGCTGGCAGGACGCCGGGCTCATCGACCAGCGCGAGGGCCGCTTCGAGCTGACCCCCAAGGGCATCCGGCGGATCGGCCAGCAGGCCCTGTCCGACCTGTTCAGCCAGCTGACCAAGGACCGGGTGGGCAACCACCGCACCACCTGGACGGGTACCGGCCACGACCGCGAGGAGACGACCAAGCCCTACGAGTTCGGCGACCCGTTCAACCTCGACCTGTCCCGCACCGTGCACAACGCGGTGCGCCGGTCCGGCAGCGGCGTTCCGGTCCGGCTCTCGCCCGACGACTTCGAGGTCATCGAGACCGAGGCGCTGACCCGGTCGGCCACCGTGCTGCTGCTCGACCTGTCGCTGTCCATGCCCATGCGGGACAACTTCGTCCCGGCCAAGAAGATGGCCATGGCCCTCCACACGCTGATCACCACGCGGTTCCCCCGCGACTACCTCGGCCTGGTCGGGCTTCTCCGAGGTGGCCCGGGTCATCGAGCCCGAGGACCTGCCCGACCGTGAGCTGGGACTACGTCTACGGGACGAACCTCCAGCACGGCCTGATCCTGGCCCGGAAGATGCTGGCCCATCAGCAGGGCACCAAGCAGATCATCCTGGTGACCGACGGCGAGCCGACCGCCCACGTGGTGCCCTACGACCGGTGGGGTCGGCTACGACGTGTACTTCAACTACCCGCCGGTCCCCGAGACCTTGGAGGTCACCCTGGCCGAGGTGTTGCGGTGCACCAGGGCCGGCATCACCATCAACACCTTCCTCCTCGACCCCGACCGCGGGCTGCAGGGCTTCGTGGAGCAGCTGGCCCGGATCAACCGGGGCCGGACCTTCGCCACCTCGCCCGACGAACTCGGCGACTACGTGCTGGTCGACTTCCTGGCCCACAAGACGACGTTGCGCACCCGAGGCCGCCGGGCCGGTTGAACCGGGACCGGGTTCGAGACACATCGTTTCTGGCTCTTATCGGGGCAATCTGCGGTGTCGCAGCGTCCCGATCCGGTCACCGTCGGTGGCGCCGTCAGGGCGGAGAGTTCCCACCTCAGCGGCCCATTCCACCCGGTCCGCATCCCAGCTTGAAATCAGAACTCCAGTTCACAAGCCAGATTTGCCCTTGCGTTTCCCTTGCGGATAGTGAATGATGACATATCTGTAGTTACATCCGTGCTATGCGGTTTCGCCCCGGAACCGTGTGGATGACTGGGAGGGAGACCTGTCAATGGACATGGTGTCATTGATGTACGGGCCCCAAGAGCGCAGCTGGCAGACCAAGGCCAACTGCATGGGCGTGGACCCTGATCTGTTCTTTCCT